>NZ_BAAAYO010000007.1:0-180985 GCF_039536325.1 Paenibacillus hodogayensis
CTCATACGAGAAGTTTACCATCTTTTAGCATTAATTTATAGTTTGAAGACACGCTCTAGTGCAAAGGTCGATCCATTAAGCGAACGGGCAGATTAAGAGACCATACTGAAAAAAAAATAGCAATAAACGGGCGCCGATACTCAATCGGCGCCCGTTTGATTAGAGCTCGTTGTGTGCGCTCCTCGAGTTTGAGTCCCACAGCCGGTTACGCTTGCCACTTTAGTGCGTGTCTGTTTGGCCTTCAAGGCTCGTATTGATGCTGGATAGGTCGACAGATGCCTCTATGCGTTTCCATTAACATGATAGCGTCCAATTGGCACTACCAAAGGAGAGCCCGAAATCGGGTCTTCGATCACGGTGGAGTCAAGCCCGAAAATGTCTTTAACTAGGCTGCTTGTAACAACCTTGGACGGTTCGCCCTCGGCTACGAGCTTTCCTTGATGAAGCGCAAAAATATGGTCGGCATAACGCGCGGACAAGTTGATATCATGAAGCACCATGACAATCGTAGTGCCGTGCTTGCGGTTCAGTTCCGTAAGCAGGTCCAAAATTTCAACTTGATAGGTGATGTCCAGAAACGTTGTCGGTTCATCGAGAAATAAAATATCGGTTTGCTGCGCCAGAGCCATAGCAATCCAGACGCGCTGTCTTTGACCGCCGGAAAGCTCGTCGATATTACGATTGGCCAGCTCCGTGATATCCATAATTCGCATCGCCTCGGCCACGGCCTCGTAATCCTTTTTGGTCCATCCGCCAAATAAGGATTGGTGCGGAAACCTTCCCCGTCCAACCAAATCGGCCACAGAAATTCCTTCCGGCACTATGGGCGATTGCGGCAGCAGTCCTACAACTCGAGCCAATTGTTTGGCCGGAATGTGGGCGATCGGCTTTCCGTCAAGCGTGATGTGGCCGGATGCCGGCTTGATAAGCCGTGCCAATGTTTTGAGAAGCGTAGACTTGCCGCAGGCGTTTGCTCCGATAATCACGCTGATTTGATTACTTGGAATAACAAGACTTACTCCATGGATAACCGTTTTATTATCATAGCCTGCTACGACTTGTTCGGCTTGATAACGATGTGTCGGCTTCATTATAAATCTCCCTTTTGATTCATTCGGATTAGCAAGAAGATCAGATACGGAGCCCCAAGCAATCCGGTTATGATGCCCACAGGGAATCTGTACTCAAAAGCAAATTGTCCAATGAGATCTGCCGCCAACACCAGATTAACGCCAACAAGGCCTGCCGGAATGGCGTTCGGGAAGCCGACGCCGGCCAGTCTTTTCGCGATCGGTCCCGAAAGGAAGGCGACAAAAGCGATGGGTCCGGTGGTAGCGGTAGCAAGAGCAATCATGCAGACGGAACTGAAAATGAGCGCAATTCTTGTCTTGTCCGTGCTCACTCCGAGTGAAGCGGCCGATTGTTCTCCAAGCTCCAGCATGCTTAGATGTTTGCCCAGCACTATAAGGATAGGGGCGAATATAAAAACCGTAATAACAAGAGGGGGCAACTCGTCCATTTGAGAGCCGTTGAGGCTGCCGGCGAGCCATCTGAACGTTGCCGGAATATCCTGTTCCGCGCCAACCAATAACAGATAGGAGATCAGGGCGTCAAGCATGGCCTGAATGCCTATTCCGACCAGGATGAGTCGCCCGACCGAAAATGCCTTTCCTCTGGATAACACATAAATGAATAGAACGGTAGCAAGACCGGCAATCACCGAAGCGACGGAAATCACGGCTTCGCTCGTATGAAGGACGATGATGCAAAACACAGCCGCCGCGCTCGAACCGGACGTAATCCCGATCACATTCGGGTTCGCCAAGGGGTTACGCAGCATCGTCTGGAAGGTGTGTCCGGCAATGCCGAAAGCGAATCCGGCAAAAAGACCTGCCAGCATTCTCGGCAGACGTATCGTGCTTACCACAAAAGATACGCCTTTGATCTGTTCTCCCAAGAGCGCCCGAAGGACATCTTGAACGGGATAAATGGTGCTTCCCAGTACAAGCATGGCGCAGCAAAGAAGGCATGCAAGTGCCGCCAGCAGACCCGTAACCAGGATCCAACGGCGGCGTCTCTGACGTCGGCCCGACAAAATAAATTCAATCGATGTAGTCGTTTTCATAATGAACGCACTTTCGATCTAACCGCTAATAGGATTAGGATCGGAGCTCCTAGGAACGCAGTAACGACGCCGACCTCAAGCTCACCAGGACTGCCGATCAGTCTGCCGCACACATCGGATACCGTCAAAATGATCGCTCCTGAAATAGCGGACATCGGAATAACATAACGCAGGTCGGGGCCAAGAATAAGGCGCATGACGTGAGTGGATAGAAGCCCGACAAAGCCGATGGGTCCCGCAAGCGCAGTAGCTGCGCCGCATAACAGCACACCCGCCAGAGCCGCAAAAAGCCTCAACGTTCCCGTTCGAACGCCGAGCCCGGTCGCGGCATCGTCTCCCAGTGCGAGCGCATTGAGTGCCGGGGCAGACAGGAAACCGCCCACTATGCCGACGATCAGAAACGGGGCGAACGTAGCAATACCGTCCCAGGTTGCCGAGCCGACGCTGCCCACCTGCCAAAACCGGAATTGATCCATGACATAGGAGCGCGGAATCATGATGGCGCTGACCAGGGAGGCCAAGGCGGCGCTTGTGGCGGCTCCCGCCAAAACAAGCTTAATGGGCGTTGCCCCGCCGCGTCCCATGGAGCCGATTCCGTATACGAAAACGGCAGTAATCGCAGCCCCGGCCAAAGCCAGCCATATGTATTGAGTCGCCGTGTTGATGTTCAGGAACGCAATTCCGCAAACGACAAACAAGGAAGCGCCCGTGTTCACGCCCAGTATGCTCGGGTCTGCGATCGGGTTGCGAGTGACTGCTTGCATAAGCGCTCCGGAAACGCCAAGCGCCGCGCCGCAGCATAGACTGAAGACGGTTCGGGAAATCCGCTTGCGAACCACATTGGCCCCGTAGGAGTCTACGTCGTGATGAAATAAACCGTCGATCAACTCATGAAATCGGATCGGCCGAGAGCCTAAGACCAGCGAGGCAAGCACGCATACGCCGAGCAAAACCATACAAATGACCAGAATCGTCTTAAAATGGCTCGGAGTATGGGTGCTTAACCGATTGTTGTTTGAAACCGATGAACTGTTCATTTCACTTTGCTAATAGCTCCTGCTATTAATCCCAAGTACTCATCAATGGTATATGCGATCGAAAGCGGATTAGGATTTCCGGAAGCAGCCAAAGCCGAGCCGTTACCGATCATCAGAACAGAGCCTCTTTGGACGGCCGGGATTTTGCTCAGCAGGGGATCTGCTTTAACCGCGTTTAATAAGCTTTCATCGCCATACCCGATGATGATATCGGCATCGTTGAGGGCATCGGCATTTTCAGCGCTTAATTTGAAAGAGTAGCTGGTAGGATCCGTAATCTTTTTCGTAAAGCTTTCCGGATAAGCCAGCCCCAGCTCAATCAGAAAAGCACCGCGAGGGTCTACGGGCGTATAAATATTTAATTTGGACAAATCTTTGGCCGAGAAGTTGACCCATACGACTTTTTTGCCTTTAAGCTCAGGGAATTTGCCGGCTTTCTCCTTAATGAGGTTCTCGGTGTCCTTAATGAGCTTCTCGCCTTCCGCTTTCATGCCCATGCCTGTTGCGTTAAACAGTACTTGCTCGCGCCATGTGGCTACCCAAGGTTTGGACTGATAAGCGACAACCGGTGCGATTTTACTAAGAATGGCATAGTCTTCCTTCGTTATGCCGGAGTAGGCGGCAAGAATGACATCCGGGGACGCTTTTGCAATAGCCTCAAAATCAAGGCCGTCCGTATCCTTGAACACATTAGGTTTGTCCACACCAAGTTCTTTGAGTTTTTTAGCGGTCCAAGGCAAAAGCCCGCTGGTATCCTGAACGCCGAAATTGGCAGCCGAGAAGCCTACAGGGACAACGCCGAGCGCGAGAGCGACATCGTGATTGGCCCATTGAATGGTAACGACCCGTTTCGGCTTGCTGGCAATAACCGTCTCGCCAAAAGCATGCTTGATCGTGATCGGATATTGAACATTTGCATTTGTGGAAGCGGGTGCTTCTGTTTTGGGCGCTGTGGTGCTTGCGGGAGCGCTCGTACTCGGAGCGGGATCGGACGCTGGGGTTGATTGCTTCCCGCTGCAACCCGCCAGTGCGATCACAAGTACAGCCGAGATGATTGATGATTTAAATGTTACTTTTCGTATTGCATTCATTTGCGTACCCTACCTTTTCTTTAATCTAAGTGTTTGGCTGGTGATTCGATGAAACGTTCAAGAAGAAAATTTGATAATGATTATCAGTATCAAATTTAAATCGATTTTTGGGAGTTGTCAATGAAAAAGATTTTTAGGGAGTGGATTAAGATGGAAATACTTTCGTTTATTCATTAATGAAGGTGCTTTCGGAACGGAGCAGCTCAGGGTTAGTTGTTCCGTAGATAGTAGGCAGCACTTGAAAGTAACGGCGCGAATTGATAAGATTTTGGAGAAATCCAAAATCCAAATGGAATCAGGCAGGGAGTAAGCAATGAATTCAAAGCCGAGCCGAAGTACTTTCAGAGACCGCATGAACGAAATGGTCGCCACGCTACGCCGCGATATCGAGACAGGTATTTATGCGCCCGGGTCCTTTTTGCCTTCGGAAGAAAGACTTGCCGAGCAGTTCGATGTGAGCTACAAATCGGTGGCAAAAGGGCTTGACCAACTGGCGGCAGAAGGCTTGCTGATCAAAATACGCCGGGTTGGCAGCAAGGTGGTCAAGAAGGAGACGGTTCATTTCGGGTTTCACGACACGATGTACCGGGATGTCGACTTGGCCGCGCTGCTTGCCTTGTTTCACAAAGAGCATCCGCACATTGAGATCCGTCCGATTTCCATCTCGAATAACTATTCGTTCGATACGATCGACGATCTCATGATATCCGGCCGGTTCGACGTGATGATGATCAACCAAATTTACTACCAGCACGCCCGGGAGCACAATCGGCTTAACGTACTGGAGCCGATGCGGCTTTCGGACGACACGTATCCGTTTCTGCGCGAGGAGCTGCTTGTTGACGGAATCGGCTACGCCCAGCCTCTTGTTTTTTCGCCGATCATTCTCGCTTACAATCCGGAGCATTTCCGGGAGGCCGGGCTTCCCGAGCCGGACAGCGGCTGGACGTGGGAACGATTGCTGGAGGCGGCAGCGGAGCTATCGAATCCAAATGGAAGGTACGGATTCGCCGCCAGCTTCTTGGCCGGCAATAACCGTTGGCCGACGATCTGGATGCAGTGCTCTTCCGATCCGGTGCATTCGCCCGGATGGCATCCGGAGGCAGAGGAGCTCACCGCTGCTTTAACGTACTGCTGTCACTTGATGAAGGCGGACGGAGTCGTTCCGAGCTTTCTTGACGTATCGGCTATGCAGACGTTGTTCGCCGAGGGCAAGCTGTCCATGCTTATGACGACCTATTTTTTGCTGAACGGCTTGGGTGATAAGGTTTCGTACGATATCGCGCCATTGCCGCACATTTCGAAACCGCGGACTATGCTGCTATGGATCGGACTGTCCATCCACCGCAAAACAGCGGTTCCGGAGGCGGCCCGCACATTCGTTGAGTTTATGACTTCTCGCGAGGCGCAAGCCATCGTTCGCCGCAATACACTCAGTATTCCCGGTTCCGCGGTCGCCGACGGCGCGTCGGAGCCAAAGGTGCACAAGCCGGCCCGCTACAATCTGTACCGGGAGATTATTCCGTCCTATCGGAGCCAGCGGCAGTACGGGCTGCGCTACGAGACGATCGAAGCGATGCGCGAGCTGCTGCAGCTGCTATACTCTGGCTTGATCGGAGAGGAGGAACTGCGCGTCCGGGTGGCGGAGCTGCTTGATAAGCAGGATGCGGTTCGGGCGGCTTACGGCAACTAAGGTTTGTTAATGGATGCGTATCCAACGACCAAAATGCAGTAAGGACGTTTCCAAAACCACGACGAGAGTGGGCAGGAACGTCTTTTTTTATCAATCGAATTCCAATGGTTGACATCGAGAAAGATATGCATATACATAAATTATGTAGATAGTGTGTAGAAACGTATATAAAAGTTTTTATCATTCCTGTTTTCACTATCTGCCTATTTTCTACATAATAAATTGAATGGAGGACGGAAAGTTTGACATGGACGCGCAGTTGGGGAGGGTAGTTCACACGGACTGGTCGGACCCGGAACTAACTACTTGTCTGTGCTGCGCGACCATGCGTGGTCCCACCCTATTATTAACCCGGTTGCCGATGAAATGGCCGATACAGTCAAGTGGCAAATCTTGTTCAACAATTTGAAACGTTTTTACGAGATTTCGAATAGTACGATGGCGACCACAATTAATGCTGAGATGCAGTTGTTTTACAAGGAACGGACAGCCGCGAAACCCATTTTATTTGACCGCTTCGAATTCTCCTTCCGCCGTTTTCCGTCGAAACAATTATGTTTGGCTTTGGTTGTTAGGAAATTATTAGGGAAACGTTAGTTATGGAGTGAGGATTTTGATGTTAAAATTGATTGTAAGTCCTTAATTCCTGAAGAAATGGAGACGGAGAACAGACGAAGGAGAAGCTAATCGCCAATTTGGCATAAATAGCGATAGCGATGTCCAGGCGGTTATTAATAGAACCGTTAATAACATTCATTAGAGAATGGGGGACAGATCAGATGACTTCAAAACATTTTGTTTCCGCAGCAACAATTGTGCTTAATGAGCTTAACGAAATATTATTAATAAAGGGCCCTGATCGAGGCTGGGAAATGCCAGGGGGCGTAGTTGAAGAAGGGGAATCGTTGAAAAATGCCGCTATCAGGGAAACAAAGGAAGAGAGCGGTATAGAGATAGAAGTAACGAAATTTTGCGGCATTTTTCAGAATGTACCTCAGTCCATTTGTAACACCTTATTTTTAGGCAGACCAGTCGGTGGAGAATTAACAACATCTCCTGAGTCTCTGGAAGTAGGCTTTTTCCCACTCGAAGTTGCGTTAGAGATGGTGACTTGGGGTAATTTCAGGCAGAGAATCGAGTTTTGTTTGAATGAAGAACTCCATCCATTTTATGTGGAGTTTCAACTATAACTGTACGCTAACGACTAATCAGTTAATGCATAGGGATAATCCGGTAAAATCAAGCAACCATATATTATGGAGTGATGTTGAATGGAATATGAACATCCTAAGCACATCGTTGCGGTTTCCGCCTTATTAATGAACCCCCAAAATGAGGTTTTATTACTTAGGACTCATTGGCGTTCGGATACATGGGAAATGCCTGGTGGAAATGTTGAGGTAGGTGAATCATTGGACAAAGCGGTTTGTAGGGAGTTTCTAGAGGAGACTGGGATAACGATACGTCCTATAGGCATAACAGGTGTCTATTATAATGCAACGAAGCATGTTTTATCGGTTGTTTTTAAAGCGGAGTACGTAAGTGGAGAAATTCATATACAACCAGAAGAAATTCAAGAAGCCAGGTATATCGAAATAAATGAATCTAATATAGACCAATACATAACCCGTCCACAACAAAAATCTCGTACGCTTGATGCCATGAAAGCAAAGAGTTTTGTTCCGTATGAAACGTGGGAAGTAAGTCCAGCATATAACTTATTGTCAAGGCTGTTTAACGAGTAATAAACGTGGATTTTGAACTAGTAGGACAGACCCAATAGCGTGTGCCGAAGCTATAGATTATCAACGGAACTGTAACGATATCGGGTCAAAATTTATTATATTCACCATCTTTCTTCAAAACGACAAGACTCATATTGATAGGGTAATATAAACCATATGTCAATGGGGGGAGTTCTAGCTGCTGATGTTCCAAACGGAAAACCTTCGAGTTCGTAAATTAGCCGATAATGATGTGGATTACCTTGTGAAATGGCTTTCCGACCCATTAGTACTGCAATATTACGGAGGAAGGGACCGTCCTCATGATATTGAGATGGTTAAGGAGATTTTTTTCCCCCAGGAAGATAGCGAGTGTAATGGACCCGCAGACTTGGAACGTGCGGGCCATTTCGTGCTATGAAAAGTGTGGCTTCAAAAAAATAAAGGTGCTACCCAGCAACGAGTGGCATGAAGGTGAACGAAAGAATTGTTGGTTAATGGAGTATTCGAAGAGAAGTTAACTATTGGGGTGAGATAGCTCAATGTTCATATGAACGAGGCTGCCGGTATGTTTGTCAACAGGCCCATGAATCGGCAGCCTCGCTGTGTAACGGGCAACATTTTAGTAGCTGGGCGAGCACATGATGATGAAGAGCAGCCGCGGAGCCGTGGACGAATTCATGCTTGAGCATCGCCTCGGGCAGCGATCGCAAGGGTGCCCGCCTGGGCCCGTGAAAATCGCTATATCCCGCGCCGGCGTCCGATATAAAGCAGATGGGAGGATATTCCCAGAATAGACGGGTCCCGCGCGGTTTCAAAGAGCAGCTCCTGCAGCCGGTCGGATTGTCCGCGTTCGGCCCAATATTGCTTTTGTTCGTCCGTCAGCAGCGGAGCGATGCCCGACGAGCCGATCAAATCCACGGTTTCGAACCCGTGACTTTCCATAAAGGGGCGGATATCCTCTATATTGTAATAATAAGCGCCCGTGAACCGTCCTTTATCCGCATGATTGAAAATGCCGCTTTCCTTGAAGTGGGAAATAGCCTTTATCGTATCGAGCGGTTTCCACTGTTGGGGGAAACGCAGGGAGGTGAGCATCATCCTCGTCCGGCTTTGAAACGCCACGAACACGAGACCGTCCCGCTTGGTCACCCGGTGCAGCTCATGAACGGCTGCCGTCCGGTCGTCCGGCTGCTGCAAATGGTATAAAGGACCGAGCATCAGGGAGGCGTCAAAGGCTTCGTCGGGTATGCCTTCCAGACACGTGGCATTCAAGACGCGAAATCCGTCGAATCGATCCGTCATGTTCTGTTCGGCGGCGCGCTGGCGGGCCAGCTCGACCAGCTTCGGTGTTAAATCCGTCAGCGTCACGTCGTACCCGTGTTCGGCCAGACGCATCGCGTATTTGCCGGGGCCTGCGCCGTTATCCAGCACTTTGCCGGAGGGGGGCAAGTATTGTTTGATGTAATGCCAGTTGATTGTAAACTCCAGAGGCTCCCGGTCCAGTCGTCCCCACTCGTCGAAGCCGGAGTAATAATCGATTACGCTCTCCATCTTTATTCCCCCTCCATAAACGAGTACCAAGCTGCCTGCATCATGAGGCGGCTTTTTTGTAATCGTTAGTATAATTTCCCTTATCATTCTTTGTCAATCGTTTTTAAAGACTGCCGATAAACAGGGGCAATACCGGGCTGCGGGGCCTGTTTCCTATAGAGGCATTGACAGTATGTTAGTCGCGTGGTACTGTATTAATTAATTAATACAGTGATACTGATCGAGGAATGGAGGAGACAATGGAATTCAATCAGAAGGAACCGATCTATGCGCAAATTATTGACGATATCAAGCTCAAGTTTATGAACGGCACCTACAAGCCCGGGCAGGAAATTCCGTCCCGGCGGGAGCTGGCCAAGAACCTGGGAGTTAATCCGAATACGATCCAGAGAGCTTACCGCGAAATGGAGGATATGAATTTGATCGTGACGGCCAGAGGACAAGGAAGCTTTATGACAGGGGATATCGCTGTGCTGGATCAGCTTCGGGAAGAGGCGCTGAACGCGACTTTACGAGAGAGCGTCGATATGATGCGGTCCTTCGGGAAATCGAACGAGGAAATACTGCTGCTGGTGAAAACTTATTTGGAGAAGGGGAGCGGGCAATGATCATCATGGATCGGGCGGTCAAAACGTTCGACAAACAGAAGGCGCTGGACGATCTGTCCTTTGCGGTCAAGGAAGGATGCATTGTCGGGATATTCGGGACGAATGGAGCGGGGAAATCGACTGCATTGAAGGCTATTGCCGGTCTGCTGCGCCTCGATCGCGGCGACATAACGATTGACGGAAAACGCCCTGGGCTGGCGACAAGAGGGCTGGTGACGTATTTGCCCGATACGGACGTATGGTACCCGTGGATGAAGCTATCCGATGCGATGCGTTATATGAAAGATATTTACTGGGATTGGGATGAGGGGAAGGCAGCGAGTCTGCTCGATTTTTTCGGCTTGCAGAAGCAAGCGGTTATGCAGGATGCCTCCAAAGGAACACGGGCGAAGATGAAGCTGCTGCTGGCGCTCAGCCGTCAAGCTAAATATTTGCTGCTGGACGAACCTTTTGCCGGAATCGATCCGTTCGCCCGGGAGCAGATCGCGCAGGCGATCGTGGAAGATTTTATGGACGAAGGGCAAACGATTCTCGTTACGACCCATGAAGTTCTCGAGGTGGAAACGATGCTGGACGATATTATGTTCATTCATGAAGGAAAGCTTCTGCTGCAAGGTCACGTAGAAACGCTGAAGCAGGAAAGACACATGTCCTTGATGGACCTATTGAAGGAGGCGCATGAAGGTGCACGCATTTAGCCGCTTGCTGAAAACCGAACTACGGAACCGCCGAAACGAATGGCTTATTATCGTCGCCGCGCTTGTGGTGCTTAACGTCCTCCTTTCACTGCTGCAGCTGTTCATGGACCGCGATCAACTGGCGTTCGTCATGACCTTGAACATCGTTGTTTATTGCGTGATGCTGCTTGCTCCGCTCGTCCATGGTTTCTCGATCTGGAGGGAGGAATGGAAGCAACGCTCGATCGTGTTGATTCTGATGATTCCGGTACCTCGCGCACATCTGGTGACGGCCAAATGCATGGCTATTTTGCTGGAGGCGCTTCTCATAACAGGAGTGACGGCGGTTGGCTTGAGCGTTCAGTACGTTCTCAGCGACGGGATGCTGTTTCGCGCGGAGCCGTTAATCACGCTCACTTGGGGGAAGCTGTGGTTGGCAGCCCATTTGATGATCGCTGCGACTTGCCTCGTCTTATTGTGCTTCTTCAGCATGCTGCTAGGCAAGTGCTCCCGCAAGCTGTCTATCGGCATCGCCTTTCTCGTCTTCGTCGCGGGTCTGCTCGTTACGGTCGTCGCTGCGGCTAATTTGCCCCCACTGCTTGTGTTCGTTTTTGTTGGCGCAGCCTGCTTTGGCGGCAGCGTTTACTTGCTGGAGAAGAAGGTTGCGATAGGATGAAGAAAGCCTCGTTTATTGGCGAATTTATGGCGAATGCAGGGCAGGTCGGCAGTGTCCTGCCTAGCTCTCGCTTTCTGACGGGAAAGATGCTTCCGCCCGCGATCCCGTGGCATAAACTGAAGCGGATCGCCGAACTGGGGCCCGGAACAGGCGTGTTTACCCGGCAAATCGAGCAGCGTCGCAGCAGCTCCAGCGAATTGGTGCTATTCGAGAAAAACGAGTCGTTTCGGCTCGGGCTGAATCGGCAGTATCCGCATCTGAGCATTGTGGACGATGCCCTACGTCTGGAGGAAAACGTCCGGGAGAGGGGATGTCCGTTTGATTTGATCGTGTCGGGCTTGCCTTTTGCCAATTTCTCAAGGGATTTGCGGGAGAAGCTGTTCGACGCGATTCACGCCAGTTTGGCCGATAAGGGGACGTTTGTTGCCTTTCAATATACGCCGCTGCTTAAAGGGAGCTTCCAATCGCGCTTTCCGTCCATGGATACGGGGTATACGTGGTTGAACGTTCCTCCGGCGTGGGTATTCAAATGTCAAAAACGAGGCGCGGATGGTTAGCTGGGTGGCAACCCGAATTCGCAGCTTCGAGCACCCGGCGTACCGAAATGAGCCA
Source organism: Paenibacillus hodogayensis (assembly GCF_039536325.1). Classification (NCBI taxonomy): domain Bacteria; kingdom Bacillati; phylum Bacillota; class Bacilli; order Caryophanales; family Paenibacillaceae; genus Paenibacillus; species Paenibacillus hodogayensis. The sequence goes on from NZ_BAAAYO010000007.1 coordinate 11,798, forward strand.
AGCTTCAGCCGGTGTCCGCGTTCGATTTGAAAAAAAATACGGCTTTGGTTCGCCCGGGGGATTGCTCTCGGTCGGGCTGTCTGTTATGGTTAAAGCAGGGCTGGGCTTTTGCTTTGAGTATAAGGAGGGAATTCGCATGCCTTTCAACATCGGTTGGACAGGGCTCGTCTTGATCGTATTGATCGCTTTGCTGCTGTTCGGTCCGTCCAAGCTCCCGCAACTGGGACGCGCGATCGGCGATACGATGCGGGAATTCCGCAAGGGAAGCCGGCAAATGATCGCCGAGGCAGAGGAAACGAATACTGCCGAAAGCAGAAAAGAAAACGAACGCAAATCGGTCAACTGATGCCGTCCACACTTTAGGGACGCTCGACCGTAATGGATAGCCGAACCCGGCAATCGGGTTCGGTTTTCTATTTTTTTGTAAGCGCTATCCCCTTATCGTTCCGTCCGGTTTTGCGAAGCCGTCGGCGCGTTTGGGTTTGCGACCGCTGACGGCCACGCGTTTGTTTGCGCGCATGCTTGCTGCTCGTCCTGTTACGAGCGTCCGACACCGTGCGTCCCTGAGGGTTCGGCCGGATACGCGGGCGGACCCGGCAAATTGACGGACCGATCGCGATCATGTCGAAGACGTCACGGTTGCGGAACAACGTCCGGTTACCGCTCGCCGTTCCTCCCTGCTGCGAGAAGCCGGTCTGCTGCTTGCTGAAAGAGCCCCACAACGAGGCTATATTGTTGCCGATGAAGACGCCGCAATTCTCGCCCATCTCGTTGACGCGAATGCGGTTGAATACGATAGAGCTGTAGGACAAAGCGGCCGCTCCTTTCCGACGTTTCGTTCCTACAGCTTACGCGGCGGAGGGCTGTTGCGGTTGGGCGCAGACGTGCGAACCGAAGCGGAGGCCGGGGACGTCCGGTAGGAGTAGCCGGACGGGGTACGCTCCAGCGGGGCAGTGCCTCGTCCTGGAGAAGCGTCGGGCTCCCCGGAAGGGACCGGTTTGCCGGCAGAAGCGGCCGGACCGGATGCGCTGCTGGCTTTATCTGCCGCTTTACTGACGCTGCCGGCTTTGTCTGGCGCTTTGCCGACGCTGCCGGCTTTGTCTGCCGCTTTACTGACGCTGCTGGCTTTATCTGCCGCTTTACTGACACTGCCGGTTTTGTCTGGCGCTCTGCCGACACTGCCGGCTTTATCTGCAGTCTTGTCGGACCCGCCGTTTTTGTCTCCCGCCTTGCCTGCGCCGTTCCCGCTGCGAAACAGCGTTTGCGGGTCGAACTGCACGTCGAAATTGTTCCCCAAGTTCAATGACCCGCTCAGCTCCTCGATATCTAAAGCGTCGAGCCGAAACGTGACCTGCTCTACAACGGGCTGATTAATATGGAGCTGCCGCACGACGATGTTTTGCTTGCGCGTCTCCTTGGCAAGCAGCAGCAGCGTCCGCTCCAGCTGTTCGATTTTTTGCTCCAGCCGGCTCCACTCCGCTCGGTCGCTGGAGACGGATGCCGTTTTGCCGCGCCGCGACAACCAGTTCCACATAACGATTCCCCGCTTGTCCCGTCGAAGTTGGTCCGGCAGAAGCCGCCCGTGCAGGGCAGCCGGCCGGTTCACCGCTTAATTCAGACAATCTGTCTCGTACATTATATGGGAGAACCGGGAAAAGCATGCGCATCTTGTGCCGGTTTCCGCATAGGACAATGCGTTGCGGGCATATGTATGAGTTACGACTACGATCAACGGAGGGAACGGAATGCCGGGAACTATTATTTTCAACGGAATTTACGTGAACGCTCAAGAGACGAACGCCGCCGTGTTCGTCGGAGAGACGGCTGCGCCGGGCTGGGATTCGCACAACAAAAACCAGTATTCGATCGGATCGATAACGAACGGTTTTGGCGGCGGCAGCACGTTTGCCGCCAATTTGAATTTGCTGTCGGACAACGATTTCCTGGATACGCTCATCTTCGACGGCTTCGACAGGGACGGAGGTCCGAGCATTCAATCGTAGGAAGGAGGCGCTGGCTGTGCCGGGTACGAGTTTTCTCGTTCAGTTCGACCGGATTGTCGTCAATGCGATGGAGACGAATTCGGGCATCTTTGTGGGCACGAATCTGCAATACGGCTGGAGCTCGCACAGCAAGACGAACGCCAGCTTCTCGGGCATTTCGGGCGAGGGCCATCAAGTTACGCGCAATGTGAACGTCATTTACGATAACGATCTGATCGATACGCCGATCGACGACCGCGATGTTTTCCTGAGCAAGCAGACGGTCCCGCAGGCGTCATGAATGTGACCGCGAACAGGAAGAGCAGAAGCCGGCGAAATCGTTGGCTGAAGGGAGGCGATCGGTTGGCCAGATCGGATGAAGAAAAAACAGGTCCGGGCGGGGGGCCGTTCGACTGGGATGGCTTTCAGAACAGCTTTTTCGGCGGAAACGGCTGGAAGGAGGCGCTCCATGGCAATCCCGGCGGCCCGATCCCTTGGGTGGACCGATATGTAAAGGGGATACTGGCGGATGCGGTCCCCGGACCGTCCGATAACGGCCGGACCGCGCAGCCGACGGCGGAGTCCAGGCAATCGTCGCTCGCCTGCAACGTATTCGAGACCCACCGGGCGCTCATCGTGCGCATCCGCTTGTCCGCCGACATGGAGCCGAGGCAGTTGCGGTTGGCGGCGATGCCCCATGAGCTGCGGCTGGCAGGACTTCCCGGCGGCGAGGAGAAGACGGTAAGGCTGGCCGTTCCGGTTCGTGTAGACGGAGCCAAGGCGGTATACAAACAGAACGTCATCGAGGTGACCCTGCCGCGCGAGGAAGCTGTAGTCGCCAAAGAAATTCCGATTCGTTTTATGGAGGGGGGCTGATCCGGCGTTCCGGCGAAAACAAGCAAACTTTCATCAGAGGCCGCACGGATGCATCCGTACGGTCTCTTGCCGCGAGTATGCGGGAAATGGGCCTATACCGGCTGCGCCTCTGTCGCATACAATATGGCAAAACCGCAATTGCGGGTATAGGCTGCGGAGGCGGTCGGCATGGCAGACCAGAAGGAGAAAGACCCTTGCGTTCGCTGCGGACATCAGCCGGAGAAAAGCGACAGGCATTGCGTCCGCTGCGGTGCGCCGCTCGTGAACCGTTGTTCGAAAAAAAAGAGCCCTCTGCATAAGGGCTGCTCCAAAGTAAACCGGCAGGACGCTGCGTATTGCGCGGATTGCGGCGCGCCGACCGTGTTCCGGGAATCGGGGCTGCTGTAGTACGCCGCCGGTTTTTAGCGGAACCGGGGCATGGGAATAAACGCTGCGACAGGCCTGAGCCAGCTGTGCCCGGCATATCTCGCGCTTGATGCTGTACCCGATGGAACAAGGCAGCGCGCTCCCACATACGCTCGTCTACGCGAAAACGGATAGCCGGCGAATTCCGGCCCATGTCCGCATTCGCGTTATTTGTCTTGCCCGATGTCGGCCTGCTGCGACGCTTCCCGGACAAGCCCGGCGAACCAGTCGCGGACCGCTTCCGGAATATCCGGGGCCGCTTCGCCGGACATCCAGTCCAAGAAATCGGAATCGTCCAGCGCCGAACGCGTCTCGGACAGCGTGTTGTTGTTGCCGCTAATTTCCCCGAAGCCTTGATTCTGTTTCTTGCTGCTTTGGAAGTGAGAGGGGAAGTTGTTGCCCATGTTGACGCAGGACGCGCCTTCTACACTGCCGATATCGATGCGGCCGATAACGAAATTGGGCGAGAACAACGAGGCCGCCATCAGCCGCCCCCGTTCGGGCGATCGTCCGCTCGACGCCTTCTGACGTACAGCCCGTCTGTCAGCTTATTGCCTTTGCCGTCGACTGAACCCATCGCTTCGCTGCTCCGTTCCGTGCTGACTCGGCCAAGCAGCACGTTGATGCCGCTGTTGACGGACGAGCTTTCCGAGACGGTATCGATCTCGATCGATTCAAAGCGAATACGTACCATATTCGATTTAACCTCCTTGTTCGGGACGTTCGGGAAGCGGAGGATCGTCCGCCGCGCCTGCGTCTGGCCGGTCGATCGCAATATCGATGGCCTCATCGGACGGCTTCGTGCGGAAGAACTCCACGGTCAGCAGTCCGTCCTTGCTGCGGGCTCTCATGCCTTCCGCCGCCGTTCCGGGCGGCAAAGGGATTTTGCGGTGAAACGGGCCGAAAAACCGTTCGGCAACAAGCAAACCGTCCTCTTCCACCGGATACGGACAGACGAGATCGCCGCGGATGTGCAGCATGTTTTTATGTACCGAAAGCTTGACGGATTCCTCGATCCGGCAGCCCGGCAGCTCGATCACGACGATAAAGCGGTCATCCGTCTGGAAAACGTCCGTTCTCGGCTGAGCGTTCGGAAGAAGCCCGGCAATGTCGTTCCAAAACTGATCGCCGAGCGTTTGGTTGGCTTGAGAACGCAGCTTTTTCCAGAAACGGTGGGGAGCTTCACTCATAGGGGCGGGCCTCCTTCCTGTCTGCCTCGGCCTAAGCGCTTCCCTACCAGTGTATGAGCGGCGGAGCCTGTCCCATGCAGAGGACATTGCGCATCCGCCTTTGCCCTCCGCACGAAGTTGCAACAAGCGCAAAAACCGTCCGCCCGAAGCTGCCCTGCGGGGCATACCTTCGAAACGAACGGTTTGGCGAGCGCGGAGCTGGCCGCTGCCCGGCTTGTCCGGGCTAGACGAGCTTGATCAGATGGACGATCTGCGAATCGGTCCATACGCGTATAATATGATTGGACGAGTCGTATTGCACCTTGCCTTCGCCGACTTCGATTAACGGCTCCGAGCCGAGGCCGTAGAAAATATCGTCCGCCAACGTCCGCAAAAATTCGATCTGCTCTTCGCGATCCAGACTTTCCCAATCGTCGCGCTCCATCTCGAACATTTCATAGCAATTGTCGATTTGTCCGAGCGCCGTCCCGAAATCGCGGACGATGTCGCGGTACTCGCGGTTGAATCTGACACCCATTTCGTTCACAACCTTTATTTGATGTACCTCCATCTTACCAAAAGCATGGCAGCATTATCCACTGGCGGATCCGCCGACTTTGCGCAATGGGGCTAATTGGCGGCAGGACGCATCGACTGCGCCTGCCGGATCTTCTCTTCGTATTGACGGAATATGACGTTGCCGTTGTAGCCCGTCATAATTTGCTCCCGGTATTCCGGCCACCGCTTCGCGGATTTGTCGGCGAATACCATCTTTACCTGCAGCTCGTTCTGGCGCGCGCGCATTGCTTCCACGCTGATGCCGAGCGGCGGAGTAAGCGTCGTTCCCAGTCCGCCGTAAACGGGAATTCGGCCGAGTGTGTCGGCGATCCGCCGGTCGCGTTCCGTTCGGCGGGGATCGATCACGGTCAACCCGAGAACATGCGGCGTGTCCGGCGTGAAGAAATCCCATATTTTCAGAAAATCTCCGTTTTGGACAATATCCTCGTCGATCTTGGCCGGAATGAGCGTAAGGGTCGATCCTTTTCGCGTATAGTGCACATTTTCCAGTCCGTAGTGGGTCAAAATAAACCCTTCTTCGCCCGACAGCCAGTCCAAAATCTGCGAAATCCGCTCCAGCTTTTCCGGGTTCAGGCCGGCGGCATTGTTGGCGTATACGAAAGGATACTGCGGCGTCGAAGCTGTCGCAATCGCCTGTTTGCCGAACGGATTGAATGGCACCCAATCCGCCGCCGGATTGATAGCCCTGCTGCGGGATTGAAGGCTGTCCGGATTGGCGTCGAACGCGAAATCCAGCGTATCGCCCAGCACGATGCCGACTTTTCCTTGAACGGCCTTGTCGATATGCTGGCGCCCTTTGTTCAGAAACCAGTCGGGGTCGACGACGCCATCGCCCATAGCACGCAAGATGTCGGTGACGACCTGTTCCACCTTCGAGTCCATCTGCATGTCGATCAGCCGGTTATCGGCATAATAGGCCGGATACAGCAGGCCGTTCTTCACATATTCCGGCCAATCCGTGGAAAGGCGGGAGCCGTTGCCGGCGGTCGTGAATCCGTATGTATCCGCCCTGCCGTTGCCGTCCGGGTCGTTGAACGTAAACGCTCTCAGTACGTTGTAATAACGCTCGTAGCTGTCCGGCACGTCTAAACCCAGCTTGTCCAGCCAATCCTTGCGGATGTAGTAGGAGCGGTAGGAGCTTTTGTCATACGGAATCGGAGCGCGGGCGAACTTATTGTGGAACTGGTATTGGCGCAGCTCGGACTCGTTCATCCAGTATTTAAAATAATGCGGCATCTTTTCCGGCGTCACATAGTAGGTCATATCCGCCAGCACATTGTCCAGCGCATGCTGGGCGCCGCCGTCCGCGCTAAGCTCTAGCCACATGTCGGGCGGATCGTTCGCAGAGAGCAGGGCGGCGATCTTCGTTTCGTAGTCGTTGCCCGGCTCGGTGTACGTAACCGACAAGCGGACGTTGAACTTGCGCTCGATGGCCTGCCGGACAAAATCACGTTCGGGGGCCGGAAGGCGGGACGTAGCGGGGCCGCCTATCAGCAGATGCAAGGTCATAGCGGAGCCGTCCGGTCCTGCAGCATGCGGCTGACGGGCACCGGCACCATTGTTGGCGACGGCGAGCCCGATCCATAAAGCCGCTCCTGCGAGGAGCACCGCCGTTGCCAATCCTAGGTACAGCCTGAGCTTTCTGTTCAAAAGCATGTTCCTCCCGAATGGATAATCTATTCTATATATGTTATCGTGTTTTCGTACAGAAGGAAAGAGCGGATATAGATGTCAGCCTGTCCGCCGTTTACAAGGTTGAAGCGAACGGGTTACAATTAAGGAATGATGAATAGCGCTCTCACGGGGGACTCTATGAAAAAAACGAACGGATTTCAACGACTGCTGTTGTCTTATTTGCCCGTCTTTTTTCTCATAGTCGCGACGCTGCTGTTTCTGGCTTATTTGTCGTTGAACGAAATGTCGACGCGTTCGGCCATGAAAGCGAATACGCTGCTGTCGCATACGATTAGCCAGACGATCGACGGGGTGCTGCGAGGCGTCGACGAGATGATCAGCGGCGAACTGCGGGATAACGAGAAGCTGACGCAGTTTTTCGCGGACATTCCCGCTTCGGAACGGCGACAGGTCGATTACGAGGCCGCGGCCGCTCTAGGGGCCATTATCCGCAAGCAGCCGCTCGTGCACTCGATCTATTTGTACCGGACGAAGGACGCTACGGTACTGACTCCTTCCTCCATCTCGGGTCTGAACGCTTTCGGGGACAAGGAATTTATCGGTTCGAGGATATCCAGCCTGCGGCCCTTCCATTGGGAAAATAAGCGGTTCTACCAGGAAAGTCCCGGCTTTGGCGGCGCCGACGTCGTCAGTCTGGTCAGGATTGCCGATTTATCGGACCGCAGTCTGCTGGTCGTGCATGTCAGCACAGCCAAACTGAGCGAAATGATCGGCAGCATGTCCGAATCGAAGCTCAATTTCGTGGAGCTGATCGACGAATCGGGCAAATTGATCGCGTCGAAGGCGTCGACCGGACCGTCCGGCCAAGAGGGTGCCGTTCCGGATTCGGGCAAGGAGCTGGCGCATATCCGCTCGGACTATACGGGCTGGTCCGTCAGAGTCGGCATCTACAAATCGAGCATTCTCGATTGGGTTTCGTCGCTGTTCTACGTGTGGATCACGCTCGGCTTTATCGTCGTGGCGCTGGGCGCCGTCTGGTTCGTGCTGGTCACGCGGCGCCATTACCGCCCGATCCTGACATGGGCAAGTCGCATCGAGGCGTATGCGCGGCTCAAGAGCCGCAAGCTGCAGTTGGACGAGCGGAAGGACGAGTTCAAATATATCGAGAACGCGATCGATCAGCTTCTGGACGAGCATAGTATGCTCCAGGTTAAGGACGAAGAAAATATCGTATACCGCCGCAGGCACGTTTTCCTCCATCTGTTGGAGGGCGAGGGAGGCATGGGCGACAAGCTCCAGAATATGGAGCTGCTCGGCTTAAGCGGGGACGACTCTACCTGCATGACCGTCATGCTGTTCGAAATCGACCAGTTTCAGGAGTTTACGGCGAAGTACAACCGCCGCGATCAGCAGTTGTTGAAGCAGGTGATCGGCAACGTGCTACGCGAAATTGCCGGAGACATGCGCCTGGCGCTGTACGGGGAGTGGGTCAACCCGCACCGTTTTGCCGTCCTGCTGCAATTGGCGGGCAAGGAAGGCGCCGAGGAGACGGCTGTCTCCCTCTCCGATAAGCTGCGAGAGTGGATCGGCGACAACATGTCGTTCACCGTAACGGCCGGGATCGGCGGCGTATACCCTGAGCTTGCCCGGCTGCCCGAGTCGTTCCGGCTCGCTTCCAGGCTGCTCGGCTACAAATCGTCGCTCGGCGCGAACCGGATTATCGTGGAGGCCGATACGCAAGTGCCGCACGGGGAAACGTTCAAGCAGCTTGAGGAAATCCGGCTGCTTTGCCAGTCGTTCCGCGCCGGCGATCCGGCGTGGGAAGAACGGCTGCATAGTTTTTACCGCTCGATCCGCAACAGCTTGTTTACGAGAGACGACCTCTACAATGTATTTACGATGCTGACGGTCCATTTGCACCGCGAAATGATGGAACTTCCCGCGGAGTTTCAGGATATTTGGAATTCTTCCGCCGCCCTTCGCATCGACCGGATCATGGAGCGGCACGAGACGCTCGATGCGATATACGGGGAGCTGGATGCGCTGCTCGTCGAAGCGTTCGAGGAGATGCGGCGGCTCCGGGAGAAAAAATCGTCGCATCATATGCTGCAAAACATCAAACAATATATTGCCGAGCAATACGGCAATCCGGAATTGTCGCTTGCTTCGGTGAGCGAGCAGTTCGGCTACAACGCTAGTTACTTGAGCCGTATTTTCAAGGAAGAGTTCGGCGTCAAATTTATCGATTACGTCACCCAGATCCGCATCGAGAAGGCGACCCGGCTGCTCAAGGAAACGGAAGACGCGGTGCAGCACGTTGCGGAAGAAGTGGGCTACACGAATGCGCTATCGTTTATCCGCGCCTTCAAGAAGCAGACGGGAACGACGCCCGGCAGCTATCGCAAAGAGCTTCCGGAAACGATATAAACAAAAAAACGGCTATCGGTAAGAAAACGTATATAAGGGGAGCGGGACCGTACGCAGACTGTCGCAGCAAAGGCGCGACGTCGGCGGGATAACGGATTCCGCTTTTTTGCGTCCCTGTGGCGCCCGACCAACAAAAATGCTTATGCCGTAAAAAATCAAATATTTACGGAACAGTCGGCAAAATGATAAGTTACTGAACGAGCCGGCCGGTTCGTTTCAAGCAGAAAATGTCGAGATACAGGGAATATTGTTGGAAAGACCCGAGGTTGCCTATATAAAAGGAGGGTTCGCATGAAAGTGAAAATGAAATCGATTTCGACTGCACTTGCGTTATCTCTCGTCGCACTTTCCGCAGTCGGCTGTGCCAAGGCTCAAGAGCCGGCCAAGGATGCCGCCCCTGCTCCGCAGAACGGAACGTCTCAAGGAGCTGCTTATACGGAAAACGGACTACCCAAAGATCAGAAAGTTACATTGAAGGTCGGTTTCTTTGAAAGCGGAATGGGGCGCGAATGGTTCGATTTCGCCATGAACACATTTAAAGAAAAGTTTCCGAATGTCAGCTTCGAGGTCGTATACTCTCCGAAGATTGATACGATCACGGGAACGAAGATCGCCGCCAACAACGACAGCGATATGTTCGATCTGTTCTCCGGCAACATTCCGGGCGGCGTGGAAGCGCTTGTAGCCGCAGGCAAGCTGGAGCCGCAGGAAGATCTATGGGATCGCAAGGCGTATGACGGGGGCGGCAAAACGCTGAAAGATATCGCTCTCGATGGCGAATATGCGTCGGCTCCGCGCGTAATGGGCAAGACGTATGCGCTGCCCGTCGCCGGTACCGCCGGGGGACTGATGTACAACAAAGCGCTGTTCGAGCAAAACGGCTGGAACCAAAACCCGAAAACATGGGACGAGTTCATGAAGCTTTGCGAAGCGATCAAAGCGAAGGGCGTCATTCCGGTAACGTTCCCGGGCGTGTATCCAACCTATATCGAGAACGCTTTCGGAGCGTGGAAGCTGTTCGAGCTAGCCGAAGCGAACGGCAACCTGAAAAAATTCGAAGACGATTTCCGCAGTTTCAAGCTTCCTAATCATACGTCCCCCGAAAGTGTCGAACGTTGGAACAAGATTTACGAAATGGGCAAGAAAGGTTACTTCCCCGAAGGTGTATCCGCCCTCAACCATACGCAATCGCAAATGCAGGTCATTCAAGGCAAAGCGGCTATGGTGTCGACCGGAACGTGGGTACAGAACGAAATGAAGGAGTCCACGCCGCCCGATTTCAAATGGGGTTTCATGAGCGTGCCGATGACGAACAAGGCGGACGACACGATCTGGATTCGTCTGTCCGCGGGCAACGGGAACTACATCTGGGCGGCCAAGCCGGAGTTGAATAAGAAATGGGCCAAGGAATTCAACGTATGGTTGTGGAACTTGTCCGTTCAATCGGTCATCGCGGAAAAAGGCGGCATGCTGCCGGCGCGCAAAGATTTCTCCGACGACGCGGCCAGAGCGGCCAAAATCCAGGATGCGCCGAAAGCGATGTACGAGTATATGAAGAAAAACAAGGTCATGCTGGAAAGCGGCTTCCGCAACGTTAGCTTGACCGATCCCGCTTATCAGCAGTCCTTGAAAGTTATCAACGAAGCGATCTCGCAAATCGCCATCGGCAAGCAGGAGCCGCTGCCTAAGCTGCAGGAAGCCGAGGAGCTGCTGAAGAAAGCGATAGACGCCCAAGCTCAGAAAAAATAACGTTTCGATTCCGGCAGGGGGCGTGCGGCTAGTCCGCACAAGCTCCTTGCAGCGGATCGGACTTGCGCGAAAGGAGCGCTGAACCGTGGCGACCTCTTACACGGAAACGAAGACAGCCAACCCGAAACGGGGCCGCATGATGCAAAAAGCGAATGTGCAGCGCACGATTTTTATTTTGCTGGCGGTCACGCCCGCTTTTGCCGGCTATGTATTGTTTACGTTGTATCCGAATCTCTTATCCGTTTATTATTCGCTGTTGAACTGGAACGGCATTTCCGCCCCGAAGTTCGTCGGGCTGGACAATTATACCGCGATGCTGCAGGACAAATACGTTTGGCGGGCGCTTTTGCACAATTTGTTCTATATGGTAACCATTCCTGTCCTCGTTATCGGCATCTCGCTGTTTCTCGCGTATTTGCTGACCAATAAAGGCTATAAGGGGACTAAAGCTTTCAAGGTGCTGTTCTTCTTCCCGAACGTATTGTCCACGGTCGTCGTCGCTTTGCTGTGGGCGTTTATATACGATGGAAGCTTTGGTTTGCTGAATGGACTTCTTCACTTGGTCGGCATCGATATGAACGGTTTTTACTGGCTCGGGGATACGAGAACGGCGCTTTCCGCCATCGTTCCGCCATTCGTATGGGCCGGCGTCGGACTTTATGTCGTTATTTTCATGAACGCGATGATTACGATTCCGAAATCGTTGTACGAATCGGCGGTTATGGAAGGCGCGGGACATATGACCCGGCTGTTCCGCATCACAATTCCGCTCATTTCCCCGATTATTCGCGTAAGCGCCATCTTCCTTGTCCTCGGAACGCTGAAAAGCTTCGACAAGGTGCTTATCTTGACCAACGGCGGTCCGGCCGGCTCGACGGACGTCATCGGCTTGTACATGTTCAATCTGGCTTTCGGGAACGAAGCGCACAACTACGGCTACGCTTCGGCGATCGGCATGTTCTTGTTCGTTATTCTGGTGGGCGCGAAGCTGCTCGTCGACAAGCTGCTCCCTAACCAATCGTATGAATATTAACAATCGAACCTTAGTTTTGCCTATAAAGGGAGGTGGAGCGATTGACGGAACGGCGTACGGCCATCGACTGGTTTTGGCGAATCGTGCTGATCGTCTGGTCGCTGACGATTTTATTCCCGCTCGCTTGGGTTTTGTACGAGTCGCTGAAGACGAACCAGGAATTTTTCCAGAACGTATGGGCATTTCCGGAAACGCTCAAGTGGAGCAACTATAAAACGGCCTGGGACAAATACAATTTGGGCGGAGCCATGCTCAACACGCTGTATTACGTAGGGGTGAGCCTCGTTCTCGGCACATTCTTAACGACATTAAATGCTTACGCGCTGACCCGTATGGAATTCAAGGGCCGGAAGCTGGTGTGGGGCGTCATTATGCTATCGCTGTTTTTGCCGGGGATCAACGCCCTCATTCCGCAATACGTGCTGATGCGCGACTTGCATTTGACGAATAGCTTGACCGGGTTGATCATACTCGACAGCTTCGGAGAGAGCGTCTTCTTCCTTATGCTGCTCGGCGGGTTTATGCAATCGCTTCCGAAGGAGCTGGAGGAGAGCGGGACGATGGACGGCGCTTCGTTGTTCCAGGTGTTCGGCCGCATTATCGTTCCGTTGGCGATGCCGGGCATCGTGACGGTGGCGATATTCAAGTTCCTCGGCTTGTACAACAATTTTCTCGGACCGTTCATTTACTTGAGCGATCCGAAGAAGTACACGATCGGCGTCAATATGTACCAAGCCGACCAGATGATGCAGTATACGGCGGACTGGGTTACGATGTTTGCCGGGGTGATGATCGCGATGGTGCCTTCGGTGCTGATGTACGTATTTTGCCAGCGTTGGATTATGGAAGGCGCCACGATGGGCGCGGTGAAAGGTTGATATCAGGATCAATCAGGCACAGCTGGCGTCCGCTTGATATCCCGGCCGCAGCTGGAGCAGGTTCTCGAATGAAATTGGTCGGAGCGTTTAAAACGCTTCGGCTTTTTCGTTTACCCGAAATCACGGTCTCGTGTGAAACAGGCTGCCGCTGGAAAATGGGCTCGCAACCCGCTATGATGGTAAAGTGTGGACTATACCTGAAAGGATGTGCCAGCCATGGATTCACAAGCGAAGCGATTTTTGCTCGAGCTGCTTGCCACGCCTTCTCCATCCGGCCAGGAATGGGACGTCCAGCGAAAATGGATCGATTACGTGAAGCCGTTCGCGCACGACGTCCGCACCGATATGGCGGGCAACGCCGTGGGCGTGCTGAACCCGGAGGCGCCGTTCAAAGTGCTGCTTGCCGGCCACTGCGACGAGATCGGGCTGATCGTCAGCCGAATCGACGATCGCGGCTTCATTTATGTGGATGCGCTGGGCGGGATCAGCCCCAAGCTGGCCGTCGGCATGAAGGTGGACATACTCGGAACCGGGGGCCGACTGACTGGCGTATTCGGAGCGAATGCGCAGCACCACGGCGGGCTGAAGAACGATGTCGAATTCGACGATTTGTTCATCGATTGCGGGGCGGCGGGCAAGGAAGAGCTCGCGGGTATCGTGCAGGTCGGGGATCTGGCGGTGTACAAGCGGGAGCCGGAGCTGCTGCGCAACGACCGGCTCTGCGGGCGCGGTCTGGACAACCGGACCGGCGCTTTTATCGTGGCGGAGACGCTGCGACGGGCTGCGGCCAAAGGCGTCCGCGTCGGCGTTTATGCGGCAAGCACGGTCAATGAAGAAACGAATATGGGCGGCGCTTATTTCGCGGCTTCCGGCATTTCGCCGGATCTGGCGATCGCCGTCGACGTGACGTTCGCCACGGATTACCCGGGGGCCTCCTCGAAGCATCAGTCCGTCGTATTGGATGGAGGGCCGGTGCTTGCGAAGGGAGCGCCGATTAACCGGAAAGTCAACCGTCTGCTGGAGCATAGCGCGCAGAGGCTCGGCATCCCGCTGCAGCTGGAGCTGACTCCGCGCAAAACCGGCACCGATGCGGATATGATTCGCACGACGGGAAGAGGCGTACCGATTGCGCTCGTCTCGCTGCCGCTGCGCTACATGCATTCGCCGGTCGAAACGGTCAGCCTGAACGATATCGAGCAGGAGATCGAGCTGCTTACGGATGTGCTCGTGCACCTGACCGGCAGCGAGAATTTGAACCCGCTCTACGACGAGCTGTAGAAGCGGACGGCTGCGGAGGAAAAGGGCATGAACCGGAGAACGTTTCTGAAAAGATCGGCCGCAGCGGCTTTCATGGCGGTCGTCACCGCCGGCGGATTATGGAACTACAGGCTGAACGCGCCCCGTGATACGGAGGAGGACGAAGCCGATGCATTCGGCGATCTGCCGCACGGGATCAAGGGCGAGCGAGCGGAGATCGGCAATCCGAACGACGGCTCGGGTGCGGCGCTGTCTTTTTTCGTCTTAAGCGATCTGCACGTGAACAGCGGGGTCGCAACCCCAGGGGACAATCTGCGCCGGGCGTTCGACGATATGCTCGCCTTCGAGTCCAAGATCCAGGCGGTGCTTATTACCGGGGATGTAACCGAGTCGGGCACGGATAAAGATTACGCGCAATTCCGCAGCATTATGAAGGACTACAAGCTGCCGCCGGTATACGCCAATATGGGCAATCACGACTACTACCGCATATGGATCAACAAAGCAGGAGCGTGGAGCAAGGAAACGGCGCCTAACGGCATGACCGATGCAAGTTCCCGCGAAGCGTTTATGAAGCATTTCCGGCTCGACAAGCCGTATTCGGAAGTATTGCTCAACGGCTGCCGCGTCCTGCTGCTGTCGCAAGAGGCTTACGTGCAGGAAAAGCCGGAAGTCATCGAGGGCGCCTGGTATTCCGACGAGCAGCTGGCTTGGTTGAAGGATCGATTGGCCGAGCGGCAGGACCGCAAGCCGGCGTTCGTCATGATTCACCAGCCGCTGCCGGCGATCGGCCAGAACGGCGGCACCCATTCGCTGATCCGCGCGAAGGAGTTCCGCGACATTTTAAAGCCTCATCCGAACGTATTCGTCTTTTCCGGCCATACGCATCAGGACTTGCAGAACGGTCGGGAGCATTACATCAAGGAGACGTTTCACTGGTTTCATAATTCCTCGGTAGGCCGGGTGCTGGACGTACAATACCAGCCGCTCCGCGAGCATGTCGCCCAAGGATTATATGTACAAGTGTTCGCGGACAAGGTCGTCGTCAGGGGCCGGGAATTTATCGGGCGGAGTTGGATTAAGGAAGCGTCATGGACCGTAAAGCTGGTCTGATAGGGCAACGCACGCAGGGGACTTTTTTTACATTTCCATTAAAAATGAAGGAGTGGCACATATGAACGTATGGGAAGCGATAAGCGGACGCAGATCGGTTGGCGCAGTGACGGAGGAGCCGATTGAGAGGGAGAAGATCGAGCAGGTGCTGGAAGCCGGCAATTGGGCGCCCTGTCATCATTTGACCGAGCCTTGGCGGTTTTACGTCATGACCGGGGAAGGGCGCGGCGTGCTGGCCAAGGCGTATGCCGATATCGCGCTGGAGCAGGCGCTGGCTAAAGGGCCGGTAGAGAACGAGGAAGAGTTCCGGACGAAACAGGGGGCCAAGGCGTACCGCTCGCCTGTCGTCATCGCCGTAGCGGTATCGCCAAGCGACAAGCCGCAAGCGGTGCTGGTGGAAGAAATGGCGGCCGCTCATGCCGCCGTGCAAAATATGCTGTTGGCCGCTCATGCGCTCGGGCTGGGGGCGGTATGGAGAACGGGAGATCCGATGTATCACCCGACGATGCAGAAGGCATTCGGCCTGCAGGAAGGCGAGCAGCTTGTCTCCTTCGTATACTTGGGCGTTCCGAAGCTTCCTTTGCCGGTAAAAACGCGTGGGCCGGTGCAGGACAAGACGGTATGGATCGACAAAGCCGACTAGGACAAAGGCAGACTTCGTCCCGATTCCGCCTGAAGACGCCCGGAATCGACGGCGCCGGACAGCAGGTGGTCGGATCGGTACGCATTTTAGCGACTTTTGCGCTTGCCCGGGAAATTGGAAATCGTATTGCCGGAGACGATGGTCTCCGGTTCTTTGTTTTTTCCTTGCAAATCTGCCGCGTTTCATTCCCGAAGGGATGGCTTTGCTGCTCCGTTAGCTTGTTTCAACTCCTCATATCCGTTAAAAAAAACGGATGTTTTTGAAATGGAGTCGGATGGTATCGCTTACATGTAAGCGTTTATAATAAGAGCAACACGGCATACCCTGCAGGCGTTCGTGGAACGGTAAACGAGGATACGGAAAGAGGGGACTCGAATGACAACGAAATGGATCAAATCGGCGCTGGCGGCAGGCATCGCCTCCGGCCTTGCGCTCACCGCCGCAGGCTGCGGGTCATCGGGCACGGGAAATCAAGCTAATTCCGGAACGAACGCGCCGAGCACGAATACGAAAAAAGAGCCGGTCACTTTGTCCATCATGTACAACTGGACGAGTCCGAATGTGGACAACGGCATTTATAAAGATCGCATCAAACAATTCCAGGCGGATAACCCGGATATTAAAATCGATGAAGAAGGCGTGCCTTCCGAACAATACCGGACGAAGCTGCGTACGCTGGCTGCGGGCAAGAAGCTGCCCGACATGTTCATTTTGTTCCCGGGCGTCGAGATGGAGCCGCTCGTCTCGGGCGGTGTGTTGATGCCAATTGACGAAATTATGGGCACATGGAAAGGGATACTGCCCGACGACGCGCTGGCGGGCTTCAAATCGGACGGCAAACAGTACGCGCTTCCGGCAAAGCAGACGTTCGTGGATATCGTCTATTACAACAAAGAGCTTTTGGCCAAAGTCGGCTACAACCAGTTCCCCACAACGTACGCCGATCTGATCGAGCTGATCAAGAAGCTGAAGGCCGCGGGCATTACGCCGCTGGCGCTCGGCAACAAAGACCGCTGGCCGCTGCAATCGTCGTGGATGTCGGCCATCGGGGACCGGTTCACGGGAAGCGACTTCTTGTACAAGGTCAACAAGGGCGAAGCGAAATATACCGATCCGGATTTTATCAAGGCGCTGAACGTGATTGAGGAGTTCACGAAGCTCGATGCGTTCAACTCCGATCTGAATACGATGGACGTCGTGCAGGTGCAGGACTACTTCATGCAAGGCAAAGCGGCCATCCATATTACTAGCTCGACAATCGATTCCAAATTCCGCCACGAAAATCCGAAAGGCGACAATTTCGGCATCGCGCTGTTCCCGTCCGTGGAAGGCGGCAAAGGCGATCCGAAGAAAAGCGCGGGCGTCATTCAATACGGAATCGGCCTGAATGCGAAGCTGGATGGCGACAAGAAAGCCGCCGCCTTAAAGTTCATGCAATATTTTTACGGCAAAGAGCTGTATCAGACGCTGCTCAAGAAAGGCATCGTCGTACCGGCCCGCGTGGATCTGCCTGCGGAGACGAGTAAATATTTGAAGGAAATGATGGAGCTGACCGGCAAGGGGACCGCTCCGGTATTCGATTCGGTAGCGCCGATCGCGGTCAAGGACGTATTCGAGAACGGACTGCAAGCGATCACGACCAAGCAGAAGACGGCCGAGCAGGTCGCGAAGGAAATGCAGGCGGCACAGGATAAAGCCAAATAAACATCATTGCGGGCAACAGCACTAACGACCGCGGCGCGCCGCTTTCCGGCACAGTACCGAAGCGGCGCAAGACGCGCGGCGGTTCAGGCGGAGGGATCATGATGGATATATCGCTTGGCGCTTTCTCGTTCTGGGGCGAGATCAGTGCAGGCCGGATGAACGTCTTCGGCTATCTGGAAACGGTGAAGCACCGTTACGGCCTCGAAACGGTCGACTTATGGAACGGCCTTTACGAGGAGCGTTCCGAATACGTGTGGACGCCGGCAAACGACGAGGTGCTTCACGACATTCGCGCGGCGCTGGAGGAACGAAGACTGCGGTTATCGAACATCGCCATAGACAGGGCGCATGTATGGGAGCCCGACGAGCAGGTGCGTGCGGCGCTGAAATCCAACGCGCTGCGGCAAATCCGGGCAGCGCATCTGCTGAAGGCGAAGACGATCCGGATCGACGCCTGTTACCGCAACACGGAGACGATGACGGAGGACGCCTTCGCCTACACGGTCGATACGTTTCGCGAATATGCGGAACTGGCGGCCAGCTGCGGGATGCGCGTAGGACCGGAAAATCATATGGGGCAATCCACCGATGCCCGCTGGATGAAGCGGCTGGCGGAAGCCGTCGATCATCCCGCATTCGGCATCTTGCTGCATCTCGGACGTTGGAAGGAGGGCAGCGGGGGGGACGGCGACGTAGCCGCGCATGCCTACCACATTCATGTGGACATCCGCACGCTGAACGAACGAAGCTTGCCGGAGAAGGCGCATCTGCTGCTTGCCGATGGTTACGCCGGGGACTGGGCCGTCGAATACAATCCTTCGGCAAACCCGTACGATGAGATCGGGTGGGCGCTGGCCGATGTGCAGAAAACGGTGTTAGCCGAAAAAGGCAACCTTGCTAAAACAAATAGTTAATATCATTAAATATATACAATCAGCACCTGGAGGATGGGAGTGGAACGGAAAATGGAACGTGTCCGGATCGGCATTATCGGAGCCGGTATTATCGGAAAGAGCCATATGGAGCAATATGCGGCGATTGACGGCGCGGAGCTGGTTGCCGTCTGCGATATTAATGAAGCGGCGGCCGCTCAGGCGGCGGGACAATACGGCATTCCTCATCTGTACGCGGATATCCGCGCGATGCTTGCCCGCGACGATCTGGATGCCGTGGACGTCTGTCTGCACAATAACTTCCATGCTCCGGTCGCCATTGCGGCGATGCGGGCAGGCAAGCACGTCTATTGCGAGAAGCCGATCGCGGGAACGTATGCGGACGGCCGGGCGATGAGCGAGGCGGCGGAGGAGACGGGCAAGAAGCTGCACGTTCAGCTGAGTACGCTGTACAAGAAGGAAACGAAGGCGGCGAAGTCGCTGATCGATGCCGGCTCGCTGGGTAAGCTGTACCATGCGCGCTCCAACGGGTTCCGCCGGCGCGGCCGGCCTTTCGTGGACGGCTTCGGCGCGGCGCCGTTTACGCGCAAGGAAACGGCAGGAGGCGGCGCGCTGCTCGATATGGGCGTGTATCACATCGCCCAGCTGCTTTATTTGCTCGGAACCCCGGACATATCCCGGATAACCGGCAAGCTGTATCAGGAGATGGAGATGGATGCGGCGCGACGGGAAAGCAGCGGCTTCGATGTCGAGGAGCTGGCGCTCGGCTTTGTCACCTTCCGCGACGGACTGACGATGGACATCAACGAAGCGTGGTCGGTTCACCTGGGCGGCTACGAAGGAAGCAGCATCGTCGGCTCCAAGGGCGGCATCCGGCTGCCGGCTTACGATTCAGCCAAGCCGACGGCCCCGTTCAGCTTTCATACGACAATCGCCGATCTCGACCTCGACAGCACGCTCGATATGGACCGGATGGACATTCGCCGTCACCGGATGAATCCGAATGAGGACGCTTACGATTCGTCGCAGCAGCATTGGATAGCAGCTTTGCAGGGAAGGGTCGAGCTGCTGCCTACCGCGCGGATCGCTCTCGATACGATGCTGATCAGCGAAGGCATCTATGCGGCAGATGCGAGAGGCGGCGAGGTAAACGCGGAGGAAGTCCGCGCCTTGTCCCGGTCGGCCGCGGTTCCTATGGGATGAAGGTACTTAAAGCGTATACTTTTGCCGTCTACGGGGCGATGGCCGTCCTGTTCACGTTCTTGCCCTTGTATTTCCGGGATATCGGACTGTCCAAGATCGAGATCGGACTCATTATGGCCGGAGGGCCGCTCATCTCGATTATCGGCAACCCGTTCTGGGGCTACTGGAGCGATCGTTTGCAAAATATCAGGCTCGTGCTCCTTCTGATGATGGCCGGCAATTTCATCGCCTCCCAGACGGTATTCCAGGCTTCGGGCGTGACGGCCATCTCGCTGGCCATGCTGTTGTTCTTCTTCTTTCAAAGCTCGTTGTTCTCGCAAAGCAACAGTCTGATCCTGAATGCCATCGAAGGGACGGGGAAACGCTTCGGCTCGTTCCGCTCGTGGGGGTCGTTCGGCTGGTCGGTCGTGGCGGTGGCCGCGGCGCCTTTGCTGGGCGGACTCGGGATCGGCAAGCTCGGCTACGTATACGGCGCCATGCTGCTCGCCTCGATCGGCATCGGCTTCCTGCTTCCGCGCGGAGGGAGCGCCGGTAGGGGAGCGGCTTTCTCGCTGCGCGATTACGGCCGCGTGTTCGGCAACAAAACGCTGGTCGCGTTTTTCGCGCTGGGGGTGCTGATTTCCGTACCGAACTCGGTGAACTCCACGTTCGTCTCGCTGCGCATGTCGGAGCTAGGCGGTTCGGAGACGTTGATCGGCTGGTCCGTGTTTTTGTCCACGGTGCTTGAGGTGCCTGCTTTTCTGCTGTTCGACCGATGGACCGGAAAGAAGCCTGGCGCCATGATCGGCTTGCTGTCGGCGGCGAGCGTCCTGTTCGCCGTTCGCTGGCTGTTCATGTCCACCGTGCAGAGCGCCGTTCCGGTCATTTGGATTCAGATGAGCCACTGCGTCACATTCGGCTGTTACTACTATTTCGGTACCCAGCTGACCGCCAAGCTCGTGCCCGCCCAATATCGCGCTTCCGGCCAGGCTGTATATGCCTTGACCTGGAACGGACTGTCCGGCATGATTGCCGGCTTGGTCGGAGGCTGGCTGCTGCAAGAGATGGGCCCGCGCTTCCTGTATACGGGCGGCGCGATCGTATCGGCGCTTGGCGCAGTCGGCTTCTGGATGCTGTGGAGAAGCGTCCGCCGCGCCGAGAGGCAGCCTGCCGGCAGAGCGCCAGCCATTCCATCTTGAAGGGGAGACGGTTATGCATACATTGAAGCGAACGTCCTGGGCGATCGCGCTTGGCTTGCTGCCGGCGCTGGTTATTTACATCGGCATTGCCGTCGTTCCGATCCTGATGTCCTTTTATTATTCGCTGGTCGATTGGGACGGCTTGTCGAATGTCCGTTTCGTCGGCTTGGACAATTTTAAGGAAATTTTAGCCGATCCGACGTTCTGGAATTCGGTCAAAAACAATTTGATTATGATGGCGACCGGTCTGGTAGGCCAACTGCCGCTCGGGCTGCTGCTCGCGCTGGCTCTGAACCGGACGATGCGCGGCATACACTTTTTCCGTACGGTCGGCTTCCTGCCCGTCGTCATCTCGGCGGTCATCGTCTCGCTCATCTGGGGAAAAATGTACGGCGTCGAATCCGGACTGATCAACCAATTTCTCGATCTCGTCGGACTGGGCGTCTGGAAGCAAAACTGGCTCGGCAGCACGACCTGGGCGATGCTTTCGCTTTCGGTTACGTACATCTGGCAAAACTGCGGGCTGTACATGGTCATATACTTGGCCGCTCTGCAAAACATTCCTTCGGAAATCAACGAATCGGCGATGATGGACGGCGCAACCGGCTGGAAGCGGGTGCTGCTGATCACGATCCCAATGATTCGGCCAACGATATGGGTAACGGTCGTGTTCGCGATCAGCAACAGCTTCCGCGTCTTCGATCTGATCTACGTCATGACGGCGGGCGGTCCGGCCCATAATACGGAAGTGATGACGATCTATATGTACATCAACACATTCACGAACATCCGCTTCGGTTACGGCAGCGCGGTTTCCGTACTGATCCTGCTGTTCAGCCTGATCGTCATCTACGGGGCGAACAAACTGACGGGGGGCCGCGACGAAGACGGCAAAAGGGGGAAACGGGGACGATGACGCGACAACGCTGGAAAACGACAGGCATCGCCCTGTTCCTGATCGCCACAGGCGCCTTTAACGTTGTGCCGCTGCTCTGGATGGCGATCAACTCGTTCAAGTCAGAGCAGGAATATGCGCTGCACCCGCTTGGCTTTCCGAAGCAGTGGATATGGGACAATTTCACGAAAGCGTGGGAAATCGCCCACCTGGGCACATACTTCTGGAACAGCATCTTCATCACGCTCGCCTCCGTCGCCTTGACCGTGCTGCTTGGGGCGTTGGCATCTTACTTTTTATCGCGCTTCGAGTTTCGCGGCCGTAAGTGGGTGTACGGCTCGTTCATGCTCGGAATGGTCATTCCGATTCACGCCACGCTCATTCCGATCTTTTTGCTGATGCAGAAAATCGGCCTGCTCGACACCCGGCTATCGCTCATCCTGCCTTATACGGCGTTCCATCTGTCGATAACGGTGTTCATCCTGGTCGGCTTTATGAGCACGTTCCCGAAAGATATCGAGGAATCGGCGGTGATGGACGGCAGCGGCGTTTACCGCATCTTCTGGTCGATCATCCTGCCGATGACCCGCCCGGCGCTCGCCACGGTCGTGATTCTCAACTTTATTTACAACTGGAACGAATTCCTGTTCGCGCTTGTGCTGATCAACGATTCCGCGCTCAAGACGCTGCCGCTCGGCCTGGCCAACTTCGCCGGCAAGGAAACGACCAACCAGACGCTGCAGATGGCGGCGCTGACGATGGCGCTCGTGCCGATCGTGTTGTTCTACCTGGCCCTTCAGAAGCAGCTGGTACAGGGCATGACGGCCGGGGCGGTCAAAGGCTGATCGGCCCCCGGCACGGCCGGCAAAGGGTGCGGCGGACCGGAACAGCGCCGTTCCCCTCAGCCTCTGCCGGCCGCGCTGCTGAGGTGGGGGACATTGCCTGCGACAACGCCGACCGGATGTACTATAATGGTGCTGCAAGCGCTTGCCGGGAAAGGCGGGGTCCACATGCAATGGTTTAGCCTGAAATGGAAATCGGCCGCCATCTTTGTCGTACTGGTCACGTTGCCGACGCTGATCGTCGGCAATTTTGTGCTTTCCGAATACGACCGGATACTCAGCCGGCAGTTCGCCGATTCGATGGACAAAAACTTGAACACGGTCGAAATCAATTTGTCCGAGAAAATCAAGACGGTGGAAGATATATCCGATTATATGATTTACAAAGACATTTTCCGCGATTATATGACGATGCCCGAGCAGCCCGATACGCTGGAGCGAATCCGCAGCGCGAAGAAGGAGATCGAAGCGTTCGCGACCTTCCAGCTGATGTCCAAAAAAGACATCAAATCGATCTCGATCCGCGGCTTTAAGGGGAGCCGGCTCGATTTGGGAGAGCCCGTCACGGGCGAGGAAGGGCTCTGGACCGGCCAGGCGAACGAAAGCGCAGGCTCCCCCGTATGGAGCGATGCGTACCCGATCGTCAGCAGCTGGACCGGAGCGAAGCGGGTGCTGTCCATGTTCCGCGTTATCAATTCGTTCGAGGACGTCGTGACGCCGGTCGGGATGGTGACAATTCGGCTCGACGAGGCGGATATCGCCAATCTGCTGAATACGGCCGTGCCGGAGGAGCTGGGGAGAACGTTCATGTTGCGGCGGGACGGAAGCGTCCTGCTGAGCGGCGATCATGCGCTGGTGGGGCTGCCTTACCCGGAGCAGGAGCTGATCGGCGAATTGGCCGCTTACGGGAGCGCTCCGTTTCGGTATGAATCGGGAGGAACCGCCTATCTCGTCTTCTCGCGCGAAATGAAAGCGACAGGCTGGAGCATCGTGGCGATGGTGCCGGAGCACAATATCGTCGGTCAGACCCAGCCGCTGAAGGCGACGCTGCGCACGCTCGTCATCGTGATGATCATTCTCGGGCTGCTTGCGCTGGCCGGGTTCGACTGGGCGATTATCCGGCCGATTCTCGAGCTGCGCAAGGAGACGCACAAGCTCAAGAAAGGGGATTTCACCGCCCAGGTGGAGGTGCGCTCCCGCGACGAGATCGGGGAACTGGGCCGCCAGTTCAACCATATGGTGCAGACGATCAAGGAATTGATCGACAACAAATACAAGCTGGAAATCCGCCAACGCGAGTCCGAGCTGAAAATTTTGCAGCAGCAGATGGACCCGCATTTCCTGTACAATACGCTCGATATGATCCGTTGGAGCGCCCGGCTCGAAAACGCGATGGAGACGAGCCGGTTGATCGAGCTGCTCTCGCGCTTTTTTCGCACCGGGCTGGACCGCGCCTCGATGTGGACGACGCTGGCCCAAGAGCTGGAATTCGTGCAATCGTATTTGGACCTGCAGCAGAAAAGGCTCGGGCCGGGCTTGAAGATTGCGATTCACTGGGAGGCCGGATTGGAACAGGCCGTCGTGCTGCAGAAGATCGTCCAGCCGCTCGTCGAAAATAGTATCAAATACGGCTATAAGCCCCGCCAAGGCTGTTTCATTCGGGTTCGCTGCTTCCGGGCGGACAATGAACTGGTCGTGGAGGTGGCGGATTCGGGCGGCGGCTTCGAGCCGGAGCAGATCCGGCGGCTGCAGCGGATGTTCGCTACCGGCAAAGCCGGCGAGGATCTGCTGGGCCACGCGCTGTGCAACATTCATGAAAGGCTCTCCATCGTCTACGGCTCCGATTATGGCGTGGAGCTGCCGGAACAGGACATGCCGGGTGCGTTCGTACGCCTGCGCATGCCGCTCACGTTCAGGCTCGAATCGGGGGACAGCAAAGCTTCTTGAACATATCGCGGAACGGGAGGCGCAGTGGATGAATCAGGTGAATATGCTCATCGTGGATGACGAACCGATCATATGCAGAGGATTGCGGGAAACGGTGCCTTGGGAAGAAGCGGGAGTTGCGGTTGTCGGGGAGGCGTATGACGGGGAAGAAGCGCTCAAGCTCATTGCCGAGCTGGGCGTCGATCTTGTCTTGACGGACATCTGTATGCCGGTGATGGATGGACTTCAATTGGCGGAGAAGGTGAAGGAGTCGCTGCCGCATGTACGGCTTGTCATTCTGAGCGGCTACGGGGAATTCGAGTACGCCCGCCAGGCGGTCCGGCTCGGGATTGAGGATTTCTTGCTCAAGCCGGCGGAAATTCCCGAGATGCTTGGCATGGTGTCGCGGATCGCCGGGGAAATCCGCAGCGAGCGGCTGCTTGAGCTTTCCCGGCAGCGGGACAAGCGGCTGGCGCTGCTGCATGAACTGATGCGCGGCGGGGCGGACGGCTGCAAGCCGCATTATGCGCCGGATTCCGGCAGTATGCCGTCCGCCCCGGAAGGCGTCTACCGTTTCGTAGCCAGCCAGGCGGTGCGCGGCGCGCAATGGCTGGAGCGGATCGAGGAGCCGCTGTCCCCCGGCGAGCTCGAGCAGTGGAAGAGCAGCGTCGATTCGGCGTTGACGGGGGTCGGTGCGGAGCCTTTGTCGTTTTATTACCATGCCAATGTGCTTCTGACGTTCTGCATCGAGCGCGAGCCGTTGGAGGAGGCTCGGCTATCCGCAGCGCTTGCGAACATGACCCGGCTGCTGGACACGGGGGAGAGGCTGGTGTTCGGCCTATCGGAGACGTTTCGCGACTGGTCGGAGGCGCGGCGGCACGGGATGAGCGCAATTCATTACCTGCACTATGCCGAGGTCGAACCCGGCCGCCCGGTCTGGTATGCGCCGGAGGTTGCGGCTGCCGAGAAAAGCGGCCACGCTGAGCTTTCCCCCGATGCGGAGAAGCGCATGATCCAGTCTTTTTTCCAAAACGATAAGGAAGAGCTGGCCCGACAAGTCCGAAGTTGGATCGGGGAGCTGCAAGCCCAAGCCATTCCGGTCAAGGAGCTGTTCCGTTTATATGAGGAGCTTCGGCTGCTCGTGCTGCGCAGAATGCGTTCCAACGGGGCGGATATGCCCGTAGTTAAGACGTTCGATCTCCACCTGTACAACACGTTCGAAACGGCCGGGGCGATTATCGTGGCCGAGCTGCAGGCGATGCTGGCTTCTCTTCAGCCGGGCGCGATCGGCAAAAACCGCTGGCTGGTCGAGCGGGCTTTCGGCTATATCGGCGAGAAGGCCCACTACGATCTGAAAGCGTCGGAGGTGGCGGCATGGCTGAAAATCACCCCGAGCTATTTCAGCGTGATTTTCAAGCAGCACGCCGGCTGCGGGTTTACCGAATATATCAATGGGCTGCGGATCGGCCGGGCGAAAGCCTATTTAAGCGAGACGCACGATCGCGTCTTCGAGATCGCCGACAAGGTCGGCTACAAAGACTATAAATATTTCGTTGCCGTATTCAAGGCAACGACAGGGGTAACCCCGACGGAGTACCGCAATATGGCGGGAGGCAAGGTCGGTTAACGCCAAGGGCCGCGCAGCGTATGCGCGGTCTTCTTGCTGTCCCGCGAACATGGCGCAGGCGGGGCGGCGGACTGCCGCTAGCCGCGAATAACGGACGTAGCTTGTTGGGATACTACCCGGTAAATAGCGGATATAGAGGAAATCGCAATGTGGAAACGAAACGAGCACAACCAGCGACCGGTGCTGCAGCGGGAAGAGTTCCCTTCCGCCCCGCTTTCGGACAATCTTGCCGACAATCGCATATGGGTCGAAGAGACGTACGCCGATTGCCAAGACCTGAAACTGATTGCTTGGAGCTACGGTCCGCAGCTCGATCAAACGGCATTCTCTGTCTATTTGGAGACGCTTGTCAAAGACGAGAAGGTAACAGGGATCGAACAATCGTTGCAGGAGCTTGTCACGGCAGGGACAAGCCTGCTGACGGAAACGTCTCTAGAGGATGTTCAGTTCATCCTTACCCATCATGCCGCGCTCGTTCATTCGGCCATCGTACTGGAAGACGGCGGCCAGGTGCTGCAGCATATATTGGACGGCCGGCTGGTCGTCTTTTTGAACAACTGGAATAAAGCCGTCAGCTATGACGCCCAAGGCGTTTCGCACCGCGAGGTTAGCGAACCGATCACCGAGTCGGTCGTGCAAGGTCCCCATAACAGCACAATCGAAAACCTGACGACGAACATCGGCTTGATCCGCAGCTTGTTGAAATCGCCGAAGCTCAAATTCGAATTCAAGACAGCAGGCGAGATCAGCCGCCGTACGATCGGGTACGGATATTTGGAAGGGGCGGTCAACCCGGAATCGCTGTCCGAGTTTAAGAGACGGATCGCGGATATCGACACTGAGGAAATTATGGAAACGTCTTATTTGGAGGAATGGATCGGGGAATCGCGCTATTCGCCCTTCCCGCAGGTTCGTTACACGGAAAGGCCGGATAACGCGGCGGCAGCGCTCTTGGACGGCAAAATCATCGCGCTTGTGAACGGCACGCCGACCATTCTCATTTGCCCGGTGCATTTTTTCGAGTTTTTGACGACGAGCGAGGATTACTACCACCGGTTTATCTTCTCGTCCCTGATCCGCCTGCTGCGCGTCTGGGCGCTCGTCATGGCGCTGATGCTGCCAAGCACCTATATTGCCTTGTCGACGTTTCACTCCGAGCTGCTTCCGACGGTGCTGCTGCTGGCCATTCTGGATACGCGCGAAGGAATTCCGTTTCCGGCCTTTGTCGAGGCGCTGATTATGGAATTTTTCTTCGAACTGCTGCGCGAAGCCGGCATCCGGCTGCCGCGGCCCATCGGGTCCGCCGTCAGCATCGTCGGAGCTCTGGTCATCGGAGAGGCGGCGATTCAGGCGAAGATCGCTTCGCCGGTCATGGTCATTATCGTCGCCTTGACCGGGATCGCTTCGTTCTCGCTGCCCCAGTACTCGTTGGCTGTCGCTTTGCGGATATTGCGGTTTCCGCTCATGGCGCTTGCCGCAACGTTCGGGGGGCTTGGCATCATGATCGGGTTTCTGCTCGTGCTGCTGCATCTGACCTCCCTGCGCTCGCTCGGCCAACCGTATCTGGCCCCGGTTGCGCCGCTGGACATTAAGCAATGGAGGGACATATTTATCATGATCCCTCGCAAATTTCTGCTTCATTCTCCACGCAATCGGCATTTGCACAAAAAGCCGGGAGGAAGGGGAAAATGACTTGAGATCGATCGCATTCGTTGTGTTGTCCGGGCTATTGCTGCTCGTTCTGACCGGCTGCTGGGACAAAGCGGAATTAACCGAATTCGGGTATGTCCAAGCGGTAGCTATCGATCGGAACGCCAGCGGCAAATTCGAGCTGACGACATTGTTCTATGTGCCGTCGGCCGGGAGCGAGACGCAAAAGCCTACGCGCAAAGGGATCACGATCAAGACGCAGGGCGATACGATTTTCGATGCGCTGCGCGATATTTCCAGTCAATTCGGGCGAAAAGCGAAATGGGATCATATGCGCATCATTCTTCTCGGTGAGCAGCTGCTCCGGAAACAAAGCGCAGGGGAAGTGCTCGATTTTTTCTCGCGCGATCATGAACCGCGGGCAACCGTGCTGATGCTCGTGGCCGAAGGCCAGGCGGGCGAATATTTAACGGTAAAACCGTTTATCGAGTATACGATTGGCCAGCAGCTGCGCAAAATGGAAAAGATCGCCGCCAAATATTCCGCGAACACCTCGCGTGTACCGTTATTCGACCTCGCCATCCAGTTGAAAAGCGAAACCGGCATCGCGACGGTTCCGTTCGCCCAGCTTGAGAAAGCCGCCAAAACCGTAACGCTCGCCGGAGTCGCGGTTCTGAAGGAAGGGAAGGTCGGTTTCATTTTGACTCCGGCGGAGACGCAGTCCTTGCTTATGCTGACGAACCAATACGAGGAAGGCATTTTGGAATTTCCTTGCCCGGGCAAGCCGGATTCGCCCACGGACAAGGAATCGTTTGAAGTGTTTTCTCTGGATACGTCGGTCAACCCGGTCATTCAACATAACGAGGCCGCCGTCGACGTACGGATAAAAATAAAAGGGTCCGTCGGAGAACTGCGCTGTTCGGCGCTCATGAGCAGGGAAGAAGGGGAGCAATTCGAGGAGCGGATCGCCAAGCAGGTCGAGCGGGACCTCCAGAAGACGATCGCGCGCCTTCAGAAAGAAAAAACCGATGCGCTTGGCATCGGAAACCGTATTTTCAGAACGAATCCGGCTTTGTGGAAACGGTGGAAGCCCGCATGGCCTGACCACTTCGCGGCAATCCGCTTCCATGTCGCCGTCGAGGTAAGGGTGCTGAATACCGGCATGAACATCGGAACGCCTTTCGGGAAAAAGGGGGGATAGCCGTGTCTGTCAAAGTTGCGTTCCTGCTCCTGCTCGTCGCCGTCATGCTCATTCACGACCTGCCGAGATGGGGGCGGACGGGACGCCGTGACCGGCTCGCGTATGCGGCGCTAATGCTGCCCATGCTGTATCTCGGCTTTCTTTATGTCACGGACGTCCCCTGGCCGAATCTCGATGAAGCGATCGATTACATATTCGGCGAGCCGGCCAGACGACTGGTGGAGTCATTGAAGGTCCCGTCCTGAAGCCAAGCGAGTCCCAGTCCGGAAAGGAGCAGGCTCATGAACAATCAAGGAAGCGTCAGCTCGATCCAGATGAGCGTGCTGTTTCTTGCTTTTATAACCGGCTCCTCGATTGTGCTTATTCCGGGACCGTTAACAAACGCCGCCCGGAACGGGGCGTGGCTGTCGCTCTTCCTGGCGCTTGCCTTGGGCATGGTTCTGCTCGCTTGCGTTCTTTACTTGCACCGGGTTTACCCGCGGATGAGCTTTATCGAATATAGCCGCGCGGCGGTAGGCAAATGGCTGACCTTGCTGCTGGCCATTCCTTATGTGACCGTCATGTTCTGGCACGTGGCCGGCATCGTCATCGAAATCGGCGGTTTTTTCAACAACACGATGTTAAGGGAAACGCCTACCTATGCGATCAATACGCTGTTTTTTGCAACAATCGCGATGACGGTCCGCGCCGGAATCGAGGTCATCGCCCGCATGTCGGTTCTGCTGCTTATGCTGATGCTCGGTTTTACGATCGTCGTCCTGGTGATGGTCGCACCGCTGTACCACCCCGAGTATTTGCGTCCGGTTCTGCCTGACGGCATCCGGCCGGTGCTCCACGGCGCATATATCGCCTACGGCTTCCCTTATTCCGAACTGACGACGTTCGCCATGCTGCTTCCGTTCGTACGCAAACAGGAGCAGACGAAGGTCGGTAAATTTCTGTTCTGGGCGCTTATTTTGAACGGGGTTACTCTGGCAGCCTCGATTTTGTGCAGCATCATGGTGCTGGGCCCGCTGTCGGGCGATCTGAAGTATTCGCTTTACCAGCTTGCCCGGCTCATCTATGTCCAGGAAATCGTCGAGCGGATCGAGTCCGTGATCGGCTTCTCGCTAATCGCCGGCTCGTATATCAAATCGACCATTATGCTATTCATCTTGTCGAAGGTGCTGGCGCAATTGTTCAAGCTTCAGGACGAACGGTTGCTCATTTTTCCCGTAGCGCTGATCTGTCTGCTGCTCTCGATCACGATGTATTCGAACGAGATGAGTCTTGACGAGGCGGTGAACGCGACGTGGCCTCTGCTGGACAATGCCGCTTATACGTTGCCGCTGCTATTGGTCATGGCCGTTACGCTGGTGAAACGATTGCGCAAGCCGCCAGCGTCGGCCTAAATCGGGCGAGCAATCTTTCATAGCTCGTCCATCGCCGCGCGCAGCTCGTTCAGCACGCGGCCTATATCTTCGGACAACGGGGCCCTGACTTCCATACGCTCGCCGGACCACGGGTGTCTCCAAATCAATCTTTCGCCATGCAGCGCCTGCCGGTGAATATAACGGCGCGTGCCTCCGTACATGCCGTCCCCGGCCAGCGGATGCTCGATCGACGACAGGTGGACGCGAATCTGATGGGTGCGTCCGGTTTCCAACCGGAGCCGGACGAGCGTATGATCGATGAATGTATCCACCACCTCGAACAGCGTCACCGCCGATTCGCCGGTCTCGCTTACGCGCCGCCGGGTGGAGTGGTGGCGGTCTTGGCCGATCGGCTTATCGATCCGGCCTTTTTTCTGCTCGAACACGCCTTCCGCTACGGCCAAATAGATGCGCTCGATCTGCTTTTCCCGCATCGCCTTGTCGAATTCGTAGTGGGCGAACTCGTTTTTGGCGTACAGAACCGGTCCGGTCGTCTCCTTGTCGAGCCGGTGAATGTGTCTTACGCGGCATTGCTGCCCGGACGCTTCGTAATAGGCGGCAACGGCATGGGCCAACGTACCCCGCTGACCGTGGACGCTCGGGTGCACCTCCACGCCCGCGGGTTTGTTCACGACAAGCGTGAAATCGTCCTCATATAAAATGTTCAAGTCGGCCCAATCTCCGGGAAAGCCGGGAGCCTCCTGAGGAAAGAGCTTCAGCCGCAGGTGGTGGCCTTGCTTGACGACTCCATTGGAGGCCAGCCACTTGGCGGCCAGCTTGGCCGGGACGGGGAGCTGCTTCATGATGACGCCGATCGGCGCGGCGGACAGACCTTCGGGCAGCTTCAGCTCCAGCCATTCGCCTTTGCGGCGGGCGCCCTTCAGGCTGATCGGCTGCTTCGGCGGTTGGTGCGCGGGGGCATTCCCGAGTTTGCGTTCGCCGCTCCCTTCGCGGCGCTGGCGTTCGCCCGACTGCCGTTCGCCGGGTCGCGGCTGCTCGGCCCGCCCCGGACGGGGGCTACCGGTCTTGCCGCGGAAGTCCGGGGCGGGCGCGTCGCGCCTTTGGCCGGATCTGACTTCGCTCCCTCTGCCCGCGCCGCGCTTGCCCGAGTTGTTCGAAGCATGCGTCTTTGCTTTCGGTCCTTGCCGGGTTGTAGGGCCGGACGGTCTGGCACGTCGATTCGAATCTTTCATATAGGAACACCACACGTTTCTCTCATTTTTCAATACCGATAATTGTACGACAAAATGCGCGAAAATAAAAACGTGTATGTATAAGGCCGTTTGACGCAGCGGTGCCAGCCCGGTAAACTTATGGGACAAATGGGAATTCCGGGAGGGATGTACAATGAGCTACCGGCTGCTTGCGCTTGATGTGGACGGGACGCTATTGGACGAACGAGGGGAATTAACGCCCGGCACGGTCGAGGCGGTACAGGAAGCGAGCAGCCGGGGGGTTGTCGTGGTGCTGGTCACGGGACGCGGCTTCCGACAGTGCGCTCCGATCGCGGAGCGGCTGGGGCTGCATGGCCCGCTTGTAATCCATAACGGCGCGGCGACAGTCGAGCTGTCCGGCTTGACGGTCACGGACCGGTTCGCCTATCCGATCGCCGACGTCGCCGGACTGGTCGCGCATTGCCGGCAGCACGACATTCTCTTCTATGCCAGCACGGCGTTCGACGTTTTCGTGGAAGGGCTTGACGAAGGGAAGACGGACTTGCTGCGGCGATGCGGCTTGGAAGGGACGGCTTGCGGGGATGTGCTGGCGCTGGACGAGCCAGTCATGAAGTTTACGGTCGACGACCGGCAAAGGTCGGGAGGCTGGTACCATTTGGAGACGGTACAGAAGAAATGGGCGAGAGGCTGCCGGATGCACGTTATGCACCCGCAGGCGAGCAAGGGAGAGGCGCTGGCCCGCCTCGTAAGCGCTCTACATCTTGCGCGCGAGGACGTCATGGCGATCGGGAACTCTTACAATGACCTGAGCATGCTGCAATATGCCGGTTTCGGCGTAGCGATGGGGAACGCTCCTTGGCAAGTGAAGCAAAGGTGCCGGGCGGAGACGGCGGCAAATCGCGACGAAGGCGTTCGGCGAGCCATTGCGAAATATATTTTGACATGACTTTCATCTTCCCGATATGGAGTAGTCCCCGCTTCGTCGATATAGTACAATGGTACTATTGTAAAAATGGAGTTATCTAATGGGGTCATTGTCGGGAGGGTTTTGTTTTGAGAAGTTTGCAAACTCGCATATTGCTGCTGTTTTCCACGCTGGTGCTACTGGCCGGATGCGTGCTTAGCTATTCGCTATACACGTCGTCCGCGAATTTGATCCGCAAGTCGATCGGGGATCAGGCGAAGACGATCGCCGCCCATGCCGCTCACAAAATCGATGCAGACGCTTTTCGCGCCATGCGGGCGGACTCGGACGACTACAAGAAGCTGAGATTGCTGCTCAACGATATGAAGGAAACGAACGGGCTGAAATATTTGTATACGATGGCCGAGAAAACGACGGACGGTCGGACCGAGTATGTGTATGTCGTGGACGGGGCGCCTCTTGAGGAGACCGAGGACGTTTCGGAGTTCGGCGCCGTGGAGAGCAAGCCGTATGTATCGCTGTCTCGGGCTTTCGCCGAGCAGCGTGAGCAGGTTGGCGAGCTGTCGAACGACGACCGGTACGGAGCAACCGTAACGGCTTATGTCCCGATAATCGACAAAAGCGGGAAGATGGTCGGCTTAGTCGGAGCGGATTTCGACGGGAGCGAGGTATACGCCCGTTTGCGCAGCAATACCCGCTCGATGCTGTTGATTACCGCCTGCGTGCTGATCGCGGCCGTCGCCGCAACATGGCTGTTCGCCCGCATTCTTGTCAGTCCGCTGAAGCGGCTGACCCGCGCTTTGCAGCTCGTACAGGCCGGCGATCTGACCGTGCAGGTAGATGCGAGCCGCAAGGATGAGATCGGCGTCGTATCGCGGGCGTTTCAGCAAATGGTCGGCGATCTGTCGGACATGATTCGCGCCGTCCGCGATAATGCCCGGCAGCTTAACGAAGCTTCACGCGAGCTTTCGCTGCATGCCGGACAAACTGCCGCATCGGGCAACAGCATCACGTCGGGCATCCGCGAGGTAGCCGGCGGAGCGGCTGTGCAGATGCAGCGTTCTGCGGAAACCGCCGGATCGATGGAGGAAGTAAGCGGAGGCGTACAGCGTATCGCCGAATCGAGCGCATCGGCAGCGGAAGCGTCGCTGCGGGCGACTGCCGAGGCGCGTCGAGGCAACCTCTGCGCAGGGCATGCGATGGAGCGCATGACGGCGATTGCCGGTACGACAGACGCGATGGCCGACGAAGTGGCGGGACTCGAGCGGCGTTCCGCCGAGGTCGGGAGCATCGTTTCGGTCATGGCCCATATTGCCGCCGAGACTCACCTGCTGGCGCTGAATGCGGCGATCGAGGCGGCCCGCGCCGGGGAACAGGGCAGGGGCTTCGCAGTCGTGGCCGATCAGGTGCGCAAGCTGGCGTCCCAGGCCGAGGAGTCGTCGCGGCAGATCGCCGGGCTGGTGGAGGGCATCGTGGCGGAAACGGCTTCCGTAGCCGGTTCGATAAGGGCGGGAGCCAGGGAGGTACACGCCGGCGCAGATGCCGTGCGCGAGGCGGATGCCGCCTTCCGGGTTATTTTGACCGAGGTGGAGCGAGTCGCTTCTCAGGTGCAGGAGGTATCCGCTACGTCGGAACAGATGGCGGCCGGCTCGGAGCAGGTCAGCGCCGCGATCGACGAGATGGCCGCGATATCGCGCGAAGCGGCGAGGCATTACCGCGATATCGCGGAATCCTCCGATGCGCAGCTGTCCTCCATCGAGCGCATGAACCGTTCGACCGGGGCGTTGTACGAGATGGCCGCTCAACTGAACAGGGCGATCGAACGGTTCCGGATATAACCCCTGCATGCGGGGGGATGAACCTAAGCGAAAGTGCATAGTGAAAAACTCGGCATCGCGAAAACGCGCTATCGGAATTTCCCGCGAGCGCGTTTTCCGTGATATGATAGAACTTCAAACGAAACGGACTTACGAGCCGTACCGGGGAGTGCTGGAACCCATGATTACCCGCATCGTGACGCCGTCGGAAAGCGGCAAGCGGCTGCATCGCTACATTCGCAACATGATGCCCAACTACCCGTTGGGACAAATTTACAAGATGATCGATCAAGGCAAGGTGAAGGTCAACGGCAAGCGCAAGAAGGATACATACGAGCTGGCCGCTGGCGACGAGCTGACGATATGGATCGAGAACGAGGCGTTCAGCGAAGCGAGCATCGGAGCAGAGGACAAGAAGGTGAAGTTCGCCGGCGTCCGGTCCAACATCGATGTCGTTTACGAGGACAAGGAGCTGCTGGTCGTGAACAAACCGGCGGGCTTGCTGACGCATCCCGATCAGAACGAACAGAAGGAAACGCTCATTACCCGCGTTCACGCCTATTTGCACAAGAAGGGCGAACTGGACAGCCGGATGTTTTTACCCGCTTCGGCCAACCGGCTCGACCGCAACACGAGCGGGCTGGTGCTGGTCGGCAAAACGGCGGGCATGCTGCACCAGTTGAACCAGTGGATTCAGAAGCGTGAGCTGGATAAATATTACATCACAATTGTCGAGGGCTCGCTGACGGAAAGCGGAACGGTGGACGCCATGCTGGTCCGCGACGAGAAAGGCAACAGGACGAAAGTGGTCGGGACGGGGAACCCGGGACGCGGGGAGACGCCGGACGAGCCGGTCGGCAAAGAAGCGACGACGCGCTACCGGCCCCTGCAGAAGGGCAGAGGGTATACGCTGATCGAGGTCGAGCTGATCAGCGGCCGCACGCATCAAATCCGTACGCATCTGCAAAGCATCGGCCACCCGCTTCTCGGCGATGTGAAGTACGGCGGCAAGCCGTTCGGGGACGTCAACCACCAGCTGCTGCATGCCTGGAAAATCTCGCTGGCCGACGGCAGAACGTTTACCGCTCCGCTGCCGCCATTGTTTCGGTCAGTCTTGAAGCAATGCGGAATCGACTTCTCTTTACCGGAATAACGATGGTGTTGCGCGCGCCCGGATCGTCCTCTCGGCCAGTAAGAACCTTAGTCCGTCCTCGGACCGGGGCTCCGGCTAGGCAGTCGAACGAGGTCGGTACGGGTAGGCCTTCGGGCCCGCTGCTTTCCCTTATTTTCTGTTGACTGGCTAAAATAAGGCGTAATATAATAGAAACGCAATTGAGAGAAATCGGTTTCTTTGGAAGGGAGCTGCAAGCATGAAACAGCCGGAATACCGGTGTGCGACCGTTTCCGGTCCGGATATTTCCTGGGCGGAGATTGAACCGATCAAGCTGGGCGAGACGATCGACGGCTCAGCGCCGAGGCTTGAAACGATCGTGCGCATGTGCCGCTCGGCGGATACCCTGTACATACGCTTCGAGTGCGAGGACGACCACGTGGTCGCCAATTTCGTCAATCGCGACGACCCGATCTACCAGGAAGACGTCGTGGAAATATTTATCGACGAGGAAGGGAATGGCACGGACTACAAGGAGTATGAATTCAGTCCGCGCAACGTCGTGTTTGACGCTCAGATCCGCAAGGAGCCGGGGCAGTCTCCGCAAGTCGACGTCAGCTGGGATCATGCCGGACTGCTGAGCGCGGTCGCAAAAAGAGACGACGGACGTTTCCTGTACGACATTTCGCTTCCCGTCGCCGCGCTCGCGAAAGCTCCGGATACGGGGGCACGTTGGAGAATCAACTTCTACCGGATCGACGATGATCGCGCGGGTACAAGACATTTTTGGGCGTGGTCGCCGACGGGCCGAGTGAATTTCCATTCTCCGGAATCGTTCGGTACCGTTATATTCGAGTAGCAGCATAAGGGAGGAAAGACATGCAGAAGCTGGAGAAGTTTCATCTGGGGCTGTACGATGTGAAGGATCAGTTCAAACGATATGTATACG
The DNA here is from genome assembly GCF_039536325.1 of Paenibacillus hodogayensis. Taxonomy (NCBI): domain Bacteria; kingdom Bacillati; phylum Bacillota; class Bacilli; order Caryophanales; family Paenibacillaceae; genus Paenibacillus; species Paenibacillus hodogayensis. Next base: position 48,052 of record NZ_BAAAYO010000007.1, read on the forward strand.
ATCGTTCGCAGAAGGCGTTCGAGAGCGGCGACCGGGATCGGGACGCTGTCGATACGGTGGAAGCGCTTCAATCTCGCCAAGCGTTCATGCGCGACAAATGGATCGAATCCGTAGGCGGTTTGCCCGATTCCGACCATCCGTTGAATTCGCAGGTTACCGGATCGGTTCAAGGCGATGGATATCGTATCGATAAAGTCATATTTGAATCGCGCCCATCTACCTATGTCACTTGCAGCCTTTACCTGCCTGACGGCATAACCAAGCCGAGAGCGGCGGTCATGTTTCTATGCGGCCACGCCGACAACGCCAAGCAATACGACCGTTACCAGGGAGTATGCCAGCGTCTTGTCGCCGAAGGGCTGATCGTGCTCGCGGTCGATCCGATCGGGCAAGGGGAACGGCTCAGCTACTACGATCCGGCGAGCGGCAAGCCCGAAATCCCCGCCGGAACTGGAGAGCACGACTACGCGGGCAGCCAGTGTCTGCCGCTAGGCGACGGACTTGCCCGGTATTTCGTGCACGATGCGATGCGGGCGATCGATTATTTGTGCACCCTGCCGCAAGTGGACCAAGCGCGCATCGGCGTGACGGGCAACTCGGGCGGGGGAACCCAGACGAGTATGCTGATGCTCTGCGAGCCGCGCATTGCCGCGGCCGCGCCGGGGACGTTCATCATGAACCGGGAGACTTACATGTATGCCGGTCAGGCGCAGGATGCGGAGCAAGTATGGAGAGGAATGACCCGATGGGGCTTCGATCACGAGGACATTGTGCTGGCGATGGCTCCCCGGCCGGTTCTGGTGCTCGGCGTGACGGCCGATTTCTTCCCGATTGAAGGAACGCGGCGCACGGTGGAGAGGACGAGACGGTTCTGGGAGATGCACGGTATCGCCGACATGCCGGTTCTGGAGGAGGATCGCTCGACGCACCAATATTCGCCTCCGCTCGCCGACAAGGCGGCGGCGTTTTTCGCACGCCACTTGCTGACAGCCGAGGAGCGCCGGGAAGCGGCGGAGCCGGTCTTGCAGCCGTTCCCGCAGGAGGAGCTGAACTGTACTCGCAGCGGGCAAGTGCGCGGAGATTACCCAGACGCCCGGGCCGTCTTCGAAGAGAATGTCGAACGGCTGCGGCAGCTGGAGGAACGTCTCGCGGATCAACCGGACGAGCGGCGCCGCAAGGAGGCGCTCGCCTGGCTGCGCGAGCGCGTCGAAGGCTCGCGCATCGCGACGGAGCTGAATCCGCGTCACCTGACGTTTCCCGAAACGGACGGCTTGTTTGTGGAAAGCTACATTTGGTGGAGCCAGCCGGGCATATTCAATCACGGGTTTTATTTCCGCTCGCCGGCCTTCGTGGGCAAGAAGCTTCCGGTTACGATCGCATTGTGGGAGCAGGGAACGCGCTCGCTTGCCGACAAGGCCGACTGGATTCGCGCCACGTGCGAAGGCGGACGGGCGGTGCTCGTGCTGGACGTGACGGCGGACGGTCTCTGTACGCCGCATCCGATCAACGCGATCCCGCTCTGGAACTGGTACGGCACCTTGCACAAGCTGACGGCCGATCTGTTCTGGCTCGACGACAGTCTGGCCGCGATCCGAGTGCATGATATCAAACGGGCGTTCGATATGGCCGCGCAGCTGCCGGACACGTTGCCGGGAAGCACGGAACTGTACAGCCGGGGACGTTACGGCTTTTACGCCGAGCTGGCCGCTGCCGTCGAGGATCGGGTGTCGGCGCTGCGGATCGAAGACGGACCGGACAACGTAGCGGACTGGGTGCGTTCCCGCCACTACGAGCCTCACGATTTGCTTGGAATTTTGCTGCCTGGCATGCTTCAGCGGTTCGATCTGCCGGATTTGCGCAGATGGCGTCAAAGCTGAGGGAACGTTCGATCGTGAAAGGCCGAACGCCTGAAGCGGTCGGCGGTTCTCGACGACAGCCATTCGAACGCGATAGGACTCAGTCTTTCCCCGGAAACGGGGAAAGACTGTTTTTTTATGCTCCGAACCGGTTTGACGCGCGGTTGTCTCGGGTACAGATAATGGAACTCGTTGAATAACAGTCTATCGAGCAAGGCATAATCTAAAGGAATCAATCCGACCAAAAGGAGATGCTGACATGTCGATTAAGCTGGCTATCATTTACTACAGCTCAACGGGAACGAACTATCAGTTGGCCCAGTGGGCAGCCGAGGGGGCGAAGGAAGCGGGGGCGGAGGCGAAGATCGTCAAGGTGCCGGAGCTGGCGCCGGAAGCGGCGATCGCCTCCAACCCGGCGTGGAAGGCGCATGTGGACGCGACGAAGGACGTACCGACGGCTACCACGGACGATATCGTATGGGCGGATGCGATCATTTTCAGCACGCCGACGCGGTTCGGCAATATCGCTTCGCAGATGAAGCAGTTTCTGGACTTGACCGGGGGCGTCTGGTTCCAGGGCAAGACGGTCGACAAGGTCGTAAGCGCCATGACTTCCGCCCAAAACTCCCACGGCGGCCAAGAAGCAACCATTCTCGCGCTGTATACATCAATGTACCATTGGGGCGCGATTATTGCCTCGCCGGGTTATACCGATTCGGCCCTTTACGCCGCAGGAGGAAATCCGTACGGGACAAGCGTCAGCGTCGATCAGAACGGCAAGATGATCGAGGACGTGCGTCAGGCAGTCATTCATCAAGCGAAGCGCACCGTCACGGTCGCCGGTTGGGTGAAGAACGGAAAGCAAGCCTGACGGCAGCTTGACGAACGGAACAGGTGCAAAGTCAGACCTTAACCGATATCTTGAAATGGACCGACTCCTTGCATAGCAACGACGGGACTTCCAGGATACACAGGGTCGACTCTGACTTTGTACCGGACAGTTCCGTCGGCACCACCCTCCCGCGAAGTTCAGGTCCCGTTCTCAAAGAACGGGGCTTTTTTGCGTATCGTTCGCTTACACGTTGCCATACCGCTACATCGCCCTGTAGGCTATAATGGAGTCAGCCAAGCAAGCGGGGAGCGAGCCGGTGCAGAAACCGGCCGGCTTCTATAGGGAGTAACCGCTTGCGATGATCGTAGGGAGGAACCCGCAATGGATATGGAGCATTTGAAGCGTTTGGTCAAGGCGAGCTCGCGAATCGTTTTTTTCGGCGGGGCAGGGACGTCGACGGAAAGCGGCATACCCGATTTCCGCTCGCATAACGGCTTGTTCCGCACAACCGCCGGAACGGAGCATCCGCCCGAGGAAATGCTGAGTCGCGATTTTTTCCGGACGTATCCGGACGAATTTTACCGGTTTTACCGGGACAAGATGATCCATCCGCAGGCGAAGCCGAATGCCGGCCATCTCGCGCTGGCTGCTCTGGAGGTGGAGGGTCGCCTGACCGCGCTCGTGACGCAAAATATCGACGGACTGCACCAGCTGGCCGGCAGCCGCAACGTGCTGGAGCTGCACGGGTCCGTACATCGCAACGCCTGCATGGACTGCCGGGCCTCGTACAGTCTCGGGGAATGGCTGCCGCTCGGCGATCCGGTGCCGCGCTGCACGGTATGCGGAGGGGTGATCAAGCCCGATGTCGTGCTGTACCAGGAAAGCCTGGACGACCGCGTGTTCCAGGCTGCGGAGCGTGCGATTGCCGACTCCGATATGCTGATCGTGGCCGGCACGTCGCTCAGCGTCTATCCCGCAGCCGGGCTCATCCGCTATTATAAAGGCGACCGGATGGTGCTGATCAACAAATCGCCAACGCCATACGACGGCTACGCCCAGTATGCGCTTTACGACTCTTTCGCCGACGTCATGAGCCGACTGGTCAACTGACGCCGGTGTCAGCGCCGGCGGATCTGTTCTGACCGGCGCATACGGATTATTTTGGATCGGCGTTTTTAAGCTGCTTTTAAGGCTGGCTTGCTATAATGCTGCTGCAAGCTATTGCTTAACCGAAAGGAAATATAAGACGCATGAGCAAAATACTTATCGTGGATGACGACCTCGCCATACGCAAGCTGGTCAAGGCGTTTTTGCAGCAGGAGGGATTCGCTACTTTCGAGTCGGCGAACGGACAGGAAGCGCTGGATGTGCTGGCCAATGTCAAAATCGATCTGATCGTGCTGGATGTTATGATGCCTGTCATGGACGGGTGGGATTTTTGCCGCGACCTGAAGAAGGCGCTGGATATTCCGATCATTATGGTTACCGCCAGAGGCGAAATCGCCGAGAGGCTGAAAGGCTTCCAGCTCGGCTGCGACGATTATTTGGTCAAACCGTTCGATCCGATGGAGCTGGTCATGCGAGTCAAAGCTTTATTGAAGCGTTACCGGATCGAGCATTCGGAAACGGTGCAGGTCGGCGATGTGACGATCGACCGGAAAACGTTCGAGCTGACCGTCAACGGCCAAAGCTCGATGATTCCTCCGAAGGAGTTCGAATTGCTGTTCAAGTTCGCCAGCAATCCGGGCCACATTTTCACCCGCAATCAGTTGATCGAGCAAATATGGGGCGTCGACTACGAAGGGGACGCGAGAACGGTCGACGTTCACGTAAAACGGCTTCGCGAAAAGCTCGAGCATCACGCGTCGGAGAAGGTGGGGATCGTTACGATCCGCAATCTCGGCTACCGGCTCGAGGTTCAGCCGTGATCCGCACGCTGTACCTGCGCATCGCCATTGTCATTTTTATTGTCGTATGGAGCAGCTTGGCCTTGTCCAGCTTTACGTTCTCTCATTATTATCGCAATCAGCTGAACAACCGGGTAGAGGGGCTGCTGCAAAATGCGGCCAAGCTCGTGATCCGGCTCATTCAGGAGACGGAGACGCAGCAGTTGGGTCAGACCGTCTCGATCGCCGGGAAGCTCAATCGCGGTCAGGAGCTTTATTTGTATGCCGACAGCGGCGAAAGCTACGTATCCCGTCCGGAAGCGACCCCCAAATGTCTCATTCCCGACGAGACGATCCGGCTTGTCCTGAACGGAGGCTCATACTCCAGCTTTCAGGACGGGGAAAGCGATTCGTGCCCGCAGGGAAGCGTAGGGGCGCCGTTTGAATACGGTGGGAAGCATTACGCCCTGTTCGTCACCTCGATGTCGCAAACGCCGTTCAAAAAGTTCGATTTTCTCGATTTCCGCAACCTGTGGACGATTTTGCTGATCAGCACGTTTCTGATCGTATTGGCCGCCATTTACCTCGTTCGGCCGCTGCGCAAAATAACCGAGGCGACGGAAAAAATAGCCGGGGGCAATTTCAACGTCAAGCTCAACATCCGCCAGAAGGACGAGCTCGGGGTCCTCGCCGAAAGCATCACGCATATGGCCGGGGAGCTGAAGAAGATGGAGAAAATGCGGCAGGAGTTCGTCTCGAACGTCTCGCACGACATTCAGACGCCGCTTACCTCGATCCGCGGCTTCTCCAAGCTGCTGCAGCAAAACTCGCTCGATCCCGACGACCGGCTCGGCTATTTGAAACTGATCGAAAGCGAATCGGAGCGGCTGTCGCGGCTCAGCGAAAATTTGCTGAAGCTGGCTTCGCTCGACTCGGAGCACCATCCTTATCACCCGAAGCCGATCCAGCTGGACGAGCAGCTGCGCCGCTGCGTCGTCGCCTGCGAGCCGCTTTGGTCGGCGAAGCAGCTCGATATCGAGCTGGAGCTGCCGGCTCTGCGCATTGTTGCGGACGAGGATTCGCTCAACCAAGTATGGATGAATCTGCTGCACAACGCGATCAAGTTTACGCCGCCGGAGGGCCGCATTACCATTACGCTGGCCGGCGACGAGCGGCAGGCGACTGTGACGGTCGCCGACACCGGCATCGGGATAGCGCCGGAGGACCAGCAGCATATTTTCCGCCGGTTCTACAAGGCGGACGCCTCCCGCCAAACGTCCGAATGGAGCGGAAGCGGACTCGGGCTGGCCATTGTCAAAAAAATCGTCGGCTTGCATGGCGGCAAAATAGCCTTGACCAGCCGCCCGGGCGAAGGCACCAGCTTTCATATTCAACTGCCGTTGAAAGGCCAATAAGCGCTCCGCAATCGTACCGCTCTCCGAGGAGGGCGGCTTTTTTATTGTACCAAGCTTTGTCCCTATTCGGGATTGGTATCGACCCGATAAGGCGGAAGCTTGTTTTAAGCGTATTTTTAGCTTATTTTCAGCTGGCATTAAGCATCCGTTCATAGATGCAACATAATGGCCGCCTATACTTTTCTCGTAGGGTAAACCAATACATCGTCGGAAGGATGGAGAGAGATGAGAGAAACGATGAAAAAGAGATTGGCCGTACTGATGGGAGCGGCTGTACTTACGGCGTCCGGAGGTGCGCTTCTGCCCGCAAAAGCGGCATGGGCCGAAACGGTGAGCGTCACCGCTGCGGACGAGACGACCGGCGCGAGCGTGACCGCTGACGAGTCGACCGGCACGACTGCGGACGAGACGACCGGCACGAGCGCGAACGCGGAGGAGTCGACTGGCTCGAGCCCGGCCGCTGACGAATCGACCGGCCCTAGCGCCGCAGCGGAACAGACGAAGCAGGTGTCGTATATTGATATTTTGGCCAGTCGCAACTTGTCTTCGTACGTCGCTCAGGCTGCCGCGCTCGGCGATCAGGATTTCGATACGGTATGGCAGGAAGTGCTGACCGGCAAATCGTTGTCCGAAGCGTCCGGCGTTCCGGCAGGCGATCTGGAAGCCGCTTTGCTGCAATCGCTAGCCCAGAGCTTGTCGGCTGACGTGGAGAACGGGGCGTTGACTGCCGGGGAAGCCGAGCAGACGAAAGCGTCCGCTATCGCAACGATCCGGGCTGTCATTGCCGGCGCTTCGACCAGCGCGTCCGTGCAGGCGGCACTGATCGGCGGCGCGGATATCGTGCAAAGCCGGTTGGACCGTGTCATTGAGGATACGGCCGCCTTGTTGGAGCTCAATGCGCGCGAGCTGCGTCAGTCGCTGCGTGACGGCAGGAGTCTTGCAGAAGCAAGCGGCCAGGATGCCGCGACTCTCGCCGCTCAGCTTGCCGGTATGCTGAATCAGGATCTGGATGCGTCCGTTCAAGCGGGCCAACTTGCTCGCGCCGACGCCGATACGCGCAAGCGCGAAGGTCTGGAGGCTTTGGGCCGGATCGTCGCCGAAGCGGGCTACGATCGGGAGACGACGCCATGGATGGAACAGTACGGAAACGCGCTGCTGGCAAGCCAGCTCGGCTTTGCCGTCAACTATGCGTATGCCTTGTCCTCGCGCGAGTATGACGATTTCTACAGCGACCTGGCGGAAGGCGCGTCGATCGAAACGGCTTCCGGCCTGACCGAGAAGGACCTGCTGCCCTCGATCAGCGCGATGATCGGCAATGCCGTCGACGAAGCTTGGCTGAATGGTAAGCTGTCTGCCGGCTATGCCGACGAGCTGAAGCTGCAGGCGGACGAGCAGTTGAAGACGGCGTTGACGGCGCCGGGCTACGGGCAAAGCAAGGCTGTCGCGATTGCCGATGATGCAGCGGTCGCCGCGTCCGCGCAAGATTACGCCGAAGGCCGGCTTAGCCAAGTCGCGGCAGACGTCGCCGCTTGGGCGGGCACGAGAGCCGACGTGCTGCTGGAAAAGCTGGCTCAAGGCCAAACGCTGGCTCAGGCAGCCGGTACGGACAGTGATGCGCTGCTGCGCGCGCTCGTCAAATCGGTTGCCGTTCAGCTGAATGCGTATGCGGCCGACGGCACGTTTACGGAGAAGGATGTCGCATCGGCAAAATCGAGCTATACGGCAGGGCTTGTCCAGCTTCTGAACAACGCCTAAGCGCAGCGCGATCATGGCGGGCCGCTCCGGTTCGGGGCGGCTCGTTCAAGTTTTAACTGGTTTTAAGGTTTTGTTCATAAATGGTTCACAATTGACGCCTATAATCTCCTCATGCGTGAAAGAAGATCCGTTTGCTGCGTCAAGACGGGCCGGGCCAAGCTAGTACAAAATCAGATCTTGAAGCGTACGTACATACACGGCATTCGCTCTGACTTCGTACCAGCAGGCTGCAGGCCTGCCGTTTGCTTTTGCCGCTTGCTGAAAGCGTAATCTTGCAGAAGCGGAGGCCATGGCCGTCTTGCGCGCGCGTCCGTGTCGACTACGGACGGCGAAGACCTCTACGGCGGCGGATCGACCGGAGGCTGTAGAAACTAGAAACCGTCGTATGGACGGGAAAGGGAAGATGGACATATGGCACTTAAACGCGGAGCCAAGTGGGCGGTCGTTCTGGCGGTAGTCATCGTGGCGGGAGGCGGAGGCACTTATTGGTTCGTCAGCAAACCCGGCAGTCCGAAATCCGCGGCTCAAAGCGTGATTTCTACGGTTAAGGTTCAAAAGGGCGGCATTCGTCTGTCCGTGTCGGGAACGTCTCAGTTTTCGACGCAAAATTTGCAAAACATCGCGGCTCCGGCCGACGGCACGATCAAAACGCTCAACCTAACCCGCAGTCAACCGGTCAAGAAGGGCGATATTCTCGTTGAGGTGTCCAATGCAACGCTGGAATCCAACTTGAAGGACGCACAAACGAACTATGAGAACTTGCGGCAGGAGCTGGACGATCTGGTCAAGCAGCAGCAAAGTTTGCGGATCATCGCTCCGGCTTCGGGCAAGTTGACGCTTGGCACGAACTTCGACGTCGGCTCCACGGTCAACAAATCGGCGAAGGTCGGGACGATTTCCGTCGTTTCCAATCTGACCGTCAAGGTGCCGTTTCCGATGGAGGAGGCGATCCAGTTCAAGGTTGGCGATCCGGTCGACCTGACCGTGACGGGCTATTCGCTGACGAAAACCGGCAGCGTGACGTCGGTCGGTAAGGAGCTGAGATCGGATGCGGCTGGCAGCCGTCTCGTAGATGTGGAAGTGGCGGTGGAGAATGACGGCACGCTGGATGCGGGCGTGGACGTGACCGGAACGGTCGTGCTAGGCGGCCGGGAGATCAAGGCCAAAGGCACCGCCAAGCTCGAGGCGGCGAAGACGACCGCTTTTCTGTCGGACACGTCGGGCACCGTCTCCGAGCTGCGGAAGAAGACCGGAGATATCGTCAAAGCCGGCGACATTATCGCCGTCGTCGTCAACGATTCGCTCAAAGATTCGATTACATCCAAGCAAGCCAGCCTAGACCGGCAAAAAAATACGGTGGATCAGGCGCAGAAGCGGGTTGACGACTTGACCGTCAAAGCTCCGTTCGACGGCGTATTCTCCACCGACTTCGCCAATCAGAGACAAAACGTGCTGGCCAAATTCCCGGTCGGCGGGACGGTCGAGTCCGGGGCGCTATTCGGGGGCGTCGCCAGCCTTGACGTCATGACGCTGCCGATTCAGGTCGACGAGCTCGATCTGACCAATATCAAGCCGGGGCTGAAGGCGGAGGTCAGCGTGGACGCGATTGCCGGCAGGAAGTTCGCTGGCGAGGTGCTGCAGGTGTCGACCGTCGGCACCACGACGAGCGGAGTCACCTATTACGATGCCGTCGTCGCCGTGGAGAACAAGGATCAGCAGCTTAAATACGGGATGACCGGAACCGCGGAAATTTTGATCCAGGACAAGAAGGACGTGCTGACCTTACCTGTCGAAGCGTTGAGGCTGCAGCGCGGGGCCGCGACCGTAACGGTAAAGAAGCCGGACGGCACACTGCAGGAGAACACGCCGATCAAGATAGGCATTCGCAGTAAAACGAGCGTCGAGGTAACCGAAGGGCTTAACGAAGGCGACGAGGTCGTTGTGCCTACGCGCCAGCGCACCCAAGGCACTCAGCAGCAGATCGACGCGCTGCGCCAGCAGTTTCAGCAAGGCGGCTTTCCGCAAGGCGGCGGTGGCGGCGGCGGTGGCGCGACCTTCCAGATTCAGCAAGGCGGCGGAGGCGGACAAGGTGGCGGAGGTCAAGGCGGCGGAGGCGGCGGGGGAGGACGATAAGCATGAACATCATCGAACTGACCGATATCCACAAGACATACGGCCACGGAGACGAAGAAGTCAAAATTTTGCGCGGCGTGTCGCTGACGGTCAATACCGGCGACTTTGTCGCCATCGTGGGTCCGAGCGGTTCCGGCAAATCGACGCTGATGAACATGATCGGTTTGCTGGACAGTCCGACAACCGGCACGTACACGCTGGACGGAGTCGCTACCGAGAAGCTCAACGACAGCCAACTGGCCGTCGTGCGCAATAAGAAAATCGGCTTTATTTTTCAGCAGTTCAATCTTCTGCCCCGCCTGACCGCATTGGAAAACGTGGAGCTTCCGCTCATTTATGCCGGGGTCAGCAAAAGCGAACGCAGAGAGCGGGCGCGCGCGATGCTGGAGTCGCTTGGCATGGGGCCGCGCGTCGAGCACAAGCCCAGCCAACTGTCCGGCGGTCAGCAGCAGCGGGTAGCCATTGCCCGGGCGTTGGCCGGATCGCCGTCGCTGCTGCTTGCCGACGAGCCGACCGGCGCGCTCGATTCCCGCACGGGCGCGGAGGTGCTGGAGCTGATGATCCAACTGAACGAGCAAGGCAACACGATCGTGCTCATTACGCACGACCTGCATATTGCCGACAATGCCAAGCGGGTCGTCTCGATTCGCGACGGTCTGATCGTCGACGACAAGCGGAATGCCGACGCGTCAAGGCAGGTGGTGCAGGTATGAACATATTCGAGCTGGTGACGATGGCGCTTCGCACGATTATGAGCAAGCCGATGCGCACGCTGCTTACAATGCTGGGAGTCATTATCGGCGTCGGCTCGGTCATTACGCTTGTTTCGATCGGGCAAGGCACGACCGCGCAAATCGAGAAACAGTACGAAAGCCTCGGCACCAATCTGCTGGTCGTCAACCTGCTGGGCAACGGACGGGCTACGCAGCTCGACTACAACAGCCTCATGGATCTGGAGATGCTGCCCGAGATCGATTCCATCGCGCCTACGGTTACGAAGAGCGGCTCCAACGTCAAGTACGACCGCACCTCCGAAACGTTCAACGTCATCGGGACGAACGATCGTTACTTTTCGCTGATGAAAACCGAGATCGATAAAGGCCGGGAGCTTGTCCCGGCGGATGTCGAGTTTCGCAGCCAGGTGGCGGTCATCGGCAGCGAGGCCGCGGAGACGCTGTTCGGCAAAGTCGACCCGGTCGGCCAGGACGTCAACATCGACGGAATCGTCTTCACGATTGTCGGCAAGCTGAAGGCCAAAGGCTCAAGCATCGGGGGCACGTCCCCGGACAGCTCGATCATCGTGCCGATCGAGACGGCGCGGCGGGCGTTCAAGCTGGGACAAATCCGCACAACCTACTTGGAAGCTCCGGAAATCAACCAGCTGACTGCCGCGCAGAACACGATCTCCCAGTTTTTGACGGCCAAGTTCAAGAGCAGCAACGGGTTTAGGATCATGAATCAAGACGAGCTGATGAATGCGCGCAAGCAAGCGTCCAGCTCGCTGACGAATCAGATGATCAGCGTCGCGCTTATCTCCTTGCTGGTCGGCGGGATCGGCATCATGAACATTATGCTCGTCACGGTCAGCGAGCGGACGAGAGAAATCGGCATCCGCAAGTCGATCGGGGCGCAGCGCAGACATATTCTGACCCAGTTTTTGATGGAGGCGACCGTTATCAGCGGTCTGGGCGGGTTGCTCGGCCTGCTGCTAGGCATAGCGGCCTCGCTCGCATGGCCCCTGATCAATCCGTCCCAGCCGACCGAGCTGTCGCTGGATGTCGGCTTGTACGCTCTGCTCTTCTCGGTGCTGGTCGGCGTCATCTTCGGCTTGTACCCGGCCAATAAGGCGTCCCGTCTGAAACCGATCGACGCGCTTCGATTCGATTAACTCAATGGAGGTTACAATCGCAATGAAACGACACCAACGCAGCGCCCTGCATCGAAGAGCGAGAACGCTTATGCTGGCGTTCGTCATCCTTTGCTTCGCACTAACGCCGTATGCGGCGATAGCGGGCAAGGAAGGCGTCTACGTGAGCGGCGACGTTTATTTTACACTGGAGAAGGTGAGATTTTCCGCAGGCTCCGACGATTCGATTTTGCGCTTCGCCGTCGGACTGCACAACGGCAGCGCCAACGCCGTCGATTACAACTATTTCGGCGTTCGCGTCACGGACGCCGCCGGGTACAGCTATTCCGCGCAATTATCGGGGCAGCAGAGCGCGCGCGTGCAGCCGGGCAAAACGCAGGAGTTCGCCTACGAGGCCCGGGTGCCCAAAGGCTTGCAGGCGTCCGATCTGAGAGTGGCGCTATTTTCCTGGAACTACGGCTCGACCGTATCGATGACGGATCTCGGCTCGCTGTCGGTCGCAGCCGCGCTTGCCGAGGCGGCGCAGGCCGTACCGCAAGCGCTCGTGCCGCTCGCCAAGGTCGATGCGGCGATGGGAAGCGGCGATACTGTCAGCTTCCGCGTCGGCAACGAATATTACGTGTACGAGAACAATGATTGGAACCTGTACGCCGATCTGTTGATCGAGAATACCGGCGATGCCGGTTTGACGCTGCCGGCCGGCTTGAAGCTGCGGCTGGAGGATGGGGCCGGACAGACCGTCTCGGTAACGACGGTGGACGGGGGGGATAAATCGCTGCTTCCCGGCAAGCCGCAGCGCATGACGATTCGCGCGGCCCTTCCCGATGCCGAGTCGGGCGGCAACTGGTCGCTGCAATTTTACTATTTGAACGGAACGGCTCCGATCGTATTGGACAGCCTTGCGGTTGGCCGGACGGCCAAAGCGCTGGAAATCGGCGAAGCCCGTACGCTTACGGACAGTCAGGGACTGGAGACCGTCTCGGTGAAGGTCGAGTCGGCTGTCGTTTCGCAAAGCGACGACGGACAATGGGTGACGGTCAAAGCGAACGTCGCCAACAACGGCGCGAAGGTCGTCGCGGTACCGAAGCTGACTGCCAAGCTGCAGTCGAGCAATGGCGGAGTCAGCGTAACGGCGGAGGATCCGGCCGTTCACACTGCCTATTTGTCTCAAAACGGATCAGAATCGTTTTCGTTCAGCGCGCTGATGCCTAAAGGCGTCGAGGTAGCGGATATGCAGGTAGCCTTGTTCGAAACACGCAGCTCCGGCACGGCCGCCAACTCGACGGGGACAGGTTCGAACGGATCGTCCAACAACGGTACGACCTCCAATGGGTCGTCTAGCAACGGTACGAACGGCGGCACGTCGAACAGCGCCAATACCGGAAGCGGCACCAACAATACGAGTTCCAATTCCAATTCGAATGCCAATTCGAACACCACATCCAAGACGGCGCCCGTGTTGCTGGCTAATCTTGGCAAGGCGGATATTTATACGCAGGGCAGCGGCACCCCTTATAAGATCGGCAGCAAACTGGCTTTGGCGCTCGACAAGAAGGTCGACGTCGCCGTTTCAGAGCTGAAGCTGTACGACAACGAAAACAACGGCTTCAGTACGGCCGTCGCCAAGCTGAAGCTGACGAATGCCGACACGACCGTGCTCGCCACCCCGGACTTGACGCTGGAACTGGTGGATGCCGCAGGCCACGTCTATTCCGGCACGAAGCAGGTGAATGTGCCGGCGCAGATGTCCACCAATAGCAGCTACCTTGTCAGCTATTCGTTCCTGATGTCTTCGGCAGATCCGTCCGGACCGCTGCTGCTGCGGGTATACAACGCCAAAGATAAGGGCAAGGTGCCTTTGGATACGATCAAGACGGCGTTCCAGCAGGACGATCTGAAGTCTGACGTCTGGAACGTGTACCCGTACCAAGTTAAGCTCGGCAATCAAACGCTGTTCCACAGCGTACTTAGCACGACGTTCTCGTACACGCTGCGGATGGATCTCGATCTGAAGCGCAACGAGCAAATTATTGCCGACGCCAACTTGTCCAAGCTGCAATTCGATCTGCTCGATTCGACCGGTCAGGTGATGTCCACCCAATCGATCGGCTTCCTCGGCGGGACGAAGCTGGTCAACGGCATGAACGAGCTCACGTTCTCGAACTTGAAACTGAACCAATTCAATTCGACTAACTATGTTGTGGTTTATGAATCGATCGAGACGCCGAATGGAGTCGTGAAGCGCAAGCTGACCGAATTCCATTAATACTTGGCTAATGTAATAATGTAAATCTAAGCGGCTTTGCGTGCTCAAGGCGTTACGGCGCGCGGTTAGAACAGTCCCGCCTTCAGTCGATGCCGGCGTTGCCTGTCTCTTGATTCTCCTCTACAATAGAGGGGAGAGAAGGGAGAGGTGGAGCGATGAAGAAGAAAACGGGCTTGCTAGCCGCGGCCGGTCTGCTCCTTGCCGTATCGGGTGTAGCCGCTGCGGCAGGAACGACCGGGGAATACAAAGGGTATCCGGTCGTGAATGTGGTTGTCAACGGCAAAGAGGTGCGCGGCGAGGTACCGGGCATTAATATGGAGGGCAACACCCTCATCCCGCTGAAGGTTGTCAGCGAAGCGCTGGGAGCAAAGGTAGGCTGGGATCAGGCGACGGCAACCGCGACCGTTACGACCACGGCGGCGGCCTCAAGCCCGGCCGGCAGCCCAACGTCCGGCCAAGCGGAAGATCCGGAGAAACGGAAACTCGTGCAGAGCGTGCGCGATCTGTCCAAGAAGATCGATGCCTACATCGACGAATTATCGACAATCCGCGAGCGAATCCGTATTGCCAAAGAGTTTTACGATATTAAGAAAAACGACCACTATTTCAAGCCGATGAACGAATTTTACTGGAAATCGTTCGAAGACCGGTATTGGGCGATCGTAACCGAGACGAGCGGCAGCGCGATGAACGAAGCGAGGCAGAAGGGATTGCTGGACAAGAAGCTGATGGAAAGTCTGGACAATGCCCAAACCTCCATGCAGAACTACAAAAACGCAGTCGATCATTTCAGCCGGTACGTATCGTCGGGCCAGTCGCAGTTTCTGGATTATTACATTACCAGCTATGCCAATGCATTCGACATGGAACTGAAGGCGAAGGAGACGTTCGCAGGCGCCTTCGCCGAGTTCCAAAGCAAAAATCCGTGACCTCCGGGTCCCGGTTTTTTTGTTTTGGAAAGGTTCAAACGATAGGCGTTGTTGGTCAACCTGCTTTTTGGCGCAACGGTTCCGGAATGGTATAGTGGGTAAGACTACCTGTAGCTGGAAAGGAAGGCGAACACAAATGATCAGACAGGCGACGGCCAAAGACGCGGAGCAGGCGCTGGCATTGTTATACAGTGCGATCGGCTCGATCGCTTATTCGCTCGCGGGCACGAACGACCATGAGCAGGCGATGGAGACGTTAAAGCATTTCTTCGGTTCAAGGGAGAACCGGATCAGCTATGAGAATACGATCGTGGACGATCGCGGAGGCCAGTTAGCCGGCTTATTGGTTGCGTACGACGGCAGCCGGGCTGAGCGGTTGGACGAGCCGCTGCTGGAACGAATTCGCGTCAAGCCGGGGCAAGCCGGCTACACGATCGTAAAGGAAGCGCAGGAAGGCGAATACTACTTGGACTCGCTCGCTGTTGACGAAGCGTTCCAGGGACAAGGCGTTGCCAAGGCGCTGATGCGCGCTTTCGAAGCGAAAGGAAAAGCGGACGGGTTCCCCCGGCTTTCGCTGATCGTGGAGGAAGAGAACGAGCGGGCTTATGGTCTTTATGAGAAAATGGGCTACCGTGAGGACGGATTGCTGGAAGTGAGCGGAAGCCTGTTCCGTCGGATGATCAAGACGATTTGACTGAAGGGATATTCGGCCGGGCCTCTATACAAGAAACAGAGGCCCATATCCGGTTTATTTTCAAAATGATCGCAGCCGGGTCTTATCTTCCTTTTCCCCGCTAAACCTTCATGTCTCCATGCTGAAGAGCTGGCGTCTCCACTTGTATGGTCGTATGCATAATGCGGAATTGCTGCTCTACGATATGGATTGCTTGCTGTAAAACGGTCTGGCTGTCGGAAGGCTCGTCGATGACAATATGACAGCTTAACGAATCGAGTCCGGACGTAATCGTCCATACATGGAAATCGTGCACCTCGCGGACGCCTTCGATTTGCAGCAAAGCCTTCTTTACCTGCGCGCAATCGACGGTCGCCGGCGTCCCCTCCATCAAAATATGGATCGCTTGCCGGATGACGCCCCAAGCGCTTTTCAGAATGAGCAGCGCCACCACTACGCTAATAATCGGATCGGCAACGTACCAGGAAAATGCCAGCATCAGCACGCCGGCCACGATCGCTCCTACCGAACCGAGGGCATCCCCGAGCACATGAAGGTAGGCGCTGCGCACGTTGATGTTGTCTTTGACATCTCCTTGTCGCAGCAGCGCCCAGGCACTAGCCAGATTAGCCAAGAGCCCGATGCAGGCAATGGCGATCATCGAGCCGCTGGATACGGTAGGGGGGTTCCACAGCCGATGGTACGCTTCCCATATAATGAATCCGGCGATGACGAACAAAGTCGCGCCATTGAACAGGGCTGCCAATATTTCAAACCGGTAGTAGCCGTACGTCTTGTTCGGAGCGGGCGGACGAACGGCAAACCATAAGGCCATCAAGCTTAAGACCAGCGCTCCGGCGTCGCTGAGCATATGCCCGGAATCGGACAGCAGGGCGAGACTGTTCGTCCATAAGCCCCCCGCGAATTCGAGGATCATGATGGAAGCCGTAATCAGCAGCGCGATCGTCAGCCCCTTCTTGTTGTTCGGGGCGTGATGGCCGCCGATTCCATGCGAATGGCCGTGATGGTTATGGTTATCGCTGGGACCATGGCTGTGACCGTGGTCATGATTATGGGGATGATCGTGACCGCGATGAGTTTGATAAACGGGGCTATGTTCCATATGTAAGCACCACCTTAAAATAATATATGAACATGTATTCATATGTAATTATATGTCTCATTTAGTATGGTTGCAAGTGCAAACTTTATTCATAACCGAGTAATGGATGCGATTCAGGCAACTTTTGGTATAATACATCTATAACGAAATGGTTACGATTAAGTATAGGTGGTGTCCTATTGGAGAAGCTGCTCAACCCGGAGTCCTGCGACGATACTTGCACAGGGACCGAAACCGATCTGCTCGGCTTGAAACAAACGATGATAACGGAAACGACGGCCAGCGGCATGGCGGATCTATTCAAAGCGCTGGGCGATCCTACGCGGATCAAGCTTATTTACGCGATGTTGGACAAGGAGCTTTGCGTCCACGATCTGTCCGTGCTGTTGGAAATGGGGCAATCGGCGATATCCCATCAGCTCCGTTATTTGCGCAATTTGCGCATCGTCAAGAGAAGGAAAGCGGGCAAAACCGTCTACTATTCGCTGGACGACAACCATATCGAGCAAATATTCGTGCAAACGCTCCAGCATTTAAAGCATCAGTAAGACCGAAATACAATTGACGCTAAAGCCTTGACATACCCCCTGGGGGTATTGTATATTGTAGATGCAGCTGCTAATCATGCATCCTTTTATGAGAACAGGGAGGAACCGATATGCAAAACGTCAATTTGCAAGTCAAAGGAATGTCTTGCGGTCATTGCGTAAACTCTATTGAGAGCACGCTGAAAAACTTGGGGGCTACTGCCAAAGTAGACCTCGCCAGCCATTCTGTCGCCGTCCAATACGATGATGCCAAGCTGACGCTCGGCGCGATTAAAGACGCTATCGAGGATCAAGGCTACGACGTCGTCTAATAGCGGAACGAAAGATTGATCCGCTGACGCACTCAAGCAAGCGAGCCATCTTACGGTGGCTCTCTCTTTTACTCTAAAAAGTACCCCGTGGGGGTATATGACAACATAAGCAGCGAAGGTGATGAAGATGAGCGCTAACGAGCAAACAGCCGATTCGGCTCAAACGCGGCAGGCTACGATGCAAATTACTGGTATGACGTGCGCCGCGTGCGCTACGCGGATCGAGAAGGGATTGAACAAGCTGCCTGGCGTTCAGCGGGCTACCGTTAATTTGGCGATGGAAACGGCCCAAGTCGATTATGCCCCGGCCGATGCGACGCTATCCGATATGATCAAGAAAGTGGAGCAGCTCGGGTATCACGCCAAACCGAAGGAAGAAGTCAAGGACACGGCGGCTGAACGGAAGAAGGAACTCGGCAGACAAAAGCGGAAGCTGATCGTCTCGGCGATCCTGTCCTTGCCGCTGCTGTGGGCAATGGCGGGACACTTCTCCTTTACCTCCTGGCTGTGGGTGCCCGAATGGTTTATGAATCCGTGGTTCCAGCTGGCGCTGGCTACGCCGGTGCAGTTTGTGATCGGCAGAACGTTTTACGTCGGCGCCTATAAAGCGCTGCGCAACGGCAGCGCGAATATGGACGTGCTGGTAGCGCTCGGTACGTCCGCCGCCTATTTCTACAGTCTATACTTGACGCTGCGCTCGATCGGAGAGCAGCATGCTCATCAGGTCGATATGTACTACGAGACGAGCGCGGTGCTCATTACGCTGATCCTGCTTGGCAAGCTGTTCGAGGCGCTGGCGAAAGGCCGCTCCTCGGAGGCGATCAAGGCGCTGATGGGGCTCCAGGCCAAGACGGCTCTCGTCGTGAGGGACGGCAAGGAGGCGGTCGTTCCGGTAGAGGACGTTATCGCCGGCGACATCGTCATCGTCAAGCCGGGGGAGAAAATACCGGTCGACGGCGAAGTGCTGGAAGGATCGTCCGCCGTAGACGAATCGATGCTGACCGGGGAAAGCATTCCGGTCGACAAGCGGGCCGGCGACGCAGTGATCGGCGCGACCTTGAACCGCAATGGAGCGCTGCGCATTCGCGCCACCAAAGTTGGCAAGGAAACGGCGCTGGCGCAGATTATCCGGGTGGTGGAGGAAGCGCAAGGCTCGAAGGCGCCGATCCAGCGCATCGCCGACGTCATCTCGGGCATTTTCGTTCCGATCGTGGTCGGGCTTGCTATCGTTACATTCCTTGTCTGGTATTTCGGGGTCGATTCCGGCAATTTCGCCGGGGCGCTCGAGAAGGCGATCGCCGTTCTCGTTATCGCTTGTCCTTGCGCGCTCGGACTGGCCACGCCGACCTCGATTATGGCCGGCTCCGGCCGGGCTGCGGAGCTGGGTATTTTGTTCAAAGGCGGAGAATTTCTGGAGGCGACGCACCGGATCGAGACGGTCGTGCTGGACAAAACCGGCACGGTCACCAACGGCAAGCCCGAATTGACAGACACCGTACTCGAATCGTCGTGGCCGGAGGAGCGGCTGCTTTCCTGGATTGCGGCGGCCGAGCGGAATTCGGAGCATCCTTTGGCAGAGGCAATCGTACGCGGTATCGAAAGCCGGGGAATTGCCATCGCCGCATCCGAATCGTTCGAAGCCATACCGGGCTACGGCATTCGCGCCGTGTCGGAAGGGCGCGATCTGCTGGTCGGTACGCGTAAGCTGATGGCGCAGCACGGCATTTCGCTCGGAAATTCGGCTTCACGGATGACCGAACTGGAAGAACAGGGCAAGACGGTCATGCTTGCCGCCGTGGACGGAACGTACGCCGGGATGCTGGCGGTTTCCGATACGATTAAGGAGACGTCGAAGCAAGCAGTGAGCAGGCTGAAGGAGTTGGGGCTGCAGGTCGTCATGATGACCGGCGATAACGAGCGCACGGCTGCTGCTATCGCCCGCCAGGCCGGAATCGACGAGGTGCTTGCGGAAGTGCTGCCCGAAGGAAAGGCCGCCGAGGTGAAGAAACTGCAGCAGAGCGGACGCCATGTCGCCATGGTCGGGGACGGCATCAACGACGCTCCAGCGCTCGCGACGGCGGACATCGGCATGGCGGTCGGCACGGGAACCGACGTGGCGATCGCATCGGCCGACGTTACGCTGATGCGCGGAGATTTGAACGCGATTCCTGACGCTATTTACATGAGCAAGAGAACGATGGGCAACATTAAGCAAAATTTGTTCTGGGCGCTCGCCTACAATGTGATCGGCATTCCGATCGCCGCCATGGGCTTTCTTGCTCCCTGGCTAGCCGGAGCCGCGATGGCCTTGAGCTCGGTATCCGTCGTCCTGAACGCGCTGCGGCTGCAGCGAATCCGACTACAGTCCGGAGGAAAACAATGAAACGACATTGGACCGCAATCGCTTTAGCCTTATCGCTCGTATTCGTATCCGCCTGCGGCAAAGCCGCAGACCCTGCCGCTGCCGGGCATGACGGTCATGGGCAGCATGCAGGGGACGGCAAGGAGGCTGCTGTTCCCGACTCGACTAAAGCGGTTTGGAAGCTATCGGCCGCCAAGCCGCAGGCCGGGGCAAATACGACCGTTTCCGTGCAAATTCAGGACGCTCAAGGAAAGCCGGTCGAGAAATTCGACCTGAACCACGAGAAGATGATGCATTTGATTATCGTCAGTCAAGATTTGTCGGTGTTCGACCATATTCATCCGGTTTATAAGGGCGGGGGGCTATTCGAGATCGACACCCGTTTTCCGTCGGGCGGGGAATACAAGCTGTTTGCAGACTACGTACCGACGGGAGGAGCGGCTGTCACCAAGAGCGAGCGGATCGCCGTGGACGGTCCGAAAGCGGCTCCCGTCCCGATTGCGGCCGACGCCAAGCTGACGAAGACGCTGGAGGGCAAGGAAGTGACGTTGTCCTACGATCATCTGATGGCCAATATGGAGATCAAGCTGAACTTCCATCTCGTCGATGCGAAGACGAAGAAGCCGATTACCGATTTGCAGCCTTACTTGGGGGCGGTTGGCCACGTCGTCATTTTGAGCGCGGATGGGGAGCGCTATCTCCACGTGCATCCGACCGACGAGAAGGCGAAAGGTCCCGACGCCTCGTTTATGACGACCTTTCCGGCAGCCGGAACGTACAAAATATGGGGGCAATTTCAGCAAAACGGCCAAACGTTCATCGTGCCGTTCGTGGTTAACGTTCCGTAAGCCGGAGCTGCTTCCAACCTGAAAAGCACCGCATGAAGGGAGATAATAACCCCTCGTGCGGTGCTTTTTTGCTTATGCGCATAGAATTTATTGCTTGACCGGACCTTTACTGATCCAGAACGTGACGCTGCTGCCTTTCTCGACTTGCGCGTTAGGCAAAGGCTCCTGCTTGAACACGAGACCGGCTTCTTTGTCGTTCGTCTCCAAATAAAATTCATAACGCAGCCCCGAATCCAACATCAGCTTCTCTGCGACTTCCTTCGAAAGCCCGGTAATCGTTGGTACGGGGATGATCGGATTGTTGGTCGACGCGGAAGTCTGGGACGTATCCTTAGGCGGAGCGGGGACGTTCTTGACCGGCTCGCTCGTCTTCGGTGTCTGCTCGGCTACGACAGGCGCCGGCTCCGATTTCTTCGAGCTGCGGTTGAGCGAGTCGATCAGCGGCACTGAAATAACGGCGACCAAGGCTACTCCCACTACCGACGCGAGTCCGACCGCCAGCCTCTTGCCGGTCCGGAACGATCTGCGCCGCGACCGGACCGGCTCGTCGTCCTCCTCCTGCTCCTCTTCCGTCCAGAGCGGCGTAGTCTGCGGGGCTGCGGGTGCTGACGGAACGCTACTTATCGGCTCCGTACCTGGCGCGGACGGCTGCAGCATCCGGATGAACGGAAGCAGGGAAGCGAGCGTCAGCTTCTCCTTCCAAGCGTCCTGTACCGTCGCCACGAAGTCCTCTTTTTTGGCCGCGGGCAGCGCCGGCAGCGCATTTCCGAGCAGAGCGGCGATTTCGTCCGTGCCGGCGGGCGGCTGCTGCGAATGGGCGAGCAGTTGCGTCAACAGAGAGCTGAGCTCGTGGGCGAGCCGAGAGCCTTCCGCCGGGCATTCCCACGTATTGATGACGTTGATGACGCCATCTTCGGTGACCCACAGGTTATCCGCCCCAATCGAGAAGTCCATAGGGCGTTCGGTCGCCGCGTCGAGCAGCGCTTGACCCAGATCGGCGGCCATGGTCAGCGCATTCTGATAGGAATACGGCTCTTTTGCGATAAACTGCCGCAGCGAGCACCCGGGTTTATAGGAAATAATGACATGGATCGAATCCGTTCCGATTTCGGCATCCAGCACATGCAGAAAGGGCGAGTCGGTCCCGCCTTGGTGCGCCGCGCTGCCCAATTTGCGCACGTACTCGCGGACGGCCGGCTCGTCCTGCAGTTTCAGCGAATAGACGAACACGGTACGCTGCAGGGAAAGATCTTTGCCTTCATACAGCTGCCCGTCGCGGAGAGGCGCAAGCTGCTGCTTCAACTCGTACCGGTCGGAGATCGGCCTCATTGGAATCACCTCGTTTGTTTCTTTCCTGATTTCTTGCTATCGGCAACACGCCCTTTGTGCGGTCCGGAAGGGCGACGAATGGCTTGTTATCGTATAGAATGAAAAGGACAATTTCGCTTAGTGTACCATTGTTGAACGGTTCGAGCAACAGCGTGAAAGAAACGCGTTCCCGGTAAGGCTCAATAAACCCGATAACCGTTTCCATCGTCTATACAATCAGAACCGCATTCTACATATTCGTCCATGAACCGACATGGAACGGGTTTTCCGGGAGTGAGTACTGCGCTATGAAAGCTGCACCGACAAGACGACTATGGAAAAGAATAGCGATAGCTGCCGTCGCGGTATGCGGCGTTCTCGTTGCCGGAGCTGCGACTTATGCCGGGATTTTGGCCCATAAGGCGGATACGGCTCTCAGCCGGATTTCCGCCGGAGCGGGGGAAGGGGCGCCTGCGGCTCCGATCGTTCCCGACAAGGGAAAAGATCCGGCGATGAAACCGATGCTGTTCCTCATTGCCGGCGTGGACAATCGGGAAGGAGGCGGCGGATCGATGAACACCGACGTCATGATGCTGGCCGCCCTGAATCCGGAGCGCCGCGCCGCTACGATCGTCTCGCTGCCGCGCGACGTGCAGCTGAAGCCGAAGGGACTGTCGTCGCAGAAAGCCAACTACTATTATGCTTACTATTATAACAAAGATCGGAACGAGGCGATTACGAATACGAAAAGCTTTTTCGGCGATCTTCTCGGCCTGCCTGTCGATTACATGGCGGTCATCAATTTCGACGGATTTCGCAAGCTTGTCGACGCGCTGGGAGGCGTGCGTCTCGAAGTCGACATGGACATGCGCTACATCGATGACGAGGACGGAACGAACATCAACCTGAAAAAAGGACTGCAGACGCTTACCGGCAGCCAGACGCTGGACTTTGTACGATACCGCAAATCGAATCAGGGCACCGCGGAGTCATCGGATATCGCCCGCAACGAGAGGCAGCATATCGTGCTGGAGCAGCTGCTCGACAAGCTGACGACGCTTGGAGGCATTACGCAGTGGGGAAAAGTGTTGGACATCGCCGGGCAAAGCCTGAAAACCGACATTCCCGAATCCGTCCTGCGTGATTGGATTGGCCAGTTCCGCCAGCTGAAGCCGGAGCGGATCGACTTCGTTCCGATCGACGGCAAGTGGGACAGTCCGTACATCGTTCCTGCGGAGAGCGCGGTGCAAGCGGCCGTTAACGCGCTGCGGGCGCAGCTGGAGCTGCCAGAAAACCCTTCGTTCCGTCCGGCCGACGTTATCGGAGTAGAGCGGGAGGAGACGCAAACGGTAACAAACGATACGTACCGCAAAAGGCCGTAGCCGAAAGAGGCTCGGCCTCTTTCTTTTGCTGCGGCATACCGTCTGTAAAGAATCCGGACTACGATCTATCGATCGCTTCGGCCATCGTCTTGTCGGTCAGGTGGGCATAAATTTGCGTCGTTTCCGGCGAAGCGTGGCCGAGCTGATCCTGCGTTTTGTACAGATCGTTGCGGAGGTAATAATCGGTGGCGAACGAATGGCGCAGCTTATGGACGGACAAGTACGGCTTGCCGAAATATTTGGCGTATTTGATCACCATTTCCTGAATGGCCCGTTTCGTCATGCGCTTGCCTTCTTTCGACCCGTTGGGAACCGTGAGAAACAGCGCTTTTTCTTTTTTGTCCGGGTTGTAGCGGATCGCCCGCACGTCCAGGTAAGCGGTCAATTCGGCGATCGCCTCCTGACGGAAGTAAACAGGGGTTTTAAACGTCTCGTCGTTTTTCCCTTTGCGGTACACGTAAAGGAGTTTTTTCTTCATATCCATATCTTCCGTGTTCAGATTGACAACCTCCGACACACGGAGTCCGGAGTTCAGAATCAGGCTGACGATGCAGACGTCGCGGATTTTGTTCAGCTCGTAGGCGTATACAGCCTGCTTGTTTCGCGCCACGGTGTGGGGGTAGCCGATTTTTACATAGTCGATAAACTCGACAATTTCCGCTTCCTGCAGCAGCTTGCCCTCCAGCTTGGCCGCCGTATCCTTCGGCTTGTGCGTCCGCTTGATCTCCACCTTGGCCATGACGTTCCGCTTGAGCAGCGGATAAAACTGTTCATCCTCGGCAATCTGGCTCAAATAGTGAAACAGCGAGCGCAGCGAGGACAGCTTGCGCGATATGGTCGTGCGCGTATTCGCCTGGTCCCGCTTGGTGGATAAAAACATCCGGTACGTATCGATATTTTCCATGCGGAGCTTTTCCAGAACGGCAATCGGCACGTCCTTCATGGCGGTGGCGTCGCACAGTCCTTCGGCCATCAGCCAGTTGAAGAACGTCTCATAGTCCCGCACGTACTCCAGCAGGGAGGAGGGGGATAAGTCAGGCAGTTTGTAGTTGACGAATTGCTCGACATACCAGGGCATGGACGGAATTTTTTTGTCCAGCTCCTGGCGGTCCTTTTGTTTGATGACGTTCAACGAAAGCTCACCTCGCGTTCTTGAATCTGGCCGTCCGCTTCATCTATATCGCGGGCGGTTCGCTGACGAGCGTAATCGTGAACGAAACCCGCTGCATTGTCGATTCGAGACCGGTGCGCATGTTCGCCCGGCCCTGGGCTTCCATCAGGTCGAAATATTTGTAGTAAATTTCCGCTTCCTCCAATACCTCTGTGCGATAAGGCGCTTCCTCGATAAAAAAGCTGCCGTCCGCAAGTTTGAGCACGTGGCCGTTTCGGATTCTGGACATTTCGCATCACCTCGATTTCGTCGCTATATTCACTATAAACGATTTCGGGGCCAAGGCGAAGCCCGGACGAGAAAATACGGCTAATCGGTAGCCCTGAAATTTGTATATGGAATGATTGACGATTAAATAAATATTGAGTATATTATATATAATATATTATGAATCATCCGACAGGAGGCGTGAAAAAGCGTTTGGTCAGCCGCACGGTCATACGTTCAGTCAGCAATGGAAAATCGTTTTGATAACGTTTTCAAAAAGGTATAGCACTGAACTTGGGGGAGGCATCCGCAATGATCAATTCTGCACACTTGCTAACCGATGAACAGATGGCGCAATTTATCGCTCACGGTTTTTTGCAGCTTCAGACCAATTTTTCCGAGCCGTTTCATCAGTCCGTCCTGCGTAAAATGAATGAAGTGTATGCCAGCGAAGGCAATCTCGGCAACAATCTCGTGCCGCGCATCCCGGAAATTCAGGATTTCTTCGACCATCCGACGGTGAAGGGTGCCTTGACCAGCATTCTGGGGCCGAACTATATCATGCACGCCCACCGGCACGGGCATTACAACCGTCCCGGCACGAGCGACGGGGGATGGCACAAGGATAACTACTGGGGCAATGAGAAGACCCGCAACCATGTGCCGTGGTCGGCGATGATCTTCTATTATCCTCAGGATGTAACCGCCGATATGGGACCGACCGACATCATACCCGGATCGCAAAATCGCTACCACGCCGATACGGCTGCAGAGGGTAATCTTCCCGTCATCGGCAAGGCGGGTACAATGGCATTGATTTCTTACGATATATGGCACAGGGCGACGGCCAATACGTCGGCGAACGCACGGTATATGCTCAAGTTTTTGTTTTTCCGTATGGAGGCGCCCAAGGGACCGGAGTGGAACAACCGGAGAACCGTCTGGCAGACGCCTTCCGACATGCTGCCCGTCAAGGACAATACGCTGCTCTGGAACCATGTGTGGAATTGGATGTCCGGCTCGCCGGGCTGGAAGGATCGCGCTGCCGGCCAAGCGGCGCCCGCCGCTTCGACCGACGGCAAGTCCGATGCCGAGCTGCAGACAGCTTTGACCGGGGCAGACGAGAACGAGGCGCTTAACGCCGCTTATGCGTTGGCTGCTCTAGGCGAGAAGGGCATCCCTGCACTGATCGCCGGGCTGGAGCATTCCGGTCCCGGCGCGACCGACCCGCTTTCGTTTTCCGTTACCCGGCTGTGCGCTCACGGGTTGGCGGCGATCGGGGCGGCGGCGGTTCCGGCGTTAACCGAGGCGCTGGCCCGTCCGTACGCCAATAAGGACGTCCTCGGACAAATCGCCTTTGCTTTGGGCGAAATCGGGGAAGCGGCTTCTTCGGCCGTACCGGAGCTGCTCCCGCTGCTGAAGGACGACTCCGTCTTTATACGCCAGCATGTTGCCGAAGCGCTCGGCACGATCCGTCAGCCGGTTTCGCTCACGGTACCCGCCTTGAGCGAGGCGCTTGAAGACCGCGATCCATATGTGCGGTTCACGGCTGGTTTGGCATTGGCCCGGATCGGACCGGAAGCGGGGGCGGCCGTTCCGGCCTTGAAGCGTGCGCTCCGTCAGGACGATGTCGTGCCGCTTCTGTCCGCCCCGAAGGCCGATCAAGGTACGCGGTACGTATCGGCAATTGCCGCGGCCGCATTACAGCGTATCCGCACGGATGAAGCGCTGGACGTACTGCTGCCTTATTTGCAGACGGCCCGCTGGTGTCCGGCTACATCGAAAGCATCTACGTTCTAACACATTCCTTCCGCCCTTCGGCCGCGTCTGTAATCTGATGCGGGCGGTGGGCGGCCCACCTCACTAGTACAAAGTCAGAGCTAATCCTGTGTACTCCGGTAGGCACAATCCCTTGGGGTGCAAGGGATTCAGTTCATTCCAAGGATACCGTTTAAGGTCTGACTTTGTATTAGATCGACAGTACCCGATCTTCCCGGCTTCTCACCCCAACCCGGACAGGAGTGTTTCTTTTGAGATTACCACGGATCCTTGTATCGGCAGCCTCTTTTTCATTGCTCGCTCTTTTTGTAAGCGCTTGCGGAAGCTCGGATGCGACAGAAACGGCGAAGAAGGAGCCAGCCGCACCCGAGACCCCGAAGGTTAACAACCAGCCGGTCACGGTCAAGATCGCCGTCCATGCGGGCATCGTCAACGACGCCGACCTGAAGCGTTATTTTATAGACCCGGTCAAACAGAAATTTCCGCACATCACGATTGAGCGCATCAACGTCGCGGATAAAGGCTCCAGCCTCAACGAGCTGGTCGCGGCAGGAACGACGCCCGATATGGTCATCAACTACCCGTACAACCTGACCGACCTGACGAAGCTCGGCATCGATTACAATATGGACGATCTGATCAAAAAACAAGGGATCGACTTGAACCGGATCAGCCCGGAATATTTGGAGTCGATCAAGGTTGTAAACGGCTTCAACTATTATACCGGCTTGCCGATGAACAACAATACGTTCGCCTTGTATTACAATAAAGATATATTCGACCGGTTCGGGGTGGCTTATCCGAAGGACGGCATGACGTGGGAGGACGTCCGCGAGGTGGCCGTCAAGCTGACCCGGAACGAGGGAGGCGTGCAGTACTACGGCATTTTCCCGGATAACGTGTACCGCGGCGCTTACCAGGCTAGCCTGCCTTTCGTCGATTTGAAAAACAATAAATCGGTATTTCAGACCGACGAATGGAAAAACTTGTTCCAGCTCTGGTATACCCTATACACGTTCCCGGGCGCGCCGATCATGCCGAAGGAAATGAACACGGTCAACGGCTTCAAAACCGGCCAGATCGCCATGTTCTCCGGCTATTCCGGCCAATTGCCGGATCTGCTGTCCATGAAGGATCTGAAATGGGACGTTGTCACTTACCCGTCCAACAAGAGCGCCCCCGGCGTCGGGCAGCGGGTGGATTCGCCGATGATGTCGGTCACCAATACGAGCAAGGTGAAGGACGCGGCGATGCAGATCATCTCCGTCATCCTGTCGGACGAGGTGCAGACGGAGATGACCAAAAACCTGCAATCGTCCGTTCTGAAGGACCCGAAAATCAACGCCCAATTCGGCAAAGCGACTCCGGAGTTGGCTTCCAAAAACGTCGTCGCCTTCACGAAGCCGAAGGTCGCCGTACTGAAGCCGTTCGGCTTCGTGCCGGTCGGCAGCGCGGCGGGCATTCCGATCGCCGCCTTCACCGACCTGCTGTATGCCGGCAAGGACGTCAACACCGTGCTGCGCGAAGCCGACGAGAAAATGACGAAGGTGATCGCCGAGGAGCTGCAAAAAATCAAATAATCCGGACTGCGGCTCATCGGGGCCGCAGTCTTTTTTCGCGTGAACGGAAGGAATCCGACAAGCGGCGGAGAATACAAAAAACGAACGTCTGATCGTTGCGAACCGATAACGGAGCGCCGGCTTGACGCAGCAAGAGCCTCAAGAGCGTTAGCTGCACACGGTAAGGAGGAAGTCATACTGGCTAACATCGTATCATCGGGCGTCGTTATCGTATTGCTGGCCGGGGCCGGATGGCTGTTCGCCGCTCCCGCGAAGGCGGGCCGCAGACGCAGCGGCAATGGAGCCATAGTCCAAGCGACCGGCTACGCGCTGTTATTCCTGGCGGTCTCTCTGCTTATCTTCGAGATATGGCTGTATTACGATGGAATCGCGCACAGCCGCGATCATTAGGTTGAAATCGATAGAGCAGTCCGGCTCTCCCGCATGGGCAGACGGGCTGTTCTTCTGTGAGGCGTCGGTTAGCCGTTGCCGGACGCCGCAACACGGCTTGACACTTGAACGTTATTAGCTTGTATACTTAAGGGCAGAGACAGGAAGAAAGGTGTGCATCATGAAAAAGCTTATCTGGATGAGCTGCCTGTCGTATTTGGTCATCGGCATGGCGCACGTGGTGGCGGGAGCCATTCTGGAGCCGCTCCTCTCCAAGTACGGGCTCGATTACCAATCGGGCGGCCAATTTATTATGAATCAATTTCTCGGCTTCCTGGGCGGCGTGCTCATTACGCCATGGCTGTCCGGCCGGATCGGAGCGCGTAATACGCTGCTGGTGGCTTTAGGAACCTTGACGGCAGCCGAAGCGTTGTACAGCTTGTTCCTTCCGTGGGGCTGGATGCTGGCGATCGCGCCGTTTGCGGGCTTCGGCTTTGGCATGACGGAGGCGATTATCGGGGCGGTCATTATCGAGTACGTCGAGGAGAAGAAGGCGTCGGCTATGACGTTTATCGAAACGTTTTTCGGCGTGGGCGCGCTCGCCATGCCGATCTTTGCCGCTCTGCTGATCAAGAACGGCATATGGGAGCTTTCGTTTCCTATCGTAGCTATCGTCTCGGCGGTGACCATGGTCCTTTGGCTGACGACGTCCTTCGGCCGCGCCGACGCCCTGATGGCCCGCAAGCCGCAGCACCTGCATAAAGACGCCGATCGTCCGGCGAAACTGCGCTATCCCGCTGCCGGCAGGCCGATTCTTCTGTTAAGCCTGCTTTTTTTCATGTTATATGTGGGCATGGAGATGAGCTTCTCCAATTACTTGCCTTCCATCATGATCGAACGGCTCGGGCTGCCGGAGGCGGGAGCGGCTTCGACAATCAGCATGTTCTGGGGGCTGATGGTGGCGGGGCGGCTAATCGCCGGAAGGATGGCGGAACGCAGCGGCTACGGGCGCTTTCTGCTGTTTTCTACGGGAGCCGGCATGCTATCCATGATCGCGCTCTGTTTGACCGGGCAAGCGGGCTGGAGCCTGTTCCTTATCGGTTTGAGCGGTCTGGTCTGGGCCGGCGTATTCGCCGTTGGGCTCGTCTACGTCAACCAGCTGCTGCCAGGCTTTACGGGAAGGACGACGAGCCTGCTCGTCGCTTTCGGCGGTTTGGGAGGGGCGCTGTTCCCTAAGCTGACCGGTTGGATCATGGACAAGTATGATGCCGCTTCGACGCTGACCATGCTTGCCGGCATGACGGTCGTTATGCTGGCGCTGATGATTGCGCTCGCGCTGCTGGAGCGAAGACCGCAGCCCGACCCGCTCCGTTCTTGAAGAGGCGGACAAGCACTGCGTCGGCTGCCTCGAATGCGGGTAATGTAGCGCATAAGGTTAATCTTTCCAGCAAATACGGAACGGAAAGGAAGAGGACAGATGAGACGGATACCCGACTATGAAACGACATCCCGGATCGGAGCCCGCAAGCCGGTCCGGCGCAGCCGGAGCATGCTGCTCGCACTTTGCGCGGGATTCCTGCTCGCCGCGGCCGGTCCGGTTGCGATCGGTTTGCCTTCCGCGCACGTACAGGCGGAGGCGGGAAGCTCCTTGACGCTCGTCTCCCGGTCCATCGCCATCGACGGCAAATCGGTCACGCTGCCGACTGCGAACGTGAGCGGCAATACGTATATCGGCCTGCGCTCCTTGAACGAGAAGCTGAATCTGACGACGGACTGGAATGCGGCCAAGCGCATCATAACGGTAACCGGGCGCGGACGATCCTTGACGCTGGAAGCGGATAGCGGCACCTATACGCTGAACGATCAGCATGTGTACGGCTTGCCGGCAATTATACAGGACGGCACGACCTACGTGCCGCTTCGCCTGCTTCTGGAAATGATGGGCTACGACATCTCGTACGATCCGGCCACGCGGGCGATCGGCATCGAGACGATTGCCGAGAACATTTTGACGATCCAGACGTCCACTATTACCGAGGAACAAACCAAGCAATCGCTTCGGGTGCATTATCCGCAAATCGCCGGTTTCGCCAAGGAGGACGTGCAGCACAGCATAAACGCCTTCCTGAAGGAGGAAGCCGAAACGCATGCCAAGTGGGGGCGGGAAGAGCTGGCCAAGGCTGCGGCTGCGAATGCGGAGGAAACGATACGGCCGGTCAGCTATGAGGGGAATTATCGGATTACGTATAATCGGGACGATCGGCTGAGCCTATACGTCGATTATTATATTTTTACGGGCGGGGCACACGGGTTGACGGTTCGGCAGCCATATACGTTCGATCTGACAACCGGCAAGCTGTTGTCGCTGAAAGACGTCGCCAAAGGCGATCCCAACTATGTGAATACGATTAATCAGATCATCCGCACGCATATTAGCGAGGCGGGACTGACGATGCTGGCGCCCTTCGAATCGATTGAGCCGGAACGGGATTTTTTTCTCAAGAACGACGCGGTCGTCATTTATTTCGAACAGTACGAATATACCCCGTACGCGGCGGGCATGCCGGAATTCGAAATTCCGTTTGATGCGTTCGGTCGTTAATCGAGCGAAGCTTTTCCAATCGGGCATCGGCAGGTCAGTCGGTCCGAATCATGAACAAAGACGCTTCCAACATCCCGTTATAAGCGGGGCTGGAAGCGTCTTTTGTTTGAGGGGGGCCAGTCGTTCATCCCTGAACGATGTCGGATGACGGTTTGTTTGCGCCGCGTTTGGCCAGCGACTCGGCGTCAGGTGCGGGATGGAACGGAGTGACCGTTCTGTTCTTCCCGGACCGTTTGGCTGCGTACAGCAGGGCGTCCACGTCCTCGAACAAGCTTTGCTTCGTATCGGTGATGGCATAGCTCTTCAGCCCGATGCTAAGCGTAACCGGCGTGTCTCGCAGCTCCTCGTGCATCGTCTGGGAGAGCCGGAGCCGGATGCTTTCAATCACGGCGTACGCCTCGTCGAAGGTTTGCTCGAACAGCAATAGGGCGAACTCTTCTCCTCCGTACCGGCAAGCGATATCGACCGGTGAAATGCGCTCCTGGATCGTCTCGGATACCCGCGACAAAATAATATCTCCGACGCGGTGGCCGTACGTATCGTTGATTGTCTTGAAGTTATCGATATCGATCAGGCACAGGTGAAACGGCGTTCCTTCGTCTCCGAACTCAAGCGCCTTCTCATAGAACTCGTGAAACGCGATATGATTGAAAAGCTTGGTCAAGGCGTCCGTCTTCGAAAGTTGCGAGATGATGGCATTCTCCACTATCAGATCCTGTTTTGCGATAAGGGTATGCTCCAGATTTCTCCATACCTCGCGTCCGCTTATTATAATGATGCAAGCTACCCAGGTGCTGACCGCAATAAAAATCGGAATGGCGATCAGGTCGAACGGACTGATGAACGACCGGAACCAGTCGTCCCAAACGTAAAGCGCCGCAAAGCCAACGATCTGCAGGGATGCGGAGAAAAAGGTCAGTCTCAGCCGAAAGAAAAAGGTTGAGGCAAATATCGGCAGAAGCATTATAGCCGACATGATCCGGATATCTGCGTTCAGATGAATCAACACCATAGAAATGACCGTTCCGGCTACAAGTAGAGAATAGTAGGCGTATTTACCGGACACGTACTGAATATAGTGGGCCAAAGCGACGATCCCGGCCATGAACAGAGTCGGGTAAAGCAATATCGAATAATAAAACGTATGCGCATCCGCAGGATAAGGCAGCAGCAGGAATGAAAGCAGCTGCGCCACAGCATGTACCGCAATGACAGTCCAATAGGTGGTTATAAACCTTTTGCTCCACCTCGTCTGTCTTTGAAAAGGACTGGCGGACGGGTTCGGAAAGTCGCTCTTTTTCAATGCTTTCATCCTCGCTGACTTGTTCTGATTAGGGACGCATTTAGTTGAGCCGTCTTTTAAGAGTATCGCTTTTTCGGCAAAAAGCAAATACGGCTCGCCGATTATCATTGACGGATGCGTTAAAATAAAATGGTCCCATTGAACTATAAAATCCCGGATTATGTCGTTTATCGGCAGGAAATAAGAATCATTTTGTTTGTTTTTTAACTATTTTTATAAAACAATGCCGATGGATATGCCGAGGTCCGCGGCTTTTTCGTGTATCCGGGTCGTTTGACTTTACAGAAAATTTAACTTCGTTAAGCAGTAAAACGATGTGCGACCTTTTGTGCCGAGAAAATACCGGACGATCGGGACCGATTCGGCCCATAGCGGAGTGCCTTTTCCGGGCACACCGCTCACGGTTTCCTCGCAGCTCCTCATGCTGAAACAGCCCGCCTGGGGCGGCTTTTAACGCCTTTGAACAAAAAAAGAAGGCATTCGCAAAAAAAGAAGCGTGCCCCGAAGAAAACGTGCATTGCCGAAAAAAAAGTGAAGCTTTCCTCCTGCCCCACCGGCTGGTATGGTCATCTCAACGATTCGCCCGGCGGTATTCCGCCGATAGATCCAGCAAGCGAGTCGCAAGCAAAGGAGGGGGGATATGGATCAGATAGCCGAACGGTTGGCCAAAGCGCCGACAGAGGAAGCGGCGCCGCATGCGGGGCCGGGCAACAAGGCCGGCTGGCGGCGAAGCTGGAGAAGGGACAAGACGCTATATCTGCTGCTAGTCCCGGTGGCTATTTATTTCCTATTGTTCAAGTACGCCCCGCTGTTCGGAGAAGTGATGGCGTTCAAAAATTACCGGCTCTCCGAGGGCATCTGGAACAGCCCGTGGGTCGGGCTGGAGCAGTTTCGCAAGCTGTTCACGAGTCGCGATTTTTGGCAGATTCTGCGAAATACGCTGCTGCTGAACGTCTACAACCTCGTATTCGCATTCCCGGTGCCGATCGCGTTGGCGTTAATGCTGAACGAGCTGCGCAAGGAGTGGTACAAGCGGCTGCTGCAAAACTTGCTGTACATCCCGCACTTCATGTCATGGATCGTACTCGGGAGCATCGTCATCGCACTGCTGTCGCCGAGCACCGGTATCGTCAACGCGCTGCTCAAGCTGCTCGGATTCGAGCCGATCTATTTCATGGCCAGTCCGGTATGGTGGCCGGTCGCCTTCGTCGGGTCGAGCATCTGGAGGGAAGCGGGCTTCGGCACCATTCTGTACCTCGCGGCGATGTCGTCCATCGATCCGCATTTGTATGAAGCGGCCGCAATGGACGGTGCGCGCAAATGGCGGCAAATCTGGCACGTGACCTTGCCGGGCATCCGCAGCACGATGGCCATTCTGCTCGTCTTGCAGATGGGGCGGATGATGGATGTCGGCTTCGAGCAGATTTACGCGCTGCAAAACTCAGCCGTCACCGGCGTTTCCGAGGTTATCAGCACGTACGTATACAAGCGGGGTATCGTCGGTTTGCAATACAGCTATACGACGGCGCTCGGCCTGTTCCAATCGGTCGTGTCGCTTATTCTGGTCGTGACGGTCAACCGGCTGATCCGGGCGATGGGGGAGAGGGGGTTATGGTAGCATGCAGCATTCGTCCCGCTGGTTCGGAAGGTTAAACGCTCTCTTGCTCGCGCTGTTCGCCAGCGCCACGCTGCTGCCGTTCGTCAATATGGTCGCCGTATCGTTCAGCAGCAGCCGGGCGATCAATTCCGGCGAAGTATCGTTTTGGCCCGTCGAGTTCAATCTGGACGCTTACGTCAATCTGATCGCCGACGGGCAGCTGCTGATCGCGATGAAGAATACGATTCTGATCACCGTCGTCGGCACCGCCCTGAACATGCTGTTTACCGTCATGGCCGCTTATCCGTTGTCGAAGCGGCGCCTCAAGGGACGGAACGTTATGCTGGGGGGTATTTTATTCACGATGCTGTTCGGCGGAGGACTGATTCCGAACTTCCTGCTGATCAACGCACTCGGCCTGATCGATTCGTACTGGGGGCTTTGGCTGCCGGCGCTCATTAGCGTGTACAACATGTTTGTTATGAAAACGTTTTTCGAAGGGCTGCCGGAGGAGATGGAGGAATCGGCCTCGATCGACGGGGCGTCGGATGCGACGATCTTGTGGAAGATCATCCTCCCGCTGTCGATGCCGGTCATCGCCGCTCTGACGCTGTTCTATGCGGTCGGCTGGTGGAACTCCTATATGAACGTGCTGATCTACATCAAAAGCACCGACAAGGTGTCGCTGATGGTCAAGCTGTACCAGATGCTCGAGAACGTCAGCTCGCAGCTGCTCAACACGATGAACGGCGAAGGCGTCATGCAGGCGACGATCACGCCGGAAAGCATCCGTGCCGCTTCGATCGTCGTGGCCATCCTGCCGATCCTATGCGTCTATCCGTTTTTGCAAAAGCATTTCGTGAAGGGCGTTCTGATGGGCTCCGTCAAAGGTTAAAACCGCGACGGCTGCCCGGACGTTTGTCCAAATATTATGTTTTGCTATATGATTAAATTGCCGGAAAAAGGCGCAGGGGGGATTTGTATGAAAGCGATACAAAAGAGATGGTTGACGGCGGCGCTGCCGGTCGGCCTGGTGGCCGTAACGGTGCTGTCCGCATGCAGCAAGGGCGCGGATCAGACGCCGGCAAGCACGCCTTCGGGGACGCCTGCGGCCTCGTCGCAGGACGACAAGTACGACAAGCTGCCGAAGGAGGTCAGCATCTCGATGTTCGACCGCGGCCAGGTGTCGAGCGACGAGGGCACGTACGAGGAGAA
Organism: Paenibacillus hodogayensis; assembly: GCF_039536325.1. Classification (NCBI taxonomy): domain Bacteria; kingdom Bacillati; phylum Bacillota; class Bacilli; order Caryophanales; family Paenibacillaceae; genus Paenibacillus; species Paenibacillus hodogayensis. The sequence goes on from NZ_BAAAYO010000007.1 coordinate 83,369, forward strand.
CCGCTGGGTGAAGTGGATACGCGAGCAGTCCGGCATCAATGTGAAGATCGTCCCGGTGCCGCGCAATCAGGCGCAGGACAAATTGAACGTACTGATCGCCTCCAAGCAGGCGCCCGATCTGATCTGGGAATTCGACCGCAATTACATCGGAAATCTGGTCACGCAAGGCGTCATTCAGCCGATCGACGAATATATCGAAAAATACAGCACGTCCTATAAAAAGTATTTGCAGGAAAATCCCGATCTGAAGCCGTATATTAGTTTTGACGGCAAAATGTATGCGGCTACAACGAAGCGCACCGTAAGCTCGATTGCCAACCACGGGATGTGGATTCGCCAGGATTGGCTCGACAAGCTCGGCCTAAAGACGCCGACGACGATGGACGAGTTGATAGCGGTCGCTCAGGCGTTCAAGGACCGGGACCCGGACGGCAACGGCAAAGCCGACACGGTGCCGATCATCGGCTACACGACCGGAGACGTCTACAACGCGCTGCACGGCATTACCTGGGTCGACTGGTATTTGGAGAACGGCAAGATGAAGTACGGGCCGACGACGGACCGCTTTGGCGACTCGCTGGCTACCGAGAAAAAAGTATACGAGCTCGGCCTGGCCGATAAGGAATATTTTACCGATAAGGACAATTCCCGGGCGAAGCAGCTCTGGTCCACCGGCAAGGCGGGGATTTGCATGTGTCAATGGGGCGGCAATGCGTCTGCCATGGTGAAAGATCTGCTGCTGAACGATCCGTCCGCCAAGCCGGTTCCGCTGGAGCCGGTATCGACGAAATACGGCAAGTACGGCTTGTATCAGGAGACGCCTGCCAACATTTACGTCACGTTTAACAAAAACATGAAAAACCCGAAAGCCGCCGTGCAATATTTGGATTGGCTCGTGGATAAAGGCTGGTTTACGCTGTCGTACGGTCAAGAAGGGGTTCACTACAAGCTTGTCAACAACATTCCGCAAAAGCTGGACGCCGACAAGTTCAAGAAGGAAGTGACCTACGCGGCCGAGTACGCCGTGTTGAAGCCGCTTATCGAGAAACCGGAAGACTTGCCGATCAAGGCGGCCCAGGACGCCATGTCCCAGCAGATCGCCAAGCTCGAGGTCGAATCGCTCAAAACCGCGCTCAAAAACAAATTCCGGCGCGACATTCCGTACCAGCCGAACATTACCGAGATCAACGAGCTGAAGGCGTCGTTCCAGAAAACGATCGACGAAATCCGCGCCAAGACGGTTACGCAGCCAAGCTATTCCGCGGAGAAAGCGCTTGACGACATCCGCAAGGAATGGAAGCGTCTTGGCGGCGACAATGCGGAGAAGCTGGCACAGGAATGGTACGACAAAAATAAAGTCGATTTTCGTTAAACGATAGACGAGGGGGAACAGGACATGGGCATTTTTCGATACCGTTCTACGAAGAAAACGGTTTTGCTGCTCGTCTCGCTCCTGTTCCTCGTCGTCTTTGTCATCTCCTTCCTGTCGTACCGGGTCACGACGAACCGGCTCAAATACGAGCTGACCGACACGCATATGGCGCTGCTCGGGCAGATCGAGCACAAGATGGAGCTGATGCTGCAGATCATCGACAAAGAAACGATTCAGATGCTGGGCACCGACGAGATCAAGACGTTTTTCGATACGCTGGATAACGACGGGACCGGCAGGGAGAACGACTACCGGCTGAGCGGCTCCTTGAACCGTATCATCAATGGCGGGGAGTACGTCTTCTCCATCGATCTGTATTCGTATACGAAGAAGCGGCTGTTTTCCAACAACATGCTGCTCGATTCGGAAATTCCCGACGATTATCAATGGATCGGCCAGTTCGAGCCTTACTTGGGCTATTCGAACTGGCTGTCGACGCGCAAGCTGTCGATGTACGGTTCTTCGTTCCCGATTTACCGCAATGTCGCCACGCTGGTGCGAACGTATCCGCTCGTCCATTCCCCCGGCTACCGCCGGGGAGCGATCGCAGTCAACATCAAGGAAGAGGCCCTGTACGGGCTGCTGAGCGATTCCCCGCACAAGGGACTTGGCGAAACCTTTATGGTGGACGGTCGAGGGGTCATCGTATCTCATGATGACAAAAGCAAACTGGGGCGCGACGCCAGCGAATCGGCCGTGGTGGCCGGCGTACTGAACGGTCCCGCCGAAGGGCATTTCCGGACGAAAGCCGATGACCAGGAGAGCACCGTCTTTTATGTGACATCGGACTATACGGGCTGGAAAATCGTCAACGTCGTTCCGGAAATTCAGCTGAACAAGCCGCTGATCAACATCCGCAACGTGCTGCTTGTCGTCGCCGCCTTCCTGTTCGTCGCCGCGGCTTTGCTGGCCGCGCTTGTCGGCTACTGGACGCTCAATCCGTTCAACCGGTTCGCGGCCAGCCTGTCGAGCAGGCTCGGCATGCATCCGCGTTTCTCCGCGTCGGAAGCGAAGCAGGGCAACGAATTCGCTTATTTGGAGACGATCGTCAACGATATTTTGTCCGACAGCGAGCAGCTGCAGAAGCAAATCAAGGAAACGAAGCCGTTTATGAAGTGGCGGCTTTATACCGAGCTGTTGACTCAGCATCCGCCGTACAGCCGCGACATCCAGCAGTATATGGATCTGGTCGGCATGCAGCTGCATCCGAATCATTTTATCGTCATGAGCGCGGAATTCGACCGGAAATCGGCTATCGGCTCCTCGGCGGATTTGCATTTGTACGCCTATGCGCTGTGCAACGTGGCGGAAGAGCTGATCAATGCCGAAAGCCGCGGAGCGGCGATCGAATGGGACGACGGGCAATGCGCGATCATCGTCAGCTTCGAGGATGACGATCCCGAGATGCACGCGGTACGCGCCATGGCGGTCGCCGACATGCTGAAGAAGTTTGCGGAGCAAAACTTCCGCAAAACGGTGACGATCGGCATCGGAGGAGAGGTGCGGGAGCTGCGCGACATTCGGATGTCGCACCGGCAGTCGATGGAGGCGCTCAAATACAAGCTGGTCATGGGCAACAATACGATTATTTCCGCAGACGATATCCAGGATTACAGCGCGGGCGAATTCCACCGGCTGTTCTCCCTTACGGACAACATGATCGATTCGATCAAGCAGCCGGACGAGGACAAACTGCGGGAGCAAGTGGCAAGCTGGTTCGAGGCGATGGCGACCTCCAACGTGCCCCCCGACATTATCCGGCAGCTTGTCGTGCAATTGCTGATGAAGGCGGCCGGGGTGGCCGGCGAGATCGGGATGAACCAGGATGAGCTGGTTCCGGCGCAGAACTTCCAGGAGGCGTTGGAGCAGCACGAGACGCTGGAACATATCCGCGACTTTACCGCAGGGGTGCTGACGGGCTTGATCGAGCGGATTCGCCTGAAGCGCAGCAGCCGCGAGAAGAACGAGGCGATCGATAAAATTACGCGGTTCATCCGCGACAATTACATGCACGGCGATCTGTCGCTCAATTATTTGTCCGAGCGGTTTCATATGAGCATTTCCCATCTGAGCAAAATGTTCAAGGATTATACCGGCGGCAATTTTATCGATTATTTGATGGAAATCCGTATCGCCAAATCGAAGGAGCTGCTCGCCGGCGGCAGCGGCAAAGTCCGCGATATCGCCGAAGCGGTCGGCTATGCCAATGTGAACAGCTTTACGCGCATTTTCAAAAAAATGACAGGTCTGACCCCGAGCGAATACAGGGAGTTGGAGTGGGCCAAAAGGGGAGAGCGGGATCAGCCGTCCTAACGAATGGAGTGGACCGGTATGAAGACGTGGAAACCGTTGGCGCTGGCGCTTATTGTGGCGCTTTTGACGGCATGGCTCGATTTGACGGCATCTCCCGGCAGGCAGTTGCCGCTGGCAAATGCCGACGCGGCTGTAACGGAACTGCCTTTGGCGGATTTTGAAAGCAAGGATGAGACGTGGGACTTCTTGATCGGAAGCACGTATGCGCTCGGGAGCGGCGAGTACAGTCTCGATACGAGCGTGCATCACTCCGGCGCGGCCTCGGGGAAGCTGCAGCTCGATTTCAACCAATATTATTGGGTGACGCTGGAGCGTTATTTGTTCAAGCGGGTACTGCCCACGGATGCGAGAGAGCTGTCGTTCTGGGTGAAAACCGCCGATATGACGGCATTCGATCTCATCCTATTGGACAACGGGAACCAGAACCATCAGCAGACCGTCAGGCTGCAGCCGACGACCGATTGGCAGAAAGTGACGATCTCCTCCTTCGTTTCGGGAATCGGCTATACGCATTGGGGCGGCAAAAACGACGGCGTTTGGAGCGGACCGCTGAAGAAGATCAGCTTCAAGCTGTCCAAGCCGCAGCTGAAGGTGGGCAGGACGACCGGCACGATCTGGTTCGACGATTTGCGGGCCCAGGTCGATACGCCGGAGCTGACGATCGCGCAGACGCAGGTCGGCAATGTGTTCGCGGGGACGCGGACCGCGGCGTTCGATGTATTGACGACCGGCGATACGATCGGCTGGACGGCATTCAACGCATGGAATGAACCGGTCGCCTCCGGCAGCAGTCCGGTCGCCGGGGGACGTCTGCGGCTGGCCGTGACGGTGCCTGAAGACGGCTATTATCGTTTGAAAGCGGATTCGTACAAGGGCGGGATCAAAACGCGCACCGCGGAGACGACGTTTGCGGCCTTGCCGTCGTTCGATCTGACGGCTGTCGCCGACTCTCCGTTCGGCATGCAGACGCATTACGGCATCGGCTGGAATCGCGAATCGATTCCGTTGGTCAAATATGCCGGAGCGAAGCACGCCCGGGATTCGTTCTATTGGTCCGAAATCGAGCTGGCCAAGGGAACGTATACGTTCAATCCGAAGCACACGCTGCCTATGCAGGGCTTTCAGGAGCACGGCATCGAGCCGTTCCTCACGTTCGCCTTCAGCAACCAATTCTACGACAACTTCCAGACGCCCTATACGGATGATGCCCGGACCGGCTACGCCAACTACGTGAAAGCCCAATTGGCCAAGTACGGCAGCCAGGTGAAGGCGGGGGAGATGTGGAACGAATTCGACCTTCCGTACTTCGGCGGCAAAGGCCCGGCGGCTTCACGGGCGGATATGTATTTCGAACTGTTGAAGAAAGGCTACGAGGCGGCAAAGGCGGTACGGCCCGATTTGAACGTCGTAGGCGGGGCCACGTCGGGCATTCCCCGCGCCTGGCTGGGCGACGTATTCGCGCTGGGCGGGCTGAATTACATGGACACCTTATCGGTACATCCATACCGCTATCCGAACAGTCCGGAAGGCTTGACGAACGAGATCGCGCAGCTGAACGATCTGGTGCGAGCGTACAACAACGGACAGACGATTCCGATCTGGTTCTCCGAGCTCGGCTGGCCGACGCATTTGAGTCCGCAGGGCGTGGACGAAAATACGCAGGCGGCTTATTTGATCCGCAGCTATGTAGTCTCGATCGCCTCCGGCGTCGAGAAGTTGTTCTGGTACGACATGATGGACGACGGCACGGATAAGCAGAACAACGAGCACAACTTCGGGATTGTCCACAATCCGGGCGACGCGCTCGGCGCCTATACGCCGAAGCCGGCTTACGTCGCTTATGCGACGATGGCGCGGCAGCTTACCGGAGCGACCCTCACCGGGCAAAGCACGGCGGACGGCATTTACCGGTATACGTTCGAGAAGGACGGCCAGCACGTTCAGGCAATGTGGTCCCCTGCGAAGCAGGACGTCACGCTGAGAACGACCGGCTCCGTCACCGTAACCGACATGATGGGTCGAATCGCGGAATATGCTCCCGCCGAAGGAGAGGTCGTATTGACCTTGAACGGCGAGCCGCTGTTCGTACGGGGCCAAGTCCAAAGCGTCATTCCGGGCGCACGGTTTACGCTTCAAAGCCCGTCGGCCTATACCGGCGATCCGATTACCGTCACGCTTGTCGCCAACGATCCGGCGCAGACGTCGGTCACGGCCCATGTCTATTTCCAGGGAGCTTCCGCAAACATCGCCATTAACGGACCAGGCAGCTACCCGGTAACGTTCCCGGCGGTAGGGCAGGCCGGCACGCATGCCTCGTTCGCCCGAATTACCGGTTCCGGGCAGCCGATAGCAGGGCTTTCCGAGCGCTTCCAGGTCGCGAAGGCCGAGCAGATGACGGTCAAGCATGTGAAAAAAGAAGGCGAGGACGCGCTGGAGGTCCGCGTCGAGAACGCAAAGCCGACGGAACGGCGCTTGGCGGGAGCGGATTGGAAGGTTGGCGGCGTATCGTTCACGCAAACGTATGGAATCGCCATACCGGCTCATTCCGTCAAAACGCTGTATTTGCCGCTTGCGGGGTTGCCCGAGCGAACGCCGCTCGATTATGCCGTTGCAGTCGCTTGGGAGGATGGGGCGATAACACGGGCCGACGGCAGCGTGCGCATCATCGCTTCGGCGGATATGAAGCCGCTTTCCTTCCATACCTCGCAGGAAATGACGTCTTTGCCGGATTCGGAGGGCATCGATCTCGTAACCGACGTGCGCTCGCGGATTACCGGCTACAACGGCCCGAACGATCTGAGCGGCAAGCTGTGGTTTGGCTACGACACGGTGAATCTGTACGTCTATGCGCGCGTCCGCGACGACGTGTTCTCGCAGCCGTATGCGGGCGACGCCATGTGGCAGGGAGACAGCATCCAGTTTGCGGTGTCCGCTGGGACGCCCGGCGAAGCGGTGCAGTGGTACGAATACGGCATGGCTTTGACGCCGCAAGGACCGGAGCTTTATCGGTGGATGGCCCCCTCCGGCATGACTACCGGTACCGTGACGAACCGGCAGCTGCAGGTGACGCGGGATGAGACGGCCAAGCTGACCATGTATCGACTGGCATTGCCCTGGACGGAATTAAAGCCGATCGCCCCAACCGACGGCATGCTGAGCTTGTCCGTCGTCGTGAACGAGAATGACGGTACCAGTCGAAAGGGCTATGTCGAATGGGGGAGCGGAATCGGGTCGGGCAAGCAATCGTCGCTGTTCAACCCGATGCTGCTGCAATGGTTCGATGGAGTCAGTCTTCAGGCGCCGGTGGCGGCCCTGACGCGGGGAATCTCGGCGGAAGCGACCGTTCGCGGCACCATGCGGGGCTTGCCGGTCAATCTGGCGGCAGCGCAGGTCAGCTTGGTCAGCAGCGAACCCGATACATTGGAAGCAACCGTAACGAACACCGTGTACGGGTCCGTATACGGAACGGTTACGGGCAAGAAGAACGGCACGGCTTCGCTGAAAGCGGTCGTGCGGCACAACGGCTGGACGGCGGAATCCGCCCCGGTCGAATTCCGGGTGAACGAAGCGCCCGAATAATAGGAGAGAATGCCTGATGAATGCGATTCAGCCGATTGATCATGAACGTCTGCTTCTGGAGCGGGTCCGGGAATGGGAGGACCAGTACAACCCGGACTTGAAACTGCTGCGGGTTCCTTTCAGTAGTCCCGGTTACCATACGACGCTGAAAAACGTCGAGACCGTCCACGGCACCTATGCGAACCTGATCTACGCCCTCGCGCTGCTCGATACCGGGCTTGCCGAATACGAGCGGCGGGCGTTCGACGTGATCGAAACGATTTTGCCACTGCAGGAGACGGATCGCAGCCGCGACACGTTCGGCATATGGCCGTGGTTTTACGAGGAGCCGCTGGAGCGGATGGCGCCGCCGGACTGGAACTGGGCCGACTTCTGCGGCAAGCAGCTGCTGATGGCCGAATACCGGCACGGGCCGCGCATCCCGGAGCCGCTGCGCAGCCGGATCAAGCAAGCGATCGGCAACGCCTGCGACGCCATTATCAAACGGAACGTCGGACCCTCCTATACGAACATCGCCATTATGGGCGCGCTCGTCACGCTGGTCGCCGGCGAGCATTACGGCATCGAGGCTTACGCCGATTACGGCCTGCGGCGGCTCGAACGGTTTCACGAATTCACGTTTGAGCTGAAAACGTTCCAGGAGTACAACAGCCCGACTTATGCGGTTGTAGCGATTCTGGAGCTGTCGCGTCTGCGGTCAATGACCGCCACGCCGCGCGCTGCGCAGCTAAGCGGCGATCTGCTCGATCTGGCGTGGGGGATGGCGGCAGAGCATCACCATCCGGCGACAGGCCAATGGAGCGGACCGCACAGCCGCTGTTACCGTACGCTGCTTAACGAGGAGACGAAGTCGTTCCTGCAAGTGGCGACGGACGGTCAAGTCGGCTTCGTCGCCCCGGAGCGTCTGCGCTATTCCGCGGAATGGTACGAAAGCGGGGTGTCGTGCCCGGAGCGCTACTTTCCGCAGTTTCGGGAACCGCGTACGGTCACGGTCCGGCGGATATACGCCCGCGATCTGGAGCGCGGCCTGGAGAAAGAGGCGACGAGCTACATGACGCCGAATTATGCGATCGGCACATTCCGCAAGGATATCATGTGGAACCAATGCCGCAATCTCGTCGGCTACTTCGATAACGGTGGAAGTCCGACCTCGATTCAACTGCGCGTGCTGCATGACGGCTACGATTATTGCTCCGCTGTCTTCGAATGCATCCAGAATGGCCCGGATGCCGTATTCGGCATCCGTTTCCTGACGGAGGGCGGGGATACGCATCCGAATCTGGACAAAATGCACGGCACGATCGAAGCGTCCGATTTGCGTATTCGGCTGGAAATCGGAGGCCATAGGGAGCGAGTGGAAGTCCGCTCCGCTGGAGCGTCGGCCGAAATCGCCATCGGAGGCACGACGGTGAAGCTGCAACGGCTGTTCGCCTCGTACCATGACGGCGAGCAGTACATGCCGGTGCCCGAATGGAGCGTGCTTCAAGAGGAGGACACCATTTGTCTAGACTTCGTTCTTTACGAGGGCAGCAGGCGGACGTTCGATTTCCGGACAATGGCTGCCGGAGCGTTTCTGTTCGCTCTCTCGGTCGGGAAGCCCATCCCTGCCTACACAGTGTCCGCCGGAAAGGAGCGGGCCAGCGTTACCGCCGACTGGTCCGAGGAGCCCCGGCAGCTGGACATCCCGATCCGCCCGACAGCCTTTTCTGTAAGAGCCTAGGCCGACGATTCCGCCGAATTGTCGGTCGTACGGAGCGAGCTGCGCGGCCAGCGAAGACGCTGCGCTTGCGGCAGACGGCGGCTTGGCGGTGCGCGGGGCAGCCTGTGCAAAAGGCCGGGACGATAAGGAAGTAAGAATAAGCAAGCGAGCCGGGAAGAGGGTGAGGACGGAACGAATCCGCCGCGCCTTCCCCGGCTCGCTTTTTTAGTTCATCGGCTTCAGTCGATCAACAGGTACGGCGCGAAGGTCGGGCCGTATTCTTTGCTTTTCAGGCGAGCAAAGGGAGGAAACGCGGTCGTCAAGGAAATGACAGACTGGTATAATGGGAATAAGAAGAAATAAGCCTAGCAATTGCAGAAAGGGATGAAAACAGCATTGGACACGATCGCTGCGACGCTGTATGCAGGCAAAACGTTATCGATAAGACCTTTGACGCATACGGATGCGGATTTGTTGGTCAAATGGCTGAGCGATCCGGACGTATTGGCCTATTACGAGGGGCGGGACCGCCCTCACGACCTGGCGATGGTGCAGGAGCATTATTATGACCGTGCGGGGAATATAACCGGATGTATCGTTCAGTATAACGAAGAAGCTATCGGCTATATGCAATTTTATGTCGTAGAAGAGGAAGAGCGGCAGGCCTACGGCTACGAAGGATTCGCCGGGAACCTGTACGGGATGGATCAATTTATTGGCGAAACGCCTTATTGGAACAAGGGGATCGGCACGGCGCTTATCGCATTCGCGGCGAATTACTTAATGACGAGCAAGCAAGCGGATAAGATCGTGATGGACCCGCAAGCGTGGAATGCACGCGCTTTGCGAGCGTACGAAAAGTGCGGCTTCGTCAAGAAAGCGTATTTGCCTGAGCACGAATGGCACGAAGGCGCGTACAGAGACTGTTGGCTGATTGAGCTGGAGCGGCAGCCTGCCGGGGGGCCGGACAAGTAATCGCGGGCAGAACGCTTACGTATGCGCAGAGGGCGACAAACGGCATGGAAGCGTACGCGCTTGCGTCGGCAGCCGCCGCCAAATTCGTGAAAATCGTCTGCTTCGGCACCAGCAACGGAACGGATTGGAACAGCATTACAGAGGTAAAGCTATTCGGACCGTGAACAAGCTTTGTCCAAGGAAGCCTGCCTCCATGAGAAATCGGAGGCAGGCTTCCTTCTTGGATCGTGCTCGAGTCGGGCAGCGCGAACCATAGATACTGATTGGCATATGCGGCCGCCAAGCTTCACGAGCGCGCCATCCGGGTATTTATCCAGTAAACGACCACGGAGGGCGGGCGAGGACATGGATTATATGTGGATTACGATCAAGCTGGCGACGGCCTTTATCGGTTTGTGGATCATGGCCCGGCTGTTGGGCAAAAAGGAGATTTCCCAGCTGACGCCGTTCGATTTCATCTCCTCGCTTATGCTCAGCGAGCTGGTAGGCAATACCATCTATGACCGGGAGGCCAGTCTCCCGATGCTTCTTTACGCGCTCGCGCTATGGATGTTCTTGTCGCTTGCGCTGGAGAAGGCGGTTCAGCTGCTTCCTTGGCTATCGGTGCCGCTTAGCGGGAGACCGGACATCATTATCCGCAACGGAGTAATCGACGTACGGGCGATGAAGCGCAACAAGCTCGATATGCATCAGGTCGGCATGATGCTGAGGGAGCAGAGCGTATTCAGCGTGACGGAGGTCGCTTACGCGATATTCGAGACGAACGGCAATCTGAGCGTCATGAAAATGCCCGGCATCGACAATCCGACGCGGGAGGAGATGGGTGTGCCGGCTAAACCGGCCGATCTCGCTTTTATCGTGATGGATCAGGGGTATATTCAACAAGATACGCTCCGGGAGATCGGCCGCGATCAGGCATGGCTGCTGGCCTTGCTGAAGGAGCAAGGGATCATAAGCCCTCGGGACGTCTGGTACGCGGAGTGGTCGGAAGCGGACGGGCTGCATGCGCAGCGGAGGAAGCCGGGTGAATAGGCTGGCCGTAACCGGCTTGGCGGTTCAGAAAAAAAATCGCAAGATGTCCGTTTTTTACTATTTCGACAGCACGGAAAAGGGTATGATATACATCGAATCTGGCGCTAAGCGCATGCGCAAAGTCAAACCTTATGTTAGGAGCTGAAGTGATGGGAATTAAATTCGATATGGTCGGCATCGTTGTGAAGGACATGCGGAAGGCTCTGGAGTTCTACCGCCTACTTGGATTGGAAATACCGGAGAATGCGAACGACGAGAAGCATGTTGAGGTGGCGCAAGGCAGCTTCCGGCTGGCCTTTGACGTACAGGAAACGATTAGAGACGTTTACGGCGGTTGGGACGAGCCCACCGGTCATCGCATAGAGCTGGCGTTTCTGTGCGACAGTCGCGGAGAGGTAGATGAGCTGTTTCATAAGATAACGGAGCACGGATATAACGGACACCGCGACCCGTGGGATGCATTCTGGGGGCAGCGCTACGCGATCGTTCAAGACCCCGACGGCAATTTGATCAGTCTTTTTGCTTAAGGAGCAGGTATACGCCAGCCAAAACCGCTCTGCCGGATCGGGACCTCACGTCACCGTAGCCGCCGAGCGGTTTTTTTGACTTCTGCTGGTGTAGTCTGCCCCTGCGCGTACTTCAGCTTCGCGGCGCCCAGAGCATCACGGATACGCCGACGATGCAGATGGCCGCGCCGACCCAATCGTACAGATCGGGCGCTTTTTTATCGACAAGCCACCCCCACAGCACGGCCAGCACGACAAAGACGCCCCCGTAAGCCGCGTATACCCGACCGAAAGAAGGGAAGCTTTGCAGCGTAGGAATAATGCCGTACAAAACCAGGATCAGGCTCCCGGCGATACCATACCAAAGCGGCTTCGCTTCCCGCAGCCACAGCCAGACCAGGTAGCCCCCGCCAATCTCGGCGAGCCCGGCCAGCACAAAAATGACGATTGCCCAAAGCACGACAGACGATCTCCTCTCTTCGCCTACAGCGGTCCCAGCCATTTGGCTCCCGGGCGAACTCGGCCGTCGGTACAACCTTACTCGATCAGGCTGACTTTCACCGCCCCGCCGACTCCTTGTTGAATTTATTAAATAATGCCGGCCAAGTCAAGCGGATGCTGTCGTGCAGGGAATGCCTTGTTACAAGATGCCCACGGCATTCAGGCAGGTTGTACAATTTGACGCAAATGCGCAAAAAAACGCCGGATTTCCTCCGTTATGTCCATTGTTTCGGCTTCGCGCCTTCCCTATAATGAACTCTAGTGATAATCATTCTCACAATTGGAGGGCGTATTATGCGGAGTGGAGAGAGAAAAAGGAGGTCTGCTGCTGCATGGCTGCTGTCGCTGCTGCTGGTGGCGCTGGCCGTACTGGGATCGGCTTGCGGCGCTGGAGAGCAGGGAGCCCCTTTATCGATGGGAAGCGAGGGAGCGTCGCAGGCCGGCTCGACGTCCGAGCAGCCGAAGGGGGAAGCCAAGCCAAAGACGCGCAAAGTGCAGACGGAAAAAGGCGAGGTGGAAATTCCGACCGAACCGAAACGAATCGTTGCCTTGTACTACCATCATATGCTGCTTGCGCTGGATGAAAAACCGGTCGGCGCCAATTTGGCATGGTGGGGCGGCAGTCCGTTTCTGAAGCAGCAGGAGAGCGGCATTAAAGACGTGGGCGGACCGCCTTCTCTTGAAGTCGTGGTGGGTCTTCAGCCGGACTTGATCATCATGAATTCGAACAATGCGAACGATTACGAGCAGTTTTCCAAAATTGCACCGTCGGTGCTGATCCCGTACGACGCCAACCGAAGCGCGTATGACGACGCCAAGCTGGTGGCAGAATTGATCGGCAAGCCCCAGGTAGCGGATCAATTGGCGGCGCGGTTCGAGCAGAAAGCGTCCGCAGCGCGCAAGTCGCTCGCCGACACGATCGGGGGAGGCAAAAAGGCGGCGATTGTGCGCGCCGACGGAAAAGGGGACAGCTTCTCCGTATTCGGGGACAATTACGGCCGCGGGGGCTGGCCAATCTACCGCGGACTGAAGTTCGTCGTGACGGATAAGATGAAGGAAGCCATTACTTCCGGCAAGCAAATTGTACAGAAGCTGTCGCTGGAGCAGCTCTCGGACTACGTGGGCGATGCCGACTACTTATTCCTGTCCGACGAAGGCGAAGGGACGGAGCAGCTGAAGGCGTCCAGCGTGTGGAAATCGCTGCCCGCAGTTAAAAACGGCAAAGTGATTGAACTGAGCAAGGCGCAATTCTTCTACTTCGATCCGATCTCGATCGAAGGGCAGCTGGATGTGATCACGCAGCTGTTGTCGAAGCCGAAGTAAGTTACTTCTCTGTTTTTGACGAACGACCTTGCCTGTTTCCGCAAGCCTCGACCGTCGCTACCCGGTCAAGGAGCTGAAACGATTTCTCTGTTAAACCTAGACGCTTTCATCCCGCCTGTACGGTGGTGATGGAAGCGTCTTTGCCTATCATTCGGGACTTGTTCACTCGCTGAAAACCTTTAGGGGCCAGGCTCTTATTTTTGTCCTAGTCGTTGAAGAGTTGCAGGCGGGAGCCGGATTCACTACAATAGGAGGGGAATGAATTGATAATGATTCTCAACATATGGGGGAGAACACGGTATGAGCCTTCAAGCGCTGCCGTTCCGCACGATTTTGTTTACGCTGTCGGAGGTCGAGGAAATCCGGCTTAGCTCGGACGGACCAGGTACGAAGCCGTATACGGAAAACTACGAGCTGTATAGTGTGCTGCAGGGCGAGGGGACGTGGCGGTTGAATGAAAAAAGCTGGAGACTGCAAAAAGGAGACTGCTTGCTGCTCAAGCCCGGCCTGCTGCTGGATTGCCGCTGCTCCGGGCAGTCGGAGCTCGTATACAGCCGAATTGTGTTTTGCGCGCGACGGACGGCGGGGACGAGGGTTGGAGGAGACAGATCGCCCGATGAAACCAATGCGGCAGCCGGGGCAGGCGAGGAAGCCGAATTGCCGCCGACTGGGTTGGTCCACATCCAGCCTTTCGGCCAATGGCAGGCTATGCTGGCCGAGCTGCATCGCTATGGAGCGCATACCGATGCCGACGGTATTGAGGGCTTCCGACAGCATATTCGTTTGCAGGAGCTGCTCTATTACATGTGGAGCCGGAACGATTCGCCGACGGTGAAGGACGCCAGAAGCGCCGTGCAGGAGACGATTGACGAATTGCATGCAGCTCCCGAGCACAAGCTGGATATCCCGGCGTTGGCACGATGTGCCAACCTAGGCGTTCGGCAATTTACGTATTGGTTCAAGCTGCTGACCGGCAGCAGTCCGACGGAGTACGTGACCGCGCTGCGCGTCGAGCAGGCCAAGAAGCAACTGTTGGCGACATCCGATCCGGTCAGCGCCATTGCCGGCCGGAACGGTTTTCAAGATGCGTATTACTTCAGCCGCCGCTTCAAGCAAGTGACCGGGATGTCTCCGAACCGTTTTGCCCGTCGAGGGGAGGCGGGACCGAAAATCGTGGCTTTATACTATAGCGGACTGCTCATCTCGCTCGGCGTGCCGCCTGTTGGCGCCAATTTGACCTGGTGGGGGGGCAGAGTGTTTTTGCGCCAGCAGGAGGCGGCGATCGTCGATGTCGGCTTGTCGCTGCAAGCGGTGGCCGAGCTCGCTCCCGATCTGATTTTGATGAATAATAAGCAGTTGCCGGACTATGACCGTCTTCAGGGGATCGCGCCGACGGTGTTGATCCCGTACGACGGCAGGAGGACCGTATTCGAAGAAGCGCTACTGATCGGCGATTTGATCGGCAGGAGAGAGGAGGCAGAACGGTTTATTCATCGATACGAGCGAAGCGCCGCACGCGCGCGCCAGCGGCTGAGACGTGCCGGCTTACACTGTGAGCGGGAAGCAGCCGCCATCATTCGCGTGGAGAACGGCGGCCGTTCGTTTTCCATATTCGGCGACGGATACGGGCGCAGCGGATGGGCGGTATACCGGGGACTACGCTTTCAAGCGCCCGTTCAGGTGCGGCAATTGATCGACAGCGGCGAGCAGATCGAAAAGGAGGTCGGCATGGCGCGATTGACGGACTATGTGGGCGGCTGCGATGTTTTGTTCGTCATCCATGAAGGCGAGGGCATCGCTTCGCTTGCGGATCGCCCGGAATGGCGTCAACTGCCCGCAGTCGTTTCCGGTCGGGCCTTCGAGCTGGATTACCGCAATTACTCTTTCTTCGATCCCATCTCGTTGGAGGGGCAGTTGGCGCTTTTGACGGAACTTCTCTTGCCTAACGTAAGATAAGGCAGGCGAAAGCGTCGTATCAAAAAAAATGTTTCTTAAGATCGCTTTGTAGTTGCGGATAAACCTCCCTATAAAAATCTTGATCCGTGTACACCAGGAATTCCGTATTTTCGTTTATCCATTTTGAAATCGTGATTAAATCATCAACGCAACGATGCCCAAAGCGAACTGTCAAGAGGCGCAAAAACTGCCGGCCATGGGGACAGTTGTCTGCAAACCCCATCGGCCGGCAGCCGATTTGCTTTCGCATTCCGAAAGTCAGCTTGGCTTCGCGATCGGCGGCTTCGGCTGGCCGGGCTTTCCGGCAATGGAAAAATACGTCCCCATACGCAGCAGCCGTTCCGCCGGTCCGGAGCGAAAACGTCTCACATACAGCGTGCTGAGCAGAAGCTGAGCCGCATAGAGCGCGAACGCGATTCCGCACCCCGCCAGCACGCCAAGCTTGCCGAACCAACCGAACCCGTAGCCGTAAAACAGCGTCGTGCAAATAACGGACTGGAGCAAATAGTTCGTTAGCGAGAGCCGGCCGACCGCTTCGAAACGGCCTAACCAGACCGACCTCTTCGCTCGGGAGAAAATCCAGACAAAGGCGAAAAGATAACCGAGCGCCAGCACATTGCCGCCGAGCAGCTCGCCTGCATCGCTCCACCAATAGCCCGGCAATATATATTTCAATGCCTTCAGCAGCAAGCCCGCCGGCAGGAAGAGGAGCATCCGGTTCCGGTAAGCTCGGCGTTCGTCTTCCGGACGGTCGAACCACCGCTTCTTTGCCGCATACATGCCGAAAAGAAACAAGGGCGCGGTCAAGAACGGGACGACGAGCAGCATCGTGATAACAACCAAAGCGTCGTCTCCGAGAGGGTCCTCCGCTTGCCGATGATGCCGGATTTCTGGATAAGTACCCGTACCGTAGACGGTGATCGTCTGTTTCACGTACGTTTCCATGCGTGTCTGGGCTTCGGTGAAGGCCGCATTCGTATCCTCCTTCGGCGCAAGCCCCAGCAGACCGAAAAGGACAAGCAGCACCGTCCCCCAAACGAAGAGAGTCTTCGGCTTCCGGTTCAGGAACAGCAGCAGGAAGAAGCCGATCATGCCGTAAAAGCTCAAAATATCGCCTTCCCACAGCACATAGCTATGCAGCATGCCGATCGCGAACAGCATCAGAAAACGGCGGATCAAATAGCGCTTGGGCTTCAAGCCCTTCGCCAGCAGGCTTTCCTGCATCTTGATCATGCCGTAGCCGAACATGAACGTGAATATGGGCATAAAGCTGCCCTCGGCCAGAACGAGCAGCACCTTGTGAAGGACGGTATCGGAAAAGGAGGGCGCATACAGCTCCAACTTGTCTTTTCCCCAGATGCCGTACTGAAAAACAAGCATGTTTGCCAACAAAATGCCCAGCAGGCTGAACCCGCGCAAGCCGTCGATGATGCCGCTGCGGCCATTTCTCTCGATCATTGTGATCACCTCGTGTTTGATTGTAGCAGCGCGTGCTGAAGGACCCCTAAATGCAAGCTTACCGTTTCCTTAACGATGCCGGGGTGTTTAGCTAAACTTAAGGAATGTCTGGTACAATGCGTGTGGAGGGATCGTATGCACAACGCCAAAATCTTATTGATCGATGACGAAACATCCATTTTGCAACTGCTTGAAATCGTATTGCGCAAAGAAGGCTTTCATCATATATACAAGGCCGGAACGGCGCAGGAAGCGCTGAAGCTGCTCGGCAGGCATAAAGCGGACATTATTTTGCTGGACGTGATGCTGCCGGATCAATCCGGCTTCGAACTGGGGCCGAAGATTCGCGCAATGTCCGATGCGCATCTGATCTATGTAACGGCACGGACCTCGGACTTGGACGTGTTAACAGGCTTCGCGACAGGCGGCGACGACTATGTGACCAAGCCGTTCAACCCGCTTGAGATTGCGGCCCGAATCAAAGCGAGGCTGCGCCGTGCTTCCGCATCCCCTCTGTCGAGAGAAGAGGATACGCGAAATCGTTACGAATTCGGACAGTTTACGGTAGACGAGTATGCCGGGGAATTGCTCGTTCGGGATAGACCGGTTGCGATTCCCGCATTGGCTTACCAACTGCTGCTTTATATGTGCAAGTATCCCAATAAGGTATTCTCCAAATCGCAGCTGTACGAAGCCGTCTGGGGAATCGACGGCGTCGGCGACGACAACACGGTGATGGTGCATATCCGTAAAATCCGCGAACGCATCGAGCCCGACCCGGGCGAGCCCGTCCATTTGGTCACCGTGCGCGGACTCGGCTACAAGCTGATGAAGGAGAAAGAGGGATGAGCCGGATCCGCAGAAGGATCGCCATGCATTTTACGTTTCAGTTTTTTTTCTTGTGGGTGTTCGTCGCGCTTTGCCTGTTCGCCGGGATGCTGCTGCTGCTTCAATACCTTGTCAATCAGGATTTAAAAAGGACGTTTCCGTACGGGGCGGTGTCCAACATCGCGACGGAAGCGACTGTCGAAGGGGATCGCGTCACCATCCCCCAGCGATGGGTGGACCAGTTGTCGGCAGAACGCTATTGGCTGCAAATCGTCAATGGCGAAGGCCGGGTCATCTATACGTCGAATACGCCCGACCGGGTGAAGGCGTCGTATGGAGCGACCGAACTGCTGCAAATCAGGGAAACCGGCCGTTTTGAATCGTACCGGATTATGACGGAGCTGGATACTTCGGATAAACGGCTTTTGTTTATGCTCGGCGTGGAGGACCCGGGCGCGGATCGGCTGCGCGGCTGGGTTCGCGATTTTGCCCAAGGGGGCTCTATTCGCCAAGATGCGATGCAGGAGCTGGAAAGGCAGCTGGGCAGCTCCGGCGACTACGTCGAAGTGGTCGACTCCGGAGGAAACGTCTTGCAGACAGCGGGTGCCCCGGGACGCAGCGAGCCGTATCGTCCGCTGGAGCTCGTAGCAATGAGCGCCGAACCGGCTTTGCAGACATCCGATATTTCCGTCTATTATGACGGACCGACCGGGAACGCATGGATTCTGCACACCGTGAAGGAAAGCCGCAGCGCGATTCGGCAGCCGATTTTGCACGATGTGATCGTATCTTTGGTTTATATGGGCTTGGGCATGCTGCTGCTGACGCTAGCCTTCGCCATCTGGCACGGGTACCGTTACGGCGAGCCGCTGCTGTTATTTACCGATTGGTTCGCGCGGATGGGCAAGGGACGTTACCATGAAGCGTTAACGGAGAAAGACCGTAAAAAAGTGTTTCGCAAAAACGGCGCGATCCGCTTACGGTATCGTTTGTACAAAGAAGTCATTGCCGGTTTTTACAACATGGCCGCCAAGCTGGAGGCAACGGAGAAGGAGCGCCGCCGTCTGGAGAAAACGAGAGAGGAGTGGATGACCGGCATCTCCCACGACCTGCGGACGCCGCTTGCGACGATACAAGGCTACGGGCATTTGCTGGAGAGCGGCCAGTTCCGGTTCTCGGACACGGAGCTAAAGGAAATGGGGGGAATGATCCGCGGAAAGGGAGATTACATGCTGGAGCTTCTCCACGATTTTTCCTTGACGTTTCAATTGAAGAACAATGCCGACCAGATGCAGCGGGGAACGATCGAGCTGAACGAGCTTGTCCGCCGAACCGTACTGCGGTATGTGAATGACGTAACGATCCGGCATGTGGACTTCGTATTCGAAGAGCATGAGGAGCATTTGTTCATTCAAGCCAATGCCAAGTGGTTCGGGCGCATGCTGGACAATCTGATTACGAATGCGATCAAGCACAACCCGGAAGGGACACGGATCGTCGTAAGCACCGGAAAGGACGCGCAGCAAGCGGTTATCGTGGTGGAGGACAACGGCAGGGGGATGGATGAGGAGACGAAGAGAAATTTGTTCGAACGGTACTACCGCGGCACGAATACGGAAGAAGGAGCCGATGGGGCCGGGCTTGGGATGAGCATAGCCAAGGCGATCGCGGAGGCGCATCAAGGCAGCATCAGGGTGGAGTCCGAGGCGGGCTCGGGTACGAAGATGGTTGTGCGGTTGCCGCTCCGTATATCGGACGGAACGCCGGCGGACATTGGGGGATAGGAGACGGCCCCTCATGGATTACGGAATTGTGCGGGGGAGCCGGGGAAAATCAGCATTTTCGTTTATTCACAAAAGGGAGGTCATCTATTATACTCATTTATATCGATAATGATTATCACTATCACAAATGGGGGAACACGTAATGTTTTTGTCAAGCACTAAATCGTTTACAAATAGAAAGCGACCTTTGCTCGCGTTATCCGGGCTTCTGCTGTCGGCATCGCTGGCGCTGGCCGGCTGCGGCTCGGCCGCCGATTCCAAAGCGGGCGCCCCGGCGTCCGGAGGAACGCCTGCTGCAGCGGGTACGGACAAGCAAGCGGCAGCCGCCCCGCGCACGCTGAAGGACGCGTTGGGCAACCAGGTGCAAATTCCGGCGCAGCCCAAGCGCATTATAGCGCCGTTTCTCGAGGACCCGCTCACCGCGCTCGGCATCAAACCGGTCGCGCAATGGTCGATGCAGGGCAACCCGCAGCAATATTTGCAGAACGAGCTGAAGGGCATCCCTTCGCTGAATATGACCGGAGGCATGAAGCCGGAAGAGACGCTCAGCTACACTCCCGACTTGATTATTTTCCCGGACGCCTCGTATCTCAAGGGCGGCGCATACGAAAATTTCGCCAAAATCGCCCCGACGTTCGTGCTCTCTACCGATACGAAGGACTGGCGCGGGCTGGTCGTGAAGCTGGGCGAGGTGTTGGGCAAGAAGAACGAGGCCGAGCAGGCGCTGCAAAAGCACGATCGGAAGCTGGCCGACGCTAAGGAGAAGCTGCGCTCGACCGTAGGCGAGAAGACGGCGGTGCTGCTGCAGGGCAGCAACGAGAAAAACTTCAAGCTGTTCGGTCCCGAGTTCTACGGCGGCGCCGTGCTGTACCAAGGTCTTGGCTTCAAGCAGCCGAAAGTGCTGAAGGGCGATTACGAAACGTATTCGCTGGAGACGCTGGCGGAGATGCAGGATGTCGACTATATCTTCGTCCTGTCCGGCCCGGGACGCGCCAAGCCGCCGGAAGACAATTCGTTGTGGAAAAACTTGCCTGCCGTCAAGCAAGGTCATGTCTTCGAGGCCGATTCCGGCCATTGGTTCAACCAGAACGTCATCGCCAACGGCTTGATCGTGGAGGACGTGCTCCGCTATGTCGCGAAATGAAGCGGAAGGCAATGACGGTTGCCTGCTCTCCGACCTGTGGTTCAAGCTGCTTTCCATCGAGTCGATTCAGGAAAGCCATCTGAGCTTTCCCCGGACGAGAGATTTCCTCGTCATGGACAGTCCCGTACTGATCGTGGTAGCCGCTCAGGACGGGCGGCTGGTGCTGGACGGCCGCTATTACCCGCTGAAGCCGGGGGCTATATTCGTAGCTCATCCCGGCCAGCTGGTGGAGATCGGACTTTACCCCGGGGACGAGCTGGGGGTGTACGTGCTGCGGTTCCGGACGATGACCGCGCACGGTCAGCCCGTCAATGACCGACTATTCGATGACGAGACCGGCATGTCCATGTTTCCGGCGCAGGGCGAAATCAGCCTTGCGCCGTCTGCCGTTGCGATCGGCTTATGCGAGACGATGCTGTCCCATTGGAACTCCGGCAGCCGGGCAGACCGGTTCCGCAGCGAGGCCGGGTTTCACGAGCTGCTAGCCATGATACTGAAGCACCAGGAGCACAAGACGGCGATCGCGCTGGAGTGCGTCCGGCTGGAGCTGGAGAAGCATTTTCGCGAAGAGATTACGGTCGAGCGTCTGGCCGACACCGCCGGGTTGAGTCGCTACCATTTCATGCGCCTGTTCAAGGATCGTTTCGGCAAAGGAGTCATCGACTACTTGACGGAGCTTCGACTGGCGGAAGCGAAGCGGCTGATGGAGAACGAACCGCATTTGTCTTTTCGACAAATGGCTTACAGGGTTGGCTATAAAAACGAAACGTATTTCAGCAGCACGTTCAAGAAGCAAACCGGCTTCTCGCCGGCGGTCTATATGAAAAACCGCCAGTTGAAGGTCGCCGCTTACAGTTGGGTGAATTTCGGACAATTGCTGGCACTTCAGATCATTCCCTACGCCGCCCCGATGGACCAATATTGGACGGACGAATACCGGCATAAATTCGCCTTTGAAGTCAAAGTATCGCTCAGCCATCAGTATGACTTTAACCGCGAAGCGCTGCATAAGGCGCGTCCGGACTTTATTCTGGGAGTGGACCGGCTGATCGAGGAGGAGGAGCGGGAGCGGTTGAGCCAAATAGCGCCTGCGCTGTTTCTCCCGTCAAACGCCTCCTGGCGCCGGCACCTCCGGTTGACGGCCGAATTTCTGGGAAAGCCCGCTGAAGCCGAGCGTTGGCTGGACCGATATGACGGGAAGCTGGCCGACCTCAAGCGGTTCATTGCGCCCCTTCTGGGGCAGGAGCGAATTTTAATTCTGGGCATTTGCCGCCATAAGCTCCTTGCTTGGGGCCGCAGAGCCGGGACGGTGCTTTACGACGACCTGGAACGGAAGCCGGCGCGGCACGTAGAGGATATTCCATGGGTCAAGGAAATTACCGTGCATCAGCTTGATGCGTTCGAGGCCGACCGGATCGTCATTCATGTCGGGGAGGACGACGCTTCGCAGATGTCCTGGCGACTGCTGGAACGCTCCGAAGGCTGGCGAGAGTTGAGCGCGGTAAGAAGCGGCAGCGTCCATCCAACCAAAGCCTGCAAATGGTTCGATTGCCCGTGGAACGAAAATAACGCCTACCGGCATGAGCAATGGCTCAGCGAGCTGCGGCAGCTTTTCGGAGCAATCTGAGGAATCCGACGGGAGCGGATAAAGCCGTAATAGCTCCGGCTGGCCGCTTGACGGTCATCCTACTGAAGGTGCCGGCTCATCCTAAGGCAAAGTCCACAGCGGCGCTGGCATGAATATAGGTCGTATCGAAAAGCGGCAAAGGGCTGTCCCCTTGCTCAACGAGAAGCGGGATTTCCGTACAGCCGAGAATCACGCCCCCCGCTCCCCGCTCCCGAAGCCGCTCGATAATTTGCGTATATTCTTCTCTGGATGACGGCTTCAGCACTCCGCGGCACAGCTCCTCGAAAATGATCGCATGCACCCGTTCGCGGTCGGCCGCCTCGGGTACGATCGCTTCAATGCCCAGCTTCAACAGCCGCTCCCGGTAGAACGGCTGCTCCATCGTATACTGCGTGCCAAGCAGTCCGACCTTGCGGATCGACTGCTTCTTTACGTTGTCCGCCGTAGCGTCGATAATATGCAGCAGCGGAATACGGATGGCGTCCTGGACGACCCCGGCGACCGAATGCATCGTGTTCGAGCAGATCAGCACCGCCTCACAGCCGCCCGCTTCCAGCTTCGCGGCAGCTTCCGCCAGAAGCCGGGCAGCCTGCTGCCACTGTCCCGTTTCCTGAAGCCGTACGACCTCGGCAAAATCGAAGGAATGCAGCATGCATTTCGCCGAATGCAATCCCCCCAGCCTCGCTTGAATGCCTTGATTAAGATAACGGTAATAATACGCGGTCGATTCCCAGCTTAAGCCGCCGATCAAACCGATCGTTTTCATGGCCGGTCACTCTCCTTTTTTTGATTCCAAGCTTATCATGCTATACTGGTTGGCAGAAGTGCCAGGAACATGCCATTTGCAAAGTACCAGTTCGAGTCTGCGTCAGAAAAGAGGGGATCGCCGATGTTATGGTTTGCCGTGGACCGAAGCGCCGCCGTTCCATTGACGGCGCAAGTGTATGGGCAGATGCGTTCGCGCATTTTGCGGCAGGAGCTGGCGGAAGGCGAACGACTGCCGTCCAGCCGGGAGCTGGCGACCCGTATCGGCGTATCGCGCAATGTCGTGCTGGAGGCGTATGAACGGTTGGCCGCCGAAGGTTTTGTGGAAGGACGCCCGCAATCAGGCACTTACGTCGCTCCCGGTTCTTCGTTCGAGCGGCACAAGGAGACGGAACGGAAGAACGCCTTTTCGGCCGTTGCGGGCACAGGAAGCGGTGTGGAAGACGCGGCCATCGATTTCCGCGCGGCGCATCCGGCCGCCGACTATTTCCCGCGAACCGTATGGGGGCGCTTGGCCAAGGAAGTGTGCCTGGACGCCCCGGAGCGCGTGTTTGGCTATACGAGGGCCGAAGGGGTGCCCGAGCTGCGCAGCGTGCTGGCGCGATATTTGCTGCAAGCGCGCGGCGTCCGTTGTCATCCCGACCAGATCGTCATAACCTCGGGCGCCACGCAGGCGCTGCACCTCATTACGGAGCTGCTGTCGGGCCAAACAAGCGGATGCGTTGCCGTGGAAGACCCGGTGACGGACGAGATGCGGGCCATTTTCACCTACGCGGGCTCGACAGTATTACCGGTACCCGTCGACGACAAGGGAATGATACCCGAGGAGCTGCCCGCAAACGAGAAGCCCGATTTTATTTTCGTCATTCCGTCCCATCAGTTCCCGCTTGGCGGCACGATGCCGATTCAACGGCGCATTCAATTGCTCGAGTACGCCCGGCTTCGGGATTGCTACATCGTCGAGGACGATTACGATAGCGAATTTACGTATGAAGGCACCGCCGTTCACTCGATGCAAGGTTTGGAGCCGGAGCGGGTCGTCTACGTCGGTACGTTCAGCAAAATTTTGTCGCCCGCCCTGCGGATCGGCTACGCCGTGCTGCCCGAGCGGCTTATTCCCGAATACCGCCGGCTCAAATGGTTTGCCGACCGGCACACTTCTGCGCTGGAGCAGCTGATTTTGGCCCGCTTCATGGAGGAGGGTTACTTCGAGCGCCATATCCGGCGCATGAAAAAAATATATCGACAGCGGCGCGAAGCGCTCGTACGCAGCTTGCGGCAGGAGCTGCCGCAGGCGAAAATTTTGGGGCAATCCGCGGGCATGCATCTCGTCGTAGAGCTGCCGGATACGCGGTTCACGAGGGAGCTGCTGGAGGGTATCCGGGCGGAGGGAGTGCAGGTGTACGCCGTGGAGCATTACGCGCTGCGTCCCGGCCGGCACGAGCGCCAGATCGTAATGGGGTACGGCGGATTGACGGCCGAATTGATTCGGGAAGGGGTTGTCCGGCTGCGGAGGGCCATTTCACGCCATCATAATCCATAGAAAGTAAGCACAATTGTCCATGTTAAGGGGCGATAGGATCAGGTATACTTCGTAATTGAAACTGATTCTCATTGTCACTATAAAGGGGCAGAAAAAACCGATGAAACTATTCAGTAAAATGACCGCCATGATCGCTGCCGCCGTGCTGTCCGCGACGCTGTTGAGCGCTTGCGGTGCAAGCTCGCCCGCGAACAATGCCGGCTCCGCTTCGAGTACCGACAGCGGCAAGGCATCGTCCTCGCCCTCAACGCCGTCGAAAGAAGCGGAAACCCGGGTATTCAAAGATTATGCCGGGCATGAGGTGACGATCCCGACTCATCCGAAGCGGATTCTGGTCAATCAGTTTATGGGGCATCTGTTCGCTGTGGGCGTCAAGCCGCTCGGGGCGACCTCGAATCAATTGAGCCAGTTCAAAGATTCGTCTTTCTTGAAGCCGCTCGGGCTGACGGAAGGGGTCGAGGACCTGGGCAACGCGCTATCGCTGGAAAAGGCGCTCAGCATGAATCCCGACTTGATCATTTTGCAAAACAACGCCGCCGAGAGCGCAAAAAATTACGAAGAATATTCCAAAATCGCGCCTACGGTGATTTTGAGCTACGGCTCCAAAACGATGCCCGACCAGTTGAGGGAAATTGCCGATATTGTCGGGGAGAAGGAGAAGGCGGAGCAGTGGATCGCCAAGTACGACGCGAAGGCGGCGCAATACCGGGAGCAATTGGCGAAGCTGATCGGTCCGGACGTGACCTTTACGATCATGGAAATATGGCCGAAGTCGGAAATTATGGTTTTCGGCAACCGGTTCGGCCGGGGGACGTTCAGTCTGTACAATTCGTTGAAGCTGAAGGCCCCTCCCAAGGTGCAGGAGGCAGTCATGGACAAGGAGCCGTCCTATCTGAAAATTTCGCCGGAGGCGCTGCCGGATTACGCAAGCGACTACGTGTTCCTGACCGTATACGACTGGCAGGGCGGGGACAACGCGAAGCTGGAGGAAGAGTTGAAGCGATCCCCCGTATGGCGCAGTCTGCCTGCGGTTACCGGGAACAAAGTGATCCAGGTTAA
This sequence comes from Paenibacillus hodogayensis, assembly GCF_039536325.1. Taxonomy (NCBI): domain Bacteria; kingdom Bacillati; phylum Bacillota; class Bacilli; order Caryophanales; family Paenibacillaceae; genus Paenibacillus; species Paenibacillus hodogayensis. Next base: position 108,893 of record NZ_BAAAYO010000007.1, read on the forward strand.
CGTCAAAGACTTTTTGCCCGGCGACCCCATCTCGATCGAGAAGCAGATGGAAGTGCAAGCGCAGCTGCTGACGGAAAAATTCAAAAAATAACCGCATCAAACCAGACGCCAAAACCATCCTTTCGTACGAGAGGATGGTTTTGGCTCTTCATGGATTAAACGATCAGTTCAATTCGTTAAGCAGCACCGCATGCCCTGCTTCCACCAACTCACAAGAACGCATGCTGCGCATCAACATTCGGCATTCGTCATTTCGTTGGTGAAAAACCGCTTGTATTCCTTCGGTCCGAGCTTCACCGCGGATTCGGCCGCATAATGGAATTGCAGGGCCCGCCGACGCTTGGAGGACAAGTTGTAAGGCGTGCCGTGCTTCATGAGCCCATGGAAAAACAGAAGCCCGCCCGGCTGCAGCGGCACGGCCACATCCTTCTCTACCTGGACGTGCGCATCGCAAAGCTGCCAATCGCGGATCGCATAATGCGGGGTCGCCCCGTCGGCATGGGAACCGGGAATGACATGCATGCAGCCGTTGTCCAACGCCGCTTCGTCCAGCGCGATCCATACGCCGACGACGGCTTTATCGAACGCCAGGCCGCCGTATGCCATATCCTGGTGCCACGGCTTCTCTCCGCCGCCCTGCGGAGGCTTGAGCAAAGCCATATCCTGGGCGAGAACGGCGCGTTCGCCGAGCAGCCGCTCGACGGCAGCTATAATGCCCGGATGGTAGGCGACCGCCTTCAGCCGCTCTTCGAAATCGACGAAATCATATACTTTTCGGACCGCAAGCTCCCGCTCCTTCTCCGTCGTCAGCTCGGCCACAGGCTTCGAAAACTGCACCTTCGCCCCTTTATTGTCAATAAACACAATATGATGCAGCCCCTCCAGAGCGGCCTGGACTTCGTCGGAGGTCAGAGCATGTTCCACGGCCAGATAGCCTTCGCGGTGATATTGGGCAAGTTGTTCGTCACCTATGGCGGACAAGCCCGGCAGCTTGACGGCAAGCCGATCATAGCGGTAAAGCTCTCGCGAAATTTCTTCGGGGGTTTTAGCCACTGTCATCGTTAACGCACCTCATCGTTTAATTTATTTTACGTTTTCTAATGTTTATTTTAGATAAACGATCTAGTAAAATAAATGCATTAACCGTCTGAATTATTTGCATTATTCTACATAAGGAGAGGCGTATAGTATGTCGGAGCTGCCGTTTGGCATTCAGCTGGATGCGTCCTATGGAAAGGTTCTGTGCGAACCGAATTGGAAGTGGAACCGCTCGGAGCTTCCTTTCCACGATTACGACTTCTGGTACGTATGGGGAGGAGTCGGCGAAGTGACGTTAAACGGCGTTTCCCGTCAAGTGAGCCGCGGCGCCTGCTATTTGTTCCGCCCGGGCGATGTAACGGTCGCCAGTCACCGGCCGGAAAAGCCGCTATCGGTAACGTATATCCACTTTTCGCTGAAGGCCGATTGCGGACTGGCGGCGCTAATGGGAGAATTGCCGAGCGTTGTCCGATTCGACCGCCACTCGGACACTTCACATGAGCACGATCTCGACCGCTTTATCCATGTGATGGTGACAAAGCAATACGGGTACGAGGAAGAGGCGGCCATTCTGCTCCGACTGCTGCTGCTTTCCTACGACAGGCGTAGCCGTATGGGGCGGGGGACGGAAACGGAGACGAAGCATGCGCTGTACCGGACGATGCTGGAGGCGGCATCGTACGTGCGCCAAAATCCGGGGGGCGGTCATACGATCGAGAAGCTGGCAGAGAAGGCCGGACTGTCGGCGCGTTATTTTGCCTTAAAATTCAAGGAGCTGATGGGGCAGACGATCGAATCGTTTCTGATTGACAAAAAAGTCGAACGCGCGGAATATTTGCTGCAATATCAAGGGATGAGCGTCAGCGAGGTGGCGGAGGCGTTAGGGTACCACAGCATTTACTTTTTCAGCAGGCAATTTAAGCAGAAGACCGGCATGAGCCCGACTGCTTGCAAGCGGAGCGGAGAAACCTGAACAAGCAGCGTAAAGGATGACCAGTACAAGCTGGAAAAAGGAACGTATGTTTGATAAAATGAACAGGAACGTTCGTTCGAGTTGATGAGATGAACTCGACTTGTCCTGAGCTAATCCGATATACATTTATCGCTGAATCCGTTTAAATGGATATACGTACAAAGGGCAGCCAACGAGTTGGAGGAGGAGAAGGATGAGCGCCGGAGCAGCCAAAATTGACCCGCCGAAAATGCCCGACCGTCTGGAAAACAGGAACGATGACGTACGCTCGCTTCGGGCGAAAGACGATTTTAGTCAAGGGTCCGTAAGCGATATCGTTCTGGACAGTCAGCACGCCGAGAAAGTTTCGTTTGAGAAATTCGTGTTTAGGCATACAACCTTTACGGAATGTTCGTTGACGGGGCTCGAGCTGACGGACGTCGTGTTTGAAAAATGCGATTTCTCCAACGTTTCCCTGACCGATTCGTTTCTGCACCGGACGGAATTCATACAGTGCAAGCTGATAGGGACGGACTTTACAAGGAGCCGCTTCCAGAGCGTTCGATTCATGGCATGCATAGGCGATTACGCATCATTCCGGTTTACCCATTTCAAGCGGGCTGCTTTGGAGAACAGTTCATTGATCGGCGCCGACTGGAGTCATTCCACGTTGCAAAAAATGTTTTTTACCGCTTGCCATATCGATCAGGCTGTTTTTACAGGCACCAAGCTGGAAGGGATCGATCTGAGCGACTGTCGATTCGACGGATTGAATGTGGAGATCGAAGACTTGAACGGCTGTATGATTTCAGAGCAGCAGGCCTCTTCGTTCATCGGTCTTTTGGGCTTGATTATTAAATAGGTACATGGAGGTACGCAACGATGGGGCAGTATGTCGATCAACATTTCGAAGCCATTCGATTTAACGGACAAGATCTAAGGGACGGTGATTATCTTCGCTGTACGTTTAAGGGATGCCAATTTACCCATACTTCCATGGAGGAAACCTATACAAACAGCTGCCGGTTCGAACAATGCAATTTTCATGGCGCGATGCTGAATGCTTCCAATCATACGGGTTCAGCTTTTGAAAACTGCAATTTTATGGAAGCTAACCTTTTCGTAGCCAAATTCATCGATTGCAAAATGGTAGGATCCGACTTTTCAAATGCGAAATTGGACGGCATCACGTTAACGAACGGGGATTGGTCCTATACGAACCTCCGGCAAGTAAGATTAAACAAACAAGATTTAAGGAACATCCGTTTTTTCGAAGCGGATCTCTATGAAGCTAATTTGGAAAATTCCGATCTGAGGAATTGCGACTTAACCAGAGCCAATCTGGCCAAAACAACGCTGCGCGGAGCAGACTTGCGCGGAGCGATCATGAGTGGCGTCGATTTTAAGTCGTTTGACGTTAAGGGAGCTCGAATGGATAGCTCTCAGGCCGTTGTCTTTTTGCGTTCTTACGGGGCGAAAGTGGATTAAAGGATAAACGGGATAAAGCCTCCGACTCCAGTGAACTGCACCCCTTCTAATGGACATTGGTAAAACACCCAGGTGTTAATGACCGTTAAAAATGGTAGGAGGTGCTTTTCGCTATGGGTTGGCGCCCGAATTCGGCGACCGCATTTCTGCGAGATGCGGCGGCCAACGCATCTGACAAGAAGCGCTCTCGTTTACTATTATTGCACACGTGTATTATAATCAGGAGGAAGCGAAACAAAGGAGCTGTTCCTCATCGTGAAAGTAACCATTAAAGACATCGCCAGAATGGCCGGTGTCAGTCATCCGACCGTATCCCGGGCGCTGAATGACGATCCCGGCGTCAACGAGGAGACAAGAAGGCGAATCCTGCAAATTGCCGAGGAGCTCGATTATGTGCCGAATTTGGCCGCCAGACGGCTGGCCGAGCGGAAATCGAACTGCATCGGCGTCATTTGGCCGGCGATCGACTCGATGCTTTTTTACAATTTGTTCATTCAAATACGGAATGAAGCTGCGAAAAAGGGATTCAGCGTGCTGCTGTCGCTGGATGATCCGGTTAAAGCGATGCAGACGCTGAATCAACAGTTCGTCGACCATGTCATTTATTGGGCAGGTCCCGACTGGGTGCCTTCGGCTGAGTTTTTGAAGCAGAAGCAGCTGTTCAAAGGAGACATGCTGCTGATGGGCGGAGGAGAAGAAGCGGATACCCATTTGCTGAAAATCGATCGACGGCACGGCGTGAATGAGGCGGTTAAGCATTTGGCCGCGCTGGGGCATACGCAAATCGGTTTTATCGGGGAGACAAGCGACAAGCTGGTCGGTTTTACCGAAGGGCTCGTGGACTGCAAGCTGGAGCTTCGCCGGGAGTATCTCATACCTGTCAACACGCAGCCCGAGACGGAAATTTTTCATAATCGGACGGTATCCGAGCTGCTGGACGATTCAAACCGGCCCACGGCATTTGTGCTGGAAGGCCAAAGCGTATTTTTTCAAATGGCGAAACTGCTGCGTCAGCGCAAAATACGAATTCCCGACGAACTGTCGCTTATCGTTTACGACGACGTGCCGGAGCTGCAAATGTTCGAGGTGCCGCTGACCACGATAGGACCGTCGCTGCAAGCACTGGCGGAGCTGGCGCTTGCGATGCTGACCGGGCATAGCGGGAATGTGAAGGGGCAGGCTCGAGAGTGGCGGAATGAAGAGCTCAAAACTCGGCTTGTCGTGCGTCAGTCGGTTGCACCGCCCATCCTGTAAATGATTTTTATGGGATGGCTTTACTTTTTTTGAACACGTGTGCTATTATTAACTCGTAATAACGGCCTTTATTATTGTACACGTGTTCTAAATCCGAGCTTGGAAGGAGGACTCCATTGTAGAAGATCCGTTGTAGAAGATCACTTGTAGAAAGTGTTTTGAAAGCGATTCCATTTATTTCTTTTCAAAAGCGCTTTTCCAAGAAATCGATGCAGGTTTTAAAGGAGAAAAGGAGAGGTCAAATGGTACAGATGAAACGTTCGATTCTGTCTGTGGGCTTGGTCGCGCTGCTGTTAGCCGGATGCGGGGAAACGGGGAGCGATAGAGGGGGCGGCGTCCCGAACGATACAGATTCCAAGCCGAAAGATCCGATTACGCTGTACATGCTGCAGGATGTGGCGACGATCTCGGACGAGGAATTTGCCAATTTCATCGCTGCGCCGGTGAAAGCCAAGTATCCGCACATTACGGTGGAGCTCGTGCGCAATACGAAAAGCGACGCCGGGCTGAGCGAAATGATCACAGCTGGAAGCTTTCCTGATTTTATGCTTATGACGATGTACCAGATCAAGGTGCATCGGGATTTAGGGACAGCGGAGGACCTTACTCCGTACCTGCAGAAAGCCGGCATAAGACTGGATCGGTTTGATCCCTCCGCCTTGCAAACATCACGCGTTTTTGGAGAGAGCGAGAACTTGTATGCGCTTCCGTTCTCGCTGAATTTCCTGGCGACCTTCTACAATAAGGATCTGTTCGACCGCTTCGGCGTGCCATATCCGAAGGCAGGCATGACCTGGCAAGACATTATTACATTAGGAACGCGGTTTGCCCGCAGCGAAAACGGCGTTCAATACAAGGCGCTGTTTACGAGCTCGATGGGAGAGATCGCGACCCAGCTAACATTGCCTCGTGTTGATCCTGTGACGAACAAGTCGTTGTTTCTGACGGACGGCTGGAAAAAGGTTGCCGAGGTCATTCAAGGGATTCATTCGATTCCCGGCAATAAAGGCGCGACGTTGGATGATTTTTTGAAAACGCAAACACTTCCATTGGTGGCGAGCTATGATGCGAGGTTTGCCGCCCTGGAAAAGCTGCATGGAACTCCGGAACAGTTCAATTGGGACGTGACGCAATTTCCCAGCTTTCCCGAGCGGCCGAATACAAGCTTCCAATCCACCGGTCATTTTTTGGGGATATCTAGGCTAAGCAAGCACAAGGAGGAGGTACTCCAGGTTATCCAACTGCTGACGGATGATAGCATACAGACGAAAATAACGGAGAATGGACGGTTTACTGCCCTCAGCTCCGAGGCGATTAAGAACAAGTACGGGGCGAACATGAAGTCGATGAAGGGAAAAAATATTGAAGCCGTGTTCAAAAGTGCATTTGCGCCGCCGTACCAGCCGACCACCTACGATGGACTTACAAATGTTCCGCTGAACAATGCAGCGAAAAGTATTATGGACGGTACGCTGGACATCAACACTGCGCTGCGTCAAGCGGAAGAGGCATCTAATCGTGCAATCGAAGCGGAGATTCAAATGAAAAAAAATAAGTGAAGCGGGTGGCAACTGGAATGAGTATAAAAAGCGCCAAAATCTGGTGTTCCATGCTGCTGACATTGTGTTTGACATGTTCGATACTACCGAGGGAGGGCAAGCAAGTGTTAGCTGAGTCCACACACAATTTGCTAGAGAACGGCGGATTTGAAACGGTGAGCGCGGCAGCCGCCATGCCATGGATTCCATATGGAAACACATGGAACGGCATCGTGCGAGTGGATGCTGCGGCATCCAAGACGGGTAGCTACGGCATTGCAATAGAAACCGATACAGCAGGCAATCCCTATGTGGTGCAGCCGGTGCCTGTGGAGGAAGGGGCGACGTATACGATCTCGTCTTTTTACAAGGCGCTCGGCGTCATTGGCACGCCCGGCTACAAGATTGAGTTCTACTCGTCCTATGCCCCTACGCCGCAGGCGGCGCTAACCGGATTCACGCATGGCGCTCCGACCTCCGGTCTTGACGGGCAGTGGCACGAGCTTGAATATGAAATAAAGGCGCCGTCCCATGCGAAATACATGTATGTCTATTTGCGGCTGTACGGTACCGGCACTGTGTACTTTGATGACGCTTCCGTTATAAAGTCGGAGCACGCGCCGCAAATTATCCTGGCGCCGAATCAAATCTATTATTATCCGGATGCGGAGACCGGCAGCGTTCAGGTATCGCTTCGACCGACCGATGGGGTGCTTGCAGGCAAAAAAGCGGATGTCCGGCTTGTGAGGGAGTCCGACAGCGCAGTCGTATTCGAACAGACGGACATGACCGCCGCATCGGAGCTAACTGTATCTTTCCAGCCGAATGTACTGGCGATCGGTCAGCCGTACCGGTTGTCGGCGGAGTTGAAGAACGCGGCCAACCAGACGATCGAACTTGCGGAGAAGACCATTTACCGCTGGAATCGCCCGACGACGGTGCCGGACAACGGGCCGATTCTGGTGAACAGCCAGCCCTTTTTCCCGATGATCGCCTACCATGCGGAGTTGAACGATCTTCCGTACATACAGCAGATCGGAGTCAATACCATCCAAGGCGTGAACACCTCCAGCGAGGAGACAGTGCAGACACTGCTTGACACAGCGCAGGCGAATGGCCTTAAGGTATTGCAACCGCTTTATTACAATTTGAAAGTAAAGGAAAGCTTTTCCTTGACCGAGCAGATGGTCGCCCGTTTCAAAACCCATCCGGCTCTGCTTGGCTGGATGATTATGGATGAACCGGCTGCGAACGGCATTCCCCAGTGGGAGCTGCTGGAGGCATACAAACGAATCCGTGCCATCGACCCGGATCATCCAACCTATATGGTCGAATCCGAGGCGTACGCCTACCGCTCGACAGGCCAGGCGACGGACATCCTTGTAACGGATGTGTATCCATACAGCACTTCGTACCCCCGGTCGCTTGCTTCAGTCGGGAATGGTGTGCGCAAGGTGATTCAGGATACGGACGGCGTCAAGCCGGTATGGACGATCTTGCAAACCTTCCGCTACCCTGAACCGACGACCTGGAACTATTTGCCGACGATCGGTCAAGTGCGCAATATGGCGTATCAGGCGTTGCTGGCCGGCAGCCGGGGGCTCGGCTATTACTCGATCAACGATCCGGGCTGGAAGCTGAGCGAATCCGAGCTGTGGCCGGGACTGACCTCCTTCAAGGACGAATTGCCGCTGATTGCCGATCTGGCGACATATGGCAGCAAGACAACCGAACAGATCGGTTCGACGGTGCAATGGGGGGTATGGAGCAAGGGCGGCGATCAATTCGCGATTGCGATCAATGTGACGAAAACGGCGCAGTCGGCGGAAATCCCGCTGGCCGATACGGGCAACCGGATTCGGTTGCTGTTCGGAGACGAGCCCGGGGAGTGGGAAAGCTGGGACGAGGAACTGACCGTCGAGCTTGGACCCGAGCAGGTGCTCGTTTACCGAATCACCCCGTTTCAGTCCGATGTTCAAAAGGCAATCCAAGCGATGTTGGATGGAGAAGTTCTGCTGTCGCATACGCATTGGCAGCAGGAAGCCGGCGATTTGTCGACTAGCCTGGAATCCATACAGCAAGCGTTGACCGCTGCGGTTCCGGACATGGACATGGTGGCGGGCATGGCCAGCCAAGCCTTAAACGACACGGTCATTTTGAAGTCATGGGTCGAAGGGCAAAACGATACTGTGCTGGAGGGCAAACGGGAATTGCTGCTCGCGCTGCTGGATGATCTGTATGAGAGATTGCTGCCGATCGCGAGATCGACCATGCGAGTGGAGATACAGCCGTTCGCCGCAGCGAAGGTGTCGGGGGAGACGGCGACTGTACATGTGCACATACGTAACAGCGGCGCTGCGGCTGTCGAACCCTGGCTGCGCATTGACTGGCCGGACGTATTCGGGATCGCGCCGACGGAGAGGGAGGTTGGTTCTGTCGCAAGCGAAGCTACAGCCTCCGACTCGGAGACGATCGTCATCCCGCATTCTGTTTTACCGGGTTCCTATACGGTCTCTACTTCGGTCTACTTCCATCATCACGGTACGCCGCTCCATTTTACTGCCGATCGCACGCTTCGGATTGTGCCGCTGCTTGAGGCAAAGCTGACACCGGAATCGATCGATACAAAGAAAAGCGGTGCTTATCCGTTCGCGATTGAGCTTAAGAACGGCTCGGCCGAACCGATCACTGTGGAGTTGGCTCGGACGGTCACTGGCGGCTTGACGGCCGAATTGGCGGAAGCGGTAACGCTCTCCGGGCGAGAGACGAGGACGGTGCAGGGGAATGCGATTGTTCCAAGCGTGACGCGGGGCGTCTATACACTGTCGGTTGTACCCAAGGTAAATGATGCGGTCTATGGTTATCTGCCGCTGACGATCCGTATTGATACGAACAAGGTGTACAACGGGGGCTTCGAAACAGCCAAAGCTACTGATCCGGGTATCCCGGACGGTTGGCATATGCGTGTGGGCGTGTGGGATCGCACGACGGCTCGCAGCGGATCGGCGTCGGCCAAACTGAACCCGGACGTAAGCAACAGCTGGAATGTCATCAACACGGGCGTAGGCAGAGAAATGCCGGTTACGTCAGGGCGGCAGTATACGTTGTCCGGGTGGGTGAAGAACGGTTCGACCTCCGGGGCCGTGGAGCTGGGCATCCGGCAAATTGATGCGACCGGCGCGTCTGTGCAGTACGATTGGGCGGAGGCGGTGCCGCACGGAGACTGGGTCCAGGTGCAGACAACCTTTACTGCGCAGCCGCAGACGAGGCAAGTCGCTGTCTACTTCAAGATGGACCAGCAGACCAACGGACCGGCCTGGGTCGATGACATTGAGGTTCACGAGCTGCCGTAGTACCAAGCGAGAATCTGAAAGTAAGGCTGCTATTTCTGCAATGTCCAATTGCACAGCACCAGCGCGCTATGCGCGCTGGTATGTTTATTTCGATACACCTCAATGATGGCGACGCCGCTAGACGCTAACCCGTTGTCTAGCGGATACTTTTTTAAAGCAGCTCCAAGATAAAGCCTGGCTCAAAACCGAAATCAGCGCTTGATCCATGACAATGTTGACTGGAGCGCACAGGGAGAGAAGGTCGTTGGAAGGAAGGCCGCCGCTTTGTACGATATTTCACACAGGAAACGGTCTCTTCCAGGCAATGACGAGTGAATACCGTACAAATTTTCGCTTTTTGAATGCCGCGTCTTGCTTTTTGTACGATTTTTCGCACAACAGGCATGAATTGGAATCGCTTTGGAGACAACTTGTGTGAAAAACCATACAAATCTCTTCATGTTTCATAAGACGTTAGGGACGAAGAGGCCCACTGGCCCTTCATCTTCGCGTCCATTTCATCTATTTCTACAACCCTCACAGACCACAAAGAAAATTAAATTAAACAAGCTGACTCCGGTAGAGTACCGGTGCCAGCTTGTTTAATAGGGTTTTTCATAACTGTCCACTAAATTGGGTTTTGACCTCCAGAACGGCATTGGATGTCGGAAGCTTTGCTTCTGTCATTCATGAATCCAGGAGCGGCCCGAGCCGTGTATTACGGACGATTCCGCGGATACGATACGGCGAACAGAATGCCTCCGCACGCCAAGAGCGCGATAAAAACGAGCATCATATTGCTGTAAAGCCCGCCCGCCGGAGCGGTTACCGTCGAGAGCAGAGGGGAGCTCAGCCACGGCCGGGTCAGCATTCCGCCCACGCCGGCAATGCCGATCCCTTCCGCCAGGAAGCAGGCAAAGTTGAGCATGCCCATGCCGGAGCCCGCTTCGTCCGGATTCAGCGTTCGGGCCACGCTGGCCGAGACGACGGTTTTGACAAACGAAAGTCCGCCGAACGTCAAGATCATGACGCCTGCAATGAGCCACGACGCGCGGTCCGCAAAGAACAGGACGATCAGAAAACCGGCGGCAACCATGCCGAGCCCGGTCAGCATCGTGACTGTATGCCCCCGGCGATCTGCCAGCATTCCTCCGAGCATACCGAACAGAATGACGCTAAGCGTGCCCGGGAACAAAATGGCGCTTCCGATCAGGCCGGTCGGCATCTGGTATACCGCTCTCATCAGATAAGGCACCATGGCGATAAAACCGGCGACCGTTCCGAGCAGCAAAGCCCCATTGAGCACACCGGCGATATACCTTTTGTTCCGAAACAGGAAAGGCTCCAGAAACGGGGCTTGCCGCCGTCGGGTATGCAGCGCAAGAAGCGCGAATAGCACGAGGCTTGCCGCCAAGTACAGCCAGTGGAACAGCGTCATGAACAGCGCAAACGCCAGGATGCCGCCGGACAGCAGCACCGCCCCCGCAAGATCGAAGCTTTTGTTGTCTGAAGGTTTGTCCGCAGTCTCGCCGGGCAGCGTGCGGAGAACGAAAGGAAGGGCCAGCAGCGCAAGCAGCGGCGGCGCAAATAACAAGGACCAGTGCATATACCCGGAGATTCCGCCTCCGATGACCGGACCCAGCCCTTCTCCGAAAGCAACCACGGAGCCGATCAGGCCGAATGCCTTGCCCTGTCTGTCCGGCTCGACGACCTTGACGATCATGACCATAATGAGCGATGGAACAGCCGCAGCGCCGGCTCCTTGCAAAAAGCGCCCCGCGAGCACGCCCGGATACCAGGAATGACAGAGCAGCCCCACGATCGAACCAAAGCCATAGGTGAGCATGCCGAACAACAGCAGCTTTCGCATCCCCGTATATTCCAATATTCGGGCATACACGACCACGCCGATAGCGAAGGAAAGCGAGAAGCAGGTGCTGGTCCAATTGGCCGCCGAAGGCGCAATTTGAAACGCAGCTGCAATATCCGGCAAGGAAACGTTAAACATCGTTTCGTTCATGACGCTGAAAAACGTCAACAAGCTCAGCCAGAAGATGAATTGGGATGAATAGATTGGTTTATGATGTTGCACTTGCTCCGTACCCCTTTACCAGGAAGGGGAGCCGCAGTTTATAGGGTCATTGATGCGTTATCCCCTTAAGGTGTACCCTTTTGTCATGATCATTTGCCGCATAGAAGAAAACCTCCTGATAAAAATGTAAAAATAAAACAAAGCTATTATAGCATAGCCCACTGCATGATGTAAGCCGCATTCCTTGCACGTGTTCAACGTGTTTGATAGTCCGATGGAAGGCCTGGTAGGATGTTCACTCTCCGTTCATACTAATATGGTACCTTTTACTTACAGTCGCGACTTGGCAATCAAAATACCGGAATGCTGGAGGCTTGTCATGTCACCCTTAATTAAAAAAGTAGTCGCTTTGATCGCATTGCTCACGCTGCTGTTCGGCGGAGCGTGGATGTTCGCGCCCCAAACCCGGGCCGCTGCGCCGGTGTCGTCGACTCCGGAGCGGGGAGCGGCGGATTTAAACGATGCGACCGCGCTTAGCGCATTTATCGATGATATCATGAAAACGCATATGGACAGCTTTACCATCCCTGGCGCCGTTATCTCAATCGTCAAGGACGGGAAGCCGCTGTTCGCGAAAGGATACGGGCATTCCGATATCGCCGTAAGCAAGCCCGTAGACCCGGAAACAAGTCTGTTCCGGATCGCTTCCACCACGAAGCTATTTACGTGGACGGCCGTCATGCAACTGGTCGAGCAGGGCAAGATCGATCTGGATGCCGACGTCAATACTTATTTAAAGACGTTGACCATTCCCCAAACGTATCCCCAGCCGATTACGATGCGCCACCTTATGACCCATACCGCCGGGTTTGAAGAAGGAGGCGTAGGCTATCAAATTACGACAGACTCTCAAAAATTGCCGGGCTCGATCTCGGATACGCTTGCTAAGCATATGCTGAAGCGCGTTCGGCCTCCGGGCGAGATGGCCGCTTATTCCAATTACGGCGCTTCGTTGGCCGGGCTGATTGTCGAAGAGGTTAGCGGTCTTTCTTATAATGATTACGTTCAAACCCATATCTTCGATACGCTCGGCATGAAATACGCGACTGTCCACGAGCCGGTCCCGGCTCGTTTGCAGCCTTTTGCGGTAACGGGTTACTCATGGGAGAACGGTCGATTCGCGACCAAACCGGCTACCTACGAGGGCGGGTTTCGTCCCGCCGGTTCGGGTACGGTCTCAGCGCTGGACATGGCCCGGTTCATGATCGCCCATCTGCAGAACGGACAATATGGCAGCAACCGAATCCTGAAACCGGAAACGGCGAGATTGATGCATTCGCCCGCTTTTCAGTTCGATCCGCGTCTGCCGGGCATGGATCTCGGCTTCTACGAGCTAAACATGAACGGGCAGCGCGTCATTTCCCATGGGGGCGCTGATCCGCTATTCATTACCGAACTGTATCTCGTACCGGAGCAGCAAATCGGCCTTTTCGTATCCTATAGCGGCGGCGATGGGGGAGCGGCCTCGGAAGGGTTGTCGAAAGCTTTTTTCGACCGTTATTTTCCGGTGCGAGAAGGCTCCGTCCCGCCGGTATCGGCCGAGCTAGAGAAGGACGTGGAGAAATACGCCGGGTCTTATCAGTTCACGCGAAGGAACCATTCGCATATAGATAAGTTTTTCAGCATGATGTCGCAGTTTAACATCAAGGCATCGGGCAACCGGTTATCCTTGGGAAGCGGCGCCGAGCAACAGCTGTATGCACCCATCGGTCCGAATTTGTTTCAGGAAGTAGGAGGCGCGCACCAGATCGGGTTCCGCACCGATTCGTCGGGAAAGGTCACCCATATGGCTTTGGATTTTCTTTCGTATATGCCGCTCGAACGGACGCCTTTGCTTGATCGCTCTCAATTCTGGTATGCTTTACTCGGTATTTCGGGGATATTGTTTCTTAGCGCGCTGTCGGCGCTTGTTGTTTGCAGACGCCGGATCAAGACGATGCCGAAACCGCAGAAGCGGGCCATAGTGCTATCGGCGGTTGCCTCCGGCTGGGCATTGGCCACTTGCGTCGCTACGGTCGTTATCGTCTTGGGCATGGACACGATGGAACGGCTTAGCGGCATCCCGTTATCGCTGCACCTTTACCTTGTTATGCCGTTAGTGCTTGTCGGACTAACAATTGTCTTGATCGGTTTATGTATACTGGGATGGGTCCGCCGCTATTGGACGCTGCCGGGTCGCGTGCATTATACGCTTGTAGCGTTATCGGCAGCAGGCACCAGCTTGTTTTTCTATCATTGGAACTTATTGGGGTGGCATTTTGGGTAAGCCCAAACCGCCCGTTCGGGAGGCTCGCGATGACCAAAATTTTAGTCGCGGATGACGATGACCGCATTCGGGAACTTATCACGTTGTTTTTGCGCAATGAAGGGTTTGACATCGTGACAGCGAGCGACGGGATGGAAGCACTAGCGATCATGGAAGCATCGAGAATCGATCTGGTAATTCTCGACATCATGATGCCGAAGATGGATGGATGGGCATTATGCCAAGAGATCAAACGGCTGAATTCGGATATTCCTGTCCTGATGGTGACGGTCAAGGGCGAACCGGGTCAAAAGGTGAAAGGCTTCCAGCTCGGGACGGACGATTACTTGACGAAGCCGTTCAACCCGCTGGAACTGGTGCTGCGCGTAAAAGCGCTGCTGAAACGGTATTTGATCGTATCCTCACAGATCATCCAATTGAACGGCATCGTATTGAACCGCCGCAACTTTCAAGTGATCCGAGGGGAAGAGATACTGAATCTGCCGCTAAAGGAGTTCGAGCTGCTATTCAAGCTGGCCAATCACCCGGGTCAGATTTTTACCCGAGAAGAACTGATTGCGCATATATGGGGTCTCGATTACGAAGGCGACGACCGCACCGTCGATGTTCATATTAAACGGCTAAGGGAGCGGTTCGCCGGCGATTCTCGCCATTTCCAGATCGAAACGGCCCGCAGCCTCGGGTACAGGCTGGTCGTTCCATGATCAAAACCTTATACGTTCGCGTCATTTGCACCTTTTTGGCGGTTATTCTTTTCAGCCTGATCGTCTCCTTTTATATCGGGCTGTTTGTATTCAAGAAAGAGATTAACCAAACGGGTCAAAACGATATGATAGCGGCAGGCGAGGAGGTCATTCGTCTTTACGAGCAGTTGAAGCCCGCTGACCGCGAGGCGTTTTTGGCCAGTATGGTGAAATTATCCGCCTACCCGATTCATATGTACGGATTGTCCGGCCAGGTTGCGTACTACGGATTGAAAGGTACAAAAAGCATTCAAATCGGGCCCGAAGCGGTACGGCAAGTACTGGAGGGAGGCGTTTACCGTTCTTCCGGCGATATCGCGTATATCGGCGTCCCGTTTTCGTACGACGGACAGCCTCATGCCATGTTTATGCAGTTTTCCCCGCAGAACGAAAACGTGATGAACCGGATGATAGGGTTCGTTCTGCTGCTGGTTCTGGTCATCGGCAGCCTCTGCATTCTGATTGCCGCCAGATATTTGGTGAAGCCCGTTCAAGCGTTGACGCGGGCGACCAAGCGGCTGGCGAAGGGCGACTTCGAGGTGGCGATCCAAACGAAACGTGCGGATGAAATAGGCGAATTGACCCAAAGCTTTAACGAAATGGCAAGCGAGCTTAAGCAGTTCGAGCAGATGCGGCAAGATTTCGTATCCAACGTTTCTCATGAAATTCAGACGCCGTTAACGTCTATATCCGGGTTCGCCATCGCTATGAAGCATGGCGATCTGGTAGCGGAGAGCGATCGCAACTATTACTTGGACATCATTCTCGCAGAGAGCGAGCGGCTGTCCAGGCTGAGCGATCATTTGCTGAACCTCGCTTCGCTCGATTCGCAACACCATCCGTTCCACGCGGCGAACTACAATCTCGACGAGCAGATCAGGCAAGTCGTCGTGACGTGCGAGCCCCAATGGTCGGTCAAAGGATTGTCCATCGAGCTGGAGCTCGCCGATGCGGTCAAAATTACCGCGGACCGGGACCAGATGAACCAGGTGTGGATGAATGTGCTCGGCAACAGCATCAAGTTTACGCCGGACGGCGGGCGTATTGAAATAAGCCTGACCCGGACTCCGAAAGAAATCTGCTTCCGGATTGACGACTCGGGGATCGGCATAGCGCCCGAGCATCTTGGCCACGTGTTCGAACGTTTCTACAAGACAGACCCTTCCCGCAATCGCAATGCGGGAGGCAACGGCCTGGGGCTCGCCATCGCGAAAAAAATCGTGACCCTGCACGGCGGAACGATCGGGATCGATAGCCGGTTGGGGAGCGGCACGACAGTGGTTGTTCATTTGCCCAATAAGCCGGGCGGGGGCGGGGGGATGCTGTAGAGGTTCGAGTCCGCTTGCCAGTTGGGTTGGGGCGCGACGAATCGTTCGAGCGAATAGGCGGCATTGCCTCGTTTAGCGTTTCCGTTCGGAACTATCGGCCTTTCTCAGACTGCTTCAATGTAAATGCGGATGATTAGATGGATTCATCTCGGATTGCCGGTTCTTATTAAACCCCATGTTCATTACCACTAATTCCCGGACATCCCTATCTCGAGAGCCGCCTCGGCCTCGCGTTCACGAGCAGGATGCTGGCGACGATGAGCGCCATTCCCGCGAGCAGGTTCACCGTCAGCCGTTCGTTCAGGAACAGGACGCTGCAGATGATGGACACGACCGGGATGAGGAAGGTGAACGATCCGACCTTCGACGCCTCGCCCGAGGCGATCAGCTTGAAGTAGACGAGCCAGCCCAGGGCGATGACGAAGACGGAAATGAACAGCGTGTCATACAGGAATGCCCCGGTCCATCGGACCTCCGACCAGCTCTCCACAGTCGAGCCATACGCCGTCATGACGCCGCCGCCGATCAGGATCTGCATAGCGGTCAACCACAACGAGTCGACCTTGGCCGATTGGCGCTTGATGTAGACAGTCCCGAGAGCCCAACTTAGCGCGGATGCCAAGGCCAGCAGGATGCCGATGAAGGAAACGCCTCCCGTCAATCCGCCGATGCTCATCGCGGCCACTCCGGCGAAGCCGAGCAGCAAGCCGATCATTTTCCGGGTGTACATCTTCTCCCCAAGCCACATCCAAGCAAACAAGCCGAGCAGCACCGGCTGCAGGAATACGATGGCCGAGAACAAGCCGGCGGGCATGTATTGAAGGCCGACGGTTTGGAAGCCGTAGTAGAAAACGATGCTTAGAAAGGCCGAGCACAAATAATACGGCCATGTCTCCCGAAACCGAAGCTTCCTCCAGCGAGGAAGCGCGACGACGAGGAGCAGAGTCCCGCCGATCAGCGTTCGAAGGCCGGCGAACAGAAGCGGCGGCGAGAATTCCAGCGCGTATTTCGTCAAAGGCCAATTGATCCCCCACATCAGTATCAGGAACAATAAATAGAATAGGAGTTGCTTACGGGATAGTGCTGCAGCTTCTGACATAAGAGGTTTCTCCTTGTTAAAGAGTCAAACTGAATGATACACTATTTCCTGACATGATGAAAATAAATGTTTCTTATGGGGGGCATATCATTCACGTTATGACCAATACGCAAATCAAGCTGTTCGTCAAAATCGCGGAGACGGGAAGTTTTACGAAAGCGGGCCTTGAGCTGAATATGACGCAGCCGGCGGTCAGTCGCGCGATCTCATCGCTGGAATCGGAGCTGGATGTTCCTTTGCTTCTCCGCGATCGCCGCAGCGGCGTGCAAGTAACCGAAGCGGGCAAGCGCATTCTCCTGCTGTTCCGTGAAATTCTCGGCACGTTCGCCAAGATAGATCAAGCCGTGGCCGACGAAAAAGGGCTTCAGGTCGGCACGATCCGCGTCGGGGCTTTTCCCGTGGCCGCCGCCCACTTCCTTCCGCGGATTATTGGCGACATTGCCAAGAAGCATCCGGGCATCGAGTTCGAGCTGCACGAAGGGAACATCGACGAGCTGAGAAGCTGGCTGGAGTCGAGGGTAATCGACGTAGCGTTTCTCATTCCGCCGGATGGAGACTGGGAGACGGTTCCACTCTATCGCGAGAATATGTTCGCGGTGCTTCGCGAGGATCATCCGTTAAGCAGCTTACCCGTCATCCCCGTCAAACGGCTGTCTATGGAGCCTATCATTATGTGCAAAGCGGGATACGAGTCGCCCATCGTCGACCTGTTCGAGCGGGCGGAAGCCCACTTGCAATCGAAATACATCGTTCAGAGCGTCAATATGGCTCTCCACATGGCAGAGGAAGGCCTCGGCTTTCCGATACTTTCCGAGCTCGCGCTGAAGACGCTCCCTTCCCGGCTTGTCAAGCGGGAGCTTGATCCTGAAGCCTATCGCGACATTCGGCTCGCGGTGCCTTCCATCGCTGAATCCTCCCACGCGGTCAAGCTGTTTATCCGGACCACGCTCGACTTGTTCCCGCCGCACGGCTTGCCGGGCTCCAACGATCCGAATGGTAAAGGTGGAACGTAGAGCGATGACGCGTATCCGTGTCCTCCCTTGTCGCGGTAGGAATTGAAAGCCCAGTTTCGAAATGGAGTTTAGTCGGTATTCCGTGTCCAGGAGAGAATATGCTGGCCAAAATAGCTCCCGATCTTTTCGACCTCCGTCATGACGCGTTTGATCTTATCCTCCTCCAGAAACCAGTTGTCTTTCGTAATTCCAGTCCGATCAATTACGGGAACGCCTAGAGACAGTCCTATATCGCGCAAAAACTCCCATTCCGTCGTTTTCACATGAGGAGTGGCACCGCCCGATGGCAGAAGAATAGGAGCCAGTTTGCAATGGTACAGCGCGGCGGCTTTTTCCATCAATTGAGGTTGACTTGCTCCGGGGATCAGTATGACATCAGCAGGTTCTATTACGGTTTCGACAAAGATAAGCTGCGTAATGCAATCGAACGGATTTGACATTGGAACGCCCTCCCTTTAGAAGCTTCTTCTGGTAACTTACCATAACCTTGTGCTGCGATGTATGGGTATATCCTGATGAAACGATGATAGGGGCGAAAACGACACGGGCTTCTATATCTCGGAGGAGAAGACGGCTATCATTTACGGCTTCGCAGAGGGGCGCTCCTCTTCACTGCATGTGCTCGACAGCGACGAAATGGGGAAGAGTTGGAAGGATAACGCCATTCCGGGATCAGCGGGGTATGACGCCAAAGCGAATCCCGCTATTGCTCAGCAAGGAAGCCAATGTAACCGGTACTGTATAGATCAAGAGCAGCTCCGATAACGGCCGGACATGGGCTTTTGACGAATTGTCCGGAAACTGTTTCGGGCAGGCAGGGATTGCCATGTTCGGGTTTAACTTTATAAGGATAACAATCCGGCAGAGCGCCATTGGGGGGAACTATGAACGAGATCAAGGAAATCGTGCAGCGGCACTACGGGCTGAAAGTGTCGCACCTTTCTCCGCAGAAGGGCGGCTGGGCGGCTCTGGCCTACAAAGTCATTGCCGAAGGCCAAACCTATTTTTTGAAGATATACGAGAAAAGCAGGGCGTCCACGCCGAAATGGACCGCGCTGATCGACGATTACGTTCCGCTGCTGCTATGGCTCCAAGAGCATAGTGCGTTACAAGGAAAAATTCCCGAGCCGCTTCCAACTAAAAGCGGCGGGTACCGGTGCGAGAACGAAGAAGGGATTTTTTTGCTTTATGCTTATATAGAAGGGGATACGATCGGGCCGGCAGAGTTAACGGACGATCAAGTGGCGCAATTGGCGGACATTGTCGCAGAGCTTCATGCTTACGGGGAAGAAGTACCGGTACCTGCAAAGCGGATAAAAGAGGATTTTGCGGTTCCCTTTCTTGAGCCGCTCAAGCAGGTTCTGGACGGAAGATACCCGAATGTCCCGACGGACGTCGCCGAAGTCTTGCGCTCCTATGTCCGGCCGTTGTCCGCCCTGATCGATACCGTCGACCGATTGTCTCGCGAGTGGAAGGACCAGCCTTTACGATACGCATTGTGCCACACCGACCTGCATAACTGGAACCTCATGGTATCCGACGGGAAGCTGATCCTGATCGACTGGGAAGGATTGCGGCTCGCGCCGGTGGAGGCCGATTTGATGTTTGTGGCGGACGAGCCGTACATTGAGGCTTTTCTGGGCGCGTATCGCCGGCGTCATCCCGAATTTGCGCTCAACCCGCATCTTTTGCAGTTTTATCAGGGCCGGCGCCGGCTGGAGGATATATGGGAGTGGAGCGAGCAGTTGATCCACGACCCCCAACAGGCGCATGAACGGGCGGATGCTTTGAACAGCCTGGTCAAGGAGCTGCAAGAAATGCCGCTCCCGCTTCGTAACTGACGGAGGGAGAGTAAGGCCGCAGCAATAGCCGAGCGATGTTCGGGATAACGTTCCCGGGAATCGTTCGGCTATTTGGCATTCAGGGCGTTCGCGCTAAACCTGCGATCGCACCTTCCGGGTGAACGAGAGGGCGTTCTCGATCGAGTCGTGCAGCATGTCCACGAACCGTTCCGCTTCCGCGCTCAGATGGCGGTTCTTCAGCTTGATCCAGCCCAGCTTCATCCTGTCGCCGTAGTCCTCCAGAGGAATGGACATCATGCGCCCGTCCATGAACTCCTCTACCAGAAGTCCGCTTCCGGTGGAGACGGCGTCGGTATTGCATACGATGTTCACCGCTGTCGCCCGGTCGTTCACCACGATCACTTTATCGGGGTGACGGTCGGCAATGAAATTGAATTCTTCCGAGAAATCGATCGATTCCCCTTGCTTGTGCTCGAACGCCATATAAATGTAGCGGGCGAGTTCCTCTGCTTTTACCGAAGCTTTGCCGGACAACGGATGTCCCTTTCGAACGTAAACGCATGGCTGGATTTTCTTGATCAGATGAAATTCCATGCTCCGCGCTTGCAAAAATCGCTTGATGATTTTCTCGGTCGCATTGGAGGTGAAAATAACGCCCAGATCGGAAACCGCCGTGTACACATCGTCGATCACTTTGTCCATGCTCGTTTCCCGGATCGTCAGATTAAACCGGGGATCGCGAATCTCGTTCACGAGCCGCACGAAGGCGTCGACTGCAAACGGATATCGCTGCGTCGAAACCGAAAACTGCAGCTCCGGCTCTACCTGCTTGGACGCGTACACACTCTCGATGTACGCATGGCGCTCGATCAGCGAGTTGGCGTAGCTGAGAAATTGTCGCCCTTCCGGCGTTAATTCCACCCCTTGGTTGCTCCGCTTGAAGAGGGTAATATGCAGCTCCGACTCCAGCTCTTTGATGGCGCTGCTGATGCTGGACTGGGAGACGAACAGTTTGCTGGCCGCCCGGTTGATCGAACGGCACCGAGCCACTTCCGCCGCATATTTCATTTGTTGAAGCGTCATGCTTGAGTCCCCCCTGCGAATCGTTAGCTCTATCTTAGCGAGTTCGGGAGACCGGATCAATTGGTTATCGGTAAAACCGATAACGAACGGGCTATTTCTTGTTGTATCGCGCCAGGTGCGAACGAGGTATAATGCTTGAATGTACGGCTTTATGGAAAAGGAAGCCAAGCTTCGCGCAGGGGGACGTCATACAATGAGATCGGATAAAATGGGGCCAGTCGCCCTGAGCGGCTTGATCATCGGCCCCGTCCTGGGATCGGGGATATTCATTCTGCCACCGATTGTATACGGCATTGCCGGCGATTGGGCCATTTTGGCCTGGATTGCCATTATCGTCATCAGCTGTCTCGTCGCGTTTCTGTTCGGGTTTCTCAGCATGCAATTCCCGGGCGACGGAGGCACGACCAATGCCATCGAGCATGTATTCGGCGTTTACGTGAAGCGTCTGGCGGCGTTTTATCTCATTATTGGCGTAACGTTCGGAGCGTCCGCGGTGTTGTTGACGGCCGGGCAATATATGGAGAAGCTGAGCGGGATTTCGGCGCTCACGGTCAGTTATATCGTTTTGCCGGTCTGCATAGCACTGCTGCTGGCTCGCATCGATCTGCTTGGCAAGCTTGCGTTTGCCATGTCCATCTTGTGCGCTGTCGTGTTATTCGCGGGCGGCGTCAAGAGCCTGCTGGACTACCCGAAGCCGATGGTCATAACCGGCAGCTTCGATCTTGGCGATTTCAGCTATGCGCTCTTGTTGTTGTTTTGGGCTATTTTTGGCTGGGAGGTTATCGGCAACTACAGCGCCGATGTCATCGAGCCCAAGAAAACGATCGCGAAAGCGATCCTTATCAGCATGGCGGCGATTTCGCTGGTCTATCTCGTAGTCGCGGCGGCGATTCAGTGGACCGATCTAAGCGAAGTGTGGAAGGGCGAATTGACCGTCACGGCCGTCGTTTACACGCTGTTCGGCCATTGGAGCCATCTTGTCATTGCGCTTTTGGCCTTGTTTTTGTGCTGTTCGACTTATTTTTTGTATGTCGGAGGCATATCGAGGCTGGTGGCCTCATTAGCGAAGGAGAAGGTGCTCCCGCAGCTGCTTGGCAAACGCACCAAAACCAACGTTCCTTTTGCGGCGGTTATCGTTATTTTTATATTGAATTTCTTCGTTCTTCTGCTCGTACAGGCAGACGTATTTCATTTGGAAAAGCTTGTGGCGTTCGCGAACAGTTTCTTGACGATACATACGCTGATCGGCATCGGGGCGGGAATCGTGCTCGTCCGCAACATGTTCATCCGGATAAGCGGCCTCTTGCTCGCCATCGTTTTCATCGCCATGCTGTTGCTTCATTCCTCGATCGCGACGCTGCTTCTCATGGGTATTTTGGCTTTCTATTATGGGTGCAGGCAGTGGGCTGCAAACCGGAGCCGGCGCTAGAGAGGGGAGAGAGAGTCCAGGGGGAAGGAACGGAAGAGGGAAGCTCGATATCAAAAAGGTGTACTATCAAATGGCGTACAGATGGGGTAACCCATTTTGCACGCCGTTTTTGTTTTCAAGATTTATATATTTCCCGTAAAACTCGATAAGCTCGTTCCTGATCTTTGGTGTGCTTGAGTTTAAAATCAGACGGCATCGGGTACTTAACTTGTAGTGAATACAGTCTAATGAAATGGACTCGACGAGGAGGTTGCCTGCTTTGAAGGAAGAAAACAAAGTCAAAACGACCGAAATGGACGAATCGTTAATCATTGAAGAGATCGATCCGGACGAGCTTAGCAGCGAACATATCAAAAGAGTTCAGTACATGGTTAAGGAATACAAGGGCAGTATTAAAAGCCAACTCGATATTGAAGATAACAAGCGTATCAAATGGTCGGAGCGTCTGGCGGATCAAGTGGCATCCTTCGGGGGAAGCTGGACCTTTATTATATGGATGGCTGTTTTCCTTGCCTCGTGGATTGTGTGGAATATGCTCAGCTTCACTTTTCATTTTGACCCGGAGCCGTTTATTTTGCTTAATCTGATTTTATCTTTCACGGCAGGGTTTCAAGCCCCGATTATTTTGATGAGCCAGAACAGGCAGCAGAAAAAAGACAAGCAGGATGCCATTATGGATTTTGCGATCAATTTCAAGGCCGAGGAAGAAAACAGAGAGCTCCAGCAGGCCGTTCGCCGTATGGAAGAGAAGCTCATCCGTCTGGAACATCTGCTCGTTCGCGAGGAGAAAAGCAGACGGTGAAGTTTGCCCTGATGCCAGTTAATCAAGAACGACGTTCTCTTCTTCCTGCCGGCCAAAGCGGTACGCATTTACCGATCATTATCAAAAACGCAGCATAGCGAAATACCCAATAGGTTATTCTATACCCGATGGAATCTATTTCAGGGAGGAACAAGATCATGGGTATTTTGAGCGGAAATCCTAAGCACGAGCCGCTGCATGAGGGCGAAGTCTTTTTTTTGTGGAGCATGTCGTCGAACGCCAAAAACGCGGTCTCCTGCTACCAGACATATTTGAATCATGCCGGCGATAAGGAGCTCGTCAAGCTGCTGGAGGATTTGGCCGATCAAGCCAGGAAGGAGCATCAGGATTGCGACCGGCTGCTTGTCGATAACGGGATCGTCCCGTCCCCTACATTGCCGGAGAAGCCCAGGGCGAACCCGGAAGCCATTCCGGTCGGAGCCCGCTTCACCGACGCGGAGATCGCCACCGTCATCTCCACGGATCACGCGGTCGGTCTCGCCGCCTGCAGCCAAGCCATGGGCTCCAGCATGCGCGAGGACGTCGGCGCGCTGTTTGCCAAATTTCATGCCGCCAAGGCCATAATCGGTCTGCGACTGCTCCGATTGAACAAAAATAAGGGATGGATGACGCCGCCTCCGCTTAACCGGCAGCAATTTGAGCCGGTGGAAGCATAAGGCGGACCGACGCTTCTATAGGATTTGGGCAAGGGCCTTCCAAACGCGCAAGCTTTGGAAGGTCCAGTTTTACAAAATCTGGACTTCTCGTTAATACTGCGATAACAATACCCCATTATGCTAAATAACAGGAACAAGTCTAGGAAGGAACGATGGACTCGTGACACTACTTCATCGTATCGGGCAAAAACCGATTATTGCGGCCATTCGCGAGCCGGACGATGTACAGCTGGCGATCGAAAGTCAGGTGGACCATCTCTTTTTCATGG
This sequence comes from Paenibacillus hodogayensis, assembly GCF_039536325.1. Classification (NCBI taxonomy): domain Bacteria; kingdom Bacillati; phylum Bacillota; class Bacilli; order Caryophanales; family Paenibacillaceae; genus Paenibacillus; species Paenibacillus hodogayensis. The sequence continues at coordinate 133,098 of NZ_BAAAYO010000007.1, forward strand.
GCGGAACGGTTCATGACATCATTCATGCCGTGCGAATCGCCAAGAAAGCGGGAAAAGGCACCTTCGTCCATCTCGATCTGATCCGCGGCTTGTCCAGCACGGACAAGGAAGCGGTCAGTTTTATCGCCGAATACGTCGGTGCGGACGGAATCGTCTCTCCCAAGAGCCATCAAATCAAGGAAGCGAAGAAGATCGGCTTGTACGGTGTGCTTCACCTGTTCGTCCTCGATTCCTTGGCGCTCGAGAACGGGCTGCGGCTGGCGAATTCGCTGCTGCCGGACGCGATTGAGCTGATGCCGGGCGTTGTTCCCAAAGTGATTCGGCAGTTCGCCGATACGCTCGACCGGGTTCCGATCATCGCCAGCGGGCTGATCCAGACCGTGGAAGAAGCGGCCGAAAGTTTGCAGGCGGGCGCCACTTGTTTGTCCGTAAGCAGCAAGACGTTATGGAACGCAACGTTTACCGATTTTCCCCAAATTGCATAATCCGACCGAAATTCGGTTGCTCGGAGTGATGACGAAGAGAAAGCTCCCGACAACGATAGGCGCAAGCGCCTGTTTGTTGACGGACTTTCTCTTTTTTTGTTGTCCCGGCAACAGCCAACTAAGGAGGAATCAGCACTATGAAACCATTGCTGCAAGCACGGCATGCATGGCAATTGGGTCGTCGACCGCCCGAACCGCCGCGCAGGCGAGCATTTCGGGGAGCGGATGAGGACGATGGGAGAGGCCGTACGGCGGGAGACGATCCATGACGCGGCCCGCAAGCAAGACTGGACGGGTGCCCGCCGGACAGCCTGCGGTACGGATTCGGGACGAGTCTGCCGAGGCGATTGGGCGCTTGAATATGGGGATATTGGAGGAATGAGTAAGAGTATGGAATCGTTAACCACTGTTTCAATCAGGCGCAGGGTTCCGGCAGTCCGATCAGGCTGGCGCTACCGCTATGTGCTGAAGCCGCTGCTTTTTTTGCTGCCTGCACTTGTGCTGTATGCCGTCTTTTTCGTTTATCCGTTCGTGTACACGCTGTTTCTGAGCTTCCACGAATGGGACATGATCAGCCCGGATCGAACGTTCGTCGGACTGGACAACTTCCGGCAGCTGCTTCACGACGAAACGTTCTGGACCGTCCTGAAGAACACGGTCCGCTATGTGCTGATGACGCTGCCCGTGTCGATGGCAATCGGCCTGACGCTTGCGCTGCTTACCGAAAGCTTGATTCGGGGACGCGCCGTGTATCGCTTCGTCTTCTACTTGCCGGTTGTATCCTCTATCGCCGTCATCGCGCTCGTGTGGAGCTTTATGTATAATCCCCACGACGGACTGGTGAACGAAAACTTGGGCATGCTCGGCATCCGGGGACCCAATTGGCTCTCCCAGTCCGGGACGTCGCTATGGGCGGTGGCGATCGTCGGCATCTGGAAAAGCTTCGGCGCGGAAATGCTGTTTTTCATTTCCGGTTTAAAATCGATCGACCGCGGTTTGTACGAGGCGGCTTCGATCGACGGGGCAGGCCGGTTTCAACAGCTCGTCCGCATTAAGCTGCCGCTGCTTTCGCCCGTTCTCTTGTTTCTTGTCATTGTCGGCATCATTTCCTCCTTCCAGTCGTTTGCGCTCATTGCAATCTTGACGAAAGGGGGCCCGAACAACTCCTCCAATGTGCTCGTGTACGAAGTGTATCAGGAGGCGTTCCAATATTTTAACGTCGGCAAGGCCGCCGCCATATCGATCGTGATGTTCCTGCTGGTCGCATTCGTTACGGTCGTGCAGCTGCGGCTGTCGCGAAATACGGTCCACTACCAATAAAAAGGCGAAGGAGGGCGCACCACGATGCGATCCATGCGTTTTGCCGAGGAAACGTTTAAACACGCGCTGCTTGCCATTCTTGCTTTTATTGCGCTCATCCCGCTCGTCTGGATGCTGTCCGTTTCGCTGCGTCCGCCGGAGGAGGCATTCGGTCACCTGTTTGCAATCACTCGCGTCGATTGGCACGGCTATGTGAAGGCATTCACCGCGATCCCCTTTTTCCGCTGGCTGTCCAACAGCTTGCAGATCGGTGTCACGCAGACGCTAGGGGAGCTTTTCATTGGCGTTAGCGCCGCGTTTGCATTCGCTTACTACCGGTTTCCCGGCAGAGATGCGTTGTTTGTGTTCGTGCTGATGACGATGATGATCCCGATGCAAGTGACGATGGTGCCGACGTATTTGATCGTCAGCAAGCTGAATCTGCTCGACACGCTCGCCGGCGTTGTTGTGCCGCACATGGCCAGCGGCTTCGTCATCTTCCTCCTGCGGCAAACATTTCTGACGGTGCCGAAGGAGCTTGCGGAAGCGGCGACAATCGACGGCTGCGGCTCGTTTCGGGTGCTCTGGCATGTATACGTCCGGTTGTCGGGCACGATGATATGGACGCTTGCGATCGTTGTTTTTCTCCAAAGCTACAACGAATTCAACTGGCCGCTGCTTGTGCTGACGGATCCGGAGCGGATGCCGCTGCCGCTCGCCGTCCAATATTTCCAAGCCGAGACGAACAAAAATTGGACAGCCGCAATGGCTGTCGCCACGATGTCCATGGTTCCCGTCATGCTGCTGTATCTCGTCGCTCAGAAGCATATGATCCAAAGCTTCACGCAGAGCGGATTGAAAGGCTGACAAGCTGAAAGCCGCTCATTCACAAATAAGGAGAGTGTTCGTCATGAAGAATCAAGACAAAGGGATGCAAGTGATCGTTCCGGAGCTCGCGGAACGAACGACGATGAGACCGTGGTTCGGGGAGCCAATGGCGCCGCAAGGAGAAGATTTCAGCTTCGTTATCTTGGGCGACCGCACGGGCGCAGCCGTTCCAGGCGTTTTCGAGCAAGCTTTGGCGCTGACGAAGCGATTGCGGCCCGACTTCGTCGTATCCGTCGGCGATCTGGTCGAAGGCTACTGGACGAGTGAAGCGGAAGCTCACGAAGAATGGGATGTAGTCGACGCCTTGATCAGAGACCTGAACATCCCCTTCTTTCAGACTGTCGGGAACCACGATTTCGCAGGCGAGACGATGGTCAAGGTATGGCGGGAGCGCAAAGGTCTCACCTATTACGCCATACGGGTTCGAGAGGTATTGTTCCTCATTTCGAATACCGAATCAGGCGAACACTCGCTGCCGGAAAACATCCTGATTTCGCTGCAAGAAATGAACCGGATGATCCGCCGGGAACCTCACCGGTACACGGAAGCATTAAACGAATACATGGAAGAAAGCGGATGGACTCCCCCTGCCAACGTCGAGGACTACATTATCGGCAGTATCGAGGACGCCCAGATCGACTTTTTCGAGAAGCTGCTCCGGGAGAATGAAGACGTACGGTGGACGTTTGTCGTCATGCACCAGCCTCTTTGGAAAAAAGAATACGCCTCCTTCAAACGTCTGCAAACGCTGCTCGCCGGGCGGAAGCATACGATCTTCGCCGGGCATCTGCATTTCTTGGAAGCTACGAATGTCGAAGGCAGCCTCTATATTCAAGTAGGCAAAAGCGGTGGATCAGGGCTTCGTGATTCCCATCGTGTCCTGTGGGTTCGCATGCGTGACGGGGTGCCGCATTTTCTGCCGATCAAGCTGGACGGCGTCGACGAGTTGGAGTAGTGGCTCGTGGTTTGACAATCGAACACAGGAGAATGGAAGATTGACAAATTAATCTGAAGAGGTGTTCTTTAACATGAAGAAGCCGATCAAAGGAATGCAAGCTATCGTACTGATCCTTATGTTCATCTTGTTCGTTGCTGGCTGTGGTAACGCGAAGAACACTGCCGATGGAGGAGCATCGGAGACGATCGCACCAGCTGCGGCGACTCCAATCGAAATCGAGTTCTGGCATGGCGTTTCCGAATTAATCGACAAAATGACCGAAGCGTACAACCGCTCGCAGACGAAGGTGATCGTGAAGTCGGTCGTCGTGCCCAACTACTATGACGGCATCGTCGAAAAGCTGCAGGTGCAGGCGGCGGCCAAAAAAATGCCCGATGTCGTGACGATGGGGCTGAACTATACGAAATTTGCCATCGAAACGATGCATGCCATTTCGCTCGAGCCGTTCATCAAAAAAGATGCGTATGATACGAGCGACTATTTTCCGAGCATGCTGAATCTCGGCAAGACGAGCGAAGGCCAACAAATCGGCATGCCTTTCGGCATCAGCACGCCGGTGCTGTTCTACAATGCAGATCAGTTCCGCGAAGCCGGCCTGAACCCCGACGCGCCGCCAAAAACGTGGGACGAGCTGAGTGAATACGCGAAAAAACTGACGACAAACGGTCATTACGGCGTCAGTGTCAACATTGATTACGCCTGGCTGTTTCAGGCGCTGCTGCAAACGTTAGGCGGCTCCATGATGGCACCGGACGGCAAAACGGTCGGAATCGATTCGCAAGCGGGAGTCAAAACGATGAAATACGTCTCCGATCTGATTAACGCCGACAAATCGATGCCGCTTCTGACGAACACACAAGGATGGGAAGCGATGAGCAAAGGAAGCATCTCCATGTTCGTGAATACTTCGTCCGGCTTGGAAACGATTCGCTCCCAAGCGAAATACGAGCTGCGCACGGCGCCTTTCCCGATGCACGAGGGCAAACGGTTCGTACCGGCAGGAGGGGCGAATCTGATGATATTTGCCGCAGACAAGGCGAAGCAGGAAGCCTCGTGGGATTTTATCAAATATTTGACCGATACGAAGCAGGCGATTCCGTACGCCAAGTCGACCGGCTATATGGTATCGCGCAAGAGCTCGCTAAACGATCCGGATATGGCGCAATACTTGAAAGACAAGCCTGCGGCCAAGGCGACTTACGATCAGGTCGATCAAATGGTGCCTTGGTTCAATTTCCCGGGCACGGGCGGATCGAAGTTTGCGAAAATCATATCGGACCAAGTGCAGGCGGCGATGCAGAACCAAAAGACGCCCGAGCAAGCGATGAAGGATGCGGCCGCGCAAGCCAATCCGTTGATCCGCTAGCGGACAACTGAAGAGGGGAATGATTCCCTTTACAATTGAGAGGAGAATACCGATGCTTACAAATTTGAATAATTCCACTGCCTTTTTTACAGACGATAAGCTGACGCATACCGGCAAAATACCGTTGACCGGCGAGCTTCGGGCTGAAACGAAAGCGGACTTTGCTTTCGCGATCGTCGGCGACCGGACGGGAATCGCCGTTCCCGGCGTCTTCGAAAGCGCCATGCAGGCCGTCAAATCATTGCAGCCCGATTTTGTCGTATCCGTCGGGGATTTGGTGGAGGGCTACTGCAGCGATGCGGAAGAAGCGCATGAAGAATGGGACGAGATTGATTCGCTGATTGGGGCGCTGTCGCTGCCTTTTTTCCAAACTATTGGCAATCACGACTATAGCGGCAACAAGTTTATGCGGGATGTGTGGCGCGAGCGCAAAGGCAGCGAATACTACGCTTTCCGCCGTCATGACTGTTTGTTTCTGGTCGTGAATACGGAGCCTTCGAAGGAAGGCGAGCCTGGGGAATTCGAGTTCTGGAGGCGCTATATCCGTTCGATCCGGCGCGAGCAGGAACGGTTCCAAGAGCTGACGACGCAATTTCTGGAAGCGTACCATCGGAATTTGGAGGCGGCTGGCGAGCACCCGTATCGCGAAACGGCCGGATTTCCGACAATCGACGACGGGCAAATCGAGTTTTTCCGAGAGGTGCTTTCGCACAATCAAGATGTTCGCTGGACCTTTGTATTCATGCATCAGCCGGGCTGGAAAACGAACGTGCGGCAGTATGAGCGCCTGATGGGCATGCTGCAGGGAAGATCATATACGGTTGCGGCGGGTCATCTCCATTACGTGGAGCTGAGCGAGGAGGACGGCAACCCGCACATTCAAGTCGGCAGCGCAGGCGCTTACAATTCACACGCCGAGAGCATTTACGGCGGCAAGCCGTCTGTCAAAGACGGGAATTTTTCCGGAAAGGGGACTCCTCCCTGCATATTGTGGGTGAGCATGAAGGACGGGACTCCGAGCGTTTCCGTCATTCCGCTGCATGCTTTTGCAAGCGTGGAAGGTTACAAGCGAAGCGCCGATTGAAATCGATCGCAGCCGAGCAATCCAATGCGCTGTTGAAAAAGTAGGCGGCATGCGCCGTGCAGGAACGGAGGGCAATCGAAGTGAACGTGGGGCATCTGGCTCAGCTGCAAACTTATTTTTTCGACCTGGACGGGTGCGTGTATTACGGAGACCAGCCCGCGCCGGGGGCTAGGGAACTGCTCGAACGACTCCGGTCGGAAGGGCGTAACGTCGGGTTTATTACGAACAACTCGCGGCAGACTGCGGAAGAAGTCGCCGCGAAGCTGCGGCGGTTCGGCATCCGGGTCGCTCCCGGCGAGATTGTAACCGCGGCGGATGCGGTAGGTTATTATCTCGCCGAACGTTATGGCAAAGCGAAGGTCAAAGTTGCCGGCTCCGAGGCGCTGCGGAAGTCGATCGCCGCTTGCGGGCACGCGGTTCTTTCGGACCGCTCTGACGAGAGGGCAGACTTCGTCGCCGTAAGCCGGGATGTGGATTTCACCTACGAGAAGCTGCAATGGATCGCGGCGGAATCGGCGCGGGGGGCAATGATTGTAGCAGCTAATCCCGATCTGCACCACCCCGGCGTCGATGGCATTCGCGTTCCGGAGACGGGCGCGCTGGTCGCGGCGATCGAGGCGGTATGCAGTACGGCCGCGGAAATAATCGGCAAGCCGGAGCCGTATTTGTTCGTTCGCGGCATGCGGCTGCACGGAAGCTCCCCGGAGCAATGCATCATGGTCGGGGATAATGCGGAGACCGATATACGGGGAGCCCGCCGGGCGGGGATGCGATCGATCTGGCTGGCGGGAGATCACACTCCTGTTGGACTGGGGCAAACGGATCTGGCGCCTGACTTGATCGTGCGGAATATGCGCGAGCTTTATGAGTGGTATACGCTTGCCGTCAACGGCAGGATGCGTCTTCCCATGACTGGCGAATAATCTCAAATCATCGGAAGGGCTGCGAGCAGCAGCCCTTTTTGCATGCGCGGAATCAAAGCCTCTTCGCCGTCGAACCTTCATAAAAGCCTCCCTGCAGCAAAATATGCTCGTAGGGCAAATGCGGATTTGCCATTCGCCATAGCATTCGCTCGGCGGCACGGATTCCGGCCTCCCGGATCATAAGCAGCGGCCGCGATAGCTCGGGTACAAAGGCGTTCTCGGTATGCGCAAGACTGATCAGGGAAATATGGTCGGGGATGCGCTTGCCGAGCAAGCTGCAAGCATTGTAGATCCAGACGAGATCGTGATTGACCGCACTTAATAGGGCTGTGGGCTGCACTTGCTGCAGCTTATCGATTAACCGCGTCGTCCAGTTGACCTGCTCTCCCGAACCCGTGGTGATATGCTCGTCGGGGTTCACTTCCAGGCCCGCCTCTCTCATCGCATTGACGAAAGACTGCCAGCGCAAAATAAATCCCCTGTGAACGTAGATATTGCCAATATACATAATTCGGGTATGGCCTTTTGCCAGCAAATAACGCACCGATTCGTGAATCGCTGTCCCGACATCCCATACGACGCTATCCACCTTTGCCGCAGGCCCCGGGAAATTGATCAAGATACGCGGAATCGAATAGCGCAGCAAATGCGCTTCCTGTTCCTGCCCGATCATCGGCGTAATAAAAACGCCGTCGCAATATTCCAATTGCTGCAGTTTCGCCCAATTTTGCAGCGTGACGCCTGGTTCGAGACGATAAGGAATCGTCACCGTTTCGATCGAATGCCCGTATTCCGACAGCTTCTCCTGCAGCCCGTTTAAGATCAAGTGAATCATATCGAACGATCCGGTCCAGTCGGAAATAACCATCTTGAACCGGGAGGGCTTATGGGGATGCAGCGGAATCCGTTCGACGGCATGAACCCGTTCCTGATCCTTGCTCCGGTATCCGATTTCCTGCGCGACTTTATGGACATGATTCCGGGTCTCCTCGGACATGCCGGACAGACCTCGCAGAGCTTTGGACACCGTATGTACCGACAGTCCCGACTTCCGGGACAAATCTTGCAGGGTAACCGATTTCTTCTTACGCATGCGGGAGCTCCTTTCTCGGATGCCATTAATTTTTCCAGTTTCATTTTATATAAAATGCAAGTATTTTTCAACTGGAAATAAAACTTGCATTCCAATAAAATCGAATTGAAATCGGATACAAAAAAAGACGATCGACACAGCAAGGGGAGAGGGAGCCATGCACAGCATCGATTTTGGCAAGATCAAGTACGAAGCCAATTCGGCCGTCGAAGCGAGCCCGTCTTTGGTACACGCGGATTTATGCGTTTACGGGGGGACCTCGGCCGGGATTGCCGCAGCCATCCAAGCTCGCCGGATGGGGCTGAACGTCGTCATAGTCGAGTACGGCCGTCATTTGGGCGGCTTGACGGCAGGCGGATTGGGCGCGACGGATATTGGCAATAAAGCTGCGATCGGAGGGATTGCCCGCGAATTTTACGAAGCGGTCGGCAAGCATTATGGAAGCGAGGAACCGGATGGAACGAAGTGGACCTTTGAACCGAGCGTTGCGAAACGGATTTATGAAGCTTGGCTGCAATCGGCTCAGGTGGCTGTCTACTTCAATCAGCAGCTGGACAGGGTGGACATGCGCGAGGGGAACATAACGCAGTTGACGATGCGCAACGGCAACCGGTTCGAGGCCGCGGTCTTTATCGATGCCTCGTACGAAGGGGATCTGCTGGCACGCGCCGGAGTCGGATATCATGTCGGGCGGGAAGCGAACTCGATTTACCGCGAAACGCTTGGGGGCGTGCATTACGGGCACCCGAACCATAATTTCAAAGCTTGGGTTGATCCTTATACGATCCCGGGAAAACCGGACAGCGGATTGATACCGGGCGTGACGGACGCTCCCGTTCTGCGGCAGGGGCAGGGCGATGCAAGCGTGCAAGCTTACAACTTTCGCATATGCCTGACGAATGTGCCCGATAACCGCATTCCGTTTCCGCAGCCTCCTGGTTACGATCCGGACACCTATACGCTGCTGGCCCGGTATATTCAGGCCGGCGTGTGGGACGCGATGCGCTTGCATAAAACGATGCCGAACGGGAAAACCGATTTGAATAATTTCGGCGCGGTTTCCACCGATTATATCGGGGGCGGCGATAAGTGGCCGGAAGGCGGTACGCATATCCGGGAGAGTTTGTTTCAGGAGCATTTCCGCTACAATCTGGGGATGCTGTACTTCCTCAGCCACGACGAACGGGTACCTGAACCGATACGCCGCGAAGTCGGACAATGGGGCCTTCCCGCGGACGAATATCCGGACAGCGGACATTGGACGCCGCAGTTATATGTCCGGGAAGCGCGCCGTATGGTGTCGGAAGTCGTCATGACCGAGCATCATTGCCGAGGATATGACGTGGTGGACGATCCGGTCGGCCTGGCGGCGTATACGATGGATTCGCATAATTGCCGCCGTCTCGTCATTGACGGGAGATGCGTCAATGAAGGGAATGTGGAAACGGTTCCCGCTGCGCCTTATCCGATTTCGTATCGCGCCATCGTACCGAGAGGGGAGGAGTGCGTCAATTTGCTCGTGCCTGTTTGCTTGTCCGCCTCCCATATCGCGTTCGGCTCGATCCGGATGGAGCCGGTATTCATGATACTGGGGCAATCGGCGGCGACGGCGGCCGCTCTCGCTCTGGAAGCGGGCTGCGCCGTGCAGGACGTGGAATACCCGAAGCTGCAAGCGAAACTGCTCGAAGATAGACAGGTGCTGGCTTGGAAGAAATGATGCCAAAGGGGATAGTCGGATGATGACGTTGACAAGAATGTGTCGGATGGGCTGCATAGGGGTCGCGAGCGCGGCTCTCCTTGCCGCCTGTTCGCAAAACGCGGGCGACATGCAGAAGGGCTCCGGAGACGATGCGAATCCCGCACCGGCGCCGTCCTTCTCGGAACCCGTTACGCTGCACTATTATACGAACGACAACACGAAGTGGCTGGAGCTGGAGCAAAAGCTGATCGCCAAGAAATATCCGAACGTGACCTTGAAAGTAACGCAAGAGAAAGAGCTGAAAATGGATCAACTGGTGACCGTCGGGGATATCCCGGACTTCCTCTCGTTCAGTCTCGGCTCGTTTTGGGATTTGAAAAACTACGGTCTCATTTCCGACATGACCCCGCTGATGAAAAAATACCGTTTCGACGAAAATCGGTTTCTTCCGGGCGTAATGGAGAGCGTGCGGTCCTATTCCGACCGTGGCGAGATGCTGCTGCTGCCATTCGAGCTGAATAGCAATGTACTGTTCTATAATAAAACGATATTCGACAAATTCGGCGTCGCTTATCCGCGAGACGGGATGACTTGGGAACAAATTTCCGATCTTGCGCGCAAAGTATCCCGCAAGGAAGAGGGGACGGAATACAAAGGATTTATTTTTCAGCACCAGAATCTGGTGTGGAAAAACCAATTGGGCCTTCCATTCGTCGACCCGAAGACGAACAAAGCGGCAACGAACACGCCGGAATGGAAACGATGGCTGGACGTGATGGGCGGCTTTTATTTTCTGCCGAACAACGATTACAAAAACCTAAGCTTTTACAAGGAACAGACGGTTGCGATGTGGACCGGCGCGAACATCGTATCGTCCGTGGTCGAGGCTGCTTCAAGCACCGGATTGAACTGGGATGTGGTCACGCTGCCCCAATTCACCGACAACCCGAGCGGCGGGACGCAGATGATTGCGCCGTTCTATGCGATTCCTCCCGGCAGCAAGCACAAGGACGAAGCGTTCCAGCTCATTTCCTATCTGTTGTCGGAAGAAGTGCAGACGGCCAAGGCTAGACAGGGGAAAGTGCCGATCGTGGATAGTCCGGCCGCGACGCAAGGATATGCCGCGGATTTGCCGGGAGTTTCCGGGAAAAACATGGGGGCGTTTCTCAAGGATAAAATCGGGAAGCCCGCAGTCGTGACCAAATACGACGGCATCGCCAAGGACGTATTTTACAAGACGGCGCTGGGCAAAGATTTTTATAGCGGCACGAAGGATGTCAATACGATTTTGCGCGAGGTTGAGGAAGAAATCAATCGGAAGATCAAGGAAGCGCCGCAATAACAGCTGCGTAAACCGTTTTCGGAATGGTGAGATCCAAGATGTAAGCGAGTACAAAATCAAAGGAGCGATTGCCGGATGTTCGATGAACGTCAAATCAGCAGAAGGAAATTGTTGGCCGCCATAGGCATGACCGGCGCGGCTGCGGCGATGTACGGTTCTTCCATAGGAAAAGCGGACGGAACGGGGAATTCAGTATTGCCTTCGGTTTACGGACCAAGCCATTTGCTGTCGGAACCCAGCCTCGCCACGACGATTGCGGAGTTGAGGGCGGAAACGAATCCTCTCGCTGACGTCGTATATTACGTCATCGACGCCGGACAGGAGGGACCGTTCCTGTACGATGCCGCCGATACGACATCGGTCGATAACACCGGCACGGTAATCGTCTCCGCTCTGGGAGCGCGGTTCAAACGAATCCGGGAACCGGGATACGTCGATGTCAAATGGTTCGGAGCCAAAGGGGACGGGGTGACCGACGATACGGAGGCGATCAACCGGGCGATCGGAAACGGCGGCGTAACCGTGCATATTCCGCCAGGCACCTACGTGATCAACGCCGATGCCGCGTCTTCCGGGCAGCTTAATGCCGGAATCCAAGCCAAGGACGATACATCGATCGTCATTAGTCCAAATGCCGTGCTGAAAGCAAAGCCGAGCGCTTCCCCAAGATATACGATCATCAATATTTTCGGCAAGCGGAACGTCACGGTGGAAGGCGGAGGCAAAATCGTCGGGGAGCGAAACGAGCATACCGGCACGTCGGGAGAATGGGGGTATGGCATCGCTATCGGCGGATCGGAGCAGGTGCTCGTGCGCGATATCCGGATCAGCGACTGCTGGGGCGATGGAGCCGTTCTCGTCTATTATCAGGTAAAAACGAACGTGGCCCGCAGCGTTACATTCCACAACGTACGCTGCGACAACAATCGCAGGCAGGGCGTCAGCGTCGTTGCCGCAGATGGGGTCCTTTTCAGCGACTGCTACTTCGGCAATACGAATGGAACGCTCCCCCAAGCGGGCATCGATATCGAACCCGATACCGGCACCGCCGTCAGCGGAGTGGCGATTGCGAGCTGTCTGTTCGACAACAATGCCGGCGGAAACTTGATTCTTAACGGGATGAATGGGCCGATCAAGCAAATCGTCGTCGCATCTAGCCGGTTCCGCGGCCTGGTAGGCGGGATCTCGTCGCAGCAGGCGAGCGACGTCCGGATAAGCGGCAATTGGATCGATACCCCGGCCCGGAGCATTCATATTTATAAAAGCACCAATCATATTATTGAGGGCAATCAAATCCAAAACAGCACCGATCGCGGTATGGATGTGAGATTTTCCTCTTCGATCGCCATGGCGAATAATCATTTTTACAATATACAATCGAACAGCTTGCGGCTCAGCCAATCGAACTACTGCCTGTTCGAAGGCAACGTGATCGACGAATGCGGGAAAACGACCAACAGCTGCGATCTGATCGTGACGTCTTCCTCCAGCTACAATAGCATACAAGGCAATATGGTCCGCAACCGGTTGAAGCATGCCGGGGCAGCGGTTTCGGGAACCGGCAACACGATCGTTCTCGCTGCCGGAGCCTCCACGGTTAGCGGCGAATACAACGGGATGCTGATCACGATCACGGGAGGAACGGGCATCGGCCAGAAGCGTAGTATCGCCGCATATAACGGGGCAAACAAGACGGCCACATGCAGCACGAACTGGACGATCGTGCCGGATACCACTTCGCAATACGAGATCCGGTACGGATCGACGAACGCGATCTTCGTTACGTCGCCTGCCGAAACATACAACACGATTCACGGCAACCAGCTATTGTTCGGAACGACCCTCCCCGATTCAAGCGGCATCAACGATTTGGGCGCCGGAACGTCCATCCAAAACAACGTCGCCTTCGCGACTCTATAGGTCCCGTTCAAACGTCCAAAGTCCGGAAGCCCAAGCTTCCGGACTTTCTATTTCCGTGAATCACCTGGTCAAAGTTCAGCTTTTGCGGCAGTCTTCACGCGTCAAAATTGGAAGGATATGTGTTATTTTTGTCGAACTAAATATGGGGCTATTGAAGTGAAACTCAACAGAACAGACAGAAGGGGCGAGGCCCCTTTTCTTTTGTCGGACATGCCGTTGTCCGAATTGGACGTGCGCGATGTCCGAATCCGCGTAGATCGCAACCGCCGTTCCATCTATTCTAACAGTAAGGATGTCCGAACAAAGGATGTCGGCTCATCCGCTGTGGGGAAGCATTGCGCTCCGGAAGGAGGGCAGTAGGGAGGTGCGTCGAAGCGGGCCGTCACGGGAAAATAAGAAGGACGCGGCAAAATAAAAAACGATTTCGAAGGATGATGATGCAGCATGGCGTTCAAGTATGTCACCCGCATGTTTATGGATGCCGAGTTTCCGTTCTGGATCAAAAAATACCGGCACGATTCGGACCGCATCCCTCATTTTCACGATTTCGTGGAGTTGGTGTACGTGGAGAAAGGCGAGGCCGTCCACGAATTCGAAGGCGAACGTTATGCAATCGGACCCGGCGATGTGTTTATCATTAATCCGGGCGAAGTACACACCTACAGGATCAGGAACGGCAAAACGTTGGACATCGTCAACTGTTTGTTTACCCCGGCCCTCATCCACGAATCGTTACTGAACGAGCTGCAGCTGATGACGGCTATGGATTTTCTGTATGTGCTTCCGTTTCTGAACGATCGTAAACGCTTTCATCATCGTCTGCGATTAACCGGACGCGAATCGGCAACCGTTCTGCATCTTCTGGAAAGCATGATCGCGGAGCAGGAGGAGACATGCGCCGGTTACCGCACATTGATCAAGATGAAGCTGGTCGAACTGCTCGTTTTGTTGTCCCGGTATCATAAGAAGCAAGTGAACGAAACGTTTGCGGGCGATACGACGGACCCGGGCGACGACATGAGAGCCCGCCGCATCGGGGGATATTTGGAGAGGCATTCCTACCAGCCGATCGATGTGGAATCGATTGCCCGACTATTTCACGTCAGCTCCCGCCAGCTCAACCGGATATTGAAAAACGAAACGGGAATGAGCGTTATGGAAACGATGCATCGGAATCGGATGGAGCGGGCCAAGCAGCTGCTCCGCGAAACGGATGAGACGATTATCGGAGTCGCGGCTCTGGTCGGCTACGAAAGTCCGTCGTTTTTCAACCGGTTGTTCGCCAGACAGGTGGGCTGCTCGCCAAGCGTATATCGTTCCAATGCCAAGGCTAACGCCTAACGGCACGCTTGGTTTTAGAGAAAAGGAGAGAACTGTTTTGTCATCTAGGAAAATATGGAGTGCGCATTGGATAGCGGATGAGCGATTTGTAGGCTTGGAGCCCCGTCAACTGCTGCATAAAGAGTCGGATTCACCGGACAACGAGGCCCACCGCAACGATTTGAAGCATACTCATATGCTCGTCCGCAAGACGTTCGATTTGGAAGCGTCGGTCCGTGCGGCCTACATCGATATTTCGGCGGACGATTATTACAAGCTGTTTGTGAACGGACGTTTTGTCGGTCAAGGTCCGGCGCAGGGCTATCATTTTCATTATTATTACAACCGTTACGATCTGACGGAATGGTTGGTGGAAGGGCTGAACGTTATTGCCGTCCACGCGTATTATCAAGGATTGTGCAATCGTTCGCTGAACAGCGCCGATTACCGTCAAGGCGTAATCGCCGAGCTGTTCTGCGACGGCACGTTGACCGTTGCGACAGACGCAACCTGGAAATACATGCAGTCTTTGGAGTACGGAACGGGCGAGGCGGCTACGATCGGCTACGACACCCAGTTTGCAGAGCATATCGACAGCAGGCTGAAGGAGGCAAACTGGAGGCACCTTCATTACGACGACAGCGCGTGGAAGCCTGCTTGCGTGCGCAGGGAGAGCGACTGTATTCTGCAACTTCAGTCTACGCCGTCGGTTGACGTTTACCGGGTTTCCCCGACGAAAGTGGAAACGACGGCAGACGGTCGCTATCTCATTGATTTCGGCCGGGAAATTACCGGCCAGTTGACCATGATCGCGCGCGGCCTATCGGGGCAGCAGTTGGAAATACGCTGCGGGGAGGAATGGCTCGAAGACAGCTCTGGGGTGCGCTGCGAGCTGCGCTGCAACTGCACGTACCGCGAGGCGTGGACGCTGTCCGGCGGGGAGGACGAACTGGAAGTCTACGATTACAAAGGGTTCCGCTTGGCGGAGGTGATCGGAGGGGTGGATGCGGTCCAGCCGGAAAGCATCGCTGCGATCGTTCGTCACTATCCTTTTCCGGAGGAGGCGTGTCGGTTCCAATCGGATGATCCGCTCTTGCAGGGTATTTGGGACATATGTCGGAACGCGGTCAAGTATGGCTCTCAAGAGCACTTCGTCGATTGTCCGACGCGGGAGAAGGGGCAGTATCTCGGCGACAACTCCATTACAGCCCCCGCCCATGCGCTGCTGACCGGCGACCTTCGTCTTTACCGGAAGGCGCTTGAAGATTTTGCCCTGTCGTCGCGCATTTGTCCCGGCTTCATGGCGGTAGCCCCCGGACACCTGATGCAGGAATATGCGGACTACTCGCTGCAATGGCCGGCCCAACTGTTGCAGTATTACCGCTACAGCGGCGATCGTCCGTTTTTACGGGAGATGGCTCCCCTTGCGGTCGGCATCATTAACTATTTCAGGCGTTATGCCCGCGCAGACGGGCTGCTCCGCAAAGGGAGCGATAAAGCGAATTTGGTCGACTGGCCGCCGAATGCGCGGGATGGCTACGATTTTCCGCTGACGAAGCCGGTTATCGACGGCTGCCACAATGTCGTCAATGCGTTTTACTACGGAGCCATGCAAGCGACGAACGGTATCATGCGGGAATTGGGCGAGCCGGAGCTTTACGAGCTTGCTTCGTTGGCGGAATCGTTTCGGAGAGCGTTCCTGGATCCGTCGACCGGCTTGTTCCGCGATGCCGAAATGTCCGGGCACGCTTCCTTGCATGCGAATGCTCTTCCGCTCTGCTTTGGTCTCGTACCGCGGGATCAGCGCGATGCAGTCGTTGCCTTTCTCAAGGAGAAGAAACTCAGCTGCGGCGTATATATGGCTTATTTTTACTTGAAAGCGCTCGCGACGGCCGGAGAACACGAATTCGTTTATCATACGATCGTATCGCAGGAAAAGCATCTCGTAACAGCCGCCGATGTTCCCGGAACCAACGAGACCATCGAACTGACGGGATACTGGGCGAACATGCTGCGAGAAGGGGCGACGACCTGCTTTGAAGCATGGTCGAAGCGTTTGAAGTGGAACACGAGCTTGTGCCATCCGTGGGCGAGCGCGCCGATTCCGCTGCTGGTGGAAGACGTGCTGGGCATAACGCCTGCCGAGCCGGGCTGGACATCGATCCGCTTCCGCCCGCGCATTCCGCGGAGCATGCGCGATCTTACGCTAGTTCTGACTGTGGCAACGGGCGTGCTTACGGTTCGCGTGCGAGACGGCAAGGCCGAATTGCAGCCGCCTGCAGGCGTCTCCGTCGTTTGATCCTGCTCAAAACAAGAAAGGGGACCTGTATGAAAAGACTAGAAAACAAAAAAATGGCAAAATACGCGGTACTGCTCGCGATACTGGTAACATCCGGCTGCGGCAAAGCGGGGGCCATTGATGCCGATCAAGCCGCCAACGGCTCGCAGCAAGGAAATGTTCCGTCGGTCGTGGATATGAATACGCCGATTACGCTTAAAATTTATTCGCAAGCGCTCCAAACGACATTCGACCTGGAGGTCACCGAGCGGATTAAGCAGAAGTTTCCGAACGTGACCATCGAATTGTTGGGGGACAAGAATGGGATCGAGAAAAGCTTGACGCAGCACATCATCAATAACAATATACCGGACCTGCTCTGGCTGCCCAAGCCTAACGACGTGCAAATCGTGAAAGATCTTGGTCTTGCCTACGATTTGAACGGGCTGATCGGAAAAAACAAATTCGATCTAAGCCGGTTTGACGACGCAGCACTGGAAAATGCCCGGCGGCAGGGAGACAACGGCGAAATGTATGTCATCCCGTGGCAGGTTGAGGGCTTTACCATGTTTTACAATTTGGACATTTTCGACAGATTCGGCATCGAGTATCCGAAGGACGGCATGACGTGGCCGGAAGTACTGGAGCTGGGCAAGAGATTGACACGAACGGACAACGGCGTCAACTATCGGGGGTTCGATCCGGGCTATTATCCGATATACAAACAGCAATTCGGCCTTTCCGTGTACGATTGGAACACGGGGAAAACGACCTTTGCCACGGACCCGAAATGGAAGACGATACTGGACTTTTTGCGAACCGCTTACCAGGTGCCGGGAAATTACCCGGCGGACAACAAGGTGGTCATGAACCGTTCCGCATTCTGCTACAGTATGACGGTCGCCATGCTGCCTTGGTCGGCCTATTTCCAGCCCTTTATCGATGCCCGCAAAACCGGTTTGAACTTCAACGTCGTTTCCTTGCCGACTTGGCCGGATGCTCCCGGAAGAGGCACCGCAGGGATTGGAGCGGCATGGGCGGTTTCATCGAAAAGCCAGCATAAGGACCAGGCATTCGAGATCATCAAATTTCTGACCTCGGATGAAGTGGAGATTGCGAACAGCCGCATCGGATTTGCTCCCGCACTCAAGCTGCAGACCGCCAAAGATCAGTTTGGCGCCGATTTGCCAGGCATCGAAGGCATCAATGTAAAGGCGGTCTTCAAGCTCCCGTTCACTCCCGTTCCCAAAACCGTGCCGCTATTGGAAACGGCAGCGGAGCAGTTCATGTTCACCGTCATTAGCGAAGCGGGAAGCGGGGCCAAAGATCCGAATACCGCGCTTCGGGAAATTCAGGAATTGGCCGATAAGGAATTGGAGAAGCAGAAGAAATAATAACCGCGCCGGAACCGAACCGAACCGAACGGAACGGACTGGCCCGATTCGATGCCCGAACATAGACGAACAATGGAAAGGGAGAGATGCATGATAACGAAGAAGCGTATTGCCTGGATATGGCTCTTGATTTTTGTGCTCGTTCAACCCGTGTTCTTCGGAAGAGAGACGATCGGATGGGCCAAAGATGTCGTGAATGATACGTTCGACAATATGGCGGCAGGCAGCGTACCCACAGGATGGACGACGGTAACGACAGGCGGGGCGGTTACCGTGGAGAATGTGCCGGATGCGACGAATAGAAGCGCGAGGATCAGCAAAACAAGCTCCGCGAACGATGCGTCGGCGACCCGGACTTTCACGCCGTTCAGCGGGACGGCAACGGTGGAAGCGAGGGTGAGGGCTGAACAGACTGCGGGCTGGGTGAATGCGCTATATATCGGCAGCTCGAAAGGCAGCTGGGCGGCAAGCATTGTGTTTAATGGCGGGAATATCCAGATCTACAACGGCTCCGTCTCGACGACCGTTCAGGCGGTTACCGCCGGCGCCTGGTACGATCTGAAGCTCGTCATGGACACCAATGCGAATACGTTCGACCTATACGTAAACGGCTCGTTGACGAATGCTCAGGTCGGTTTTCGAAGCCCGGCAACGAATATTTCCAAGCTTACGATCGGAATCGGCAGCGGTCATACGGGCACTTTCTATTTCGATAGTATTAAGGTTTACAAGGCAAACCCGCAGAACAGCGCCTCGTTTACGTTTAGCGGAGCATCGGGGTATTACGCCGTCAACGTTGCCTATACCGAACCGGGGAGCACCAACAATAGCGAGTTCACCCTGAAGCAAAACGGAAAGGAAATCGACTATTGGAAGGGGCAGTACGGCGATGCGGCGTCCCATATCCGCAAAGCGAAAGAGTATTGGTATGTCGGCAACGGCGATACATTCGTCGTGGAAGGCGATTTCGATCAGACGGTCGACGTCGATGTTCGGTTTGCCGATGCCGTTCCCCGCGTTCTCGACAGAGGCCATTTGATCGACGACAAATATTGGAACAAAGATGCCGAACTTCCGTCTAGCTGGACGGTCGATGAAAGCGGAGGGACGGTACGGATTTTGGATATGCCCGTACTCTCGTATGGGAAAGCGCTTAAATTCAACGATACGAGCGCTTCTTCCTCCGTCGCTGGACAAAGAAGGTTTTTAAAGCAATCCGCAGGGCAGATTGTGCTGGAATACAAATTCATGATGCCGTCCAAAGCCGACGGTGTATCGTGGGAGCTTCGTTCCGGCACGACGACGGCTGTCAAAATCATGACCTCGGGCGGCAATATCGCCTACGAGGATGCGGGGGGCTCTGCCGTCACTCTGCTTGCGGGCTATAGCGCGAATGTACTGTACGGCGTGAAAGTAGTGGCCGACCTGAATGCTCAAACAGCCGATATTTACGTAAACGGGGCGACCTATGCCGCCGACGGCGTGCCTTTCCGCAATGCGGCGGGCGAGTTGGACAACTTCTATGTCCATACATCGGCTTCGGGCTTGGCAACGATGTATTTGAATGCGGTAGAGCTTTACAAAGGTTATCTCGTCTACGACGATTTCTTGTCCGCGGCGGCGGGCAGCGCCCCTTCTGTCTGGACGGTGAGCGGCGGGGGAGGCAGCGGAACCGTGGAGACGATTCGAAGCGATCTGCCGCACGAAAACAATTCCTTCCGATTCAACGACACAAGTACTTCCGCGAACGTATCGCTTGGCCGAAGCTTCACCGCCCAAGAAGCCAAGATTACCGCCGAATATTCGTTTATGCTGCCCGAGAAGAAAGACGGGATGAAAGCCGAGCTCCGCAGCGGCGGCGCTTCGGCCGTTACGATAGCCACTTACGGCGGGGATATCGGCTACGAGGATGCGCTTGGAACGTTCGTTTCCGTATGGAGCAACTATAAAGCGAACGTCTGGTACGATATGCGGGTGGTGGCCAATCCGGTTACGAACAAAGTCGACATCTATGTCAACAAAGTGCTCAAAGCTTCGCAAGTCTCGTTCCGGAGCGCGGCGGCTAACCTGGACGCCGTTGCTTTCGCCACATCCATGAACGGTACCGGTATATGGTGGGTAGACGATATCGCCGTATTCGCCGGGGAATACGAGAGTGCCGTGCCCGAACCCGAACCGGTATCCGTCGTATCCCCGTATATCATCGGGGTGCAAGGGTTCGGCGGCTATCGCGAGGGACAGCACTTCGGATATGACGCCCTTAAGCCCTACGACAATCGTCTGCCTTTGTACGGCTACTATGAGGACGGCAACCCCGAAGTAGCGGACTGGATGATCAAGGACATGGTCGAGCACGGCATTTCCTTGTATTACGATTGCTGGTATAGACCGCCCGGAAGCGAAGGCTTCCCGATCAAATCGTCCAGAAACGGAGCATCGTTGAATGATGGCTTTCTGAACGCCAAATATAAGGATCGGATCCATTTCGCGATTATGTTCGAGAACGGCACGGGCGTCAAAGATGCAGCAGACTTCAAGACGAATGTTCTCAATTTCTGGATCGAGCATTATTTCAAAAACCCTTCTTATTTGAAGATCGATAACAAACCCGTTATCGGTGTATATAAATACGACAAGCTCAATACGGAGCTTGGCGGCAATACGGCGACTGTGTTCGACGAAGTCGAAGCGGCGCTGCGCGCCGAAGGGTTTGACGGAGCGATCTTTATTGCCGAGAACCGTGGAACTGCGGCTACGGCCCAAACCATCCGCGATATGGGTTACGACTACACGTATTCGTACACATGGTCTACGGGCGATATGGCGCTGCAGCAAAGTAGATTGACGACGCAAAAAGGCTGGAACATCATCGATCCGATTCCTGTACTGACCCAAGGCTGGGGCGACGAGCCCTGGGGCGGAAGCCGGAAAACGAACGTTCCGCTAACCGATTGGGAGGCGGGCTTGACGTGGCTAAGAGACTCGTTCATGCCAGGCTATGCCCCGACTTCTCTGGGCAGCCGGTTGATCCTTCTTGACAACTGGAGCGAGCTGTCGGAAGGCCATACTTTAATGCCGAGCAATTTGGCCGGTTTCGGCTATTTGGACGCGATCCGCCGCGTCTTTACGAACGGCGGCAGCCATACCGATCTCACCCCCCATGATGCCGGCCTGGGTCCGTACGATCAGCTGACGCCGATTTTGTGGTAATTTATTAAGGAAAAACGTCGTCGATCCGTTCATAGGTAAGTAGCGTTGGCACAAAAGATGCCGGCGCTTTTTTTATGAGCTGCGTACAGTCAGCGTCGCTTTGGAGGCCATTGTACCGGCGCTGTCCGCCAGTCGCTCGATTCGGAAGACATGGCAGCTGGCGCTCGGACTGACGGGCTGCGCCGCAACCAGTAGGCTGCCGTCCGGAGACTCCAAGCAAGGCGGTCGCTCGGCAACGATTTTCAGGGTAAAGAAACTTGGAAGCTGTCGGTTCCACGAATCGAGACGGGAGAAATCGAACCGAACGGCCTCGGCTTCCGTCGATAGGTCGGTTCCCCAGTGATACAGCAGTTGGGCGTAGCCTTCCGCCGTATTGCGGGCCAGCATGCGATCCGGACGGAGCTCGAATGGTTTCAGATAGGCGACCCAACGATCGATGACCTCGCCGTTTCGCGCCGGATCGGGATGCAGCAAGTTCGGCCAGTGAAGTCCAAGTACAGGCCCTTCGATTGCTCTGGTCGCTGCCAGCGTGGGGTCGGCTTCGTACCAGGGGAGAACTCCGCTTGCTTCGTTGCCCATGGCGGCCCGCCACTCAACGGCGAGTAGCGGTCCGTCAAAGCCAAACCAAGGCGAGACGAGTCTGCTGCATGAGGGGGCGGATCGTTCGAAGACGGTTGTCAAATACCGAATGCCGTACTCGGCCAAAATATCCGCAAAACCGTCCTTGTCCTGAAAGCGGTACCGATAGGCGGGAGGCACAAACGATTCCGGAAGCGGCCCCAGCCCGTTCTGCTCCCAAATTGCCGCGCAAGCCTCCAGATGAGCGCGCACCTCGGACTCCGGCCGCATCTGTCCGTTGGAATCGAACCATTCCGCGCGAGTCGGTATGCCGTTATCCCAATACTCGTGACAAAGCCCATGTAAAGTCAACTCCACTTGCCCGCGATGCTGCCTAAGGAGCTCCGCCGTCTCCTCTAACCAAGGCCCCGTCCAGCGCCGGTTGTCCCAGGCTCCGCCTTGCCACGTTGCCGAAGGAATCCGGCGCAGCATATTGGTTCGATCCCACTCGCCAAGAATCATGGCGGCTTGGGGACGGATTGACAGCCTGCGGCCCAACTCGATAATGGCCGCATAATCTTCAATGGTGTGATCCCGCGCCATGCCGGTCCGATACGGTCCTCCCGTCGCATGATCATCCGTTCCCGACCACCAGCCGACATCGTCAATTACGACTTGAACGGCCATGGGAATGTGTGCTTGCAGAAGCATATCATCATTCCTTCCTTTTACTATCCTTGCGTAGCCTCATATCGGCATACCCGACTCGTCTCGACCATGTGTAACCGGACACACCCGAATTGGACCCATGCGGTCGAATTAAAAAACGTGATCAATGTCTTTTCCAATGGCTGGTTTCGGTCGCCCCCGGACTTAAGGTTCTTATTGTGCATAATTAGATTATATGATACATTATATATAATTTAAAGGTAGTATATATAATTTTTTGGCATTAAAAGCCTCGAATAACAATCAAAGGGGGTGAGTGCGACTCGGAATCGGAAACGGGAAGGAAGACTGCCAGAAGGGAACAGAGAGCTTTATTAGAGGAAGGGGATCTCCTCTAGGCAAGATAAACGCCATGCCATATCCGTATAGTAAACGATTACTGCTATCATTCCCGGCACAAGCTGAAAACCATGAACAATTGGGAGGAATGAACATGGATTCGAACAAGCGAGTCGAGCACGTCAACTTAGAGAAGCACGGCACAGGTGCAGAGGCGAATCAGGCGCAAGCCGAAGCGAACGCGAAGATTAGCCGCAGACAAATGTTGACGTCGATCGGCGTGACCGGCGTTGCCGTAGCCTCCGGTACGCTGATTGCGGGATTGGCAGATGCTATCGATAGGGGGCCTTCCGTACAAAACGCTGTTTATGGGGAAGGCTGCGTTCCGAATATCGACTCCGATTGCGTTGACTACCATGTCTCGGAAGGATTGCCGGAACGGACAGTCGGCCAGAAGCTGCGTGAGTGCGTCAGTGTGCTCGACTTCGGCGCGAAGGGTGACGGGGTGACGGACGATTCCGCGGCAATCGCGGCGGCGCTGGAATACTGCAACTCCAAAAGGAACAATACCGTGAACCCCGTATATCAATCCCCCGGGGCAAAGCTGATCATCCCTCCAGGCACCTATGCGGTCAGCCAATCGTTTACGGTATTTTGTCATTTGGAAGCTCGCGGCGCCGTGTTCAAATATCCGGACAGCTTTGCCGCTACCGCGATCACCATCGGCGGAACGGATGCCAATCACTGCCTGATCGACGCCATTATTACGTTGCCGGATTTGATCAAGCCGCTGAATCTGACCTTGACGGCAGGAAGCAAGGCGCTCCGCGTCTGCAACGTGTGGAGCTCCGACCTTTACCCGGGTCGCATCTATTATTTCGAGACAGGACAGCATTACGATGCCAACGGTCGCGGGAATTTATCGAACCGGATCTATGGCGGGTTTATCCAAAACTGTAAAGTTGCCTATTTGATTCAACCGACAGGTCCGATCAATGCTTCATTTTGCAATGAGCTGGACTTTTTTGGAGGGGAAATTCAACAGGTCGGTACGATGTACGGGGTCCGGACGCCGGGATGGAGACACGTCGTTCTGTACGGCACCGGTGTGTCCACGGTAACCAACATCCGATTCAGAGGGACCAGTCTGGAAGGATATACAAGCGAATACCACGTTTATGCAAATGGCGCCCAATACTGCCTCTTCGACCGATGCCGCTGGGAATCGGGACTGGTGCCCGACCTAGCTCCCGGCACTAAAGGCAACTTTTTCGACTCGGCCGCTTCGCCAAGTCCTGCGAACACCTTTACCCAGCCTTTATACCGTACGTTCAATAATGGGGATAAAATCGTACTGGGAGCGCTTACGGCCCCGGTCGGCTTGGCCAACGGGGAAGCTTACTACGTTATCAACTCGACGGGGGCGGGCGGTACGTTTCAACTATCGACATCGCCGAGCGATACGGTTCCCCGGGCGTTTACGACTGTCGGCAATACGGTGCGGTTTACGCTTCCGGTACGGTTCTATTTCGACGGTCCAGCGGGCTATTACCAGGCCAGCAACAACGAGATCATCGGTGGCACCTATGCGTTTCCGAACGCGCAGGAAGTGATCTATAAGGGGCCGCTTGCTTCCAATAATCAGCTTCGCACGATCGGCCAGCGGTTCGTGATCGATCAGTCGAAGACAACCGATTTCGGTACGCTCGCGTTGTCCAATACGGCAGGAGCAAATTTGAATGCGCTTACGGTTTATGCTCAGGAGCCGTACTCC
The DNA here is from genome assembly GCF_039536325.1 of Paenibacillus hodogayensis. Taxonomy (NCBI): domain Bacteria; kingdom Bacillati; phylum Bacillota; class Bacilli; order Caryophanales; family Paenibacillaceae; genus Paenibacillus; species Paenibacillus hodogayensis. The sequence continues at coordinate 157,697 of NZ_BAAAYO010000007.1, forward strand.
GACCCGATCAAATGGAGAATGGGCATTACCGCAGGCGGCAAGCTGAGGTGGAATGGGACGAGTGCCGGTCAGTTCGGAACCGATCAGCAAAATTTCGGCCCAGCCGATCCGGGAACGCTGCACCAAAGCATTTCGTTCGATTCGGCCAGCTTGATCCAAAATACGAACACGAACGGAGGCGTGTCCGCAAGCTCCCAGTTCCAGGCGAAAGCAGGTCCGACTTCCTCCAATCTGGGCAGCGCATCGTTCGGCTATTTCCCTGCCGCGAACTCGACTTTGGGCGCTTTTGCCTCGGGCAACGTCGTGATTCAAGGTACCGGGACGGGAACGGAAATACCGAAGGGCATCCTATGCTATGCGCCCGCAGCGGAGGCACAGTTCGGCATTTATATGGGCGGTTCGTCGCCCAACATGACGGTCGACAAAACGCACGGGATGTTCATCGCCGATGTGGCCGAAGAACCTGTCGACAATCCGTCGGGAGGGGTGTATGTATACGTGCACGAAGGAGCGCTCAAAGTCCGCGGCGCGAACGGCACCGTGACGACGATTGCTCCGGCATAAGCTTAGCCTTTTTACGCTCGCGCAAAAAGCAATCGATTTCCGATAAATATTGAGTAGGTGGTGACACTTGTTGAGAACATCGTCGCTTTATACAACAGCGGCCATATTGTCGCTATCCATATTGCTCGGCGCCTGCGGGGGGAACAAGGAACCGGCTTCCCCGGAAGCGAAGGCGGAGCAGCCGAAGACCGAGAATCCGAAGATCGAGAGTCCGAAGCCCGCCACGGTTAAAATTGCCCAACGCCACCTGACCGAGGAAGAATTCAAACGATTTATCGTCGAGCCGGTCAAGAAAAAGTATCCGCATCTCACGGTACAATGGGTCGATTCGTCCAAAACATCCTTGGCCAATATGGCAGCCTCCAAGGAAATTCCCGACATCAGCGTCGACTATCCGCTCGCGTTGACCCAACTGCTCGATATGAAGGTCGAATTCAATATGGAAGATGTGATCAAAAGCTCAAAATTCGATCTGAACCGAATTCGTCCGGAATTTCTGGAATCGATCAAGACTGCCAGCGGCTTGAATCAGTTGATCGGTCTTCCCGTCTACAACAACTCGTTCGCCTTGTTCTACAACAAGGACTTGTTCGACAAAATGGGCGTACCGTATCCGAAGGACGGCATGACGTGGGAAGACGCGCGCGCCATCGCAGCGAAAATGACGCGAACCGAGGGAGGCGTCCAATACTGGGGGCTGTATCCGGGGGAACTGTTTCGCGGGGCGTATCAGCTCGGTCTGCCGTTTATCGACTTCGCGGGCAAGAAAGGCGCCTTGCAGACGGATGGCTGGAAGCAGCTGTTCGAGATGTGGTCCGGCCTGTACAACATTTCCGGTGCGACGACTATACTGGCAAGCGATCCGCCGACGCAAGCGACGCAAGCGTTCCTGAAAGGGGAGGTAGGCATGCTGGCCGGGCATTCCGCGACACTGCAAAGCTTGAAAACCGTGAAAAACTTCAATTGGGACGTCGTCGCCTATCCGGTCAATCCGAAAGCGCCCGGAACCGGGCAGCGGGTCGATTCCCTCGTTTTCTCGATCACGAATGCAAGTCCTAACAAAGAGGCGGCGTTCCAAGTGATTGAAACCTTATTGTCGAACGAAGTACAGACGGATCTATCCCGATATGCGAGAGTATCCGTACTGAAGGACGAGAAGGTGCAGCAGGCGTTCGGCCAAGATTCGGCGGAATATCAATCCAAGAACGTAATCGCGATGACGAAGCCGAAACTAGCCGTGATTCAACCGTTCAAATACAAGTTCCCGGCCGAAACGAACCCCGCCGTACTCGTATCGAAGGCGTTCCAAGACGTGGTCACGACCGGGAAAGACATCAACACGGCGCTGAGGGAAGCGGACGAGAAGCTGACGAAGGCGATTCAGGAACTGGATAGATAAGGGGAACGAAGGAGGGAATCGGCAATGGGGAATGATTTGTACAGACGAACGTTTCGACGGGGGTTGTTCGATTTTCACGCGGGCGAAGCCGTTCCGGAAGTAGAGCTGAATGTGGCCGACTATTTTGCGCAGGCGGCCCAGGCAGGCATCCAGACGATCACGTTCATGACGAAGGACGCCTTTGGCAATAGTTATTTCAACACGCGGATCGGTCACAAAAATGCAAGGATCAAGGGCTTTGCTGGTCGGTTGGAATCATGCCGGAGATCCTCGGTTCGGTCAAGTGGAGGCAGATCGGTATGCGGATTATTTTACGTCCGAATTTCATCCCCCGCAATACGCTTACGGGAGCTTGCTGGCAAGATGGAAGCGTTCGTTCGGCAAGCCTTTCGAGCTGATGATGCCGAGCGAGATGGGCAGCTGGGGGGAGTGGACGGTCGCGCCGGCCGCAACGCTCAGGACGACGGCCGCGATCGCCGTCGCGAACGGCGGGTCGATCAGTTTCGGCCATGTCGCTTATCCCTCGGGATTTATGCGGGGACAAGTGCCGGAAGCAGTCATGAACGCAATCGGCGAATCCAACGCATGGGTCCAATCGCTCGAGCCCTGGTTGACTGGAGCTGAAAGCGTGCCGATGGTCGCCGTCCTTTATTCGATAGAGAGCAAACGAATGCTCGAAGCGTCCGCTCTATCGGGTCCGGCCGACGACCCGCATTTGCAAGGGATTCATCGGATATTGACGGAAGGGCATATTCACTTCGATATTATCGACGAAACGACGCTGTTGAGCCGAATCGATAGCTACCAGCTGCTTATTTTGCCCGATCAGGCTTATATCAGCGATCCGGTCGAGCAGCGGATACGGGAATTCGTCAGGGGAGGAGGACGATTGCTGGCCTCGAACCGCTCATCGCTGTATGACGCTGCCGGAGAGCGAAGGCCGGATTTCGGCTTGGCGGACGTACTCGGCATCGGATTCGGAGATGTGTCCCGCTACAGTGTGTCCTACTTTTATCCGATTGACGCGGCGATAGCCGAAGCGATACCGGACATGCCGATCCTGCTGAAAGACCCGGCTCACAAAGCGCTCCGGATTGAGGCGAAGGAAGGCTCGGACGTATGGGCCAGGTTCACGGACCCCGCGTTGGAGGCAAAGACGCATCGTCACGTCTACCATCAGCACGCGCACCCGGCTCATCCGACGCCGCATCCGGCCGTCGTTGCCCATACATACGGCAAAGGAGCGAGCCTATACGTGTCCGGCCCGATCGAATCCGCGTATTGGAGAACGGGTTCGCCTTGGTTGCGAACGCTTTACCTGAACGGGCTGCGCAGGCTTTATCCCGATCCGTTCGTAAAGGTCGACGCTCCCCTCTCGGTAGAAGTCAACGCGATGCGCCAGTCTTCCCGTATCGTGATCCATTTTACAAATGTCCGGGAAGATAAAGCGGCGGGCTCGAAGACATTCATCGAGGAGATTGTGCCGGCTGGACAAATCGAGGCCGTCGTCAGAGCGTCAGCCGATCGCGTATATGTCGTTCCGGGGAACACCGAGCTGTCCTTCGTCAAGGAGGAAGGTCAAATCCGCTTTGTCCTCCCGGAAATCGGTCTGCACGCCGCCGTTATCCTGGAAGGTACGGATGTGAAGGAGCTCGTCGAGAATGCCGGTAAAGAAAGCTGAACGAATGAAAGCAGAATGAATGCTGAACAAAATGAAAGCCCAATGCGAATTGGGCTTTTTTTTGCGTCCGGCTATCGTTTTTCGGCTTTTCGGAAAATAGTAAAGGACCGGCCACCGCGCATTCAGTTCGATTTTATTCTGGACGAATCGCAGCTTGGCACGCTATTGGTATGGGGAATTAAACCCGTTACCGTTACAACTGTTATTTATTAATCCATAAATAAAGCATTATTACATTTCGTGATTTCCGGGTATAGTAAAGCCAAATCGATTAAAGGAGGCCCGAAATGCCGACTAATCAAGACGCTGACCATGAAAACGAGCCGACGATCGCACCCGGCATGGATACGCATAATACGCTCGAGGATGAACCTACCGAAGAAGAGCGCAGACGGGGCGAGTACACGGAAGTGACCCGGTTGTTCCTTGATCGAACGCCGGAGCAGTAAACCGAGAATGCTTCTGAGAGGAGAACGGGAGACTATGAAAACAGAGGATGCGATTTGGACGGCCTTGGAGGAAGTGATCGATCCCGAGGTGGAAGTGAATATCGTCGATTTGGGTCTCGTTTATGAAGTGACGGTGAATGACCAAGGCCGGGCTGACATCGAGATGACGCTGACAATCCCCGAGTGTCCATTGGCCGACGATATTGTACGGAATGTACGGGAGGCCGCCTCTGCCGTCCCAGGCGTCCATGAAGTCGAGGTTTCGCTCGTCTGGGAACCGAAATGGACCCCAGCCAAAATGAACGACCGGCCCGGGAAGAAATCCGGTCCCGCCATTTATCGGTGTAATCCTCATGTGCAAAAAGGGACTTTCTCAGGTGCGGGCTACCTTAGGAGCCCTTTTTGCTCGTTCTGATGGAGGAGGGCCGGATCATGCGGGAAGAAGCCGAAATTCGGCAAGCCGATCGGCATCATTCGGGAAAGAAAGTCTTGGGATTGATCAATTGGCTCAAGTAGGCGTCCATGTCCTGGGCGGTGAAGGGGTTATCCTGGTTGACCCACCAAGCGCCCAGCGAGCAAATCGCGCCAGAAATGAAGGCGGCCATAATGTCGATCGGGACGGGAAAACGGACTCCGTTCTGCTCGGCTTCAATCAGCTGCTGGCGGAGGGAATCGGAGGCATGCTGCTGCAAAATGCAGTTCAGCGAACTGTTCCCTTGTTCGGTATTGAGTAGCATATGGAGGTTGCCAACTTGCTTCGTTTCCTCGATCAATCTCATGGCTTGCCGAATCCGATCCTCATAGCTTCGCCCGTTAAACAGCTCCTTCACCTCCTCGATTCCGAAGGATAAGAGAGCATGTTTATCTTGAAAATGTTTGTAAAATGTCGTGCGATGCACCATCGCCTCGTCGCAAATTTCCTGAACGCTGAGCGAATCGAAGGAGCGCGTCTCCAACAGCGTTTTCAGCGCATTCCACAACAGCTTCCGGGTACGCCTTACGCGTAAATCGGTTTTGACTTCGAGCGTGTTCGTATACATATGGTCCTCCTTTGTAGATTTAGGCGACAATCCGTCCGGAATTGATTCTTGACCTGACGTCAGGGCAAGCGTGTATAGTATAAAATATACATTTGTAAATTTAAATATACAAGTGTAGAAAAATACAGATAAAGGATACGCAGGAGGGAGTAGGAAAAATGAATGCTTCACATGTCGGCGGGGCATCGCCCAAAATCGATGCAAGCCGAATCAAACGCGGCCCGATCGTTTTCTCGCTTATTATCGGGGCGTTCGTCGCGGTTCTGAACGAGACGCTGCTCGGAAATGCCTTACCGGATCTGGTCAAAGAATTGGGCGTGCCCTATTCGACTATTCAGTGGCTGACTACCGCCTATATGCTCGTGATCGGCGTCCTCGTGCCGGTTACGGCGATTTTACAGCAATGGTTTACGACCCGGCAAATGTTTTTGTCGGCGATGATCTTGTTTTTCGCAGGGACGCTGTTTGCGGCGGTCGCGCCCGGATTCGGCCTGCTGCTCACCGGCCGGGTCGTACAGGCTCTTGGCACCGGTCTTATGCTGCCGGTGATGATGAACACGATTCTCGTTATTTTTCCACCGGAGAAGCGCGGCGGGGCTATGGGGCTTATGGGACTGGTCATTATGTTCGCTCCAGCCATCGGTCCGACGGTGTCCGGTTTAATATTGGATTCCTTATCCTGGAGATGGTTGTTTATTCTGGTGCTCCCGCTGGCGGCATTCTCGGTCGTCATTGCGGCGATTTTTTTGAGAAACGTTTCCGAGATCACGAAGCCCAAAGTCGACGTCTTCTCGATTTTGCTGTCCACGGTAGGATTTGGCGGCATCGTATACGGCTTTAGCAAGGCGGGGGAGAGCGGCTGGTCGAAGCCGGAAGTGTACTGGCCGATGATCGTCGGAGGCATCGCGCTTCTTCTGTTCATCTGGAGGCAGCTGAGGCTGAAGCAGCCGGTCATGGATTTGAGGGCATTCAAATATCCGATGTTTGCGATCGTGACCGTCCTGATGTTCGTCTTGATGATGACCCTCTTCTCTACGATGACGCTGATTCCGCTGTACCTTCAGGGGGCTCTGCTTCTCACTGCGTTCAAATCCGGCCTGATCCTGCTTCCGGGGGGCGTCGTCAACGGGATCATGGCTCCGATAGCGGGCAAGCTGCTCGATAAGTTCGGCCCTCGGGTGCTCGTCATTCCCGGACTCGTGCTCGTGGCCATCACTTTGTATTTATTTACCGGCTTCGAGATCTCGACCGGCACGGGCTACATCATCACCGTCCATATCCTGCTGCTGATCGGAATCTCGATGGTGATGATGCCCGCGCAGACGACCGGGCTGAACCAGCTGCCGCCTCAGTTGTATCCGCACGGGACTGCCATTCTGAATACACTCACGCAAGTATCGGGCGCGATCGGAGCAGCCTTGTTCATCAGCATCATGTCGATGGGAACGAAAAATTACTTGGAATCGTCGTCAGATCCGACATCCTTGACTGAGCAGGCCCAAGGAGTCGTCGCCGGCGTTCACCAATCGTTCTGGATCGGCTTCGTCATCTCGCTCGTCGCCGTGGTGATCGGCTTTTTCATCCGCCGGACAAAGGCGCCGGAAGGACAAGCCGCAGGCTCCGCCGACATGCATTAATGATTGCCGCCAGGAATGGCGCATTCGACTAACCCGGTGCAGTTCGGACCGGGTTGGTTTTTTTAGCTTGTTCTTGACACGGCTGCACTCTGAGATATTATGCTATAAATACGAAGCTTTCGGACTTGGTTCATAAGCTACCGTGGGGGAGCCGATCACGATGATATACGATTGCGCGATTATTGGCGGAGGACCCGCCGGTTTGAATGCGGCCTTGATGCTTGGAAGAGCAAGACGCAGCGTCGCTTTGATCGACAACAACCGGCCGCGAAACGCCGTGACGCACGCCTCGCATGGCTTTATTACGAGGGACGGCGCAACGCCGGGCGAGTTCCGCCGCATTGCCTACGAGGAGGTGCTGCGCTATCCGTCTGTCGAGCATGTGCGGACCGAGGTCGTTTCGGTTGCCAAGATCGGTTCCGGCTTTGCGATGCTCGATGCGTCGGGCTTTCGCATACAAGCGCGGAAGCTGGTTCTGGCTACCGGCGTGAAGGAGATTTTTCCGGAGATCGAAGGCTTTTATCCCCTTTACGGAAAAAGCTTGTTCAATTGCCCCTTTTGCGACGGGTGGGAGCTGCGGGATCAGCCGCTTGTCCTTGTTTCCGAATATTCGAACGTGTTTCATACGGCCAAGCTGCTGCTCAACTGGGGCAACGATCTGATCGTCTGCACGAACGGCCAGGCGAATTTGTCGGGCGAGCACAAGGAGCGGCTGCAAGCGAAGGGAGCCGTCGTGAACGAGCAGCCTGTCGCGGCTTTTATCGGCAGGGACGGCCGTCTGGAGCAGGTGCGCTTTGCGGATGGAACGCAGGTCGCGAGAAGCGGCGGCTTCGTGACTCCCCGGTTTGTACCGAGCGCACCGTTTGGCGAGCTGTTAGGGTGCGAACTTACGGAACTTGGAGGAGTCCGCACGGATAGTGGGGGGAGAACCTCGGTGCCCGGATTATACGCTGCCGGAGATGCTTCGTACTTCGCGCCTTCCCAGGTCGTTTTTGCCGCAGCGGAGGGCAGCCGCACCGCCATGGGGGTCCACATGGATTTGACCGATGAAGATTTTTAGCGCAAAAGCGATCGTATTTTCTGGTAGTCGACACAACGGTTCGTGTAAACTGGAATGGATGCCCCGACAAATACCCGATAAGAAGCCAGCTGTGCATAGCCGCATTTGGTCATCAGATGCGCAGGCAGTGTAGGTATGTACGAAGGACCGGGGCATCCCCGGTCCTTTCCCGTTGCGGATCATTCTTGCGGCAACGAATAGCTCTGCAATAAAGTCCTCGTATATTCCATGTTATACAAAACATGTTCATTGCTTGCTGTTAAGCGGCTTGCCATAATCGCCCCTTCCATCGAGGTAATCAAGTAGGAAGCAAGCGAAAAGGAGTTGATATCGGGACGCAGCTCCTTTTTCTCCATGCCTTCTTCAATAATCGACTGTACAAAGGCGATCGTGCCCATAAAACCTTGGGCAGCCTGCTTCTGCAGTTCGGGAAACGTACCGTCGCTCTCGATGGCGGTGTTCAGCAGCGGGCAGCCGCCCGGAATCGGGGGATTATGAACGGCATCCTGATAAATCGCTGCAATGGCCAACAGCTTGTCGATGGTGGATGGAGCTTGCTCGACGGCCCGGACGAAAAACTCTTGCAAAATTTGCCCCGCCCGCTCAAAAGCGGCGAGCACGATTAGCTCTTTGTTTTCAAAACGGCGGTAAATGGCCCCTTTCGGGAGGGAAGCGGCCTCCATAATATCTTGTATGGACGTCTGGCTGAACCCTTTCGTATTAAACAGATGCAGCGCATGGGCAATAATCGATTCTCGAACGGCATCCTTTTTCTCCATAGTCAAATCACCCGTCCATCATAAATGTATAGTCGGTATCGGTAAAGTTATCATAACACGAAGACGGAGGCGTTGGACAATGGGACGGTTTGTCATGAAAGGTTCAAAGATTGCGGTTTAAAATACGGACGAAATCGCATATAGTTGAAATGTAATCAACGGACCGGACGGTCCGGTCCGATACTGGAAATGATATATCGAATTCTACTCCAAGGAAAGGAAGTGTGTCCAGCCAAATGAGAACCAGAAATACCGTAATCGTCGTGTTAGCTCTTATGGCTTGTATGTGGATTATGCATACAGTGACCAAAAATTTCGTAACAGATCCCGATTTCCTCAAGTTTCTATCGCATAAGGATCGGCCCGTGCCCGACCCCGAGCTCTTTCGGACGATGCTGCGCGTCCATATTGGGCTTGCCGTCGTTTCTCTCGTTACCGGGCCGATCGGAACGATACGCAGGATTCGTGTCCAGAGGCCGGCCTTGCATAGATGGAGCGGCCGTCTCTACGTCCTGTCCATTCTGTTGAACGTCGTCCCCGGGTTCTATGTTTCGTTCTTCGCCACGGGCGGCTGGCTGAGCGTTCTCGGGTTCCTGATGTTGAACTCGCTTTGGCTCGGCACGACGGTATTGGGGTACGTCCATATCCGCCGCAAACAAGTAGCGAAGCATACGGGGTGGATGACGCGAAGCTTCTTTTTGACTTTTGCCAATCTGACAATTCATGTGGTGCTGGCTGTGGCCCATTCCGGACTGAAGCTCCCTTACGATACGGCATACACCGCGGCTGTCTGGAGCAGCTTTGTGCTGAATCTGGCGCTGGCGGAGCTGGTCATTCGCAAGAAATGGATGAAATAAGGTTTGAAGGAGGAGCGTTATGCTGAACGTACAAATTGTTTTGTTCGATGGGTTCGATTATATGGACGTTATCGGACCGTATGAGGTATTTTCCGCAGCCAAAATGCTTACCGGCGCAGTCCGCGTCGAATTCGTAAGCGCCGAAGGCGAGCGACTGGTCAAAGGCGGGATGAACGGACCGCCCCTGCCGAGCAGCGGCAAAATCGACGTGGAGCGCGGAGGCATTCTCGTTATCCCCGGCGCTATGGGAACGGTCGATCCGGACGATGAAGGTCCGGATTCGATCCCGGTTTTATTGAGACAGGCACTGGAGACGGACCTGGTCCACGAGCTGAGGCAAGCGATGAAGAGAAGCGATCTGATCGTTTCGTCCGTATGCGGAGGCTCATTGCTGCTGGCCATGGACGGGCTGCTGGAGGATCGTTATGCGGTCACCCACCATCTGGGGATGGAGGTGCTGGGGGCTACGGGTGCGAAGCCGATATTTGCCAGAGTCGTGGAGGATGGAAATCTCGTGACCGGAGGGGGAGTTACCTCGGGGCTCGATGTCGCTCTGCATCTCGTAGAGCGCGAACTGGGACCGCAGATTTCGCATGCCGTCGAGAGGCTGTTCGAATATGAGCGAAGAGGAACCGTATGGCGCAATTCAGGCATAACGCCCATTCAAAAAACGAAAGAAGCTCAACCGGAGCTTGCCGAGCTTCCCGGCGAGGCGGCGGTGAGCCTTGTCAATACGGACGTTAGCGCGCCTTATGACGGAAAATGGGACATCGTCATCGCCACTCCGGTCGGGAAGTTCGAGCTGGTTATGGAGGTGACCACGACGAACGGAAGGATCAGCGGCACGTTTCGGGAGGGGGACGAGCTCTCCGAGATGACCGATCCTGCATGGGACAATGGCTGCCTGACCTGGTCGTTAAGTATAAGAAAGCCGATGCGATTACTCTTGAAATTTTCCGTCGTTGTCCATGGCGACCGCTTGACCGGTACGGCCAAAGCCGGTCTGCTTCCGGCTTCGAAGGTCGCGGGCAGCCGCATCGTACCTTAAAAAACCAAAGTTTTTTACAACTAGTTACTACGCTTCGCTTTCAATTAAACTGTAACCAGATCGTTCGAAGGGGATGAGACATGGCGAATGTGAACGGTGGAGGATAGGCCAAACGAACACTATGGGAGGCTTCACCATGGGAATGTCCGAAAAGCGTATCGGATTTCGGCATGTTGTCGCTGTTGCGGCCGTTACCGCGGCAGCTTTGACCGGCTGCAGCGATGAATCCGACGGATCCAACAAACCGGGGAAAGGCGACGCCGCCCCAACGGCCATCAAGCAGGAGACGCCAAAGGAGGTGGAGCTGACGCTTTATTCGGACGTCGGCGACCCGGAAGAAGAAGTAAACCGCGTCTATATCGAGCCGCTGCACAAAAAATATCCGCATATCCGCGTCAAATATATCCGGGCGTCTTCCGGCACCTCCATGGCGGATATGTTGGCCAGCAATGAAAAATTCGATATATTTTATCACGGCCGGGGACCGTATGAGGAAAAATTGCAGGAATTCCATCTGATGTATGACATGACCGAACTGGCCCGCAAGCATAACGTCGATCTCGGTCGGCTGGAGCCGACGGCGGTCGATTCCATCAAGCAAGCGTTCGACGGCAAGCTTTACGGAATCCCCATCTCTTTGAACAGTCTGGTCGTGTTTTATAACAAAACGATCTTCAACCAGTTTGGCGTCGCTTATCCGAAAGACGGCATGACCTGGGAGCAGCTGTTCGAGCTGGCCCGCACCATGACGCGCTCGGATGGGCAAAATTCCTATTACGGCTTCAGCATGAACGGAACGGCGCAATTTTTGGGTATGAACTCGCTGTCGATTCCGTATGCGGACGGGAAGACGAACAAACCGACGATCAACAGCGACGATCGCTGGAAAACGTTGTTCCAATCCGTGTTCCTGAACCCGACGATGACCGCAACGTACCAGCAGGCCAAAAAGCTGCCGAACTGGGCCTCGTTCAGCAAAGATCGCAATTTGGCGATGATTTTGTACACCGCGTCGGTTCCGAATGCGTTGGAGGAGGAGTTCAAGCCGCTGGACTGGGATATGGTCGCGATGCCGACGTTTGCCAATGCTCCGAATGCCGGTTCCCGGGCCAATCCCATTTATTTCGGCGTCACCTCGCTATCGAAAAACCCGGATGCGGCCATGGAAGCGATCCAATTTTGGACGTCAAGCGACTATCAGATCGAAATGTCGAAGAAAGGGAAGCTGATGGCTTCGAAATCGAAGGACGTCATCGACGTATTGGGATCGGAGTCCGTATTCGCCGATAAAAACTGGAAAGCGATTACACGGAATCCTTTTTCTCCGCTGGCGCCGCTGACCAAATATGACAATAAGGTTCGCAACGTCTACACGAATCATTTGAACGCCCTTCTTGCCGGAGAGAAGGATCTCAATACTGCCTTGCGCGCCATGGAGGAAGAGGCGGCTAAGGTCATTCAGGAGGAGCTGAACCGATAAGTAAGCGCTCGCACAAAAAAGCGGGTCACGGCATCGTTTCGAGCCGGACCCGCTTTCGCGAGCTGACGGAGGAGGATTTCGTTCTGGGGACGAGAGGGCGTGCGGACTGCTCCGCCGAGCCGAGTAAGGGGTACGGCGGAGTCACGCGTTCAGCTTTCTGGCGGGCGGGGAGAGGGCAAGGAAGCGTCGCCTTCGGCGGCGACCGGGTCCGCTTCTTCGCGCTTGCGGCTCCGGTACTCCCGGGGGGACATGCCCTTGAACGGCTTGAATTGCTTGTTGAAATAGCTCAACGATTGAAAGCCGCATTCGAAGGCGATGTCGGTAACCGTTTTGCCCGAGTAGTCGAGCATGTAGACGGCCGCTTGCAGGCGAAGCCGGCTGATGAACGCGTTCGGCGACAGACTGGTGATTTCTTTGAAGCGTCTGAAAAAAATCGTCCGGCCTAACGACGACATGTCGACGAGGCGGTCCATCGTCAGCTCTTCGCCGAAATGCGACAGCACGTAGTCGATGACCCGGAGCACGCCTTCGTCGGGCTTGTGCGAGTCGAGTTCCATCGCGGCGTAGTGGCGGTACAACTGCACGAGAATGTCGATGAAACATTGAAATTGTTTGGCCTGCCAGCCGGAAAGCTGGTGTTCCTCCTCCGCGACCGCCTCCCTCGCCGCGCGCTGGATCGCCCGAGCGCAAGGAGAGTCGGCTGGAATCAACGGCGGAAATCGGCCTGCCGCCGTATAGAAGGGGCGAAGCAGCATGCCGCCCTCAGGAATGTGGCGGGCGATCGCCGGGGAGAACAGCAGCATGATCCAGCGAACCGGCTTGTCCTTGTCGCGCACCAGGTTGTAGTGGGGCTCGAAGGGCCGAAAGACGAACACGTCCCCCGGTTTTCCGTAATAGTCGCGGTCCGCCAAACGGTATTTGGCCTCGTTCTCCAGTAAAATGCTGACCTCCAACGCATCGTGCACATGCATCGCGTGCTCGGTCAAGCGGGCGATCTTCGGTACAAAATTCAGCTCCCGCTTCAGTGCGACCTCTTCGTAAAACATAAGCGCCTCCATCGCCGCTTTCGCCGGCGTGTACGATACTACAACTTTAGGCCGGGGTTGCGAGCGGTTTTTCCGTTTGCGTTTCGATATAGTGAGTACGAACCCATTGAAGGAGGCGTACGCATGAGTAACTCGGTCGTATCCCAGTTTGTGCTGACGGAACAGATGATTGAAGAATTTTACCGGGAAGGCTTCTTCTATGCGCCCGGCTTTATTACCCCCGAAACGGTGGAACGGATCAACCGCGAGCAGGCGCAGTTTGCCGACCGCGAAGCCGGAGGCGCCTGGAAATCCAACGCCTTTGTTCACTTCGACAAAAGCGAGGAGCAATTCCCCGAGACGGCGGCAATGCTCTCATCCAAGACGCTGATCGAGACGTACGAACGTATTCTCGGCGACCAAGTCCGGCTATGGATGGGGATGTATGCGGTCGTTGCGCCGCGCGGCGAAGGCTTGGCATGGCATCAGGACAATATGTATACCCATATTTTGGGCCATATGCTCAACGGGTTCATCGCGCTCGATGCGATCAGCGAGGAGAACGCCGGCTTGTGGCTCGCGCCCCGCTCCCACCGGCAGGGCCGCCAGCCCGACCTGAACGAGAAGGGCGCCGAGCATCGCCGTGCCGCTGACCCGGAGAACGGGATGCCGTGCAGGCCGATGGCACCCGGAGACGCCGTCATTTTCCATCGCGAGACGCTGCATCACAGCAAGACGAACCATACGGACAAGCCGAGAAGGGCTTATGCCTTCCAGGTTTCCGCCGAGTCCTGTCGGTACGCGGAGACGGGCAAGCTGCTGACCGATCGCGAGCATTTGTCTTCCAGGAAGCAGTAGTCCGCCCGGCGAGAATGGGGGCAAAGCTGTCCCCGCCGATTCCGAGCGCCTTTTCGCCGAAGGCGCTCGTTGGCGTGTCGCTCCGGTCATGCTTGCCTCGCGACCGCTTGGACGGTCACCCCTTCGAAAAAATCGCCCTGCAGTAAAATGTGTTCGTAACGCTCGTTCGGATTGGTGATGCGCCACAGCATGCGTTCCGCCACCCGCATACCGCTTTCGCGGATTTTGATGATCGGGCGGGACAGCTCTCTCTATCATAGTGAAAAGGAGCGAGTTGCACAACGGGTGGCAAGGTCCTTGTCCGCATGAGAGGCAGGAAGGAATTGGATTTGCTTTCGTCGAATGGAGAGTGAACAGCGGATTTGGAGATGGAGCAGGCGGATCTGCGACGGGAGGACAGCCGATGAAAATCATACAAGACGATTTGACGGGAACGGACGTTCTCACTCTGCTTCGGGAGCATCTGGAAGATATGGCGCGGCATTCGCCGCCCGAGAGCGTGCATGCCTTGAATCCCGAGGGGCTGAGAGCGCCCGGCGTTACGTTCTATAGCGCCTGGGACGAGGGGCGGCTGGTCGGCTGCGGCGCGATCAAGCAATTGGATGACGGGCACGGAGAGGTGAAGTCGATGCGAACGGCATCGGGACATACAAGGAAAGGGGTGGCGCGGAGGGTGCTGGCGTTTCTCATCGCGGAGGCGAGGGAGCGCGGCTACCGTCGACTGAGCCTGGAGACCGGGTCCATGGTGGCGCACGAACCGGCGCGGAAGCTATACGAAAGCTGCGGCTTCGTGTATTGCGAACCGTTCTCCGACTATACGGAGGACCCGTACAGCGTGTTCATGACTCTGGACTTGGAGGCAGGCGGAAAGTAATCGGACTATTGCTGCCCGGACGTGCATATACTACCCGCGATATGGGACTTTGTGTAGAAGCGGGAGGGGAATGACCGATGGAATCCGGGCTGATGTCGCCGTCGCTGTCGCTGGCCGCCGACTCGAATCAGACTTTGACCTATGCCAAGGATATGAGCAATTTCATTACGCAGGTTTTTGCCGAGCAGCTGCCCGTCATCAAGACGGGCTTCTTCAACGTTCATATGAGCCAGGGCGTCGTCATTACGCCGCATTGGCATACGAACGCGACAGAGCTGGTGTTCTTGATCAGCGGGGAACTGCAGACGTCCGTCTTCAATCCGTTTACCCAGCAATTGATGACGTATCAACTAAGACCGGGACAAGTGTCGCAGTTTCCGCCCGGTTGGTTCCATTGGCTTGTCGCGCTGACGGATAACACGCACTTGCTGACGATCTTCGACGTCCCGACCCCGGATATCGTATACGGCGGCGACTTTCTCCGCTCGCTGCCGCCCGAGGTAGCGGCACGAGCGTTCTGCATCAACCCGGTTGCTTATGCGCAGACTGTTGCGCCGATCCAGAAGCCGGTGATCCTCGGTCCGCCCCCAGACTGTTCGCCTGCCCCGGGGAGCGGGAAATCAAACCAATAGGCATAAACGACAAAACCCGGCTGTTAAACGGACGGCGGCGGACCAGGTACGTCATGATGACCTGTTCCGCCGCTGTTTTATTCTCTGCCATACGCTGCGCTTCTTCAAGAGGAGAAGACCTGATCAGGGGCGAGGCGCCTTCGGTTCGGCCGTAATCATCCACACGATACCGTATTTATCCGTAAGCTCTCCCAAAAACAAGCCGAACGGCTGCATGCCTATCGGGTACTTCACCTTACCGCCTGCTGCAAGCTTCGCGAATGCCTCGCCGGCTGCAGCTTCGGTGGAGTACGCTATCGTGAGCGAAATGCCGGTTCCGGAAGTAAAAGGCTCGATGGAGTCCGCCATGAAGATGGAGTTTCCTCCGGCTACGTGAATACACATGTGCATGACTTTATCCTTGAATTCGTTCTGTACCCCCATCAACTCTCCATGCGTACTTACGGATATGATCTCGCCACCGAGCGATTGGATATAAAACGCGGCCTGCGCTCTGGCATCCTCCGAGATCAAATAAGGCTTCAAGCTTCCCATCTTCAACATCCTTTCCATTTGAATGGTAGATAAGTTGAACGAAATAACTTCAAGGAAAGGGCCAAGTGCAATGGAGAAGGGAATGCAACGGACTTCCTCATCTTTCGTTCAACGTAGATAGTGTTCTACAAACCTAATGTATCATAGCCGCGCATGCCGCATTTCTTATGGATTGCCTTTTATCCCATTCGTTCGTCCCATCCTTCTTCACGCCATGACTTTGGCCTTGAAATGTGCTAAACTCCATACAGCACGATTACAAAAAGCTTGGTTTTCGGGAAACCGATGAATAGCTGGAATTGAACCTGTAGGAGCCGATCCGCAATGGATATCAATATGGATGTAATGAAGCCCCAAGCCGCGCCGGAAACAGCGGGATTGGAGGCTTTATCTTTATTTACGGGCCGCCGCCGGTACATCCAACTATTTTTTTATTTGCGGTGATACAAAAGCGACGGTCGCCCCGTTATACAGGATGAACAGGCAACAACTAGCTGAAGGGACGAATTGAAATGGAGGCATGTCTGCGATTGTACGACCGTTACTTCGATGACGTATATCGTTACGTCCTGTTCCGAGTCGGCAACCGGTGGGATACGGAGGATCTGGTCAGCGATATTTTTCGCAAGGTAATGGAGTACACGAGCAAACAAGGCGTTATCCCGGAACATGAACGGTCGTGGTTATTCACGATCGCCCATCATCGGGTTATCGACCACTATCGGCAAAAGACGGAGAAGGCGTACGGGACGGACCCCGAGGCGGCCGGCATGGATGCGGAGCACATTCCCGAGCTGTTTCAAGCCGCATCGGTCCGGAATGACTGCCTGCAGGAAGCTTTGCAGCAGCTCAAACAGGAGGATCGTCAAATGGTTCAGCTCAAATATATGATGGGCTTCACCTATCAAGAGATGAGCGCAATCCTCGGTCGGACGGAGGAATGGATGCGCAATCGGGTGCACCGCATTCGAAAGAAGCTGGCCGGCGAAATAGCAGCCTGCATGGAGGAGGGTGTCTAGTGGACGAGAGCAGACCAAAGTGGGTGGACGACTTGCGCCGCGTTCATGAGCAGCTGCCGGCGGATCTTGATTTTAAGAAACAGCTGCGGCACAAGCTGATTACAGAAGCAGGGAGGGCTCCGAACGTTGACGCCCAAGACGCCCAAGCCGATGAACCGCGTTTGCGCCTGCAAATGAAACAAGCGCGTAAAGGCCGCCGGCGTCTTGCCGCGATCTGGGGAAGCGCAGGCCTTATCGGTGCGATTGCAGCGATCGTATTTATCTTGAATGTGTTGACCGGCCCTGCTGTCAGTCGGGTTCATGCGGACAAACTGTTGGTTCAATTGCAATGGAGCAGCGCCAAAAGTTTAGGCACGGAGCCCAGTACCGCAGCCGCCATCGACGCAAGCACGACCTATTACGCCGTCCCCGGCCAAGGCATTTACCGGCAGAGCGGACTGTCGTACACCAAGCTGGTAGACGGCAATATTGCCGAGCTGGCGCTTTCGCCAAGCGGCGAGCAGTTGGCCTACGTAATCGGACATGACATTTTTGTGCTGAATGTAAGTACGCTGCAATCCAGGACGGCTGCAGCCGCTCCCGAGAGCTCTACGGCGATCCGCTCATTGGCTTGGTCTCCGGACGAGAGCAAGCTGGCTTTTGTGCGCGACGATCCGGCAACCGTCCTGGTTGCGGAAGCGGATCTGAACAAGGGGACGCAGACCGTCATCGGGAAAGGAGCTTCCCCGAGCTATACGAAGGACGGCAAGCAGATGCTGTACGAGAAAAACGACCGCATCTACGTGCGCGAGCTGGCTTCCAAAGAGGAGCGTCTATGGAGCGAAGGCCGGAGACCGGTTGTCTCGCCGGACGGCCAGTATGTGTTGTACGTACGCAGCGGCGGGGAACTGCAAATGGAAGATGTATGGATCGCCGACCTGGACCGGCAGACGGAGCAGCAGGTGACCCATAATGAAGCGATCGATGCGTGGGAGAACGGGAAGCTGAAGGAAGGTTCGCTCCAGCCCTACTTCCGGGTGGGAAACCTGGCTTGGAGCCGGGATGGCCGGGAGATCGGCATGTACCAGATCAAGGAGACCAATCAGCTTTCCCGCGATTTCGTGCGCTATACGCTGTCGACGACGGAGCTTGCGCCGGAAGAAGTGGTCGGTAAAGCGATCGAGGCGCTTATTTATCGCGATGAGCGGTATGCGCACAGCTTTTTCAGCTATGATCCCGGCTATTTGAAAGGGACCTCTCCGCGTCAAGTCGGCTATACGATCGTGGACAAGGCGAAAGATAAGCAAGGAAAATGGACGGTCACGGCCAATATGGACTATGCGTCCCAGGACCCGTATTATTCGGTGCGCACGATGGCGTTTACGCTGACGAAGTACGAGCGGGGTTATCGCATCGACGATATGCGGGAAGAGGACAGCACAACCATTGCAGCCTGGGCGAGAGGCCGGGAGGTGGTGACGACGGTTAACGACCAGCGCGGCGAGCTGCTGTTCGCTCTTACGGATGTGCCGGCCGATAAAGGGTGGACTAACGAGGAAGTGGAGCATATGGTGTACCGTATTACGGAAAATCGGAAACGAGTCTGGTTTCTGATAAAGCAAACGAAGGCCGATGACGACAGCGTACGGCTGAGGCTGATGAGCTTCGACCGGGACAGCGGGCAATTTCAGGCGTTGGGAAGCTTGGAAGGCGAGTCGCGGTCCGTGATGATGCTCGTGGATGAATCGGGCAAGAACGTCGTAGTGGAGCTGGAACGGGATAACGCCAAGTTTGACATTGCGATCGTACCCGTGCCTGCTTCGCAACCGGACGGGAAGCCGATCTATTTATCCGGTTTGCTGGAAGGACCGGCTTATACGGATATCAGTACGCGGTTCTGGAAGGCCGGGAAGCTGGTCTTTTTTGTAGAATGGGAAGGGCGGGACGTGTTTCTGGAATATAGCGCCGAATAGTTGCGGTTATTTCGGCCGCTCATCCCGGTCTCCGCTTCCTCTGCCCTTCCCCGATATCCGCTATTCTGGGCGGGCGAGGCTCAGTTGCCAGGAAACGCCGTATTTATCGTTCAGCCAAACGAACTTCTCGCTGAACGGATACGCGCCGAGCGGCATGAGGATTTGACCGTCCCGGGATAACGTCTCGAATACGCGGTCGATTTCTTCCTCCGTGTCGCAGTTTACGTACAAGGAGATGGAAGGCGTAAAGGTAAAGGCATGCACCGGCTGGCTGTCGATACACATAAACGATTGTCCTTTGATATTGAACGTGGCGTGCATGATGGTGCCGTCTTCATTATGATGCACATGTTGGATAGCCGAGCCTTCGAATAAGGTCGTATACAGCTTCATCGCCTCTTCGGCTTGTCCGGTAAACATCAGAAACGTGGAAATTTTCGGCTTAGTCATCGTTTGGTACGCTCCTTTTCATTGAGTCATCTATATAAGTTGAACGAATGTTTGGGAAGCCCCTTTCATTCCGAAAGGACTGCCTTGCTGCTCAGACATGTTGTTTTCAACTCCTGGATTGAAAAAAGACACAGCGGAATGGAGTCGAAAGCCGGCTATTTCCAGGAAGTTCATTCGTTCAACGTATATAGTAAGTGTAAATTGGGACTTTGACCATAGTCAATTGTTTGGTTAAATAAAGAAGCAGATCGACGTTTTCATAAACTGGAAAGGGGCTTTACGGGTGGATCTAAGAGAATACGTCAAAACAGGGTTTGAAACCTATTATGCCCGTTTCAGTCAAGTTACCGAACAAGGCTTCTGCAGATGGATGCGGCCGGACATTCCCGATGACATGAAGGTAACGGAGGCAGGCTTACTTCGACGTCATCCCCGAGCAGGGCAGCGACGAGCCTTTGACCGGCATTCAAAATATGTATAATCCGTTGTTATGCAGGCTGGGTTACCTCCCGTTTACATGGGATAGCGAGTACGGCTGCATCCTATGCATCGACTTGAAAGGGAGCGCGGACAAAGAGCCCGGCGCGATCTACGAGATTGATCATGACATCTTGTTCGGTTTCGATGAAGACCGTACGGAACGCCGCGATCTGGAAAGGTCGCTGGTCTATGTGTATCCCGATTTCAAAACGTATTTTGACCACACTTTTCTAGAGACGAAATAGAAAGCGGGAAGCGTCCTTTCGTTATCTTGCTGTCACATGCGAGAATACGTACAAAAGCTCGCCGTTGGGGTTATACTGTACGCTGAGGTGAACCCATATGACGAAGCAAACCGGACGGGAAACGGAGAAAGCTGCCCATAACCCGGATAATTCGGCCAATTTGCCGAACACGGCGAACGGTGTGAAGCCAAGCATAGCGAATTTGGATTGGGCCTTGATCGGGCAATCGCTGGATGAGCAGGGCTACGCAAAGCTCCCCGGCTTGATCAGCAAAACCGAGTGCGCGGAAATGATCGGCACTTATGAGGAAGAAGAGCGTTTTCGAACGAAGATTGACATGGCCCGCTACCGGTTCGGGATCGGGGAGTACAAATATTACAACGCTCCTCTTCCCTTGCTGCTGGAACAACTGCGCGAGGGACTGTATCCGGGGCTTGCGGCAACCGCCAATCGCTGGCTGGAGCAGTTGGGCGAGCCTGCTTCTTATCCCGCTGCATTGGCGGAATTCCTCGACCGGTGCCATCGAGAGGGGCAGAACCGCCCAACGCCATTGCTCTTGAAATATGAAGCCGGGGGCTTCAATTGCCTGCATCAGGACTTGTACGGAAACGTATATTTTCCCTTTCAGGTCGTCATCGCTCTCAATCAACGAGAAGAAGATTACACGGGCGGGGAGTTTCTTTTGGTGGAACAAAGACCGCGGGCGCAAAGCCGCGGTCACGCCATCGCGCTGCAGCAAGGGGAAGGTCTGATTTTTCCGACCCGTCATCGGCCCGTTTCGGGAACGCGTGGCTATTATAAAACAACGCTTCGCCACGGCGTAAGCACGGTAACGACAGGTAAGAGATACAGCCTGGGTATTATTTTTCACGATGCGAAATAGGGCTGAATCCCTGAAACGATCGCAAAGTTAAGAAATTTCCCCCTAAGTCGGTGTATTCTTTGTGCAGGAAACGGAGCGATCCGTCTCCGGCATGATTGCCGAACAGGGGGATTTTTTATTGGAGCCAGTTTTGCGTTTATCTTTATGTGAATGGATGGAGCGGAGCCCGCGAATGTCCGCAGCGTGCAAAATCGTACCAATTCGACGCATGTTCATACATAGATGCAAGGTTAGAACGGGAAGTACAATAAATAAAGGACTATAGGGGAGGGTTTACGGATGATCAACCGAAATCAGCAGCAAGACAACGACCAAAGTCGTTTGCAGGAAGAGCATCGGGTACAGTCGACCGATCGCAGAAAATTGCTCGTCGCTATCGGCGCAACGGCAGGTTTGGCAATGGCTTCTTCAAGCCTATGGATCGGAGACACGATGGCTGCGAGTGTCACTTCTAATGTATACGGCCCGAATGACACTGTTCCGTGTTGTATGGAAGACTGGTACAATGTGCGGCAGTACGGGGCGAAAGGGGACGGAAGCACCGACGACGGATCGGCCTTGTACAATCTTATAAATCTGACAGTCGCGGGACAAGCCGCCGCCTTATATTTCCCGCCAGGGAATTACCGGCTTGCCTCGAGCTTCGTTTTCCCGGATCATATCGGACTGTTCTTTAGTGCAGGCGCTTCACTCGTCCTGGACGCAAGCGTGGAGGTCACGATAAACGGAATGTTTGATGCGCCGCCGCGAGCCGTATTCCAGGGCAGCGGAAACGTGAAAGGGAAGGCGTTCGGCAAAACGCTCATTCCCCAATGGTGGGGTGCTCTCGGCAATGCGGTCGCCGACGATACTTCTGCCATACAAGCCGCACTGGACGCCGCTTCGGCCAACAGAGGCTCCGTCTACTTGCCCAATGGCGATTACAAGACGACATCCCCGCTCGTTATTCATTGGACACCATCGCCACAGACGGGAAAAGTAGCCAGACCGGCTATTTCCTCGATAAGGGGGGAAGGGAAAAATACGAATATTATAGGCACGATCCAGACGCCCGGCCGGGCCATACTCGAATTGCTCGGGTCCAGCAATTCCTATGCCGTCGATATCGCCATATCGGATATTACGCTGAGGATGAAAAACGGCAGCCCCGAGGCGTTTTGCCTGCGGGTGGGAGACTGCAAGGAATTCTTCGAAGCGCGACGCATCCTATGCAAAGGAGCCAACGGACTTGCTCTGCGAATCTCATCCTCCGGCTCTTACGCGCAAATGAGCACTCGTTTTGTCCAGTGCAGCTTCCGCAGCAACTATAATTCGGAATGGTTCGCCAATGATGCTCTGGCCGAAGTTTACGCCGTAAAGCCGGAGTCGTCGGGCGCCAAGTGGGATAATGTCCGCTTTGAATCGTGCCTGTTTAACGGGTTAGTCGAGACGAGAGCCCATATCGCCGATTTCGTCAGCTGCCAGTTTGCGGTCAATCCGAGTCGTCCCGTCACTTCGCGCGAATTCAATGCGAACGTATCCGTTCGTATTGGCAACGCTTCGTTCCAGCATTGCTATTTCGAGGATCATGATGCCGCGGTTCTGATCAAACCAACGCTTGCCGATGTGGATAAGGTGCTGATTGCCGACTGCCATTTTTCTGGCGTCTCCAACTTCCAGTCTGCCAGTTGCCGATATGGCGTACAAATTGAAAGCGGTACCAAAAAACTTGGTGTTGTCGAACTGGAACGCTGCCGGTTCGGAGACAACTCCTATACGATCGCTTCGATCCGGAATGCGGGCAACGCCAAATCGGTTCATGTGGACAAATGCATCAACCTGCAAAGTCCGGATGTGCCGATCCGAATCGTTCATACGGTCGGCAATTTCAGCATAAGCTCGGCCGATGCTCCGCAGTCTGTCCGCAAGGAGACGTTGCGGTTCGCCGCTTCCGCAAACGTTCCTTCTTCCGGCCTCGCGATGAGGCTCGACGATCTTCAGGCAACGCGGTTTTATCAGCTGGAGCGGGACTGCTGGATCAGCAGAATCAAAGTAATTGCCGACGGACAAATCGTATCCGGCTCTCTCGGCATCAAGCTGCAGAGAAACGGTTTGACCGAGGCCACCTTCATTTATCCGGACCAGTTCACGGTAAAGTCGGCTGACGGCACCGAGCAAGGGTATTTGTTAAATCCGCTATCCGCCGGCGTGTTCCTGCCGAACGACGCTATCGGAGTCGATATCCAAACGGACAGCCTGTCTCCGGTTCCCTTGTCGATTCAAATCATGCTGGAGCTGGCGTACTAGAGCGTGTCTTCAAACCTAATTGAGCCAAAGCAAAATAGAGGCCAGCGACAAAAAGGC
>NZ_BAAAYO010000008.1:0-463109 GCF_039536325.1 Paenibacillus hodogayensis
GCCTTTTTGTCGCTGGCCTCTATTTTGCTTTGGCTCAATTAGGTTTGAAGACACGCTCTAACCCAAAAACGATAAATCTTTTATAAACCAAGCATCCGTAGCATTATGCTCTGAACCATTTAGTGGTCTTTCAAGTTGTTGGAAACCTAATTTGATGTAAAGGAAATTTGCTGCTTGAAGTTTCTTTAGCGTTTCTAAGTAACAGTGTGAATAGTGTTCCTTGGCGAAGTCGAGTGCTACTTTCATAAGATCCTTCGACAAACCCATACCTTGAGCTTCGGGTGTAATGTATAGCTTTTGCAACTCGCAAATTCCCGGTTCCTGCCCAAATGGTGCAATCCCCACACCGCCCACCACTTCATCTTGTTCATTCACTGCAACCCAATACTTTGCATTTGATTGTTCCTTGTAATATTGTGCCAGACTGCTCAGTTGAGGGTCAAAATATGCTGTTCCCGGAATGTTTAGGTTAAATGATTCCAATGAGCGTTTAATAATTCGCTCTATTGTTTGATTGTCCTTTTCTTCAATTTCACGAATTTGCATTGTATCACTCCCCCATTTTTTAATAATTATAATTTATCAACTCTAATAATCTAATACTATTGACCAAATAATTCAACCTGTTCAAGTATCCCGCCAGTTAGCTTAATGAAGCAATGAAGCATCGTCAGTCTAAATCATTATTTTCTTCAGACAGGATCCAGATGCGACGCTCTCGGCCGGCTCCCCTTCAGCTGCTGCTACTCGATCGATCTCAGGGTGCCTGGCAACGCGCGACATGTCCCCTCCTGCGCCCCAGACACAGAACGTTTGACCTGCGGAACAGGATGGCCGCGCTCTCGGGGGACAAAAGAAATTTCAAAGTTTTAATATCATTGGAGCACCATCTAATAATATAATTTTAGTATCCGAATCTCGTCGGAAAATATCGACATTGGAGGAAATACCATGAAAAAGTTGCGACGTAGGGTTGCTTTATTATCTATGCTTGGGTTGCTCGCCTTCTCGCCATTGACCGCTTTGGCAGCAGAACCGATTATTAGGCCGATTCTCCCGTCTATCCCGTCTGTACCGATCATATTGATCGATCCCGATGACGATTTCCCTTCGGGGTCCTTGGCGAATGCCGCGTTGATCGAGCGCCGTTGGGGGTATTCCCAGCTCAAGGGAGCGTATTATGCTCCGAGCCTGGCGGCGGACGGCACCTTATACGTCGGAAGCTGGAACAAATACTCCGACGGTGACGGGCTGGCCGCCATTGCGCCTAACGGTAAGCCGTTGTGGAGCATCCTCTCCGACAACGGCTACTACGACACGACTATCGGACCGGATGGCACTTTGTACGCTGCAAGAGGGGGAGGCGGGCTGCAGCAAATATTCAAAGACGGACGGACCGGATGGACATACTCAGGTTCTATCACAGGGAAAATTTCCTTTTTGCCGGACGGAACGATTGTGCTCGCAGACTCTGATAAAATCGTATTTATCGCCCCCAATGATGGTTCGATTATCCGGTCGGTCGATGCGCCTTCGGTGCTCGCGCATTCGCTCAGCGTCGCCGCCGACGGCACAGTGTACGCCGTATCCGGCAAGTCGAGTCTCTATTCGATCAAGCCGGACGGCAGCTTGAAATGGTCGCGCGACATGAGCGGCGGCAGCGGCTCCGCCAATTTCTTCGGCACCGCGCTCGGCTCCGACGGCACCGTGTACGCCGTTGCCAACAAAAACACCGTTGCAGCCTACAAGCCGGACGGGAGCGTCAAAGGTAAATATACGGCAACCGCGGACATTTCGACGACACCGGTCGTTGACAAATCCGGCGAGTTGTACGTCGGACTCGTCAATGGCAAGCTGATCGGATTGAACAATGCCATGGGCGTGAAATGGATCACCAAATTTACCAATTCCATCACGCGAATCGTCACCGGTCCGGGAGAGCTTGTATACGTCTACAGCAGCGATGGTCAATATTTGTACGCGATTGCCGCCGTCAACGGCAATGCCAAGTGGAAAGCCGAAGTACCTCATAACAGCGGCGGCGGCCACGGGAATATCGTTTTCTCCTCCGACGGCACTCTGTTTGCCAGCGGCTTCGGGCTGTTCGCACTCGGAACGCCGCCAGTTGCCAGCGTAACGCTGGATAAGTCGACGATCGAACTGCAAGCCGGACAGAGCGCCGCGCTAACTGCCACCGTCGCACCGTCCGAAGCGGTCAATCGCAAAGTCAATTGGAAGAGCGATAATCCGAATGTCGCCAAGGTCGACGGCGCGGGCATCGTAACGGCCGTGTCGGCGGGCAAAACCAAGTTGATCGCAACGACGGACGAGGGCGGCTACATGGCGATTAGCGAGGTGAACGTCAGCGCCTCGCCGTCCCCCCGCATCGTGTTGACGGATATCGACGGCCATTGGGCCAAACCCGAGATTGCGAAAGCGGTGGAACTGGAAATCGTCTTCGGATACGAAGACGGGACGTTTATGCCGGCAAAGAGTGTGACAAGGGCGGAGTTCGCGGTGATGCTTATGCGGGCTTTGAAGCCGGATGTCGAAGGCATCGCTCTGCCGTTCACGGACCAAAACGATATACCTTCATGGGCGGCCAAAGCCGTCGCTCAAGCAGCTCAGCTCAATATTGTGAGGGGCAATTCCGACGGAACGTTTCTTCCGTCGAACAACATCACGCACGAGGAAATGCTGGCGATGGTCGTGCGCGCCTCGGGCAAAACGGTTCCGGATCCCGCGCCGAACAGCGGTTACGCCGACGACGCCGATCTTTCGGACTGGTCCAGGGGGTCGGCATACGTCGCTAATCGGCATTCGCTTCTCGGCGGCATGAACGATAACAAGGTTCGGCCGAAAGCCTCGACCACTCGCGCGGAATCGGCCGCCGCCATCGTCCGCATGCTGGACATATAGTCAACTTGGAAGTAAGATGGGATGTCTTTTTGATTATTATCGGCATCATCGTTGACGACGGCATACACATAGTGACGCTGTGGCGAGACGATCTGCCGACCAAAGGGAATTTTACAAAAAGCGACGAGCTTCGCTTGGAGGCGGGCTCGTCTTTTTTGGCGCGTTATTTCCATATTTTTTTCTTCTGATTTTCATTAAAATGAAAGAAATGTGTTGAGAACATTGCAGCGATTGGCATCTGACTTATCGAGGGCAGGCGGAGACACGGAGGGCGGGCATGTGAGCAGTCGTGAAATTAGCAGCAGCGTCAGCGCTGTAACCGATCGCGGGGAAGCGGCTGAAGCCGACCGCAGCCAAATGTTAGCGGAAAGAGCGCAACTAGGTGATACGGAAGCGTTCGGTGAACTGATCGGGCAGCATCGAAGCAAGGCGAAAATGTGGGCTGAACGGATGACCGGGGATCCGCACATGGCCGACGACATCGTTCAGGACGCGCTCATTCGCGCGTTTCTGCAAATCGGTTCCCTGCACGATACGAGCCGTTTTCTGCCTTGGCTGCACAAAATCGTGCGCAATCAAGCGAACATGCGCCTACGGCGGGGCGGTCCATACAAGCGGGAGAAACCGTTCGCGG
Source organism: Paenibacillus hodogayensis (assembly GCF_039536325.1). Lineage (NCBI taxonomy): Bacteria > Bacillati > Bacillota > Bacilli > Caryophanales > Paenibacillaceae > Paenibacillus > Paenibacillus hodogayensis. The sequence goes on from NZ_BAAAYO010000008.1 coordinate 3,554, forward strand.
CGTTCGGTTTGCCGGAAAGCGAAGCGGGCTCGGTGGAATGGGACGACTTGGACAGCGTGCTTTTCCATTTGACGCGCACGGCCGCTAACGAGGCGAACAACGTCCATAATCCTGAAGAGTCTCTTATGCGCAAAGAGCTGTACGAGACGATTCATTCGGTGTTGCATTGCTTGAACCGCAAAGAGCGCGATATTTTCGAGGCGTGTTTTTTCAAGCAGCTGAGTCCGGACGAAATCGCAGCCATGTACCAAATGACAACCGGCTCCATCTACACCTATATCCACCGCTCTCGCCAGAAGCTCCGACAAGAGCACATTCGCGTCTCTCTTGGCCTACTACCCGACAAGGGAGGAAAGACTTTGGTCAAGAGCAAGCTGCTCCAATTGCCAGAATGGCCGGCTTCGGATGCCGTCATGCTGTCCTTCGTCGATCGGATCGGACATCTGCTCGCCGCAATCGGCGACAGGCGGGAATCCGCTGAACTGTTGGGCTTATCGGGCTTCGCTTTCCGCATGCTCATTTCTGATAAAACGACGTTTGCGGATTGCATTTACATGTTCGATTGGCGGCAAAAGCTGAGAACGTTCATGAAAGAGCTCGGATATGAAGTCTCCCTACTATGCGGGCAACTAGCGGATTCGCCGGTACCGTTGCTGGGCGCCGTCGAGAGGTTTCCCGTCGTGCTGCCGATCGAGGAAGCCGTTATCCCTTTTATCCGAAAAGCGATCGATGCAGGCAAGCCCGTGTTCTATTTCGACACGACGGCTTCTAGGCCATACGTGCACGAATGGTCGTTGATTTACGGCTACGACGATGAAAAGCAATCCGTACGACTGACCGACGTCATGAAGCCGGACGGCAAAACGTTGGCTTATGAGGATATCGCCAACAACCCGGTTCGTTTTTTGGCGTCGATCAACCGGATTGAAGAGCATGAGAAGCCACCTGCTTCTCGATCTGCAAGAGATGCAGCGAGGCGGCATATGGCGGAGGGCAGCATTCGCCAGGCCATCGAACATGCGAAAAACCCGCGTGCCTATCGCCCGATGACTGTATACTTATTGTATACATCAGGCTTGTCCGCTTACGAACGTTGGATTCGACATATGCGCAGCGATCCCGCCATTCCGCCGAACCGATACGGGGCCGGCCAACTGGCAGCCTCCTATGCGCAGGCAAGAACTTATGCCGCCCGGTATCTGAGGAACGTTCCCTTTCAAGGCGAAGCGATGCGGTTTGCGCTGCTCGCTTCGGAAGCGTACGAGCAAGCCGGCGAAGCTTTAGGCGAGTTTAGCGCGGCGGTGCCGTTCATGCGATCGGCAGAGGTGCTATCGCCCGAGCAATGCGAGAAATGCGCGGTTTGGCTGGAGCAAGCCAAAGCTTTCGAAGCAGCCGCGATCGGTTACCTGGAAAAAGCAGTCGACCAACTGGAGAAGGAGAAATCACTTTGAGCGAAAAGACAATGATTCGATTTATGACCGATTTTCACCACTTGCACAACCTCATGGACGCGAAAGCTTCCTTCGAGCGCGATCATCCCGAAGTACAAATCGTCCTGGAGCAGGCGACCGACCATTATGAATTAATGCAAGCCTATAAATCGGACGAAGCTCCGGATATTATCGAATCCGGTGGTTGGGCTCTATTCAACTACAAAGGCATGTTCGTCGATCTGCTCTCTTACGTAGAAGAGGTGCCGGGATTAATGGAGGATTTAAACCCGGGACTCATGCGCGTAGCTTGCAAAGACGGTCATTTGCCCGGGTTGCCCGTGGATGTAGCGCTTCCGCTTATCCTCTATCGGAAGGATATGTTCGATTCCGCGGACCTCCCCTATCCGACGGACGATTGGACATGGGACGAGATGATCGCATTGGCGGAAAAGCTAACGATCCGGGGCGACAACGGGGTGGCACGCCAATTCGGCTTCGGCTTTGGCGTCGATATCGAGGAGTTCGAGCCCTTCGTTATGCGGAACGGAGGCCGATATTTGTCCGCAGACGGCACTACCGCGCGAGGTTACGTGGATCAGCCCGCCGTTATTGAATCGTTCCGGAAGCTAATGGACGCTTACCGCGTGCATCGTGTCATCCGCAATCCAGGTGAGCCTTCGGAAGCGGGCGAGCTGCACCAAGGCTTTGCGATGATTTTCGGCTTTACCTGGTTCGCAGGCGGTATCGTCATCAACGGGCTATCCGACCAATTTGGCGTCGTCGGCTTGCCGAATATGCCGGGTGGCGAGCAGTCCAACATGATTTATATGGGTGCCGCAGGTATAACGTCGAAGTCGCAACATCCGCGACTCGCTTGGGAGTTTCTGCGACACTACGTGCTGGACCGCCACGAGCCTTTCCGCTCGAAGTCGGCGCGCACGCTCCCCGTCACTAGCTCTCTGGCGGAGCAAAGCGGCATGAAGCAGCATCCGATTTGGTCGCGTTACGTTCAGGAGCTGGATCGCGTGCAAGCGAGCGGTTTTTACATCAGCGAAAAATGGAACTCCTCCCGCCAATTGATCAACGAAGACATTCACCGGATGATCGCGGAAGGCGCCGACGTCGCTCAAGTGTTGAAATCTTGGACTCGATTTGCATGATTTGCGTAGCCCCTTTGGGAAGGACGAAATAGCGGTAGTCTAAGGCTGCCGCTATTTCATGGAGCTAACTAATCTCTTCGCCATCCACAAAGCTTGCTTGATACCGATTTCAATTTGATAATCGTTGTTGGGGTCACATGTGTTGCATCGTTCATCCGCAAAACTATACAGATAGTTCATTCAGAATAGGCGCACATATGTCGGCTACGGCACCGACAGAAAACGGATTCACTAATCTTCCAGCAGCCAAAAGATTCAGATAGTTTGTACTCCCTCCCTTGCTGCAAAATGCGAAGTAGTCTTTCCAGGTTTCTTGATAGTTGAGTTTTGACCTTCCATGAAATTCAAATGCACTTATTTGCGCTAAGTTATAGTCCATATAAGAAAAAGGATAGTTGAAGAGATGCGGTTGATTGTGCCAGGAAGTTCCGCGCTTAACAGACTCATGACTACTCCTGGCACGCCAGGGCATATATTTCTGTTCAATTTCTCGCCACAATTCACAACGCTTCCATTTGTTATATGCGGCATAAAACTACTAAATTGTTGGGTCATCCTTTTCATAACCGAAAAACGTCATTTTGCCATTTTTGTTTTTAGCCATACTGTACGGATGGATCTGGTCAGAATATCTCCGAGCGAATCTCCCTTCGCCTACGGGGTAGATCTCAATATGAAGATTTCCTGAAAATCTCGTAAAGTATAATTTCCCATTAATAAATTCTACTTGGATCTTATCTTTCAAATAGGTTCCGCAATACTCTTTAAGCTTGTTTTCGTTGATTGGAATCTCTTCATGTTTTAACGGATAATCCACATCAACTTGATGCAAAATATCTGAAATTGCATTGCCCAGTCTGTACTGATGGATTGATTCGTTATTTGAAAGTATGATTACACAAATATCTTCATCGAAATAATCCTGCATATAGGTGCTTACCCCAAGATGATCTCCCCCATGGGAATATCTAGCAGTGCCGTAAATATGGTGATGTTCCAGACCATAGCAGTAATTGTTTTTGTTCTCTTTGAAAAATCTAATGTACGTTTTTGGAGATAGGAGTTTACGATCCCGCAAACAGGTGTACCATTTGAACAAATCATCGCAGTTTGAAATGATGGCACCTGCACCGATGCTAAATTTCTCATTATAATATGGACTTCTGATGATGGAGTCAAAATCTTTTGAATAATTACTTGACCTGTTTTTTATTGGTTTACATCCGTCATCGACATCGCTGTTCATCATATTCAAAGGTAGAAAGATATTGTTTCGAATATAATCTTCATATTTCTCTCCTGAAACATTTTCAATAATCCAAGCGAGTAAATTATAGTTTGAGTTATTGTAATCATATTTCATACCTGGCGGATTTGTAGGTTTTTTATTGATACACTGCCGGAAGAATTCATTTCGTGAATAGTTCATTCTGTTGTACCCAGCAAAAAAATCATTATCAAAATTATGGAAATTATATAATCCAGAAGTATGCGATAGTAAATGATGAATAGTGATCGACTCGTCAATCTTCATATCGGCAGAGAGATACAATTGTGCGGATTTATCAATATCCAACATGTTCTTGTCATAAAGAAGCATGATCGCAAAGGCAGTAAACTGTTTTGAAATGGAAGCGATGGAGAAGCATGAATTGGTATTGTTTTTAATTCCGAACTCGATACTTGCAATGCCGTATGCGTTTTCAAAAAGAACTTCACCTTTACGGGTAACTTGAATAACGCCGTAAAAGTCCCACAAGTCCAAGTATTTGTTAATATATGTTTCTAGCTTCAATCGTATGGATTGCATCAAGTCCAACTCCTCTCAAACAATTCGCAACCGTAGTGACGGCTCCTGTACCATATCGATTTTTCCATTTTACTATGCTGCCCAGTTAGTGGAACGGTGCCTGTAGCAATGAAAGTCAGCGATGGATCGGTTCCATCGCTGCGCTAACATCTTCCGATAGGTGAGTCCCTAATGAATTCAGAGTGGCAAGACGGTGATTAGCTCGTCTCCTAAGATTTCGCCGTTGTCACGGAATCCGCAGCTTTCATAAAGCTTTTTGGCGGGCAAGTTATCTGCCTTATAAGAAATCCAGCAATAATGTGCAGGCCCGGCCGGAAAGGTACGGATAAATTCCAAGACTTTTTTCATAGTTTCCCGACCGTAGCCCCGGTTCTGGTGATGCTTGTCAATCATCAGTCGCAAGATGCAATAGCTGTCGTGTGCAATTGACGGGAGGTCGTATCCGGTAATTCCATAAGTCAACATAACAAAACCGACCGGCTGCCCATCCGAATAAATGGCAAACGGAAGTGGATGTCCCCCATTGGTTGCAAGGACATAGCACGAAGCCACGCTTGACAGATTTGACGCAACGAAGCGCCGTTGTTCTTCTGTTACTTCCAAGTTAAATATGGCGCGTCGGTTTTCCAGCGTTATTTTTCTGAGCGTAATCATGCAGGTCTTCCCCCTTCATCCCTTATTGTTGTGCGCCGCGGTCGCATAAATAACATTACAGTTTTCACCAAAAAATGAATAGACTTATGTTGAATTTTTTTATATACTATTATGTATCCATGACTTTTTTAGGTGTACCCTTTTTGGCATATTGGCAATTGGTCAACCGGCACAATGATGTGTCGGTTTTATTTTTTTGTTAACGTAATCTGCCCGTTGCTTCAATGAGGCCAGCTAACAGATTCAGCGAGGTCTGATGAAATAAAAAAAGACCAGCATGACGGCTAGTCCCTTCCTTATGTCCAACCCCAGAAAAAACCGTCCCGATCCCAAGCGACTTTTCCACTGTGGAGCTTTTTGAAAACTTTCTTTACATTCTTATCAATAGACGCATTCCCGTTCTCATTCACGTAAATAAACTGCTCTCCGAAATTTGTACGAATGTAGTTCACGGCCTCCTCTTGGTACAGAATTCCCGCGAACCTCACCTTCTCCAGCATCCATTCGGCCACCTGCTCGGCTGTTGCTTCCATGGTCATCTCATCAACCTACCCATCGAAAAAGTTGGTCTATCTTGATCTGCTTCATCTTTAATTATATCAACAAATACTACCAAAGCCATAACGGCAGTCTCTCACTGTTTCACTATAACAATATCCGATAGAGTGTGATGAAAGTTTACAGTTGGTATATTGATATTTACGCCATACTTTCGACCAACAGGGGTAGCTTCAAAAATATAATAATCTGGTGTTCTGTCATAATAATTCTTTGAGACGGTCGCTGGATATAAACCAACGTACAACAAACGTCCACCAGGCTTTAATACGCGAAACCAATTCTTAAACCCCATCTCTATGTCTTGATACCAACCAATATATGTAGCATAAACAATATCATATTCATTATCATTTATTGGTTCTAGTGTCCGAGCATCTGCCACTTGAAAGTTTACATTTAATCCAATTTTTTTCGCATTATCTTTGGCTATGTTAATTGCCACAGGGCTAATATCACATGCCGTTACATTTGCCCCTAAATTCGTCCAAGAAAATGCTTGCCTAGCGTCACATGCACAGCATGTATCTAGAAGTTTTAATCCTTGTATATCCCCTAATAATTCAAACTCAAAGTCAGTTTCGACTCCTCCATCCGCAAAAAAACCGTGAAAATCTGGACGATCCCTTAGTATACATTCCATGTAAATTGGATGATATTTGTCCCATGTTTCTATAACCATTTCAATGTCTTTATTATTCGACATAATAAAACATCCCCTTCCATTATCAGTACATCCCCTACAACATAAGAGTATAATTGGTGACCAGCCAAAGAAAGATTAATAATAATTAAACTTCAATTATCCTGCCCGTTACTTTCATGAACGAAGAGGAGCTTGCCGCGCGGCAAGCTCCCCACTATCGTCAGTCTCCGTTAGTTCCTATATGCGCTCCTATTGGTCAGCAAGAAGGTATTGATCTGACGGAACAACTACTGATTTCGGCATACTTAAGGCCTCATCACCTTATCCCTCTTATCCCGAGGGTCGATCTCTAACGTGAAATCAAGACAGGCAGATTTATTGGAATCGACCTGCTTAGGAATGTGAACATCCGCCTTCACATCCCTCTCCGGATCCAGATTGACCAAGTAGTACAGGGATGCTCCCTTCAGATCATTTTGCTGCACAGCAGCAGGGTTACCCCCACTGCTTCGTCTTTACTCGATTACTGCACTCTTCGGATATTTGACTGACTTCGGACCGTTCGCCCAAGGCGGGGGACCCGGCTCGGTAGAACGATTGCTTGGTACGACTAATGTCATCAGCCTTGAGGTTTCCGAATGCGGCTGAAATCGTTGCGGTTCCAGGATGCCCCGCCGTAACAATCCGTTAGAATCTACCTCGGCCTCCTCAGGGTTGGAGGATGTCAGGCTCAGACTTCCGGAAACAACCCTTTCCAAACCATCGCTGTACATGGCTGTAACTGTGATCCTTCGTTGTTTGTGGGGCTGCATCTCGGACGGTACACCGTTGAATTGAAGCGATATCGGCACGGGCACCACTTCTACCGTTACTCGGTTGCTTTCCTTCGTTACACCCGCTATCGTCATGACCGCTTTGATTTCCGCCGTACCGGGTGAGCGGGCAATGACCCGGCCGTATACGGCTGTTCCCACCGTAGGCCCATATACAAATTCGGCAACGGAAGGACTACTGCTAACATAGGTGATTTGTGCTCCGCTCAAATCGGCAGGCCGGTCATATTCAAGCATCCCGGAGATCTGCAGCATGGTTTCCGAATACTGAGGTAACGCCTGCTCCGGTGACTCCAGCAGGGCTGTGCTCAGTTGCAGCGGTTCAAAAGCTACCGCGTCCGTCCTCAGTGCGGTCGCCGTCTGGCTCGTTAGGCGGGACAACCGGACATACTCGCTTGTTCCGCCGGAAAATTCGTAAACACCTAAATCGGTCCATCCGGATGCTCCGGCTGTGTAATCAACGGTACGTATTTTGGATCCGCCTTGATGTACGATCTCGATTTGGCTGTTCGGATCACTGTTCGAATGGACGACGCGATATAGAAGCACGCGATAATGGCCTGACTGCAGCGCAGGCGTCCATCGAGCGGCAGCATTCGCCGAGAAGCTGTAACGCGTAGCTCCCCCGTTGTATCCCTTTAGACCGCTTAAATCCCATGTCCCTGCTTCCTCGGTATAACCGGAGCTTGTTGTGTTAATGACGACCGCTTGCGGTGTCAATACGATGCTGGATTGATCCAGTACCGAAGGCACTCCGGGATTCAGCATGGCGTTCACTTGACCCGCACTGTTATGCGAAGAGGTCCCTGCGATCCGGATACCTGCCGTAAGCTCCGGCCTCGGATCTACGATGGTCGTCTGATTGACGTTGATGTAGCGGCTGCTTTCGATGGTCATACCTGTCATGACCCCGGTGTATACCGGATCGCTTCCTGTGGCTTCGATCTGATTGCCTATCAACGTCGCGTCCTTCACTCCGCCAATATAAATCCCGTGACGCGGCGGATGGAGGATTCGATTGTTTTCGACCGAGATATTGCCGATATTAGGTTCATTGGAAAGCGCGCTGCCGAGCTTTTGCGAGCGAATCAGTATGGCTGCATTATAAGCGTTATTATTGTGCATCTTCAGGTAAGCAACACGGTCGGCTTCATTATCCGCAATGCGGATGTTGCCGGGAATCGGTCCCTCCGGATAGTCGGGATCGTTGTTTATGGCAATTGCCGAACCGCCCAAATCATAAAACCGGTTGCCTTCTATAACGCCGTCTCCAGACTTAATAAACGCTCCGTAACGGCGCGAATCGCGAAAGATGTTGTTCTTGATCGCAAAACCCGAGCCTGAATTATTTAAATTATATAAAGTGTCCGCCGTCTTATGATCCGTCCCTGCTTTCAAATTCGGTACGGGCCGGTCCCATACGATCGTGGCGCGGTTTGCCAATCCGGATACCGGCTGGACGGACAGGATGGCTGCGGTGCCTTTGATCACGCCGTTGACGGGATCGAAAGCCTGCATAAGATCGCCTGTCCTCGGCAATCTACCAACGGTTACCTCCACCTCCGTGTCGGAAATGACCCTACTGATGACGATCGGCAAGCTGTAAATGTTAATCGCATCGTCGAGCATGCCTTCGAATACGGAGTTTTCAATAACGGGGCCTGTTCGTGACGCTTGGACATGAATCCCGTCCGCGTTCGTTGTTATCATTCGGTCGCTGCCGGGCTTACGTATCACCTGCAGTTGGTTGATGGCAATTTCGTCGGAATAATAAGCGAGCACTGTGGTCCCGGGGGAGGTGTAAACCGTGCTATCCTGTACGGCAAAGTCTTGGGAGTCCTCCACTCGGAAAATGTTATTTCCATGGTCCCTTGTAATCAGAACGAACGTATCTCCAGCTTCCAGCTCACCGGGACCAAGACGGGAGATCATGTTGGAAGGAACAGTGAGTCGATAGGTTTGAGGATCCAACCGGTTCCAGGACTGCACCACCGTATAATCCCGAGCGGTAGGTTTCATCCAATAGGGATTGTCCGGATCACGGACAGTACCCCATAGTCTCGGCACATGGACAAAGCGCGGGTCGTCCAGCAGCGAATATCCCGAATCGGGCACGTAATCGAACGTACCATTGACCCGATCGATTGCAGTGACCTTTCCTTGTACGAACGGAGCTTGAAGATAGTCGAAGGTAATTCCGGTGAAGCTGATATCGTTACACTTCCTGCAGCGGAACACTCCGCCGATCGGATCCGTGGAGAGCAGCGTGGTTCCATTACCGACCACATCTACACCGCTTAGATTGTCGAACAGCAAGCTGTAATAATACATGAGCCGGTCCTTCGGCGTTGCCGCTTGCAATTGAATGCGCTCAAGCATAAAGTCACCCGGTGCACTGCCTTCTCCCAGTTGAAACCGGAGCTGCCGGATGACGCCTTTCCAGGAACCATTGTCACCTGTGTCAAGCAGATAATCCGTAAAGTGCGCGTCCCCCGGTGTCATGGTAAAAGATATGCTCTTCGTATTGTCCCACACGGGATCGGCATCGGTAATCCAATACAGCTTTCCTGCCGTTGCCGCTGTAAGGTTTTGCATTCGAATGACGGCCTTCTTGTACTTACCTGCGTCAAGTCCGAGATGTTGAAGTGAATCGATATGCACCGCCTGCTGGCCTGCGGTTAGCTGTCGTACCTCTCCACTGACGGCGTCGGCCACGGCACCGGAGGCTGGCCACGCCGACAAATCGGCCTCTTCCTCGAAGGTCCAGACATCATCGGGAGGAGAGATCTCATAAGTCCCTGGAGAGAAGAGCACCCGCGCTCCGCCGGGAATTGCGGATGCATTCAGCATCGCTTCGCGTATTGCCCTAGTATCATCTATCCCATCATCCGGCACTGCTCCGAAATCCTCAACCCGCAAGTCCTGAGCGTACGTTCGAGTGTGGCCCATGACCTCTGCCATCCCATTTACCCAGCCCTCTCCAGCAGCTTCTGCTTCATAACCGCTCCAGGCCACTATGAGCAACAGCAACACAGCTATATGGATAAAACGTGCTCTCATATTCGGCACCCTTTCTACAGCAATATACTTTTTATCATCATTGATCGATGATATCATTAAGAAAAAATGAAGATCTTTTCTAATCGCATATACATAATATTACAAAAAAAGCGAGGGAACGCCCTTGTCGAGCCTATCCACTTATGTCCCGCATGATATGTATTATATGTATTGGGAACGAAAGGAAAAATTTTTGCTGTATGAAGATATCGATGAGAACTGGACGATGTATGCTGTGGAGAACGGGTCGTTTTACTATGAAATCGGGGAAGAGCAGGGAACGGCTTCTTTGGGCGACATTGTGATTTGTCCTCCCCGAACCCCTTTTAAACGTGTCGTGATTTCCCCTCTGTCCTTTCATAATATAAAAGTCGAATTGCGTCGTCCCGATCAGGAGACACAGCTGGAACAGCACGAAGATCCATTGTTTCCGGGACGGAAAGTCAGCATCGTCGATTTGGAACGTCTGCGGTTCAATTTTGACCGTTTGAAATTTCCCAAGTTAAGAGCGACACCATCCGGCCGCCGAAAAATAAGTCACCATATTCTGGATATCTGGTACTTGATCTGTGACGAATGGGACGATGCAAATCAGACATTAGCGCATGCAATGCCACATACAGCGGATGATCCCGATATGACCTGGGCAGCGCAAGAATTGAAACGGCAGGCTTTCGAAGAACTGCAAATCAAACATCTTGCCACAGCGCTTGGATTGACGCACACCCAATTTACAATTCGATTCAAAAAGGTCTACTGTACCACACCCCATAAATACATGACGTCATTAAGGGTGGAGAAAGCCTGCACCCTGCTGCTGGAAACACAGATGAATTTGAATCAGATATCAGAGTGCTGCGGCTACCAGAACGGGTATTATCTGAATCGGGTGTTCACCAAAGAAATGGGTATGACTCCAGGAAAATACAGGAAAATGCATCAGATTTGATTCTGGAAAGGAGAACCACTTCTAACCTAAAGTGTGGTGAAAACTCCGCAGCAGGAGCAGAAGGGGCCACCAATCGCTGTTGTTCTCGAAAATCCGGGAACAAAGGCGAACGCTGAAGCGGCCCCCTCCCTCTGCCATCGTTGTTCACCGCGCATTTTGTATATCCGCGGTTACGTATTGTCCCTATGTTTCTTGCTCCGTCCATTCGAGAGCATGACTACCTGCGGGACAAAGCCGTCCTCTGACGATCGCTTCGCAGCCTTCGGGCACAACTAGCTCCAAGCTGATCCGCTCCTCCTTCCTGCGCACATCGATATGAAATTCCCCGGCAGGAGTGGCGACCGTTCCCTTGGCATGCGCCATGCCGAATAACCGGGGAGCTACATGCACCCGCTTGAAGCCCGGGGCCGCAGGACTTACTCCAAGAATCTGCTCCGCCATAAATACGATCGGCATTGCTGCCCAAGCGTGGCTCGCGCTTTGATACCGCACGTCCCCTTGTGCAGTTCGGTAAAATACTTCCCAGTTTTCCCATGTCGTCGTAGCCCCTGCCTCCACCATGGCGCCGTACCTTTCGCGAATCATCTGCAGGACGAGACCAGATTGCCCATGCATGGAAAGCGCCTGATATACGCTCAGCATAAAGTAGGGACTGGCTTTAAGAACCGGATAGCCGCCTTCCCGGAAAAATACGTTCCGGACGATGCAGTCCGCCCGTCCCTCTCCCGGGCGGTGCAGATGAAGCAACGCGAGACTGTTCGTAATCTCACTGACCTTTTCGCTCTTTTTGCCGTTCACGACGCAATCGGCGTAACCTCCAGCAGCTTCATTCCATAAAAGCCGTTTGATGCCGTTTTCCATCCGATCAGCCAAACCTCCGAAGACGGCAGCAGCTTCCGCATCGTTTTCTTGATCGGCGAAATGGACGGCGACACGCAATGCTTCCAAATATTGCAGGTTGAGCGCACCGATTATACCGCCCCTCGCTACATCTGGGGCCGATCCCGCTGGCAGTTCCCCCCAATCGATAAACGACCAGTATGGAACATCCTCAAGCACGCCTTCCTCGTTTATATACGCAGTAAACCAGCGCAGCGCCAGGACGATGTTCGGCCACCATTCTGCGATCGGGCTGTTGTCGGCCGTGTAGAACTCGTAGTCGCTGAATGAACAAATCCACTGCAGGCAAAAAGACGGGATCGGGGGAAAGTTATGATGGCCGTCCGGATATCGAGATTTCGTCATCCCTGACTCATCCTGAGATTGTCCGACCTGCATGAGCAGCTTCGCGTGCAACCGGCTGTCACCAGTAAAGTAATAGTTGTAAATAGACTGTACGCGTCCATCCCCCATCCACTGCTGTTGTTCGCGACTGGACGAGTCCAGAAAACCGTCCTGCATGCAGCAGCGCAGCGTATGGGCCGATATCGTCCATATGCGCTCCAGCTCGCGATCCGGACACGCAAAACCCGAGGTTCGGGATACGGGGTAATACTTCGTCCGGATACCGACACGATGGAACGTGAGCGGCCCCTTATGGTTCCGCACGCGAATCTGCACGTAACGGAACGCCTTCCAGCCAAAGGCAATCTCCAATTCGTTGCGTCCACTGGCTAGAACGAACCGGTCGAAGGAGCGGTTGTTGTTCACATTCAGCAGTGCTTTACCTTCCCATAATTCTTCGGCATAGACCACATCGAGAATATCCCCTTCCGTTCCGGTCACGTCCAACTGCAGGAAGCCAACTTCCATACGGCCGAAATCAAAGGTGACAACGGATGCCTTTCCATGCTCTGTTCGCTGTACGGTATCATCGGCCGTCCTTACACGGTCCAAAGGAGAAACGGTCAGGCCGGCCTCCTCTTCAATAATCTGCTTATGCAGCCGTACCACAGCCTCCAGCCGTTCGACCAGCTCGCCGATCCCCACGATACGGCAAGCTGTAACCTCTCCTTCTTCAAGCAGCGGAATGTCCCGCGGGACGAGGTTCCAGAACGGCGATAATTGGCGGTTCCGCGCTTTGGCCTGCACCCAATCCCCATCGTCGTATCCAGGCTTCTGCCACTGCCCATCCTCGAGCCGAGCATCGTAAACTTCCACCGGTCCTTGACAGCCGTTAATACGCGGTGCATTCCTTTCATAGGCGGGATGCAGGCTGCATTTCCAGCTTGCGTCGCTTGCGATCCGCATACAGCCCCCGTCCCCGTTATCGACAGTACATTCCACCAACAGCGCCGGAATCCGGTGAACGGATTGTCCCGTGCCATAACCGTAGTGGAGAGCGAGAACGGCAATCGTATTTCGACCCGGTATAAGCAAGGCGCTGATCTCCCATACGTCGTAATATTGCCATCGCGGATCACTCCGGCACGGCCCCCTGCCCACGTAATGGCCGTTGATGTACAGCATGTACCGGGAGTCCGCAAAAATCCGAAGCTCGCTTCGTTTGGCGGACTCGGGCAGTTCGAATTCGTGGCGGAACCGACAAAACGAATTTCTAGGCTGCTCGTAATGCGTCTCGACCTCGGACGGATGCCAGATGATCGACGTCCGACGATCCCACAGGATTTTTTCATGTACCGGACGCTTACGGAAAAAACGATGCATCCGACTTCCCGCGGCATGACCCTCCTTAGCGGGTTGCAATTCTTCGACAATCATCGAATAAACCATCCTTTCACTTGTTATCGGGCTGATTGTTCTTGCACTTCGTTATATTTTTTCTGAATCGCTTCCTGTGCATTGCGATTCGCGGTATTGATGTCCAGTTGATTGGTGTTCATTCCCTTGATCTGGGCGGCAAACACGGCGTCCCCTTGCTCTGTAATTTTGTCTGCGACGTAAATCGATGCCTTGCGGTTCTTAACCGCATCCACATGCTTGCCGAGCTTCTCTCCTTTCTCGAAGATAGCCACCGTATCCTCTTGCAGTTCTCCGCTGAGCAAATAAGAGAGCACCTCAAACGCCGCTTCCTTCTTCTTGCTGGTCGATGTGAGAACGAATACGCCTCCTTCAGGCGGCACTATACCCGGAGCATCTTGAAATGAAGGAAAGGTCACAATATCCCAGCGAAATTCCTTGTCGTATTTCTCTGCGTTCAAGAACAGCTCCCGCACCGATCCCGCCCACATGGCAAAATTTTTGTCGTTCGTGAACGTCGCGATTCCGTTCGGCGGCGCCACTCTGTTTTGTTCGTCATAGAGCCGTTTATTTACGCGAAATAGTTCCACCCATTTCTGCCCGGATAAATCGACCTTTCCCTGCTGGTTGACGTAATTGAGTCCCTGCTGCCAAGTCAGGACGCTAGACGGATTGTTCACATGCAGCCCGTAATAGGATTGGCCTCCATCCATCCGCGTCAGTTTTTTGCCAAGATCGATCGCTTCATCCCATGTCATCCCGTCCTTCGGGTACGATGCACCGAATTTATCGAATAGATCTTTATTGTAGGCGAGCGCATAGGTCGAGTATGTTTTGTTCGTGGAATCGGGCATAGCAATCAGTTGTCCGTTGCCGCTGTAGCGTCGGATCGATTCCAAGTTTTCTGGGCGAAACGTATTCAGATTGAATTGGTTTGCCGAGACCATCGGACTTAAGTCGGTGCCCAGCTTCAACTCCTGCACTTCGGGAAGCTTTCTGTACACCACATTAATCAAATCCGGCATATCGTTGGAAGACAGCAGCTTCTCCAGTCCCACGTTCACGCTTCTGTATTCGAACGTGACATACGGGAATTTCGCTTTCACCTGCGGATTTTCCGATATTTTCAGCTTAAACTGCTCTTCCGTTCCCGTCATTCCGAAAACGAGCGTGACAGGCTCATTGCTTTTCGGTTTTGCCTCACCCGGAACAGGTGCTCCTGTTGCTGACGGATCACTTGGCTTGCCGCATGCGGCCAACGAAAACACAGCGAAAGCGCTTACTAAAGAAAACTTCCAGATTCTCTTCATCTTTTCCATCGACTCCCTCTTCTTCGCAACTTTTTGGACAGCATCATAGCTGCAAAGCCATTCGCAACATTCGCTATCATTTTCTTTTGAGCAAATTCCGCGTTTCACTATCCATCGTCCGCATCCACGAAAAATCGGCATTTAGGGGCGCCTCCTCAAACCTATTCTTCATTTGCATTATAGAATTAAACAATACCAATAAAAATGCATTTTCTATTTTGAAATCATATACAAACTGTCGACGGCAATTCGGGGAGGGGATAAAGTTCTTGTCATGAAGAAGAACTTACGCAAAGCTTTGGCGGGGAGGATACGGCCGCTCCGGATCGCCATTCACGTCAACCAGCTTCATCATCTGCTCGGTTTTCAAGCGCTGCCTCGGAAAAATATCCTCGCCGTCCATATTGGCCGAAGGAATGGCAAATTGTACTAGCAATCTATCGGGTTAGCACTGGCAAGAGTCTGTGCTGCGGCCGCTCTTTCTTCTTAAAAACGGTGTGAGCTTTATCCCTATTTTACTTAATATAGGAACTTTCGGTTTCAGGCTGCGTCCATTAAAGTATGGAACTCTAGAGTAAGGGAGCTGTCAACCGATGAAATTACGCCGACAAACCGATTACCTCTTACAACATTGACGGACAGACCGCCATTTTGCTGAAAGATTTGCAGGATCAAGGCAGCGTCACGTGGGACGAACAAGCCAGGAAGGTCACCTTTACCGCCGCAGACAATCCATCGCCCGGTACTCCGGCTGTGGAGAACGTCCCGCTCGTCATCCATACAGGTCAAGAAATCGAGCTGAAAGACATCGCCATCGGCAGCGAAACAATCACCTATAGCGGGCAAACGATCGGAACGATCGCTAACGGCCGGCCGATGATCTCGCTCGCTTTTATGGCGCAAGCGCTCGTGTACCGGTCCGTGACGGTGCAGCCAAGAGCGATTTGTTTCGAGAATGGTTCTTACGGCGTGGAGCTTTTCCCCTACCAGGCCAGTGCAGAAATGCGGGTAGCCCTCCGATGGATCGGCGGCGGAATTGGGTACGTGGAAGTGAACGCGGCTCCTGCCGATTCGGCCGACGATGTGCTCATCGACGAACTGGACCTGAAACAGATGTTCGGCTATGAATCAGAGTGGAATCCCGAGACGGGCAAGCTCCAAATCCGCTATATCGACTATATCGTCGACGACTACGGCTTGTCGGACGAGTACCGCAACTATTATTACGACCTCGGCGCGGTCGGCTATTTGCCACCTCAAGTCCGTGAGATGCCGAAGCTATTCTTGAGAAACAGTGGAAATTACAGCGCCGCTACAACGTCCGCAAGCTTGGAAGGGCAGTCGGGCACTTATGAAGACGGCGGGCGAAGCGGGTTGTCCAAAATATCGGTTTCGGACTGGCCTCGAGCCTTTGCCGCTCACCTTTTACGATGTTTATCTGAAAGTGGGCGAACGAATCTTGTACAAGGGGCCACTGGAGTTTCGCTGGTCGATACAAACGGTAGAACCGGTCATCAACTATCCGGAACCGTTCAGCTCCGGGAAATTGAGCCGCCTCCACTTCGAAGAACCGGTACAAGGATACATCGAAACGAACGAGTCGGAAGTCCAATTCAGCGGAAAAGCAAGCGTTCGCGTCGGCTCATCGCTGACCGTCATCGTCGAGAAGCAAATATACGGTGGCGGCTATGAAACGGTAGAAAACCGCGAGGTTCCTTTCGATGGCGATCGCTTCGCCTTCCAGGTTGCCCCTCTGGACGACCCGAGGTATTTGACACGCATTACCATCAGGAGCGTCCTCTCCAACCCGAGAGGCCAGTCCTTGATCGACGCGGCCCGGTTTTATATCAAGAAACCGTTCAAGCCGATAACTAGTCCGTTATAGGCTTTCGGTAACATGAAGATACATCTGTTTGCAGTCCATATTTCGTTTTAATGTTTCTATCGTTATGGGACTGGGACGGGTGTAGATTACGGGATAATCCACTTCGTCGTGTGGTTCACTCTCACCTTCTTTCATTTGACGCCCCCCGAATCGCCGCTTATAATCGATATGTCAGAAATGGAAGCATGTTTGGGGGATACTTGATGACCTTTAAGAAAACGATTCAATTGACATTGGCCGCGTTCTTGTTGATCGGGGTGTTAGGCGCATGTTCGGACGAGGAACAAGAGGCGGCAGCTCCCCTTCAGGAAGCGAGCGCCCTGGAAGAATCGGCAGACAACACAACTCAGCGCAAAGAAGCGGAAGAGGCGTTCAAACGGACGGTCCATACCAATTGGGATTGGAACGACCTGCGCATGGTTCGAACGGATTACGGCGAATACATAGCATGTCCGAGCGCTATCGGACCGATGATCGTTTACGATGCAGACGAGCGCAAAGTATACGCGCTGAACGGACAGGCCCGCGGCCGGCTGAAGCTGGATATTCGGGACAATTTTAATTTGATCGATGCGGACTACATTAAAGTATGTACTCGAATCGTGGAAAAACAAGAAGCCGCCCCGGCTGCGGCGAAAGACCGTGCGGCGCTTATCGCGGCGATAGAAAGCGGCAATCCGGCGAGGGTCCGGCAAACGCTCGACAAAGCTTACATCAATGAAATGGACAAGGCCGGCAAAACGCCGCTCCACCGGGCTCTAGTCATTCCGCCGTATAAACGTCACGAGATTGTCGACATGCTGCTAGCTACAGGGGCAGACACGAACATGAATGGGCCGGAAACGACTCCGGCCATTTCCCTAGCCGCTATGAAGCAAGATTTCGTAATGTTTCGAAAGCTGATGGACGCCGGCGCCGATATCCGCAAGGGCGATTGGGAGGATGCGCGGCCCTTCATCTATGCCGCGGCCAACGATGCCCGCGACATTATCGATTTCTTGCTCCAGCAAGGAGAAGACGTAAATCGGCCCGATTCCGTCGGACTATATCCGGTCGATCACGCACTTGTCACCGGCCAAGAGAACATGGCGAATTACTTGAGAAGCCTGGGCGGCAAGAGCATGCTGGATCTTGCCAAAACCAAAGCTGACGCACAAAAGCTTTTGAAGCAGGCCAAGATTGAAGAGACGCAAAATTTCCTGGAGCTGCAGGTCTTACTCCATAATAATATTTTTGTCACCAAAATGATGTTAAAAGCCGGCTATCCGGTAAACAAAGTAATGAACGAAGCGCTCCCGAACATCGCCGGTCTCGGACGTTATGAAATGGTCGAAGCTTTATTGGAAGGAGGCGCCGACCCGACAATCAAGGTTGACGGAAAAACCGCTTTGGTGGAAGCGAGGACGGCTGGGCACGAGGAAATAGTCAAGCTTCTGCAAAGCTTCGGTGCCGATCCGAACGTCAAAGCGACAAGAAAACCCGGAATGTGGCTAACCGCAACGCGATCCGTTCCCGGCTCGCCGGTCGCAGCCGCTGAAACTGCCGCACCACCGGCCAAAGCGCAGGAAACGGCGGGAACAGCCCGGCAAGCAGATAAACCGCCGCAACCGAACTCGCCTGTGCCGACCGTGAAACCGGGAGATCCGGTGGCCGAACAATCCACGGCGCCAGATGAACTGCCAGACGGAGTTCTGAAGCCCGGTACAAAAGGTCCCGGAGTCAAGGCGGTGCAGGAAACGCTTCTCAAGCTCGGCGAATCGATGTCTAGCGGGGCGGACGGCAGCTACGGAAAGGAAACGACGGAGGCGCTGAAGTCATTTCAAAAGAAAAATGAGCTTACCGCAGATGGCATCTATGGGCCGTCGACCAAAAAAGTAATGCTGGAACAACTCAAACAAAGCCGATCCGGTTCCCCGTAAATAGGTACGCAAACTAAAAGGTCATCAATCGATGACCTCTTGTTCGGCTATGAAGCTGGTGAGAAGCTTGTTCAACTTGGAGATCGTATCGAGCAGCTCGTTGACTTCTTCCGGCAAAAAGCGTAAGGTTTTGTGTTAATCAGTGTCCCGCTCCTTTCGCCTCAGGCGAGGGGAGCTTTTCTTTTATGTATGAATTGACAAGTGCAGGCGAGGGCGTATTCCTGTTCGTTAATGGTTATCCTATAAGCGAAGTCTTCCCGACGGAAGGAGGAAGCAGAGGGGCTATGGACGATACGAAAGCGTACTTGAACAAGCTTCACGAGACGCAAGCGAAGGATGAGAAAAACCGGAGAACGCACGGCAAGGGCGATCCCGACCGGAAGCTGCCCGGCAAGCAGAAGGAACGATAAGCTTAGACCTCACTTTGTGGGGTTATTATATCGGGAGGTGGCAGGAGATGCCCCGTCATCGGCGCAAAGCGTTCAAGGAGCAGCAAAATATGTCCAGCATGAAGGAAGAAGCGCGCACGCTGCACCCGGAAAAGGCGAAAGCTTTTCCACCTTCGGCCAACAACATCGGCAAGCAAAGCTGAGTCTTTCGGTTTGATATAAAACGAAACCCCGTTCGAAATGAGCCGAATCGACGTCATTTTGAATTGGGGTTTCGTTTTTTTACTCGAGAGGCCGGGGTTATCCTTGATCGTGACGATCGGACAATTCCTTGAGATCGCGCTTCTTACCAGCATAAGAAAACATCCTATTTCTATTTTGAAAATCAATCAAGTACCTCTTGAAAGCTCCAAATTGGATCTTCATTAGGTCTAAATAAGCCACCTGTCATTTCAATAACTCGATTTCTTGCAATTTTCCTTTTTTCTTCATTTAACCAAGTAAAATCATCGTCTAACTCTGCAAACTCTGCTTCCAGTATATACTTTAATGTTTTATCCACATGCTCCCTTATTAATTCATCAAGATAAGCAAAACTTATAAATCCACATCATGAACCCTATTTACTGTCGTCAGACAACTGCTTCGGTAATAGCCATATTGAGTAGTTACGTACGCCATTCTTGGCTGAAATAAGCCGGTCTCTCGCGATAATTTCATCGCACGGACTGCTGACGAACAAAAAGCCGGCGATCGCAAACGCCGGGCGGATTGCCCGTGCTGGTTGCGTTTCGCCGGCTAAGCGGATTCGGAATAACTAATCTGTCCGGTAGTTCAGCGTCGCCATGTCGAATGTGAGTTCATACTCTCCCGCCTCTCCTTTTTGAAAAGGATAATAAAAAATAGACGGCCTGGTAAAAAGTTGGCGGTCTATTTTCCCTTTCTATATTCTATTCCCTTTTAATCAAGGACACGTGGACTCATTGCCAGAGCGAAGGAACAGCGGCGAGGTGATCCATTTGAAGAGATTTGCCATCCTGCCGCACCTAATTTTGCGCGAAGGAATAATGTAACACTGGGCAATTCATTTACCGGGGAGTGGGCGCTATGAGATGGGCAGACTGTGTCGGCCGCTACAAGAGCTATATAAGTTTGGGTTCCACCTGCCAAGTGGCCTATCAGTTGAACAGGCTGGGTCTGCGTCAATCTGCGGGTCCGCTCGACTGGTTCGTGTCTGAATCTGTGCCCGGAGTTGTGAATCTGCTGCATCGTCAATTCCGAGGGTTGATGGATTTCAACAATCTCGAACTGCTCGATAGAACCCGGGAATGTTTTGTCGTCCGAGATAAAATGTACGATATTATTTCTTTCCATGATTTTCCAGTACATGCGGCCCGTTGGTGGGATTCCTACCCTTCCTTTAAGGAGAAGCTTGACCGACGCATCGACCGATTCTGGTACACGACTCAGAACAAGCCTATCCTTTTCATTCGAACCAACACGAGCGAACAGGAAGCCCGGTTATTAAAAGCAGCCCTGGATAAGCTGCTGCACGGGAACTTCGGACTGCTGATCGTAAATTTCGACACGTCCCCGATCCCCAGAGTACTGGAAGAAAACTGGCGGCTTGAAGGCGTTTGCTGTGTAACCATTCCACCGGGATATGATTGGAGAGGAGCCAACGATGCCTGGAACCATATCATGAGCGGCTTCACGCTGCAGGTCTAATCAGCCTTCCAGCGTACGACACCCATATGGTACCGGTGGTGGGGGGGCGCTTTATGGCAGAGTAAGCCGTGACAATCGTTCAATCTTCCAACTGGGCAACTCGTTATTTTTCCCAAATCTCGACCAGCCGACCTTCAGGATCTTCAATCCAAATAAACTTTCCAAATTCACTCTTCACTGTACCATTTTTTTACAAACTCCTGTCCGTCATCAAATTTTTAACTATCCGATTACATTAGTTATTCGAGATTTAAATATAATTTCCTTTTTCAACTATCCTGCTGACAGGGGGCGGGAGACAGGCGTACGGAATCTTCGCCGCCAATGCTGTATCCTTGCTTCCGGCAGCGCCTGTTGCAGTCGAAAGCGTATATGACCCTTATCGAACGCTGCCGCTTGCTCTGGTCGCACCCTATCGGGAACCAGAGGTTCACGAATCGGTTATTACCCTGGTGACGGAGCAGGTTTCGGCTCAGTCCGGCGGAGAGATTCAACTGACGGAAAAGCCCGGTGCCCAGCCCGCGGGAAGTCTTAACTCGTTCAGTCATTGGGATGCCGTCGGGCATACGCTGTCCTGGTACCTGTCGCTGGAAGCGCCGGGGCAATACGCGGTTATGTTTCGTTATGCGGCAGCACTGGATCAATCCCGGCGAACGTTTCGAATGGACGGATTGGAAGCCGTGAAAGTCGTGTTTCCCAAAACGGACGGCTGGAACGAATGGAAGGAAGGCTGGATTCGGCTGGTCCGTGTAGGAGCACAGTAGCCTAGCTGCGGCCTAAACCGTTTAGGCTAGTAAAAAAGCCTCTTGGTCGGCCTAAAAAGGGCCGCCAGGAGGCTTTTCCGTACTGTTATGTAAGTTGAACGAAATCACTTCCTGGAAACGGCCAAGTGAAATGGAGAAAGGGATCTGCCTTGCAGCGAGTTTTGGCTTTCAACCCCATTCCGCTGCGTCTTTTTTTCAATCCAGGAGTTGAAAACAACATGTCTGAGCAGCAAGGCAGTCCTTTTCGGAAATGGGCTTCCCAAACATTCGTTCAACTTATATCATACTCATGATCTAAAGCCACCAACCAAAACGGGCTCCCTGCCGCCTTACCGTAGAACTCCTAAAACTGAATCCTTGAACTTTCTTTTACATCCGCAAACCAACATAGAAGACTATTGTGATGCTCGATAATGTTCTCAGCGCTTAACTCGCCCCTCTTCCAAGTGCTATGAGCGTCTTTTGCGAGAACCACATCATACCCTAGACTACGAGCTCGACGACAAGTCGTATCTATACAAAGTTCGGTTTGGATCCCTGTCAGAATGAGTTTTTTTATTCCTCTATTTAATAGTTCGCTTTGTAAATGGGTTTCATGAAAAGAGTCTGGAGTTGTTTTTTGAATAACTGCATCCCCCTCATTGGGACGAATTGCAGGATGGAATTCCCATTCTGGAGCTCCTGGTTCGAGAAGTTCTCCAGGTCCATCGTTATGCTGAACATAGATAATCGGGGTTCCAGCGAAACGCGACTTTTCAATTAGTGTTTTTATATTTTCTATCAAACCATCAGCGTTATGTACGGGATCACTTTCAGGAAACATCCCAACTTGTACATCAATCACCAATAGAGCCACGTTATTATCCATACTAGCCTCCCATTTAGCATTTGCGCCTCATTTGATTGTAACTGGAACTTGCAGATCACAAACTCACGACCCGGATCGTACTCCTATTATATCTTATCTCTTAACCAAGCGGTCGCGGAATAAATGCAAAGGCTTCCTGCGGGACATCGAGTCCGTGACTTCTTACTTGCTGCGCTCTTGTAAGAACGGCCGCACCTTCCAGTAAATTGAGTGCAATTTGCACGACCGTTCGCCTGTCGGGAGGCTCCAAGAAGTCCCTTTGACCCAGGCGTTAAATGCCCCCATAGCCGGACCGCACCAAATCTGATAATCGAGTCTGCGATGCTCGGTCCCCTCGATCGCCCAGCGGCTGGCCTTGCCGAGATACCAGCGAAAAATTAGCGCCATCTTATGCTTGGGATCCTTCAAGGCCTTGGCAAGTTGTCCGGGGTCACGATTTTGGAAAAACTGCTGCGTATCCTGCCAAATATGTTCCAGCTTTTCTTGGAACACTTCCTTTTCCAACTTCAGGATTTCTTCACGCGGTATGTCTTCGAGCGAGCGGTAAGCTCGGTACAATTCCTGCAATTTGAAGCCTCTGGAACTGAATAACGTTCCCCGCTTAAGAACCTGTACCTTCACTCCCTGCTCGAACATATCTCCTGCGGGAGCCATGATGACATCGGCCAAATCCGCTGCCGCCAGCATCTTCTTTCCTTCCGCTGACAATCCGGACTCGATCGCCGATTGATTGACAGAACCCGTCATCATGTACGCAGCTCCGAGGGCAAAGGCGGCGGCGGCTGCAGTAGGAGTTCCGATACCTCCGGAAGCACCGACCCGGATCGGCCTCGTGTAGGCAAAGCTGCGCATCAATTCATTCCGAAGCCCCAAGATCGTCGGAAACAAAGCCGCCAATGGACGATTATCGGTATGCCCGCCGGAATCGGACTCGACCGTAATATCCTCCGCAAGCGGCAGATGGGCGGCAAGTCTGACTTCTTCCTCGCTGAGCAGCCCTTTGGCCAGCAGCGCCTCCAGCATGCGAGCAGGCGGCGGCGACATGAAATGCTTCGCTACCTCCGGGCGGGACACTTTGGCAAACAAATAATGCTTGCGGCGAATGGTTCCGGCGGCATCCAGATGAAGCCCGCTGCAGGCGTATCGGACGACTGCGGGTGTTAAACCCATAAAAGCGGAAGCCGACACTCTGACAACGCCCCGTCGGAGAAAGAGATCCACGGTCTTCTCTTCCATCAGCGGTTCGTTCGGACTGTGGATCAGATTGATCCCCCAAGACAGCCCTTCCGGATCCAGGGCAGATTGGATTTCGATTATCGCTTGTTCGATACGTGCAGGAGAAAGCCCGCCCGCCCCGAAGAAACCTAGCATTCCGCTTCTGGCCATAGCAATGACCATTTGCGTTGTCGCAATTCCATTCGCCATCTCCCCGGCAATGTAAGCAAACCGAACGCGATGAACGTTTAGAAAGGAGCGATCGCCCAGCCACTCGGGATACATAGCCGGAAGTACCGCTACCGTCGGATATACGCTTACGCTAACCGAGGCAGAGGACGAATTCAGGCTTCCCCCGACGCCAAGTCCTAGAGCTCCGTCCTCTCCCACCCATATAAACGATACAAGTAAAAATCATTAACATCGTCAGGTGTTAGAAATAATCCAGACGCTTTATTGTAGTAGTGTAAATAAGATGAAGTGGCATCAAGAACTGTATTGTCTAAATCTACACCAATATGCATACTTACAACTCCCTAACCTAGCTAATTTTCAAAGCAAGTGAACCCCTTAATATATTCTTTCTAAACAATTGCCACTCCGTCATTATCTTTACATCACTATACCATATGTTGGAATAAGAAAATTGCCATAAAAAGAAGCATCCAGACTAATCCCTGAATGCTTCTTCATGCCTAACACTTCGCTTTTTTGTTCACCACAGCCTCAGCCTGGAAGCATTGACAGTAAGAAAGGTTTCTTCATTCCCCACCGACGACTTGCAGCGCATCAAAATTAATGTTGGAACTGGAGGAAGCCGGATTTTTCTCGCCGATTCGCTCATAACGAATCATATGCACGCCTTTCGTTAGCACGCCGGTATAGTAAATCTCCTGCTGGGCCTTCCAGGCCGAACTATAATTGTCCACCGTCGTTTGGTACACGCCATCTACATAAATTTTTGCTTTTCCTTGAGCGTTCGAGCGTACCCCAAGGATTTTAGCCCCTGTACCATAGAACGGAATGTCCACATAGGAACCATCGGCCGTTGCGGTTCGGGAACTCCCTCCGATTTGTCTTTCATCATTCCCCAAATACCATGTTCCCGAATACGATACGACCGAACTCAAGCTATCGATCCACTCATCCTCCGGACGGAGAATGGTAATAGTCTCGGAACCTTTTGAAATATTATTGTATGCGTCTATCGTATACACTTTATAGTTGCCCGTCACGAAACCCGTCGTATCCAACAGGCCGTATACCCCTTCCGTAACCGTCGCCGTAGTGCCATTTATAGCCGCTCCCGCCGCTTTGACAGCCACTTGTGTCGCTGCCGTTGCACTTGGCACCAGATATAACATACCGCTTTTGGAGCTTGTCGCCGCGATCGGCGTCCCCGCAACCAATAGACCGGCGGTCACATGGGAGAGTTCCGGTTGGATCTGATCTTCACCGATGACTTGCAGCGCATCAAAATTAATGTTGGAACTAGAAGAAGCCGGGTTTTTCTCACCGATTCGCTCATAACGAATCATATGCACGCCTTTCGGTAGCACGCCGGTATAGTAAATCTCCTGCTGGGCCTTCCAGGCCGCACTGTAATTGTCCACGGTCGTTTGGTACACGCCATCTACGTAAATTTTTGCTTTTCCTTGAGCATTGGAGCGTACCCCAAGAAGTTTAGCCCCTATACCATAAAACGGAATGTCCACATAAGAACCATCGGCCGTTGCGGTTCGGGAACTCCCTCCGATTTGTCTTTCATCATTTCCCAAATACCATGTTCCCGAATAACTCACGAAAGGATGTGTACTATCTACCAACGTCAGATCGACAGGCATAATCTGAACAGCCGAGCCGCTCGAAATTCTCTTATCCATGTCCACCGCGTACAGCATATACTTTCCTGCAGCCAGGCCATAAGTAGCGAGTGTAACCGATACTCCCTCCGCAGCTTGCACCCTAATGCCGTAGACCGTATCTCCAACCGTCATCACAGCAGTTTCCAGCGCCGGCAAAAAGGGAGGCGTCGTACTTGGAACAAGGTATAGGAAGGCGTCTTTGGAACTAGTTGCCCGCACGGGTAACCCTGTCCCAACACCGATCGGTGTCACATCGGTTAATACCGGCGGTTGCAGATCCGCCATCGTAAAAGTAACACTAGCGGTTTGGTTTGTGGATATATAGACAGCATCGGATACGGCCATCCCATACCCCGACTTGACGCCGGTTACTCTCTGCCAACCAATCGGTACAAGCGGTAGCGTAAACTCGCCAGCAACGTCGGTTGTTGCGGTGATCGTGCTGTATCCGGTCAAATGAACGGCCGCGCCTTCGAGCGGAATACCATCCGAATCATAGATGGTGCCCCTTATCGTACCTGTTGCCGTTTCGTTAGACGGCCATGAGCCTTCTGCCGCTTCCACATTGGCGATGCGGAAGTGGTGCGTACCGCTCCAGCTCGTCATCGGATAGTACTTCAACTCCGAACGGCCATCCTCGTAAACAGTAAAGCCCGGATCCTGATGGTCCAGGACAAGCAAGGTTTTCCCCTGATCGGCCCGAACCTCCATAATCTTATAGCCTGTCGTCGATTGGTCCGGATGAGTCACGACCACATAACCGCCCGCCGCCGCTTGGGGAACTTCCGCCGCAGTCACAAGAGCATCGTAAGGATCGCCATTTACCTTACGTTGTGTGCCAATGATCGAACCGGTGGCGGCGCTATTCCCAGTCAAGATCTTGTCGCCCTTCTGCAGCAGCGCGCCATCCGCCAGGCGCATCTCCGTAATCTCTCCGTTGACCAAGCGGATAAAACCCCTTTTGCCCTCCATACGGAGATCCCCGACGATCAAGGCCTGATCCGTGTAGTTCGGCGCACTGAGTACGATATCCCGGGTATTCCCATAGGTAATCGATACCGCTACTTCGCCGGTGGTTAGGTCGGATTTCAACATATCCACCACCTCGATTTGAGGTGCTGCTGCCGCGTCCAACGGCTCCATCACCGTGACAAAGTTACTTTTCAGATCGGTGCCTTCTCTGCGCAGCACCAGCTTCGGCATGGTATACTTCTCTGCATCTACATTATTGTCAAAGCTCAGTCCTCCGGTCCGTGCTGCCCGCAGAGAAGGCGACTCGCCGATAAACAATTCATTATCGCCCGCATCGACAAATCCTGTAATCCTTAGCCCCGCATTTTCACCGGTTTCACCCTGGGTCTTCAGGGTTACTTCATACTTGCCGTCCGGCACAGGTGCAGAACGAACATCTCGCACGTACATATACCCATAATATTGGTTATCGCTTATCGTACCCGTATCCGTCTGGCTCACAGGCGGAGTAACCACTGGATTTCCGGAGAGCAAATAGGGGCCGTAATCCGTTAAGGGCAAATCGGTTTCAAACGTTGCCGTTCGATTCGCATCCCCTCCTAATGTATACTCATGTCTGGCTCCGCCGGCTACGCGGAATAAATCGACCACATACCCCTCACTGCCTGATGCTCCGTTAAACCCGATAAACCACGGTTCTCGGCCATACGCCGTCGTTTCGGGATATGCATTTTCCTGATGCGCACTCACGACTTGAACCCCATCGGACATTGCAGTAAATGCTTCAAGATTTCCCCCGCTCTTCCCGCCAAGTCCCGTTAACGCATCCTTGCCATTCACAACTACCGTATTATGCGCCAATGTAGAAGCCGTCCATTGTCTATAATTCGTATGCGTGTACCCGATATCCGGCAGCAGCTCTTGTTCTTTCGCAAATAGGCTCATATTTAACGGATCTTTATGGTCATGACCGTTGTAGGGAGAGAACTTCATGTATAACTGATTCTGACTTAACCCGGTACCGCGGGTTAACTTGGCGATCCCAGCCGCAGGTTTAAGCAGAGAAGGCGTGCTGAGCGAGACCGTCGCCTTCTCAAAAGCCCATGTATCATTAACCGGGAAAAAACCGCGGTTCGGATACGCCAGTATGTTCCGAATGTTTACCATTTCGTCGATCTGCGGCAAGTACTCCCCTGGATTTAACTGGACATACCGTTCACCGGAACGCGGCGATTCATACTGTTCCGGATCCGTCCAACCCGCTGCCAGGGCGGCCCCCTTCTGGATGCCCAACACGGAATCCTTATGATAGCCAATCGATACTTCCTTCCAGAATCCGTCGAGCATGTACTGACTACTGGCATACTGCGCCATTAGTTCAACGGCTTCATGCATATATTTGGGCTCATTCAATGCCCGGGCGAGGCTCATTAAGCCATTCCAGTTGGAATACTCGATATTGCTCTTGATGACTGGATATGTATGGAAGAATGCAATGGAAGGCAAGAACATATCGTTAACGATCGTCTGATCGACATCATCGCCGATTTCCAGACTTAACAGTTGCAGCGCATTTGTCTTTTTGATTTCGGCATAGGCATCCGCAAGCGGAGCTAACGCGTTCAGTTCAGTCTGGCTCCACCTGGACCACATCCCGCCGTAGTAATTATATGGAGGACCATTAACCGTGGAAATAGGATACTGCGCCCCTCCGTCAATATCATTCACCGGTACCCATCCCTGATAGACTTGGGCAAAGCGATAAAGCAATCTGGCCGCTCCCAAAGGGTCGGTAGTCGAAAGTTCTTTCGTCCGTTTGATTAAATATTCCCGTTGTAAATGCCAGAGGTGCGCGGACAAAAAGTAACGACGGCCTTGCGAATCTTCATAGTACGGGTAGTCTACGGTCTCCCCTTTCCTATTGACCACCGTTAAGTGGTTATCCTCGGGATAAAGCGGGTTCGGATATTCGATTTTCTCGCTGTCGGTGGAAACGATTTTCCACGGATTGGCAGGGCTCCAGCTAAAGTTAACCGATCGTTCCGATAACTCGGGTTTGTGTGGAACCCAGACAAAGTTGAAACCCACCCTTTCCGGAACCAAAGCAAGCAGATTGGCGACTTCGGCAGAAGCGGGCTGCGCCGTAATCGCTCTCGGCGTTCCTTCGGCCTGCTGCGTCGGGTACAATTGATCCCCGGCTTCGATAAGGCTATATCTGTCAAAAGAAAGATGCAGGTCTTTGATCACCGAATGGCCTGGTTCATCGATACGAATCTGCAGTTGATACCACCCATTTTCTTTCGGTGCCGGATGAGTAAAAGAAAGCAACCGTTTGTCTCCAGCCTCTGCAATCGTTGCATCATTCAAAACGGTCTTTTCCCCGTAAGGTGAGGTCCAGATAAGCTGAACGGTTGAATCCCCGCTTAGTTCTGCGGCATCCAGCTCCAATATCTTTTCCGTATAATGCCGATAAAGCAACCGGGCATTCTCAGGCGTCCATTCGACAGTCGGCTTCCCGATACCCGGCATTTCCGGGATTTGGTTAAAAAAGAGACTTCCCAACCGCCCTTCATTGCTTACATAGGCATCAAGAATAGCGCGTCTGTTTTCCCTTCCGTTGTAGTCCCCATCAATCACTTCAGAAACACGGATCGGAACCCATGAATTAAGCAACAGGGGGGAATCCGGACCGAAATAACGCAATACATTCATATGCCACTCATCGCCAGACTGAACAGAAGTCACGCCAAGAGCAGCGAAGGGGATCGCCATTTCAGCTGTCCAGCTGCCGTCCGGCCGCTTGGTTATCACAGGGGAAACGGCTTTGTTCGCGATCAGATCAATAATGTCTTGTTTATTATCGCGGATATCCCCGTTAGTGAAGTTTTTATAACGGATTCCAATCGGATAAGGACCTTGGGTCACAATAAGCGGAATTTGGTAAAATTTGTGATTGGTATTATCCGTACTGAGGAGAATGAACAAGCGTTCGGCTTCTGCTGGACTGCCTCCATCGGAATCGCCCTGTACGGAAATATACAAGTGATTCTGATCATAAAGCGTTTTCACGGTTGTGTCCGGCGATGCTGGCTGGTTATGAAAAACGGTCTGGAAATGAGCTAACCCGTAGACCTCGCTCCAGACGCTTTCGGAGAGCACCCCGTCTACCACAATAGGTTCGTTTGCCTGAGAAATCACACCCCTGCGGTTCGCTAGAGAGGTGACTTCCGGATAAGCATCATTTATTTGATTCACTTCCATATTTGCCTTTTTCACTCCCAGCATAGTGTTGTATCCCTGATCGGGCTGCAGGAATACGGATTCCCCGGATGCGACATCGAATAGCGTACCAAAGGTTAGCAGTATAATAAGCGAATGAACCAAACCCGCTTTTAAACACTTTTTCATGACTAAACCTCCTCATTTCATCGCTATTTTTGTTAAAAAAATAAGGAGATCTATCATCTCCTCATTTTGTTTCATTACTTGTTTTTTACATTTTCGATTTCCTTACCGATCTTTTCCTGCGCAGTGCTTAAGACCGTATTGATATCGCTCTTCCCTGTTGCTACATCAATAAAGGCATCGGAAATTATTTTTTGTGTCACCCCAGCTTCAATGGGAATCAGTCCCTCTTTTCGCGCAGGCATTGCTTCGGTATTTTTGTGATAAAAAATCGCCGAAATATTTTTTGTCTTCAGAACCTCGCTATTCTGTCCGAAAGCTTGTTGAACCTCAGGGTCGATTAATGAAGTCCCTCTTCCTTCTTTCGAATGCTCCAGCTGCACCTCCTTAGATAGTAAATATTGAATGACTTCAAACGCCGCTTCCTTGTGCTTGCTTTGTTGAGTAATCGAGAAATAAGCCGGAGGCGGTATCGAACCCGCGTTAGGTTTTTCCTTAAACACGAGAAGGGAAACCATATCCCAGTTCAAATCGGCCGGAAACGAACGGACACTTGTATTTAACTGTGCCAGCAGCATGCTAGCGGTGCGTTCCTTAATAAACTTACTTTGGTCGGCAGCGGAGTTTGCGCCTATAGGATTGCCGACCGTTGGATAGAAGCGCAGTAAATTGTCGAACAGAGGCTTCCATTTTTCGGTGTCATTCATCTTATTGGCACCGGGATCCAGGGCAGGAACAGCAAGCTGATTATCGCGCAAATACTCCGTATAAACCGCGCTGAAACCCTGATAATTCACACCGCCCTCAACCCGGTTCAGCTTATTGGCGATTTCATACGTTTCATCCCACGTCATGCCATTCTTCGGAAAAGGAATCCCGAATCGATTAAATAAGTCTTTGTTGTAGTAAAGGACATAAGGACTTATGAGATTGATCGGTAAACCGTACACCTCACCCTTAGTCGCTCCGGCATTATTAGCCAGTTGTTTAAAATATAACGGATTGAAAATGCTGGTATCGTACTTATTCTTTTTAATAAGCTCATTTAAATCATAGCCGAGCCCCAGATCCAGATACTCTGATTGAATCAACGTACCCGCTACGCGGACGATATCCAAAATTGATTGACCTCTTCATCCGTCAGATTGGTGTACAAAACCAGCGTAACCGGTTCGGCGGGCTTGCTTGTCGCCGTTGAAGGCTCGTTGGGCGGAAGTGTCACCTCCTTACTGCTGCAGGCTGTCATCGTGTAAAGCATAGTCATTGAAACCATAAAACAGGCTGTCTTTTTCGTTTGCTTGCCCCCATTTATTTGTACAAGACTATAGAAACCGCTTACATAACGCAAAGCACTTTATCCATAAAATCGATTCCTTCTAGATCAACCCTGTACCAGCATAATAAAATAAGCGATTTGAAACCATTTCAATGAGGCGTAGTTATAGATACAAGCGTTTTATGTAGTCGTATTCGCGCCTTCATTCACAATTCAACATCACATCTACACGATATCTTATTGCCATTATATATGGATTGAAAGAAAAGTGTCAATGAATTTAAATTTTTAAGAACTTTGTTCCAGGAGTTTGGGCTGACGGAACCCTACCTTGTATAGCTCAGCCAAAACGCGAAAAAATCGGACAATAGCAAAGAGGCCGGAAGACGGTCCCGACCTTTACTCCGAACGATCCAAAGACTATAACCACGCTTTAAGCTTCTCGCGAACTTCTTCTTCACCGGCAATTCCGGAGGAAAAAAGCTGCAGTAACTGGTGAATCGCTTCGATTGCCTTGATGCTTAATTGGCTTTCCGAAATCGTACGATACGTAGGGATAATCTCCCGGTAAAGCTGGTAACGTGATGGCGCATTCAAACCGGCTCCAAGAGGTAGATCAGCCACTGTACCCGATCCTGGAATGCTTAATGTATTTCGCTGAATAATTTCCTGTCCTTTGTGCGATGAGAGAAAGTCAACAAAGACTTGTGCGGCCTCAGGCACGCTTGTCTTGCTATAAATGGCCACCCCCTGCCAAATCAACAGGGTGCGGGGGTCGGTAAAATGAGGAAGCGGGGCAATATCATAAGGAATAGAAGCCTCTTTAAACTCATTCAAAAGAAAGTAAGTAGACATAAACATCGATATTTTTCCTTCGGCAAAAAGGGTTAGAGCCGTTCCCGAACTCAATAACCCGGGCATGACGCTGGCTGTTTCCAGCAAAGTGCGGCTAAATTTCAAAACTTCCATCACATCATCTGCCGACAGTCGATCTTTTCTCTCCTTCCCCTTCTCCTTATGCAAAATTTTCTGCAAAAGAATAATAGGCCATCTATTGAATGAATTTTGAAAATCAAAATAAAAGCCGTACCGTTCGGCTCCTTTAGAGAGTACATCGCTATGGTGCAGTAAGTCCTTCCACGTCCAACCGCTATGGGGTTCAAGTAACCCGGCCTCTTGAAAATGCTCCTTGTTGTAACAAAGGATTACCGGAGAATAAGCAAGAAGTCTGACATAGCTGGTTCCGTCCTCCAATAGCTTGTCTTGTATGGATGGATAAACTCCACTCTGAAGTGGAAGCGGCTGCAGCATATCTAGCCGATCATTCTCTCGCATGTTCTGGTAGTAAATTTGATTCATCAGGATCATATCGAAGCGACCGGTTGACAACAAATCATCCGTCATATTGGATGCTCGATAGTCATCCGTAATTGCAATCGGATTTATTTGGATGTGCGGATAATCCTTATGAAATTCAGACAAAAGCGTTGCGAGATCGAGATCCCGATTCATTTTGGTATGAACACCGAAATGCACCGTTTCCTTCTTGATGACCTTACTGCCAACCCGGCGCGTTTTGACGATAAGCCCTTCTTCGGCAAGAATATCAAGCGCTTTCGATACTGAATTCGTCCCCACGTCAAACCGGTCAGCCAGTACTTTTTCAGCTGGCAAAAACGTATCCGGCGCATATTTACCCGAGAAGATTTCTTCGCGAAGGGAATGTACCATTTTCTGCATCCGATCTCTATGTGTTCGTCGGCTTGGCTTTTGCATCCTATCAAACTCCTTATTACCTATAATTCCTCTCCCCCATAATAACAATACCAAGATTTGATTGCAAGCCTTCACCACAACTACACGATATCCAAAACATCCCTTTTCTGTACAATATTTTCTGAAACCAGTTATAAAAAAGCTGAGACTCTCCACCGCGGCGAACCCACTTTTCGAGAAACTGGATCTTAAAACGATCTATACGCCGGCCGGAGATCCGACCGGCATCGTTTTATTTCACGACGTGAACGATCAGCTTCTCACTGGATATCGCCCCCGTCGCTTTCACCAGCTCCGCCCGGTATTCGTACGCGCCTGGCGGCTTGCCTTGCATCGTCGTTACGGCCCGCTGCGCTCGAGGCGTCCGGACGGCCAGCGTCTGCGTATCGATCAAAGCTCCGTTCTCGTATAGGAGGTACGTCGAACCGTTCGTCACCGTCTCGCGAGTCGGGACCCTGCTGCTGTAGGCGATCGTTGCCGTCGGAGGTGATTTGTCAATTCCGATCAGAAGCTGCTTCGCCGTCTCCACATTGCCCGCCCGGTCCACGGAGCGGTAATCCAGCGCATAGACGCCGTCCGTCTGCAAATAGACCGAACCGGTTACCGTCGTCCAGGCTCCCCCGTTCAACCGGTACTCCGTCCGGTCGACGCCGGAGAGCAGGTCATACACGTCGAACGTAACGGTTACGGCGTGGTTGTTGAACGTCCCCGGCCCGGTCACGCCCCCAACGGTCGCCTTCGTAACCGGCGGCACGAGGTCGACAGCCCCCATGAAAGTCAACGTGTAGGTGCCCGTAGGCCCGGTAAAGTACAGAACGCCCCCGGCCTCGCTTACTTCTCCATAGGACTCCCCGCTAACGCCGGAGATTTTCCACGTGCCGGTCGCAAGGTCCGTCACGACATATTGCCGCTCTCCTCCCCCGTACACGGAGAAGGACACGGTCCCTTGCTCGCGTACGCCAGCCTTGCTGAACAATACGGCGTAATCGGCGATCGCAGCGCCGACCATCTTCTCCGAGTCGATCACTCCTGCCTGCAGCGGAGCCGTGCCGTCATTGTCCATCACCTGCAGCACGTTCAGGAAACGGTCCGTCTCGCTTGCCGCCGCCGGCGACACTTGTACCCGCCAAGCTCCCGCCTCAACCGTATGTTTGCCCGGCGCGCTCCGCGTTGCCTGCGGATAATTCATGCCGAATACGTCGAACTCGTGTCCCGGCCCTCCGACTTTCTCAATCACAGCGCCCCCCGGACCTGGCAGCAGCGTCTCGTTGACCAGTTTTCCTTCGTAGCCGTCCCCGCTGCGCATGATCGTCGTCGTGTTGCCGTCCACCTGCGGCTCTTCCATACTGTGCAGGAGCCAGTATTTTTTGAAATTCGGGTCGGACGCCTTCACTTTATCGTAGACGAGCATCGCGGCAGGGTGATCGGCATCCTTCAGGTTCAGGAATACGAAGGAACGCTCGTACTGCTGCACTTTGTCGGTATAGGCGGCAGTCAGATCCCCTTTGATGTAGCTGAAATTCGGCGAATGCAAGTCCGGGCCGAACTGGTGTCCGACGACCGGACTGACGTAATTATTTTTGCCGAGCAAATCCTCGATCCCGGTCGCTCCGGGGGTATAGCGCTGCCCGCCGTCGTTCGCCCAGTCGCCAAACTGCGGTTCGGCCGGGTCGTAGACGAGCATCGCATTATGCGCGATCGTCCGTTTGTAGTAGTGCCTGTCGTGCTCGCTGCCATACTGACCGTTCGTTCCCCCGTACATGCCGGAGTCGATCGCCAGGCCACCCTTGTAATAGAGCTGGAAGCTGCCCGAATCGAGATGCTGGTGGTTGCCGAACTGGTAGCTGCCGATCTTCATCTCGGCGACGACGTCGGAAGAACGTCCTTCCGTACCGTCGGCGTCCCAGCCGGTTCGCGCGATCATCGTGCCGTAAGGGAAACCGAAGTAACGGGTAAGCGGCAGCTCGCCGATCGGCTTCGCCGGCAGATCCGGCTCGACGAACAAAATTTCCGACAGCAGATCCGAACCCGGCGTATACTGCCTCTTAAATTCATCCAGCAAGTAAGGATCTTTATAATACGAAGCCGCGAGCATAAGAGCCGGCATATATTTCCAATATACCCCAGGAGCGTTGTTGTGCCCAGTCCCCGTATCGCCGTCTATGAGCATTTGTCCGTCCGGACGGCG
Organism: Paenibacillus hodogayensis; assembly: GCF_039536325.1. Classification (NCBI taxonomy): domain Bacteria; kingdom Bacillati; phylum Bacillota; class Bacilli; order Caryophanales; family Paenibacillaceae; genus Paenibacillus; species Paenibacillus hodogayensis. The sequence continues at coordinate 38,857 of NZ_BAAAYO010000008.1, forward strand.
AGAATAGATGCCGCGCAAGATGACGTCTCCCTGTTCGGGAACGAAGACGCTGCCGTGCCCCATCCGGTCGAACAGCCACTGCGCCCACAATTCCGGGGTGTAACGGACGCCGAAGCCGTAAGCCATGCCTTGATGGTGCATACCGGACAAATACCAGAAGTTGCGAGCCGGCACGTATTCTTCGAAAAACCGTTTGGCGGACAAATCGTACATTTCCGGGTCCTCGTCATAGATCGCCGCGCCTGAGATCAGAAGATCCTTCATCAGCTGATTTTCCGAATAATGCCCGCTTATCGCGCCGTACCGGATATTCGGATACCCGATCGACATTTGACCAGCCAGACGTTTCAAGCCCGCTATTATTGCCGTCTTTTCGTCTTCCTCCAGAAGCGGATAACACCAGTCGTAGACGAGCGCCGCCGCGAACATCGTATCGCCGATCGGCCGGAACGTATCCGGTCCGCCGTAGACGACGGTATCCATGAAGTTTTGGATCGCTTCGATGGCAAGACGTCCGCTTGCAGCATCTCCTAGCAGCAAATATTTCATCGCATTAAATTCGATCGCCTGCTTCGTGCTGGCGGAGTAGTTGATTCCCCCGGGCGGCGGCGGATCGAGCCAACCCGGCGGCTTGCCCAAGCCGATATTAATGAGCTTCCAGTTTTGTCCGTCTGCAGAGACATAGATATCGAAATACGAAAAGCGCGTATTGCCGCTGTGCCAGGCGATATCCACCTCGTTGACCGATTGGACGGAGCCGAGATCGTAGACGATCCATTCCTCGGGTCCTTCCGCCGACCAGCGGGACTCGGCGTCCAGGTTGCCGTCGATCGTATTGTTGCCGTCATACTGACGGTCCTGGCTGCTCCAGGTCACGCTCTGTACCGGAAGCTTCACTTTCCCGCCGGCCGTGTCTTGCGAATAAATCTCCGTCTCGGTGATCGAGTTCCATTGGTTGACCGAGTTGCCTCTGCCGAACAGCTTCACATAACGGGCCTGCTCGGCGGACGGGAACGGATACGGCTCGAATCCGAGCGTTGCGCCGCTGCTTTTCCCGGTATATACCGGTATGTAGCTGCCTTGGAGAAGCTTCGTCCAGATCGGCTGGAAGTGCGGCGTCGCGATTTTGTCCTGCAGCTGCGTCACCAGCTCCGGCGTTACGTACAGCCTCGGGTGTGCCGCCGGCGGCTTCGGCATGCTTTCCGTCGTGACATTGTCCTTCACGGGCATTTGCAGGTCGACCGAGGCGTAATTGCCGCCGTTCACCGCTACAGGAAACGTCGTCGTGTAGTAGCCCGGCTTCACGGCACGAGCCAGATACCGTCCGTTCACGACCTGTCGGTCGAGCGTAAAGGTGCCGTTCGCCGCCGATACCGCTGCGCCGAGCGAAGCCGTGAAGCCGGCGTCGTTGTCGTCGTACAGCGATACCGACGCTCCGGCCAACGGCGTCGACGTTCCGGGCACGCGAACTGTGCCGCCCACCGTGTAGCGCTGTGCGGCGGTGTCTTTCGCGATCGCCAGATCGGCGCTCACCGGGCTTGTGCCAACCTGCGCGCCGACCGTGCCAGCCAAGTATCCGTCCTTGGACACTCTCACGACATAGCTGCCGTCCTGGACTCCTTTGCCGAACGTATACTTGCCTGCGGCGTTAGTTACCGCTTTATCGATCGGCTCCAGAAAGCCCGAATCCGTCGCCTTATACAGATACGCGTTCGCCCAAGGAATGTGAGCTGCATAGGTCGCATCCGTCACCGTGCCCTGAAGCATCGTCTTGTCCGTTAAGCTGACATCATCGAAATACATAACCCCGACGTTGGCCCCGGAGGAATATAAGATAATGCTCGCTTTCGCGGCGCCCGGCGGCGCGACCATCGAGACGGTCACCGTCTGCCACAACCCTTGGGTGACGCCCTGCCCTTTGCTCACCTGATCGAGCTGAACGCCCGCCGCATTGTAGAAACGCAAATAAAGAGCTGCTGAGCCGCTGTCCACCCTCACCCGCGCCTCAGTTGTGTAGCTTTTGCCGGGAACAACGGGGAACTTGTCGCTCTCCATGCCCAGCGAGCTCTGGGTGCTATTGTCGTCGAGCTTCAGGCTGTAGGAGCCGGAAAATTTCGGATCGGTCACAACCGTCATCCGCTGAGCGCTGCCAAAGGCGGCGTTCCAATTTTGAAGTCCCGACTCGAAACCTCCGTTCGCGATCAGGCTGACGGCGCTAAGGCTGACCGTGTCGAAATAAACCCGGCCGACGTTCGCCATACCGGTAGCCAACACGACGGCGACCTCCGTCGCCCCTGCTGGAGGCTCCGCGGATATCATCACGTCGGTCCAGGAACCCAGTGGAGACGACTTCACCGCCGACACGCTTTTGATCACCGTTCCGGCCGCATCGTAGAAATATAAATAGATCATGCCATGTCCGCTGATCATATTCATTTTGGCGGACGCCATATACTGCTTGCCCGGCACGACCGGATGACGGCCGCTGCTGATGGCGTACCCGGAGGTGCTCTCCTTGTCATCGATGCGCAGACTGAAGCCTCCGGAATGGTAATGCTCGCTCGTGACGACTATATTGGCGGCATTGCCGAACAGACGGCTCCAGCCTACAAGTCCGGACTCGAATCCCCCGTTCGTTAAAGCAAGCGCTTCGGCCTTCACTTGCGCCGAAAACGGCGGGAGCATTCCGAGGCACAGCAGCAGCACAAGCAGCCATATCGTAGCTTTCTTTTTCAACACTCGATCCCCTCTCGATCTCGATTAGAACAAGGCGGGCCAACACCTCGCTTGCTCTCGCGCACCTTTCCCGTTGTGGAGCACGAAAACAGCATCGGTCATAACGGCGTAAGCAAAGGAACTGTACCAGTCCCTCGCCTGCGCCAATGCCGTATCGTGCTGTCATCGTCGTATCCGTTCCCGGCGTTACGGCTACTTCTGGCTTTTGAGCTTCGCAAGCTCCGCTTTCAGCCGCTCGTCGAGCTCGCGCAGCGCCGTATTCATATCAGCCCCGCTGCCCGCCACTTTCACGAACGTCTCGGCCATCCAATCTTGCTGCGTAATCCCTGGTATGTCGATCAGATCGGCTTTCCGTTTCGGCGTAAACGTTACCGGAGGATACAAGTTGATTGCATTCATATTTTTCTTGCTGTAGACCGGATGCCCTTTGCCGAGCTCATCCATAACTTCCTTCTTGGTTAGCGTCGTCGGCAACCCTTTCCTAGAGTCCGACATCTGCATCTCGTCCGACAGCATCGCCGTAATAATCTCGAACGCTTCGTCCTTATGCTGGCTCGTATTCGTAATCGACCAATAGGCCGAGCCGCGCTGCGGCATCAGCTTCGGCGCCCCCGTCTGCAGCGGGTAGGATACGATATCCCAGTTCACTTCCGGCGGGATCGTCAAGTAGACGCTGTGCTGGTTGACCATCATCGCCACCTTGCCTTTGCTGAACGCCGTATTTTCCGCCGCGGCCGTCTTCTCGATCGCATTGTTCGGAATCTCATAGAACCGCTTGAAATTCGTAAACAGCGTCTTCCACTTCTCCATATCCGAGAGCTGATCGGCATTCGGATCGAGAATCGGGTGGGAGAACGGATTGTCCCTCAGCATCGCGGTCGTATTGGCGCTGAATCCCCGGTATACAGTGCTTCCCTCGGTCCGCGACAACTTTTTGGCGAGCTCGTACACTTCATCCCAAGTCATGCCGTCCTTCGGATAAGGCACGCCAAACTTGTCGAACAGATCCTTGTTGTAATAAAGCACTTGCGGAAAATAAGGCGGAACCGGCAATCCGTATATCGCTCCCGTACGGCCGACCGTCACGATCTCGTCCATAAACACTTTATTGAACCGGTTCAAATCGTACTTGTTCTTCTTGATCAATTCGCTCAGATCGTATCCGATCTTGTAATCGAGATAACCGTTGTACAACGTGGGAATGTCGGTCCGGATAATATCCGGTATTTTGTTCTGGGCGACCAGATCAACGATGGTCGAGCCTTTCGCGGCTTGGATATATTCGATCGTGACGTGAGGGAATTTCTCCTGCAGCATCCCCCGGAACCGGTCGTCGAACTCGGCGGCCGTCACACCGTTTGTGAATATCGTTAACGTGATCGGCTTTTTCGGTTTTACTTCGGCCGGCTCCCCGGCTTTGCCGTCCGTCCCCGTACCGCTCCCCTGATTGCTGCACGCCGAGACCAGCACAGCCCCGATCAGCGCAAGCGCGACCCCTGCATTTTTTATGTTCTTCTTCATGTTCGCGTCGTACCTCCATCGTTTTTCATTCATTAAATTTCCGAATATTCAGATAATATTTGCCATAGATACTCCTGTTTACCTCAATAAACGGGCTCTCATCCCAGAGTCGAACACGATTGCCAGAAAGATAGCGCTTTCATTATGACGCGATTCAGCATCTCTCCCGCTTCGTCCTGATCCCCCGTGCCGGAGGAGGAGGCATGCCATCGGCTCAGCTCTCCTCATACTCGCTTAAATTACCTCGTCCGCTTACACCCACTGTTCCTCAAGACGGGAGCAAAACTGCTCCTCTTCATCAAAACCGGCCATATGCATCCGTACTTCCCAGACGAGCTTCCTCATCTCCGCCTCACTGATCCGCAAGTCCGAGCAAGTACGTATCGTCGGTAAAATTTCCCGGAACATCGAGAAACGGGATGGTCTCCGCAGCGTTTCCTCTCCGACCCATTCCGCGGCTGGCTTCAAAGCAGGCAGCGAATAGGTATGGCGGCGAATCGCAAGCTGGGTGTCGTAGGACGTCAGAAACTCGACCAGCGTTCGTGCAGCTTCGCGCACCTCCGTTTTCCGGTTGATGCAGAGACCGATATTTACGAGCAGCGTCTTCGGATCTCCCGCATGCGGAATTGGGGATAGATCGAACGAAACCTCCGAATCCTTAAACGCATTGAGCCGAAAATAAGTGGTCAGGATCATGGAAGACTTATTGTTCATAAACAGCTGATCCGCCTCGTTATCGGACGTGACGCTGCCGTCGAACAGAATCGGGAACTTCTCCTTCATCGTTCGTGCGAGCCGCAACACCTCGCTCATTTTGCTTCTGTCGATGCGAGGCTTTCCGTCTTTCCCTTTGGCAAATGTGATGCCGTGCTGCAAAAACAACAACGGAAAACGATTGACCGAATAAAACAAGTACGCCAGACTAACCCGCTCCTTCGGCACATCCAGATCGCCCGCATGCTCGATCAGCTTCCGCCAAGTCCACATGCTGTCTGGCTCCAGAACCTTCTTCTCCATAAAATGATCGCGGTTGTAACACAGAACGACCGGAGAGAATAGAAAAGGCTGCACGAGCAGTTCGCCGTCGACTTGGAACGCTTCGGTCAAGAACGGATACATCTCCGGGTTCGGCTCCAGCCGCTGCAGACGGTCCAGATTGCCCGTTTCCCCGAGTTCGCGAAATAGAGTTTGGTTAATCGTCACTATATCGAGCATCCCGTTATCCATATATTGCGTTATGTTGTCCACCGTATTGGCCGGAAGCACCACCTCCTGCACGTTGATATGCGGATAGAGCGTCCGGAATCTCGTCAGCAGCTCCGGGAGGCCGGTCTCGCCGGGAATCGTGTTCTGGTAGCACAGCTTCACCGTCACGTTCTCGGTGAGTGCAGGGGCGGTCACTTTATTACCGACCCGCGGTATTTTCTCGATCAAGCCTTCGGTTACTAGAACCTCCAAACCTTTGCGCACCGACTGGTTGCTTAGCCGGTATTGGGCGGCCATATCTTTCTCGGGGGGCAAGAACTCCCCGTCGGCTCTTTTGCCGCTTCGGATCTCACTTCGTAAAATGCCGACCATTTCATCCAACCGCGATTGAAACGTTAATCGGCTGGGACGTTTCCTCATGTATTTCCCCACCATTCCGACTAGCCGGCTGTCGTCCCTCCATACAGGCATTCGGACGCAGCTCGACCTATTACCTAGATCGTAATGTACGCGTAATTTGCTGTCAATCAGCAGTCGGACGGTCGGCTTGCTTCGTTGCTGCTGTTCTCCTGGTACAGTGCCGATTTTACGTGATCGTAAGCTTTAATCTGGGACGATAGGTTCTGTGAGATTTATGATCTTGATGTAGAAGGAGCCGGAGTACGCTTGTTAGGTGCTGGGCGGGCTGAAGACCGAGGTGTCGCTATACAAACCAGATATTCATCATGTAATGTGTTATAAGAACCTTCTAATCCAGAAAATCCTCGCCGCACACCAATTGTAATTTATAAGAGGTTTGTTAATTCGAATCATACAGCCAATTTCACGACCAGTCAATATGTTTTTAACGAAATTTACCTGCCTTTTATTTAAAAGCTTGGTTTCACTCCTTTACTATCTAAAACATACAAATCACATAAACATCAATTTATTGGAAACGTAGATTTCAAAACTAAATAAATGGCTACTTACAAATCACAACAAATCCACTCGGGCATCTGAAAGCAGGAACCTGTGGACTTGCAATCAAAAACGTGTATACGTATCTTTTGGAAGGCATTACAGGAACGGACGGCAGGCGATCTGGAGACACGGCATCGACCGCAAGCTCGTCGAGCAGCCAAGCTCTGGGCGGGGAGCAGCAGGCGGCGAGGGTTAAGGAGACGCTCCAAGCGGAGCTGTCCGATCGGGAAGCGATCGAGTATTACGAGTGTTATCTGCGGCCAATTTCACTTTACAGAAGGGACAAAACGCTAAGCATTTTGGCTGTCTTCCGTAATTTTCTCCAATACTACATTCACTCTTTCACCCCCAACATTTTCGCACCTGTTTATCATGATCCATTTACAGGAGAATAAAACAAAGTACAAGGTCAGCCGCTGTTCTATTTTGGCAATCGTTCTGTTTCATTGATACTAGCACAACCACGACATTTTTCGACCATATCGAGACCGTATTGTTATATTCTTTTCCTGATAGGTTTGATATGATTAAATAACAATTATTCTTGCGGAGAGCGGGCGACAACATGAGTCGAATTTTAATAGTCGATGATGAGTCTGACATTCGCTCGCTGATTCGCCTTCACCTGGAGCGTGCGGGCTTGGAAATCATCGAAGCCGAGTCGGGACGACAAGCGATTGAGCGGATTCAGGAGCATCCTATTGAATTAATGATTTTGGACTTAATGATGGACGAGGGGAATGGCTTTGAGGTACTTCACTATTTGCGAGAAACCAGTTCAAAAATACTCGTTATCGCGCTTAGCGCCAGACGAGAGGTGCAGGATAAGGTGGACACGCTCGACTTGGGGGCAGACGATTATATCACGAAGCCATTTAGCCCTATAGAGTTGATTGCCCGTGTTCAAGCTCAATTAAGGAGGCATACTTCTCATACGTCGCATCAGTCCGTGATTATCAGATTGAACAACCTAGTTCTCGATATAGATAATTTAATTCTGCACAATGGCGGGATACGGCACCCATTAACCGAGATTGAGTGTCAGCTTCTACACTTATTTATGACAAATCCCGATCGCATCCTGACCAGGAGAGACATCTACCAGCATATCTGGAAGCATGAGAATTATGACAAAAATAACTTGAGTGTTTTTATCAACCGACTCCGCACGATACTCGAAGACACTGCCAATTCCCCGCTTCACCTTCATACCGTGCGTGGTATTGGATATCGTTTTTCGGGAGATAGACGATGAACAATCGCACAAAGCTATGGCTCGTCATGCTGATCAGTGCCGTAAGCAGTTTGATTCTATTTATTTTGCTTTCTATATTTGTAGGTACGATTTGGGTCAAGGGTTACAATTTGGAGAAGTTGAACTCCATTTCGCATGAGACACTGAATTTAATTGAGCAACAAAGCGCATTCGACGAGGATAACCTTCAGTTGCTGTTGGATTCGGTTCATAGCCAGAATCCGGATCTGCGCTTGGAATGGATCGCTCCTGACGGAACAGTAATCTATGATACTTCAGGAGAAACGGGACATTACGACTTCAAGCAATTAGTGGATCGTATGGTGAATATGCCGAACAACCTATGGGGCACCAACGAACCGATAACCCTCGTTTATTCCCTTAACCATAATGAGCAGTCCTATTATTTGCTTTTAAGTTTGCCCAGTGAAGCGATGCAAGCAGGGCAGTACTTCTTCTATACGCGTACGAACGAGGTCGTTTATACGCTAATCTTGCCCATCCTATTATCTGCCTTGGTGCCGTATTTTCTATCTCTATGGTTTTTCTCCTCTATCAATCGGCGCATCGACAAGCTGAATAAGGCACTCAATCAAGTCAATTTCCGAAGTGATATTATCGTGCTAGGGGACAAGTCGAAGGATGAGATCGGCCAGCTTACCCGGCATTACAATGAGATGGTTTATAGAATACAAAGTCAGGCTAGTCAAATCGAGCAATTCGAAAACCGGCGCAAGCTACTGCTGTCCAACATTTCCCATGATTTGCGAACACCACTAACCATGATTTTGGGCTATGCCGAAACGATTCGCACAGGTGCCTACAAAGATGAGGACGAGCTTCAGGCCGGTGCGAAAATCATACTACAGCGATCCCGCTACATGGACAATCTACTGGATCAACTGCTGGACATCTCGCGGCAAAATGAGGATTTACTCGAACTCCATTTTGCTCCGCATAACTTGTCCGAAATGTTGCGGAAGATCATAGTGGATTACCTGTTGATTTTAGATGGTCAGGGATTCACAATCGAAGTAGTCATACCCGAGAGTGACGTGGTAATTGATATCAATGAATCTCTTATCGAAAGAGCCTTTCGCAACTTGCTGGATAATGCCATTCAATACGGGAAAGATGGGTATTTCCTCGGAATCGAATTAACGGAAGAAGATGAGGAAGTGTACGTTACCGTCAAAGATCGAGGCAAAGGAATCTCGCCTGAGGATCGCGAGCAGATCTTTGAACGGTTCTATCGGGCTAACGGAGGAAGAAGAAGCCTTGGCCTTGGACTCGGCTTAGGCTTGTCAATCGTCCATGATGTTATAGAATCCCATCAAGGAAGTGTACGTTTGAGCAGCACTCCTTATTCGGAAACCTTGTTCCAAGTAAGGCTTCCGAAAAGGCAGCTGGGCTACCGGAATGATGATTAAAATGGCAGGGATTCAGATTAAATAATCGATTCAAATGTAATAGGGCACCCTTTGGGTGCCCTATTATCAGTTATTCATATATAAATCTCCAAAGACGCTTGTGCTTCTTTTCAATGTCTTCCCTTAAAACTGGAGTCATGTTTCTGATAACGGTGATCGCTTGCTTTAACCCTGCTTACTCTTTTGAGCGATCATCTTCAACAGAATCGTGACTGCCTCCGCTCTAGTTGCCTTATCATGAGGAGCGAATTTGTTCGAACCTTTGCCTGATATAAGGCCAAGATTCTTCAACACTGCTACCTGCGCCTTCGCCCAGCTTGGAATGTCTGCGTCATCCACGAAGTCGGTTACTGTATTCGTTTCCACCTTCAGTACTAGCGCTTTAGCGATCATCACAGCCATCTCTGTGCGTGTAATTTCTGCATCTGGATGGAAACTGCCATCCGAGTAGCCGTTAACGATGCCCGCTTGAACAGCTTGCTCTATCGATTTCTGCGCCCATGTTCCAATCTTCACCGAATCGGTGAACGCAACCTTCGCAGCTTCCTCTTGCGACTTCAACACCTTCATCAGCATCACCACAAATTCAGCCCGAGTGACGATGTTATTTGGCTTAAACGTGCCATCCCCATACCCGTTCACAATTCCGCTCTGTACTGCCTTATTAATGTCGGATACTGCCCAGTGCCCGGCTATGTCACTAAAGTTAACTTCCTTCGACTCGTCTATCGAGGGTGCTCCAATGGGCAACCCCGACGCCCGATCTACCACCAGCACAGCAAATTTCATGAAGTTGTCCACCTCTACGCTGATGCGATTGCCTTCGATTTTGCCGTTCTCGATTTTCACCCATGTTTTCGTAGCTTCATTATAGTAGAAAATCGCTACCGTTTGGTTGCTATTCACTTGGATTTGGTTAAATACCATAGCCAACGTAGCTGGCTTGTTGAGATTTTCAGGCGTATTCTTCTGGACGTCGAACACCGGGCTTACCGAAATTTCATGATGTGCAAAAAGATTTTGCGTATTCAATACCTTCTCAATGTTAATTTCCAACGGTTTGCTGGTAGCATTAGCCGGAATACGAATGAAGATCGCTTGATCCAAGCTCACTTCACCGGCGCTTCCTAACGGAAGCGTTAGTTTCCCATTCGTTGAGTAAATGGGGCTGCTGATTGAACCATGGTTACTGCTTGAACTTCCGCTTGAACTGTTTCTTGGCGAAACGGGGTTGGATGGGGAGGAAGCTGGACTTGATCCCACGCCATTCGTTGCAACCACCGTGAACGTGTATTCTGTTCCGTTCGTCAATCCCGTAACCGTAACCGGACTCGCGGTTGTGCTCGTTCCTGTGAATCCTCCTGGACTAGACGTAACCGTATAGCCCGTGATCGCACTTCCCCCATTGCTCGCTGGGGCGTCGAAGCTGACCGTCGCTTGTCCATTGCCTGCTGTAGCTGTCACATTCCTTGGTTCGCTCGGCACACCGATTGGTGCGACAGGCGTCACACTCCTTGATGCCACGGATGCTGCGGAGTTACCTGCGCTATTCTTGGCAACTACTGTGAACGTATACGCTGTTCCGTACGTCAATCCCGTGACCGTGACCGGACTCGCGGTTGTGCTCGTTCCTGTGATTCCTCCTGGACTGGACGTAACCGTATACAGTGTGATCGCACTTCCCCCATCACTCGCTGGGGCGTCGAAGCTAACCGTCACCGTTCCGTTGCCTGCGATCGCCGTTACATTCGTCGGTGCGCTCGGCACACCGATCAGTGCGACGGGCGTCACACTCCCTGATGCCGCGGATGCCGCGGAGTTGCCTGCACTATTCTTGGCAACTACTGTGAACGTATACGCCGTTCCGTTCGTCAATCCCGTGACCGTGACCGGACTCGGGGTTGTGCTCGTTCCTGTGATTCCTCCTGGACTGGATGTAACTGTATAGCCCGTGATCGCACTTCCCCCATTGCTCGCTGGGGCGTCGAAGCTGACCGTGACTTGTCCATTGCCTGCGGTCGCCGTTACATTCGTCGGTGCGCTCGGCACACCGATCGGTGCGACGGGCGTCACACTCCCTGATGTCGCGGATGCCGCGGAGTTGCCTGCGCTATTCTTGGCAACTACTGTGAACGTATACGCCGTTCCGTTCGTCAATCCCGTGACCGTGACCGGACTCGGGGTTGTGCTCGTTCCTGTGAATCCTCCTGGACTAGACGTAACCGTATAGCCCGTGATCGCACTTCCCCCATTGCTCGCTGGGGCGTCGAAGCTGACCGTGACTTGTCCATTGCCTGCTGTAGCTGTCACATTCCTTGGTTCGCTCGCCACACCGATTGGTGCGACGGACGTCACACTCCCTGATGGCACGGATGCTGTGGAATTGCCTACGCTATTCTTGGCAACTACTGTGAACGTATACGCTGTTCCGTTCGTCAATCCCGTGACCGTGACCGGACTCGCGGTTGTGCTCGTTCCCATGATTCCTCCTGGACTGGACGTAACCGTATACAGCGTGATCGCACTTCCCCCATCACTCGCTGGGGCGTCGAAGCTAACCGTTGCCGTTCCGTTACCTGCGGTCGCCGTTACATTCGTCGGTGCGCTCGGCACACTGATCGGTGCGACGGGCGTCACACTCCCTGATGCCGCGGATGCCGCGGAATTGCCTGCGCTATTCTTGGCAACTACTGTGAACGTATACGCCGTTCCGTTCGTCAATCCCGTAACCGTGACCGGACTCGCGGTTGTGCTCGTTCCTGTGATTCCTCCTGGACTGGATGTAACTGTATAGCCCGTGATCGCACTTCCCCCATCACTCGCTGGGGCGTCGAAGCTAACCGTCGCCGTTCCGTTACCTGCTGTCGCCTTGACATTTGTCGGAGAGCTCGGCTCACTGATCGGCGTCACACTCCCTGATGTCACTGATGCCTCAGAGTTGCCTACGCTATTCTTTGCAACTACTGTGAACGTATACGCCGTTCCGTACGTCAATCCCGTGACCGTGACCGGACTCGCGGTTGTGCTCGTTCCTGTGATTCCTCCTGGACTGGACGTAACCGTATACAGCGTGATCGCACTTCCCCCATCACTCGCTGGGGCGTCGAAGCTAACCGTCGCTTGTCTATTGCCTGCGGTCGCCGTCACATTCGTCGGTGCGCCCGGTACAGCAACAACTTTAAACGCATTTGAATAAGAATATCCTGCTACATGACTTACATTCAGATCGTCGTCAACACGAACGTGCAAATACCACGTACCTGCAGCAGGAGGCGTAGAAATGGAATCTTCGCTCGTGAACTCTGCCCACTCCACGTTCGGCCAATCGGGTGCCGTTTCCCCTGTTGACCATTGGTAATACGTTTTGGCTGATCCTATAAAATTAGGAACATCTACCGTTACCTTTGTTGAATTAGCTTGCTTTCCTACTGGTTCACCGTTTGGAGAATAGCTGACTTCCGCAGACAAAATATTGAGGAACTTGTGCCCATTCGTAGAAGCATAAGTCTTCGCTGGAGAAGGATCAAAAGCTGCCATCGAAAAACTCGGATTTCCAGAAAACGCACTAGCTCCAATTGTAGTTAAATCCCCTTCAACAATAACACTCGTTAATTGGTTATTAGCAAATGCAAATCCCCCTATGCTCGTTACACTGTTCGGGATCGTCACACTCGTTAATTGGTTATTAGAAAATGCACTTTCCCCTATGCTCGTTACACTGTTCGGGATCGTCACACTCGTTAATTGGTTATCAAAAAATGCACCATCCCCTATGCTCGTTACACTGTTCGGGATCGTCACACTCGTTATTTGGTTTTTAGAAAATGCCTCTCCCCCTATGTTCGTTACACTGTTCGGGATCGTCACACTCGTTAATTGGTTAAGATAAAATGCACTTGCCCCTATGCTCGTTACACTGTCCGGGATCGTTACAGTCGTTATTTGGTTCCAACTAAATGCACCATTGCCTATGCTCTTTACACCGTTCTGGATCATCACACTCGTTAATTGATTTCCATAAAATGCCAACTCCCCTATGCTCGTTACACTGTTCGGGATCGTTACACTCGTTAATTGGTTTTGCCTAAATGCACTATCCTGTATGCTCGTTACACTGTTCGGGATCGTCACACTCGTTAAGTTCTTAGAAATAAATGCAGCAGTCCTTATGCTAGTTACAGGATTTCCATCTATTGTAGCAGGAATATCAACCTCTTTGTTCGTTCCAGTATATCCCGTAATGGTTACTTCTAAGTTACTTGTAAAGTATAGAAAATCTCCTGCTGCCTTCGCCTCCTGAATACTACCTCCTGTCCATGAGCCTAGCGTAATCACAGCCAGCGTGAGTAGACAAATCATCAACTTCCTTATTTCCAACAAACTCCATCTCATCATGTGACTGTTGCACCCTCTTCTATTATTATTCGATTGAACCACTCCGTATTTTACTAGAGAAATCTTGCTTGAATCTTAATGGAATCTTAATAGGTAATGTAAATTAATGGAAATAAACAAACGCGATATAGACAAGTTCCTGATGAAGTATTAACTCAGTTGTTGGAAGAAGCATCTGGATGAACTGGTTACAATAAACCCAGCATATTTTCTTGGGCTATCCTAGCAATTATGCTTTAATCCTCGTATTCACTCATATTCGCCGCGCAGTGAATGGTTTCTTGGTATGGGAGTACAAAGGTATACCTGCCCTAATAAGGTGCGTTTTAAAGCAAATCAGGCAAAAATTTCGCCGTCATTTGTGGTAAGGTTCACCGCACATGATCTTAAACTATCCTACACTTTAGTTCAATGAAAAAGCAGTCGGTCTATGGCCGGCTGCCATCATTTCTTTATTATGCTATCTTACTCTGTTGAATGATATTGTTCATTTGTATTTAGATAACTCCCGAAGTCAATGACCACCTGATTGGTCTGAAAACAATTCTGCTCGTTTTGTTTTTCCCATTGGATAAAATTGATTTTTTGAAACTGGTTGAAATCTAATTTTTGTTTGAGATTCTCCAGTCAGTTTATCAAGTGTTTTTTGCAATAAGTGAAGAGTACCTGTGATATAACCACTCAGTTGAAAAACGATTTGGACAACTTGGTGGGAGAACGCCGCTTGGGGGCCATCGTCTTTGCGCAAACCCTAGCAACAGAAAACCAAACTCCCTAATTTCTTATTATGGTTAATGGCATTAAGCAGTTTGCTCTTTGATGCTACCGTAAGTCCCAACGATTCCAGTCGTTTGATTGAGCTTTTGATGATGTTGATTAGTTTTGGGGATTGCTTTAGGATCGCCGATTGAGTTCGGCAATGGATAATCTCATCTTCAGTCGGGAATATCACAATGTTCTTGGCATCGCGCGATGACAAGAACATTGTGACATAACAAATAAAAGCCGTGATTTACACGACTGTGAATGTAATTATGATTGTGACACCCGACAGCTTGTTAGTTGCCTGACATATTTATTTATATAGGCAGCAAGTTCTTTATTGGACTGTGATGGATCTTCGAATACTTTCATTGCTACCTCAATACTTATTTTGCGCTTTTCCTGCCATAGCTGCGGGCGTAACGCATCATCCGGTCGTATGCTGCTCGGTCTAACTTTTTGAACGGATGGAAATGAGGATGGTTGCTGTTCACTTCCAGCACCCAAAGCCGCCCGCTTCGGTCGTAGGCGAAATCGACGCCCATCTCGCGCATGCCCGATCGTTTGGCGCTTAGCGTCCGTACGACGTCCAGCGCTTTGCGGGTTAAATGGCGGATTCGCGCCTTGCCTTGTTCTTCCGGCAATCCTTTTCGATTATGCAGCGACTCCATCAAAATTAGTTCTCCGCCCTGATAATAATTGGTTACAATCTTACCCTCCCGTCCGACTTTGGCCGCCATCCCGGTACATGTCCAGCTTCCTCCCGGCTTGCGCTGCACCATAACGCGAATGTCGTACGGTCTTTCGCCCGCCAGGTCAAGTCGCACCGTCTTCTGAATAATCATTCGCCCCTGGCGTTTCGCCAGTATATGCCGGTAAATGGAAGACGCTGAATTGAACCGGTTGCTCCGTTTGCCCCGCTGTGAGGATTGCAGCTTGAACCCGCTTCGCGTCCGCGTCAGCTTGAAGATGCCGATTCCGAGCGAACCGATATCCGGCTTGATATAAAGCGAGGAATGGCTAGCCGTCATCTTTTTCATATTGGGGAGCGTGAACAGCCTTGTATGGGGGATGTTTTTTTTCAGCGAATGATTCGCGGACAAATATCGGCAGACCCGCAGCTTGCCTCTGATAGTGCCGCTGCGGTAGTTCTTTTTGAACACAACGAATCACCTCCCCGATACTATATGACCGGCTTGGCTGAAGTTAGTGTGCACTTGTTCAAATTCAGCGAATGCCCCCCTACGTCGGCACGGGGAACGGGAAAACTGCATTAATTAATTGCGGCTTATACTATGATGCGAAGAGGATGAAGGCCTGCTAAACGATCAAGATGCTCCCGATCCAAACGGCGATTAAGATCCAAATCAAAATGAATAATGCAGCATGTCACCCAATATTTCGGCTTTCCCTGCTTTCTTATCTCCTCCGCTCCACGATAACAGGTTGAGGAGTCATTTTAAGTGCGAGCGTAATTCCTAATGGCACGATAATCAAATAATCGAGATAACCTAATATGGGGATAAAATCTGGTATAGCTTCCAGCGGCCGAATTTTTCGGCGCTTTGCGTCCGAGCACGACGTGATTACTATTTCTGCCTTCTTCGGGAATGTCACAATGTTCTTGTCATCCCCCAATGTCAAGAACATTGTGACACTAAACAAAAAAGTCGCGATTTACGCGACTTATAATGTGAAGGTATTTTTTGCCCTTTACATCGCGAGGCTGCGGATTCATACCAGCAGCCTCGTTCAACATGAATATTAAGCTATCCTACCCGTCAAGAGCAATGAATTACAACTCGTTATTTCTCCCAAAGCTCGATCAGTCGACCTTCAGGATCTTCAATCCAAATAAACTTTCCAAATTCACTAATCTCTTTTTTCTTTGCAAGAGGTACACCAATGTGTTCAAGATGCTGAATAGTCTCGTCTAGATCATGTACTTGGAAATTTAACATCACTTGTTGTTCTGTTGGAAAATAACTGTCATTCTCGGTAAAGAAAGAAAAGATAGTCTCATTTCCTAATTGGGGTTTTATCACAGTCCCATTCCAATTTTCTATTTCAATCTTCAATACTTCGCTGTACCATTTTTTTATAGCTTCAAGATTCTTAGTTCTCCAAAATATTCCTCCAAAACCTTTTATCATCGTATCTAACTCCTGTCTGTCATCAAATTTTTAGCTATAAGAATACATTAGATATTCGAGATTTAAATTTAAGTTCCTTTTCAACTATACTGCCCGTTCAACAAAGACGTTTATTCCTCACGATCAAAGATTTGAACCAAAAATACATTCCCATGGCGAATAATGTCCCCAGGCCTCCGATTAACTGAAACAATGAAATGGTTTCCCCTAAAAATAAGAAAGCAAGGATAATAGCGAGAACAGGTTCTCCGATAATGCCAACCGAGACGGTAGTCGCCCCCATCGATTTCAATAAAAGATTAAAAATATATTGCCCAAAGATAGTAGGGATGATTGCAAGCAACAAAAAATAAGTCCAATCGGAGGAGTCATATTCCGTTAAAGAGTAACGATTCAACAAATTATAGATGAGCATAACGGTGCCGCCGATAAAAAAAACAATGATGCTGTATACATTTGCATCGATTTTGCGGCTGACTCTCTGCCCTGCCAGCAGGTAGGCTGAAATGAAGAGTGTGCCTATTAACGATAAGCCATCTCCAAGTAGCGCTTCTTTCGAAATTCCAATGTCTCCCCATGCAATCAGAAGCGAACAAAGAAAAGCAGTTATCAGACAAGAAAAACTCAGCAAATGAGCCTTCTCCTTAAACAAAAAGTAGGACCCGATCATCACGAATAAGGGCTGCAACGACAAGATGACCATGGAGCTAGCCACCGAAGTATAGACCAAGGATTCCATCCAGAATAAAAAGTGCAGCCCCAGTAAAAGACCGGCAATCACAACGATGCCCCAGTCTTTTTTGTTCATTTCTATGGTGCGAAACGTACTCCAAGGGACAAATACGAGCATAATGGCAACGGAAATAAACAATCTATACATCCCTGCCACGGAAGTGGGCGTATCGGATAGCTTGATCAGGATCGAAGAGATAGATATAGACAAGATGCTGATAAACAACAATATAAACGGGTGATGAAGCATAGAAGCTTTATTTAACTTAACCACGGTTCCTCCCAGTTGTTCGACGGTTACCTGTGCACAGATTTGTAATGAGATGTCGAAGCTGGATATAATAATATCATCACCGTAGCTTAAATTGTGTAACTATATCTCTTTTTAATATCGAAATATCGTCAAATAAAGGGGTGGCCTTCTTGAAAAAACAACTGCATGAAGCTATCCAGTATCCTGACGAGGCCTTCCCATCCATCATGTACATTCATACGAATCGGGGTTCCATTCCGAAAGGCAGGGGAGTTAACGATCTCCATTGGCATGAAGAATTGCAAATGACCTTAGTGACCAAAGGGAATCTTACGATACGAATCAACGGTGTAGATTACGGTTTAGGAACGGGTCAAGCCATTTTTATCAATAAGAGCGTTCTGCACACGGTTACGCAACTAAGTCCTGACGGTGAATATGTGAGCTTTAATTTTCCGGAAAAGCTGCTTGCCTTTTATTCGGATAGCGTGATGGAAAGGAACCACGTCCTCCCTTACACCAATTCCTACTTGCTATCATTGGTAATCAAAGGAGACGCGGAGTGGCAAGAGCAAATCCTGCAAATTCTATGGGAGATGAAGAAGAAATTTGAACGGAAAGAATCATGGGGATGGCAGTATGAGATTTCCATCCATACGGTTCAGCTATGGCTAATTCTAATCTCCAACATTTCGTTATCTTCGGAGCAATCCTCTAAACACAGTAGACTCCAACAAGAGAGATTGCAATTGATGCTTAGCTTTATCCACCAAAACTATATGAACCCTATTACCTTAAAGGAAATTGCTGACGTAGCCCATTTGAGCGTTTCGGAATGCGCTCGCAGCTTCAAAAAAAGCATCCGTATGACTCCTTACGATTACTTGGTTAAGTATCGGATTAAAAAGAGCTGCGAGTTGTTGGAAACGACGGAGTATACCGTAACCGAAATAGCCCGAATCGTGGGTTTCAATCATGTCAATCACTTTATCCAGTCCTTTAAAAAGCAGCGCGATATTACACCAAAGGAGTACCGAAAAATTCGGAATGAACAGACACCTTCATAAAACACAGACTTAACCGCTTTGCTACACTAGACTTTCCCGATCCGCTTCTTTCTTAGTCGGGTTAGCTCTCTAAGCTCTTCAAGCCGCAATTGCACATCAAGAACCCGGCTCGGCATCCAAGACGCTGATTTGCAGCGCTTTTGTTTGCGGAGGATCGGACAGAAAGACGATCTCGCCGTCGTACCATACCCGAATGCGCTCGCCCGCTCGCAGCGCTTCGAGAGATAGCGGCGATCCGTCCGCGGCCCGCCTTATGATTCCATCCTTGTTCATCGACAGCCAGACGGATTCGTCATAGCGCCCATTAGGCAGCCGGGTATCCGGGTCGGCGACTAAAATGCGCCCCGCCTCCTCGTCCTTCTTAATAATCACGCCAGTAATATCCGCTTTCCTCGAAAAAGGAAACGGCTCGAGCTTCAAAGGAACGGGAAGCGTCTTCTTCAGTCCCGCCGCCTTCTCGATCGTCCTGCGCAGCGACTCCAATTCCTCCGCGCTTAGTCCACGCTCGAAATCGTCCCGCTTGCGGAACGTCACCACCAGCTCGTTGTCCCTCACGTTCTCGCCCATCCAGCGGATGCCGTGCTCGGTCTCGATCGCCTCGCGCGCGGCAACCAGCCGGCTGCGGATCGTCTCCAGTTGTTCGTGGCCGATATCGTACACCGTATTTCCTGTTTTTCCGGCATAGGCCATATAATACCGGTCTACTTTCCCTTCCTTCCAGGTGACGAGCAGCTGCCAGGCGATCAGACCGTCGCGGAGCCCGTCAGGATCGGCCCACGTCTCGATAAGCTGGCGAACGGCGGACACCTTGTACGAGTCGTTCACGCCGAAATCATACCGCCAGGCTGGCTCCTGCCCCATATCGGGAGTGCGTATCTCCTGATAGCGGTCGCCGAGCCATGCCATAACCTCGGCTTTCGTCTGGCCGACCGCGATATGCCCGGACATCTCTCCAGGACTGATCACGTAGACTGTCCGCTTGTCTTCATCGTAGGCGACCGCTCCGCCCATGCGATCGGCCATGAAACGCAGCGGCACATAAGCCTGCCCGTCCACGTTAAGCAGCGCATAACCGTTTTCCGGCTGCTGCGCCTTTCCATTAATGACCAAGGCGGCCGGGAACACATAAGCTTGGATCGCATCGGCGGCATATACGACGGCGCTTCCAGCCAAGGCCGCACCGAACACCGCGCCAAGCAGAAACTTTTTCAACGTCAAGACCTCCCCACTTCATCCTTATTACACCAGCGTTAAATCTGCTATTCATGACTATAAACGCATCCAATAGGAAGAAGTTGTATATTTATGGAAATAAAATGGCCTGGGACTATGAAAATTAGAACTCCCCCGCTGTCAGCAAAGCCTATACAATAAGAAAAACGTCAAAAGCGATAGAGCAAGGAAAAGGAGAGGAGCACGGGAGGAGTTCATACATGAGTAAAACAAGAAGGAGATGGCCGAAGTTCGCTTACGCGGCGGCTGCGTTCGCTGCAGCCGGCTTGCTTTTTATGGGGATGACGGTTTCGCGTTACCCGCTGCATGTCTATATCGTTCCGGAGGGGTTCGTCGGGGAAGTCGTCGTTACCTTCGATCAGCCGGACTCGCCACCGCTCCCCTACCGCAAACGGACGTACACGTACAACATTCCCGCAACCGGCGAGCTAGGAACGTCCAGTCCGATGAAGAGCGGGACGGTTGAGCTTTATTCCAGAGACGCTACCGGCAATCTCACGCGGGTCGGGGTATACGAGCCGATGCTTCATGGCATGGTCACCTCCAGCTCGGAAAGCGTCGCTTCGGACGGAAGCCGTGTCGTATCGCCGACCGTCGTCCGTTTTTTCGCGGGCACGGCTGAGCAGTATGAGCAGTTTTTGACCGAAAAAGAGGCCGGAAAATCATCGCATTTTTCTGCAATTTCATTTTGTAAATTTAAGCGTAAAAAATAAGCAGACCGCGCGTCACTTCGCACGGTCTGCTTATTCATGTTGTTCAAACGGATAAGCCTACGATTTCTTATGCCTGAACAGCAAATACATAAAGAACGGAGCGCCGACTCCGGCCGTAAATACGCCCGCCGGGATATCGAGCGGCTGGAACAGCATTCTTCCCGCCAGATCGGCCAGCACCAGTACGATCGCGCCCAGAACGGCGGAAACCGGGATCAGAATGCGATACGAGTTACCCACGAGCTTACGCGCCATATGCGGCGCCAGCAAGCCGATAAACGACAACGTGCCCGCAATCCCGACCGCAGCGCCGGCCAGCGCCACGCTGCAGAACAGCACGACCACCCGGCTCATCTGCAGCCTGCTGCCAAGCCCGACTGCAGCCGCTTCGCCTAACGACTGCACATTCAATTCTTTGGCGTACAGCAGGGAAAAAGGAATAAAGATCAGGACCCAAGGCCATAAAGCCGCGACATGCTTCCAGTTCGTCCCGTAAACGCTGCCCGTCATCCAATTCAATACTTGAGCGGCCAAATAGGAAGGTCCGCTTATCAGCAAAAACATCGTCAGCGCGCTCATCGCCGTCGAGATGCCGATGCCGATCAGGACGAGCCGGAACGGCGACACCCCTCTTTTCCAGGCAAGCAGGTAATTGATCATAGCCGCCAGAAAAGCGCCGACGATGGCAATGACCGGCACCCAGTGTATGCTGAATTTGTTGGCAGTCAGCGTCATAAAGCCGACGACCGCCACCGACGCTCCCCCCGTTACCCCGAGCAGATCCGGCGAAGCAAGCGGGTTGCGGATCACGCCTTGCAGCAGCGCCCCGGATACCGCCAGCGCCGCTCCGACCAATAAAGCGGCTGTTATCCGCGGCAGCCGCAGCTGCATGACGATCAAGTCACTGCTCTCCGTATTGCGGCCAACGAGAGAAAGCAGCACCTCCTGTACCGGAATGCGCACACTTCCGATCGACAGGCACAGGACCGCCAGCGCCACCATGCACAAGACGAGCACGACAAAAACAGATATGGATTTTCCCGTTCGACCTCTAGACATGTTTGCTCCTTCTCGCCACATGAATCAGAAACGGAACGCCGATAAGCGCCGTGGCGACACCGACAGGGATTTCCTTCGGCATGAGAATGAACCGCGAGGCGATGTCCGCCGTCACTAGCAGCATAGCGCCCAGCAGAGCGCAATAAGGCAGCAGCCAGCGGTGATCGTGGCCTACTATGTAACGACACAGATGCGGAACGATCAGGCCGATGAACGCGATCGGCCCCGCTACCGAAACGGCGCCGCCTGCCAGCAGTACAACCGCGATCGCAGACAGGACGCGGATGAGCATGATCCGCTGCCCGAGCCCCTTCGTCACATCTTCCCCAAGCGCCATCACGTTAAGCGAACCCGACAGCAGCATGGCCAGAACAAGACCCGCGATCATATAAGGCAGCACGATCATCAGATGATCCAGCTGCCTGCCCGCCACGGAACCTACCATCCAGAACAGGGCCGAATCTAGCGACTGCTTGTTGATCAGCAAAATGCCGGACGTAACGGAGGAAGCAAATGCGGCGACCGCTGCTCCCGCCAGCGTCAGCTTGATCGGCTCGAAGCCGCCTCTTCCCTGCAAACCTAACGTATAGACGAGCAGCGTGGACACCGCGGCTCCGGCAAATGCGATCCAGATCATGCTGCTCATCGTCAAGGACGAGCCAAACGCTGCCAGCCCGATCACGATGAACAGCACCGCGCCCGAATTAATGCCGAAAACCGACGGCGAAGCGAGCGGGTTTTTGGTCAACACTTGCATGACTGCTCCCGCAACCGCCAGGGCGGCCCCTACCAGGGCTGCTATGAAAGCCCGCGGCACGCGCGTGTTTTTAAGAATCAGATGTTCGTTGGAGCCGTCGAACTGGCTGTATGCGAGCCATAAATCGTGAATAGTGAATTGATGAATGCCGTATAAAATGCTGGCGAGCATACACAGAAGCAGCGCTATCGCGCCGGCTGCCAGAACGACCAGCTTTCCTGTGCGGCTTCGCATCCATAGGGTCATATCCGCCCGTTCCCCTTTCAATCGCGATTGACCGAATCGCCCCCCTAATTGTATGAGCGAGCCTTTCTTTTGTCAATGAATATGATTCTCATTCCTATTTAATGATTGACACGATATCGGACTATAGAATATTATTCTTATTGATAATGATTCCCATTATCGAATATTTGATTGGAAGATTATAAACTAAGGGGAGAGAACCGTTCATGTCGTCTTTATTCAAATTTTCCCGTACTCCGCTGCTGCTTCTGCTGACAGCGATCGTTATGGCCGTGGTCTCGGCTTGTGGAAGCGCCAAAACGGAAACCACACCTTCCGCTGCCCAGCCGCCGGCGGCCAAAGAAGAGCCGAAAACCGAAGCGCCGCGCGTCATCAAGCACGCGATGGGCGAGGAAACGCTCACCGGTACGCCGAAGCGCGTCGTCATATTGACCAACGAAGGAACCGAAGCGCTGCTTGCGGTCGGCATCAAGCCGGTAGGCGCGGTTCAGTCCTGGATCGGCGATCCATGGTACGATCATATTAAAGCGGACATGAAAGACGTGACCGTCGTCGGCGATGAATTGCAGCCGAACATCGAGCTGATTGCCAGTCTGAAGCCGGATCTGATTATCGGTAATAAAGTCAGACAAGAGAAAATTTACGAGCAGCTGAAGAAAATCGCGCCTACCGTGTTCGCCGCCGATCTGGGCGGGGACTGGAAGATTAACTTCCAGCTGTATACGGAGGCCGTCAATAAGAAAGAAGAAGGCCAGAAAGCGATGGCCGCATTCGATAAGCGCGTCGCCGACGTGAAAGCAAAGCTCGGCAGCAAGGCGGCTACGAAGGTTTCGATCGTGCGCTTCTCCGCTTCGCAAGTGCGGATTTACCAAAAACAGACGTTCGCCGGCGTTCTTCTGAGCCAGCTCGGAATCGCCCGTCCTGAATCGCAGGACAAAGATTCGTTCATTGAAGTGATGACGAAGGAAAAAATTCCGAGCATGGACGGCGACGTCATGTTCTACTTCGTATCGGAGACCGCAGGCAAGACGGATGGCGCGAAAGCATCGGAGGAATGGCTGAAGGACCCTCTGTTCCAAAATTTGAACGTAGCGAAAACGAACAAGGTGTTCAAGGTGGACGAAGGAATCTGGAATTCCGCAGGCGGATACAAAGCCGCCAACCTGCTTCTGGACGAACTGGCCAAATATTTCGAAGTGAAGTAACGCACCATAAAATGCGTAGCAATCAAAGCTGAAGCGGGCAAATCGCCCGCTTTCAGCTTTTTTTTGTTCCGGTATCCTCTATAATAGAAATAACATTTTCCAGCCGGACCCGATTCCAGCTGGACCAAAGGGGACATGACCATGGACGATCACGTGGAACGGATGCTTCGCGTCGTTATATCGAATTGGAATGCGATGGCGATGGCGGACGGAGAGGAATCGGAGCCGGCGGCGGACGCCTTTCAGGCCTCCTTTTACCGGTTCATCGATGCGGTTCGCGACTGGTTCGACGCAATTGAGCCGCGCCCGCCGAACTTTGAGGCGATGATGGCGTTGCCTGCCATGCTTTCGATTGCCGAGCGGCTTCCCGCCCCCCTTCTGCTCAATTTCGAGACCGAGGCCGAGCTTATTTTCGAGCGGAAGGAACGGATCGAAGACGACAAATACGATTGAGCTGCCGCTTGCTTCATCCCGTCCGGCCCTTACGCTTCCGCCGCCTCCCGACAAGCTCGCGCATGTCCATTAACCGTTTCTATGGATGTTCCTTCCAATACAAAAGCCGGGAGACAGCTCCCGGCTTTCGGTGTTCAAGTTCCAACGCTTGTTCTTCCTTATTAGGCCGCGCCTAGCGTTTTCGCTTCCATCGCTTCCTTCGGTACGACAATTTCTTTAATTCCGTTGTAGTTGCTGTACGTGCCGTCCATTTGCTGGGACATGCGCACTTTTTGCCCCTGAACGTCCATTTCCAAATCCATGTTCATAAGGATCGCTTTCGGATTGTACGTTTTCTTATCTACGGTAAACGTATATTCCATCTTGGTCACCTTCATACCCGCCATACTGTCGCCCACGGCGCCGCCGAGCGCTCCCTGGTCGCCCAGACCTTTCAGCTCACTCTTGATGAAATCGTTGAACTTGTCTCCATTAGCCAACAAGGTCACTTTGTAGTCGCCGCCGCTTTCGGTCATCGTGAAATCGTTCGCGAACTGCTTCAGCTTTTCCATCTGCTTCGCCGGGTCGAGCTGCTCTTCGGACATTTGGCTCAACACCAGATCCATCTGCTCCTTGGGCAATTTCATCCATTGACCGGAGGTTGGGTCTTTCATGACGAAACCGTCTTTGGTGAAATACGATTCCATCTTCATATCCTGACCCGCCGAATTCATCGACATCACTTGCTTGAACGACATTTGCGGTTTCATGACGATGTCCATATCGATTTTGGACACAATGTCCATTTTGGTGCCGTTCTGATCGATATTTTGTTTCGAATTCATGCTGACCGCATAGCTTTCCAGCTTGGCGCTCGCTTCGAGCGTCTTCGCGAATACGTCCGACGCCCCGGTTGTTTTCGGCGCTTCGGGCTTACTCGTCGAGGTTTCGGTCTTGGCCCCCGCTTCCTTCTCATTCGCCGTGACTGGCGGCGCCGCCGAAGTAGGCTCCTCCGGCTTCTGTCCACAGGCTCCGAGCAAGGCGATGCTTGCTGCGAGCAAGGTCGTGGTGGCCGTTTTGGTCCACTTTTTGTACATTTTTTTCATTTTTTTCTCTCCTCCCTATCCGCAGTGGATTTTACCATATGATGACAATGAAGCATAAGGTACTATTGACCTAAAGTGGTAAAACTCTGGTAAAGCTCTTCTCGCCCCCGATTACACATCCCCCATGAATACCCGTTTTTCCCCTCCTTGAAACAAAACGGACCGCCGCCCTTTTCCCATGAAGGAGGGCTGCGGTCCAACATTTATACGGAATCCAAATAAAAATGTCGAATCATGTCATTCTTGGCCAATGACGGGCATCCGGACGATCGCCGGATCGGTAAACACATCGAGCTCATCCCGGCTCGTGCTGGAAAATTCGGACACCACGGCGCCGTCCGGACCGCCTTGAAACCAGTGCAGCGTATCCGGAGCGATCGTATATTGCTCGCCGGGCAAAAGCACGATTTCGTGAAACACAGTGTACGCGGCTTCGCTTCCGTCGGGGAGCCGGGCTTGAATCGCGGCGGCAGGCTCGCCCTCCACGTAAAGAAACACTTTGCCCCAGCGGCAGCGAAACGTCTCCATCTTGCCGGCTTCGCCCCCAACAGGCGGGTGCTTGTGCTCCGGACAAGTCTGCTGCGGGAACAGGGCCAGCTCCTTGGCGCAGTACCGTTCGGTATTCACATAGGTAACCAGCTCCAACCCCTGTCTCTCCAGCTGGCCGAGCCCGAAGTCGGCCACCTCGATCTGCTCCGCCTCTTCCGGAATCAGCACGATCCCGGCTTTTTGAAATAAAACGGCAGCACGATCTTGAGCAAGCTTCTCGGCTTGTTTAGTGAGCAAGCGTATTCCCCTCTCCCTCTTGCATGTATAAAATGTTAAAAACGAACATTATTATGTTCATTTCAATCAAATCCATCATATATCAGCTTGTGGCCGGATTGCAACGGTTTTGTGCCGCGATAGTCTGCCGACCTGCTGCTGCCTGCCGCCACGTTCACGGCTGTGACGCCGTATACCGCATCCCCGCGCTGCCTACACTAGGGAAAGTACCCCGCTGTAAACGGCGCGGGAGCCCTCTTTGCCGCCTTCCGAATTTCGCCGGGCCAACTTTTTTGCGTCCCGCGCATTGTTTTGATAAAGCCAAACAGTGTTAGCGTCCGCTTATTTTTCGGGGGCTCTACAACACTGTTTCTCTAGACCCACACGGTGTTGGTCGGGTATGATAGCCTTCGTAACGAAACGCGAGCGGGAGGACTTATGGATAACGCCTATCACAACATCAAGCAAGGGGAAAAAGGAGCTTGGCTCAGCATATCCGCCTACTTGTTTTTATCCGCGCTAAAGCTTTTCATGGGATACCGATCCGGCTCGGAGGCGCTGCTCGCCGACGGCCTGAATAATTTTACCGACATTCTGGCTTCCCTTGCCGTATTGATCGGACTGAAAATATCCCGCAAGCCGCCGGACGCCGACCATCGCTATGGTCATTACCGTGCCGAAACGGTAGCCGCGATGATCGCCTCGTTCATTATGTTCGCGGTCGGACTGCAGGTGCTGTTTCAAGCGTTTATGAAATTCCGCGCTCCGGTTCTCGAGTCGCCGGACATGCTTGCCGCGTGGACCGCACTCTTCTGCGCAGCCGTCGTCTACGCCGTCTACTCCTACAACATTCGCCTTGCCAGGAAAATCAACAGTCACGCCATAATGGCCGCCGCCCAAGATAATCGCTCCGACGCCATCGTCAGCATCGGTGCTTTTATAGGCATCATCGGCTCGCAATTCGGCTGGCCTTGGCTGGACCCGCTGACCGCCGTCGCCGTAGGCGCGATCATATGCCGGACGGCCTGGACGATCTTCCGCGACTGCTCCCATTCGCTTACGGACGGCTTCGACGGCGACGAGCTGCAAGCGATCGAGCAGAACATCCGCGAGACTCCGGGCGTCGAATCGATCATCGACATCAAAGCGCGTATTCACGGCAACATCAAGCTTGTCGATGTCACGATCGGGGTGGACCAGTCGCTTAACGTGGCGGAGAGCCACGACATTACCGAGCATATCGAGAAGCGGATGCTCGAGCTGCATCAAATCTCCCATGTGCACATTCATATCGAGCCTTTCGAGGAAGAACGGACGCCCACGTGATGCTGCGGGGATAGCTTCGGTTATCCCTTTGTCCCGGACCTACGACAAAGAGGAGCTCCTGAGAGCTCCCCGAATTTGACTATTCATCGCGGCCGGAACTTACTTGGACAAGCTTGCCGTGAGGTCATCCATCACCTTTGACCCGGCGATCAAGCCGTTGTACAGCCAGCTGCCGTCCCGGTCGAACTCGTAAATGCGCCCCGTCTTGACGGCCGGAATATTTCTCCACAACGGTTCTTCCAGATTGCCCGCCTGACCCTTATCGCTGTTGACCAGAAAAATAAAGTCGGCATCCAGAACGGCCAGCTTCTCCAGCGAGATCGGCACCCAGTTCGCCTTTGCTTCCGGCAGAACGGCCAAAATGTTCGGCGCCTTCATGCCCAGATCGCCGTACAGTACGGCCCCGCTCGCCACCTTGCCGTTGACGACGTAAAAGTTTTTCTTGGTCAGCCACAAAATAGCTGCCGACTTGTCGCCAATCGTGCCCTTGATCTTCTCCCGGGTCGCCTTCGCTTTTTCTTCGTAATCGGCCAGTGCCTTCTCCGCTACATCGGTTTTATTCAGCAGCTCGGCTATTTTCCGCAACGTTTGACGCCAGTCGTTCGTGATTTCGCTTCCAAGCACGTAGGTCGGCGCTATTTTGGAATACTGCTCGTACAGCCCTTTCTCCACCGACGATTCGTTGCTGATCAGCAGCAGATCGGGATTGAAGCCGAGTACCGTTTCCGGCGGCAGCGTCGATGGAATGGGGGGAACCCCGCTGAGCTCCTTCTCCAAATATTTTTGCGTTCCGTTCGGCACCATCCACTGGGCGACCGGCTTCTCTCCCAGCACCAGCAGCGGATCTTCCAAATACGAGGCGATAATTCGCTTGGGCTGAGCCGGAATGGTCACTTCGTGACCCATGGCGTCCTTGACCGTTTTGGGTGCCGCCGGCTTCGTCCCCGATGCCGGACTTGGCGAAGCGGAATTCGCGGGAGCGCCTCCCTCGGGCTTGTTGCTTTCCTTCGCTCCGCATGCCGACACAGCCACGGCCATAGCGATGACCGCCGTTAACAGCGTCATTCGTTTGCTTGTCTTGCTTTCTTTCATGATTCATTTCCTCCGTCTGATGGGTTGACCTGTACAGCTCACTTTATTCATGATATTGAAAATCATTATCATAGTCAAGACGAAAAAGCCCCCGCCGGAATCCGTGCGGGAGCAACTAGCGTTTCTATCGCGAATGATGCGGCTTTTCTGGTTGCTGGGCGATGCGTCGTGTACCGGCTGCTTCTCCTAAGTCCTCGCCCAGTCCGTTGCGGCAGCCGGGGGTATGCCGCTCGCCGCTTCTGCCTCACCGGCCATGCCAAGCCAAGCGCGAGGTTAACCGTTTTTGCGGGCTTACATGTGCGCCTGGCTCACGCGAAGAATACGGGTCCGTCTGTTTTTCTTGCGTCGGGGGATAGCGCTTCCCCGGACCGCTCGTTCAGCCGCTTTGCGCGAGTACGCTCTACTTGCCGGCTTCGGCCGCAACCGCCTTATTGATTTCCTCGTCCGCCTGGGCAAGAGCTGTATTGACATCAATGGCGCCCGTTACATATTCGCTGAATTTCGTCCGTACGATTAATTCGGCTTTACCCCGGTATTGGGACGCAATCGGATATTTGACCGGCTTGCTCTTGAATATGCTCTGCACGCTTTTCCCCCGAAACACCTCTTTGTTCATGCCGAACGCTTGCTTGATCTCGGCCTTCTGGAGCGGCGAAACCCTCCCCGACTTCGAGTTTTCGAGCTGCACCTCGTCCGATATGGCCGCCTCCACGACCTGCATCGCCCGTTCCTTGTGCTTGCTTGCCTTCGTAATCATAATTACGCTGACGCTGGCGTTGCCGTATACGTTCGGTTTTTCCGGATAGCTCGGGTATTGCACGACATCCCAATCGAGTCCGGACTTGGAGGCGACTTCCAGATCGCTGGCGATACTGAGATCGGCGTACATCGCCAAGGTTTTCTCCTTTAAAAAATCGTCCTTCGCTTTGCCCGTCATCGTATTTCCCGGAATCGTGTAGAACGCTTTCATAAGTTCGAAGACCCGCTTCCATTCATCCGTGCGCATCGTCGCTTTATCGGTGCTGTAATCGATCGCCGCGATGCCGAGCGGCTGCGAAGCCCACACCATATTGCCGATATCGAAGCCGCGGTATTGCGTTCCGCTCTCATTGCGGGTCAGTTTTCGGGCAAGCTCCAGCGTTTGTTCCCAAGTCATGCCATCCTTCGGATAAGGAACGCCGAATTTGTCGAACAAGCTTTTGTTGTAGTAGAGCGCATGATAGGCAAGACTGACCGGGAGTCCGAATAGTTCGTTCTTCGTGGAAGCGATTTTCACATCGTCTATGTAACCCGGTTCGAATCTGCCCAGATCCACATGGCGCGACCCGATAAGCGGTGTCATGTCGTACAGCAAATCTTTGTCCCGATACGAAGCCAGTTTGCCGTTGAAGGAAAGGATCAGATCCGGCGTCTCGCCTGCCAAAATCAGCTCGTCCAGCGTAGAGCCTTTCTCGCTTTTATAGATTTTCAGCTCGATGCTCGGATGCTTTTTCTTGACCTCCGCGACCACTTGATCGACATATTCCTGCTCGGTGCCGGAATCGTTTAACAGAACGAGACTTACGGGCTGCTCATTCACCTGAGAAGCGTCCGCTTCTTTCGGACCGCCGGACGTTTTGCCGCACCCGGAAGCGGCTACGGAGATAAGGAGCATGGGGATTACCCATTTTAAGTGGATTTTGTTCATAACATGTCCCTCGCTTGTTAGTTTGATGAATATTTATACGTATAGATATTGCGCGTGAATCACCCTTCTGCGGATGATTCACGAGGACTTGCGTTCCACGAGCGTAGCCTGCAAAATACGGTCGGCTGCGGGGCGCTTTTGCATTTTGGCCAGCATCACTTCCATCGCAATCTCCCCGACCTTCTCCCGCGGATAATGAATGACCGTCATTGGCGGAGCCGTCTGGGAAGACATCAATATATCTTCCGAGCCCGCTACGGCAAGCTCGTTCGGAATATGGACGGCCCGATCGCGGCACGCCGCAACGATCCCTGCAGCCATCAGATCGTTCGCGCTGACAATGGCCGTATACCGGTCCGGCGAAGAAAGCGAAGGCTTGATCTTATCGTATGCCGACTGCAAGCCTCCCTCATCCGCGTAAAAGACGTCGTTCTCCTCCAGCTGCAGACGCTCGGTTTCCATAGCTCGCCGGAACGCCCCGAGCCGGTGCTGCAGCGGATGCTCGGGATCGCGGATCGCCATGAAGGCTATTCTCTTGTGTCCTTTCGCCTTAAGCAGACGTATAAGACGCGCGTATTCGAACGTCCAATCCAAATCGATGCATGTCACGTCCTCGGTACGTGTCACCGGCGTCGTAACCGAGACGATCGGTATGTTCTGTTTGCGGAAATGGTGCAGCGTATCCTCCTGCAGAGACTGGCCGAGCAGGAATATTCCGTCCACTCTGCCGTTCAGCAAAGCTTTCAGCTTGCTTTCCTTCTCCTTCTGGAACGTTTGGAAAAACAGCATGTAATTATGCTTGGCCGCATGCTCCTCGATGCGCAGCAGCAAACCGGCCTCATGCGGGTTCCCCATATGATTGATCAGGACGGCAAGCTGCTCCGTCTTGCGCATCTTGAGCGCGCGTGCCGCCATATTCGTCTCGTACCCCAGCTCCTCGATAGCCTGAAGCACTTTGCGGCGCGTCTCCTCTTTCACGTAATTGCTGTCATTGAGAACGTACGACACGACCGCTATCGATACGCCCGCCCGATCCGCGACCTCTTTCCGTGTAGTCATAAATTCCTCCGCCGTTGCAGTCCGATAGGACTCGGATCTTCTTTACCGACAAACCCCTTGCACACTGTTCATTCCATCGAAACTTTTTCACAGGATGATGATAGCGCTTTCTCGCAGTAAAGCACTCTTCTCCAGCCTGTCAAGGAAAACGCTTATCCGTCCAACCTTGGATAAAAACGAAAGCACCTCCCTATCGCATATTTACACGTATAGATAGTGATGGCATTAAAGAACGTTCTCTACACGTAACCCTATTGTATGTCTTGAATTTCCAGCAGTCAATACCCAATTAAAAAAGAACTGCCGTCCAGGACTGCCGCTTCGCGCCGGCAGTCTCGGACGGTTCCTAGATCGCTTTACGCGCGCTCGAAGCGCGTCAACGGGATGCGAAGTGCCGCCCCTGCTTCAATATCGTACAAATACCCTTTGGCGAAATCGCGTTCGTCGGCAAAGGCGCGAATCAACGTCGAATCGCCGATATCGAGCCGGAAGCGGCCGTCTCCAAGCGCCGCCGCGCCGACGATCCGGTAAACGGCATTGCGTTGGCCGTCATTCTCCACAAATACCGTCTTGCCGGTCAACTCCGCCGGATCGAAGCTCTCTCCAGCCGTTTGAACGAGCAGCTCGTTATGCGACGTCAGCGTTCTGGTGAAATCTACAACGGTACCTTCGACCGCCCCGGCGGCTTCATGCGGGACAGAGTCGGTAAGCGGAGCAAACAGACGGCCGTCGTGCACGTAGACGAAATCCCGTGTCCCCTCCCGCTCCGCATAGACGCCGAAACAGCCCTGGAAATGCAGTCTGTCGTCCACCGTATACGCAATATCCGGGTCGAGCGCGGAGACGACATAGTCCGTCCGGCCGCTTTTCAGCGTAACTTTGACCGCCGCGGCCTCGCTGCCGGTTACAAGCACCCCGTCTCTCCGTACCGCGGCAGCCGTTATGGAGGTCACGAACCGGCTGCCCTTGTACGGCTCGATTACGGAAGCGAATAAGCTGTCAAGCCCTTCCCCGTGCCGATGGACGATCAGGTAGCGCAGCTTCTGCGGATTGCCGGGTTTGTTTTGCGGCGGGATGCCGTCGGCCAAGGCCGCTTCGGCCGCATCCGTCAGCATCGTCAGCCGGACATGGACATCCGTCTCCACCGCCGCTCCACCGCCGAATACGTTCCATGTATCGCAAGCCTGCCAATCGACGCTAAAGCCGCTAGGCGGGCTGCCGTCCCGCTCCACGCGGGTCAAGTAATGAAAACCGCTCCCGTTGTAATCCGAACCGTCCTTGTCGTCCGCCCGCTGTCCGTAGGCCACGTCCGCCCCCGCATAAGTGCCGGACGGCTGCGCGGAGAGACTCAGTCCTTCCGTCGTTGCCGGGCCTTCCGGACCGTGGAAGCTGAAATGATGGTCGCGGCCGCCTTTTACGCGAAAAAAGTCGACAGCGTACGAGTTGTCGCCGTCCGCCCGAATCATCGCAGTCGTCCGCCGGTACAGCTCCGTCTGCGGATATACCTTCGGCGCTTCCACATCGATCAGCTGCACTTGACCGGTCGGGTCGAAATGGCGGGGCTCCGCGACCCACTGTCCCTGCTGCTTGCTTTTGTCCACCACGACGGCATTATGACTGATCGTGTTAATGACCCATTGAGCCCGGTGCATATCGAAAAAATCGGCGAATTCGGGATAGCCGAGATCCGGAGTTAAATCCAGTCCGAAGGCGTGAACGCCGATATTGAGCGTGTCCCGGTGGCCGTGCCCGGTATTGCGGCCGTAATAGAGCCACAAATTTCGGAGCGTACGGCGCGAAGCGTCGCCGTCGCGAAGGGCGGTAAAGCCGTAGCCGCTCAAATGGGTGCTCTCCAGCTGCAACGGACCAAGTTCCCCGATGACTTGTCCGACTCGCTCGGCAATGTGCTCCGGGTTCGCCGTAAAGACGTCGAGGTGCAGTCCTTCCGTGCGATTGCCGTTCAGCCTATAGGCGACCTGCGCAAATAGCGGGTCCCCGAACCGGTCGAACGCCTTGAGCATATCGTCCAGCCTTACCTGGATATACGGATTTCCGGTTGCGGCCGTGTCTCCGGCGTTCAGCGTGTACCGCTCGCCGAGCAGGAGCGGAGGGAAAGCGGAAAACATTTTGCGCAGCTTGGCGTTCTTGTACAAATCGGCCTCCGGGTACAAGTCGTAGCCGTCCAAAATATCCGCCGTCAGCTGATGCATCGCAAGCCATAAGCCGTTATAGCCGGGAGAAGCCTCATTGCCGTGGCCGTCCCGATCCACATTGGAGATCAGCGAATTCAGAATGTTGCCTCCGGTCACCTGATACGGATCGTAGGCCAGGCCGCCCGTCCGGAAGGTGAAGTCGAGCCACTCCTTCGTCTCCGGCAGCGTATCGTATACGACGGCCGCCAGCGCCAGCGCGCTTTGGTGCATGCCGTCGTTGCCGCATATTTGCGCCGCCTTCACGGCCGGATAAATCTGAAGCAGGATGCCCTCCTCCACATTCCGCCGTATATCGGCTCCGCTGCTTTTCGGGTTGCTCAATCCGCATTGGCGGGCCTTTGCCGATAAATACGCCACAACCTCCGCATCGTCCATAACGGGAAAGAAGGCGTCGTATGCCTGGATAAATATTTTGACAAGGAAGGTTTCCCAGATCGAGCCGATCGCTTTCCCTTTGTTTTTGCGTCCGTCCGAATTCAGGAAGATGGCGCGGTCATAAGCCGCAATGTCCAGCTCCGGGTATACGTCGGCCACCCGGTCCAGCAAGACGATTCCCGCCCTGGCGTAGCGCAAGTCCCCGGTGTAGAGGAAGGCGTCGCGGCAGGCGGTCAACGCCCCTTCGATCAGACTGTCGCGGCCGTGCCAAACGAACCAGTGCGCGTAATAGGCGACAAACGTATAGACGTTTCCGCTGTCGTCGATCCAGCCGAGCCCGTCGTCCACTCCCCAGCCGGGACCTTTGTCGGGATAGAGCGAATTGACGAGCAGGCTCCGGTCGGCACGCTCCCGCCTGAACATGCCGCCTTCGTCCAGCCCGCTCCGGTAAAAGGCGTCGAAGTCGTTGCTCGGGAACTTTAGTCCGCTGCTCGGATCGAGAATCTTCCACGGCTCCTGAATAATATCCGCCATGTACGGGTAATTGCCGAACTTGTCGATCTCCCGTCCGGTTATCGGACTGCCCAGCACTTGGTTGACCCCGTAGCTGCGCGGGACGGTTTGCGGCGGCACCGCTTCCCACAAAAAGTCCAGCCCCAAGGCGACGAAGGCTTCCGCCTTGCTTACCGCCGCGTCGCGCAGCGCGGCCGCCCATGCGTAATTCCGCACATTGTCCCGGGCGGCGGAAACCTTCCCCGGCGTGTAGTAGGTCGCTCTTGTTTTCCGATTCGTCATCGTCAACGCTCCTCATGGCAGAAGCCGCTATTCCTATCGGACAGGCCTTCTCCGCCAGCTTTCCTCTTCTCTTAATTATATAGAATACATTTCCAGCGAATACAACGATATTTGATTTATAGACAACATATAGACCAAAAATATACTTGTTGTATACTTGTAAATTTTTACCGGTTACCTATAATTAAATCAATACGTCATCGCTTCCTGCATCCCATTTCGGACACCTGCGACCATCTCGGGATTCGAACAAGCCGATATATCCGCAAAGGTGGTGAATAATCAGTCAAAAGAATGTAAGCGCTTTTAATCAAACTTCTTGATACTGGCTATATACCCCTATCCTATTCACTAAGCGCATGGGGATGCATACCGGCCTTGTTCGGCAGGGCTGCCTGTTCCGAGGCAAGGCGTTTGACCCGAGAAAATGATAGCGATTGCAACACCCCATGAACCGAAGGAGGCATGTATGTGAAACTGCACAAAAAATACGGCCGGATTTTTACCCTCACGGCCCTCGCCGCCGTCGTCGTTTCGGCTTGCGGCACGAGTCCCGCAGGGACTCCCTCTACCGTCGACGGCAAACCGGGCGATGAAGCTCAGCAGAAAAAAACGCAGGAGCCCGTCGAACTGCATCTGTACAGCCTGAGCGGACAAAACATCGACTGGTTCGACAATACGTACGGCAAATATTTGTACCCGAAGTTCCCTCATATTACGTTCAAGCTGCATTTCCCTGCCGAATCCAGCATTACCGACTACATCGGCAGCAAAGGCCCCCTCGATATCGCCTTCGGGGCCTATACCGCCTTCCATACTTCGATGCTGAACCTGAACCTGCAGAACGACATTACGGATCTGATCAAAAAAGACAAGTTCGATCTCAATCGGATCGAGCCAACCGTCGTGGAATTGCAGCGCCAGCTGGCGAACGGCGGCATTTACGGCCTGCCTGCTTTCGTCGGCACGTCCGGCCTGTACTACAACAAGGACCTGTTCGACAAGTTCGCCGTACCGTACCCGAAGGACGGCATCACTTGGGACGAAGTGTACGATTTGGCGACCAGGCTCACCCGCAGCGACGGCGGTGTCCAATATTACGGCTTCGCCAACGATAATTTAAGCTATTTGCAAGTCAACCAGTATTCCCTCGATCTCGTCGATCCGAAAACGTTCAAAGCCAGCTTCGAAACCGATCCGTGGAAAAAAATCGTTCAAACGATGACCAAGTTTATGACCATTCCGAACGTCGATGTCGCCCAGGCGACGGTGGCCAACTTCAACACCAAAGGAACGGTGGCGATGGCCACAAACTATACCGGCTGCTGCGGGTTTACCCCGGGCGAGGGCGTCAAAAACTGGGGTGTGGTGCGCATCCCCGATTTCCCGGATATTCCGAACGTCGGACCGCAAGTATTTCCGAACTATTGGTACATGAGCTCGACGAGCAAGCATCGCGATGCTGCCTTCGAGGTGATGAAGTTTATTATTTCCGACGAGTTCCAGACTTCGCTCAACTCAAGAGGCTTGGCAACCGCGCTGAACGATCCGAAGATGTACTTGAACTACGGCAAAGATTTCCCGAAATACAACGGTCAAAATGTGACCGCGCTGTTCCCGAAGCATGCCAAAATGTCCAACATTACCGAATTCCAGGTCGTAGCCGCCCAACAATTGAACGCCGCGCTGACGAACATCGCCACGAAGGGCGTCGATCTCAATACCGCCCTGCGCGAAGCGGCAGAGGCCACGAACAAGAAAATCGAGGAAACGAAAGGCTTGAAGAAGTAATGCAGCATAGCCGTAGGAGCACGCTTCTCGGCAGTCAAAAATCAACCTCCAGCAGCCATCGGATGGCGCTGGAGGTTTTGTATTACCCGACGAAGGGAATCCGTCGAACGCTTCGTCGGCCCTTATGGAGCGTCTGTCAGCGGCTGATGTGCCGCGCGAGCGGAATGCGGAATGTCGCACCCTGGGCAATATCGTACATGTAGCCTTGACCGAAATTATTCGGATTGACGAACGAGCGGATCAGCGTACTGTCTCCGATATCCAGCTTGTATAGTCCACTGCCGAGGTCGAGCGCCCCGGCGATCCGGTACGCTGCGTTGCGCACCCCGTCGTTCTCTACGTAAATCGTACTGCCGATCCAATCCTCCGCGCTTGTTCCGGACGTATCCATAGCGACCACAATCTCATTGTGCACGGAAGGCTCATACGTAAAGCTTACGACCGTTCCTTGCAGCGCACCGGCCGCATCGGCAACCGTTTCCGCGATCGGGGCGATATACGAGCCGTCGTTCACATAGCGATACACTTCCTCGCCGTTCAGCTCGGAAAACACGCCCAGAAATCCTTTGAATTGCAGCTTGTCGTCAATCGTATACGCGATATTCCGCTGCAGCGCATTTACGATATAGTCGATTCTTCCGTTGGCAAGCGTAACCTTCACGGCCTTCGCTTCATTGCCGGTGACGGCAACGCCGCCGAGCTTCACCGTTGCCGGTACGATGGACGCAATCGTCGGATTGTCCCGGTAAGGCTCGATGACCGAGGTAAACACGCTGTCCAGATCGGTGCCGTTGCGGTGCGCCACGAAGTAACGCAGCGTCCCCGGATTGCCCGGCTTGTTCTGTGGGGGCACACCGTCGGCGAGCGCCACGTCGTCCACCTGACCTAGCATCGTCAGCCTCAGGTGGATGTTCGCCGGCGTTGGCAGCACCTTCCACGTATCGACCGCTTTCCAGTCAATGCTGAATTGGGCGGGCGGGCTGCTGTCCCGCGATACGTTCTTCAGATAATGAAAACCGCTTCCCATATAGCCGGACCCTGCCACATCGTCTACGCGCTGGCCGTATGCGACGTCGGGCCCTGCATAGGTCCCCGTCGGCTGCGCCACCATATTGAGACCGGTCGCCGTGGCCGTTCCTTCGGCGCCGTGAAAGCTGAAATGGTGATCGCTTCCGCCCTTGACGCGGAAGAAATCGACGGCGTAGGAGTTGGCCTCATCGATTTTGACCATGGCGGTCGTCCGTTTGTACAGCTCGGTTTGCGGGTATACCTTGGGCGCCTCCACGTCGATTAGCTTCACCATGCCGCTGTCGTCGAAATGCTTCGGATCGGCGACCCATTGGGCGCCCTGCTTCTTTTTATCCACCACGACGGTATTATGGCTGATCGTATTGACGACCCATTGCGCCCGGTGCATATCCACGCTGTCGGCAAATTCCGGATAGCCGAGGTCCGGCGACAGATCGAGACCGAACGCGTGGATGCCCAGATTCAGCGTATCGCGATGGCCGTGCCCCGTATTGCGCCCGTAATACATCCACATGTCGCGCAGCGTATTGCCCTGCGGTCCCGCTTCGTCCCGCGCCTGCCTCGCCTGTGCATCGAGCAGATTCAAGCTGCGCACGCCCATCTTGTAGTTGCTGGATGCGGCGTTTTTGCCGATACCCTCGAAGCTGATCTGGTGCGTGCCCGCCGTGAGCACCTTCTGTCCGAGCACCTCGAACGTATTCGAATTGGAGCCGCCGTAGAAGTCCAGCACCGCGATCGGCTGTCCGTCGATCGAAATGCGGTAAATGCCGTACGAAGGCGCGATAAACGGCAGCAGATCGATTTCATAGTCGTCGGTCTCGGCAACATGGAAATCGAAGGTTACCGCTGAGCCCGGAGCGCCGGCCTCCAGCTGCATCGTCCCCGACGCCTCGAACAGCTTCACGTCGGTATTGTTGGAAGAAATGCTCATCCCCGGAAACCCGTACGACAAGCCAAAGCTATTGAACACGTTGGCCCCGTCGCGCAGAGCGGTAAAGCCGTACCCGGTCAAATTGCTGCTGTCCAAATGTAACGGACCGTGCGTAGCGACGGCGCTGCGGATGCGTTCCGCGATATCGCCCGGATTCGCCGTAAAGATGTCCGAATGAATGCCGTCTGCGCGGTTGTTGTTCAAGAAATACGCCAGCTGCGCATAGACCGGATCGCCGAATTTATCGAACGCCTTGACCATATCCGCGATTTTGAGCACCGATATGCCCGGATTGCCTGTCGAGCCCGTATCCCCGATGTTCGCCGTATATTTCTCGCTCAACAGCAGCGGGTAGAATGCGGAAAACATTTTGCGGAACTTGACGTTGTCGTACAAATCCGCGTTCGGATATAAATCGTAGCCTTCCAAAATATCGGCCGTCAGCTGGTCGGAAGAAAGCCACAGCGCATTGTAGCCCGGCGACGCCTCGTTGCCGTTACCGTCGCGGTCGACCACGCTGATCAGCGTATTCAAAATATTGCCGCCCGTCACCCCGGGCGGGTTCGAGGTATTGCCCCCCGTTTGGAACGTAAAATCCAGCCATTGCTTCGTCTCGGGAAGCGTATCGTAGACGACAGCCGCCATCGCCAGGGCGCTCTGATGCATCCCGTCGTTGCCGCGGATACGCGCCGCCTTGACGGCCGGAAACACTTGCCGGATGATGCCGTCCTCGATATTGCGGCGGATTGCCCCCGCCGTTCCTTTGCCGTAGATCAGTCGGTATTCCGACGCCTTTCCGTCCAGAAATGAGATCAGCTGCGCATCGTCCATCGCCGGGTAGAAAGCGTCGTAAGCCGAAATAAAATCTTTCACGAGCCCCGTCTCCCAGATCGATCCGACCGCTTTCCCCAAGCCGGTGCCGCCGTGCGAGTTCAAATAAACGGTCTTGTCGTGCAGCATCGTGTCCATATCCGGATACACGTCGGCCACCCGGTCGAGCAGCGCCGCCCCCGCGCGGGCATACTTCACGTCTCCGGTATACAGGTACGCGTCGCGGAACGCTTGCAGCGCATCCTGAATCATACCTGTTCCGTACCAAAGGAACCAGTGCGTGTAATAAGCGATGAACGTGTACCGGTTGCCGTTATCGTCCACCCAGCCGAAGCCGTCGTCTACGCCCCATGTTGGACCTTTCTCCGGATAGAGCGTGTTGACAAGCAAGCTGCGGTCCGCAAGCGCAGGTTGGAATAGGCCGTGATCGTCCAGACCGCTTCGGTAGTAAGCGCCGAAATCGTTCGTCGGAAATTTGTAGCCGCTGCTCGGGTCGACGATTTTCCACGGATCGTTCAGCGCATCGGCCTTGTACGGATAATTGCCGTAGACATCGATACCCCTTCCGGTAATCGGACTGCCAAGCACCTGGTTGACGCCGTAGCTGCGCGGCAAGTTCGGTCCGGGTACCGAATCCCACAAGAAATCCAGTCCTTTGGCCAAATATTTGTTCGCCCGCACGAGCACGCCGTCGCGGACGCTTTGGGCCCAGCTGTACTGCCCCACGTTATCTCTGGCCGCCGCCACCTTCGCCGGCGTGTAGTAGGTCGCGCGCGTCTTATTGCCCGTCGTCGCGCTTGTCCGCTGGAGCCGTACATCATCGAAGTACGCCGCCCCCGGGCG
This sequence comes from Paenibacillus hodogayensis, assembly GCF_039536325.1. Lineage (NCBI taxonomy): Bacteria > Bacillati > Bacillota > Bacilli > Caryophanales > Paenibacillaceae > Paenibacillus > Paenibacillus hodogayensis. The sequence goes on from NZ_BAAAYO010000008.1 coordinate 78,818, forward strand.
AGCCGGGTCCATGGCCAGCTTTACCGTAGCGGTAGCCGTACCGGCAGGCGCACTGCCGCTCGCAACCAGTTGCTGCCATACGCCGTACACGCTGCCTGTCACCCCGGCTGCCGAGTCGATCAGCACGCCGTCGCTATCGCGAAATTCCAGCCGCAAGGCGGGAATGCCGTCTGGCGCATACGTCTGGGCGTACACGGAAGCGTAAACCGACGCCACATAACGATCCCCCGCACTGACAGTTACCGGCTGGCTGCGCAAGCCGGGCGACGCTCCCGTTCCGGAATAAGCGATTTTAACGCTGTTCGCCCCGTCCACTGCTTGCGCTTGCGTCAATTGGGCGGCTCCGTCCGTCTCGCTCCAGCCGAACGGCTTGCCTTGCTTGAGCCATTCGAAGCTTCCGTTCGTCAGACTGGAAGAAGGCGCGGGCGGAGCCTCGCGAAAGGTGGCGGCATCAAAGTAGGCGGTGCCTACATTGGCAGCATGCAAATAAAACCTTACCGTGGCATACGCCGAATTTTCCGGCGCCACGCCTTGAATGCGCATTTGCCGCCATACGTTCAACGCATCGTTCGTAGCCGTCAGGATCGTCGTGTAGTTGTTGTTTGCATCCCAAAACTCCACGTACAGCTGCGAGACTCCTTGCAAATTGTACGACCAGACGGATGCGTCGTATTTCTGGCCCGGCGTAACCGCGATCTGGTTACTGCGCACCGTCACGCCCGCCGTGCTGCTCGGGTCGTCGATCTTTACGCTGTACGAGCCGGAGTACACCTGCTCGGTCGTCGTCTGGGTGGTAGCGGCCATATTCCAGTATTTCGGGCGGCCGTTCTCCAATTCCTCCAAATCGCCGTTTAGTAAAGCAGGTTGGGGACCGGTTACTACCCGGGAAAACGAAGCGTCATCGAAGTAAGCGGTTCCAACGTTCGCCACATGCAAATATAAACGCAGATTGGCTCGTACCGTCCCCTCCGGAGCGACTCCGCTTACTTGAATGGGGCTCCACTGATTGAGCGTCGAATTGCTGCCCGTATAAATTTTGGTGTAGTTGTTGCTGGCGTCCCAAAACTCCAAATACAGTTGGGACACACCTTGCGTATTGTAGGAGTACACGTTGGCGCTGTACGTTTGGCCGGCCGTCACCGGAATCGAGACGCTGCGCAATGCCGTGGATGCCGTTGCGCTAAGATCGGTCAGCTTGACGCTAAGCGCTCCGCTTCTTTTCTGTTCCGCTGACGATTCCACGGTTCCGCTGACATACGTCCAGTCCTTCGGTCTTCCCGACGCAATCTGCTCGAAGCCTCCGTTGAGCAGCGCCGGCAGCTCCTCGGCCCCGGCGCGGACGGGCTGGAGCACGAAGCCCGGTATAGCGCCCAGGCAAAGCAGAATCGTCATCAGTACGGCAATGCCGCGTATCGTTTGTTTCGAACCCAGTAGATTCATTGTACCACCAGTCCTTTATTATTGTTCCGATGGTTTCTTCTCCGTCCCGTCCTTATCTGGTCTAATGACTCCGGTTAAATAAGTTGAACGAATGTTTGGGAAGCCCATTTCATTCCGAAAAGGACTGCCTTGCTGCTCAGACATGTTGTTTTCAACTCCTGGATTGAAAAAGACTAAGCGGAATGGAGTTGAAGCCAGAACTCGCTGCAAGGCAGATCCCTTTCTCCATTTCACTTGGCCATTTCCAGGAAGTGATTTCGTTCAACTTGTATAGTCCGGAGCGGGTGTGTCTTTTGTCAATTTCCTCCCTTCCCCGATTGTGTTCCACGGTTCGCGTCGCACCGAAGATCCGCATCATTCGAATCTCTTCGGCGCTGTTCGCCTGGCTTGCGGGCGCTGCGCTGCGCGGCAGTCCTCGGGTTGCAAAATCGCGCCTGTTTCACCTACCGGATTCAACCTGTAAAGAACCGGTATTAAATAATCCGTGATTAGGCCGCTTTTCTGAACCCGTCGCGATCGCAGTTCTATACTAGGTGTTTTCTGGAGGCATCTGGAGGCATCTGGAGGTATCTGGAGGTATCTGGAGGCATCTTGAAGAATCTGGAGGCATCTGGCTGCGGGATCGTTCGCTTCCGGCTTGAGGCGAATCGCTCGCCCGAGGAAAGGAAATATATGGAGGCGAATACTATTATTCTGGCAGACCGCCCGCTTTATGGGAAGGACTTTATTTCGTCTTTTAATACACGGTAGGCACCCGCCCGAACCGGCACCTTGGCAGGTTTGCCTGTTCCATCCGGATGCCGGCCGCGTCCTTCTTTACCGGCTTACGCCTGTCCCCCTGCGGGACCGCTTTCCCAACCGGCCAGCGAGCTGGCGATTACACGGTCCGGTACCCGATCAAACAGCGGGGATACCGAATCGCGCGTATGAATCCGGCCGATCGCTTCTCCGAATAGCGGAGCCGCGGATACGAGGCGGATTTTGGAGCTGTGCGCAAGATGCGGGTTGAGTACGGAATCGGTGCCGACGATCAACTCGATCGCGCTCTCCTCCAGCTTGCGGACAGCCGTTTCATTGATCAGCAGATGCGACAGGCAAGCCACGATACGTTTCGCTCCCCGCTGCAGCAGCCCTTTCGACAGTTCGATCAGACTTCCGCCGGATATCGTAAAATCGTCGACGATGACCGCGGTTTTGCCGTGAACATCACCGATAATATCGAGCATCTCGGCCCGCTCGTGATGGTCTTTGCGCGTTTTGATGCCGATGGCCAGAGGATACCCGAGGTAATCGGCGAATTTCCGCGCCTGCTTGGCAAAGCCAGCATCCGGCGAGACGATGACGGGATCGGTTAACCCCATCCGCAAGATCGCTTCCGTCAGAACGGGGAGAGCGAATATGTGATCGACCGGCTTTTTGAAAAAGCCCTGAATCTGGTGACTGTGCAAATCCATCGCCACCACGCGATCCGCCCCGGCCAGCTCGATCGACTCCGCACAGACTCGCGCCCGGATGGACACGCGGGGCTCGTCCTTTTTGTCGCCTTTGGCATAGCTGAAGTACGGCATGATGACCGTCACCGTGTTGGCGCTGGCCCGTTTGAACGCATCGATCCAGAACAAGATTTCCACGAACTCGTCATTCGGCTTCAATCCGATGGACTGAACGAGATAGATGTCCTTGTCGCGGACCGTTTCACCGATGCGAACGAACGTATTGCCTTCGGAAAACGTAATCGTCTCCGACCGTCCCAGCTCGACGTTCAAATACCGGCATATGCTCGAGGCAAAAGCGGCTCCCGAGCTTCCTGCAAAAATCTTGATTTCGCTATCGCGGTTCATCCTCTCGCCTCCTCTTTCACTATTCAATTCTCTACATACTATCATTATACCGCCCTCATCTAGGGCTTGAACATCGAATATTGAGAATTGTTTTACATTTCCTTCAAACACGGTGCTATACAAACGTCGATATTTCCTGCACGTATGAGTTTGTACCTGTCAATCCGGCGCGGTTTACATATAATGCTCGTATCGACTATAGCAACCGAATCTTGCAGCTATCCGTTTCATTCCGGAAGGAATGAGCTGGATGGACAAATATTCAGTTCGTTCCGCTTCTGGCTCCGGCTTTGTACTTGGGCCGAAATCCGCAAGTAAAGGAGAATACGTATGAAGGTAGTCATCCTGGCAGGGGGACTCGGCACGAGAATCAGCGAGGAAACGCACCTCAAGCCGAAGCCCATGATTGAAATCGGCGATCGTCCTATCCTGTGGCATATTATGAAAATCTATTCCTTCTACGGTTTTAACGAGTTTATCATATGCCTCGGATACAAGGGCCGCATCGTCAAAGAATATTTCGCCAATTATTTGCTCAATGAAGCCGACGTGACGTTCGATTTCCGCAAGAAAAACGGCATGAGTTCCCATTCGGCTCCCGCCGAGCCGTGGCGCATTACGCTGGCCGATACGGGAAGCGACACGATGACCGGCGGACGGATTAGACGCATCCGTCGCTACGTCGGAAGCGAGCCGTTCCTGCTCACCTACGGCGACGGCGTAACCGACGCGGATATCGGCGAGCTGGTGCGCTTTCACCAGTCGCACGGCGGTCTGGCTACCGTTACGGCCGTACAGCCGACTGGCCGTTTCGGTTCCTTGACGATTGCGGGGGATGGACATGTAGCGCGCTTTAACGAGAAGCCGCAGGGCGACGGCGGCTGGGTCAACGGCGGTTTCTTCGTCCTTCAACCCGAGGTGTTTGACCTGCTGGAGGCGGACGCCACCGTCTTCGAGAAGGAGCCGCTGGAAACATTGGCTGCGACCGGGCAATTGCAGGCTTACCGCCATAACGGGTTTTGGTATGCAATGGATACGCTCCGCGATAAAAATCATCTGGAACAGCTGTGGAGCACGGGAGCGGCTCCCTGGAAATTATGGTAGTTCCCGCAGCCGCTCCGGAGAGGAGGATTTGGCATGAAGCCGCTTGTCAGCGTTTTGATTCCGACCTACAACCGCCCCGAATATTTCGAACTGGCCCTAACGAGCGTATTGCAGCAAACGTACAATTCGATTGAAATCATCGTCTGCGACAATAGCGACAACGACCTGACCGGGCAAGTGGTGCAGAAGTACTTGTCAGCACCCAATGGCGCGCAAATCCGCTACGTGAAAAATGCGTCCAACATCGGGCCGATCGCCAACCAGCAGCAATGCCTCGATCTGGCGACCGGGGAATACATCAACTATTTGATGGACGACGACTGGTTTCACCCGGACAAAATCGAAACGATGCTCCCCTACTTGCTGCATAATCGAAGCGTATCGCTGGTCACCGCCCGCAGGCAACTCGTTGACCAGGAAGGCAGGCCTGGTGATGCCGTCCCGAGGGGCCAGGAATTTCGCGGCCGGTTCGTGCGCAACAACGCAATCAGCGGCAGGAAGCTCGGCCGCGAGCTGCTGCTGAAACGCAACAACTACATTGGCGAGCCGTCCTGCGTCCTGTTCCGCAGATCCGCCCTGACGGGGCCCTTCGGCACCTACGCGGGCGTTCCGGCAAGCATCAACGTGGACGTCGCCACTTGGCTGAACCTGTTGGCCAGGCACGATGCCGTCTTTTTAGCCAAGCCCCTCAGCTATTTGCGCATTCATGCCGGGCAGCTCTCGCAGAGCCCGCCTTCCCGCTTGGCGCGGCTGTGCGATTGGATCGATCATTCGATCGCCTGGCGCAAAGACGGATTGCTGAAGGATAAACCGTTCGTGAGCATTATGAAAAGCTGCGAGCAGCCGGTCCTGCACGATATTCCGAAATGGGACAGGCGGACCGACGGCCTTTACGCCCCCGAGGTGATACGCAAATTGCGGGTGTGGATAGAAGCCGTCGAGGGCTGCCCGGAGTTGGACGGCTTAGCGGGAGCGTTTATGGCCACCCTGGCAAGGCTCCAGCGGCGGCGAGGGCAAGAACGCTCGTAATGCGGCATGCTCCTTGCGCCGGACCTGGCGGAATTTCAGCCTAACGGCGCCATCCGGCAGACCGGCAGCAGCGCCGGAGCTTCCTGCAACAAGCAAAGAACCTTCACCCTCCGCGATATGCGGAAGCTGAAGGTTCTTTTTCAACGCTATCGGCAAGCCCTTCTCTTAGCCGTCCGTACCGAACGATTGAATGGCGGCTACTACATAATCGGTTTCCTCGTCGGTCAGATCGGCGAACAGCGGCAGCGTGACGAGCTGCGTCCATACGCGATCGGCGACCGGCGTGTCGGACCGGTAAGGCACGAACAGCGGATGCTTCGTCAGCGGCAAGTAATGAACGCCTGTGGCGATCCCTTGCTTCTTCAGGTGAAGGATGAATTTCTCCCGCTCCGCGACCCGCACCATGTAGGCCCAATAGGAGGAGTCCTGCGTCTCGTAAGGAAGCGCGGAACGCACCGAGCCGTCCTGCGGCAGGCCGGCCTCGTAACGGCGAATGATCTCCTCCCGGCGGCGGTTCATCGCATCGAGCTTGGTCAGCTGAGCGAGACCGATGGAAGCCATCAGGTCGTTCATATTGTATTTGTAGCCGATATCGGAAATTTCATAATACCAGCTGTTTGCGTCGCGGTCGTTCAAAGCGTTGGCCTCGTACCGCTGCCACGTATCTTTGTTGATGCCGACCCAGCGCGAATGACGCAGCGGCTTCAGCAGTTCGGCATCGTCGGAGCAGATCATGCCCCCGTCGCCGGTCGTCATGCACTTCTTCTCCTCGAAGCTGAAGCACCCGATATCTCCCCAAGTGCCGATCGTTTTCCCTTTGTATTTGCCGCCGGCCGAATGGGCGGAGTCCTCGATGACCTTCAAGTTGTGCGCTTTCGCCCAGGCGACCAGCCGGTCCATCGGCACGGGATGTCCGGCGAAGTGAACCGGCATGACCGCCACGCAGTCCGGGTCGTATTTGCGTTCGAGATCGTCGAGGCTGATGCTTAAGGTGTCCTCGTCGATATCGACAAACACCGGCTCGAGCCCGTTGTACAAGGGAGCCATAGCCGTCGCCGCAAAGGTGAGCGCCGGGACCAGCACCTTTTTGCCGCGAGGAAACCGAAAAGCCGATAAAGCCAGGTGCAGCGCCGCCGTACAGGAGTTTACCCCGACGGATTCCTTGCAGCCGGCATACGCGCTCCATTTCTGCTCGAACTCGCCGACCTTCGGGCCAAGGCCGAGCCAGGCGCTGTTGAAGCTGTCCTCGATGCGTTCCAGCTCCTCCTTGCCGACCGAAGGTTTAAACAACCTGATATTCATAGTTGCCGCCCCTTATCTGTTCATTGAAATTGCTTAATAATTTCGTAATAAGCGTCGGTGGCGACGCTCATCGTGACGAGCTCGCGCTCGGCTTCGCCCCCTGACAACTCGGGCGCCGTCACCCAGCGCGTGACATCCCCTTCGGTCACTTTGCGCAGCGGCACCCGGCGCACCTCGCGAAAGCCGAGCTTCCGGTAAATGTGCATAGCCCGGTGATTGTCCCCGAGCACGTTCAAATACCCGGTCTGCAAGCCCAGCTGCCGGATGCCCCATTCGCCGAGAGCCAACAGGGCGTACAGGATAATATTGCCGAACCGTCCTTTGCGGCCCCGGAGCAAATTATCGAACTCGCACTCCTTCTTGTCCTCGTCGTAATGAAGCAGACCTACCTGCCCGATCGGTGTCATATCCTCGTCCTCGACGAGAAACAAGATGCGGTCGTCCGCCTGCAAGATCTGCTCGTCGACCCACTGCCTCGTTCCCTCCACCGTAACCGGAAACTGGCTGGTGAACCATTCGGCGCTGGCGCCGCGCCATTCCGTCAGCAGCCGCATCTCCTCCTCGCGATGCAAGCTGTCGATCGTCAGCGGCCGCAACCGGCCGCAGCTTTTGCCGTCCACGAATATCGGAATGCAATAGGAGGAAAGATGCGCCTCCGGCGCATGCTTGTAGGCTCGCAGGATAGACTTCATTTACCGTTTTCCTTTCCGCTTCTTCTTTCCTTTATCGAAGCCTTCCAAGTCGTACCCTTTCGCCTTCGCGAAGTTGATAAACGTCTGTTGGTCCAGCTTGGCGATGTCCTTGGCCATCTCGTGCTGGGACAGCTGTTTGTCGTGATAGCGCAAATAGCTGAGCGGCTTCGTCAGGTAGACGCCCTTGCCCACGTGGAGCAGCTTGGCCCATGCCGCCAAATCGACCGCGAAATAGACTTGCTGGCCGAGCAGCACGCCGAACGGTTCGTCCAGAGCTTTCCGTCTGAACATCGCCGTTGTTGGCTCCCCGATGTAGTTGGTTTTGTCGCGCAGCATGATCTGGTTGAGCCTCTTGCCGTCGATAACGGTATCCTGCTCGAACAGCTTGCGGAACGTCCAGAGCGGCGGGACGTACAGCCGTTTGCCGTCCTTGTCGATTACCCTCCGCACGGACGTGACCAGCGTTACGTCGCTGTTCTTCACGAAGTACGGCACCATCTTCTCCACCTTCTCCGGGTGGAACATATCGTCGTCCATCAAGTAATTGATATATTCGCCGGTCGCCAGGTTAAGGCATTGCTGCTGGTTGGCGATCGGTCCGATGTTGGTCGCATTTTTCACATAACGGATTTTCGAGCCGTTGTGCGCGGACAAGTACTTCTGCACCACTTGCCCGGTCAGATCGTTGTCGCTGTTGTCGCAGACGATAATTTCAATATTATCGTACGTTTGATTCAACGCGCTTTTCAGCGCCTCCTCGAAATAATCGGGGCGGTTGTAAGTCGGGATCAGTATGCTGACGAGCGGATTCATGCCGAATCATCCTTTCAGATCGCGATGTTGGTGCATCCGGGTAAACATTTGAAGCGACGGCAGGAGACTGTCCTTGCTGGAAATAACCGGTTCGCCCTCAAGCGGCCAGGCGATACCCAGCGTCCCGTCGTTCCAAATCACCCCGCCTTCATAGGCAGGTGTATAGAAGTTGTCCACTTTATAGGCGACTGCACAATCGTCGGCTAGCGTACAAAACCCGTGCGCGAAGCCGCTGGGGATATAGACCATCTTGCGGTTGTCCGCCGTCAGCTCAATGGAGCCCCACTGCCCGAAAGTTGCGGAGTCCGCCCGCAGATCGACGAACACGTCGAATATGGCTCCCTTCGTCACCCGCACCAGCTTCGTCTCGGCGTAAGGCGGCAATTGCAGATGCAAGCCGCGGATCGTTCCTTTGCGCTGCGAGAACGATTCGTTCTCCTGCACCCATTGGCGATCGAGCCCGTGGTCGGCCCATATTTTCCGGTCGTACGTGCGCATGAAATAGCCGCGGTGATCCGAGCGGGGCGTCGGCGTAATCTCGTATACGCCCGGAAGCGCGCATGGCTGTATTCTCATCCCAACTCCCCGCCTTTCCTTGCTGAAGTGGCGGCGCGCCGGCGAACAGCCGGCCAACCGCCTCGCGCGGCCCGGCAGACAGCGCGGCTGTCCGTTCCGGCGCTCGTGCCGTGAAGGTTGTGCCGGGAATCAGCCCGTATAGTCGCGGATCTGGCGCAAGCATACGTCGCGCATCGGCTCCTGCCGCTCGTAAGCTTTGGCCCATTCGACGATACGCGTCAAGGACTCGTCGAGGTTCCAGCGCGGCGCCCAGCCGAGCGTTCGCCTTGCCTTCGAGCAATCGAGCATCAGATAACCGGCCTCGCGCGGATGAACGCCCGGCTCCGTCCGGTAGGAGGCGCCTGGTCCCCAGAGCCGGCACAACCGGGAAACGAGCTGCTCGACCGGCACCATATCGGCTTCGGACGGACCGAAATTCCACGCTTCCGCGTAGGACGCGCCGTGCTCGGCCAGCCTCTGCGCCAGCAGCAAATAGCCGTGCAGCGGAGCGAGCACGTGCTGCCACGGGCGGATCGCATGCGGATAGCGCACGGCTACCGGGTCGCCCTGCGAGAGCGCCTTTATGGCGTCGGGCACCAGCCGGTCCGCTGCCCAATCCCCGCCCCCGATCACGTTGCCCGCTCTGGCCGTACCCACTGCGACCGGATGGCTGGAGCCTGGGGAGAAGAACGATTCGCGGTAAGTGGCCGTAATCAGCTCGGAGCATGCTTTGCTGCCTGAATACGGGTCGCTCCCGCCCAGCGGATCGGTCTCCCGGTAGCCCCATACCCATTCCCTGTTTTCGTAGCACTTGTCCGTCGTCACATTGACGACAGCCCGGATCGGGACGCCTTGCTGCACCGCTCTTCGAACCGCCTCCAGCACGTGGACGGTCCCCATCAGATTGACCCCGTACGTTTCAGCAGGAGCCGCATACGAGGTCCGGACTAGCGGCTGCGCCGCCATATGGATCACGATATCCGGAGCCGCTGCGGAGAGGGCGGCCGACAGCTTCTCCAGGTCGCGAACATCCGCGATATGCGAATCGACCCATTCGTCCAACCGGCACAGCTCGAATACATTCGGTTCGGTGGGAGGCTTCAAGGAGTATCCGGTGACAGAAGCTCCCCAAGCGTGCAGCCATAAACAGAGCCACGCACCTTTAAAGCCGGTATGGCCGGTCACGAATACTTTTTTGTTTTTCCAAAATGCCGGGTCCATGCTTTTCATTTCCTGAACGTCCCCATTGCTCATTCCCGCCGTCACCCTTCGGTTTTTTCGTTTGCCTGCCTTTTGTGCTCCTTCTGTTCGTTTCCCTAGTACCCTCTTAAAACTCCCACCGCCATATCATATGGCAGCTGCATGTCCGCCGAAACTGGCATCTATCCATAAACGCCGCTCATATTCTAAACCTTCTGCTATAATAGCGAACCGCTGCGCGCCGAGCGGCCTCCTTAATGGCCTCGTCGCCTTCGTCTATCTCGCCGAGTGCCTGCTATTCTTCGAAAGGTGACTGAAAAAAATAGGGATACGTACAAACACTCGTCCAATCATCTCGTACGAACCGCACATAGTATAGAGCGAAGAAGGGAGGGTTGTAGCATGGATCAAATTTTGGCGGAACTGCAGAAGATCGTTACCCGCGTACTGAGCAACGTTGGCTTGAACGAGGAAGTCGTGTTGAAAATATCGCAAAAGCTCGGCGAGCTCCAAGCTCTGCTGGACTCTGTAGACGATGAGCAAACGATCGCGACCGTTCAGGAAAAATGGAAGGAAGTCCAATCGAAGATTGGCACGCTCCAGTTGGACGACAGCAAAATTGCGGATGCTTTGAAGTCTGTCGGCTCGTTGAACGACAAAGCCGGCTCTTCCATTCAATCGCTGCTGAACTCTCTGAAGCTGGATGAGCAAGCAATCATGGACTTTTTGCAAAAAATCAAGAAATCCTGATTCCGGTGATTTCCGCCGCAGGACACGCCAAAGAGGCGGTTCGTAATGAACCGCCTCTTTGGTATGACCGTATTGGATAGCGAACGGACGGCCTTATACCGTCAGCTCCCGTTCGACCGGAGCCGCTTGGAGAAGCCGTTCCCGCACGTGCAGGGCGTTCAGCGTCTTCTCGCGCAAATCCTGTATCGTATAGAAGTAATGATTGCTCGCTTCATAGCCGATACGCGAATCGCGCCGGACGAGCCCGCGAAGCGTCCGGGCCAGCTCGATCTCCTCGTCGACCACGGCCAGCATCTTGAGCCGCTCCGCTTCCTTCACCCCGGTGCTGGCCGTCTTCAGCCAGCGGTCCCGGCTTCGCACGAAGGCAATCTGCAAATACGTGCTGCGAAAATGGCAGTACGCCCCATAAGCGGCGTTCAGCAAATCGGCGAAATCTTGCTCCGACCCGGGCTGCAGATGGCTGCGGGCTTTGTTCAGCAGTCCGAGCCCCCGCTTCCAACCGAGCGATAGCTTCCGGAACTGGGCGGCGAATTTGTCCTCCGGATAGATCGACCGCCATCGCTTCAAATCGTCGTACGGGTAACCGATCATCGTCGCCTGATAACCGCTCGGCTCGAGAAGCAGCAGGTTCGAAGGACCGAAGTTTTGCGGCGCCGTATAGGCAACGGCAATTTGGAACGGAAATTCGCGGAAAGCGTCGCTGAACTGCCGCGAAGCGTCGGCGATCGCCTTGCCGGCCCGCGCTCCGAACTTGCCGATGAGCCGGTCTCGCTTCCTATCCGCGGAACCGCCGGTCTGCACGTCCTGTTGTCCGGTCGTTGCGGAAGTCCAGTAATAGTCGGATGCAAGCTCCAGACTAAGCGACGGATAACCCCCGAGCGTCCAGCTGAGCATAAGGCCGGTTACGCCGGAACGTTCCAGATTGGTCAAGTGCTCCTCGACCAGATCGAAGACGGGCAGGAACGGAACGGCTGCGCATTCCCACGTATTGTTCAGCTGCACCTTCGCCACCGTCGCCAGACCGTTGTCCGCAGCGGCCCTCCAGCTGCTCAACGAGCTTTGGCCCGGCCCGACGTTGGATATCGAGTAATCCCGCACGATGCCTTCTACGCCCGCGACACGGGTAGGCATCCGGTCCTCGCTTACGCTCATCAGCCTCACGCCCGGAGGCAACTGCTCGATGCAACGCCGGATGACGTCTTCCGGCCAAGTCCACGACCAGGTCCAGCAAATAATGCGGGCTTCCGGCTTCGCACGGAAAGCGCCTTCGGCAATAATCCGGTTTACCTCGGCGACGACATCCTCGGGCGAGCGCTGGCTGCAGCGGGGACAGTCGGGCTTTTTGCCGTACGCCCGCGAATAGCAGTTCGTCAAATTTTCCGACATCGTAATCGTAAACAGTCCTGCGAGTCCGGGCGCTGCCTCGAATAGACGAGCCGTCTGCTCGCGCAAATACTGCTGCACCTCGGGATGCGACGTACACATCGACGCGTCGATGCCGTCCTCGGAATGCCCTTTCCAATCCGGCCTGCTGTCGAAAAACGCGAGCGGCATGGCGCGGGGCTCGTTGTAATAGAGATAGACGCCGATGCCGTAATCCGCCGCCCTGTCGATCAGCCGCCGCAAGCCGTCAAGCCTCTTCTCCCAGCCGATCGAAAGCTCCGGCGCTTCGTCCCAGGGGATGATGTTATACAGGACGCTTTGCAGCCAAACTCCATTCACGCCCAGCTCGGACAGCCTCTCAAGCAGCTCGTCCGGATACGGGTCCAGCTCGTCGTCGATCAACGGGTCTCCGTATACGGCAAAATAAGAGTAGATGAAGCGCAGATCGAATACCGTTCGCCGCTCGGTGCGACCCGGCTTGACGACCGGACCGCCGTGCCGGTCCATCTCTCGGCTCAGCCATTGTAGGCCGCGCAGCAACCCCGGCTCGTCGACGGCCGTAACCGTAATGCCTCGCTCCGAAGCTTCGATCGTATGGCTTTCCGCCAGAAGGGCCGAATCCGGCACAATCTGCAATCGCAGCGCCAGCTCCCCATCAGCCGGGGCGTCGCCGTCCGTGCGGGAGGCCAGACGGACGCCCCACTTGCGGCCGACCGATTCGGCGAACCGCCTCGCGAACGACGGGGCATGCCGCAGTCCAGCCGGATAGACGACCGACCAACGCCCGTCCAGAGCGATATCGCCATCCACGAGAGCAGCGGCCTGCATCAGAACGATGTCCCGGCGCAGCCGGTCGAGGAAGCCGAACGGCTTATCGTCTGCATCCGGCATTCCGTTCTCAGCCGTTTCCCTGCTGATGGCCTCCGTGCGAAAATGCTCGTCGACACTGTTCCTCAGACGCTTCGTCTGCTCGCGTTCCCGGTCGGATAACGGTCGGTAGCGCACCGGCTCGACTTCGGGCTTCAGACTGCCCAGCTTGATCCACAGAAAATCGTCCTCCTTCAGAGCGAAGGCAAGCTGCGCTTCCGTCCATCCGAGCAGTTCGAGCAGCTGCTCGTAAGGAAGCAGATGCCAGTTGATGCGAATAATCGTAATATAGCCGCGAGTCAGCCACAGCGGATCGGCCTCCTGCGGAACGAGTCCCATATCCCGGGCGAGCTCGCCCACCTGCTCCTCGGTCGCCTGAAGCACGGAGGCGAGTCGTCCGATCGGAACAAGCCCCCAATTGCGCCAGACGACCGCCTGCAGGCGGGTCGGAAAATGCGGGAATTCCAACGCCGTCTTGCCTTTGCTGTCTCTGTACGAGTCTAACATCGATACCCTCTCCCTTTTCGATCCGGTACATGATTCCACCTTCATCGTTTCACATTATATATAATACATAATATAAAAGGAGTTTGGAAGAAAAAAATTCGTGCCTTACTGCCGTACCCCGGGGTAGAACGGTTCAATGGTTTGGTATAAGATAGAGGTTACTTTTACCGGACCGACAATCCGGCGAGTAACAGCGTCAATGGGGTAATGCAAGAGTGTGCAAAGTTGCTCACCTAATCTTTGGAGGGAGGCGGACAAGAAACGATGCTCGTCAAATTTGCCGCCACGTGGCTGCTGCTGATCGTGTCCTGCATATCGGCATGGTGGATGTACGCGAAGGAAAAAGGAATCGAATACAGCTGGCTGGCGTTTCTGATTCCGGCTCTGTTCCAGTTGGCGATGGGGTATTGGCTGGACCCGGGGCACAGTCTCTCGTATCAAGTGTTCGGCTGGCTCAACTTCGCGCTGTTCTTGCTGTCTGCCGCTGCCGTCTGGTATTTGATTCAGCTGGCCAAATCCTACAAAAACTGACCCTGCCCCGGTGCGGCGGCCCCGGAGAACGCCGGTTCCGGACGTTTCTCCAGCACGACCGTATCGTACATGCCGGAGCCGCAATTGACCTCAGTACGACGCCAGTCGCGCGTCAACTCCGGCTCCAGCGGATAATTGAACACCGCTTTCAATCCGTTTCCGTAACGGACGACGACTTTCGCTGCTGGAGCGAGTCCGGGCTTCAGCCGATCCAGCACATCCCTTTTGTTCTCCACAAGGGAGGCGATCACGACGTGCGTCGCTTCGCGGGCGAACGCATAGGCTTCGTCGGTCGTCTCCGCATAGCGGATTCGAGCGCCCGGCGCACATGTTCGTACGACGCGTGCGCCCCATGCTACCGCTTCCGGATCGATATCGCTGCATACCACCTCCGCCCGAGCCTCGCATGCGATCGTCATCGCCGACAAGGGGAATGCCCCTGCCCCGATAAAAAGCACCCGGGAAGACGAGTCGATCCGGCAGTCGTCCAGCTCGGCCTTGACCGATTCGGACAACAGAAAGTCGTATTCGCGCCGCCCGAGGGAGTCTCCGTTCAGGTTGAACGCCTGATGTTTCTCGACATCACAAAGCGCCTGCACCGCTCCTTCGCGCAAACGGCCGCAGCATGCCCAGATCTCCTTGTCGCTCCCCCACAGGTCCCAGTCGCGCTCGCCGCTTGCGGACACGATCAAGCGGCAAAGCTCATCCAGCTTCTCCGAGAGCCGTCCGTAGCGGTCGGGGCGGATTTTTGCGCTTGCGTGCAGCATGCGAATATCGCGGTCCAACGTGCTCAATTCATGCAAAAACATGCATTTTGCGCTCAAGCGGACTCCTCCGTCCCTTATGTATCGCCACACTCCCCATCAGTATATGAATACCGTCCCGGAGGCGATGCCACCGATCGGCAAATCGAATAAGCTCGAGCCGGAGGCTCGGGCTTATGTCGATTCCTTCTATATCCGCACCAGGAGTTGGATCAAGGGTTCTCGCGCAGCTGCTTATCCAGCTGCGCCGAAAGGTCGGACAAAGCCGCCTGCACCTCCGTCTCGCTCTGTGCGGACAGCAGCCGCTTCGTCGTCTCCGCCCCCACCGCTCCGCTTAGCTTCGGATTGCGGTACACCGCCGGCTGGATCGCTGCGTTCAATTCATCGAACAACACGCCGAGGCCATAATCCGCATGCTGCGCCG
Organism: Paenibacillus hodogayensis; assembly: GCF_039536325.1. Lineage (NCBI taxonomy): Bacteria > Bacillati > Bacillota > Bacilli > Caryophanales > Paenibacillaceae > Paenibacillus > Paenibacillus hodogayensis. The sequence continues at coordinate 94,020 of NZ_BAAAYO010000008.1, forward strand.
TTTTCCGTATCGCGGCTTTGGAGGTCAGCAAATCCTGCTGGGCCCAGTCTTTTTGAAAAGCGCTGTCGCCGTTCAGAACGACATCCTTCGTGAACGTCCAAGCCAGCTCCTTCCGGGTGGAAGACGCGACGATCGACCATACGCTGAAATAAAGAGCGTTGGCCCTCACTCCATCATCCAGGCGGGGCAGCGGCGCAATGCCGATTTTACCCTTGGTCGCCGCATTTCCGTCGAAGAACGAATGCAGTACCGATTGACCGATCGCCATCCCCGTATGGTTGGCCATCATTTCGTTATAGACGGCATTGGCTGAATTGGACGTTCCTTTGCTCGCCCGGCTTACGTTCATATGCTGGAGCAACAGCGCCAGCGCCCCGCATACCGGACGGCTGTCGAGATAGCCGCTTACCCGGGCGTTATCGGGCGACAGCACGCTTTGTCCGCTGCTTCGGGCCAGCGATTCGAACAGCTGCAGATCCATCGGAACGGCGCTGCCGTACACCTCTTTGCCCTGCATCAGATTGGCCGCCTTCAGTTTGCCCGACAATTGCAAAAACTGCTCCCACGTCCAATCCCCGCGCGGATAAGGCGTCTCCGCTTTGTCAAACCATTCCTTGTTGTAAAAGACGGCCAGCGGCTCCGGCGACATCGGGAGGCCGATCAGCCGGCCCCGGGTCGTGGCCATATCCAGCAGCGGCTTATACAGATCGTCCGTCGTCATCTTGTCGGCTTGGAACAAAGGCAGCAAATCCGCGAACGTATCCTGCGCCGCGAGGACGGCGTCGAAAGGTCCGAACACAAGATCCGCGGGCTTTCCGCTGTTCAGCCGGTCCAGCAGCGCTTTCGTATAGCTTTTTGAATTTGGTAGCGCTTCCACGCTTACCGTGACACCTGCATTCTCGCGCTCGAACAGCCTGGCGCTTTTCTGGAATGCCTCCACTCTCGCCTTGACAGAAGCGCTCGTACCGTCGGGCACTACAATCGTCAAATGCCTCGGGTCCGCGGGAAGCGTAACCGAATCCGGCCGTCTGTCCGAAATAGGCGAGCAGACTCCCAGCACCGCCCCCAGGCACACGAGCGCCAAGCCTGCGCGCAACGCTTGCTTCAACCCGCAATCACTCCCCCTAACGGTAATGGGCTGTTGCGCCTCTACTATTCATACTCGAGCGCAGCGCATTGTATCCCGCTTTCTCTTATTCTTTGCGTTACCAGTAAATTCCTTCTTATCCAACAAAATAAAATAAACAACAAAAAACCTGCTCTCCGTTAAGAGAACAGGCTGGAAAGAGTGGTGTGAGATGAGCCAAGCTGCCCGATCCGCTCCGGACGGCCGGATGACGGAGGGGGCCCAAGCTCGGGCGAGGATGGATGCGTTAGTCGGAAACGACAAAATATTTTTTTCCGTATAAATTCGATACTTCTTCACTTTCTATGGTTCTCCCGCTCCGATGAGCAAGAGATTGCATGAACTCAAAAGCCTTCTTCTGATCGTGCTCGTTCAGCTTGTCGAACAAGTGATACAGTTTGTCTTTCTGAACCATGGTAAATCTCCTCCTCTCAATTGGACAAATGGAGTGGCCGTTTGCACTAAGAGATACAGGTCGACTAAACGTCAGGGTCCGTTTGGAAAAAGCACAAAAAACACAAGGCTAGACCTTGTGTTAACGAAACACATGCGCATCTATCCTCCCCACTTCCGCTTACGAGGTTAGCTGACGGATTCGGACGGTGAGAATACGCCCTACGACAAGCAGCATGGCTGCCCGCCGATTCACCCCATAAAAATCTGGTTCCCCCGCTTTTCTTCAAGAACAAATTTCAAGAAGAAAATTCAGCGACAATAGATATTCAATTAAGTAACCTTAATTATACTCTGCATCCCGCTCGTTGTAAAGCCCTTACCCGATGTGCCATCGACTTTTTTTCAATGGCTCATCCGTCAATCCGGATCCGTATCGTCGCCCTCCGCATAATGCTCGCGGCAAAAAGCCTCGATCACGGCAAGCTCGTCGTCCTCCAACTCGAAATCAACAAGTCGGCCGGTCGTTCTTTCCAAAATATCGTGCTTAACGACGGCGGTCCGCTCTTCCTCCGCCTTGTAGACGACGCGGACGACAAGTCCGTTGTCGGTATAAAGCTCGTCATCTTCCTCGACGTCGATCTCGATCATAAATTCGAAGCGGTCTCCGGACAAAATACCGAAAGGGTCTTTAATGCCCTCTACCGTGTAGCTCGTAATTGTAAACATGCAATCATCCTTTTATATGGCGTTCACCCTTCCATTATACAAGATTTGCGTTTAACCTCAAATGGAATACAATAGTCTGGTAACACTTTATGCGAAATTTGACGAATTTGTGTTTGTCCCGTATTCCTTTCATCGTTTTTGCCCCGAAAATACCGGACGTTTCCGAATGTTATGGGGAAAAAAGCAAAATCTTGTTGCTTGGAGCAAGTACAAAGTCAGACTTTGAACGGTATCCATGGAACGGACCGCATCCTTGCACCGCAAGGGACACAACCTTCACGGATACTAAAAATGCGCAACGGAAGGTGAGAACATGAGCAATTTGCAAAATCAATTTAAAAAATGGAAGCATGCGGCTACTCAGCTGATCGCCAATGAAAACGACGGAAGCCCGTCCGACGAATCGCCCGTCGTCGAGCTCGAGCCCGAATATTACGAACGGTGCCGGCAGCTGGCGGAAGCCCGCAATACGACGGTTTCCGGTGTCGTTCATTATATGTTGAAGCAGCAGTTCGCGCTGAGGGGGCAGGAACGCATCGTCAAGCCCGATCCCGCGCTGCTTGAAAGCAATCCGCTGCTTTCCCTGGACGGTTTGACCGGACGCCGGAGAAGCTGGGAAGAGGAGGTCGAAGAGGATGAATATGCGTGAACAATCGTTTCAGGCTTTGCCTGCCAAGTCCGTCTTTGTGGAGCAATCCGCCTGGATGGCGTTTATGAATCCGGAGGACCCTTTTTATTTGCAGGCGCGCTCGATGTTTTTCGAGCTTCACGATCTGGAGCGTCCGCTCTCGACGACCAACTCCGTCCTGTTCGAGACGCATCAATGGCTGCGCGATGAATTCGACTATGCCGACGCGCAAATGTTTCTCAACACGGTGGACAAGGCCGTTCAGCAAAGCGCGCTGACGCTTATTCCCGGCAGCCCCGAGCTGGAGCAGGAAGCGCGGCGGCTTCTTCTGGAATACCCGGACTGCCGGTTTTCCCTGAACGAGGCCCTGAACGCCGTCGTCGTGCTTCATCACGGGATGAAGCGCGTATTCACCTTCAACTCGAACTATGCGTTCCTGTCGCGCATCGATCGCGATATTAAAGTGCTGCCGAGCCTGTAGGCGGCGCGCTGCATGAATAAAGGCTCCTTCCGACCCGGTCGGCGAGGAGCCTTTTACATTTTTAACATTGCCCATACATTCCGTTAACGTGGCGATAATAAGGCCACGGTATACTTGGATCAGTTCTTCAGGAAAGGAGGATGTTCGCCCATGTACTACGAAGAAGACCGGATTCCGTTCGATGAGCCGGATCACAAGCCGACCACCAAGGAAACCGAACACGACAATGCCGCCCCCTCAACCCCCGATTCCGCCAAGCTCCCGACCTCCCGACCGTCCCATCAAGCGACTGACGCCCGCTGACCTAATCTGCGGGATGCTAACAACTTAGCCCCCTTCTGCCAGGCTCCCCCGTCCAAGTCGCCTTCCGCCGTTTTGCTGCGAACCGCCCGGGTATCCCGGCGCCTTCCTGCGTCGGTACGGAATAAGCGAGCTTGCCGGCAACCTTCCCCTTATTCCGCTGCTCCCGTCGACTCCGACTGTTTGGCGAATCTCGCTTCGATTTTACGGCTGACGATGAGTGACGCCACGATAAAAAGGACGACGTACACCAAACGCAGCGGGTCCTCGATATAGCGATTCACGTCGTATCCGATATAGGACACGGCAAAAATCATGATCGCCTTGCCTGCGGAGACGGCCAGCGCGAACGAGCGGAGCCGCATCCCGGCCAACCCGGCGGCGATATTGATGACCACGAACGGACCTACCGGAAACAAGCTGAGCAGGAATACGTAGCTGAACGCATTGCGGCGCACCCACTGCATCGCCTTTTTTACTTTCGGCTTATCGGCCCAGCGCTGCAAATAACGGTGGCCGGCTACTTTGCGTACCAGCAAAAACGTGACGATACAGCCGCTGGCCATGCCAATCCACGAATACAAAAAACCGAGCCACAATCCGTATACGATCGCGTTGCCGCCTACGATCAGAAGCGTCGGCAGCGGCGGAACGAACGATTTCAAAAAAGCTAACGCGATGCCCGGAAGCGGCCCGAACGAGCGGTATTTGTCCAGCCACTCCAACAACTGCTCCTCGGTCAATGACGACAATATTTCGGCAATTCCCATAACCTGCATTCACCCGATTTCCGCTATTGCTTGTACCCTCATCTTATCCATAGTACCGGATGCGGATCACGGTGACAAGCGAAAGCGACTCGAAGGACCAGGCAGTCGCATGGGATTTCCTGATTCGGGGAAAATTGGTTGGCATGCAGCCGCGCTATATCGCATTAACGGGAATGCACCGTACTCCCGGCCTTCGCTCCTTTCCGGCCGAACACCGTTCCGGCCAAAAACAAAACGATCAACACTGCGCAAACGGCGTACGGTATGGCGATATGCAGCGAATACAATATCGTGCCAGCCAGCGGGCCGATAAAGGAGCCTACTCCCTGGGCGGCAGCGGTAAACGCCGCCAGCGCCCCCTGTTCCCCGTCGTCCACGGCGAGCGACGCTCCCGTCATATAACCAGGCATCGTAAAGCCGATGCCTATTCCGAACAGCACGAATACAACGATGTACCAGGACGGAGAGGCCAAAAACAGCGTAAAGGCGCTACACAGCGCCAGCAAGCCGATCGTCAGCAAAATCGGCGGCTTCAAGCGCCGAAAACGGCCGATCAGAAGCTGCGAAGCGACCACAATCACCCCCGCCGTAGTCAAGCCGATGCCGATGAGCCGGGCGGCCTTTACCGCGTCGATGTCAAGGCGGTCCTGCATGTAGATGCCGCATGTGACCTGCAGCACGATCATAACGGTCGATAAGGCGAGACCGATTCCGAGATAAAGCCGGATTCGCGGGTCCAGTGCCGACAGCTTTCCGGCGGCCGCAACGGTCCCGGACGTTTCCCCTGACGGAATCGAGACGGCGATTACGATTAGCATGACCGCCAGCAGCGCAGCCGATACGTACATCGGCGCCGTCAGGCCGATCGGGGTCAAAGCCGCGCCCATGGCCGGCCCCAGAACGAAGCCGAGGCCGTTCGCCGCCCCGAACAGCGCCATGCCGGCCGCCCTGTTGTCTGCTCTCGTCCATTCCATCAAGTACCCTTGCGCCGTCGCCGGAATGGCGCCGAAGAAAAAACCGCCGATCGCCCGCACGGCGAACAATTGCAGATACAGCCCCGTTTTATCGGTTGAATCTAGCCCCGCAGAGTCGGCCAGATAGGCAAATGCGGTAAGCGTGAGTACATAGCCGGTCATGGCGATCAGCATCACCGTCTTTCTCCGGCCTTTCCCCCACCGGGACCATAGGAAGCTGCCCAATATCCAGCAAATTCCCGTCACCGTGACCAGGCTGCCGGATTGAACTTCGCTCAGCCCGAGGCTGCGGGCCAGAAGTCCGATAATCGGGTTGAACGTAGCAATCGATATCATCGACGCAAGAACCGCCGCGAAGATGACGATAAAGCGCTTGTTCACGATCTTTCTCTCCTCTCGACGGCTTGGGCTTGGCGGCCCGCCGCTTTCTGTACGATGTCGCCCGTCGGTCGGCACGAACCGAAAGCGGCCTCCGGTTTGCGAATCGTAGTCCCATTATCCCTCGCGGATAGACGGAAGGACTACCTGTAGAAGCAGTATGATTCCCTGCAAAAGGAGCGTCCTGCAGCAGATTCATTTTGTCGTTCGGCCCGGTACCAGCACGATCGACTCTTGTCGGCGGAAGTTTTCGGAGTGTCGCATGCCTTTTTTTGCTCCGGTCAGCTTCGGCGAAATAGGTCGAGCCACGCCCAAAAAGCCCTCCGCGCCTTTCGGCAGGAAGAGCTTTTGGGGGTGATTTCGGTTGTTTTAGGAACGGTTCATCTGACGTATATATTGCCCAGGATTGACGCCGTACTGTTTGCGGAACGCGGACGTGAAATTGCTCATGTTGCTGTAGCCGAGCTCGCTTGCCGTCTCTCCGACATTGCGCCCCTCCTTCTCCATCAATTGCAGCGCCATCTCCATTCGCCGTTTGCGGACAAGCTCGAAGATGGTGACCCCGAACCGGTCGCGAAAGCCCTTTTTCAGCTTGTATTCGTTCATTCCCGCCTGTCGCGCCAGCTCGCGGATCGACAGCGGCTGCTCCACGTGAAGCAGGACCAGCTCCCGCGCAGCGTCCAGTCTGGCTTGATCGTCGGCATTCATCGATAATGTCTTTTCGCGTTCGGCGGGCCTTTCGGACTCTCCGTCCCCCGCGATCAGGGCGATCAGCTCCATCGCCTTGCTTTCGGCATACAACCGCCTCATCGCGCTCCGCCGGGTGCAGTGAAACAGATCGTGAACGCACTGCTGGATTTGCGGAGAATTGGCATAGCGGCCAAGACCTTGATGGCGGCTCAGCAACGACTGCATCGCCGGAAAGTCGGACGTGCCGTCCACATAGCGCAGCAGCTTCGCCGGCGACCAGCGTACTTCCAGCGTCCTCGTGCGCACGCCGCCCTTCTTTTCCATATACAGCTTCGTCCGGTCCATATGAAATACGTTGCCGCTGCGGCTGCCCGTCGTATGCTCCTTGCCGCCCCAGGCGCAATAAATTTCCCCGTCGAGACAATAATTCAATTCGAACAGGCTGTACGCCGCTTCGATATGCAGCTTGAGGTCGCGCTCCAGCACCAGGTCCGAGATGACGATCTCCATGCCGTCGCGAATAGGCAGACGGACGATCGTTCCCGCTCCGAGCCGGGGCGGCAGCTCGATGCGCCGCTCGTCTTCGTCCGTGTGCGAGCGGCCCTTCATCAGCCCGGAGAACCGGTCGAAATAATCGTGGATATGCTCGATTCGTATCGTTTCCGCCACAGTATCGCCCCCTTCTTGTAGCCGAGCCCCTTCCCGGAGCATTCCCAACGTTTGAACAGGCTCCGTCACGCTTCCGGGTCGCCGTAGCCTCCCGGATCATCGGACAGCCCTGCGTCGAAGGCGCTGTACGCCTCCTCGTCGGCAATGCTCTGCACGTCCTCCGCCTGAATGCCGATGTAACGGTACCCTTCCTTTGCCTGCTTCTTCAATGCCCGTTCCTTGTAAAATCGCGGACTCGCCTCTCCCCGATCCTCATCATAGAACAGCAGAATGCCGTCCGTCTTGCGGAACAGCAGCTCGTCCCTGGCTTTCAATTGCCAGACACCCTCGTACGGCTTGTTGCTTACGGAAGCGTAATAATCGACGCCCTTCAAAATATCTTGAAAATATCGCTGCCGGCCTTCCTTCCATTTCTCGTCCGGATTCAGATAAGCCGAAATAATCGAGCACCTCAAGTGCGAATAGTTGCGCTTCAGCCGGATGACCGCTTCGCACGCCCACAGGTCCACGCCGTATTGCCCCGGCGTGATGACCCATTCCAGCCCTTCCTCGATCAGCGGGACGAGCTTGCTCTCGATCGCTTTTTGAATAAACCCGATACCCGGGTTTTTCTCGTCGAATATGTTCAGCTCATGCGCACGGTAGCCTGTAACGAGCAAATTTTTCATCTTTCAGTCTGTAATTCCTTTCGTAACTTCGTAACTTCATATCCTCTTATCCTCGTATCCTCGTTTCTTCGTATCCGTTACCGCCTCAAGGCGATGTCAATCACCTGCTCTGCGGCAGCCAGCACCACCAGATGAGCGGGGTAAAAGCTCCTCCACACCCAACGTTTGATCTCGATCCGGTCCAGCAGCCTGTAAAGCGAGGGCCTGTAAACGAGAAACATCGTGGAGACGACGCTGTAAAGCTGTAGGTCCGCCCCCCTGTACAGCAGGTATGCCGCATTAAGCGCCAGATGGGCCATCACGAGACGGTGCGACTCTAGATAGCGGAACGCCAGTACGAGCAGCAGCGCATAAGCTCCGTAATCGAACGGAATCAGCTCCAATACGGCCACCCCTGCCAGGGCGACCGCCCAAGCCCCCGCCTTCGGCTTGATCCGGTCCATTGCGGCCATCACGAGCAGGCAGACGACGAAGGTGCCGATAATGTTGATATTCCCCATATCGAGAGCGGCGAGGTAAGGAACCTGCGATATCGCCGCAAGCAGCACCAGCCTTCGTATATAGCGCATCAAGCTGCCGGTATGGCGATAGCCCTCTACCAGGCAATACGCGTAGATCGGCATCGCCAGACGGCCGACGATCCGCCAGATCGATTGCCCCGGCGCGAAAATATGACCCGCATGATCGATAACCATCGTCAGCATCGCGATCAGGTGCATGCGTCCCTCCGAAACTGTCCGCCGACCTTCGAAATGGTCTGCGGCGCATTTTCCCTATATTGTACATCATGAAGACGGACCCGGGTCAACCCGTCTTCGAACAACGCGCCGTTTTCTGGTATGATGGAGAATAGGAACCGGAACGTATGTTTGACGATTTGCACAAGAAAGGATGGCGGGCTATGAGTTTTTCGCTGACCCCCCGTGTCATTAAGCTGCTGTGCGGCCCTCTATCCTATGAAAAAGGAGAAACGCTCTATCGGGACGGCTGCGTCTCTTTCCATACCTTCGACACGGATGCGAATGCGTTTGAAGCGTTCGTTGAGGGCAGCCGTCCTTTCCAGATCGGTATCGATATCGACGGTTACGGCGACGTGGCCGCCCGTTGCACTTGCCCCGCTCCCCGGCCGGACGGCCGCTACTGCGGCCATATTGCGGCCGTACTGCTGAACCTGCATCATATACGCCAAGACGGCCGCTCGCCTGACCGTTCGGTGGCCTCCCTTCTGCATAAACCGCACGAAGCTGGGCATGCGCGCGACTTTATGCCCGCTCCGACCGGCACAGACGGCATATCGGCCGAAGAGATGCAGCTGACCACCGGCCTGCTCGGCCTGTTCTCGTCCCGCCCGAATACGGCGGGCGTAGCCTCGCCCCGCTTCGACAGCCGGACGCCGCTCGATATGGAGCTGACGTGCAGTCCAGTCGCCTACAGCTTCCGCAGCCGCATGTTCGGGATTTCGATCAAGATCGGACCGGGGCGGCTGTATATCGTGCAGAAGATCCGGGATTTTCTGGAGGCGGCGGAACGGAGCGAGCCATTTGCGTTTTCGCGCCATTTTACGTACGACCCGAAGCGGCATCGTTTTCACCGGGAGCATGGAGCGATCATGCAGGAGCTGATTCGCATCAGCCGCAACGAACGGATGGTACACGAGGCGTCGAAAGCTCCCGTCGCTCCGCGCCACGCCGGCGGAGAACGGACGCTGCTCGTTCCCCCGGCCTCCTGGGATTCGCTTCTGCCGCTGCTGGAAGTGGCGCCGTCCGTGCAGCTTCAGTCCGGCGCCGATCGGTTCGACCGCCTCCGGGTAATCGAAGAGCCGCTGCCGCTCCGGTTTTTCTTCGATCGGGCCGATTCCGGCGAGTTTCTGATGAAGGTGGACGGGCTTGACCCGATCGTGACCATGGAAGACTACGGGCTCGTCCTCCATGACGGCAAGCTGCTGCCGCTCGCACCCGAGGCGGGCCGTCGGCTGGCAACGCTACAGCGGATGATGGAGCCGCTGCTCCTGCAGCAGGTCCGCATCCCCGCCGGACAGATGGAAGCTTTTCTCGACAGGACGTCGGCGGGGCTGATGAAGCTGGGCCGCGTCGAGCTTGCCGAAGCTGTGGCGAACCGGATGGTGAAAGCGCCGCTGAAAGCCCGGCTTTATTTGGACCGCGTGAAGGACCGACTGCTGGCCGGTCTGGAATTCCGCTATGGGGAGAAGGTCATCAATCCGCTGGAGACGAAGTCCGCCCATCCGGCCGGCGAGCGCATTCTGGTGCGCGACCACGAAGGCGAGCGGCGCATACTCGAGCTGATGGAGCTGGCCGGCTTCGCCACGACGGAGAGCGGTTATTTCCTCGACGACGAGGAAGCGGAGTACGAATTTTTGTACCGAATCATGCCGGAGCTGGAGAAGCTGCTTCACGTCTACGCCACTTCCGCGGTCAAGGTCCGGTTGTTCGCCGGCCCTGTCGCTCCGGTGCTGAACATCCGCGCGGATGAGCGGACGGAATGGCTGGAAGTCGGCTTTGACCTCGCCGGCATACCCGAAGCGGACATTCGCCATCTGTTGAAAACCGTCGAGGAAAAACGCAGCTATTACCGGCTGCCGAACGGGGCGCTGCTGCCGCTGGAAAGCGCCGAGTTTCAAGAAATCGTGCGCGCGCTGAACGAGCTCGGCATCCGTCAGGAGGAGCTGAAGAACGGCCGGATGCGTTTGCCCGTCGCGCGGGGTCTGCTCTTGTCCGATTCGTCGGCAGGCGATTCCCGGGCTGTGAAGCTAAGCAAGCCGCTGCGCGTCTTTCTCGACGATATGCGCCACCCGGACAGCCGCGATTTTCCGGTCCCGGACATGCTCCAGCCCGTGCTGAGAGACTACCAGAAATACGGCTACCAGTGGATGAAGACGCTCGCCCACTACCGGTTCGGGGGGATTTTGGCGGACGATATGGGGCTTGGCAAGACGGTGCAAAGCATCGCTTACTTGGCTTCCATCCTGCCGGAGCTGCGCGAACGGAGCGAGCGGGCGCTGATCGTCGCCCCTGCCTCGCTCGTCTACAATTGGCGCAACGAGCTGGCCAAGTTCGCTCCGCACATTCGGGCCGTCATCGCGGACGGCGACAGGCGCGACCGCGCCTCGGCGCTTCGCGGGAGCGACGCCGACGTCATCATTACGTCGTACCCTTTGCTGCGGCAAGATATCTCGCTGTATGCCGGACAGACGTTCCATACGCTGCTGCTGGACGAGGCCCAGGCGTTCAAGAACGCCGTCACGCAAACCGCCCAGGCGGTCAAAGCGGTCCGCGCCCCCTATCGCTTCGCTTTGACGGGGACGCCCATCGAGAACTCGATGGAGGAGCTGTGGTCGATATTCGAAGCGGTATTCCCCGGGCTGCTTCCGGACCGTAAGACGTTCAACGAGCTATCGCGCGAAGACGTAGCCCGGCTGATTCGTCCGTTTGTGCTGCGCCGCTTGAAGAGCGACGTACTGAAGGAGCTGCCGGATAAAATCGAGTCGCTGCAAGCGTGCGAGCTGCTGCCCGATCAGAAAAAGCTGTACGCCGCCTATTTGGCCAAACTGCGCCACGAGACGCTGAAGCATCTGGACGAGGACGGCTTCGGGAAAAGCCGGATCCGGATATTGGCCGGCCTGACCCGACTTCGCCAGATTTGCTGCCACCCTGCCCTGTTCGTAGAGGGCTACGAGGGGCGTTCCGCAAAGTTCGAGCTGCTGCTGGAAATGGTCGACGAATGCCGCAGAGCCGGGAGGAGGACGCTTGTCTTCTCGCAGTTTACCGGCATGCTCGATCTGATCGGCCGGGAGCTCGGTCAGCGCGACGTTCCGTACTTCTACCTGGATGGACAAACCCCCGGGGAGGAGCGCGTCGAGCTGAGCCGGCGGTTTAACGAGGGAGAGCGGGACCTTTTCCTCGTCTCGCTGAAAGCCGGCGGCACCGGGCTGAATTTGACCGGCGCGGATACCGTCATCCTGTACGATCTGTGGTGGAACCCGGCGGTCGAGCAGCAGGCGGCGGACCGCGCGCACCGGATCGGCCAGACGAGCGTCGTGCAGGTTATACGGCTTGTCGCCCAAGGCACGGTGGAAGATAAAATGGTCGAGCTTCAGCAAAGGAAGCGGGGCATGATCGATGACGTTCTGGGTCCGAACGGCGAGGCGCTGTCGTCCTTGACGGAGCAGGATATCCGAGAGCTGCTGTCGATTGGCTGAAGAAGCGTTGAGAGCGGAAGACGGACACTGTCGGCGCGTCGGCGACGGAGAGCCTTTACTTCCAAACGACTCCTGCCGTCAAGAAGCTTCGTGAACTTAACGGTTAGAACGAGAACAACGGTCCTCTCGCGATGAAAGGACCGTTGCAGGCCGTTGACTAACCATGCGGTCCGATCGCCGCTTGACTCCGCTTCCGCTCCTTATTTTTGCGGTACAGCATGATGCACAGAGGGATAAGGCCGCCTGCGAGGAAGGCCGCGATCAGAAAGGGCGTTTTCCACGGCATATGGCCGTAGTACAGATTTTCGCGAGCCAGCTCCAGCTGCCTGGGCATCGTGACCAGCACGATAGCCATATAGACGGAGGCGATCGCTACCCGGCCTTTGGGCGCCAGAACGCAGCTGACATAGATGGCGAATGCGACGCTAAGCACTTGATCGTAGAGATGGAACAACACGAATTGAAGCTGAAGGTTGTCGTACGCGATCGGCGAGATGACGATCTGGAAGAAAGCAAACCGGAAAAATACGCGCATAAAAACGTACGCCAGAAGGAACATCGGTAGTACGCCTACCCATTTGAGCACCGTAATCCAGTTGGTCGGCGATGGTTGTTGCATGGCTCCTCTCCCCCTCTTCATCCATCTACTTCGGATTATGCAGGAATATTCTGGGAAGAGCAAGCGCGAATATGGCTTATTTACGTCATCGCCGGCAAGGAATCGATGATCTGATTGCGGCCGTTCGGCGTCCAGCTCATGACGAACCAGTTGGGGATCCAGCGCACCTTATTGTTTCTGACCGCATCGTTCGTATTCCACGATACCGTCTTCTGCAGCCGGTCGGCTATGCGCTCACTCCCCGCGAGCAAATGGTGCTTCTGAATAAAAATATGATCGGTTTCAAAATGGGGCAAAAGCTCCGGCTCGATTTCCATTCTCCAGCTATCCGCAGGGGCGAGCGTTCCGTTGCGCAGACCGAGTTCCGTGAACAGCAGCTCGTTCAGCGGATGATTGCCGGAGCCCTGTATGCCGACTAGCCGATGATTGACCTGCATAACCGTAACCCGATCGTCCCCGTATAGACGCCGGAGCTTACCGCGCATCTCGTGAGCGCGCACCTCCAGACGAGCTATCTCGTGCTCCGCCTCCCGCTCGCGGCTGGCCAGCTCGGCGATTTTGAGATGAATGAGCCGCCAGTTCCAATCCGATCGATCAAGGATGACAGTCGGGCCAATCCTCTTCAAATCGTCGCGGTACTCCTGATGATAGTGGTCTCCGATAATCAGATCGGGGCGCTCTTCCGCGAGCCGCTGCAGCTGCTGGCGGCAAAGCAGCCGGTGCGCCTCGTCGTCCATCCAAGGATATTGGTACAAATCGGCCGCCGCTACCGGTTCGACGCCCATTGAATTCAGGTTGTCGCGAAAATTCATCGAGGAGGCGACGGCGATCCGCAGCCTTCCCCGCTTCATGTAAAGCGTAGGAGACACTCCCGTAATGCGCTGAAACGTCCGGCTGAAATAAAACTCATTGCAGAAGCCGACGGATGCGGATACTTCCTTGACGCGGCTATCCGGCTGCATCAGCAGCTTCTTCGCTTCCTCGATCCGAAGATCGGTTAAATATTCGATCGGCAGCATGCCGGTATTTTTCTTGAACAACCTCGAATAAGCGCTCGGGGCAAGGCGGGATGCGGCAGCCAACTGGCCGAGCGACAGCTTGGAGGCCATGTGCTTCGTCATATGGCCGATGCTGGCTTCGATTCGCTCGTCGAGCGTCCGGTCTCCTGCGGGCGATTGCCGGGTCAAGGCATCGATCAGCCGCTCCAGCTCCAATCTTGACGCGAAGGGTTCGGACTGCGCCGCCGCTTCCAGATTTCGAAACGCATGCAGCATCTGCACGGCGCTGCGGATCGGGATGCGGCCTTGCGGCAATGGATGCGGCAGCGTCGAGGCGGCCTCTATGGACAACTTGCCGCCCGCCTGTTTCACGATCATCGGCGCGAACAGAACGACGTAATACTCGATCGGCTCATGTGGCGAGCAAACGGTCACGTTCATGCCCGGGCTGAAGTAGAACAGTTCGAAGGGAGCAAGCTTATAAACCTCTCCATCGATCAGCAAAGTTCCTTCGCCTTTAATGGGGAAGCACAACGCATGGAAAGGAATGTTCCGGGATTTGGCGGCCGGCGCAAACGGAAGCTTGCGCAGCCGAATGGAAGAGAGAAGATATAGCGGATGTTCGGAATGATGACGCGACATGGTAGCCCTCCTGCTTCTTCTCTCCATTATATTATAAATGTCTCGGCCGATACAGCAGATAGATCATATAGGGCGCCCCGAGCAAGGCCGTTACGATGCCGACCGGAATCTCGAACGGAGCGAAAACCGTCCTGCCGACCAAGTCCGACAGCTGCATGACCAATCCGCCCATCAAGGCAGCCGCAGGAAGCAGTCTAGCGCTCATATTGCCAACCAAATGTCTGGATAGGTGGGGAGCCATCAAGCCGATAAATCCGACCGTACCGACCATCGAGACGGCGGCTCCGGCCAAGCCGACACTGACCAGAACGAGCAAACCGCGGGACCGTTCCAGCGGCAAGCCGACGCCTGTAGCCATTTCATCCCCAAGCTGGATCGCATCGAGATGCCGTGCGAGCAGCATGCAGACGGGAAACCATGCGACCAGCCAGGGCAGCAGCGGCCACACATGCTCCCAGCCTCTGCCGTATAGGCTCCCGGCCAACCAAACGGACGCTTGCGAAACGCGAAAGATGCCGCCTACGGACAGCAAATAAGAAATGACAGCCCCCGCGATCGCGGATATCCCGATGCCGACCAGCAGCATCCGAATAGGAGAACTCCCCCTGCGCCACGAAAAAGCGTAAATCATCGCAGCGGTCAGCAGCGCTCCGCCAAACGCCACGAAAGGAAGACCGGCTGTCGGGAAGGTAGGAGCCATGACGATGACCGCAACCGCGGCCGCTCCCGCCCCGGCGTTCAGACCCATAACGCCCGGCGATGCCAGCGGATTGCGGGTTATGGCCTGGAGAATGACCCCCGACAGCGCCAGCGCCGCCCCGGCCAACAATCCGACCAAGGCGCGCGGCATTCGCAGCGTCCGGATCGTAAATTCATAAGTATCGCTTCCGAAGCCTGCGGCCGTACGGATCGCCTCCAGCAGCGGAACCGCCCGTTCGCCGGAGACGATATTTCCGGTGAAAGCCAGAACGTTCGCTGCCAGCAGCAGCCCCAGAATCGTCATATAACGGGTCGCGCTTCCGGTCTTGTTCACAGCGTCTTCCCCTTTCTCTGCGCCAAATAAATCAAAAAGGGCGCCCCGAAAAACGCGGTAACGACGCCGACCGGAATTTCTTGGCCCGGCAGCACGAAGCGCGCCCCGATATCGGCCAATAGCAGCAGCAGAGCGCCCAGTACGGCCGAATAGGGCAATATCCAACGATAGTCGGCGCCCGCCAAAAATCGCGCGATATGGGGAACCGCCAAACCGATAAAGCCGATCGGGCCTGCAATCGCCACTGCGCTGCCGGCCAAAAGCATAATGAGTCCGATCAAACAAGCTTTGATCCATCCGATCCGCTGACCGAGCCCCTGAGCGGCCTCGTCGCCGAGACTGAGCAGATTGATCGATTTGCTCATGACAAGCGTCAAAAACAAGCCGATCAGCATGTACGGAACGACCTGCATGAACAAGCCTACATCCCTTCCCGTCAGCGAACCCGCCAGCCAAAACCGCATCGTGTCGAGCGTTTGCTGGTTGAGAATGAGAATACCCTGAGTCAGCGAAGCCAGCAGCAGATTGATGGTCGCTCCCGCCAGCACGAGTTTCATGGACGATAGCCGCTCTCGCCCGAGCGAACCGAGCAGAAAGACGGCCGCCCCGGCCAAGCCGGCACCGACGAAGGACGACCAGGCGAACAATCCCAATGTTGTATAGCCGAACAAAAAGGAGGCGACGACCGCCGCCAACGCCGCACCGTAATTGATTCCGAGAATCTCCGGACCCGCAAGGGGGTTGCGGCTGAGCGCTTGCATGATTCCGCCGGCCAACGCCAAACAGCAGCCTACCGCTACGGCGACCAGCGCCCGCGGCAGACGAACCGTGCGAATAATCAGCTGCTCTCTCGAACCATCGAAAGCGATAAATGACCGGACCACGGTCGAAAAATCGATATGGACGATGCCTAGCGCCATGCTGGCTACAAAGCCGATTGCAACGAACAAAAGCAGAAGCGACAGTCCGGCTATTTTGTTTTTCAACCTTTGTTCCCTCCACGTCCATGCCCGTTGCCCGGGCATAAAGATTGGGCTGCCGCTCCGGGCAACCCAATACTGCTTTGCAGACTATGATTTTGCCAAGTAGGCGAACAAATCGTCCACGACTTTATTGACCGCCTTGATGCCGAGACCGCTCATCCACGTCTCCCATTCGACCTGGTAGACCCGCTTCTCCTTAACCGCCTTCAAGGTGTCCCACAGCGGGCTTTTTTGCAGCTTTTCGAACGAGCCGTTCTCGCGGGTGAACCAGAATATGACATCTCCGTCTAAATCGGCAACTTGTTCCAGCGTCACATCTTTGCTGAAGCCGGTTCCCCTCTGCGCTTCGGGTCTGACGATCCCGGCGTCGGCCAGAATGACGCCGCTGAACGTCTCGGTCAAATAGATTTGCGCCTTGTCCGCGCGCGTTCGAATGACGGACACCTTCGGGCCCGCAGTGCCGATTTTTTTCTTGAGCTCGTCAGTCCGTTTCTGATAATCGTCAAGCAGCTTCTTTCCTTCTTCCCCCTTGCCCACCGCCTCGGCATGAGTTTGAAGATTTTTTTTCCAAGTGACGCCGAGCGTTTCCACAAAAACAGTCGGGGCGATTTTCGCCAGCTTATCGTGAATTTGACTATGCGTATCTTTATTCCCGATAATCAGATCCGGGCGAAGCGAGTCGATCTTTTCCATATTCGGCTCGTTGACCGATCCGATATTGGCGATTCCTTCGGCCTCTCCTAAATATTTCGGGTACGGATCCCCCGGCGTTAATATCGATGGAGCTCCCACAGGCTTTATGCCAAGAGCGAGCAGATTGTCCAGCGCTCCGATATCCAGCACAACGACTCGAGCCGGCTTAGCCGGAACCTGTACGCTTCCGTAAGCGTCGCTTATCGTGCGCAGCTCGGCCTGTTTCCCCGAATCCTTGACTTCAGCCGGTCCTCCGTTCTTATTGGCACCGCACCCAGCCATGAGCAACAAACAAGCCAGCAGTATAATCGCTGCTCCAGACCGCTTACCGATAACCTTCGCAAACATAAAAAAACGTCCTCCCCTGTCTATCTAATAATGAGAATCATTATTAATAGAATACCGTTAGCGGAGGACGCATGTCCATGCATAAATATTACGTTTTCATACAGCTTTTCGCCATCAGTCCCCGGACGACAACGAGAAGCCTTCCTCTTGCATGTATTCCTCCACCTCGGCATACGTCTCGAAGGCGGCCTCCAGATTAAGACCGGCATACACATACCATAGCTCGTCTTCGTATGTGACGGTCAGCGTCTGCTTATCCGGCCCCTCCCACCGCTGACGCTTGGCCGGGGTTTTCGCCGAACGGGCACCCTTCGCTCCAACCGACAGCGAACGGATCGATTCGCCTACAATCGTCCGCAGCTCGTCGGAAGTGAAGTCGCGAACATTGACCATTCCTTTGTCGTCCGACGAATAGTTCGGCAGCAGTCCTCCATATACATAGCCGTTGCCGTTCGGATGCAGATGGTAGGCTACCGTCTGCTTTTCGTGCACGCTTTGTTCATAGTGAAAGTTGACCCGGCCGAGCGACACGTTTTTGCGCCGGAGCTCGGGAAAGGATTCCAAAATGGCAAGCTTTTGTTCAAAACTGAGCATATGCGCCTCCATAAACAAAAAGTTCGATCCGTCGTCCCTATAGCCAACAACGGATGGTAACGTATTCGCCGACGGAAGGCCTTTCTCCTCTTCTGCATCCCATAGGCCATTAGCCGTTTCCGCTTCGCCCTCCGTTCATACAATGGGTGTGGGAGGAGGTGAAGCTCATGAATATCGATATCGGAAGCGGCAACTGCAAGCATCCGGGCTTTTTCGGCATCGACCGCAAGCCGTCCTCCGAGACAGATTTGGTCTGGAATCTGAACGACCCGCTTCCGCTGCCGGACGATTCGGTCGAATTCGTTATGGCCAGCCGCTGCCTGCCCTACGTCAACGACCTGTTCGCGGTCATGAAAGAGCTGCACCGCGTCTGCGTCCATAAGGCGGTCGTCTGCGTGCTGGCCCCGTATGCCCACAGCTTCGTGCACATGTCGAACCCGCTTTTCAAGCAAAAATTCGACGAGCATACGCCACGCTACTTGACCCCGCATTTTTTCCAGCCTTCCCACGGTCCGCTCTGTCCCGTAAACGCCCAATACCCCGAAGAGCCGCCGGCGTTCGATTTCCGCTTGCTGCGCATGGAGCTGTTCTACGACCCCGCCTACGCTCCGCCGCTCTACGAACGGGAGGAGCTGGAGGTTCTGCGACGCGTACAGCCCAATGTCGTGCGGGAGATTATGTACCATTTCGTTGCCGTCAAGGAGCCGGTCGGTTTTGAGGAACTGGAGCGGATGAGCCGTCAGCGATATCCGGAGCCCGCCGCCGTCGTCGGGTTGCGCAAGGCATTAGCCGATTAGTTTCTCCGCAGCCATTTTTTTCGCAGCAAGACAAACAATATTTTGTCAAAGCTTCGTATACTGGGTAATGGCAAATTTTACCCGAACGCGACGTTTCGGCTGCCGCATTTTCCAACAAGGTGGTGAGACGAATTCCTCTCATCGTTCGTGCTACGTTCAATGCAACCGGAGCCGTCACGTTCACCGGCAATACCTTGGGCTTAAGCCGCTCGGACACGGCCGGGGTGCCGGGAACCCAGGACAGCATCGGCGCGTTTGTCACGACCAATACGGCTTCCGCATACGGAACTTACCCCAGTGGTACGACCAGCTTGTACACCTCCAACAGCTCCTCCGCGATCTTAAACCTGCCCGTGGGCAGCACAGTGCTGTATGCCGAGCTGATCTGGGGCGGCACCTATATAAACGGTACCGTCAATTTGAGCGCCGCCATTAACAATCCGGTCGCCTTCACGACGCCGGCCGGGAGCTCAAGCGTAACGCCCGATTCCGCTACGGCCAACCAGGTCGACCTGGGTAACGGCGCCTCCGCCTACGTGCGCTCGGCCAACGTAACCTCGCTCGTTCAGGCCGGCATGGGGGGCACGTATACGGCCGCGGGCGTGGTGGGCACGATCGTCATTCCCGGCGATTCGACAGCCAACCATGCAGGCTGGACGTTGGGCGTCATCTACCAAAACCCAGCGCTGCCGTTCCGCAACATGTCGATCCGCGCCGGGGCGGTTTTGGTACAGGCGACCTCATCCGCCGTCAATACGACGCTGACCGGCTTCGCCACGCCGATATCCGGCACGCTAGGCGGCCGGGCGCTGTTCAGCGCCCAGGAAGGCGACGCGAACCGGACGGGGGATCAGGCGCTGTTCGGACCGACTGCCTCGTCCCTGGTCGCTTTGTCCGGACCGAACAACTTCGCTAACAACTTTTTTGCCTCGCAGATCAATAACGACGCCGGACAGCTCGATACGACCGGAACGTTCGGCAACCGCAACCAGACGAACGGAGCGCCAGGCACGAACATCATCGGAGGCCGGCAGGGCTGGGACATCACGAATGTCGATATTTCCGCCAGATTGACGAACAACCAATCGTCGGCCGTACTCAGTCTGACCACCTCGGGAGACGCCTACGTCGTGAACGGCAATGCGATTCAGGTCGATATTAACGCTCCGAAAATCAGTGTGGTCAAAAGCGCCAACGCAAGCGGAGTCGTGCTCGGCGATACGATCACCTACACCGTGACCGTCAGCAACAGCGGCACCGCCAATGCGGCCAGCATCGTCGTGTCCGACGCGCTGCCGACCGGTCTGACCTTTGTCTCCGGAAGCGTCGCCGTAGCCGGCGCAGCCAAGCCGACCTTCGACATTACCGCAGGAGCCTCGCTAGGCTCGCTCAATCTGGGAAGCTCCATCACGCTTACATATCGCGCAACGGTTACCTCCGTCCCTTCGCCGCAGCAGGTCACCAATGTGGCCAACGCCGCCTTCACGTTCCAAAGCGTGGCGGGAGGCAGCATCATTTCCGGCGTCATTCCTTCGAACGGCGTCACGCTTCCGGTGTACGCTCCATTGCTCAGCATTGTCAAAAGCGCCAGCACGGCTAACGCCACCGTCGGCAATCTGGTGACGTACACGCTGCTCGTCGGCAACTCCGGCAATATCGCGGCTCTGACGACGATAACGGACAACATTCCGACCGGCAGTTCATTTGTTACGGGCAGCTTTCGGGTGAACGGAGTCGTCGTCGCGAATGCGAATCCCGCTGCCGGAGTTCCCATCGGCTCGGTCGCTGCCGGCGCCACCTCTACGGTGACGTTCCAGGTTCGCGTCGATACGTTGCCCTCTCCGCCGCAACTCGTCGATCAGGCGTCGGCCGCCTATACGTTCCAGCCGCCGGACGGCCGCACCGTATCGGGCTCCGCCGTCTCCAACACAGTCAGGCTGCCGGTCAGCCTGCCCGCCATCACCGTTGTGAAAAGCGCATCGTTGGCCGAAGCCGCCGTCGGGGAAACGCTCACGTACACGGCCGTCGTCACCAACAACGGCACAGAAGCGGTCAGCAGCGTCGTCTTGTCCGACACGCTGCCTTCCGGGGCTGCATTCGTCAGCGGCTCCGTGACGGTGGCAGGGCAATCCCGGCCGACCGCTATCCCCGGCAGCGGGATTTCGATCGGCACGATTGCCGCAGGCAGCTCCGTATCGGTTGCGTTTCAGGCCCTGATCGGTTCCTTGCCATCGTCGCCACAGCTGATCAATCAGGCATCGGTATCGTACAGCTCCGGCACGTTTACCGGCGTTTCGTTATCCAATACGGTGTCGACCAGCGTGTATCAGGCGGTTATCGAAATCGTCAAAAGCGCGGACCGGACCAGTGCGACGGTCGGCAGCACGATTACCTATACCCTTGTTGTCCGCAGCACTGGCAACATCGCCGCGCAGCCGGCCATTACGGACAATATCCCTGCCGGATCGTCCTTCGTGCCCGGCAGCGTCACCGTCAACGGAGCCGTCCAGCCCGCAGCATCGCCGGTGACGGGCATACCGCTCGGCTCCTTGGCCCCCGGCGCGAGCGCGACGGTGACATTTCAGACGGTGCTGAACTCCCTCCCGTCGCCGCCGTTTCTGTTGGATCAAGGGACGGCGGCTTATACGTATCAGCTTCCCGGAGGTCGCGCGTTAAGCGGCTCCAGTCAGTCCAATACGCTGTCGATTCCGGCTTCCTCTCCGAATGTCTCCTTGATCAAAGGCGCAGATCGGACAGCCGCGACCGTCAACGATATCGTAACCTACACGCTCGTGGCTACAAATAACGGCGTCGATCCGGTTACGAGCGTCAACGTGGCCGATCCCATCCCGTCCGGAGCCTCGTTCGTAACCGGAAGCGTTACGATCAGGGGGGCGCCCGTTCCTTCGGCTACCCCCGATGCGGGCATTCCGGTCGGCACGATCGGCCCGCAAGCTTCGGTGACGATACAGTTCCAGATTCGGGTTACCGCGTTGCCGGCATCGGCTCAGCTTAGCAACCGAGCCAGCGCCGCTTATCAATCCGGCACTTTCAACGGCTCTGCTTTATCCAATACGGTCGTCACCCCGGTCTATGTGCCGGCCGTCTCGCTCGTCAAAAGCGCCAGCGTGGCGAACGCCACCGTCGGAGACACGTTCAACTATACGATCATCGTAACGAACTCCGGCAATATCGACGCCGATGTCACCGTCACCGACCCGATTCCGCCGGGAGCATCCTTTAATGCCAACAGCGTCCTTATAGGCGGAACTCCGACTCCCGGCGTCAGTCCGTCGACAGGCATTCCGGTCGGCACTGTGTCGCCCGGCGCGTCCGTTGCCGTCAGCTTCGTCGTGACGATCAACACGCTGCCGGCGTCCCAACGGCTGGTTAATGCCGCAACCGCCTCGTACGGCTACCGGCTGCCGGACGGACGTACCTTTACCGGCACCGCAGCCTCCGACGCCGTTACCGTTAACGTCTCGGCGCCCAACGTCAGCGTCGTCAAGACAGCCAGCCCCGCATCGGCGGTAACCGGCGATACGGTAACCTATACCGTAACCGTAAAGAACAACGGCATCGGAAACGTCAATAACGTTGTCGTCAGTGACATTTTGTCGAGCAATGTGTCCTTCATAACCGGAAGCGTGCAGGTGAACGGCTCTTCCAGGCCGAACTCCGATCCGTCCGCCGGCATCCCAATCGGTACCCTGCCCCCGGGGGGCATGGCTGCCGTGACATTCGAGGTGAGCGTTACGATGCCGATTCCTTCATCAATCACGAACCAATCAACCGTCAGCTTTACGTCCGGTACGTTCTCCAGCTCTTCGTCCTCCAATACGACGACGACGCCGGTCATTCAGCCGCAGATCAATCTGGTCAAAAGCGCCTCTACCAGCAACGCCACGCTCGGGGACGCCATCATCTACACCGTCGTCGTCAGCAACACCGGCAATCTGGCCGGGGACGTCACGCTGTTCGACACGATTCCCGCAGGCACACTATTTTCGCCGAACAGCGTCAATGTAGGCGGCTCTCCCCTTGCGGGCGCATCGCCGACAACCGGTATCCATGTCGGCCCGGTCGCACCCGGTGCCAGCGTAACGGTCACTTTCGAGGTCGTCGTCGTGTCGCTGCCTTCGCCGCCCCAGCTCAGCAATCAGGCATCGGCCACCTATACGTTTACGCCGCCGGACGGACGGCCGCTCTCCGGCACAGCCGTGTCCAATACCGTGACCTTCCCCGTGTCGGCTCCGAATGTATCGGTCAGTAAATCCACTCTTTCCACCGCCGTATCGGTGGGAGACACCGTTACGTATTCGACAGTCATCGGCAATGCCGGTATCGAGCCCATCAACAATGTATTGTTCATCGACCCCGTGCCGCAAGGAGCGTCGTTCGTCCCGGGCACGGTGACCATTAACGGCATTGCGGCACCATCCGCTGTGCCCGCATCCGGGATCGCGATCGGCACCATTGCTCCCTCCGGCACAGTGACCGTCGCGTTCAATGTGGCCGTCAATTCTGTTCCCGCTTCGGCCATTCTGAACAACCAGGCATCCGTCAGCTTCACGTCAGGCGCCTTCTCCGGCACCACGTATTCCAATGCGGTGCAAACGCCCGTCTATCAGCCTTCGCTTGCCGTAGCCAAGACTGCCAGCTCCGGCAACGCAACCGTCGGCGACACGATCAGCTACACGCTGACCATAACGAATTCGGGCAACTATCCGGCCGATGCGACGTTGACCGACCCTCTGCCGGGCGGAACGGTGCTGGTTCCGAACAGCGTCATGGTGAACAACTTCCCGCAACCCGGAGCTGATCCTTCGACAGGCATACATGTCGGAACGATCGGGGCTGGAGCTTCGGCTACGGTGATGTTCTCGGTCGTCATCAACACGGTGCCGACGCCTCAGCAGTTGAGCAACCAAGGTACGGCTGCCTATACGTTCACGCTGCCGGACGGACGCACAAAAACCGGTTCCGCCGCTTCCAATACGGTCGTCATCCCGGTATCCGCGCCGAATGTCAACGTGGTCAAAAGCTCGCCGTCCACTGCAGCGACGGTAGGCGATACGATTACTTATACGACCGCCGTTACCAATAGCGGTATCGAGAGTATCAATAACGTCGTCTTCAACGATGCACTGCCTGCCGGCGTCACTTTCGTGGCAGGATCGGTTTCAGTCGACGGGACGCTGCGGCCTACGGCCAACCCGGCCAGCGGGGTATCGCTCGGCTCGATCTCCCCCGGATCCACAGTTAATGTATCGTTCAACGTGAGGGTAACGACCTTCCCTCCGGCTCCAAGCATTCTCAACAACCAGTCGACTGTAAGCTTCACGTCCGGCAGTTTCTCCGGCGTCGCTATTTCCAATATGGTGGCCATCCCTGTCTACCAGCCGATACTGTCAGCCGTCAAAAGCTCCAATGCGGCCAACGCCACCGTCGGGGATACGATCGTCTACACCGTCGTCCTGACCAACAGCGGCAATTACGGGGCCAACGTCACGTTGACGGATACAATTCCGGACGGCACGACGCTGGTGCCAAACAGCGTGCTGATCAACGGCTTCCCGGCGGCAGGCGCCGATCCCGCTACGGGGATCCCGATAGGCACCGTCACCGGTACGACGACGGTGGCATTCTCGGTCGTCATCAATACGCTTCCTGCGAATCAGCAGATCGTCAATCAGGCGTCGGCCGCCTATACGTTCACGCTGCCCGACGGACGTACGCTCAATGGCTCCGTAGTGTCCAATATCGTAACGATCCCCGTCTCCTCGCCGAACATTGCGGTGATCAAATCGACCGCGACGCAAGTCGTCGCCGTCGGAGAAACGGTGACTTATAGTATTAATATAACGAATAACGGCTTGACGACCCTTACGAACGTACTGTTCAGCGACCCGATTCCGGACGGCTCGACATTCAATGCCGGAAGCGTGACGGTTGGCGTCGTGCCAAGACCGTCGGCGAACCCGGCTAACGGAATTCCGATCGGCACGCTCGCTCCGGGAGAATCGGTTACAGTGACATTCAGCGTTACCGTCACTTCGCTGCCAAGCACTGGCCAACTAAGCAACCGTTCCCAGGTCAGCTTCACGTCGGGCGCCTTCTCGAGCGCATCCTTCTCCAACACCCTCGTGACACCGGTCTACCAGCCGATTATCGGTGTCGTTAAAAGCGCCAATACGGCCAATGCGACAGTCGGAGATACGATCATATATGCGCTTAATGTGACTAATACCGGCAACTGGGCGGCCGACGTCATCCTGTTCGACAACATTCCGACCGGCGCCGTCTTCGTGCCGAACAGCGTTATCGTCAACGGCACGCCTCAGCCCGGCACCGACCCGGCGAGCGGCATCGATATCGGGATCGTACAGCCGGGAATTACGGTCAACGTCAAGGTGACGCTGCAGGTGACGGTCGATGCGCTGCCGTCGCCGCAGCAGCTCGTCAATCAGGCGACCGCCAACTTTACGTACACGTTGTCCGACGGCTTCGTCCGCTCCGGCAGCGTACAATCCAATTCGTTGGTCATTCCGGTGTCCGCTCCGAACGTTTCGGTCGTAAAGAGCACCAATGCGGTGGATGCGGTCGTAGGCGATATCATCACGTATACGATCGTGGTGACGAATAGCGGCATCGAAACGGTCAATAGCGTCGTGCTCGTCGATCCCGTTCCGGCAGGCACCCGTTTTGTCGCGGGAAGCGTAACGGTCGACGGCTCGTCGAGGCCGTCTGCCAATCCGAACAACGGCATTCCGATCGGCTCGATTGCAGCGGGCGGCTTCTCGTCCGTAACGTTCCAGGTCCAGGTCGTTGCGATATGACCCATGCTTCCCGTTCGGACCCGCTGCTGCGCAACCAGTCGCTCGTGACGTTCCAATTCGCCGGAACGGAACAGGTGGCTTACTCCAACACGGTGTCGACACCGCTCGTCGGTCCGAAGCTTTCGCTGTGCAAGAGCGCAGGGACGGAATGCGCCGCCCTGGGGCAGACGATCGGGTACCGTCTGGAATTGGAGAACACAGGAAATAAATCGGC
This sequence comes from Paenibacillus hodogayensis, assembly GCF_039536325.1. Classification (NCBI taxonomy): domain Bacteria; kingdom Bacillati; phylum Bacillota; class Bacilli; order Caryophanales; family Paenibacillaceae; genus Paenibacillus; species Paenibacillus hodogayensis. Next base: position 119,802 of record NZ_BAAAYO010000008.1, read on the forward strand.
CGAGGTCACCCTCTACGACATCCTTCCCGAAGGCGTATCGTTCATTGCCAACAGTCTGCTTCGCGACGGGGTTCCGCTACCCGGCGCGAAGCCCTCGGCAGGCGTGTCTATGGGACGGATAGAGGCCGGCTCCTCCGCCTGCATCCAATTTCAAGCGATTGTTACCGCTCTTCCACAGGACTTGAAGCTGGTCAATCAGGCTTATGGAGACTATACGTTCCATACCCAGGACGGCCGGAGCATATCGGGGTCGGTCCGCTCCAATGTCCTGATCTTGCGGGCGGAGGGGATAGCCGCTGCGGCCAGCCTGAAAGCAAGCACGACGCAAACGTTCGTCGGTGATGTCGTCCGTTACGAGACAACGGTCGTCAATCAAGGAAATGTGCCGTTCCGGGATACGGTCGTTCTGGCTCCCGTCCCCGACGGGGGGTTGTTCGTGCCCGGCAGCGTCACCATCGGGGACATTCATGCGCCCGCGTCCGACCCTGTCGCCGGGATCATCCTCGGAGCGCTGGCCCCCGGAGCGTCCGTCCGCGTCGCTTTCCGGGTACGCATCGAGAAGGTGCCTGCGGCAAACCCGCTTATTAGCCGGGCATACGTCAAGTATGTCGCCTACGGTCACCCCGGAGAGACGGAGACGAACACAGTGGCCGTTATGGTCGTGCAGGCGGCTGTTGCGGTGTCCAAAAGCGTCGACAAGCGGCTGGCGACACGGGGAGAGCCGCTGCGCTACGAGGTCACCGTGGACAACGAAAGCGCCTTCGCGATCGATGGGGTGCTCGTCGACAGCTTCCCGGACAATGCTCTGTTCGTCTGGGACAGCGTCACCCTGAACGACGTTCCGCTCAAGGGCGTCCTTCCAGCGGACGGAATCAGGCTAGGCTCCGTAAAGGCGCACTCCCGCGCCGTGGCGGCCTTCCAGGCAACCGTGCCGATTTCCGCCTTCGACCGCTCCTCTCCCGTTGTCAACGAATCGAGCCTGAACTTCACGTTCAGACTCGGGGACGGCCGTCTCATTCAAGAGACGCTACCGTCCAACGCCGTCCGTACCGAGCTCGTTCTGCCGGTTTTCGACGTGCATGTGACGGTAATGCCGCCGGTTGTGGAAGCCGGTGATATGATGGAATACACCGTCAAATTGACGAATCGGGGCAACTGGCCAGCGGACGTGCTGCTGACCGGACTTACGGCGGACGGAGCTTTTTTGATGAAAGATACGCTGCGCGTGAATGGTGGCGATGCCGGATCGCGATTGACCGCCGAAGGGCTGCCGCTCGGAGCGGTTGCTCCCCGGCAGTCAGTGCGGATCGACTACGCCGCTGCGACAAGCCCGCTATGGGAATTGCCGACGATTGGGGGATACGTGGGGGCTCGCTATCGGTTTGAAGTAGAAGGACGCTTTCATGACGATGAGGTTCGCTCCAACGGCTATACCGTGGCGATCGAAGATCCTTACGAATAACGGTCATGGTGCTCTGACTTCGCTAAAGTTTATACTTTTCCAGCAAGGGCACTCCGACGCCGTTCAACAACTTCTCGAGCAGCTTCCACCCTGCACGGCGGCCGGGAGGGAGGTGGCGGTCGTACACCGCGCTGTACTCGATCTCCGCGACGGCTCCGCGATTGCGCTTGAACTGGGCGGCTCCGGAGCTTTCGTGCAGCAGCAGCCCTCTCTCCCCGGCAATGCCGACGAGCGCGGCGGACAGCATGCGGTAAAGCCCCGCCTGCTGAGGCAAGGACGTGTCGTATCCGAACACCGGCGTCGTCATCACGTCCCCGCGGCTATAAAAACCGAGCACCGCATCGAGCCGGCCGCTCTCCCGATGACGGATCGCATACAGCTCCAGCAGGTTCTCCCGGTGGACCAGCTCCAGAAACGGAGCGCCAAACTGCGGGTTGAACCGCGAGTATTTATCCAAGTACAGCATCCGGTACAACTCGGCCAGCCGGGGCATGTCGGCGGCGGTCAGCCGGTCCGGCCCGACCGTTTCGTACCCGTGCTTGTCGATCAGTCCCGCATCGCGCTTCAGCAGCCAGCGGGCTTTGGCGTTCGGGACAAGCTCCCCCTTCTGCCGAAGCAAGTACACTTGGCGGCTCGGCACAAGCCGGAAGCCGCAGCGCTTCAGATGGTCCATCAGCGCGCCGTTCGTCGTCCGGCACAGCGAGCGGAAGATGACGGTATGGTTCGGAAACCGCTCCAGCAGCAGCCGTACGGCCGCATCGATCTCCTCCCCCGTCAGCTCCGGATACAGGTTCGTGGACAGCAGCCAGTTGTTGATGTGAACGGCCCGGTTGAACCGGCAAGCCTTGAGCAGCAGACCGAGCCCATGCAGCAGACCGCCCAGGGCGGCTCGGGCCGCAGCCGATTCGAGCAAATACAGCTCCTGCCGGGCATAGCTGACATAATGCGTATAGGGAGAGCATACGTAGGAGTTGCCGTATTCCGCATCGTTGACCGTTACCGGCATGACGGCATTTCCGAGAGCCAGCGCGTACAGCGACGTGCGGATGTTCGGAACGAATGTCTCCGTGGGCCCGGCTTGCAGCGCGAGCAGAAACCGTCTGGCATAATCCCCGTCCTTATGCGACGGCCAGCGGATTTGTCCGAACGCATCGCTAGAAAACAAGACCGGTGTCGGGGTCAAAGCGGAATCTCCTTTCCACCCTCCGCAGCTTTCTGCTGCCCGGGACGAACGTATAGTCGGTAAACTCCATTGACGGCGTCCGGCAGCCCATTGTTCCGCAAAGCTCCCCGATCGTTTCTGCTACGCGTCGGCAGGCTTCCGCCCGCAAAGCCTCGGAGACGCGCAGCCGGACGTTCAGCCGGTCCGGAGCGTGAAGCACGAGCTGGTACTCCTCGATGTCGGGGGAAGCGGCCATCACGGCTCTGGCCAAATAGTCGGGAAACACGGGCACCCAACCGCTGCCGTCGAGCGCCGGCAAATAATACAGGTCGTCGCATCGGCCTTCGATCGCTTCGAGCGCCATAAACGGGGAACCGCACGGACAGATCCCTTCCAACTCGGTCAGCAAATCGTTAAGCCGGTAGCGGACGATCGGCTGTGTTGTTCTGGAAAAATCGGTAATAATCGGCACAAACTTGCGTCGCTCGCGGTCGACGTAATCCTTCTGCACGCACACGACATCCTCGTTGAGATGCAGCGTGCCGTGCCGGCAAGTCGCTCCCAGAAAGCCCTCCGTGCACTGGTACACCTGATGGAGCGGTTGGCCGAATACCTCCTCGACGACACCCCGGTCAAGCGGATCGAGCGTCTCGGCGACGGATACGACGCGTTCGGGACGGATTGCCAGCTTTCCTTCCTTTTGCTTCTCCGCCAGAAGGCGCAGCATCGAGGGAGGCGCCACGAGCAGCGTCGGCTGTTGCTTGCCAAGCCGGGCCAATTGCAGCGCCAGAGGGTCCATCAGATCGTAGAACGCGAACTGCAGACTCCCGCCCCCGACCGTGCCGTACAAGTTGCTGTCCGCCCGCAGGAAGAAGGCGATCCGGTGCCCGTCGGAGAGCGGCCCGGGCAGCACCTTGGCCAGCACCGTTCCCGCCCACGTCCGGCGCTCCCGTCGGCCTACGAGAAACAACCCCCGGTTGCCCGACGTGCCTGACGATAAGCCTATGGTGACTCCGTCTATCATGGGGGTGAAGTCCCGCGTTCGCTCCGCCTGAAGCGCCAGAGCGAACGCCTCTTCCTTGCGGATGCCGACCGTATTCAGCCGGTCGAACTTCTCCATCATGACGCTTTTATCGATAATGGGAAACTCCCGCCATTCGGCTGAAGGCCGGTCGCCCCAAAGCTCGCGGTAAAAAGCGGATTCCCGGCGCACTCTTCGCACATGCTCCCGCACCCGGGCCTCCTGCCACCGTTCGAGCTCCTCTCTCCCGCTCCATCGCCGCTTCCGGCGTGCCATTCCGTAATGGTACAGCACTGAAATACGGTCCGCGATATTCATAGGGGCTCCCCCCCTTCAACCCATTGACGCCAAACGTCCGGACAATGGGAGGCCGCTATGCGCAGCTGTGGCAAGCTCCGTTGAAGCCGGACAAGCCGGGCGAAGCTATCCGCATATTGGCGGCGGCTCGGCATAACCAGACCCGCCAGCGGATGCGGCGCACGGTTCTCGCGGATCGCCCGGCCCGACCAGGCGGCGTCGGCGCATAGCAAATAGTCGTGGCGCTCGGTCGACAGCAGCAGCCCGATCTGGCCGTCGGCATGTCCGGGCAGCCGGACGGCCAGCACGCTGCCGTCCCCTAGCACATCGTACGCGCCGTAGAACGGGTATTCATCCGGCAGTTCTACCCGCCGGTCGGCCGCAATCGGCCGCGAGCGCTCTTCGAATCCGGCCGGAAGCAAGCCCGGCAGGAACGCCCGGCGAAGAGCCGCCAACCCGCGCAGATGCTTCACGGCTTCGTAAGCTTCCTTCATATAGATAAACGCCGCCTGCGGGAAATCGTGCAGACCGGCAATGTGATCGGCATGAAAATGCGTAATGATGACGGCGTTTACCCGCTCCGGGGAAATACCGCAAGCCTCGAGCTGACGCAACGCGCTATCCGACTCGCGGAAAAACACGGGCGTGATCGCCCGATACACCCTTGCGGGAAGCCGTTCCGTTTCGTCGAGAAAACGCTGGGCATAACCGGTGTCCACCAGCATCGTGCCGAACTTCGGATGCTCGATGCAGGCAAACAGCGCCGGAATGCGGCAGGAGCGCCATGAACCGCCGCGAATCGTTACCCATTCCGGATGGGTGCAGTAGCCGGCCGCGAACAGCCGCAGCTTGACTTTGAGGGACGGCCGCAGGATGTCTGGCATGTTGTCGTCTTGCCTTGCGTTGTGCATATCCCGTTAGTTGCCCCTCCTTTGCAATCTTGTCTTCTATTCCCCGGAACTATTCTCCCGTCCTCTAGGCGGACGTCGTATCCTCCATTCGCCTCTGTTCATCTTTCCCGCGCGGATACACTGCTGCCTTGCCGCCAGTCGGCGTACACCTGCATGCCCGCCTCGACGCCGACCGTCGGGCTGTATCCGAGCTCGCGGCGGGCCGCCCCGATATCCAGCGTCTGGCTCCGTCCGAGCATCCCGGCCATCGCCCGGGTCAGCATCGGTTCCTTGCGAAGCAGATGGGCCGACATCTCCATGAGCCAGGCCGCCGCATAAGCCGCGGTATACGGCAGCGGCTTGTACCGCACCGGAATGCCGAGCAGGCGAAACAGCATGTCCACCGCCTCGCGAAAGGGCAGCGGCTCGCCGTTCGTCACATGATAAATGCGGCCGCAAACCGCTTCCGGAGCCGACTGGCACAGCAGCAGCGCCTGTACGGCGTTATCGACAAAGGTCAAGTCGATCAGCGCCCGGCCACCGTCGATCAGCGGAATGCCGCGTGTCATGTTCGCTGCCAGAAGCTTGGGCAGAATGGAAGCATCCCCGGGACCGAACAGCGCGCGGGGCCGAACGATCACCGCAGGCAGCCCTTCCGAGCAAGCCGCCAGCACCGCCCGCTCGGCAAGCCGCTTCGTCTCTGCGTAAGGGCTCGCCTGCTTGGCGGGCAGCGGGTCCGTCTCGCGGACGTTCAGCCTTTCGGCTCCCCCGAAGCAGACGCTCGGCGTGGAGACGTGGATGAGCCGGGCCGCGCCATGGCGGCGGCAGCCTGCGAGAACATGCTCCGTCCCCAGGACGTTATGCGCATGAAAGTCGGCATAGGCCCCCCAGGAAGAGGAAAGAGCCCCGCAGTGGAACACCGCGTCCTGACCGGCGCAAGCGGCTAGGACGCGGTCCCCGTCGCGCAAATCGGCTTGTTCGAAACGGATGTCCCGGCGCCGCAGCTCCTTGCCCTTCTGCGGATTTCGGCCCAGCGCAGTCACGTCCCAGCCCCGGTCGCGCAGCGACAATGCAAGCCGCCCACCCAAAAATCCGGTGCCGCCGGTAACCAGCGCCTTCATCGCGTCCCTCCGTTCCATTCGATGTCGCACGTCGACGCCTCCAGCAGCGTCCGGCCGCTGCGGGCGGCGATGCGGCGCAGCTCGTTGAGCAGCAGGAGCTGCTCCCAGAATGGCCGCGGGTCGTCTCGCCTGTAGACGGCATCGTTTGCCGTGGCGAACTTCCTCAGCCAAGCTCCCAAACCGCCCGCCGTAGCGCTCCCCTTCCGGCTTGCCGCAAGCATCGGCAAAGCGAGCATGCGGCGCGCGCCGGGATGCGGTTCGGCAATCGTATCCCCGAGCGATTGCGGATCGAGCAGAGCGGCGGCGAGGCCGTCCTGCGAACCGAACAAATGAATTCCGCTGGTCGCCCTCGGATTGCATTCGATCGGATACAGCTCACCGCCGGCCGTTTCGATAAAATCGAAGGCAAGCTGCCCGGTAAACTTCTCCAGGGCGGCAAACCGCTCCACCCAATGCTTCAAGGCCGGATGGTTCAAGGATTCGAAGTAGACGCACGCTCCGCTGGGGAGCGAATACTCGACGGCGTAAGCGGCATAGGCCGTCAGCTTGCCTTCGTGCACGATGCTGTACGTGCACAATCCGCGGCCGGCGATATATTGCTGCGCCACCCAAGGGTACCGGTCTTCGTCCAAGACCGGCAGCCCGGTGTGGGTGCGCTCCGTACGCTGTCCAGGCGGCCCGCCCGCTTTCCGTGCCCGGCCGGCGGCAGAAGGCCGGCCGACGAAGCGCACCTTGGAGCCGGAGCGAGAAAATTCAGGCTTCAACACGCATCCTTCCGGCCAGAGATCCGCGGCTTTTTCGGCCCCGGAGCCGGAGGCGGTCCATAGATGCGTCAGCTGTCTCCATTCCGAAGGAGAGGCTAACAGACGGGTTCGCGGCACCGGGAATCCCAGCTCTTCGACCCGCCGGATGAACGCATGCTTGCTGTGCAGCCGGACCAGCTGCTCGATCGGTGCGGCCAAAACGCGGCATACTTGGCTCAACCTCGGCAAGCCGGAAGCCACATAAAACAGTTCCTCGCAGGTCGGGATCAGCCAATCGATCTGTTCCCGCCTGACGATCCGCTCCAAAGCGGCGACAAAGCCTTCGGCATCCGCAGCCGGGCTCGGTACCGCATGGCTGCGCGTCACGGCTTTGGAAACGCGGCATAGGTGATAGTGCAAGCTTTCCGCCACGTGCACCTCGCAGCCGGCTGCCGCCAGCAGGCGAGCCAGCTCCAAAGCCACTGGCGCGCGGCCGCCGGTCAGCAGCACCTTCAGCCCGACCGTACGGCCGGCTAGCGGCAGCGCCGACCCTTCGGCCGCCTCAATAATCAAGCACGACGCCTCCCAACGTTAACCCGGCCGACGTGCCAAGCAGTAGAACCCGGTCTCCGCGGCGAATCCGCTCCAGGCGGATCGCTTCGTGAATCCCCATCGGAATCGATGCGGCGATCGTGTTTCCGTGCTCCTCCGTAATGCAGAGCATACGCTCGTCGGGAATTCCCAGCTTGCGGGCGAGCAGCCTCATTGCCATCACGCTCCCCTGGTGCGGGATAACCAGCCGAATCTCGTCGAGGCCGCAGCCCGCTCCGGCCAGCAGCCTGCTCAGAAATGGCGGCAATTTTTGGGAAGCCATCCGGTACAGTGCATCCCCCTGCATATCGAACAAATAATGGTCCCTGGACTCGGCGGTGTAAGCCGAGGCGTGCCGGGCGCTGCCTCCTCCGCGAATTTCCGACATATGGGCGCCGGCGCTGAATGTCTCCATGCCGGCGTAGACGATTTGCGACAGTTCCTTCTCTCCGGAAGGGCCGATGATAACGGCGGCGGCTCCATCGCCGAACAAGGCCGCGCTCTCTTTTTGGCCCCAATTGAGCCCCTTGGAGGCCACCTCGGTGGACACCAGCAGCACGTGGCGGTAGCGCCCCGCGTGCACCAGATAGGACATGACATCGAGACCGGCGATGAAGCTCAGGCAGGTCGAGTTGACGTCGAAAGCCGGCACACCGGAGTGCTGCTGGCCCATCGCTTCCTGAATAAGTACGGCCGTGCATGGGATCGGCTGCTCCATGGTACCGCTCGCGCAGACGAGGCAATCGATATCGGCGAATTCGAGTCCAGCTGCCTCCAGCGCGGCATAGGCGGCTTTGGCACCCATCTCCGAAGCGGTTTCATCCTCTATAAAATAGCGTTGGACAACGTTCGTCTTCCGGCGGACCCAGCCTTCCGGAACGCCGAGTACCGCGTCCATCTCCACATCCGAAACACAGCGTTTAGGCATATATTTGCCGGTGCCGATTATTTTCACTTTGCGGTTTTGCATTCCGCACCTCCGCTTTCTATGGCCCGCTCCGCCGTTTGCGGTCTTCCGCTCATTTCGGCTCGTCCGAGCTGCAGGAAGCTTCATAGGCGTTCAGGATCGAAGCCAGCAGACCGGGAAACCGCCCCTCCACATCATCGATGCGGAGCGACAAAAAACGCTGCGTCCCTTGGACGCGGACGCGAACGACCCCCGCTTCCCGCAACGTGCGCGAATGGTGCGATAATGTGGACTTGACGACAGGCACCGTAATGTCCCCGCACGTCCGCTCCCCGGCTTTATACAGCTCGGCCACGATAGACAGTCGGATCGGGTCGCTCAACGCATACAGAACGGAAGACAAGTGGATATCGTCGCGGTCCGGGTGATATAACAGCTTCACGCTGCGCCCTCCTTTACCCGCTATATCGTTCTACTTCTATAGCGGTTATGACAGCATCGTACCATAGGACAGGATAGATTTCTATTTCAAAAGAGGTTCTGGGCGAGCCTGGAGAGCTTGCACGGACCGTTCTGCTTCAAGCTCGCGAGCCGGGCCATGCAACAAAGCGCCCGGCGGACATTCGCCGCGGGCGCTTCGTTACGAGCCGCTCGCGCGGCGCTTTTACAGTTCGATATCGACTACGATGCTGTCCAGCCGTCCGACCTCGCGGATGTAGGCGGCCACCGCCTGGTGCTGCGGGTTCGGTCCATACGCCTCCAGAGCGGCGCGGTTCTCGAAACGAGCCGAAAGCACAACCTGGTACCCTTGGTTTTTGTCGGAGAAGTTGAGGCCGGCTTGCAGATCGACGACTCCGTTCAGGTGAGCGCGCAGTGCCTTGTAACGCGATACGACTTCGGCCAACTGCTCCGGGGTCGTCGATTCGGCGAATTTGACTAGTACGATATGATCGATCATGACGGAATCCTCTTTTCTGTGCGGAAGATATATTTCACTATATCATCTGACGACCCGGAAGCCAACCCGCACGCCCTCCGCAAGCAGGGCAATCGCATGATTCGAAAAACGGCGGCAAATCGAGACTGCGAACGACCCATATTATTCCTTCAATCGCGCTTGTGATCGGTTGACCGTTCGATTAAAGCGGTGGAACCCGCTTTCAAAGTCACTCAGTTGGACACCAGGGGGTGGGTTTCCGTCAGGAGCTTAGGGGGAGACTCGCGTCCGCCTGCCGAGGCTTCCCGTGAAGCGCCTCCGGCTTAATCGCCTCGGCCTTGTCCGGGACAGGGACAGGGGCAAGCTGTTCCGCCCGGGTGCTTCCTCCGCTCGCTCCGCCGCTTACGACAGCCGGCTCGTTCTCTCCTCTGGTCGGAGGGGCCAATACGGGCCGCTTGTCCGTGCTGGAGCCGTTCGCGTCCGGCTGCGAGCCGTTTGTCGACCCGGCCTTCCGCTCTCCTTGCGCTGCCGCTTGGTCCGTTCCGGTCTTTTGCTCTTGTCCGGCCTGCGGCCCGTCGGAGCCGCTCTTCCCGATGCCCGTCGCAGGCGTCCCGCCCGTTTCGGCATTGCCGGAGTCGGCTGTTTCTCCCGATTGATCTGCGGCTTTATCCGCCGGAGGCGTTTGCACGCTGCCGGAAGTTTGCCCGGCGTTCGTATTCGCCGGCTCCTTCGCCGCATTGACGTTGCCATTGGCATCCGTCGAGGTCGAGGGAGTGCCGTTGCACGCGGCCAAACCGAGCGCAAGGGTCAGGCTGGCCAAAGTAACAAGTCGTTTTCTCATATCGTATCTGCTCCTTATCCGGTTTCCTCCATCCTAACAGGGCGATGTTGCCAAACCGTATCCGACTTGTAAACAAGTTGTAAAGCTTTCCGCTGCAGGTGGAGCCAAGGACGGCAAGGAATGGCAAAAAGCCCCGGACCGCCGCACATGCGGAGATCCGGAAGCTTCCTTGCAAATGGCATCGCGGCGTTCAGCGCGCGGCGGCGGGTATGGCGACACGCGCGCCGGCGGCAACTTCGTTCGCCGGAAACGTCCGAAACAGCCATAAGTCGGGCGTATCGCGTACGGGCGGCACAGTCAGTTCGAAGGAGTCCGCGGGAAAGCCTTCAGCCCGAATGTACAGCCGGTTGCCGTCCACCCGCAGCAAGTCGGGATCGATAAACCGATGGCCGTCCCGGTCCAAGATTCCGAAGCGGCTGGCCAGCGACCGGCAGCTCTCCGGATCGATCCGTTTCGTAAACGATACCATCAGCTCCCGCTCCCCGCTTCGGATGCCGCGGAACGGAAACGGCGGCATCTCGTACATCGTCCCGCCGATATGGAACTCGTACGCCGTCCAGGAGGCATAGCCGAGCCGCTTCGCGGTACGATGAAAACCGCTCAGCCATTCCCTGCCCTTAATCATCGTCTTCGACGAGCCTATATCCGCCTGAACCGCCAGCGGCAGACTGGCATGCTCGCCGCGAATATGGCGCACGAACGGCTCGTAACGGCGCACGTAATCGGACGGCAGCGAAGGCTTCGTCCAGTCCGGCCAATGGGTTTGCAGCACGTGCATATCCGGCTTCACCCGGGCGATCATCGACGGGGCGTCCAGCCCCTGCATTTCACGCAGCAGCCCGATCGATTCCGATCCGTCGTCCACGGCCAGCGACCAGGTGGCGACGGCGATATCCGGCTCTACGGCCCGCGCCCCTCCAGTTCCGTTAATAACCCGGTCGACAAATTCGTTGACCGCCTCCACCCGGAGCTGTACCCACTTCTCGTAGACGTCTTTGTTTTTCTTATAATACTGCGGCGAGCGCGGATGGACGAAGTCCGGCATATCGCTGCCACACCGTCTGCGGAAGGCATCGCGGGCGTACGGCCCCACATCCCCATACACGCCCCGGCGAATTCCGTCCCACTCGGGAAAATACGGCTCGGCAATCTCAATGCCGTCGAACGGGTAACGGGACAGCATATCGCCGATGGCTTTCGTTTTCCATTGCACATAAGGCTCGCAAAAATAGGAGAACCGTTCATAGCCGTCGTCGCACGGCTTCAGCAGCCCCATCCGCCAATCGGTCCAGCCCTCCGGGTAATTTTCGGTGGAAAAGGTGCCGTTGCCGAGCGCCATCGCCCAGACGAACATTCCCCTGTCGCGAAACGCCCGCAGCAGCTCGCCGTTTATATTCATCTCGTTGACGACGAAATAATGCACGATGGCGTAGCCGGCTGCGGCGATTTCCTCCGCGACGCTCTCCGGCGACCGGTTTTTGTAATAAGGAAACAGCGGATCGACCTGTATGCTCGGCCCGTAAAGGCCCCGTCTCGCCTTGCCGCCGCTGTTTGTCGTCTCCACGGCGCGTCACCTGCCCCGTCTATTTGAATTCGATCATGAAAGGGGTCCGATCCGGCGCGGGCTATATGCAAGGCAAAACTTCCAGCTCGCTTCGCGGCGCGTCCAGCAGCTTCTTCCCGTCCCGGCTCCACATCTGATTGACGGCTCACCCACCCATCAATACCGTTGTATTCGCCGAAAGTCGATCGTATGCCAGCAACGTCCCCCAGGGCCGATATCGTCTTCGACTACATCCCGTCCGAGCAGCCCGATGTAGCGACAGCTGCCGCAGTAAACGCAAGAACAAGCTTCCATGCCTGAAACCTGCTTCTCATCCCGGCTGCCTCCTCTCCGGCTGCAGACAAGGCAGCGTAACCGTCACCCGCGTCTCCCCGTTCGCGCTCACAATTCCGATCGTTCCCCCATGCTCGTCGGCGATCGATTTGCAGATACTCAAGCCCAGCCCCCGACTGCCGCGCACACGGATATCGGACGGCTCGGCCTGCGGGGAATGCTCGAATACCGTTCCCAGCATATCCGTCGACATCGGCTCGCCTTCGTTCGCCACCGACATGCGCAGATGACTGCCAGCAATACGGGCGGTAACGATAATCTCCGAATGGGGGTATCCATAGTTGATCGCATTGTCGATGAGATTGATCAACAGCTGGCGCAGCCGATGGGCGCTGCCCTTGACAAGCAGAGAGGTTTCGATGCGACAGCGGATTTTTTTCTTGTAACGGGCCGCCTTGAACGTCATGCCTTCGCACACGTCGCGCAGCACCGGCGACAGATCTAGGGGATCGAACGATTCGCGATCGCCCCCTTCCCCGGATTGCTCGAGCAGCTTGACGACCATGTCGTGCAGCCGGCGGCTTTCCTCCTCGATATGGGTCATGCCCTTCTCGAAAAAAACCTCGTCGTCCCGCCCGTTCCGCCGGATCATTTGAGCATAGCCGAGAATGGACGTTATTGGTGTCTTCAACTCGTGGGTTACATTGTCGTAAAAGCGTTTACGGTGCCGGTTCAGCTCGGCCAGCCGGTCGCGGTCCTGCTCCATCTGTTCGATCTGTCCACGGATTTTGCCGTTCATCCGGTTGAAATTATCGGCCAGCTTGCCCAACTCGTCCTTCCGCCGGAACGATACGCGAACGTCGAGATTGCCGTTCGTCACCGCCGTGGACGCCTCCGTCAGCTTCTCGATCGGGACCGAGATGTTGCGGGACAGCCAATACGAGAATAGAAAAGCCGCTCCCAAAATCGACATAGCCGCCATATTGATCACGTCCTTCAGCCGCTTGCCCTGCTCGTACAAATACGAGAAATCTTTGACGAACCGCAAAATGCCGACCGTGTTGCCGTCCACGACGACCGGATAAGCATAGTAGGCGAGTGCGGCGCGGTCCGAATATGAGAGGGTGTAGGCGGTTTCACCGTCCAGGGCGCGCTTTAGATCGTCTTTGCCGGCAGCTTCGAACTTTTTGCGGTCGGATGCCTCCAGCAGCTCCCCCGCAAGCGTATAGGCGGCAATGTCGCTGGCCGTGACCCGCTGCAGCTCGTCGACCAGTTGGGGCGCCATTTCCCGGTAATACGTTTCGTCCTGGCTGAAGTGATGGATCATAAACGTCTGTTTGACGTAAACGCCGGCGTTCTCATTCAGGCTCAGCAAATCTGCGGCTATCGTCCGTTCGTTGCTCGTATCGATAAAATGGCCGGTAAACGTGTTCAGCAGCAAAAGCGATAGGGAGAAAACAAGCAGGAGGCCGATAAAAAATTGCATGCGAATCGTCAGACGCATCGCCTCACTTCACCTGCTTCTCGATTTTATACAATCCCGCGGATCCGGAAAGCGCCGTCGTGGTCTCGAAGCTTTCCTTCTCCAGCGAGTAAGCGAGCAGATCGGCAATCGCCGTCTCGTCTTCTATAATAAGCACTTTGCTTTTTCCCATCCGAGTCCCTCCTCCGCGCTACCAAGATCGTATCACAAAGAACCGGGCTATGCGATACGCCCGGCTCCTCGTCTCGGCCCGAAGCCGCTACATCCCGCTGTTTAAATTGTGCAAAAACAAAGTGGCGTTCAAGTACCTGCGCGCCAGTGACTGAAAATAAGAGGTTTGCACCGAAACCATCGCGACAAAGACGGTATTGCCGACCGCCTCCTTCTGATCGCGGTTCAAGGCTTGCAGTGTATTGGCAAATTGGCCGGATATTTCCTTGAGCATATGCTCGAGCATATGGTCGTGATTGCGCCGCCCCGTCTCGTGCCCGGACAGGTCGAGCACCTGGTCGTTATTCTCGTCAAGCTCCTCGAAGAGGGTCGAATACGCCGAATAGAGCTGCAGCGGGCCGATCAGATCGTCCGAATCGTCGTGAGCATTGTTGAAGACGAGCGTCAGCAGCTTGCGGATCGATTCGAAATCGAGCGTAGCTTTCAGGTCATCGATGATGAATAGCACCGCGGTCTGGTCGATCGAATATTTTTTGCCGTTGCGCGGCGAGCCGATCAGCTCCTTGAAATCGCGCTTCACCCAATTCTGCATCGACGTCACCGAATATTGACTGTATTCAATCTGATTGCCGAGAGCGACAATATCCGTCAGAGAAAACCCTTCCCCGGTCTGCTTCATCTTGATGATTTTCTCGAATATCGGCGGGAGCGACGTGGAGACGAAGGCGCCCAGCGTCTTTCCGTGCTCCATATCGGTCTTGTGCGATTTGGCCCAAGCTTCCTGTAGGACGGCGACCGGAGATTTGCCGGTCAGCCCTTTGAGCGACATCAGCAAGCCGGCCATCTGCTTGCGCGTCAAGTAGAACGTCTCCATCGTCCTTCCCCTTCCACTACAAGTTCATATGAACTTATGATAAGACTTCGTATCATGATTGTCAAAGGACGCAATAATAAAAGAATGCACCCCTTACACCTTTTACCTGAAACGGATTTCGCCGTTTTTCCGCCAAAACGGACCGATTCGGGCTTTGCAATTCCATATTAGATTGCATAATATAAGTTCATAAGAACTTATTAATATAAAGTTCTATAAATCCACTAAATGAACCGGAGGAAAGAATGATTACTCTGAATTTATTGTTGGTCGCCCTGCTCATCGCGGCCACCGCGTTTTTTGTCGCTACCGAATTCGCCATCGTCAAGCTTCGCCCGAGCCGCGTCGATCAGATGGTGCAGGAGAACCGCAAAAACGCGGGCGCGGTCAAAAAAGTGACGGCCAATCTGGATGGGTACTTGTCCGCCTGCCAGCTCGGCATCACGATTACCGCGCTGGGCCTAGGCTGGCTGGGGGAACCGACTGTGGAGAAGATGCTCCATCCGCTGCTCGAACCTCTGCATATGCCCGAAGAAGTCGTATCGTTCCTGTCTTTCTTCGTCGCCTTCGTGCTAATGACATACGTACACGTCGTGCTCGGGGAGCTTGCCCCGAAAACCGCGGCGATCCATAAAGCGGAAGCCATCGCCCTGCTCACCGCCAAGCCGATTATGTTTTTCTACAAGATGATGTATCCGTTTATTTGGGTGTTGAACGGCTCCGCCAATTCGCTTATCCGCCTATTCGGCATGAAGCCGGCCAAAGAACACGAAGAAGCCCATTCCGAGGAAGAATTGCGCATCATCCTGACGGAAAGCTACGAAAGCGGCAAAATCAACAACACCGAATATGGCTATGTCAACCGGATTTTCGCCTTCGACGATATGCTCGCCCGCGAGATTATGGTGCCCCGTACCGATATGGTCTGCTTGTATGCCGATCAAACGACGGAACAAAACCTGAAAGTCATCAAAGAGGAGCAATATACCCGTTTCCCGGTCGCAGGCGGCAGCAAGGACGAAATTGTCGGCATGATCAATACGAAACAGTTTTTTCTGAGGCACGACGACAACCCGGATATCGAGCTGTCCGAGCTTATCCTTCCGGTCGTCCGGGTACCCGACACGCTGCCGATCAAAGCTTTGCTGCTCCGCATGCAGCAGGAACGCGTCCATATGGTTGTGCTGATGGATGAATACGGCGGCACATCGGGCATGATTACGATCGAAGATATTTTGGAGGAAATCGTCGGAGAAATCCGCGACGAGTTCGACGGCGAGGAAAAACAGGAGATCGAGAAGCTGGACGACAACCGGTTCGTCGTTGACGGCAAGCTGAGCGTGATGCGGATCAACGAGTTGTTCGATACCCATATCGAAAGCGAAGGAGCCGAAACCATCGGGGGCTGGCTATACGGACAGCGCGCCGAGCTGAAAAAGGACGACGAGTGGCATATCGGAAACCTCACGTTCATCGTCCGCGACAAAGAGCGGCACCGCATCCGCAAAGTGGAGATTATCCACGATGAGCAGTCCGGGGATGCAACGGCTGAGAATAGCACCGGCTTGAAGGAACGGACCGACGGGAACGATTCGGCAGACGTATAAAGCAAGCGCAAGCTGCGCCCGGCAACACGGACGCAGCTTGTTTCTTTTTCTAGCCGATGTGGTCCGTTCGCTCCATGTACAACAGCCCTGTACCGGGCTGAACAAAAGCAAGTGGTTAGCGTGGGGGACAGGACTGCGACAGGCCCGACGAGCCTTGGCATCGCTGGAGATTTTGCGGCTACAATTATTTAATGACATTAAATATAAGCTTAATGTCATTCATTATAAGGCGATAAGCTGCCTGCTATTTCCCGTAAGTCTTGCCTGCGGTATACTAAAACCTAGTAAGCTTGCCGAACGAACGGAGGAACCCTTTTGCCGGAACAAAAACGAATCGATTGCCTGAAGTGCATCCACTTTTATGTGACATGGGACCCGAAGCTGCCCAAAGGCTGCAAAGCGTTCGGCTTCAAAAGCCAAGGACTGCCGAGCCAGGTCGTCTTCTCTTCTTCGGGCAAGCCATGCATGCATTTCGCTGCAAAGCCCTCACGCTGAAGCATTTAGCCGGGAAGCCGGCAGCATTGCGGCCAGGCTGGTAAACCGTTGAAGGTGTTGCGCGGAACTTATTTCCGGTCGGCGGGCAGCAGATCCTGATAACGCTCCGATACGAACCGCAAATACTTGCGCAAATACTTGCGGCTGATATAAGCAATCCCTCCGACGATCCCTCCGACCACCAAGGAGAAGGCCATGCTCCATTCCGTAGGGACGGTATAGTAAGGACCCAAATCCATATTGATCCAGGTCGCCCCGAACGAACGGATGATGCCCGCCAACAAAATTAAAACAGTGCAGAAACCGAACCCATAGGCGATGGTAGCCAACACCGGAACGATCATGACGCTGAGCAGTCCGGTGGTGCAGTAAAAGCCGATCATGGCAAACGTCTCTCCCCACGTACGCTTCCGGCCCGGGTGGCTAAAATGCTCACTGCGGAACGCTTTGGCCAATTTGCTCGGATCGCCTAGCTTAGCCAAAATATCCGCCTCCCGCTGACCGTGGCTGATGCCCTCCTCGATATGGCTCTCGATTTCGCGTACGGCATCGAGCCGCTCCTGCTCCGGCATTTTGCTCAACGCTGCGTAAAGCTTCTCTATATAAGCTTTCCCCAACGGACTCACAAACGTTCCACTCCTCTGCTCTTTTTAATTTCCCCTACCGAACCCTCCAGCTTCTCCCATTCCTTGGACATCAGCTCCAGCATTTGCCGGCCGGACGCCGTCAGCGAATAATATTTGCGCGGAGGACCCGATTCGGATTCTTTCCAGAAAGATTCGATATAATTGTCCTTTTGCAGACGCCGCAGCAGCGGGTACAGCGTTCCTTCCGTGATGGCCAAGGGTTCCCATTCGCCGAGTTTTGTGACAAGATCGTAGCCGTAACGCGGCTCCTGGCTCACGAGCAGCAGAATGCAGTATTCCAAGATGCCTCTGCGCACCTGCGATGTCCATTCCGTTAAGTCCATAGGAAACGCCCCTTCCGGTACCATGTTACCACAAGATACTGTGCACTACAAGGTACTGTGTCAAATAAAGCCGTCCGGCTTTAACCGGACGGCCTTATTTGATTTCTGCGCCGCTTATTGCTATTTTACGACAGTCTTGTCGGCAATCTTTTCAGCGGTCTTTTCTTTCGGCAGTCTTTCCCCCGCCCGCTTTGGCATCAGGTCCGACGAACCCTTCCTGCCTTACGCAGCCCCGGAACGTCCGCCCACCGAAGCGGAACGACCGCGTATGATCAGGATCAACGAGAATGCGCCGATCATGAACAACGCTCCACTGAGCGTATAGACGCCTGATAAAGAGAGCGCCTCTTTCAACAATCCTGCAAACGACATCCCTACAACCATCGTCCCCGTAAAAATCGGGCTCAGCGCTCCGCCGACTCGGCCGACGAACGACGATTCGGTGTTTTTCAACATCATCGTATTGATTCCCGCATGGACGGTCGGGTAGAACAGGCCGGTTAGCACCTGAAGCAGCAGCGTGAGCGCAAGGCTGGACGACCAGCCGATGCCGGCCGTGCCGACACTGCTGACGATCAGACCGGTGGCAAGCAGCGCCTGCGGGCTAACTTTTTTGGCCAGTCCCACAATAAAGGCACCCCCTACCAGCATCGCCGCTCCGTTTACGGTCAGCAGCCATTGCAAAAACGTTTTGTCCCTACTCAGTTTCTCGATCGCCACATACAAACCGAGCGGCTGGATCATGCCGACGGCTATCCCCATAATGGCGAAAATCGCTCCCAACGTAGTGAGCACCCGACTTTCCCGTACGTAGCGCAAGCCGGCCAACATCTCCCGCTTGAAGCTGCGGTCGGCCGCCGCCCGCTCCGGTTCGGCGTCGCGGGGCAGCCGCGACAGCACAAAGCCGGACCCGACAAACATGACAACCATCAGCGCAATCGACAGCTCGATTCCATAGCGCTGGTACAGAAACGTGCCGAGAATCGGGCCGATCACCGTGAATACCGCGACCAGCGTTTGAAACATCGCCATAACCCCTTGCAGCTGTTCGGCAGGTACATGCTGCTTGAACAGCTTCATCCCCGAGGGCTGCGAAAACTGCGACAATATCGAGGAAACGAGGGTGGCGAACAATAACGCGTGCCACGACCCTGACAGGACGACTAACAGCACAACCAGAACGGACAAGGCCGACAGCATATCGCACCATACCATTGTCCGCTTCGGCGGCCACCGGTCGGCAAACGTTCCTCCGATAATCGCAAACACGAAGATCGGAGCGAATTCCGCCACCGAAATCAACGAGACATAAAGCGGGTCATTGTTCGTCAGATCGGTCACATACAGCAAAATAGCAAAATTCCGGACCCAGACGCCCAGTTGAAGCAGCATCCGGGACATCATGATCGTACGAACGTAACGATTGCGAAACAACACTTTCCTCTCCTTTACCAAATGAATGCGGGCAAACAAGCTGCAGCTTTAAACCCCTCTCGCCGAACGGGCGACAAATTCTCGCGACATCTACTTAATAATAGACAAAAGTGAATATCGTTTGAATTATATTGGATATAATACAATGACATCTAGTATATAGTCAACACTTTTCATTTTTGTCTAGGCGTACGCCAAAGAGGCTTGCCCGCCCCTTTGCGGGGCAGCAAGCCTCTTTCCCTTTCTTCCATCTCGTCAGGCAGCGGCGGCGCATTTCTTGCGCATTAAAAAGCCAGCTGCCCTCCATCGACCACGATCGTTTCCCCGGTTATGAACGCGGCATCGGCCGAAGCGAGGAAAGCAAACACGCCGGCGACATCCTCCGGTTTGCCGATGCGGCCGAGCGGGATCTTCGCACGGACGTATTCCCGGATAAACTCGGGGCTGTCGATCGCCTCCGACATCGGCGTCTGGATGTAGCCGGGACAGACGGCGTTTACCCGAATTCCTTTGGCACCCAGCTCGATGGCCATCGTCTTCGTGAGCAGCACGACCCCGCCCTTGGAGGCGTTATAATGCGCGTAGTTCGCTTCCCCGACCAGCCCGTTCGTCGACGCCATATTGATGATCGCGCCTCCGCCTTGCATCGCCATCCGTTTGGCCACCGCTTGGGCGGTCCAAAACATGCCGTTCAAATTGACATCGATGATTTTTCGCCAATGGTCGGGCTTGATGTCGAGCACCGGCTCTTCCCAGGCGATTCCGGCATTGTTGACCAGCACATCGATACGCCCGAATGCGGCTGCGGCGGCTTCGACCGTCTTCTCGACCTGCTGCTGATCGGACACGTCGACGACGTACGTCATCACCTCGGCTCCGGCTTGGGCCAACTCTCCGGCCGTCTCCAGCAGATCGGCCTCGCCGTCGGAAAGAAGCGCCAGCCGCGCCCCTTCCCCGGCGAACCGGCAGGAGATCGCTTTGCCTATGCCGCGCCCGGCCCCCGTAATCATAACCGTTTGTCCGGCAAATCGGTTCATGCTTTGCATCTCCTTCTCCTTCTTATTTTCGGGTTTTGGCGATCGCGTCAATCTCCACCAATAGGCCGCCCAAACGCCCTTCGAAGCAAGTACGAGCAGGCATCGGCTCGGTAAACCGGGTGCGGTATACGTTATTAAACCGCTCGAAGTCGTCGATATCGGCCAAAATGACTTGGACCTTCACCACATCGTCCAGCGTGCAGCCGGCTGCGCGCAAAATCCGTTCAATGTTATCGAGAGTCCGCTCGCTCTGCTCCTCGATCGTTCCCTCTACGGAACGACCCTCGGCATCCAGCGAGCCTTGTCCGGATACGAAAACAAACCCTCCGGAAAGAATCGCCTGCGAGTACGGACCGTCTCCCGTCGACGCCTCCGATGTGCGGATCGCATGTCTCATCGGTTCATTTCTCCTTCCGGCCGGCCGGTCGTCCCGCACCAGCCTACGATTGTTCGGGCATACATTTCCGTCAACAGCACTAAAGATTCCACCTCTACATATTCTTCGCCAGCGTGAGCATTCGCACCGGACGGTCCCCAGACGACAGCGGGCGTCGGGCTGTGCAGATTGAACATGAAAGCGTCGCAAGCGAACGGCGCGCCCTTCATCGTCGCCTCCGTACCGCATACGTCGCGCACCTCCTGTGCAAGCAGCGGCAGCAGCGGAAAATCCGGGGACACTTCGCAGCCGGGCAAAAACCGGATCAGCTTGACGAACTCCGGAAGCGGCGCCCCGGGGAACATTGAGGCAAATTCTTCCGTCAGCTCGCGCTCAAGCTCCCGCTCGCTCGTTCCCGGGTAGCACTCCACCCAGACGTCCACATCGCAGCGCTCCGGACCGACGTCGCACAACGCCGCGGCTATATCTCCCGCCACCGCCCTTGTGACGATAACCGGAAGGGCGGCAGCTTCGTCGTACCACGGAGCCGGCCCCGGCGAGTCGCTTCTCCGCCGCTCGAATTGCTCCAGAAAAACGAGGAACTTGCCGGCGTCGTAAAGCGGGTTGATCAGCGTCTCTCCGCTGAACGACAGGCCGGTCTTGCCGCGAAACGTGACGCGCCACAGCGCTCCGCCGCGCGTAGCCGGACAGACGGCCAAATTCGTCGGCTCGGGAATAATCGCCGCATCGGCGTTATACCCCATCAGCCGGCCGGCCAGCGTGCCGTTCGCGCCGCCGAACTCTTCGTCGACTACCGACTCGATCGTCACGTCGCCGTCCGGCTGCACCCCCAGCTCGATCAAACAGCGGACGGCCATCATCGATGCGGCGAGCCCTCCCTTCATATCGAAGGCGCCCAGCCCGTACAGCCTGCCGTCGATTTCCCGGGGCTCCCATGGCGAAGCCGACCAGCCCGGAGCGACGACCGCCGTATCCGCGTGACTGGAGAAGAGCAGCGATTTCCCTGAGCCGGTTCCCCGTCCTTTCCACCTTCCCGCCACATTGGGCCGATGCGTATAATCTTTGCCGGGGAAATAAGCCGGATGCTCGCGGAAGCCCGGCGCTTCCTCAGGCGAATAAAGCGCCGTTTCCAGCCCCATCGATGTTAAAGCGGCGGCGACGAACGTTTGACAATCGCGCTCCGTCCCGTCCGTAATCCGGTTCACCGTATCGTAACGAATGAGCTCGGACACCAGTCCGACGATTTCGCCGCGCTTTTCACGCACCCATTGTCCAATGCGCCGTTCCAATTGCTTGTCGACCATCCTCGTCCTCCTCTCCTCGCAGCGCCTGCTCTCTTCACGGTTGGGCGATGCGGCTCGCGGTCGAAATGAACTGGTACCATTGACAGTCCAAATACCCTTCCCTGCCCTGAAACGGCAGCCGCGGCTCCTCCAGCTCTTCCAGATACAGCGCAGCCCCGGACGAGTAATCCGTTATTCGCTTGATCGAGCTTTCGAGCGCTGCGATCAGGCTGCCGTACCGGTAGTCGATCACTTCCCAGCCAAACGGCTTGTTTACCTCGAACCACCGGTTTCGATGGGCGGCCTGCAAATCGCGCACTTGGCCGATCAGGCCGGGCATAACCGAATCGGCATAGGCCGCCAGGCCGTCCTGGTCCCGCTCGCGGTACAGCTTCGTAAGGTTGACGCCAAGCTCCGCCTTGACCGTCAAGATCGAGCACAGTTTGCTCAGCACCTCGAAGACGAAGCCGAATTCGCCGTTGCGTCCGGCCGCCGCCGCCAACCGCGGCCCCAATTGGCCGTAGTAGTCCGCCAGCCCGCGTCCGGTCAGATTGGCGTCGAACAGCCCCATCATCGGATGCTGCCACAGCATGACCCTTGAGGGATTGGCGTTGTTCGGGTTGCCTTCGGGAATGCCGGGAATTTCGTCGACGAGACGGATATCCATGAAGTCGTCGTACTGCCCGCCGGTGCAAAACGCGAACCGCTTGCGCAGCTTCTCCTCGGACAGCTCGGCGGCGTATCCGTGCTCGGCGAACAGCTGCAGCCCGAGCGTCGCCGAAAACCAATCGCATTCGGTCCCGTCATCCCCCCACAACGTGGCGATAATGTCGCGGACGCCTTCCCGCTTGCACACCTGCAAAGCGGCGTTTGTCGTTTGCAGCGTCAATCCATAATTCAGTACGAATCCTTTCCAGTTCCAGATGCCTCCGGCGAATACGGGCGTTGAGCCGAACGCTTTGTGCCGGCGTATCCAGTCCTCGTAGAACGCCTCGTCGCCATGGTAGTAGTCCCAATACACAAACTGTACATCCTTGGGCATGTCGGCCATAACACGTTCCGGAATGACGCAATCCTTATCGTAATAATCGCCGGTTCTGGAGCCTGCCCGGAAATACATGTCGCTCCACATCATCGGCTCCAGCCCGTGCTTGCGGGTAATCTCCAGAACGCGGTGCAAATGCTCGTTCATGATATCGAACTTGGTGCGGTAGCCGTTGCGGGCCAAATATTCGCCTTGACCGAGCTTCCACGCCTCGTCCATGCCGATATGGAACCGCTTCGTGCGGACGGGCTCCATCGCAGCCACAATCATCTGCTCGATGAAGGCGTACGTCCGGGGCTCGCCGACCAGCATCGTTTCCTCATCGTCGCGGATGTCGGCGAAGGCGCTCCATTTCAGGACATCTTTCAGATGGCTGAGTGTCTGGATGCACGGAATCAGCTCGATGCCGAACAAGTAAGCGTAATCGTCCAGCTCGCGGATCTCGTCCCGGCTGTAGCGTCCCCGCATATAGCCGAAGTAAGGCTGTTCCTTCACATCGTAGCTGTCTTCCGTATACAGCATGAACATATCCAGCCCCATTACCGCCATGTAGCGAATAAACCGTTTGACCGTCTCCGTCTTCATCACGGCATTGCCTTGCGATACGTCGAACATCGGTCCGTTCATGGCGAACTGCGGCGTCTCGCGAATGTCGAACGACTCCAGGCCGCCGCGCAACGCTTCGATCATCAGGCCGAGCCCGCGGTAAAAATGGATGGTGCGCGAAAAGCTTATCGTCGCCTCGCCGGCCGGATCTCCCTCCGTCCCTTGTTCCAGGACGGCAGCCCTGCGGACGCGCAGCTCCGGCTGTCCATGGCGCACCAGACGCACCGGTACCCCGTCCGCAGCCAGCTCAAAGCCCAGCTCTAGCGATAGTTCTCGAATTCCTTCCTGCAAACCGTCCATATCCCCATATAAATGCAACCGCATATAGTCCTCCATTCTCGCGTCCGTGCTTCGACAGGCGGAGCGAGCTTTGTTATAATGAAGCCGTCGATACCTTATACGATACCAGCGGAAGCGCATGGAGGGTAGGTATGCCATGACCAAGTTGTTGGACTATATGATCAGCCCTTTGCCAATTCGCATCATTGACCTGAAGGTCGATCCGGCGAAGCTGCGAATCAAGGGGCTGACCCCTTGCCAGTTCGGCCATTTGCCCGGAAGAATCCCGATCCGCCGCGACTCCACGACCGAAACGTGGGCGTTTACGTACATCGTGCGCGGCAGCGGAACATATCAGGTCGGGAATGGTCCCGTTCAAAGGCTGGAAGCCGGAAGCGTGTTTTGGGAATATCCGGGCGAACGGTTTCATTTTGGGCCGGACCCGGGCAAGGACTGGGACGAATACTATGTCAACTTCGAAGGACCTCGCGTGCTGGAATGGCTGGACGGGTTGATCGCGGAGCCTAACAAGGCGCTCAAGGTCGGCTTGGACGGCACTTGGATCCGCAAGCTGGAGACGATCGGCGATTATATGGATAGCGGCCTTGCCGACAATATCGACCGGGCCTCGCTCTTGCTGGAATCGCTCATTTTCGAATTTTGCAGCGCAGGGGACAGCCGCAAGCCCGGCCTTCATCCGGAACGAAGGCCCGAACTCGCGCTGCGCATTCTGGAGGATATCGGGGGAAGCTTGTACAAGCCGTGGGCCGAGCGCGATATATGGGAGCGCAACCATATCTCCCGCTCCACGCTGCGCCGCATTGTCCACGAGCATACCGGTTACGCCCTGAACGAATACGTCAGCCGGTTGAAAATATCCGAGGCGAAAAAGCTGCTGCGCATGACCAACCTGCAAATCAAACAGATTGCGCACATGCTCGGCTTCGAGGATATCGCTTATTTCGCCCGGCTGTTCAAAAAGTTCTCCGGCTCGTCGGCCATGGCCTTCCGGGCAAAGCATCGCGATGGAGTCAGGGATGCCTAATCCCGCCTCCTGTGCAATCCCGTTCGCCGCGGCTTCGCCCTGCAAGGTCCGCTGCAAAAACTTTGCCATCCGGCGCAACGACCGTCTTCATCCCCCTCTGCATAAGCAGAAAAAAGAGCTTGTGTCGGCCCCCTTCGCAAGGGACGCGATCACAAGCTCTTGTCTTCGTCTGCTACGATGGCTACGGCCCGCACGGGCGATCCGTCGCCATCCTTGATTTTTAACGGAAACCCGTAAAACCAAAAATCTCGATCAACCGGCAGCAGCTCCAGATTGACCAGATCGGTGTACGTCACGATGCCGCAGCCGAGAAGCGCCCGTTGGAGCGGCTCGGTCAATGCCCCGCCGACAAAACCGGGCTTGCAAGCGATCAGCTTGTCGGCCGCCTCGATCCCCGTTTCCCGGGCAAAAAACAGCCCGGTCTCGCTCGGCCAATCGGCGGAATCGGTCCAAACAAGACGGGCTTTGCCGAAAAAACGGCTAAGGGGCATTTGGTCCAGCGTTCCCCCGCCGTCATGCATGTGCGAGAACGCGTCGACATGCGTACCCGTATGCGACCCCAGCTCAAGCCGCCTCAGCTCCCAACCGTTCGCATCGCGCGTATGCACGATGTCCACCCGCACTTTCGGATCGCCGGGAAAAACCGGCATGCCGGTATACAACGGCTGCGACAAATCGATAATTCTCATCGGACTCCCTCCATCCACAAGCTTGTCCGTTCCCGTTCTCCGCCAGCCGTCAAGACGTTCGGCCGCCCTTGCGCTTGCGCAGTACAAGCACCGTACTGGCGAAGACCGCGGCCAGAAGCACGACCAGAACGACGATCGGCGTCGTCCTGCCGCCGCTCTCCTCTGGAGCCGTTGCCGGGCTTGTCGGCACGTTTTGCCCGGCGCTTCCGCCTGCTTGAGCCGCGTCCGCTGACGACTGGGCAAGCTTCACCGAAAACGAAAACGTATTCTCGACAGGGTGTCCGTCTCTTCCGACGATTTTACAGGTTACGGTGTAATCGCCGTCCGGAAGCGTCTGCTCCAACTTGCCGCTCAGCTTGCTTTTGTCGGCTTTGATGCCGGTTACCTTCCACTGTTCATTGCGGGCATTGCGCACTTCAAACGTGCTGAGCGATTCAACGTCGGTATTGAATTCCATGGTGATTTCATGTAAGGGGGCTTCGATTGAGGCTCCGCCAGCCGGAACCGACGACTTCAACGCGGTATGCGCCGATACGGTGAACGGCGCTGCCAGCAGCAGCATAATGGTCATGAGCCCGATCCGCCATTGATTTTTCATAGGTCAGCAGCCTTTCGCTTCAGATAACGGGCTGCGGTTGCAGTCCCTCACTCATTATAGCAAACCGGCCTCGCGGCTTCGCGGGAAATAAGGACAACTTTTCGAACAATTGTCATACGATCGGCGGCTTGCGGACAGGCTGTATGCTATGATGAAGAGGTGCGAACGACGTGTCAGGATGGAACAACCACTTATACCCGGAACGAGGTGCATGATGAAAAAAACAATGCGCATGGTCGGAACGCTGGCCCTGGCTTTCACGTTTACGATTACGGCGGCCTGCGGCAAAGCCGACGAACACGATAGTCACGGCCCCCATGGCGATATTCAGGAGAAAACCGCTTCGATTCAAACACTGCCCTCTTTCCTGGACTCGCAGCGCGAGGAAATCCGCACCGCCTACCGGCTGGCCGCCCAATCGGCCGAGCTGCTGCAATGGATTCCTTGCTATTGCGGCTGCGGCGAAAGCTCCGGGCACAGGAGCAACGAAAACTGCTTTATTCAAAAGATCGAAGCCGACGGCTCCGTCGTCTGGGACGATCACGGTACGCGCTGCGGCGTCTGCATGCAAATTGCCGTTACGACCTACCAATTGAAGGAGCAAGGCAAATCGGCAAAAGACATTCGCCAGACGATCGACGCCACTTACAAGACCGGTTACGCCAAGCCGACTCCGACTCCGATGCCGAACTGATCGGATGCCCCATATCCCCCAGGCGGGAGGGCTGTCCGTAAAGTCTCTGCCGATTATGCCACAGAAAGGTTTGCGATCATGTACGCCTATTTCTCGGAAACGCTGCTGTATCTTTGCTTCGCCTTCGTCTGCGGAGCTCTTCTGCTGAATGCGGTTCCGGCGGCGAACAAGCCGGATATCCGTCTGCCGGGCTTGCTGCTGTTCAATGCGGTGATCGGCATCGCACTTCTCTCGCTTGTTCCGGTCATCAAGAACACGATCTTTTTGACCCAATTCGCCGGCCCGTTCTGGGACATTATCGACGATGTGCTGCTGGATCTGGAATTCGGCAAAGCATGGCTGTGGATGTTCGGACTGTGCACGATTTTCCTGGCGTTGACCGCTTACCGCGATCCGGCCAAGCACCCTGCGGTGAACGCCGTCGCCGGGCTGCTCGCGCTAGGTCTGCTGTTTGCCTACGGCTGGGCTAGTCATGCCGCCGGATTGTCCGAATCGTGGGGGTTCCTCGCCCAAACGATCCATATCGCGGCCGCAAGCGTATGGATCGGCATTCTGCTGATTGCCGGGTGGTTCGCCCGCCCTTCGGATAACTGGCTGCGATTTCTGCGCTGGTTTCACCCGCTCGCGATCGGCTCCGTACTGCTGATCGTCGCAGCCGGTCTCGTGCTGATGGCCTACATCGTGCCGAGCTATCCGAACAGCTGGATCGTCTCGTACGGACAAGCTTTGCTGATCAAGCATTTGCTGCTGGCGGCGGCTCTCGTGTTCGGCCTGCTGAACGGATTTCTGCTGAAAAGCAAATTGCGCCGTCAGCCGGGCTTCGATCCGCGTCCCTGGTTTCGAGCAGAAAGCGTCGTGCTGACGTTGGTCTTTGCCGCAACCGCTTTTATGGGCATGCAACGACCGCCTCACGACGATCCAGAAAACCCCGAGCCGCTCGTATCGTCGGAGCTGTTCCGCCTTCTACACAAGGGCGAGTCCGGCGAGAGCCTGCGCGCGGTGTTCGGCTTCAGTCCGGCGGCAGCCGCATTCGGTCTGATCGCACTCGTCTTTCTGTTCCTTATGCTGCTGTGCTGGAAACGCAACGCCCCGTGGAAGGCTGCCTCGCTCGGCGTCGGCTTCGCAGCGGCTGGCTTTCTGTCAGCCATGCTGTTTCTGCGGTAGCCGAGCGGCTCTGCGGGTATCCGTACTTCCCAACCTCCCCTGTAGTATGAAAGGGCTGTCTTTAAGCGGAATTCCCGCTAAAAGACAGCCCTCTGCCGTTTCAGTAGCGGCAGGCCGCTCGCATAGAATATGCCAGGACGAGCCAAAACTTCATATAAACCGAACCGGGTTACTTTCTCAATTCTGTTACTTTCTATTCTGCACTGTATATCGGCCGCCATCCGCTTGTTCCATGCATCCTGTATGGTAAAGTACTAGTCCGTCTGACACTCCTCGCAAATGCCGTACACTTCGAACCGGTGGTTCACGATTTTGAATTTGCCGGGAAGCTCGAGCGATTGGTCCATCGGACAATATTCGAAGGACAGCGTCTTCTCGCAGTTAATACAGATCAGATGATGGTGGTGATGGCTCATGCAGCTTCCGCGGAATTTCAGACCGCCGTCCATAAAATAAAACTGCTCCAAGGCCCCCATTTCACTTAGCAACCGCAAATTGCGGTACACCGTGTCGAAGCTGACGCTTGGATAGTCGACCGTCATCCGGTCATAAACGTCCTTCGGGGACAAGTAGCCTTCGTTTTTGACGAAAATCTCCGCTAGCGTCCGGCGCTGTTCCGTAATTCTCCAGCCGTTTTTAGCCATAATATCGATCATTTGCTGAACCTTGTTCGTCTCCGTCATGAAGCAAAATTCCTTTCCGAGTCAACTCATTTTCAACGGATCGATACCCGAAGCGGCGATCGCGGGTTGCCCTGTGTCCGGCATGCTGCCGCCCGACAGCAACCGGTAATTCGCCTCAGCGCTCCGTTAACGTTATGGCTCTTATTGTAGCACAATTTGGTTGAAGTTGAAAAAAGAACGGCTTCCGTGTCGAATGACGGAAGCCGATTTGCTGACGGGACGGTCGAGCGCACTCCATTCCTCTGAAAGACGGCCGAGCGCGTCTGCCGGAGACGATACGAATAGATCGATTCGAGGCTGATCAGGCCGCCATCCTGACGGCAGTCCCTCCACTTGTCCGGTTCGCGCTGCCGGGCTGGCGGAGCAGACGGGGCGCGACAAGCACAGTTGCAAGTGCCGACTCCTCCGCCCCGCGCCGGAACAGCGCGATCAATGCGGCTGCATCTCCCTTCGCATAAGCGGCAGCCAAGGAGCGGACCAGCCGCTGCATGCCGTCGGCGACGGAGGGCGGGGACAGCTCGCCGTTCAGCTCCTTCCGGACATGTTCGAGCGACACGCGCGCACGATGGAGCGCCGCTTTGACCGCGCCCTCTGTCGTCGCAAGCAGTTCGGCAGCTTCCGCTGCGGAGTAGCCCAACACGTCGCGCAGCAAAAATACGGTTGCTTGCAAAGCCGGCATATGGGTCGTCAGCGCCCGAAATACCTCCTCGAGCTCCGTGCGACCGGTATCGGCTTGTTCGGCCCGGGGAGAGCGCTCCCGCTGTACGATGCGGTTCAGCGCAGACTGCCGCCGTGCCTGATCGATTCGAATATTTTTGGCGATCCGCAGCAGCCAAGCTTCGGGATTCGCATGAGCCGCCGAGCCCCGCGCGCTGAACGCCTTCGCCCACGTTTCCTGGACCAGATCCTCGGCATCCCACGTCGAGCCGGTAATGGACAAACAATAACGATGCAGAACGGCGTGCAGCCGCTCCATGCCGGCAACCTCCGTAACTACCGCTTTGTTCAATCGTTCGGCTGCGATCATTCCGCATCCTCCTTTGCATCATTCAGACTATATCCAGTAAACGAATAAAACCCGACAAAAGATACGCTCTCTTTATTTTATGGCTCCGCACGCCAAAAATCCACCTTCGTATCTTTTCGCGGGGCCGGTTCGTTTACAGGGAGAAGACGATTGAAACCACGAATGGAGGGATTCAACATGAGCTTGCATATTCCTTACGTCATCGAGCAGACCGCCCGCGGCGAACGCTCGTACGACATTTATTCCCGGCTGCTGAAGGACCGTATCATCTTCGTCGGAGCGGCGATCGACGACGCTTTGGCCAATACCGTCGTCGCTCAGCTGCTGTTCCTGGCGGCGGAAAATCCGGAGAAGGAAATTTCGATGTACATCAACAGCCCGGGCGGCTCCACTTCGGCGGGTTTTGCCATCTACGATACGATGCAGTTCGTCAAGCCGCCGGTGCATACGATCTGCACCGGGTTCGCCGCTTCGTTTGCCGCGCTGCTGCTGCTGGCCGGGGAGAAGGGCAAGCGGTTCGCGCTGCCCAACAGCGAGATTATGATCCACCAGCCGCACGGAGGGGTGCAGGGCCAGGCGAGCGATATCGCAATCAGCGCCAAGCGCATCCTCGACATCCGCGCCAAGACGAACGCGATCACCGCCGAGCGTACCGGGCAGCCGCTGGAAAAGATCGAGCGGGATATGGACCGCGACTACTTCATGACAGCCGCGGAAGCGATGGATTACGGCATTATCGACCGGGTCATTACTTCGCTCTAAGCTGCGCGCGGTCGAAGAGCAGCCGATGGCCGCGCCGCGTGAATCCCCCGGCGCCGGCGCCTAGCGCTGTCTGCATAAGTCGCGCTCTATGCGCACGGCATTCGAAAGCCTCCGTCTTCCGGCAAGCGGAAGCGGAGGCAATTCGGCTGTCTACGCAGCCCGATTTTCGACTGCATACCGGCCTATATCATATTTTTGCCGTAAAAAATTTCGTCCATCTCGCTTTTCAGCCGCTCCGTAATTTCTTCCTCTTCGCCGGGCTCCAGCTTGTCCTTCGTATAGCCGAACAAGTAATTGTTCAGGTCGAACCGCTTCAGCTTGCACTTCGTATGAAAAATATGTTCCTGGTACACGTTCACGTCGATAAAATCGTACTGCTCGATAATCTCGTCGGGAATGTAGTTCTGAATCGAACTGATTTCATGGTCGATGAACAGCTTCTGGCCGTGAATGTCGCGCGTAAAGCCGCGGACGCGGTAATCAATCGTCATGATGTCGGTGTCGAACGAATGGATCAAATAGTTCAACGCCTTGAGCGGCGATATTTCGCCGCAAGTGGACACGTCGATGTCGGCCCGAAACGTGCTGATGCCCTCGTCCGGATGGTATTCGGGATATGTATGCACCGTAATGTGGCTTTTGTCCAGCTGCATCACGACCGACTTCGGCAGCGGGCCGGGCGATTCGTCGTACGATTCGTGCGGCACCTCGACGATCGGTCCTTCGGAAATGAGAAACGTCACGCTCGCGCCCTGGGGCACGTAATCCTGCTTGGCCACGTTCAGCACATGAGCCCCGATAATGTCGGTCACCGCGTCGAGAATCCGTTTCAGCCGATCGGAATTGTACTGCTCGTCGATATAGGCCAAATACGCCTCCCGTTCCTTCCTCGTCTTCGTATAGCAAATGTCGTACATGTTGAAGCTGAGCGACTTGGTCAAATTATTGAAGCCATGCAGCGTAATGCGCTGTTCCGGAGTCAATTTCATCGTTGCATTCCTCACTTTCCTCGTGGTGGGCGCCTCTCTATTTCTTACCCTTCCGGCCTGCAACAAAAACGGCTTTGTCCGAATCATCAGACAAACCCGTTTTTATCTTGGACCAAAAGAGTCCGATATAATCGGCAAAGCGCAATCTGGGGCAAATTCCCAACTACTAAACCCGAAAACTCAGGCCGTATGCCCCTTCGCTTCCGCTTTGCGCGCCGACTGGATAAACAGACACGACAGGAAAGCGGCAAACGACATCCAGAAGCCGTATACGAGCAGATGGTGAATGCCTGTCATCGTATCCGCCGCTCGCGTCAGAAAAGCCCCCATCAGCGTCGTGCCCACGGCCGTGCCGATATTCCGCGAGAAATATTGCATCGACGTGGAAACGCCTTTCCGATGCGGTTCGACCAGTTCCTGAGCGCCGATTGTCGTCACCGTGAAGATGAGGCCGTACGCCAGCCCCTGGACAACCATCATACCGAACACGTAGGCAAAGCTGCTGCCCGCATGAAGCAGCGCAGCGGCCACACCACATACAATAAGCAGCGCATTGCCGCACAGCAGCAATCTCCGGTAGCCGTACCGGATCACCCATTTTCCCGCCGGGACGGAGACGAGCATCCATCCGACCGCCTGGCCGAGCAAAGGAAGGCCGCTGACGAACAGCCCGTGGCCGCGCACGTCCTGCATATATAACGGGATGTAGCTGGACGTCCCGAACAACGAGGCGCAGGCGAGGAACGTATTGCCGATCATCCAGGCTACGTTGCGTTGGCGGAACAAAGAAAGCGGAATAAGCGGCGACTGGTGCTTCCGCTCGTAGAAGATGAACGCCGTCAGCAGCACGATGCCGCCCGCCGCATACAGGACGAAGCGGCTCTCCACGACCGTAAGCATCAGCAGCAAACTGATGCTAGACGTGAACAGGACGGCCCCCCATACGTCGACCTTGGCGCGCTTAGGTTCGTACGTCTCCTTGTAAGGAATAAGCAAAATAATGGCAAGCAGGCAGACCGGAACGTTGACGTAAAAAATCCAGCGCCAGCTGGCATATTCCACAAACAGCGAACCGAGCATCGGAGCGACGACCGCCGAAATTCCCCACATGCTGGAGAACAGCGCCTGAATTTTCCCGCGCTTCTCGACCGAGAACAAATCCCCGGCGATAATGGCCGGGAACGGATTCATAATGCCCGCTCCGATGCCCTGCACCGCGCGGAACAATACGAGCATCAGCATCGTCTGGGCGCTGCCGCACAATAGCGATCCGATCAGGAACACGATCATGCCGACCGCAAACACCTGCTTGCGCCCGAACATATCGGACAGCCGGCCGGCGATTGGCGTCATGACCGTCGACGTAATCATATAAGCGACGAAGCTCCAGGCGTAAAGCTCGAAGCCGCCGAGTTCCTTGACGATATGGGGTACTGTCGTATTCGTAATCGTAGAGTCGAGTGAAGAAATAAGGATGGCCAGCACGATGCTCGTCATGACGAGCCATTTGCTTTTGGAATTTCGTTCCATCGCGCGGTTCATGTAGGCTTTGCCTCTGCTCCGTTCTCCCGGCGTCCGAGCAGCCGATTGATCAGTTCCCAGCCCTCCGCGCACGCCGGTTCCCGGTACACCGGTTCGAAGCCATAGTTCAAATACATGCCGACTGCTTTGTAGCTCGTCGTCTGCGTCGTCAAGTACGCCTCGTCATGGTAACGGGCCATGACTTCCAGCGCAGCGGACAGCAGCGGTTTCGCCAGCTTGTTTCCTTGATGCTCGGGAACGACCGCCACCCAGTGTATGCGTCCGAGCGCCGCCCCGTCCAATTCGCCGTACCAGGCGGTCGTCGTACCGATCGGCGTGCCCTGTCCGTCGCAGACGAACAGGCATCGCTTCTCCATGTCGGCCGTATGCGGGCCGAACTCTTCTTCGAATCTCCGCAAAGCCGCTTCCGGCGTTGCAAATTCTCCGACCGCATGTTCGATGCGCGCCCAATGCGCTTCGTCACCGGCGCGATAGGCGCGAATCGAATAAGGTGCCGGCAAGGAAGCATGCGGAATGCGGTGCAGATGGGGCCGGCGCATCGTCAAATCGACATAAGGAATGTTTGCCTCAAGAGTCATATTGGGTTCCTCCGCTATATTTTTATGGTTCATAGATCATTTTGCGGGTCATTCCGCCGTCGATAACCAGGTGAGAGCCTGTCAGGAAATCGTTGCGCGCGTCGGCCAAATACAGGCAGGCGCGGGCGATATCATCCGGCTTGCCGACGCGTCCCGCAGGATGCTGAGCATGATCTGCCTCTCTCAGCGCTTCGTACGGACCGTTCTCGATCCAGCCCGGACTGATGCAGTTGACCCGGATGCGGTCCGGTCCAAGCGAGACGGCCAAAGCATGCGTCAAAGCGACCAGCCCTCCCTTGGAGGCGGCGTACGCTTCCGAGTTCGGCTCAGACATGATCGAGCGGGTAGATGCAATATTGACGATAGCGCCTCCGTTCGGGTTGCTTCGCATCCGCTTGGCCGCTTCCCGCGCGCACAGAAACGCCCCGCGCAAATTCGTAAACAGCACGTCGTCCCACTCGTCGGCGGACAGCTCGTAGACCGTCTTCCAGCGCGAGACGCCGGCGTTGTTGATCAGCACGTCGACGGTACCGAACGCCGCCTCTGCTTTTTCCATCAGAGCGACGATATCGGCTTCGCGGCGTACATCCGTCCGGATAAATAAAGCCTTCCCGCCCGCTTGACGCAGCGCCTCGGCTTGACGTTCCCCCGCCTCCCCGTCCATGTCTGCGACGATTACGCAAGCTTCTTCGGCGGCAAAGCCTTGAGATACCGCTTTCCCGATGCCGTTGCCGGCCCCGGTCACGACCACGACCCGATTTGCCGTTTTCATTAGGCAATCCCAACCTTTCTGCCCGTACGGACACGCTTGTCTGGTATACTATAGAAGCTGAAGAAGAGCTTGCCTTACTTTTACCTTGTTAAGGAGTTGGTCTGCATGAGAGTTTCCTTCGAAGAGATGTACGAACGGTTCCGTTCCGTTCTGGAGCGGGAGGGCTTCGCGCCGGAAAGAGCCCGGGAATGCGCCCGGTTGTTCGCCGAGACGAGCCGGGACGGCGTCTATTCCCACGGCTTGAACCGCTTCCCGGTATTTATCGACTTTATCCGCAAAGGGTATGTACACGTCAACGCCGAGCCCGTCGTCGTCGAACGTCTTGGCGTTCTCGAGCGATGGGACGGGCAGTCCGGCCCGGGCAACCTGAACGCTCAGTTCTCCATGAACCGCGCCATCGAGCTGGCCAAAGAGCACGGCATCGGCTGCGTGGCGATTCGCCGCACGAACCATTGGATGCGCGCGGGCAGCTACGGCTGGCAGGCGGCGGAGGCAGGCTGCATCGGCATATGCTGGACGAACACGATCCCGAACATGCCACCATGGGGCGCCAAAGAGAATAAACTCGGCAACAATCCGATCGTGTTCGCCGTTCCCCGCGAAGAAGGACCGATCGTCCTAGATATCGCCATGTCGCAGTTTTCATACGGCAAAATGGGCATTCATGCCCAAAGCGGCGAGCCGCTGCCGGTCGACGGCGGCTTTGACGGAGAGGGCAACGCAACCCGCGACGCCGCTGCCGTCCTGGCGACGAGAAGGGCGATGCCGATCGGCTTCTGGAAAGGCTCCGGCTTATCGTTTATGCTCGATTTGATCGTCACGATGCTATCCGGAGGCAATGCTTCCATGGATATGGGCAAAATCGGCACAGAGCGGGATTTGTCGCAAGTATTCATCGCCATCGATGCGAGCCGTCTGCCGGACGGCGAAGAGACGAACGGGAAAATTCGCGAAATGATCGCCGACCTCCACGCTTCCGCTCCGGACGAGAAGGGCGGGCGGGCCCGCTATCCCGGCGAGGAGACGGTGCGCGTTCGCGAGCGCAACTTGCGCGAGGGCATTCCGGTCGACGAAACGCTGTGGAAGCGGGTTCTTGAGCTGGACGCCTGAAACGCCAGCGGCCCTATTGGTACCGTCGACGCTTTCGGTAAACAGTTTGCCGGAAGCGCGACGGCAACCCGGCAAGGACATGTCCGGGCAAGCCCTACCCGTCCAATGCTACATCCCACCGGCCGAGGCGGCCGATCGCCTTCATCATCTCACGGTGAATCGGAATGACAAAGCGCATCGAGCTGTGCTGAAACAAGCCGCTCCGGTTGTGAACCGTTACCGCCTTGACATAGACGCTGTAATAGGGCGTTCCGTCTCCGGCTTGCACGAACTCGTGACTCGTGCCGCTACGGTTGATGAGCCGGACCTGCGAGAAGCTTTCCGTCTCGAACGGAGTAATGCTCACGATATCCTGCAGGTTCATGTAATAGTTCACGTGCGGCTTATGCAGCACCACTTCCTTGGTAGACACGGTGATGCCGAAATTCATTTTTTTGTGCGATAGCTTCAGGTCGCCTTCCAGCGGCTTCAGTTTGATGAAATCGGGATTCACGCCATCGACCTCCTCTGCCGTTTCGTTAGCGGGATGCGCGAGGCCGGAACCCTGCTATATCCGTGAATGGACGAGCTCGGAACGCCTCAAAGAAAGGAGAGCGTCGATTCGGGCACAGCGTTCAAGGTTCGACCTAGCGCAAGCTGATAGGGTTCATGGTTTCCAATTACCAAGAAAGCAGTATGGCGGACCGGTCGTCCGGATTCATCCGCCTTTCACGTTCGGCCGTCTCCACTCGTTCTACATAACGCTCGAAGCCTTCCTTCAGGACAAGCTCCATCGTCTGCTCAAGCGGCAGACCAGGATGGAACATGCCGTCGGACACCAGCAGCAGATGGGAAAGCCCCGCCAGCGGCACAACACCGGATTGGATATGATCGCCGGCCTCTTCCGTCCCGTTGGCGACCCCGTAGCCTTCTGCCGTATTGGCCATTTGCGACCGGTTATAGACGAGCACCTTGTACAGCTCGGCGAATGCGGCTTCATCCTCAATAGGCTTGCCCGCCTGCCGGTCGCGCTCCCGCTTGAGCTTCGCTCTGGCGCTTACGCCGGTCACCCGGTTGTTCGTCAGGACGGCAAAGCGGCCGTCCGTATAACGCGCCACGGCCATACAGTCGCCAAGCTGCGCATACCGGACGTTATCCTCGCTTACGACAGCAACGGCCAGGCAGGATGCCCACAGCTCGTGCTTAGCCGCTACGTCGATGCCGCCGGCGACCATCGCCTGCCGCAGCTCCCGGTTCGCTTCCTTGACCGCTTCGACCAGATCGCCGCTCCCATCCAGACGTGCAAAATACGCTCTAAGCAAATTAGAGGCCAAGTTCGCTCCGTTGTGTCCCTCGGCATCCCGGTAGTCGCTGATCGGGGTAACACCATCCATCACTCCGTACAAACGGCCGGCATCGTTCAAGACGATGGCGTCCTCGCCCTCTTTTTTTTGCGGACTCGGCTTCGAATAATGTTGAATGTGCAACTGGACCGTGCTCCTCTCCCGATGACGTAAATTAAACTTCTTTATCGAAAAAAACGTGTTCGGCCTCGAACGTGCCACTCCCGGTCGTGACGATGCCGAACGAATAGCGGGGCTGCCGCCTTTTATCGGTCGGCGAGCCCGGATTGAACAGCAGCAAGCCGCCGTCCTTTTCCGAAAACGGAATATGCGAATGCCCGAACACGACCACATCGCAAGCCTGTTCGCGAAAGGCAAGCCTGGCCCGTTCCGGAGTGGACCGGCCTGGACCCTCGTGGCCGTGCACGACTCCGAAACGAACCCCGTCGAATTCGACCGTTGTCTTTTTCCCGAAACGGCGCACCAGTTCTTCCCCGTCTCCGTTGCCGGCTACCCCGTATACGGGTGCGATGGCCGACAGCTCCTCGTAGACGTCCAGCGTCACCCAATCGCCGGCATGAATGATGGCGTCGACGCCTTGCAGGCCGTCGAGCAGCGGAACCGGCAGCCTGCGGCCGCCGGACAAGTGCGTATCGGATACGATTCCGATTCTCATCGTATGTTCCCCTCCGTTTCGCTTGCGCTTAGCAGCGGCTTGGCGACCTTTTAATTGGAGCGTGCGGCCGCCTCATCGTGCGTCATTCCGGGCACATATACGTTCAAACCGCGAAAAATATCGGTCATCTCTTCCACGCTCATGCGTACGAGACCGCTTGACGAAGGAGCGACGAATTCGATTACGCCGGGCACGAGCGAATGCGGCTGAGCGCCCCAAGCGGCGGTTTTGCCGCCGACGTACTGTTCATACACCCCTTTGCCGACAAAGCAGGCGACCTTCGGCTTGTATTCGCCGATCGTACGCATAAGCCGCAAGCGGCCGGCTTTGTACTCTTCCTTCGTAATTTCCGCAGCGGTCCTCGTCGGTCTTGCTACGATATTCGTAAAGCCGTAGCCGAGCTTGAGCAGTTCTCCGTCCTCTTCCGGCTTGTACCGCCTTGGCGTCAAACCGGCCTCATGAATAATTTTCCAGAAGCGGTTGTGCGGATTCGCATAATGATGCCCGGTTTCACCGGAACGGACGCTCGGGTTGTAGCCGATGAACAAGATGTTAAGGCCAACATCGAGATGATCGGGAATCGGTTCCATGGCGCCTGTCCTCCTGATCTGGACGAAGCCGTCCGTTGAATGTCATTCCATTATAGCACAATGGTCCTTTCAAAAGGCACTCTTCGCTACGAGGAGAATAGCCTTGTTTTCAATAAATACAAACATACGTTCGCTTGACGATCGAGCCATAATCCCGTAATATGTGGGCTACTGAAAAAAGTTTTCTAGGGTTCCGCGATTGCCGGCAATCGGTCTGGTCCGAGAGAAAACGCGCAGAGGGATACCGCTGCGGACACGGAGGGATAAAAGCCCGGGAGGATGTCATTTCGATGATATCAGCCCAGGGCTTTTTCTGTGCGCTTTTTCCGCCTGCCGGGCTTGCCCGCTCTCATTCGCGGCAGGCGGCAAGGTTGAATGCGGGACGCTCTTTATGCACAAAACATAGAAGAAAGAGGTGTTGACGATGAATCGCAACTGGATGCTGGTATTCACTGCCGGTTTGTTCGAAATCGCTTGGGTCAGCGGCTTGAAGCATGCTGATACGATCCTCGCCTGGATCGGCACTATTGCGGCTATCCTGATCAGTATGGACTTATTGATCCGCGCATCGAAGCGGCTGCCGGTCGGAACTACCTATGCCGTATTTACGGGCATCGGCACAGCAGGCACCGTTCTGCTGGAAATGCTCGTATTCGGAGAGCCGTTCCGGCTGGCCAAGCTGCTGCTCATTTTGCTGCTCTTGGCCGGGGTTGTCGGTCTGAAGACGATAACGAAGGAACACGACGTCAAGGAGGTGGGCAACTGATGGACTGGCTCGCACTCGTTCTCGCCGGATGTTTCGAAATTGTCGGCGTTTCCGGCATCAACTTGATCAATAAATCCAAGAGCAGCATGAGAGGCTATATTACGCTCGCCGTCGGCTTCATCCTCAGCTTGTCGTGCCTCTCTTACGCAATGAGTACGATCTCGATGGGTACCGCCTATGCCATATGGACCGGCATCGGCACCGTCGGCAGCACGCTGCTCGGTATGTTCGTCTATGGGGAATCGAAAGAATGGCGGCGCATTTTGTTCATCGCCATGGTGCTTTGCGCCGCTGTGGGCTTGAAGCTGATCGCCTAAACGCGGATCAAAAAGTCCGGCACAGATAGCTCTGCCGGACGCACGCGTTGGGGACTGAACGGAATCGGAAAAAGCCCGGTTAATATCGGAATACGATATGTGCCGGGCTTTGGTCAGACTGCCGATCTGCCGCCGCTCTATCCATTGTTCACCGGTACCTCATGGTGCGCCTGTAGCAGCTGTCGGCCTGAAGCGAAAATATCGCACAAATGCGCATGTGGCAAAGGGTCTGCTCGCTTAGGCGTACAGCTGGGAAGCGGCAATTTTGCGTATCTTCAGTCTCGCCAAGCATATGCCGTCCTCCGCTTCGCCGGCACAATACGCCAGCAGCACAGCGCGACCGGTAAAATGGATGGCGACGTAGCAGCAGCCGTTGCGATCCTCTTCGCGTTCCACTGCGAAATGCCGGCCCCACGTCCTCCCGTCGTCCTTGCTGATCGCCCCGATAAGCGGCGTACGGCCCCAGCTGTGCTTGTCGACCGGACGTGTATTGTACGTCGGAATCGGGTTCCACACCGCAAGCAAATCGCCGCTGTCCGGATCCCGCTTCATCGATAACGGGGAGCATGGCGACGTGAATTGCGACGGAACCGGATTGCTCCACGATTCGCCTCCGTCGTGGGAAAACATCTCGTATTGGCGGCCCAGATCGGTACGCGCCCATCCCCACAGCGTTCCGTTCGCAAGCTCGATAAGGCCGGGCTCCTGTAAACCGCTTCCCGTATTGGGCATCCCGATCGCGCAAAAGTTCCTTGCCTCTCGCCAAGTACGGCCGTCGTCGTCGGATAAAAAGAAATAAGCGATCGATCTGCCGTCGAACGAGCCCCATTCCGTTTCGCTGCTCGTCTTCATCCGGTGGAAGCCGCACGGTACGACGAGTCTGCCCGTCGACAGACGGACGACCCGGTCGTTATTCGTTACGTAATACCCTTTGCCCGGCACGCAGCAAACCGGCTCGCCCCATGTCGAGCCTTCGTCGGACGATCTGCGCACGTGCAGACGCGTGTCGTGCCAGCCGTAACGCAGCACGTAAAACAGGCCGATATCGCCATTACCGAGCCGCAGCAGCGACACGCTCATGATATTGAGGGCATCGTGCTCCTCGGGCGTGGCGATAATCTCTTCGCCGGTCCACGTGTCGCCGCCGTCGGCCGAATAGCGGGCCGCTATGTACGCCTTCGCGTCGTCATTGGCCGATTTCCCGGTAAAACGGCTGTACACGAACAGCAGCCTTCCGTCGTTCAGATCGATGAATGCGCCTTCGCTGTTGCGCGGATTGCCTTCAAGCGGACGCAAGTCCAGCACAACATTCCCCTTTTGTTCCAAGCTTACCACTCCTCTGGTATCATGATCTTTCAATGAACCGGTTCAAACGCCTTTGACGAACGAAACCAATTCAATCATCTAGGTATCGCTCCATTAGATGTGTTGTAAGCGATTACCAAAATCACATGTGTAATGGTTTGACCATATTCATGTTGCTCTATTCAGATTAGCCGATCGGCGATAAAATTTCAACCTTAATTTTCCAGCGAAAATTCCAAAAAAACGAAACCGGCTGACGTCGGTTGAATACGACGCCAGCCAGCAAGAACGACTGTTTATTCCATTTTCAACGAAGAAGGCTTGGCCCTACTCGTGCTTGCTCGGTCGGTACAGCTTAAAGCTATCATCGCCGGACCAGATATCGATAGTGCTTCCCAATGACGGTAGATGCGGCATTACGGAAGCACGAGCTTCCCTGCATTGAACTGGGCAATCTGTTCGTCGGTCAAGTCGGCGATTTTGTTCTTACCCTTCACCCCGGTCACCTTGATGCCATACTGCTTGTCGATCGCCTGCTGCAGCTTCTGCAGCTCTTTCTCCGGCAACTCGGACAGCAGCCGCC
This sequence comes from Paenibacillus hodogayensis, assembly GCF_039536325.1. Classification (NCBI taxonomy): domain Bacteria; kingdom Bacillati; phylum Bacillota; class Bacilli; order Caryophanales; family Paenibacillaceae; genus Paenibacillus; species Paenibacillus hodogayensis. The sequence goes on from NZ_BAAAYO010000008.1 coordinate 160,504, forward strand.
CAACGCCCGCCTTGGCCATCATGATGCCGATCACCTCGGCGGCCAATGCCGTATTCGGCTGAATGCGCGCGCTGCCGTAAGCGACAGCCGAAGAGCCTACGTTTTTGCCGGCGACGAATACGTTGGAATAGCCTTTCGGAATGAATGAACGCAGCGGCATGCCGTACTTGTCGGGTATCCCTTTCCGCTCGCCCCACGTATGCTCGATCGTTCCTTGCAGGTCTATCGGATATCCGGCTATGCTTACGTTATCCGCGAACATTTTGCCGCTCATCAGATCCGAGCCTTGCAGCACGTATTCGGTCTCGTACCGGTCGTAATCGCGTATATACAAATAGTTCGGAAACCCGTTCAGCTCGGCGTTCTCCCAGCCTGGCAGCTCCCCGCGAAGATGCGCCAAAACCCGCTCGGTCTCCCGCTTGCCGTTCTCCATCGCCTTGCGCACGCTCTCCGGATTCGCCGGATCGATATTGTACAGCAGCAGAGCGTTGATCAGCGCTTCGCCGTCAAGCTGATTGATAATATTCAGCCCGCGCAGAAACACTTCGGGGCTGCTCGGCTGGAACCGGCTCCCGACTTTGCCGAAGCCCCATGTGAACGTATCGGTCACGGTCGTCGTCTCGCCGAACTTCTCCTCGCGCTCCTTCTTGCTGAGCTTGCCGATCTCCTTGCGGAACTTGTCCCAATCGACATTGCGGAACTTCATCATCAGCGAGGACGCCATATGGTCCTTCGGCTTCGAGCCGGGGAATACCGTCTCTATGCCGGGAATGCGCTGCAGTCCAAGCTTGCTCGTCAAAGCCGCGAAGTCGGTATTGTCCACCCAGTAGCGGGCCGTGACCGTCTTCGTCTGGCCGTCCTTCGTCCGGTAGGAAATGGAGCCGATCTTCCGCTTGCCTGTAGCGCTGTCTTGCTCGATAGCTATGTCGGTGAGGACAACGCCCGAATCGATCGGAATGTCGGCAGCGAGCCTATTGTAATAGTCGCGGAACTCCCCGCTTTTGCGGATCGATCCTTGCTTGTAAATGTCGAACAGCTCCTTGACCCGGCCTTGCAGCAGCGACTTGCCGCCTTCGGCGGACGGCTCGTCCAAAAACTGCATTTCTCCTTGAATGAGCTGACCGCCCGGCTGCTCGCGCGGGTCGAGCACGACGACGTTCAATCCTTCGTCCTTGGCCGCTTTCGCCAGGTACATCCCTTCGATCTCCGAGCCGATTACGACAACATCGGGCTTGTCCGGATCGCCATAGGCCACTTTCGGGGCCGGTGTCTGCTTCGCATCCTTGCAGCCGGTCAGCACCCCGGTCAATAGGAGCAGCAATGCCGCTCCGCTAATGATCTTTTTCATAGTTCCCCCTCTAATCATAATATTTCCTTATATTAGACGAAACAAAAGCGGATTCGTTTCATCCCGCAAAGAAAGCAAGTCAAAAAGAAAAGCCCCGATGCTTGATCGGGACTTGATTTAATCGGCGGGCTCCTTGTTGTAGCCCCGTTCCCCAAACGGCTGCAGTTCCTCCAACCGACGCCGTTCCAGCCGCTTCAACTGCTCGCGCTTTTCCTTCAAAGTCGGCGGTGTGTCAGTCTCAGGCTGCCAGACGTCCAGCACCTCGAATGCAAAAGCTTCCTCGCCGTGCTCCGTCCAATCGCTTTGCAGAACACGATTGTCGTAAACGCCGGTTTGCAAGCCGAAGCGAATCCGATTCATGGTACCGCGCATATTGGACGACGATTCCACAAACATTTTGCCGTTCCGCCTGTTGACTAGCATGAAGACACCGGCCTGCTGCACGTCGGCCGCTCCCCCCGCTTTGCCGCGCCCCGGCCCCATCGGCATATTGCCCGGCTCCTGCTCCTTCAACCAATATTCGCTGCCGTCGTCCCGGCGCTCCATAAAGCCGAAATCGATCAAATACCGGCGCAGCGTCACATAATCGGGATAAGCCGCTTGGAGAATTTCGTTCAATTGTTTCTCCGAGTACGTTCTGCCCCGCTCGAACCGCTCGATCAGATGGGCCAGTATGACGATCTTGCGTTTATCCTTGCGCGGAAACTCCGTCAGCCGGCCCGACGGGCCTTCCGGAAAATATTTGCTTATAATGTCGCTGCGGTCTTTATCGGTGATGGCATATTGCTCGTCCAGATGGGACCCGGCGCGCGGCGTTCGCGACAGCGGCTTTGGCCTGACGGTCTTCCGGTCGTTCAGCAGCTCCATCATGACGAGAAACAGCTTGGCCTGCTTCTCCTTCTCCCGCAGCATAAAGCGGTGATTGCGAATCGTCGAGGCGCTGCCGCCATTGAGCTCGGTCACGATATCGCGATCGCTTACGCCGGCGTAGAACAGCCGGAGCAGCTGCTTTTGCAAATCGGATAGGCCGGTCAGCTTCTTGTCGAGCTGCAGCAAATAGTCGAACATCGAGCCGTGCGCTTCAGCCACGTGATGGGCGGCCGCCTTGCCGGCCTCGTACAGCTTCTGTTCCACCGGATAGACGACACCCTTCTCGAACTGTTCCCCGCAGACGAGACAATGGTAATGATCTGTCTCTTCCTCGTAAACGTACCCCTGCTTGATCTCCTCTATGGTTGCATCCCAGAGCTTGTCCTGCACATCAGACATAAACGACACCTCTTATTGTCTACTTATTAACAAACATATTATCACTCCGACTTGATTCAGTCAATTTGGGCATCTGCCGCTCCGCAAACACACATTGCCGGTCCGCGCATACACTGAAGCACAGCCCGCTTTATGAAACCCCTTACTTATGTGGAGGTGTACCTATATGGACGTCTCGCTTTTATCGCTGCACTGGGTGTATCTCGCCTTCGTCATGCTCATCATCGGCTTTATGGTGATGAGGCGCGATACGACGGTCGTATGCGTAGTCGGCATCATCGCTCTCGGCCTGCTGGCCACCCATTCGATCAGCCAATCGGTCGGCGGAGTCTTCTCCGGATTCATCTATGCGATCAAAGAGCTGGTCGGCACGATCCTGGTCATTTCCCTGATCGTGGCGCTGAGCAAGCTGCTGATCCGCACCGGTATTAATGAAGTGATGATTTCCCCGGTTACTCGGCTGATCCGCACCCCTGCGCTCGCCTTCTGGGTTATCGGGATCGTCATGATGATCATCTCGTGGTTTTTCTGGCCGTCGCCGGCCGTCGCTCTCGTCGGGGCGGTGCTGCTGCCCGTTGCGATCCGTGTCGGCTTGCCCGCGCTTGGCGTGGCGGTCTCGATGAACCTGTTCGGCCACGGGATTGCTTTGTCCGGGGACTTCGTCATTCAGGGAGCCCCGAAGCTGACGGCGGACGCCGCAGGTATTCCGGTATCCGACGTTATCAGTGCCAGCGTACCGCTCGTTCTCGTGATGGGCGCGGTCACGACCGTTATCGCTTACTGGTATATGCGCAAAGATATGAAGAACGGGACATTAACGGCCTCAACCGGACTGGCCGCAGCCGCGCCGGGAGCGGACGTCCCGCCGGAGTCGTCCGCCGACAGCCCGCTCTCGCCTGCGGTAAGGCTTGGCGCCGCCATCGTCATCCCGATCCTGTTCGCGTTGGACATCGTAGCCATGTTCCAGCTTCATCTGCAGGGCGGCGACGCGACAGCGCTGATCGGCGGAACCGCCCTGCTGATCATGATCGTCTTGTCGATACTGACTCATCGCAGCGCGGGTCTGGAGAAGACGACATCCTATTTGATCGAAGGCTTTCTGTTCGGCTTCAAAGTGTTCGGCCCGGTTATCCCAATCGCCGCCTTCTTCTATTTGGGCGACTCCGCGTTCACGGATATTTTCGGCAAGGTGCTGCCCGAAGGCTCGCACGGCATCGTCAACGATCTCGGTCTGGCGCTGGCGCAAACGGTGCCGATCAATACCGCCATCAGTTCGGTAACGCTGACCGCGGTGGGCGCCATTACGGGGCTGGACGGCTCCGGCTTCTCCGGCATCTCGCTGGCCGGCTCGATCGCGCACCTGTTCGCGGCGGCGATCGGTTCCGGCATCGCCACGCTGACAGCGCTTGGCCAGATCGCCGCGATTTGGGTCGGGGGCGGCACGCTCGTACCGTGGGCGCTCATCCCGGCCGCGGCCATTTGCGGCGTCGACCCGTTCGAGCTGGCGCGCCGCAACTTAAAGCCGGTCGTGATCGGCTTGGCGGTGACGACCGTCGTCGCTATGTTTCTGATTTAATTCAAACTCGGAACCGAGCGTGTGTATCCGGAATGGTTCCGAAGCTGTGCAACAGTTCGGCGCTTTCGCCCGATACCGATTAAGGTCTGAGTTGTACTTTCGCGGAGCTTGTATCCGCGCTTTGCCCCGAGAGGCTCCGGGTGGTGCACCCGCTTCTCGGGGCTTTTCATTATGCGAAATGAAGGGTAATGATAATAAACCGGGCTTTGACATGCACCTGTAGGCATGTATTTACGTCACAATGTACTACAATCAGCCTGACAAGCATACGAGTAGGTAGCGGAGCTTAAGCGGACGGGCAATCCGGCACGGGCACGCTCCGAACGAAAGAGACGGTTTGCCGTCTCTGCCAAGGAGGGGTTCGCATGTGGTGGGATTCGCTTATTATCTTTGTCGTTACATTCGGACTGTTTACGTTGTCGGCCATCCTCTGGCCGACGGACCGGCAATGGTACGCCAGTCTGAACAAGCCTTCGTGGACGCCGCCGGCGAAATGGTTCGGCATCGTCTGGACGGTGCTGTACGCGCTGATCGCCGCAGCGGTGACGATCGTATACGACCGGACGGATTCGTTTCAGGACGTATCGGCACATTGGCTGATCGCACTCGCGGTCAATTACGCCTTCAACCAAGCTTTCAACTATGTGGAGTTTAAAGCGAAAAACTTGTTCGCCGGGTTCGTTGATACCTTGCTCGTGGCCGTCACTGCCTGCTGGCTGCTGATCGAGACCGCCGCCTATTCCCGGCTTGCCGCTTGGCTGCTCGTCCCTTATTTGCTCTGGGCCAGCTTCGCCACGCTGTTGGCTTGGATGATTTTTCTCTTGAACCGGGACGAAGCGGAGGCCTACTAAAGGTAGAACTGCCGTCCCGGGAAGGGGCCGGGTACTGTACCATACAGCTAGGCCGGCATCGACGATCGCCCTTGCGGCAGCGCCATCGTCGATGCCAAACAGGAAAGCGTCGAGTCGGGTACATGCTGGTCGGCAAGCGGCGCTCTGGAACGCCAAACAGCCCTGCTCAGCTTGTCGCTTCCTGCAGGGCTGTTCGTTTTGTCGGCCAGGCCATTCCGCTCAGTCTGCATCCGTACGGGCCAGTCGTTCGCTCCCGATCTTGTCCAGCAGCGCCGCGCAGCCTGTTTCGACCAAACGGTACACCTCTTCGAAATTGCCGGTATAATATGGATCGGGCACGTTGTCCTGAGACTCGTCCGGCAGCAGATCGAGCAGCCGGAACAGCTTGCTCTCCCACCCCGCCCCTTCTTCCTCCGTCTTGCCCGGCAAGCCGGACTCTTCGGCCAACACGCGCAGGTTGTGCATGTTGCTCTCGTCCATCGCCACGATGTAATCGAACCGACGAAAATCGTCCCCGGTCACCTGACGCGCTTTCATGCCATCCCACGCGATGCGCTTGCTGTCCAACAGCTTGCGCGTTCCTTCATGGGGCGGGTGCCCGATATGCCAATCTCCGGTTCCCGCTGAATCGACGCTGATCTGTCCTTCCCATCCCCGTTCCTTCACTTGCTTACGCAACACGGCCTCGGCCATCGGCGAGCGGCAAATGTTGCCCAAGCAGACGAACAGTACGCGAATCATCCGTATTCCCCCTCTATTGTCGTCCCCTTAGCGTTCGCTTACAAGACGAGCAAGCGCCGGGGCCTAATTCCGATCGCGGCAGGCGTTTCCCCGCCATATTCTCCGTCTGCATGAATGGTCATCGGCATCGTCGCGCGTACCGAAATGCGGCTGCCCGCCAGCATCCTGACCGTGGGAAGCTTCACATGCGTTCCCCGGAATACGCGCGGAAAAAAGCGCAGGAAATCCAGCCGGCCGATGTTTTCCACCAGGCATAAGTGCAAGATGCCGTCGTCCTGACGCGCATCCGGACATATGATCATGCCGCCCCCGTAATAAGGCATATTGGCTACGGCCAGCAGCCATACGTTCCGCCCCGTTACAAGCGTGCCGTCAATCTCCAGCTCGACGTCGCAGGGCCGGTAAGAAACGAGCAGACGCAGCACGGTCACGGCATAAGACAAGTTTCCGATGCCCAGACGGTTCAGCCAGCGCTTGTACCACGACCGATTCGTCCACTTAGCGACATCGCCGTCAAACCCGATCCCGGCGGATATGACGAACAGCTCTCCGTTGATTTCGCCGACATCGATCGCTTCGCTGCGCAAAGCCAGCACCCGCTCCAATGCCGCTTCCCACCGGGACGGGATGCCCAAGCTGCGGGCAAAATCATTGCCCGAGCCGGCCGGCACCAACCCGAGCGGCACCGCCGTTCCGGCTAATCCGTTCGCCGCCTCGTGCACCGTTCCGTCGCCTCCCACGGCCACGACCGCAACCATATCGCGATGCTCCGCCCATTGCGCCGCCAGTTCGCGCGCATGGCCCTGCCGTTCGGTGAAGCGGCAGCCGTAATTCACTCCTCTGGCCTTAAGCGCCTGCTCCACCTGCTGCCAAATGCGCCCGCCTCTCCCGTTTCCCGATAACCGGTTCACGACGAACCCGATCATCCGAAGCCCCCCTTTTTTGCGGCAAAAAAAAGTACAACGCTTTACGCGGTTCCCGCCGTAAAACATTGTACGCTGGTGCTTCATCCGAATCTAAGCGAACGGCACGCGCATCCGGTCCGCGAACGGCGGAACAAAGCGGATTCGACGATTCCGGCGGCTGCCGCCGAAAGCCGGCATTGTCGGGGAGCAGCTCCCCCCGGCTTACCAGCTTCCGGAAACGATCAGTCGCTGCAGTTGCTCTCTTCTTCCTCTGCCGCCTGCTCTACCTGGATTTTCTCCGACACGGTGTCGCGAATGACGCCGACGACCAGCTGCAGCAAATAATTGATATCTTCCTGCGACTGCTTGAACTGGGAGACGATCGGGTAATGATCCAGCTTGTCTTGCAGCTCAGTCAGCTCTCCATTGATTTTATCGACCATCTTCTTGTTCTGGAACGTTTCGAATGCGACGACTTCCTTTTGCCGCTTTTTGATCAGCTTGATCAGATCCTGAATTTCTTCGTTGGCCTGCACTTGCTTTTCCGCTTTTTGATAGAAGGATACCTCGTCGGAGGTCGAAATAAGCGAGGCGAGTTCTTTCGCCTTCTCCATAATATCTGCGCGCACGATCAGTTCCGTGGCCGTAAATTTCTCCATATCGCGATGCATATCGCAATCGTGACCATGCTCGTGGTCATGGGCATGCGCCCCATGCTGAATTGCCATTGCCGATTCACTCCTACAGGTAGCTCATATTGGGATCATGCTGCAATCTTATACGACTCGGGCCGGCTGCGCCTGAACAAGCTCGCCCTTCAGCAGCCAAGTCTGCGGTTCGGTAACTTTCACATGCACGAAACGGCCGGACAGCTCCTTCGAGCCGTAAAAATGAACAAGCTTGTTCGTCCGCGTACGACCGGACAATACGTCCGGATTCGTCTTGCTCTCGCCTTCCACCAGCACTTCCACAATCTCGCCGCGCAGCAGCTCGTTGCGTTCCCGGGCGATAACCGTCATCAGATCGTTCAGCCGCTTCAGCCGCTCTTTCTTGACGTCTTCCGGCACGTTATCTTCCATGCCCGCCGCCGGAGTGCCGTCGCGCGGGGAATAAATGAAGGTGAAGGCCGAATCGTACCGGACTTCCCTCACAAGGGACAGAGTCTCCTCGAATTGCTCGTCCGTTTCGCCCGGAAAGCCGACAATAATGTCCGTAGTCAACATCACGTCGGGAATGGCCTGCTTGATTTTGGCGACAAGCTGCAAATAATGCTCGCGCGAATATTTACGGCTCATCCGCTTCAGCACCTCGGTGCTGCCGGACTGGACCGGCAAATGGATATGCTCGACCAGATTGCCCTTCTTCGCCAGCACTTCGATCAGCCGGTCGTCAAAATCCCGCGGATGGGACGTCGTAAACCGGATGCGCGGAATGTCGATCTTGCGGACATCGTCCATCAAATCGCCGAACGTATAGGTTAGATCGGTAAAATCTTTACCGTACGCGTTGACGTTTTGCCCGAGCAGCGTAATTTCTTGAAACCCTTTGCGGGCAAGGTCGCGAATTTCCGCCAACACATCCTCCGGACGCCGGCTCCGCTCCTTGCCGCGCGTATACGGCACGATGCAGTACGTACAAAACTTGTCGCAGCCGTACATAATATTGACCCAGGCTTTCATGCCCTCGCGCTTCTTCGGCAAGTTCTCGATAATGTCGCCTTCCTTGGACCATACCTCGACGACCATTTCCTTGCCGTAATAAGCTTCCTTCAGCAGTGCCGGCAGCCGGTGAATGTTATGCGTCCCGAAGATGATGTCCACGAACGCATGCTTCTGCATAATCCGGTTGACGACCGATTCCTCCTGCGACATGCATCCGCATACGCCGAGAATGAGACCCGGACGCTCCTGCTTGAGCGTCTTCAGGTGGCCCAACTCGCCGAACACCTTGTCCTCAGCATTTTCCCGGATCGCGCACGTATTCAGCAAAATAATATCGGCGTCCAGCTTATCCTCCGTCGGCTCGTACCCCATGTCCTCCAGCATGCCCTTCATAACCTCGGTGTCATGCTCGTTCATCTGGCAGCCGTACGTCCGGATCAAATACCGCTTGCCCACGCCGATCGTCTTCATATCGTCGGCAATGCCCGCTTCGTAATGGACGGATACGTCTTCCTTGCCGCGCTTTTTTGCCTCCTTCAGCGAAGGAGGCTGGAAATATATCGAATAGTCCTTGTCGGACTTCGGTATGGTTTTATCCAATAGGTGGGTCTCCTTGCTCACCGCCACACTTCCTTTCCGCTTTCGGTCATTTTATCATTATACCATCGAACGTGCCCTTCTGACAAAATGTTTGCTGTCCGAAGCGTCAATTCAGCAGGCAACGATGAACCTTTTTCGAATCTATTCGTCAGTCCGTCAAAATAACCGCCGTATCGCCGGTTGAAACGCCCGCCGCGTTGGCTTCATCGGTGTCGATATGCATATCGAGGGCAAACTGGTCGGATACTCGGGCAATGACCCGTTCGAACACGACAGCACGCTCGCCCTCCACCTTCACCCGCAGCAGCTGCTTGTCCTCGATCCCCCACTCGGCGGCTTCCTTCGTATGAAAATGGATGTGACGCGCCGCCACGATGACGCCGCGCTCCAGTTCGACCTGACCGGCCGGCCCCCGCACCGTAATGCCCGGCGTTCCTTCGATATGACCGGATTCCCGCACCGGCGGACGAACGCCCAGCGCGAAGGCGTCCGTCCTCGATATTTCGAGCTGCGAAGCGGCACGGGCCGGACCGAGAATACGCACCTTCTCGAACGAGCCTTTCGGGCCGATGACCGTGACGGTCTCTTCCGCCGCAAACTGTCCGGGCTGGGACAGCGGCTTCAAGGAAGTTAAGGTATAGTTGTTGCCGAACAAGACGGCAATATGCTCGCTAGTCAAGTGAATATGGCGGGCCGATACGCCAACCGGAACTTTATGTACGCTCATGCTGATTCGCTCCTTCCGTATATGACCCCATTATACCTGATTGGGCGAGCAAAGAAAAAAGACGTGTGAGTTTGACCGCACACGCCTTTGATCGATAAGCGGAAACCGCCTATTATTTGAATTCCGCGACCAGCTTCTCGAAGTCGGCCTCGGATATTTGCAGATTTTGCTTGGCAAGCGCTTCTTCCTTGAAGCCCGGAACGAGCTGCTCGTAGCTTTGCTTTTCTTTGTTTTGGTAGATGATGCCGGTCAGCATCCCGTTCGTTTCCATGATCTTCGTCATCGCCATCACCCGGTCGTTCGGGTTGTAGTCCGGGAACTCGTCGAGATCGACGATGTTTTCCTTGAACCATTCGTACGTATTCGTTTTGTTGAACGTTACGCATGGGCTAAAAATATTGATGAACGAAAATCCTTTATGCTTCATACCTTCTTCAATGACCATCGTCAGCTGCTTCAGGTTGCTCGAGAACGATTGAGCTACGAACGTAGCTCCGGCGGCCAGCGCCATTTCAAGCGGAGCCAGCTCGGACTCGATCGACCCTTGCGGGGTATACTTGGCATTGATGAACCCTTTCGCGCTGCGCGGGGAGTTTTGCCCTTTGGTCAGCCCGTAAATCTGGTTGTCCATGACGATGTAGGACAAATCGATGTTGCGGCGGATCGCATGCATCGTATGCCCGAGCCCGATGGCGAAGCCGTCGCCGTCGCCGCCGGAAGCGACGACCGTCAGTTCGCGGTTGGCCATCTTCAAGCCTTGTGCGATCGGCAGCGAACGTCCGTGAATGCCGTGGAAACCATAGCAGTTAATATAGCCGGAAATACGTCCGGAGCAGCCGATGCCGGACACGATCGCGAGGTTTTCCGGTTCCAGCCCCACGTTCGCAGCCGCTCTTTGGATAGCCGCTTGTACCGCAAAGTCCCCGCAGCCCGGACACCAGTTCGGCTTTACATTATTTCTGAAATCTTTTAATGTAGCCATCTTATTTCAGCCCCTTGCAGTGAGAGTAAACTTCGGAAGGCAGGAACGGCGTACCGTCGTACTTCAGCATGCTCGTAATCTTGTCATGCCCGACATGAAGCTTGATCTGATCGGTCAATTGTCCGGTGGCGTTGTTCTCGACAACGACGACCTTCTTCGCCTTGGCGATCTGACCGGCTACTTCTTCTGCAGGAAACGGATGAATCAGACGAACGGTAACGTGATTGGTCTTCAGACCGCCCTGCTCCAGACGTCCTCTCGCCTCGTCGATCGTTCCGCCCGTGGAGCCCATGCCGATGATCAGCAGGTCGGCTTCCTCGTGCCGCGAGTCCGCGACGATCGCATTCGGCAGCTTCAGGTTTTTCAGCTTCGCCAGACGCTTATCCATCATCTTCTGACGGTTGATCGGGCTTTCCGACGGACGGCCGGTTTCATCGTGCTCGACGCCGGTTACGTGGTGAAGTCCGCCCAGTTCGCCCGGCAATACGCGCGGGGAAACGCCGTTCTCGGTAAACTCGTAGCGCTTGAACAGCTTGCCGTCCTCGAGCTTCTCCGTTCCGGTTACGAGATTGCCGCGATCGATTACGATCTTCTCGTAGTCCAGCAGCTCAGAGGACTGCTTGCCCAACGACAGCTGAAGGTCGGTCATCAGAATAACCGGGCATTGGTATTGGTCGGCCAAGTTAAACGCCTGAATCGTGTCGTAGAAGCAATCTTCGACGGTGCTCGGAGCGATGACGATCTTCGGAATCTCGCCGTGCGTGCCGTATATGAGCGCGTTCAGGTCGGATTGCTCCTGCTTCGTCGGCAAACCGGTGCTCGGGCCGCCGCGCTGAGTATCGACGATAACGACAGGCGTTTCCGTCATACCGGCGAGACCGATCGCTTCCATCATGAGCGACAAGCCGGGACCCGCGGATGCGGTGAGGGCGCGTACGCCGCCGTAGTTGGCTCCGATCGCCATCGTGACGGCAGCGATTTCGTCCTCCGTCTGGATAACGGTGCCGCCGAACTTCGGCAAGCGCTTGATCAAATATTCCATAATCTCGGAAGCCGGCGTAATCGGGTAGGCGGGCATAAACCGACAGCCTGCGGCTACTGCGCCAAGACCGATCGCATCGTTGCCGATAATGAACAGCTTTTGTTTTCCGTCCGCTTCGGCGAGCTTGAACTCCTCCAAAGGTCCGCCGGCCAGTTCGATGACGAAGTCTGCAGCGCGCCTGACGGCTTCGACGTTCTTCTCGACCACGGCGGCGCCTTTGCGGCCAAACTCTTCTTCGACGGCTTTGTTGAATACTTCGAGCGGCAGCCCGAGCAGTGCCCAGGATGCGCCGGATGCAGCCATATTTTTAAACAGCGCCGTTCCCAGCTCTTCGGCGATCGCCGTAATCGGCACAGGGAACAAGCGTGCGTCGGTTCCTTCCGGCAACTTCGGATTGAACTTCGCGTCCGCGACGACAACGCCGCCCGGGCGAAGCTCATGCGCGTTCAAATCGATGGTTTCCTGATCGAAAGCGACCAGGATGTCCAGATCGTCGGATATCGCTCTCTTCGGCTTTGTGCTGATACGGATTTTGTTATTCGTATGTCCTCCCTTGATCCGGGAAGAAAAGTGTCTATAGCCGTACAGATAATAGCCAAGACGATTCAGGGCCGTAGAGAAAATGCGGTCCGTACTTTCGACCCCTTCCCCTTGCTGCCCTCCGACTTTCCATGACAATTGCTCGATCACAATGTCCACTCCTTTGAACTGTGTCCTAACGTCTTGCAGCGTTGCCGATTTTAAACGTGCATCTTCACATTTTGCGTTACGTTTTCATTCTTTAAAGCGTTAAAGAGAACAGTCTCTTGACTGCATCAAAAATAACGCAGCCCTGGATACTTTGAGCCGACGTCTAGCATTTGCCTTAAACGATAGGCCGTATCCATAGAACGCTTACGTTAACATTTCCTTATCATTCGTTAAGATTTTATGCTTTCACACATGAAAAAGCAAGCGAATTCATGGATTTTAAACATAGTTTTTTTAGATCGAACCAATCTCGATAATAGATTGATCTGCCGCACAGCATTCTCATTTCGGCAGTCATGTCACAAAACGTTCGTTTTTATCCATAGGGTTGTCCGCTCCGCTACCGTCCATTATTCCCAACTTGCCTATGAATGTAACAAGTGATCGTCTATTTGAATGCGTTTTCATTTAATTGATTACAAAAAAAAGAGCTTGCGCAACAAAATAGCCCCACGGTTGTGGAGCTTTGGCTTTCGAAACGAATGCGAAGGAGAGACCGCCTCGCTCCGTGGAACGAATGCCCATGAGGAGAGACGGGGCCGATAGGGCTGTCATGGAATCCGTCCGTCGGTTACCGAGGTTCTACAATCAATTTGATCGCGGTCCGGTCTTCCCCGTCTATGACGATGTCGGTGAAAGCCGGAATGCAGATCAAATCGACGCCGCTGGGTGCTACGAATCCTCTTGCGATCGCTACTGCTTTGATAGCCTGATTCAGTGCACCTGCGCCGATGGCTTGCAGCTCGGCCGCCCCGCGTTCGCGCAAAACGCCGGCCAATGCACCAGCTACGGAGTTTGGATTGGACTTTGCTGAAACTTTTAATACTTCCATGGCAAGACCTCCTCGGGAATGTTGGATGAATTCCACTATTACACTATTCGTGCACGTCTGGAATAATTCCTTCTTCCCCGGAGCCTTGACCAAGATTAATTTCGCAAATTTCAGTCAATTCCAACAATTTCCGGCGCGACCTGTCGTCACAAGGGAACATACATTCCCACTAATTGCAATTTGTGCTTATTCGAATATCATTTCCGTCTCGAACCGGCGGATCAGCTCGATCTTCTTCGCCAAACCGGTGTCGTTGTCCAGCGTGACGACGACGGCGTGAAACTGCCATTTGCCTTCGTCCGCCGTGAAGCGGACCGGGAGCTGGGTCTTGAACTTTTGCAGCACCGCTTCCCGCTCCATGCCCAGCACGCCGTCCCGCGGTCCGGTCATGCCTACGTCGGTCAAATACGCGGTCCCTTTCGGCAATATGCGCTCGTCATTCGTCTGCACATGGGTATGCGTGCCTACGACGGCGGACACCTTGCCGTCCAGATGCCAGCCCATGGCAATTTTCTCCGAGGTCGCCTCGGCGTGGAAATCGACGAAAATGTATTTATGCTTTTTCTTCAGCTTGTCCAGTATCCCGTCCACCGTTTGAAACGGGCAATCGATCGGCGGCAGAAACGTCCGCCCCATCACATTGACGAGCGCAAGTTCCTTGCCGGAGGCGTTGCGCAGTACGGTGAAGCCTTTGCCTGGCGTGCCCGGTGGATAGTTGGCCGGCCGGATCATGCGCTCGTCGTCGTCGATAAAATTGAAAATATCTTTGTTGTCCCACGTATGGTTGCCGAGCGTAATGCCGTGCACGCCCTGTTCATACAGCTCTTTGGCGATGGCTGCGGTAATGCCCCGGCCTCCCGCCGCGTTCTCGCCGTTCACCAGAATAAACGTCGGATCGAACTTCTTCTTCAGGTCGGGCAGCAGCGTCTTGACGGCCTTGCGTCCGACGCCCCCGAATATATCGCCTATGAACAAAATACGAATGAAACTCTCCTCCTCAGAGCTTTGCTTTAGCAAAGCTTGCATCGTAAGCATAAGCTTAGCTTTGCTTATGTCCGGCTCCCGAAAAGAGCCGCATCAAATAAAGGAGAAGTGGCCGGATGGCCACTTCTCGCTTCATACGGTATGTTGCATCTGACTCCAAAGCAGGCAACGCCTACTTGGCATACTCGACAGCGCGGGTTTCCCGAATGACGGTCACTTTGATATGACCCGGGTAGTCCAACTCGCTCTCGATCTTCTTCGTAATATCGCGGGCCAACCGGAATGCCTCGGTATCGTCGATCTTCTCCGGCTGTACCATGACGCGCACCTCTCGCCCTGCTTGAATCGCGTACGATTTTTCGACTCCATCGAACGACTCCGTAATCTCTTCGAGCTTCTCGAGCCGCTTGATGTAAGTCTCCAGCGTTTCGCGACGCGCTCCCGGACGGGCTGCGGACAAAGCATCCGCGGCTCCGACGAGCATGGCGATAACGGAAGTCGCTTCGCAGTCGCCGTGATGGGAGGCGATACTGTTGACGACAACCGGGTGCTCCTTGTATTTCTTGCCGATTTCGACGCCAATCTCGACATGAGAGCCTTCCACTTCATGGTCGAGCGCTTTGCCGATATCGTGAAGCAAGCCGGCCCGCTTGGCCAGCGTAATGTCTTCGCCCAGCTCCCCGGCCATCAGACCGGTCAAATAAGCGACCTCCATCGAATGCTTCAACACGTTCTGACCGTAGCTGGTACGGAATTTCAACCGGCCCAAAATCTTGATAAGATCCGGATGCAATCCGTGTACGCCCGTCTCGAACGTCGCTTGCTCGCCATATTCGCGAATACGCTCGTCCACTTCCTTGCGCGACTTCTCGACCATTTCCTCGATGCGCGCCGGGTGGATGCGGCCGTCGGCCACCAGCTTCTCCAGCGATGTCCGGGCAATTTCCCTACGAATCGGATCGAAGCCGGACAAGATGACCGCTTCCGGCGTATCGTCGATGATAAGATCGATACCGGTCAAAGTTTCAAGCGCACGAATATTGCGTCCTTCGCGACCGATAATCCGACCCTTCATTTCCTCGTTCGGCAAAGCAACGACCGAAACAGTCGTCTCCGCAACGTGGTCCGCCGCGCAACGTTGGATCGCCAGCGTAATGACTTCGCGGGCGCGTTTCTCGGCTTCTTCCTTCGCTTGACCTTCGATATCCTTGATCAATTGCGCCGTCTCGTAACGCACTTCCTGTTCGACGGAGGACAAAATAATATGCTTCGCCTCTTCCATCGTCATACCGGAAATACGCTCCAGCTCGGCCACCTGACTTTTGTACAACTGATCGATCTGCGCTTGCGTTTCGTCGATCCGTTTCTCTTTGTTGGCGATCTGCTCTTCTTTACGCTCCAGAGATTCTAGCTTTTTATCCAGCGTTTCCTCTTTTTGCAACAATCGTCTTTCTTGCCGTTGAGTTTCATTCCGACGTTCACGAATGTCTTTTTCAGCTTCGGCGCGAAGTTTGTGAATCTCATCCTTCGCTTCCAGCACCGCTTCTTTCTTCTGCGCTTCCGCCTCTTTCTTCGCCGCCTCGATCAGCTGACGGGCCGCTTCTTCGGCGCTGGAAATCTTCGCCTCGGCGAGGGACTTGCGGATAAAATAACCAATCCCAAAGCATATTGCGCCAACAACGAGTACGATCACGATCCAGGTGACTATCTGCACCACCATCTTGTTCACCTCCTCGTTGAAGCCTCCAAGGGGTTAGCTTGGGATATTCGGTTTTTTATTCCGGTTACCTTCCACATTACCATTTTACATCCAAGTTCCGGTTGTACGAGCCGGAAAAAACAGGATTCGCTGGATTTCCGCCGCTGTACGGCAGGAAAATCGGCTATGAGGAATAATGGTGCGAAATCCGGCGAAAAACGGAACGTACACACCCATTCTATCGTTTGCAAAAGTGGCTTGTCAAGCAACAAGAAAGCGCTTCGTCTCCGATCACGACGTGAGCCGGTCCACCACCATTGCGGCGGCTCCTACGGCGAGTGCCTCGTCGGACAATTTGCCCCGGGTGAACGTCACCGGGTAGGTCGGATAATACAGCGTATTTTTCAGCGCCACCTGGGTGCTGATCTGGTAAAACAGCTCGTTCGTCGTAATAAGCGGACCGCCTAATATCACTTTCTCCGGATGCAAAATATTCAGCAGATTGGACAGGCCGATGCCGAAATAAGTCGCCGCCTGCGTAAACAGCTCCGTCACCAGCCGATCGTCGGCCGACAAGGCGCGGAGCAAATGCCGGTATTCGATCTCCTCGGGCCGCTCCACCCACTCGGCCAGCACGCTGCGCCGGCCTTGCTTCAACCGGGCCGCTGCCTGCTTTTCCAGCACCGGAATGGAGACGAACGATTCCAGGCAGCCATATACATGCGGGCGCTCCGGATGCGGCGGGCCGTCTGTCTGGATGATCATATGGCCAACGGAGCCTTCCATATCAACAGCGCCGTATACGAGCTGGCCGTTCGACATCATGGCCGACCGCAGCCCGATCCCCGCTCTCACATACAACAAATGGCGGTACTGCTGCGAGCCTGCCCAATATTCCGCGAGAAGCGCCGTATTCGCCCCGTTGTCCAGCAGCACCGGCACGCCGAGTTCGCGTTCGAGCTGCGGCCCGAGCGGCACCTCGTTCCATCCCTCCGCCCGGAAATAAAGCGGGTTCAGCATCACGCCTTTCGTCCGGTCCACCGGACCGACCGCGCCGATACCGACGCCCAGAAGCCGGTCGGGCTGGAGACGGTGCTTGTCCGTCATGCGGCGAATCGCTTGCACCACTTCCTGCAGCAAGTGCGCCGGGGTCATCTTCTCCGTCATTTGCCATGATGCGGAATCAAGCTTCTCCAGCTGCAGGTCGCACAAGACCAGACGCGTCGTCGCCCGGGATACGTCCAGGCCGAACACATAGCCCCGGTTCTGTTTGAGTCGGTACAGCAGCGGCCTGCGCCCTCCGGACGATTCGCCGAAGCCGCTTTCCTCGATCCAGCCCGAAGCCGCCAATTCTTCCAGCATTCGGGTCAGCGTACTTGAAGTGAGCCCGCTCAAATCGAGCAGGTCGAATTTCGATACGGTCCCGCTGCGCCGGATTTCCGCGAAAATTTGTTTCGCCTTCCGGTTCGGGATCCATTCTTCCAAATTAGGCATACAGCGCTGCACCCACCAGGCCGGAAACGGCTATCACCGCCAACGGATGCACCCGGAAGCGCATCATGGCGATCAAAGCGCCGGCAAATATGGCGAGGAACCCAGCCGTCTTCCAATCGATCGCGAATACCGCCCCGCCCGTCCGCAGCAGCCGATACGCCGCATAAAAGACTAAAACGGCAACGATCGGCCGCAATCCGTAAAAAGCCGAATCGACCAGCGGATGATGCTGATACTTGGCAAACAGCATTCCGGCTGCGATCACGAGCAGCAACGACGGCAGCGTCATTCCGATCGCGGAGACGGCAGCGCCGGGCCAACCGCTCGCATGAAATCCGACCATAATGGCCGTATTCGTCGCAATCGGACCCGGCGATGCTCCCGCTACTGCAATCATATCAGAAAATGTCTGTTCATTCATCCACCCGCGCGAAATCGCCTCGTGCTCGATGACCGGGACCATCGAATAACCGCCGCCCACCGATACGAAGCCAATCAGCATGAACGTGACAAACATTTCCCACAGCATGGTGCGCCGCCTCCCGCAAGATCGTCATAGAAGTGAAAGAACAAGCCGGTAAAGTTTTAATTTAAATACCGTCTCCGATAAAATAATCCGGGTCGGAGTAGTAGCGTCTCGTGCGCGGTTCGATGCCGCGCTTTTGCTTCCAGGAGCCGACGGCAATCCCCGCCGCCGCCCCCAGCACGATAACGAGGATCGGCGAAAGCGTCGTCTGGAGCAGCAGCAGCGCGCCGGTTACAGCGATGGCGGCCGTCCATTTATCGACCAGCGCCGTCCGGGCCACCCGATAGCCGGCGAAAACGATCATCGCGACAACCGCGGGTTTCATCCCAAGCAGCGCGGCCGCCACCTTAGGGTTATCGCGAAACGACAGCAGCAGCGCCGCCAAGCCGATCACGATCAGAAAGGTCGGCAACAGCATCCCCAAAACCGCCGCAATGGCGCCCGCCGCTCCGGCTACGCGGAAGCCGACGAACGAGGCTGCGTTCAAGGCGACGGCTCCCGGAATCGTCTGCGAGACGGCAAGCACGTCCGCCACGTCCTCCTGGGCGATCCACTTTCGCTTATGCACCGCCTCCCGCTCCAGCACCGGAACCATCGCATACCCGCCGCCGAACGTAATCGGTGCCATCCGGAAAAAGGTCCAAAATATCGGCCACAGCCGTCCCCATTGTTTGTTGATACCGTTCATGCCGCTCATCTCCATCCGTCCGTTTGTCCTTATGCTTTTATTATAGCTGACTTTTTACCGTTTTGGAATAAAGATATTGGCCTTTTTCTTATTTTGTTTTGTCCTGCAGAAAATTAAGGGCCAAATAATCAATTATTTCTGAATCTTTCGTCCATAATGGATTTATTTCATATAATCCATATCCGCAAACTCGGGAAATCGGAGCAACGCGATCCGCTTCGCCCGCTCTGGCAACCACAGGGCAAGCCCCGTCTTCCGATCATGCGCAAAGACGCCTCCAACCCCACTTGGAACGTGGGATGGAAGCGTCTTATGGAGGCCAACCTGTATCGATGCCGGGTCGCGAAAATCCTGCATTCTGGCCCGATACAAGAGAGGCTTCTGATCGAGCTTTTCCATGGCACAAATATCGTTTAAAGCGACCGTAGTTTGACCAGTTCGTCCATCACGACCGCCGTCCGCAAAGCGGATGCTCCGGTGCTCGGGCACGACCCTCGTCCGAGCAGCTCGTTCACGATCGTCTGGATCAGGGGCTGCTGAATATGCGCTGGCTGCTCCAACGAATAGTCCCCTATGCCGTCGGACGTCGTCAGCCGGATCGGCTCGCTGCCGAAGGTGGAGAACGTCAGCTTCCCGCGGGATCCGACGATTTCATTGATCTCGCCGCCCTGATACGCCGTAAAACACCATATGCCGATTCCTTGAACGCCCGATTCGAACACATAGGTGCCGCTGACCACATCCTCGGCCGGATACGCCTTTCCTTGATTGCCGGCGCGCCCCGCCGCATCGCGGATCGGACCGAGCAGGAAGTCAAGCAGATCGAGCGTATGGCTGGCTAGGTCGAAAAAGTGCCCGCCGCCCGACAGTTCCGGTAGGACGCGCCACGGCAAATTCGCGGGGTCCTCGGTCAACTTTTTCGTATGTACGGTCGTGACGAACCGGATCTCTCCGATGGCACCCATCTCCAGCAGCTGTTTGACCTTCAAAAAGCGCGGCAGCGCCCGGCGGTAATACGCAACGAACAAAGGAACCCCCGCCGCTTCGCACGCCTCGATCATCTCCCGGCACTCCCCGGCGTGGAGCGCCATCGGCTTCTCCACATAGACCGGCTTGCCCGCCTTGGCGGCAGCCAACGCATAGGCTTTGTGCGTGGAGGGCGGAGTGGCGACATACACCGCATCGACATCCGCATCCCCGATCAGCGCATCTGCATCGTCGTACCATTTGCCTACGCCGTGACGGCGCGCGTAGTCAGCCGCCAGCTCTCCGTTGCGCCGCATGACGGCAACAAGCTCCGAGCCTTCGGCTTGCTGAAAACCCGGCCCGCTTTTCACTTCGGTCACATTGCCGCAGCCGACGATTCCCCATCGAATAACACTCATTTGCACTCATCTCCCGCTTTGCGAATAAAATCGGTCGTTATGCGTCCGACAAGTCCCACAGCTCTTCATCGTCGTCGCCGTCGCTCTCTTCCCGGAACGTTTCCTGAAGCCGGCGGATCACATTTCCGACGATCTGCCCGGAATAGCCGCGCCGCAGCAAGTAGGCGGCCGTCTTCCGTTTTTTGTCCATAAGCGCTCCCGACGTCTGCTTCCATTTCTTCTGCCCGAGCCCGTAGGCCAACTGTTCTTCTTCCTCGGCCGGCACCTGATTGAGCGTGTCCTGGATCGTGGCCGGGGCCACGCCTTTATGCTGAAGCTCCTGTTTGATCAGGGCGCGTCCTTTTTTCTGCGAATAAATGCGCTGTTCCGTCCATTGCGCCGCGAAGTCGGCATCGTCCAGATAGCGCTGCTCCTTCAGCTTGACGACGATTAGATCGACCAGCGAGGGCAGCACCTGTCTGCGCTTCAAATATTGGCGAACTTCCTTCTCCGAGCGCGGGCGGCGGCCTACATGCTTCAAAGCGTCGGACCAAGCGCGCTGCTTCTCTTCGTCCTCCAGCACGAGCTGCAATTTCTCCGCATCGACTTGCTCGCCTTTCATCAGCCGATGCTTCACCAGGACATCCTCGTGGACCGTGAAAGCGTACTGCCCGTCGATAAAAATAAGATACCGGCCTGCGGCCTTCCGTTGCCGCTCGACAGCGGTAATGACGGAGTCGGTAGTAGTCATAGCCCCTCCTTGACGCGTAAAAACCGAAAACGCACCCCGTTTATGCTAAGGTGCGCAATCGCTCTTTCAATTGATGTTGTTCTTGATGTTCCGAATATGCCTCACGCCCTTATTCCAGTGCGGCCAGTTCGTCCTCATCCTCGTCCTCGTCGTGAACTGCGACGGACACGGAGCCTTGCGTCAGGTTGCTCGCTTCACGAATCTTGGATTCGATCACGGAAGCAATCTGCGGATTGTCCTTCAAAAACTGCTTCGCGTTCTCACGGCCTTGGCCCAGACGGTCGCCTTCGTACGAATACCAAGCGCCGCTTTTATTCACGATATCCAGTTCCGTACCGATATCGATAATGCTTCCTTCGCGGGAAATGCCTTCCCCGTACATAATGTCCAGTTCCGCTTGCTTGAACGGAGGCGCGACCTTGTTCTTGACGACCTTGATCCGCGTCCGGTTCCCGACCATGTCGTTGCCTTGCTTCAGCGTCTCTATACGGCGTACGTCGAGACGGATCGTCGAGTAAAATTTGAGCGCCCGGCCGCCGGGAGTCGTTTCGGGGTTGCCGAACATGACGCCGACTTTCTCGCGCAACTGGTTGATGAAGATGGCGATAACTTTGGACTTGTTGATCGCTCCGGACAGCTTGCGCAGCGCTTGCGACATCAGTCGCGCTTGCAGGCCGACGTGGGAGTCTCCCATTTCGCCTTCGATTTCCGCTTTCGGAACGAGAGCGGCTACGGAGTCTATGACAAGGATGTCGACAGCGCCGCTGCGAACGAGCGCTTCCGCGATCTCCAATGCTTGCTCGCCCGTATCTGGCTGAGACAGGAGCAGCTCGTCGATATTAATGCCCAGCTTGCTGGCGTACAACGGATCCAGAGCGTGCTCGGCATCGATGAAGGCAGCTTGTCCGCCGGTTCGTTGAACTTCGGCAATCGCATGCAGCGCTACCGTCGTCTTACCAGACGATTCCGGGCCGTAAATCTCGATAATTCTTCCCCGGGGATATCCGCCTACTCCAAGAGCGAGGTCGAGCGCAAGCGCTCCGCTCGGAATAGTCTCCACTTGCATGTGAGTGGACTCACCGAGTTTCATAATCGATCCTTTGCCAAATTGCTTCTCGATTTGACGCAGGGCATTTTCTAACGCAGCGCGGCGATCTGACAACATACTCACTTCCTTTTATCGTTTCTATTAGTAATGATACATGCTTTTCCGTCGTTTGCCAAGTGTTTTTTCGAACATACATTCGCATTTTTTTGACGGATGGCGGGAAACAAAACAAAAACCGCAACAAAAGGCGTTGCAGGCCTATTGTTACGGTTCTTCCGTTCCTTACCATAGAGTATATAGCATAGAACCGCCGACGGCAACCGCTTCTTTATATCGCGATCAAGGCGATCGTTTCGCTTCGGCGAATGCAAAAAGGCCTCTGCCGCCCTCTTTCCCCGCCAGACCGAGTCCAACGATTGCCCCTTTGCGGTTGCATTCAAGCTTTGAGCTGCTGCCACAGCAAGTAAAAAGCTTGCTTGGCGGCCTTCAGACGTACCGACTCACGATTGCCCGACAGCTGCAGCTTCGCCGACTGCGCAGATTTCCCGCGAACGGCGATGCCGACATAGACGAGCCCGACCGGCTTGCCTTCCGATTCTCCCGGTCCGGCCACCCCGGTAACGGACAGCGCATAGTCCGCTCCAAGCCGTTCCAGCGCCTGCTCGGCCAGCAGCACCGCTGTCTGCGCGCTAATCGCGCCGGGGGCATCTTCGCCCTCCAGAAGCTCGGCAGGGACGCCCAGCAGTTCGCGCTTCGCTTCGTTCGTGTAGCATACGATGCCGCCGCGATAGGCAGCCGAGCTGCCCTGCACCGCAGTCACCATCTCGCTGACCATGCCGCCCGTGCAGCTTTCCGCCAGCGCCAAGGTTTTGCCCGACGCCGTCAAAATCGCCACCAGTTCGTGCTCGATTGGCACATCCCGGTCGGCGTACACGTACTCCCCGACGCGAGCGCGGATTTCTCGCTCCGTAGCGGCCAGCTTCCGCTCGGCCTCCTCTTCGGATGTCGCCCTCGTCGTTAGCCGGATGCTCACTTCGCCTTCCTTGGCATACGGCGCAATCGTCGGGTCTTCCTGGACTTCGATCAGATCGATCAGCCGATGCTCCAGGCTCGACTCGCCGATGCCGGCAAACTTGAGCATTTTGGAGTACAGCGGGGACGCGTCCTCCCCCATCGCCGCGCGAATCCACGGAATCGCCTGTTTGTCGAACATCGGCTTCATTTCCTTTGGCGGTCCCGGCAGCAGCACGTAATGGGTTCCATCCTTCGTCAGGCCGATTCCGACGGCAAGTCCGTTGTCATTGGGCAGCGGGTCGCTTCCTTCGAGCACGTTCGCCTGTCGTTCGTTGCTCTTGACCATTTCCAATCCGCGGTCGCGAAAAACCGCCTCGATCTTCTCCATCGAAGGCCCGTGAATCGAGATGGGCAGTCCGAGCAGCTCGGAGAGCGCATCCTTCGTCAAATCGTCCTGGGTCGGCCCGAGACCGCCCGTCACGATAACGACGTCGGCGCGTTCCGCCGCCAGCGTGAAAGCCTGCCGAATCCGTTCCCGGTTGTCGCCTACAACGGTTTGATAGTAAACGTTAAGCCCAATACCCGCGCAGCCCTGCGCGATGTATTGGGCATTGGTGTTGACGATTTGGCCAAGCAGCAGTTCGGTTCCGACCGCAATGATTTCCGCTTTCATTCGTATCACTCCGCCTTCTGCCACGCGGGAAGCGTCCCGCGCGAGCCGTCAATTGTCAAACTGAATGACATGCCAGTTTTTGGCAAAATAATCGATTCCCGAATAAATGGTAATGATCGCGGCTACCCAGCTGGCGATCAGATCGAACGGAATATCCAGAAACGCAAACGGAAAATTGTTGATCAGCAAAGCGATGATCGCCGTAATTTGCGCTCCGGTCTTCCATTTGCCGAGCTTGCTTGCGGCCAGTACGATACCTTCGGCCGCGCAAATCGAGCGGAGTCCGGTTACCGCAAACTCGCGGCTGATGATGACGATCGCGATCCAGGCGTCCAGCTTTCCCATATCGACGAGCGAGACGAGCACGGCCGATACAAGGAGCTTGTCCGCCAGCGGGTCGAGCAGCTTGCCCAAATTCGTAATCAGCTTGTGCTTGCGGGCGATATACCCGTCGAGACTGTCTGTGCTGGCGGCAATAATGAAAATCAGCACGGCGATGATCTGATTATAGGTAATGCTGAATTGCTCGATCCGGATCGGTGGCAGATTGAGATTGACCAGCAAAAAAAACATAATGACGGGGACGAGGAAAATTCTCGCCACCGTTATGCGATTGGCCAAATTCATGCGATTCCCTCCCCGGAGAGATCGAACTCGAAGGAGTGGGTGATGCGTACCTTTTGCATTTCGCCGATGCCGGCGGTGCAGCGGGATACGAATACTTCGCCGTCCACGTCCGGAGCGTCGTACTCGGAACGTCCGATATAAACGTCATTGCGTCCGTCGTACCGCTCGATCAGCACATCCAGCTCCTGGCCGATTCGCTTGCCATTTTCCTGACGGGAAATTTCCCGTTGAATTTCCATTAGCGTGGTAGCGCGGAATTCCTTCACGTCTTCCGGCACTTGATTCGGAAGCCGCGCGGCGGGCGTGTCGTCTTCCTTCGAATAAGCGAACACGCCGAGGCGGTCGAACCGCATATCTTTGACGAATTCGCACAGGTTGGCGAAATCTTCCTCGGTCTCACCGGGAAAGCCGACGATCAGCGAAGTGCGCAGAGCGACGTCCGGAATGCGCGCACGGATTTTGCCGACAAGCTCGCGCGTATCCCGCTGGCGACCCGGACGGCGCATCCGCTTCAGAATCGTATCCTCGCTATGCTGCAAAGGCATGTCGATATATTTGCACACTTTCGGGTTGGTCGCGATCGTCTCGATCAGCTCGTCCGTGAAAAATCCCGGATACGCATAGTGCAGCCGCACCCATTCGATGCCTGGCACCTCGGTCACCCGGTTCAGCAAAGCCGGGAGCATAAATCCGTCGTACAGATCGGTCCCGTAGTTCGTGGAATCCTGGGCGATCAGGCTGATCTCGCGCACGCCCTGGGCGGCGAGTTGCTCCGCCTCGGCGACGACCGATTCGATCGAGCGGCTGCGGAACTTGCCGCGCATGATCGGGATGCTGCAGAACGTGCAGGCATTGTCGCAGCCCTCGGCGATTTTCACATAAGCCGTATACCGCGGAGTGCTCATCCGTCTAGGCAGCTGCTTCTCGTAGTTGAAGGCCGGGTTGCCGACCAGCACCGGTTTTCTTCCGGCGAGCGCCTCGTCGATAATGTCGTTGATTTTGTCGAAGTCGCCGGTTCCGACGATTCCGTCGATCTCCGGCATCTCGTTCATCAGCTCTTTTTTGTACCGCTGCGTCAGGCAGCCGGACACGATAAGCGCCTTCAAGTTCGCGGTTTCCTTCAGATCGGCCAAGTCCAGAATCGTGTTGACCGACTCTTCCTTCGCCGCGTCTATAAATCCGCATGTGTTGACGATGATAACGGTTGCCTCGTCCTTGTCGTCAACAAGCGAGTAGCCCCGTTGATGGATCAGTCCGGACATAATCTCCGAATCGACCAGATTTTTCTCGCATCCGAGCGTGACCACTTTTACCTTTTCAGTCATATACGTCTATCCCCCACATCCGATTCCCGGCCTTTGTATCCACACAAGTATAAACCAATCGACTTTGGGGTGTCAAAAAAACGAACATCGCCTTTAGCGAAAATTGACGAATTGCAAATCGAGCTCGATATCCGCGCGCTTGAGCAGTTGGATCGCCTGCTGCAAATCATCCCGGCTTTTGCCCGTTACGCGAAGCTGGTCGCCTTGAATTTGGCTTTTGATTTTCAGCTTAGAATCGCGGATCAGAATATTGATCTTTTTTGCGTTTTCCTGATCGATACCCTGCTTCAGCCCGATCCGCTGGCGCACCGTCGACGACGCGGCTGGTTCGATTTTGCCGTACTGCAGGTTCTTGAGCGAGATGCCCCGCTTGACCATCTTCGCATGCAGCACGTCCAGCACGCTGTTCAGCTTGTATTCGTCGTCGGAGGCGACGACCAGTTCGTTTTTCTCCAGCTTGATGCTGCTCTTGGAGCCTTTAAAATCGAAGCGGTTGTCGATTTCCTTCTCCGCCTGCTGGATCGCGTTGTTCAGCTCCTGCATGTCGATCGCGGAAACGATATCGAACGAATTTTCCGTGCTCATCCTTATGGGCCCCACCTTTCACGGTATAAAGTTCTTCTTCATTATAACAATCGCGTACGCAGAAAAAAAGACATCCGCCCATTCGCGAATGCCTTGCCACCCCGTAAGCTTGCTGCAATGCCCTGTCTTCAACGGACGCGACCCGGTGTCCGGAACATGTCCAGAACGCCGAGCACGATATGGGCCAGACCGAAGCCCAAAATCCCGTAGCCCCAAGCATTCGGAGCCAAATACCAGCCGATCAGTGCAACGATAACGCCGAGCACCGTAACGACCCAGCTTGTAGTCATGCGGTTCGCCTCGCTTTAGCGGATAAGTAACTGCGTAGCCGTAGCTTACCCGGAAGCGAAGAAATTATGCGTCATGTGGACTTTTGCAGATCGATCTGGACTTGCTTGACGCTTTTGCCGGAACCAAGCTGGATGGCGGTGCCGTTGACGACGATTTGAGCGGCCGGCGGGAAGCCGACTCTGATGAAAAACCCGGCATCGGTTGTCCAGTCCCGGGTATCGCCCTTCTTGTACAGCTTCTGCTCGATCTCCTGCCGCTCCGCCTTGCGGTCGGCTGTAGCCGGAACGATCCGATCGATTTTCAGCCAGCACTCGTCCCCCCCGATGGTGAGCTGCACGTTCAAGGTGTCCGCATTGGTTACCGTATAATAGTCGATATTATTTTCCGTACGGGCCAGCGTTACGACAGGCGTTTTGGGTGGCGGCGTTACCGCCTGGCCGTTCTGCTGAGGGTTTACGGTATCCGTCTTGATGCCCGGGGCATTGGTTCCCGCCGCGCTTTGCTGGTCAGACCGCTTTTCGGTTATTTTATCGTTCGGATCGATTTGCTTGCCCTGATCCCCGGAATAAGAGTTTCCGATAAAATAATAAAGAATGCCGAGAATGAGCAGGATGAACGACAGCATCAAAATATTGGACGCCCACTTGCTGAGTTTCTCCGTGCTTCGCGAATCCCGCTTGCGCCGCCGGATCGGTTCCGCTACCGTTTCCGCCACGGGCGCAGGAATGGCGTTGCCGTACAAGCCCAGCACTTCATTCGGATCGAGCCCCACCGCTTCCGAATAGCTTTTAATAAAGGCGCGAACGTAAAAGCTGCCAGGTAAAATTTTGTAATCTCCGTCTTCAATCGCTTCCAAATACCGCTTCCGTATTTTCGTCATCTCCTCGAGCTGATCCAAGGAAATGGATTGATCCAATCGCGCTTTTTTCAGCAACTGCCCCAAATCCGACACTGTTCCATCACCTCCCGCAGACGGGATTGATTCGTCCATCGTCCGCCTGCTTTAAAATTTGTCGTTCTCGAAATTCGTAAACGTTTCGTATGTGATTTCTTCATCCGGCGAATTGCGCAGCTCGATAATCACATTGAACGTATCGTATGTGTATTCCGACTCGCGGATAAAAATATCCGGATGCTCGATCACTTTCGTAGAAGGCATCGCCATGATCTCCCGCAGCAGCATGTGGTGACGTTCGTTGGAACGGATCGTGGAGACGATCCCGTCGATGATGAACACGTTGTTGGGGCTCATTTCGTCTTCGGACATCGTACTCCGCACCGTCTGCCTCAGCAGCGTCGAAGAGACGAACGTCCAGCGCTTCTTGGCACATACGCTTCCCGCTATGATCGATTCGGTTTTGCCGACGCGCGGCATCCCCCGCAAGCCAATGACTTGGTTGCCTTCCTTCTTGCAAATTTCGCCCAGAAAATCGACCAAAAGTCCCAGTTCGTCCCGAGTAAAGCGGAACGTTTTGCGGTCGTCCGAGTCGCGTTCGATGTACCGGCCGTGACGGACGGCCAAAATATCCACGAGCCGCGGCGCGCGCAATGCCGATACTGTAATATTATCCACTTTTTTCAACATTTTACCCATCAACTCTATTTTTTCGTCGTCGTTTGTTTGCAGCAGCATGCCGCGGGTACGGTCCTCGACGCCGTTGATCGTCAATATGTTGATTTCCAGCATCCCCATCAGGGACGCAATATCGCCCAAAAGCCCCGGGCGGTTCTTATGTATTTTGTACTCCATGTACCACTGCTTCGTTTCCATCCGATTCTCACCTTTCCGGGGTTGTACGCCCTTACCAGTAATTCTACAATATTCGCCAATATCCTCCTGGCTTCGCGTAAAAAAAGTTATCATGACAGGGTTAAAAGCCTCCCGCTAGAGGAGGCTTTCCTTAATCCAATCCAATCAGCCGTTGTTTACCAGTTTTACCATGCAACGGGCCAGCACTTTTTGCTCTTGCTCGTCAGCCACATCCCACAATTCCTTCAAAATGCGTTCTTCCTTATTCTCGGGATCGATCTTGTCCGCCAGAAAATCGCCGACCTGAGCGGCTATTTTAGCGATCGTTTCGTCGCTCATCCCGGCTTGATGGGCCTGCTGCACACGATCGGACAAAAATTCCTTCCAGCGCTCAAAGCTTTTCAGTACAGTTGCCATGGGTAGGCTCCTCCTTGAAGTGGGATCAACAACACCTGTAGCATGCGCCGTTGGCAGTCCCGCTATGCCGGCGGAGGAGCGCCAATTTCAGGGACAATCCGTGCGGAACGCGTTCAAGTCAGCCATCCGCCATTCGGACTAATAATTTGACCGGTAATGTACCCGGATTCCGGCAAGGCGATAAAATAGACGAGCGAAGCAATTTCATCGGGATGCGCAAATCGCCCGGCCGGAATATCGTTCTGCAGCGCTTCCTTCTCCGCCGTGTTCAGATTGGCATTCATCGCGGTTTCCACGACGCCCGGCGCGACCGCATTAACGGTCACGCCCGAAGGCGCCAGCTCCTTGGCCAACGCCTTCGTGAAGGCGTTGACTCCGCCCTTTGCCGTCGAATACACGACTTCGCAGGACGCACCGGAAATGCCCCAGACCGAGGATACATTGATGATTCGTCCGTACTTTTGCTTAACCATGGCGTCCATGAACAGCTGGGTACACAGAAACATGCCTTTCAAATTCACGTCCATGACGCGATCCCACTCGGGATCGGAGACGTCCTGCAGCATGCCGTAGTGGGCGACGCCTGCGTTGTTGACGACGATGTCGGGCACCATATCGTGCTTCTCCATCTTCTCTTTCATCCGCTGCAGCTGCTCTCTGGATCGCACGTCCGCGGTAACGGTCAATACCTTGGCCCCGCGATTCGCCAGACAAGCTCTGGCTGTCTCGTTGGCTTCTTCATGCGAGTTCAAATAATGGATCACGACCTTCATCCCCACCGAGGCGAACCGCTTCGCGATGGCGGCCCCGATGCCGCGGCTCGCGCCGGTGACGAGGACGGTCGTATCGGATAACGCTTTGCTCATGCTTGGGGGCTTTGCACGATCGAGACCGCGAACCGCGAGAAGTCGGCATGCTCGCGAAGCCTGCGGTTTGCGTCCTCAAGCGTTACCGATTCATAGGCGTTCAGCACCTCGAACAAGCTCGCGTCCTTGAATTCGTATTTCGTAAATTCGTTCGCCATCGCCTCCGGCGAGTTCATCATCCGCATAAATCCGCCGATTTTCTTCCTTTTGCTGCGTTCGAACGACACCTGG
The DNA here is from genome assembly GCF_039536325.1 of Paenibacillus hodogayensis. Classification (NCBI taxonomy): domain Bacteria; kingdom Bacillati; phylum Bacillota; class Bacilli; order Caryophanales; family Paenibacillaceae; genus Paenibacillus; species Paenibacillus hodogayensis. The sequence continues at coordinate 190,121 of NZ_BAAAYO010000008.1, forward strand.
TCGATCCCCTCCGCCTTGGCTTGCTCCAGACCGGCCTTGACCCGTTCCACCAGCTCGTCGGGATTGCGGGTGTCGCCGCCGATGACCGAGAATGCGTAATTGACGCTGGCATTGTATTCATGACCGAATTGGTCCGAAATCAGGCCGTCGTCATACATTTCCTGGTACAGCCGGGAGCTTGGGCTAAGCAGCGCGTCCAGCACGAGCTTGCTCGTCATTTCCCGCTTCAATGCCGCGCTTCCGCCTTCCTTGCCGGCCGGCTCCTTGAATCCGAACAAGCATTTGGGCAGCGACACTGGCAGCTCGATCACCTTTTTGCGCTCCTGCACCTGTTCCGGCTCCTCTTCGAAATAACGGCGAATTTCGCCCTGAGGCGGGAACGTCTTGGCCGCCTGATTGTCGCGCACCAGCGACAGGATGCTCTCCGGCTCGACGCCGCCGACTACGAACAGGCTCATGTTGCTCGGGTGATAGAACGTATGGTAGCACTCGTACAACGTATCCTTCGTAATCTGCGCGATCGAATCGATCGTGCCGGCGATATCGATGCGAACCGGATGTTTGCGGTACAGCGCCTCAATCAAGCCGAAGTAGACGCGCCAATCCGGATTGTCCCGGTACATGTTGATTTCCTGACCGATGATGCCTTTTTCCTTCTCCACGTTTTGCTCCGTGAAGTACGGATTTTGCACAAAATTAATCAATGTCGTCAAGTTTTCGGTTACCTGCTCCGTCGCCGAGAACAAATACACGGTTCGGTCAAAGCTCGTGAACGCATTGGCTGAAGCGCCTTGCGAGGCGAAGGTGGCGAAGATATCGCCGGTCGGCTCCTCGAACATCTTATGCTCGAGAAAATGCGCGATGCCGTCCGGCACCGTCGTTTCCGCTTTGCCCTCCACCCGGAAGTGATTGTCGATCGAGCCGTATTTCGTAGAAAACGTGGCGTAAATTTTATGAAAGCCCGGCTTCGGAAGAACGTAGACGTCCAGCCCGTTAGGAAGCTTCTCATGATAAAGCGTTTCTTTCAATCGGGTAAAAGGTATCGTCTGCATCCGTTATTCCCCCTTCCGGTCGCGTAGGAAATAAATCGTATCGAGCTTTACTCGTTCGGCCACCCGGCGGATTGCCGCAATGTCCACCTGCTCTACCTGAGCGATCAGTTCGTCGGCCGTACGCGACTTGCCTGACAGTTGGTTATTGAAGTCAAGTGCGATCGTTTCGAAAGCAGAGTCCTGGCTTTCCCGCAACTGGTTGGCGATCATGGCCCGGGTCTGGGACATTTCCAGCTCGCTGATTTGACCTTCCGCCATCAAACCGATCTGCTGCTTGATAATATCGACGGCTTTCTCGTAGTTGGCGAATTCGATGCCGGACTGAATCGTCAAAATCCCTTTATGTCCGTCCAGACGGGATGAGGCGTAATAGGCCAAGCTTTCTTTTTCCCGCACGTTCAGGAACAGCTTGGAGTGCGGATAGCCGCCCAGTATGCCATTGTACATCAGCATCGCCGGGTATTCGTCGTCAGCATACGTCACATACGTGCGCAAGCCCATGTTGAGCTTGCCCTGCGTCACATCGAGCCGCTCGACGACCGTGTTCGTCTGTTCAACGGTTTGATGGGCGATCTTGCGGTCGTAAGAGGCAAGGGTCGAACGATCCCAGCGGAAGGCGGATTCGACCAGTGGCTCTACCTGCTCCAACGTCGTATTGCCGACGACATATACATCGATCGGCGACTCTTTCAGCCATTGGCGGTAGGCGGCCAGAAGAGACTGCGGCGTAATCGCGTCCAGATCGGCCGTTTTGCCGAGCGGCGGCAGCCGGTATGGCTCGTTTTTGCACATTTCTTCGATGCTTCGCTCCGCCGCGTAACGGATTTTGTCGTTGATGACCGCAGCGATCCGCTTGCGGAGCGTATCTTTTTCCGCCTCCACGTACTTGGCGCGGAAAGAGCCGCCCTCGAGCGCCGGATCGGTAATCGCTTCTCCGACGAATCGCAAAGCCTCCTCCAGCATCGATTGCTTGTCGGAAACGAAATCGTCGTGAATCATGTCCATGCGGAATTGAACGATCTGGTAATCGCCGCGTTTGTACACGTCGAAGCCGAAGCCGGCTCCGTACAGATCGTCTTGGCGCTCCCGGAACTGTTTTGTTTCCGGCAGCTTGGCCGTTCCTCTGCGCAGTACGAAAGGTGTCAGCGCAACCGACGTTACTGTCGATTCGGTCAAGGGGGTCCCTATGTATACCGAGATGGCGTATGTCTTAAATTGGTCGGTGGGCAAGACGTGCAGCCTCACGTTCCCTACCGTTTTCCTCTCGAATGCGGATTTGTTCAACGGCAATTTGCTCCCCTCCTCGAATAATGGTTGCCTTGTTTCTACTGCCATTGTATCGACCTCTTTTCCATTATATTCTTCCAGAAACAGAAGAAGCAACCGAACGGTTACTTCTTTTTGGACTGTCTATTCAGTTTGGTTTTTACTTGCAAAAGATATGCTTGCCGATCTGCTTCACCTGAGTCCGCGACCAGATCCATTTGGAGGTGGCCGTCTCCGGATTGAAGTAATAGAGGCAGCCCCCCGACGGGTCGTAACCGGCCAGGGCGTCCTGCACCGCTTTCTTCGCCACATCGTTCGGGGTCAAATATATTTGTCCGTCCGCTACGGCGGTAAAAGCTCCCGGCTGGAAAATAACGCCGGATACCGTATTCGGGAAGCTGGACGAGCGTACGCGGTTTATAATGACGGCGGCGACGGCGATCTGGCCGACGTACGGCTCGCCTCTGGACTCTCCATACACCGCATTGGCCATCAAATTCAAGTCCGCCTCCGACAAGCCCAAATCATTCGAACCGGCGTACATATTGCCGGCCGGCGCCTCGGCTGCCGGCGCTTGCGGCTGCGGGGCGGTCGGAGCCGACGCTTGTCCTTCCCCTTTGCGGGGGGTACGGTCGGGCGACCAGTCCTTGGTCGCTTCCCATAGCTTCACCTTCGTTTTGCCGCCGACGATTCCGTCTACCTTCATGCCGAACTGGGACTGAAAGTTTTTCAGCGATTGCAGTGTCTGGTACCCGAAATCCCCGTCAACGTCTCCGTTGTAAAAGCCGAGCATCTTCAAACGCCCCTGGAGCTCATATACGTCCCCGCCTTTGAGTCCATACCGAAGCTCCGCGTTTCCGAACGTTTGTTCGTAACGCCAATGCTGTTTAACCTGCATGCCGGCCAGCAAAAAAAGTACGGTGCATATTGTTATGACAACTAATCGCTTGTTCATTCGCGTCTCAACCATCCCTCGTTGCTGAATATTTGGGCTTTGGGAACGAACGTCCCTTATTCACGCCTTATTATGACAAAGCGCCTGCCTTCTTATTCAAAGAAAGGAATCGAAGTCGGCAAGAAGAAACGGAACAAAAAAATGCGCCCCGCCGTAAAGGCGGAACGCATGCATTTCCTGCTCAGGATAAAACCCGGTTGTTATGCTGCTCCATTGTCAACAGCACTTCGCGCGGCTTGCTGCCCTCGTACGGGCCGACGACCCCTTTCGCTTCGAGGGAGTCGATCAGCCGGGCCGCTCGCGCATAGCCGACGCGCATGCGCCGCTGCAGCAGCGAGACGGATGCCTGCTTCGCCTCGACGACAATCTGAACCGCTTGATCGTACAGCTCATCCTCGTACTCGTCCTCCGCTTCGGACTGCTCTTCCACCTCAGGCACCATTTCCTCCTGATAGATGGCTTCTTCCTGGTTTTTGCAGAAGTCGACGATCGCTTCGACCTCCTGGTCGGACAGAAACGCGCCCTGGACCCGGATCGGCTTCGATGCTCCGACAGGCAGGAACAGCATGTCCCCGCGTCCAAGCAGCTTCTCGGCGCCAACCATATCGAGAATGGTCCGGGAATCGACCTGGGACGATACGCCGAAGGCGATCCGCGACGGTACGTTCGCTTTGATCAACCCGGTAATGACGTCAACCGAAGGACGCTGGGTGGCGATGATCAGATGGATACCGGCCGCTCTGGCTTTCTGGGCGAGACGGCAGATGGAATCCTCCACATCGTTGGCTGCAACCATCATCAAGTCGGCCAGCTCGTCGAGAATGACGACGATATACGGCAGCGCTTCGCCGCCCTCCTGCTTCTCCGCGATCATGTTGTTGTAACCTTCGATATTACGCGTAGCGTACTTCGAGAACAGCTCGTACCGCTTCTCCATCTCGCCGACGATCTTCTTGAGCGCCAAGGACGCTCTCCGCGGATCGGTGACGACCGGAGCGAGCAAGTGCGGAATGCCGTTATACATATTCAACTCGACCATCTTCGGGTCGATCATGAGAAACTTGACTTCGTCCGGCTTCGCCTTGTACAAAATGCTCGTAATGATACCGTTGATGCATACCGACTTGCCTGAACCGGTAGCGCCGGCGACGAGCAGATGGGGCATTTTGGCCAGATTACCCACGATGGCTTGTCCGGAAATGTCGCGCCCGAAGGCGATCGACAGCTTCGAGCTGGATTCCTGGAAAACGGAGCTTTCCATCACCTCGCGCATCGTGACCATCGCGACCTCCGCGTTCGGCACCTCGATGCCGATGGCCGACTTGCCGGGAATCGGGGCTTCCATGCGGATATCTTTGGCCGCCAAAGCCAGTGCGATATCGTCGGTAAGCCCGACGACCTTGCTCACCTTCACGCCGACGTCCGGCATAATTTCGTACCGGGTTACAGCCGGTCCTCTGACGACATCGAGCACCTTCGTCCGGACGCCAAAGCTTTCGAGCGTCGTCTCCAGCTTGCGGGCGATCGATTTATAGTCGACCGCATCGCCGCCTTTGCCGGAATTGCCGGGTTTGGCCAGCAGCGAGAAGGAAGGGAGCACGTAAGGCTTGGCCGGAGGACGTTCGGGAGGAGCGGCAAACGTCACGTCGATCTCTCCCTGCCCCTCTACCGGAAGCTTGATCTTCATTTGATTCGAAGGCTGTTGATACGCACCGGGAGCCGGAAGCGCCTGTACGGCGGCAGGAATAGCCGGAATAACCGCCGGGAGCGTTTCTCCGGGGCCTTCGTCCTCCACGTCCTCGACATGCTCCTGAAAATCGCGGATACGGGGAAACTCGGATTCCGCCTGCTCCTCATCCTCCTCGTCTTGGTCAAGCACGGGAGCGGGCTTCCGTTTATGCTCGTCCGCCGAATAGACGACTTCCTCGAGCGGCTCGTCGTCCTCTGTATCTGCGGCAGGCTTCTGCTTCTTTTGCAGCAGCTGGAAAAAGACCGGTTTCTTCTTCTCGCGCATCACGACCGGTCCGGTCAGCTCGTCCTCGTAGTCGTCCTCCAGCTGCACCTGCGGCTGCGTCGCCTTGCGCGTGCGCACCGGCTTAGGCCCTTCTGGAGCTTTCATCAACTGAAACATTTGCGAGAACGTATCCTTCAGACGCAGCCCGCTTCCACGGAACAGCCGTCTTACTTTGCTTCCCATATCGACATAAGAAAGACCGGTCACCAGGATAAAGCCGATGGCGAACAGCGAATATTCGATCAGCCGCGCCCCCAGATTGTCGAACAGGAAGTACAGGCACGCATACAGCACCGCCCCGATCATCCCGCCTCCCACCTGGTGGGAAAGCACCTGGTTGTTTTGCGGACTCAGCCCGTCGATCAGGCTGGACCACGTCTGGCCGACGATCCATCGTGCCGACATCATCTCGCCGTTCGGATCGAGCAGTTGAAACATCGTTATATGGTTCATGATCAGGAAGCCCAGCACGATTAGCAATACGCCGGATCGTCTTGCCGTCCATCCGTGCGGCCAGCCTCGGCGAATCATCACGTACAAGCCTATGCAGATGAAGATGATCGGAACGACCCAATCGAACACCCCGAGAAAGAAACGAAACAAATACATGAGCGAACGAGCGACGGAGCCTTCGTGAGACAAAGCGATGACGGAGAAAATAAGGATGAGGATGCCGTACAGTTCGAATTTCAGCTGAGTCGTGAGCGATCCGCTTTTTTTCCGTCTTTTGGCCAAAACGGCACACCTCCCATATCCAAACGGATTCCTATGTATTCGGGCAAGGACATTCTTCGAAAGAGCGTATTTATTATATCATACTTTCCATAATTCGGCTCAAATAAAAAACGTATGTTCGCTTTTTTTCGACAAAGCAAAGAGCCCCACGCGGACGTGGAGCTTCAGCATACGACAAACGTTTCTTATTAATCCGGCCTAAAGTCGATCAGTTTGCCGGGGGCGTAGTCCGGATTCAAATAATGCGCCGGCTCGGGAGTAAGCAATCGGACGATTTTACCCTGGTAAGGGGAGATTTGCTCGATTTGCATCAACACGCCATGAATCGTCATTTCCGTCGTCTCGGGAAGCTCCCGATCGGCCCCCTCCAGCACTTGCTCCAGCGGAACTACGGTGTATAAAATCATTGCACCAGCGCCCCTTTGGTCCCGCCACGGTACTGATCGATCCGCGTATTCAGCTGTTTGATCGCTTCGCCTACCCCGCCCACCGCATCGATAAGGCCATGCTTAACCGCATCGGCTCCGATGACGGTCGTCCCGATATCCCGGGTCAGCTCCCCGGTCTTGAACATCAGCTCTTTCAGCTTCGCCTCCGGCACTTTCGAATGGCTGGTAATGAAGCGCAGCACCCGCTCCTGCATTTTATCCAAATATTCGAACGTCTGCGGCACCCCGATGACCAGTCCGTTCAGACGGATCGGGTGAATGGTCATCGTCGCCGTTTCGGCGATCAGCGAGTAGTCGGCCGATACCGCGATCGGCACCCCGATGCTATGGCCGCCCCCCAGGACGAGCGTGACTTTGGGCTTCGATAGCGAAGCGATCATCTCGGCAATCGCCAGCCCGGCTTCCACGTCGCCTCCGACGGTATTGAGAATAATTAGAATACCCTCGATTTTCGGGTTCTGCTCGGCGGCGACCAGTTGGGGGATCAAATGTTCGTATTTGGTCGTTTTATTTTGCGGCGGCAGCACCATATGCCCTTCTACCTGACCGATAATCGTCATGCAGTAAATGTTCGATTCCGCTGCCGGAGTCATCGTCTGACCCAACTGCTGGATCGCTTCTATCGCTACGTTCTTTTTGTCGGCCACTTCCGGTTGAGGCTGCGGTTGCTCCGCTTCGTTGGTTAGTTTCGTCGGCATGCCTGAATCCTCCTCCTGTTGTCTCCCATAGTATGAATTGACTGCCGGTTTTTATCCGATTTGTCCGGTTGGTAAAGGTTTGCTCCGCCATCATGCGGGCTCGCTTCGTCGGATTATAACAAATAACCTCCCCGTCTGGACGGGGAGGGTTGGTTCAAACGTGTTCGGGTATCAATGGGTTCAGTGACTAGCGTTCTGCCTCATTACACTTCCATAATGATCGGCAAAATCATTGGTCTTCTTCGGGTTTGTTCATATAAAAATCGTCCGAGTGCATCTTTTACATGGGTTTTGAGCGAAGCCCACTCATTCACGTTCTCGACCATAAGCCGGTTCAACGTGCTGCTTACGATCCGGTTTGCCTCGTCCAGCAAGCCTTCCGATTCGCGTACGTACACGAACCCGCGGGAGATGATGTCCGGTCCGGACATGATCGTACCGTCTTGCTTGCTCAGCGTGACGACGACGACGAGAATGCCGTCTTGGGACAACAGCTTGCGGTCGCGCAATACGATGTTGCCCACGTCGCCGACGCCCAGCCCGTCAATCAGCACATTGCCGCAGGAGACGCGCGGTCCTCTGCGGGCAATGCCGCCTTGAATTTCCACCGTATCGCCAATGTCCACGATGAAAATATCTTCGCGGTCGATGCCGACCGCCTCGGCCAGCAAAGCGTGCTGGCGGAGCATCCGGTACTCGCCGTGAATCGGAATGAAATATTTGGGCTTCATGATGTTCAGCATCAGCTTCAATTCTTCCTGGCTACCGTGACCGGATACGTGTACACCCGTCACCGAGCCCGATCCGTAAATGACGTTCGCTCCGATGCGGAACAATTCGTCTACGGTTCTTCCGACGAACCGTTCGTTGCCCGGAATCGGCGTAGCCGCAATCACGACCGTATCGCCAGGCAGGATGTCCACTTTGCGGTGATTCGAACGTGCCATCCGCGTCAGAGCGGACATCGGCTCGCCTTGGCTACCCGTGGACAGAATGACGACGCGGTCGGCCGCCAGCTTGTTCACTTCTTCCGGCTCGATCAGCATGCCGTCCGGAATATGCAAGTAGCCGAGCTCGCTTGCGATATTTACGACGTTGACCATGCTTCTCCCGATTACGGCCATCTTCCGGCGCGTAGTTTCCGCCGCATTGATCACCTGTTGAATCCGGTGAACGTTGGAAGCGAACGTGGCAACGATTACGCGCTGCTTGGCTTTGCGGAACACTTCCTCCAGCTCCACCCCGACCGTACGCTCCGAGCCGGTGTAACCCGCACGCTCGGCGTTGGTACTGTCGGACAGCAGGGCAAGAACGCCACGGCTGCCGATGTCGGCCATTTTATGCAAATCGGCGTATTGATCGTTGACCGGTGTCTGATCGAATTTGAAGTCCCCCGTATGAACGACGAGTCCTTCCGGAGTATCGAGGCAGACGCCGACCGAATCGGGAATGCTGTGATTCGTTTTGAAGAACGTAGCCTTCATCGTACCGAGCTGCACTTCCGAATCTGCGTTGATCAAAATTCGTTTCGTTTCGCCGAGCAAGTTCGCTTCCTTCAGCTTGCCCTCGATCAGGCCAAGCGTCAGCTTGGTACCGTAAACCGGAACGTTCAGGGAGCGCAAAATGTATGGCAAACCGCCGATGTGATCCTCATGGCCGTGCGTAATCAAAATCCCTCTGACTTTATCGCGGTTCTCCGTTAAATACGAGATATCGGGGATAACGATATCAATGCCGAGCATGTCCTCCTCCGGGAACTTCAATCCGGAATCGATAACGACAATGTCGTTGGCATACTGCACGACATACATGTTTTTTCCGATTTCGCCCACGCCGCCCAGAGCGAAAATGGATACTTTATCTATATTTTTTTTTGACAAGTCTAACCCTCCTAGGTTTTTTTGACGACGATCTTTATATATTCCCAGACCAAAGATAACCCGAACCAGTCACTTGTGATCCATTATACATGAATCGGATAGGCGAATACAAGTCGCGTCGTTTAACCGTTTTCTTGCCGTGCTCTTAGCGTAACCGAAAAACAAAAAACCGATGCTTGTCGGCATCGGCTTTGGGTTCGATTGTTTACTTCCGGAAAAGCTCCTCGATAAAACGTCCCTCTTCCTCCGTAGCTTGCAGGAGCGGCAGGCGGACGCCGCCTACGGGCAATCCGTGCAAGCCGAGCGCGTACTTGACCGGAACCGGGTTCGGCACGCGGTGAGGGCAGTTGAACAGCCCGTGGAATACGGGGCGAAGCTTGGCATGCCACTGGATCGCCTGCTGCACGTCTCCGTTCACGAACGAATTCACCATTTGCTTCATTTCCTTGCCAATCACATGCCCGGCTACGCTGACGATCCCGTATGCCCCGACGGAAAGCATCGGAAGCGTCAAAATATCATCGCCGCTGTATACCTTGAAGCCGTCAGGCGCATGGGCGGTCAGCTCCGACAGCAGATCAAAGTCGCCATGGGCTTCCTTCGAAGCGACGACATTCGGCAGTTGAGCGAGTTTCAGCGTCGTGGCGGCGGATACGTTGATGCCCGTACGCGAAGGGATGTTGTACAGCATGACCGGCAGCTTCGTCGCTTGCGCAGCCGCCTTGAAATGCTCGTAGATGCCTTCTTGCGAAGGTCTATTGTAATAAGGAGCGACAAGCAGCACGCCGTCGACTCCCGCAGCCTCGGCTTCTTTCGTCAGATGAATCGTATGCGCCGTATCGTAGCTGCCTGTGCCGGCAATGATGCGGCAGCGGCCTCTCGCCTGCTCGACCGCCAGCTTAAACAGGCCGATTTTCTCCTCGTCGGTAAGCGTCGGAGATTCCCCCGTAGTCCCGCAGACGACTAGACTGTCTGCTTGCTGCTCCTCGATCAGAAAATCAATCAGCTTTCTCGTTTGAGCCCAGTCGACCTGAAGCTGCGAATCGAACGGGGTGACCATGGCGGTAATGACTCTTCCGAAATCCACTACAAGTTCCTCCTAAAAGCTTCTATGGTTTATCCAGCTGAAACGAATGATGCAGCGCGCGGATCGCTTCCTCCATGTCCGTCTCCTTCACCAGCACCCAGATCGTGGCATTCGAATCGGCCGACTGCAGGATCGGAATGTCGATCATAGTAAGCGCTTCGACGATACGAGCCATAATGCCCGGAACCCCATTCATTCCCCCGCCGATGATCGACACTTTAGCGCAGCCGGTAACGTATTCGGGCGTATAGCCTAAGCCATTCAGCACGGATGCGGCCCGCTCCGTTTCATGATGAAACACCGTATACGAGACGCCGGATACATTGACATTGATAAAATCAACGCTGATCTGCCGTTGGGCCATCGCCTTGAACACGTTCAAAGACAGGTCGTACTGCCCTTCCTGCGCCGCTACCTTAATCTGCGTAATCGGCGACACGTGAGCGATTCCCGTCACGAAGCGGTCCTTCAACCGGGCGTCGGGCAACCTGACGTCATCGGCGCGTGTGACCAGCGTGCCTTCATCGTCGGAGAATGTGGAGCGTACCCGTATGGGGATGCCGGCTTCCATGGCGACCTCCACCGCGCGCGGATGGATCACTTTGGCGCCTTGATAAGCCATATTGCATATCTCCGCATACGTCACCCGTTCAATCGGCTTAGCTTTGCTGACGATACGCGGATCTGCGGTAAAAATACCGCTGACGTCCGTGAAGATGTCCACAAACTCCGCGCGTAGAGCGGAGCCGAGCGCCGTAGCGGTCGTATCGCTTCCGCCCCGCCCCAGCGTTGTGATGTCGCCTTGCGCGGTTTCTCCCTGAAAGCCGGGAACGATCACAACCTTCCCCTCGGACAAAGCCTGCACGATACGGGAAGGTTGGATCGATTCGATGCGGGCGTCGCCGTACCGGTCGTTCGTGCGGATTCCCGCCTGCGCTCCGGTCAGGACGGTGGCCGGAATCTGCTCGGCTTCCAGCAGACTGCACATAAGCGCTGCGGAAATCACTTCTCCGCAGTGCAGCAATAAATCTTTTTCTCTTGCGGGAATGCGGTTGCCGTTCAAACGAACAAGCTCCAGCAATGAATCGGTGGCGTACGGCTCCCCTTTTCTGCCCATTGCGGAAACGACTACGACAAGGTGGTACGAATCGGCCAAGGCACGCTTGATATGACCGATGGCATAAGATCTGGCCCGGGCGTCGGAGAGGGAAGTTCCGCCGAACTTCTGTACCAAGGTACGCATCAGCTTCCCTCCAGGCCGGTTGTCGGAACCGCTCCCGCGGTTCCCTTCATCCGGATTACACTTCTTTTTGCTCGATGGCGATATACTCGGCAATCTGCACGGCGTTCCAAGCGGCGCCCTTCAGCAAATTATCCGACACGATCCACATGTTGAGCGCGCGCGGATTGGACAAGTCGCGACGTACCCGTCCGACAAACGTTTCCAGCTTGCCGGCGGCATCGGTCGCAAGCGGATACAGCTGTTCTTCCGGGCTGTCCACGAGCTCGATGCCCGGCGCTTCGGCCAGCAGCGACTTGACGTCGGCCACCTCGAAATCTTCCTTCAACTCGACATAGACGGATTCGGAATGTCCGTACACGACAGGGATCCGCACACAAGTGGCCGTTACTTCGAGCGTAGCGTCGCTCATGATTTTTTTCGTTTCGTCTATCATTTTCATTTCTTCATAAGTAAAGCCGTTTTCCGTAAACTTGTCGATTTGCGGAATGGCGTTGAATGCGATTTGGTGTTTGACCGGCAACGAGGACACGGGCAAAATATCCGGATTGGCCTCTCGGCCTTCCAGCACTTCCTTCGACTGGCGCTCCATTTCCTGAATCGCCTTTGCTCCGGCTCCCGATACCGCCTGATAAGTGGATACGATAATGCGGGATATGCCGTAACGGTCGTACAACGGCTTCAGAGCGGCAACCATCTGGATGGTGGAGCAATTCGGGTTGGCAATGACGCCTTTATGCTCGCTGATCTTGTCGATGTTGACCTCCGGCACGACAAGCGGCGTTTCCGGGTCCATCCGGAAAGCGCTTGTATTGTCGATGCAGACAGCGCCTTGCTCTACCGCATGGGGCACGAGCTTGCGACTGATGTCGCCGCCCGCGCTGAACAAAGCGATATCGATCCCTTTAAAACTTTCGGGTGTCGCTTCCTCGATCGTTATTTCGCGGTCTTTGAACTTCTTTTTCGTGCCGGCGGAACGCGCGGACGAAAGCAGCTTCAGCTCGTTCACCGGAAAATCCCGTTCGGCCAGCAGGCGGATGATTTGCTCTCCGACCGCGCCGGTTGCACCGACTACAGCGACATTAAAAAGTTTTTGGTTCGACATGACTTGGTTCTCCCCTTATAAGTTTTAGAATAATGACTATGAGATAATATCCTGGAACCTCTCGATTAAAAGCGGTTGAAGCTGTTTGCCCTCCAAGGCCGCTGCACACGTGTCCACGATCAAGTCCATCCGCGCCACGAGCGAATTCGGCTTCTGCGCCGGATTGTCTTGACCGAACGGGACGAAATAAATGTTTTTTGCTACGAGAAGCTTGGCGATATTAGCGGCGTTCAGACCGAGACCGTCGTTCGTGGAAATAGCCAATACGAGCGGACGCTGGTTACGCATCTGCGCTTTGGCCGCCATGAGCACGGCGCTATCCGTCATCGCGTTAGCCAAACGGCTCGTCGTATTGCCGGTACACGGCGCGATCAGCATCACATCAAGCAATTTGGAGGGACCGAGCGGCTCGGCGTCCACAATGGAGGAGATGATATCATTTCCGGTAATTTCTTTCAACTGCTTCTGCCAGTTTTCCGATGTGCCAAAACGGGTATCCGTCGACATTAACGTCTGCGACGCGATCGGGATGACTCTCGCCCCGGCATCGACAAAACGCTGAATATGCGGCATCGTCTCGGCAAACGTGCAATGAGAACCGGTCAAGGCGAAGCCGACCGTTTTCCCTGTCCAATTCATTGGGCATTCCTCCCGGTTGTTACGTCATCCATAATCAGCTGGGCTACGGTATTCGCAATAATCCGTCCAGCTGTCTTCGGTGCGACGATTCCGGGAAGTCCTGGTGCGAGCATGGCCTTCACGCCCCGTTTTTCCGCGAAGCGGAAATCGGTTCCGCCGGGCTTCGACGCAAGGTCGATAATAACCGCCCGGTGCGGCATGTTGGCAATAATTTGCGCTGTGACTATCATAGTCGGAATCGTATTAAAAAGCAAGTCGATATTGGTCACCTGATTCGACAATTCGCCCAAATAAAAAGGCGAAAAACCCATCTCCCAAGCACGTGCGAAATGCTCCGGTTTACGGATGCCGACCTTCACATGGGCACCCAGTCCCTGAAGCGTGCGGGCCATGGTCAGACCGGTACGCCCCAGACCGAGCACCATGCAGCTCGAGCCGTGAATCGTGATGTCCGTGTTCTGGATCGCCATCATGAGCGCGCCTTCCGCGGTCGGAATGGAATTGTAAATGGCGACATCGTCGCGGTCCAGCAGCTCGATCAGCTCGATGTTATGCTCCGAACACAGCTTCTTCAAATATGGCTTTGCCATCCCGGTGTACAGCTTCGCATGCGAGGGAAGCGCGAGCAGATGTTCGTCCCTGATTGCTATATCGGAAGTGGAGAAGATGGACTCGACGGCGCCGGTGTCGTCGGTCCCGACCACGGGCAGAATGACCGCATCCGACTTTTCCAACGCTTGCGGAGACAACGCCACCTTCGTAACCCCGCTGAACACATGTTGCAGATTGTCGAACCCGATCAGAGTGACGGACGCGTCCAGCTCGGAAAACTTCTGAATGACTTCCAACTGGCGTGCGTCTCCCCCGATCAGGGCAACTTGAATCCCGGTCAGCATGTTTGCACCCCTTTCGCGCTTCGAATATACGACATCCTATGCGCGGACAAGACGATGGGTTACAGCCCAACCCGGCCTTTCGCCACGGAGTGCACGTACCGGAATAGACGCAAAAAAAACGCCTTCCTTCCATTATAAGGAAAGGCGTTTTTGAAGAAGCCCGTTACTGCTTGCCCGTATGGCCGAAGCCGCCGGCACCGCGGACGGTATCGTCCAACTCGGCCACTACTTCAAGCCGTACGGACGGAACGACCTGGAACACCATCTGGGCGATCCGTTCTTTGCGCTCGATCGTAAAGGCGGACTGGCCCAAATTGACCAGCAGCACTTTGATTTCCCCCCGGTAATCGGCATCGATCGTTCCCGGCGAGTTCAAGCATGTAATGCCGTGCTTCAGAGCCAAGCCGCTGCGCGGCCGGATTTGGGCTTCCAGTTCTGCCGGCATGGCGATAGCGATACCGGTCGGGACCAGCGTGCGTTCCCCCGGCTGTAAAGTAATCGGCTCCGCCGCTGCGGCGTACAGATCGAAGCCGCTGGCCAGATCGGACATTTTTTGCGGAATTGGCACGTCCTCGTTGCCTGGCAGCCGTTTCAGCCTAACTTCATATGACAAGCGAATCCCTCCTGAACGACTGTATTGCTTTATCCGACTTCCCGACCATGGCCAGCGCGAACGGCTTGGCGAACAACCGGTCCACCAGCTGACGGATTTCTTCCCGGGAAACGGAATCGATCATATTCAATATTTCATCGAGCGTATGGTGCCTGCCGAGCATCAGCTCGTTTTTGCCGAGACGGTTCATCCGGCTGCTTGTGCTTTCCAGACTCAAGATGAAGCTTCCCTTCAGCTGTTCCTTGCCCTTGCGCAGCTCCTCCTCGGACAGACCGTTCTGTGCCACGCCCTGCAGGACGTCCATCGTCACTTTGAGCACCTCGTCCGTCTGCTTCGGCGCCGTGCCCATATAGATCGTAAACGCACCGCTGTCGATATGCGCCGTATGGTAGGAATACACCGAATAGGCCAACCCGCGTTTCTCGCGGATTTCCTGGAACAAATACGAACTCATTCCGCCGCCGATCAGGTTATTGAGCAAAATCATCGGATACAGCATCGGATCTTGCATGGAGCATCCCGGCAATGACAGGCAAATATGGTTTTGCTCGGTTTTTTTCGCATGGAACAACGACTCTCCGGTAAATTCGGGAGCGATCAGCGAGCTTGCCGTCCCCTTGTTGCGGAACGCCCCGAAGTGGCGCTCCATCAGATCGATGACACTTTCATCGATATTGCCGGCCAAGGAAATGACGGTATTGGGTATGGAATAATGGTCATTCATATATTGGCGCAGCGTATCCGGCTGCATGGCCCGCAGGTTTTGCTCCGTGCCGAGAATCGAATACGCCAGAGCGTGATCTTGGTACGAGGCCCGCGCGATCAAATCGTGCACGAGGTCGTCCGGCGTATCGTCATACATCGATATTTCTTCCAGAATGACGTTGCGTTCCTTGTCCAGCTCGGCTTGATCGAACTTGGAATTGAAAAACATGTCGGACAGCACGTCGACGGCCAGCGGCAAATGCGTGTCGAGCACTTTGGCGTAATAGCACGTGTACTCCTTGGCGGTAAAAGCGTTCACGTTGCCGCCGATGCCGTCGAAAATTTCGGCAATATCTTTGGCCGAGTACCGGTCCGTGCCTTTAAACAACATGTGTTCGATGAAATGCGAAATACCGCTGTTCGCCGCGGTCTCGTGGCGAGAACCGGTCTTGATCCATATTCCGAACGAAACGGAACGGTACGTCGGTATGGGCTCGGCGACGATTCGCAATCCGTTGCTCAACGTCTTTTTAATCAAAATGGGGCTCCCCCTTATTATGGAAACGTAAATGTTCCGAATACTTCGACATGGGATGAATACGTTATCGCATAGGACGACGACGGTTCGGATCAGGTACTTCCATGATAGTAACAAAAATATCAGTCGGGCTCAACCTTTGGAACGCGGTCGGAGGAGATTAATTCGGAAACGGTCCCGAGAGCGAGCCCTTTTTGCTTGATCGTTCGGATCATTCCCTGCAGCGCCCCGGAGGACGAAGCGGTCGGATGCATCAGGATCAGCGAGCCCGGCTCGACCCTTGCCGCTATTTTGCGCACGATCGAGTCCGAGGTGGGCTTCATCCAGTCGACCGTATCGAGCGTCCATAGAATCGTTTTCAAATTCAATTCATGGGCTACCTTGACCGTCAAATCGCTGAAATCCCCGGATGGAGGAGCGAACAGGACGTTGTCGACGCCAAGCTGCTCCTTGAGCAGCTTCTGGGTCTGCTCGATTTCCTTGCGGTTGTCCTCCCGCCCGAGCTTGCTCATATTTTTGTGCGTATAGGCGTGATTGGACATCTCGTGGCCTTTCGCCTGAATCGTTTTGGCGGTATCTATGTTTTTGGACAGCCAGGAGCCGTCGAAAAAAAACGTTGCCCGCACCTGCTCTTTCTCCAAAATGTCCAGCATTGGTCCGATAAATTCGTTGCCCCAGGCTACGTTAATCATGAGCGAGGCCATCCGCTTCTGCGGATTGCCCTTGTAGATCGGCTGGGCCCCGAGGTCCTCCAGCCGGACTTGCGGCGGTATTTCCTTATATACATAAGGAATGCCTTTCTCGATCCCTTCCTGGTGCGCCCGCTTCCACGTCGCTTCGACATCGATTTCCAGACCGTTGTAGCCTGGAATCGCTTTCCAGACGCGGTCCAGCTTGGCGTCGATCGGAGCTTCCCTGCGCTTCTGCGCTTCTTCCTCAATCGAGGAGCGGAGCTGCTCGGCATTCGGCATATTGGTCATGGTCGCGGGAGCGGACGCGCCGAAGTTGTCCGGTACCGGCTGCACGACGCGGTATGCCGTTCCGGAACGGCCGTCAAGGGAGCGAATAAAAGCGTCCATGTGGCTGGAACTGAGCAATCCCCAAGTGACAAGGGCGAACGTTCCCCCGACGAAAAACCATTGATTTCTCTTCTTTTTCATTAGGCATACCCCGATCCGTAAGTTTGTACCATATGTATGACGGACTGGCCGGGGATATGTCCAAGCTGGACGGAAACAGAAGAAAAACGAGCCGTCAGGCTCCTTTTGGCACCAATAGGACGAGGTTCTGGCCGAAGCCTGTCCGGAAAGTCGCCATGAAAAAAAGAGACAGACTGCTCTGGCTCTTTGGGATAAAACGTCGTATTCGGTTATACGCCGCAAAACGGTTGGCCCAAAACCTAGCTTTGGGCCGGAACTTGCGGTGCGGCAAGCGTTGCTTTACGGGACAGGTTAACGCGCCCCTGATTGTCAATCTCCGTTACTTTGACCGTAATCTGGTCGCCGATTTTCAGGACATCCTCAACCTTAGCTACACGCTCGTTGGAAATTTGCGAGATGTGAACCAAACCGTCTTTACCCGGCAAAATTTCCACAAATGCGCCGAACTTCTCGATCCGACGAACTGTTCCCAGGTATACTTCCCCGATAACGACTTCGCGAACGATGCCTTCGATGATCGACTTCGCCTTCTCGTTCATTTCCGCATTGGAAGAAGCGATGAACACGGTACCGTCTTGCTCGATATCGATCTTGACGCCCGTTTCCTCGATGATTTTGTTGATGATTTTGCCGCCGGCTCCGATGACTTCGCGGATTTTGTCCGGATTGATGTGCATGATAATGATCTTCGGAGCATACGGGGATAGCGCTTTGCGCGGAGCATCGATCGCTTCCGTCATTTTGCTCAGAATGAACATCCGGCCTTCCTTCGCTTGTCCCAACGACTCGGTCAGGATCGCCCGGTCGATGCCGTCGATTTTAATATCCATCTGGATGGCCGTAACCCCGGCTGCCGTTCCCGCCACCTTGAAGTCCATATCGCCGAGATGATCTTCCATCCCTTGAATGTCGGTCAGGATCGAGAAATGGTCGCCGTCCTTGATCAAGCCCATCGCAACGCCTGCAACCGGCGCTTTGATCGGTACGCCCGCATCCATCATGGCCATCGTGCTGGCGCAGATGCTCGCTTGCGAGGTTGAACCGTTCGATTCCAGCACCTCGGATACGAGACGGATCGTATACGGGAATTCCGACTCCGGCGGAATGACTTTGGACAATGCGCGTTCGCCCAATGCGCCATGCCCGATTTCCCGGCGTCCCGGCGCACGCAGCGGTCTCGCTTCGCCTACGCTGAACGGAGGAAAGTTGTAGTGATGCATGAACCGTTTCGTTTCTTCCAGATCGAGTCCATCCAAAATTTGCACGTCGCCCAATGCGCCAAGCGTACAAATGCTGAGCGCCTGCGTTTGACCGCGCGTGAACAAGCCGGAGCCGTGCGTACGCGGCAAAATGGAGGTATCGCATTCGATCGGGCGGATTTCCGCCAAAGCGCGGCCGTCCGGACGAACCTTATCGTGCGTAATGAGGCGGCGCACTTCTTCTTTGACGATGTCGTACAGCACTTCCTTGACGTCCTTCAAACGTTCCGGCGCTTCCGAATATGCTTGGACGAAATGCTCGACCGTTTCCGCATTGATCGCGTCGATCGCGTTTTGGCGGGCATGCTTCTCCTGGATGCGGACCGCTTCTACCAGACGAGCGCTCGCGAAGCCGCGCACATCGGCATTAACCTGCTCGTCGACGGCGTGCAGCTTGACTTCCATCTTCGGCTTGCCGGCTTCCGCGACGAACTGCTCCTGAACGGCAACCGTCTTCTTGATTTCCTCGTGACCGAACATAATCGCCTCGAGAATATCTTCCTCCGGCACTTCGTTCGCTTCGGCCTCGACCATCATGATGGCGTCTTTCGTACCGGCGACGACGACGTACATGTCGCTCTTCTGTTCTTGCTCATGGTTCGGGTTAATAATAAACTTCCCGTCGATTCGACCGACGATAACGCCTCCGATCGGTCCGTTGAACGGCACATCGGAAACGGCCAATGCGGCGGAAGTGCCGATCATGGCAGCAATTTCCGGCGGGCAGTCCTGATCCACGCTCATCACCATGGCGACGATTTGCACGTCATTGCGGAACCCTTCGGGGAACAGCGGACGGATCGTGCGGTCGGTCAGACGGCCGGCCAGAATCGCTTTCTCGCTCGGACGGCCTTCGCGCTTAATAAAGCCTCCGGGAATTTTCCCGACGGCGTACAAACGCTCCTCATAATTGACCGTCAGCGGAAAAAAATCCAAATCTTTCGGCTCGCTCGAAGCCGTGACCGTGCAGAGCACGACGGTTTCTCCATAACGAACGAGCACAGCGCCATTCGCCTGCTTGGCCAAACGTCCCGTTTCAAATTCGAACGGCCGTCCGCCAAGGTCCATGCGCACCTTCTTTTCCATAGAATCCCTCCTGCTCGTATGTAGTGTTGCTGGCGACTCTGCATTACTTCTTCATAACAACCAGTATTTCCTTCTTGCACAAGAAAATTCCCCCGAAAGCAACGGCTGCGGCAAGTACAAAGTCAATCCGGGCGAAGCGCCTCTGCGTTACGGCCTTCCGGCCGCAAAGGACGGTGGAGCGTTGACTTTGTACCGGCTCCAGCCGGTTTCTTTCGGGGGAGCCATTGAATGCATGCTCAGAAAAAAACAACCGTACGGCAACAAGCCGATAAGGTTGTTTTTTGTCCCTGAAACATTATCTGCGAAGTCCCAGACGTTCGATCAAAGCGCTGTAGCGGCTGACATCGTTGTTTTTCAAGTATGCCAACAGCTTACGGCGTTGACCTACCATTTTCAACAATCCGCGGCGCGAGTGATGATCCTTCTTGTGCACGCGAAGATGGTTAGTCAGGTTCACGATGTTTTCCGTAAGGATAGCGACTTGCACTTCCGGAGATCCCGTATCGGATTCATGTTTCTTGTAATCCTGGATCAGTTGGGTTTTGCGTTCTTGAGTCAATGCCATGCTGTTCACCTCCCTATTCGTCAAATAATCGCCGTTAGCCCAGAAGAAGACGGTGAGATCTAGCTACCGAGCCAAGGTTCCGTTGCATCCGTCTGCCGGGCAACGAAAATTAGTATAGCACATATGCTAGGGCAAAGTAAACGTTGGAAACAACTGCCCGCCGATTTTGCAACAAAAACGCGGCGGCCCGTCGATTACGCCGAACCGTTGACGGCGCCGTCGTGCAGAAGCAGTTCCCTGGCTTGCTGCGAGTCGCGTCCGATCTGGTCGACAAGCTCGTCGACCGAAGCGAATTTTCGTTCCGGCCGAATGTACGCGACTAGTTCCAAACCGACCTTTTCGCCGTAAATCGATTCATTGAAGTCGAACAGGTGGGTTTCCAGCGTCCTTCTCGTCGTATCCTCGAAAGTAGGCTTCGTGCCGATGTTCATGACGCCCGCGTAAATGCGCCCCGCCCGCTCGAAACGGACGGCGTACACGCCGTTGGCCGGTACAATGTACGGCTCGTCCAGCTCGACGTTGGCTGTCGGAAAGCCGAGCAGCCTGCCGCGCTCGGCCCCGTGCACCACTTCTCCGGTCAGCGTATAGCCGCGTCCGAGCAATTTGCCGGCACGGATTACGTCGCCTTGCTCCAAATAGTCGCGGACCAGCGTGCTGCTGATCTTGACGCCGTCCATATGGAACGGTCTCACGACCTCCACGGCAAACCGCCCGGCCGCAAGGTCGCACAACGTGTCCGCATGCCCCTCGCTTTTATGTCCGAAACGGAAATCGAAGCCGACGACAACGGTATTGACCCGCAGGCCCATCAGCATATGGTCGACAAACTCGGCCGGGCTGATCCGCGAAAAGGCCGGATCGAAACGGACGATATAGGCGACGTCGATGCCGGCCTCGGCCAGCAGCTCCAGCTTTTTGGGAACCGGGGTAATGTGCCTCACGTACTTGTCTTGCCCCAGCACTTCCCTCGGATGAGGATCGAACGTCATGATGGCGGCGGGAAGCCCCAGCTTCCCCGCCGTCTCCACTGCTCTGCGCACCACCTCGCGATGGCCGAGATGCAGCCCGTCAAACTCTCCGATCGCCAGCACTTGCCCGCCTTCGGGCATGCCCTCGACCGGAAACGATATAGGATATTGCAGCGTTATTGATCGCATGTCCATTGTCACCTGCTACTCGGCCTCAGGCCGGGATGGGCTTAACGCGAACACTTTCTCCGGACGCAGCGTCCGGCTATCGGCATCCAGACGGAACAGGCCGACAAACCCGCCCTTCGGGTCGTACGTCCGGACCAATCCCGGCTGTTCCGGCAGCGGCGCCCCGTCCGGAAAAGGAACGGTTTTTCCTTGCGCCGCGTGCGCCGCGTCCAACTCCGATACGGTGCACGCCGGCAAATGCGTCGCCAAACGGTCGCCGGGGATGATGCGGGCATCCAGCGCGCCAGCCAGATGAAGCTCTCCAATCTGCTCCAGGCTGAGGCAATCGGCAAGCCCGAGCGAGCCCGAGCGGCTGCGCACGAGCCCGGTCATCACCGCCGGATAGCCGAGCGCTTTGCCGATATCGACGCATAACGTACGAATATAAGTTCCTTTGGAACATAGCACGCGAAAGCGGATTGTGGGATAATCGGACGTCAGCTCCAGTCCGGTCGTCTCCAACTCGTAGATCTCGACCGTTCTCGCCTTGCGCTCGATCTCCTTGCCTTCGCGCGCCAGTTCATACAGCTTCTTGCCGCCAACCTTGACGGCGGAGTACATCGGAGGTACCTGCTCGATCGTGCCGATGAACGCCGATAACGCTGCGGCCACATTCTGTTCCGTGAGAACCGCCTCGCCCGGATTCAGACGCTCGACCGTTTCCCCCGTCCAGTCTTCGGTGTCGGTGCTGTAGCCGATGGTCAGTTCTGCCTCATACTCCTTGGGCAGTTCCTGAATATATTCCACAAACCGGGTAGCCCGGCCCAGGCAAAGAGGCAGAACGCCTGTCACCTGGGGGTCGAGCGTACCCGTATGACCGATCCGTTTCATGCCTAGCAACCGCCGGACTTTGGCCACGACGTCGTGAGACGTGAAGCCGGCCGGCTTGTTTACCGGCAATACCCCTTCATAGTTCATGGCAACGACTGCCCTACTTCCTTTATAACCTGTTGAACGACGTCCGGCATAGCCCCGATCAGCGTGCAGCCGGAAGCGCGGGCATGTCCCCCGCCGCCGAACGATTGGGCGATGCGAGCCACGTCGACGCGGCCATTGGAACGGAAGCTGACTTTCACCGTTTGTTCGTCCGTCTGCTTGAACAACAGTCCGACTTCCACCCCTTCGATATTGCGGGGATACAGGATCAGTCCGTCCATATCTTCCGATGTAGCGCCCGACTCGCGCATTTGCTCGGGGGACACCGTCATCCAGCTGACTTTCCGATCGTAAGCGAACGTCAGCGTGCCAAGCGCCAGCTTGAGTATCGAGACGTGCGAGAGCGTAATCCTCTCTAGCGCCATCTCGGCAAGCCGATGGCCGCTCACGCCCAGAGCCAGCAGTTCGGAGGCCATGCCCATCACTTTCGGACTCGTATTCGAGTAGCGGAAGCCGCCCGTATCGGTCAGCAGCCCGGTATAAATCGCCGTAGCCAGCTCGAGCGGCATCGGGCAGCTTAGCTCGGAGGCCAAGTCGTACAAAATTTCTACCGTTGCCGCTGCGCTGGACTGGATCAAAGCTACGTCGCCGAAGCCGTCGTTCGTCGGATGATGATCGATGTTCAGCAGCTTGAAGCCGTCCGCGAACCATTCCCTTACTTTGCCGATCCGCTGGAAGTCCGCGCAATCGACGCTGATGATGCAGCTCCAGGGTTGCTTCGGCTGTCCGTCCTCATAACGAAGCAGCCGGTCAAAGCCGGTTATATAACCGAACTTGTCCGGCAGCTTGTCCTGATTGGCCATCGTATACCGTTTGCCGAGACGATCCAGCAGCATGCCGACCGCCAGCGTCGAGCTGGCGGCATCGCCGTCGGGGTTCACGTGAGCGACGACGAGAAAATCGTCGTGCTCCTCGATGAACGTCCGTGCTGCTGCCAGCTGCTTCCGGTACTGTACAGCATCGAGAGGAGCCCTCATGCGTCCGGCTTTCCGCCGTTGATCTGATTGAGCAGTTGATCGATCCGGCTGCCGTATTCAATGGAAGCGTCGAATTGGAACTGCAGCTCCGGCGTAATCCGCAGGCGAATTCGTTTGCCGAGCTCGGACCGGATAAACCCGGTCGCCTTGGCTATCGCCTTAAGCGAATCTTCCTTCTGCTGCTCCGTTCCGAGAACGCTAAGAAACACTTTGGCCTGCGATAAATCGTTCGTGACGTCGACCCCGGTCACGGTAATGAAACCGACGCGAGGGTCTTTCAGCTCCGACTGCAAAATTTGACTCAGTTCTTTTTTAATTTGCTCGCCGACGCGGCCTACTCGTACTTTTGCCATCGGTCATCACCTTTCTACGGTTTCCATCACGAACGCCTCGATAATGTCGCCTTCGCGGATATCATTGAACTTCTCGATGGAAATCCCGCACTCGTACCCTTGGGACACTTCACGCACATCGTCCTTGAACCGCTTGAGCGAATCGACTTTGCCCGTAAAGACAACGATGCCTCCGCGAATGAGACGAAGCTCCGCCGCACGGGTAATTTTGCCCGACGTGATCATGCAGCCGGCGATCGTGCCGATTTTGCTGACTTTGAACAGGTTGCGCACCTCGGCCTGGCCGATAACGGCTTCTTTGTATACCGGGTCCAGCATGCCCTTCATCGCCTGCTCGATTTCCTCGATTACTTTGTAAATGATGCTGTGAAGACGGATATCGACTTTTTCCTGATCGGCCGTCGCCATTGCCGCCGGCTCCGGACGGACGTTGAAGCCGATAATAATCGCATTGGAGGCGGAAGCGAGAATAATATCCGATTCCGTAATCGCTCCGACGCCGTTGTGAATAATTTTTACGCGGACGCCTTCCACTTCGATTTTCTCGAGCGATCCTTTCAGCGCTTCGACAGAACCTTGCACGTCGCCCTTGATGATAACGAACAAGTCTTTAATCTCGCCATCCTTGATATGTTTGTACAGATCGTCCAAGGTTACGCGCGTATTGGCGCCTATCGTCGATTGACGGTGAGTCGTCATCCGTCTTTCGGCTATCGCTCTTGCCTTGCGCTCGTCCTCGAATGCCAGCAGCGGGTCCCCGGCTTGCGGCACTTCGGTAAGACCGGTAATTTCCACCGGCGTCGAAGGCCCGGCTTCCTTGAGACGGCGTCCCTTGTCGTTGACCATCGCCCGGACGCGTCCGAAGCAGACACCGGCAACGAAAGCATCGCCAATCTTCAATGTTCCGTGCTGTATGAGGACGCGAGCCACTGGGCCCTTGCCTTTATCGAGCTCGGCTTCAATTACGGTACCTCTCGCGCGCTTATTCGGATTGGCTTTGAACTCCTGAACTTCGGCCACGAGCAGAATCATTTCCAATAAATCTTCGAGGCCTTGACGCTGCTTCGCCGAAATGTTGACGAAAATCGTATCCCCGCCCCATTCTTCCGGCACGAGGTTGTACTCGGTCAATTCCTGCTTGATTTTATCCGGATTGGCATCCGGCTTGTCGATTTTGTTCACCGCTACGATAATCGGCACGTTCGCCGCTTTCGCATGGCTGATCGCTTCCACCGTCTGCGGCATAACGCCGTCGTCGGCGGCCACGACGATAATCGTGATGTCGGTCACTTGCGCGCCGCGCGCCCGCATGGACGTGAACGCTTCGTGGCCCGGAGTATCCAGGAACGTAATTTTCTTGTTCTTGATCTCGACTTGGTACGCCCCGATATGCTGGGTAATGCCCCCGGCTTCGCCTTCGGTCACATTCGTCTGGCGGATCGCATCGAGGAGCGTCGTCTTGCCGTGGTCGACGTGACCCATAATCGTGACGACCGGCGGACGCTCGATCAGATCTTCGGCATCGTCCTTCTCTTCGATCGTCTCGAAATTGTCTTCCTCGACAGGCAGCTTCACTTCCACGTCAACCTTAAATTCCCCGGCAACGAGCAAAATCGTGTCGAGATCGAGCTCCTGATTGATCGTAGCCATCGTTCCGAGGAACAACAGCTTCTTGATGACTTCGGAGGCATCCTTATGCAGCAGCTTGCAAAGCTCGCCTACCGTCATCGTGCCGCGCACGATAATTTTTTTCGGCGTGTTGTCGATCTTTTCCTTACGGACGACTTCAACCTGATGGCGGCCTCTGCCTTTGCCACCGCGGTTGCCCGCTCCCCCGGAACGGTTGTTTTGTCCCGGTCTCGGCTTCTTGGGACGGCCTTGCGTTACATTAATATCATCCAAATTCTCAACCGTTGTACGAATCACTTCGGCTTTATTAAAGCGCGGATCGGCGTTCTTAACCGCTCCGGCGCGGTCACGGTCCTGATAGCCGCGGTCGCGGTCCGTGCGAGGCGCAGGCGGACGGGACGTTGCGACAGGAGCGGCAGCAGCAGGAGGTCTAGACGCCCCGCCTTGCTGCGGACGACCTCCCTGGCCCCCGCCTTGACCGAACGGACGGCCTCCTTGGCCGCCCCCGCCTTGCGGACGGTCGCCGAACGGACGGCCTCCTCCTTGGCCACCTTGGCCTCCGCCCTGCGGACGGTTGCCTTGATACGGCGGACGGCTTCCGCCTTGGCCTTGGCCTTGCGGACGGTCGCCTTGCGGGCGATCGCCGTACGGACGGCCTCCGCCTTGACCACCTTGGCCTCCGCCCTGCGGACGGTTGCCTTGATACGGCGGACGGCTTCCGCCTTGGCCTTGGCCTTGCGGACGGTCGCCTTGCGGGCGATCGCCGTAGGGACGGCCTCCGCCTTGACCGCCTTGGCCTCCGCCCTGCGGACGGTTGCCTTGATACGGCGGACGGTTGTTGTCGTAGCGGCGCTCTCCGCCTTGGCCTTGGCCTTGCGGACGGTCGCCTTGCGGGCGGTCGCCGTATGGACGGCCTCCGCCTTGACCACCTTGGCCTCCGCCCTGTGGACGGTTGCCTTGATACGGCGGACGGTTGTTGTCGTAGCGGCGCTCTCCGCCTTGGCCTTGGCCTTGCGGACGATCATTGCGTTCGCCCTGCGGACGATCATTGCGTTCGCCCTGCGGACGATCGTTGCGCTCCCCCTGTGGACGATCATTGCGCTCCCCTTGCGGACGATCGTTGCGTTCGCCTTGCGGGCGATCTCCTCCTTGCGGACGGTCGCCTCCATTCGGTCTTGGTGTTGGTCTGCCGCCTTGCGTCACTGCGCCTCCCCCTTCATTGCCGGCCCGCTTAGCGGCCGCATTCGCTTTAACATCACGGAAAAACTTTTCGACCTTGTCGACCGCGTCATTTTCCATTACGCTCATATGGTTGTTTACGGGTACACTCAATCTTTTTAAAATCGTAATAATTTCTTTGCTGCTCATATTTAACGACTTCGCATATTCGTATACCCGTAACTTATCTTTGTCTTGATTGCTCAATAGGTTCCACCTCCGAGGGTTTTACGAGAAACGACTTGATTTTTTGCGCGAACCCTGCATCCACTACGGCGACGAGCACCCTGGCTTCTTTGCCGATCGCGGCTCCCAGCTCATACCGGTCGAAGCATTCCACCAAATCGACGTTGTAATGGGCGCATTTGTCCTGAAATTTCTTGCGCGTATTGTCAGAAGCGTCCTCGGCCAAGACGACGAGACGAGCCTGTCCCGAGCGGACCGCCTTTAACGCGCCTTCGTCGCCGATCGCCAGCTTGCCTGCCCTCATGGCAAGCCCCAGAAACGACAACGCCTTATGATTCGGCTTGTTCATTGTCGGGCTTTCCGCAGCTGACCGATTTGAATTTGCCCTGCACGGCCAGGAAAGACTGCTCCAGGTTGTCGTATTGCTCAGGGCTTAGTGTTACTTTGAGAGCGCGCTCGAACGCTTTCGTTTTTCTCGCTTTTTTGAACGCTTCCGCATCTCCGCATATATAAGCGCCGCGTCCGTTTTTCTTGCCCGTCAGGTCGAGTTCGACTTCGCCTTCCGGGGTCCGGACGATGCGCAGCATTTCGCGCTTGGACAACGTCTTTTGGCAAATGGTGCATTTGCGCTGCGGTACTTTTCTTACTTTCACGGCGATCCCACCTGAACAAATAGTTTGTCGCCCCGGCATAAGAGCCCGCTTGAGCGGAATCAGTCGATGCTGACGGAATCCTGGGGCATTTCTTCTCCCGACGTGCGCGGCCGGCCCAGCTCCTGTTCGGCTTGCGTTTCGCTCTTGATATCGATTTTCCAGCCGGTCAGCTTGGCGGCCAGACGGGCGTTCTGCCCCTTGATGCCGATGGCGAGCGACAACTGGTGATCCGGCACGATGACGCGGGCCATCTTCTCCGCCTCGAACACGTTGACCTCAAGCACTTTGGAAGGGCTAAGCGCATTAGCCACGTATTCCTCGACGCTCTCCGACCAGCGCACGATGTCGATCTTCTCGCCGCGCAGCTCGCCGACGATCGTCTGTACGCGGGTTCCTTTCGGACCGACGCAGGAGCCGACCGGGTCGACCTCCGCATTGCGCGAGTAAACGGCGATTTTCGAACGGAAGCCGGCTTCGCGGGCGACGGAGCGAATTTCCACGACACCGTCGTAAATTTCCGGAACCTCCAGCTCGAACAGCCGCTTCAGCAGCCCCGGGTGCGTACGGGACAATATGATTTGCGGACCCTTGGTCGTATTCTCCACTTTCGTGATGAACGCCTTGATCCGGTCCTGATGTTTGAATTTCTCGCCTTGCATCAGCTCGCTAAGCGGAAGCACCGCTTCCACCTTGCCGAGATCCAAATAAATGTTGCGCAGGTCCTGGCGCTGTACGGTACCGGTCACGATATCTTCCTCGCGATCGATAAACGCGTTGTAGATCAGTCCGCGCTCAGCTTCGCGAATGCGCTGGGTAACGACCTGTTTCGCCGTCTGGGCCGCAATCCGCCCGAAATCGCGGGGCGTTACTTCGATCTCCACAATATCGTTCAGCTGGAAATTCGGATTGATTTCTCTCGACGCATGCTGGGAGATTTCCAGACGCGGATCGAGCACGTCGTCGACGACGGTCTTGCGGGCATATACTTTAATCAGTCCGGTGTGACGGTTAATGTCGACCCGCACGTTTTGCGCCGTGTTGAAATTTCGTTTATAGCTTGAAATCAAGGCCGCTTCGATCGCATCGATCAAAACTTCCTTGGCTATTCCTTTTTCCCGCTCGATATCCGACAACGCTTCGATAAACTCCATATTCATGGTTTGGGAACTCCCCCTTTCAATGCTTCCAATGCTGCGCAAGCGCCCTGACCCGAAAAGGGGCGCCGCCTCTTCTTGCTCGCCATGGGACCAGCTCCTGGCGGCAAGCGACAGAACTTACCCGAATACGCTCGGTCAGCCGGCTTCGTAACGTACAAAGCCAAAGCAACCCTCTATATTCGAAAAGGTCGAATCTCTTGCCGGGCAAGGGATTCGTCCATTTCATGAATACGGCATAAGGTTTGGGCTATGTACTAGAATAAGATAGCCAGCCGCGCGCTTGCGATTTTGCTTGCCGGAATTTCCGTCTTGCGGTTTGCGCTTTGCACGACGACAAACGCTTCATTATAATCGAGCAGCTTTCCCTCGAATTCTTTCACACCGTCTATCGGCTCGTACGTCGTTACAAATACCTGCTTGCCAACCGCCTTGACGTAGTCCTGAGGCTTTTTGAGCGGTCGCTCGGCGCCTGGGGAAGACACCTCCAGGAAATAGGCGGTCGGGATCGGGTCCTTCTCGTCCAGCTTCTCGCTCAAAAACTCGCTGATCCGTCCACAATCCTCGATGTCGATGCCGCCCTCTTTATCTACAAAGACGCGAAGGAACCAATTGCTGCCCTCCTTCACGTACTCGATGTCTACCAGCTCGAACCCTTCCCGCTCCAGAAAGGAAGCAAGCATCTCTTCCACGGCTGCTTTAATCTGTTGTTGAGCCATGGCTCGACCTCCTTACGCTACGCCGGGTAGCCTCCGAAATGTGCAGTAAAACGTAAAGAGTGGGTTTCCCCACTCTCCTGTCGACACGATCTATCCACTCTCATTATTACCAAAAATGATTATACCATAACAGTTGTTTCCTTACAACCGGAATCGAGCGATATCCCTTAGAACAAGGAGAGCTGATTCGATTCCGGGAGCCCGCGGAAGCAGCCCATATTACCGAGCAGCTCGACGATCGTTTTGGTCGCCTTCGCTTTCGATTGGAAGTCTTCGATCGATAGGAACGAACCTTCCTCGCAGGCCGCCGCGATATTGCGCGCCGCATTCTCGCCAACGCCCTGGATAGCCGAGAACGGAGGAATCAGCGCATTCTCGTCGATCCGGAAACGGGTCGCGTCCGAGCGGTACAGATCGATGCTCTTGAACGAGAAGCCGCGCGCCGTCATTTCCAGCGCCATCTCCAGCACCGATACCATCGCTTTTTCCTTTGGCGCCGCCTGAAAGCCTTTGGCCTCGATCTCGATCAGCTTCGCTTTGATCGCCTCGTATCCTTGGCAGCACAGCTCGATATCGAAATCCTCCGAGGCACGTACCGAAAAATATGTCGCATAAAACGCGATCGGATGATACAGCTTGAAATACGCGGTGCGGACCGCGGAAATAACGTAAGCGGCGGCATGCGCCTTCGGGAACATGTACTCGATTTTCAGGCACGAGTCGATGTACCATTTCGGTACTTTGTGGTTTTTCATTTCTTCGATCCACTCGTCCGTCAGCCCCCGGCCTTTCCGCACGCTTTCGGTAATTTTGAAGGCGAGTCCGGCGTCAAGCCCGGCTTTGTAAATCAAGTACAGCATGATGTCGTCTCGGCAGCCGATAACCGTTTTGATGTTGCACGTATTGTTGCGGATCAGCTCCTGGGCGTTGCCCAGCCAGACGCCGGTACCGTGGGATAGCCCGGATATTTGCAGCAAGTCGGCAAACGTCGACGGCTGGGTTTCCTGAAGCATTTGGCGGACGAATTTCGTACCCATCTCCGGGACGCCGTAAGTGGCGACAGGGGACCGAATTTGTTCCGGCGATACGCCGATCGCCGTCGTGGAGTTGAACATGCTCATGACTTTCGGATCGTTCATCGGAAGCGTCGTCGGATCGATGCCGGTCAAGTCCTGCAGCATGCGCATCATCGTCGGATCGTCGTGTCCGAGTATGTCAAGCTTGAGCAGATTTTCCTCGAAGGCGTGATAGTCGAAATGGGTCGTCTTCCATTCCGCCTTCGTATCGTCCGCCGGGTACTGCACCGGCGTGACGTCCTCGACCTCGATGTAGTCTGGAACGACGACGATGCCGCCGGGATGCTGGCCGGTGCTGCGCTTGACTCCGGTGCACCCTTGGGCAAGACGGAGCACCTCGGCGGTGCGCCATTTGTGCCCATACTCTTCTTCGTACTTCTTTACGTAGCCGAATGCCGTCTTTTCCGCTACCGTACCGATCGTACCGGCCCGGAATACGCATTTCTCGCTGAACAACACCTTCGTATAGTTGTGCGCTTCCGGCTGGTATTCCCCGGAAAAGTTCAAGTCGATATCGGGCACTTTGTCGCCTTTGAAGCCGAGGAACGTTTCGAACGGAATGTCCTGTCCCTCGCCCTTCATCTTGACGCCGCATTGCGGGCAGTCTTTGTTAGGCAGGTCGAAGCCGCTCGGCACGCTGCCGTCGAGGAACCATTCGCTGTTTTTGCAGGACGGGCACATGTAATGCGGCGGGAGCGGGTTAACCTCGGATATGCCCAGAAACGTAGCGACGACCGACGAGCCGACGGAGCCCCGCGAGCCGACGAGATAGCCGTCCTCGTTGGACTTTTTCACCAGCCGCGCAGATATGAGATAGTTCGCCGAGAAGCCGTAATTGATAATCGGCTTCAGCTCTTTTTCCAGCCTCTGGACGACAACCTCGGGGAGCGTCTCGCCATACAGCTCCGTCGCCGTCTTGTAGCAGGTCGTGCGAATTTCCTCTTCGGCCCCTTCGATAACCGGCGTAAACAACTCTTTGGGAAACAGGTCGTACTGCTCGATCAAATCGGCAACGCGGTTCGTATTCGTAACGACCGCTTCATAGGCCTTCTCTTCGCCCAAATGGGCGAATTCGTCCAGCATTTCGCGGGTCGTGCGAAAATGAACGTCCGGTTTCTTCATATCCTTTAGCGGGCTGAAGCCGGTAATGCCATGAATCGCGATATCGCGATGG
Organism: Paenibacillus hodogayensis; assembly: GCF_039536325.1. NCBI lineage: Bacteria > Bacillati > Bacillota > Bacilli > Caryophanales > Paenibacillaceae > Paenibacillus > Paenibacillus hodogayensis. Next base: position 221,334 of record NZ_BAAAYO010000008.1, read on the forward strand.
ATTTTTTCCCGTGGATTCAAGTAATGGACGTTGCCGGTGGCGATTACCCACTTGCCCTGCTTCTCGGCGATCTGCACGATACGGCGGTTCGCCTCCTCCAGCTCCAGCCGGCTGCCTACCAGACCTTTGTCGACAAGATGCATGTTGACGCCGATCGGCTGTACTTCCAGCACGTCGTAAAACTCGGCGACCTGCTCGGCCTCCTCGACGGATTTGTTCTGCACGGCCTCGTAAAACTCGCCCTTCTCGCAGCCGGAGGAAATAAGCAAGCCTTCCCGCAGCTCGATCAGCTTGCTCCGCGGGATGCAGGGGACTCTTTTGAAATATTCGGTATGGGATAAGGATACGAGCTTGAATAAGTTCTTTTTGCCGATCAAGTTTTTGGCATACAGACAACAATGGAACGGCCGGACGTTGGACAAGTCTTTGCCGACCTCGTCGTTCAGCTCGAGCAGCGTCGTCTTGCCGCGCTCTGCGGCATCCTTCAACATGTGGAACAGCACCTGACCGAGCGCCGCCGAGTCGTCGACTGCGCGGTGATGGTTTTCCAGCCCGACCTTGAACTTGTCGGATAGCGTGTTGAGACGGTGATTTTTGAGCGTCGGGTACTGGATGCGGGCCAGCTCCAGCGTATCGAGCACCGGATTCGGAACAGCCGGCAAGCCGAGCCGCTTGCAAAACTCCTGTATAAAGCCGACGTCGAAGCGGGCATTGTGCGCTACCAGCACCCCGTCGCCGACAAATTCGATAAATTTCGGCAGCACCTCTTCCAACTCCGGCGCACCGGCAACCATATCGTCGGTAATATGCGTCAATTGACTAATATGATATGGGATTTTCTCGTGCGGGTCGACGAACGATTCGAACTTGTCGATCACTTTGCCGTCCTTCATCTTGACGCCGGCCAGCTCGATGATTTTATTATTGATAACCGAAAGCCCCGTCGTCTCGATGTCGAACACGATATAAGTCGCTTCCTGAAGCGGCACGTCCGTTCCATTCATGACTACCGGGATCGAATCGTTTACGACGTTTGCTTCCATCCCGTAAATCATCTTGATCCCGTGCTTCTTGGCGGCCTTGTTCGCCTCCGGAAAAGCCTGGACGTTGCCGTGATCGGTAATCGCAATCGCTTTGTGTCCCCACTTAGCCGCCGTCTTGATATACTCGTCGATGGACGTAACGGCATCCATCGTGCTGAGCGTGGTGTGCAGATGCAACTCGACCCGTTTTTCCTCAGCGTCGTCCTTCCTTGCGGGCGGAGCGACTACCTCGGTCAAGTCGCCGGGAATCATGACCAGCTCGGGCACCATCATGAAGCGGTCGTATTCGACCTTGCCTCTGGCGCGAATCCATTTGCCGTCGGCAAGCAGGTTCAATATTTTCAAATCTTCCTTGTTGCGGGCGAAAGCTTTCATCATGAGCGAGTCGGAGAAATCCGTCAGCTTGAACTCGAACAGCGTGTTGCCGTTTTTCAGTTCCTTCTTGTCCAGACCGAAGATGAGCCCCTGAACCGTCACTTTCTTTTCTTCTTCCAATATATTTTTCAACGGCACGGGCGGATCCTTGATCTCGTAGCCGATCATCAGCTTCAGCTCGCCCTCGGGCACATCCGGCGTCTCCGCCTCGGTGTCCACGGACGTCATAATTTCCTGAATGACGGAGCGTTCTTCCTCGACAACCCGCTGAGCGAACTTCTCGAACTCTTGCGTTCGCGCTTCGCTAACCGCGAGCTTGACGATATAACGGCGACCGAAGTTTTCCTCGAAAAAGCGCTGCACCCAATTGTCCACATTGCGCTTCCGAGCCATCTCCAGCCCGACCGTATCGAGCATGCTTAGCGTAATGACGCCGGAGGAGAACGCGTACGACGCTTTCGACATCCAGCCGTTGACGGATACGGCTTCGCGCTGCACCCATTCCAGAAACATGCTCCAATAATGACCGATGAGCGCTTCGTCGCCGACTTCAATATCGAAATGGACGATCATGCGGATTTTGGCGATATGCGCAAACTTGTCCTGAATCATCTTGTGTACCGACCGATGAATATCGAGAGGCACCAGAGTCGATTTTACGATGATGAATGTCCATTCCCGGTTGCTTCTGCTGCACTCGACCCGCTCGATATACCCGTCGGCAAAATACGTTTGGACGACGTTGTTCGGAACAGCCGACTGCTCCAGCAGAAGCTCGAACCGTTTCCTTTTGTCCGTCGCGTTGCTCATCCGTTCCCCCCCAATCGATGTTCAAAAAAAGCAACCCCAAAAAGCGAAGTTAAGCGCGGCGGCTTATCCCGATCCCTTCTTGGGGTTTCCTGGCTGGCAATTAATACGACTTCCCGAATACGACCGTATGCTGAGCCTTTTCGCCGCAGACGAGGCAAACTGTCTTGCGCTCGGCCGGCTCGAACGGAATATTCCGGCTCGTAGCGCCGGACTCTTCCTTGACCTGTCGTTCGCACGCTTCCGAGCCGCACCAGCCGGTCAGAACGAAGCCCCGCTGTGCGTCCAGATAGCTTTTCATCTCGTCAAGCGTATCGAGCGTCTTCATGTTGTTTTCCAGGAATGCCTTCGCGTTGTCGTACATCGCTTGATGCACTTCTTCCAGCAGCTTCTGCACTTCTTCCACGATATCGTCCAGCTTGACCTGGCGCTTCTCGCCGGTTGCGCGCGAGACGAGCACCGCTTGTCCGTTCTCCATGTCGCGCGGACCGAACTCGATGCGGATCGGAACGCCGCGCATCTCGTATTCGTTGAACTTCCAGCCCGGGCTTTGATCCGGATTGTCATCCAGCTTGACGCGGATGCCCGCCCGCTTCAGATCGAAGAACATCTGCTCGGCGCGCGGAACGACCTGATCCCGCGTCTTCGGAGGACCGATCGGAATGACGACCGCCTGCATCGGGGCGACCTTCGGCGGCAGAACAAGTCCGCGGTCGTCGCCGTGCACCATAATAAGCGCGCCGATCAGACGCGTACTGACGCCCCATGAAGTCGTATGCACGAATTGCTGGGTATTGTCCCGGTCCAAATATTTAATATCGAACGCCTGTGCGAAATTGGTTCCCAAATAGTGCGACGTTCCGGCTTGAACCGCTTTTCCGTCCTTCATCATCGCTTCGATCGAATACGTATCGACCGCGCCGGCGAATTTCTCGGAAGGCGTCTTCTGCCCCTTGATGACCGGAATCGCCAGGAAGTTCTCGACGAATTCGCGGTAAACTTCCAGCATCTGCATCGTTTCCTTGCGGGCGTCTTCCTCGTCTTCGTGCGCCGTATGGCCTTCCTGCCATAAAAACTCGGTCGTCCGCAAAAACGGCAGCGTACGTTTTTCCCAACGGACCACATTCGCCCATTGGTTGATCAGCACCGGCAAGTCGCGGTACGAGTTGATCCAATTGGCATACATATGACCGATCATCGTTTCCGACGTCGGACGGATAGCCAAGCGCTCTTCCAGCTTCTCGCCGCCGGCTTCCGTTACCCAAGGCAGCTCGGGATTGAACCCTTCGACGTGCTCTTTCTCTTTCTGAAAAAAGCTTTCCGGTATAAACAGCGGGAAGTAGGCGTTGCGATGGCCCGTTTCCTTGAACATCCGGTCCAGCTCGCGCTGGATATTTTCCCAAATCTCATAGCCGTCCGGCCGGAATACGATACAGCCGCGTACGGGCGAGTAGCTCATAAGCTCCGCTTTGCTGATGACGTCCAAGTACCAGCGGGAAAAATCTTCGCCTTGGGGAGTAATTTCTTTGACAAACTGCTTTTCTTTAGCCATATGTAGCGTTTCTCCTATTCATACGAGTTCAAAAAACAGACTCTTTGAACCTACTCTATTCAATTCCGCGTGGAATAACAGACTGCAAACCGCAGGCAGGACACAAGTGGCTTGTGTCCTGCCGGGTGGCGCGTGTTCAGCCTTTGATCAAGCGCAATATATCGTTGTACGTGACGGCGATCATCAACAGCATCAGCATGGCGAAGCCGACAAAGTGAACCATGCTTTCCCTGCCCGGATCGACCGGACGCCCCCGCACCGCCTCGTAGGCGAGGAAGACGAGCCTGCTGCCATCCAAAGCCGGAAATGGCAGCAGGTTGAAGATGCCGAGGTACAAGCTCATGATAGCCGCCCAAAACGTATATTGCGGCAAGCCGGCGCTGGCATGCTCGCCGGTCACTTCGACGATGCGGACCGGTCCGCCCAGGTCGTCCAGCGTAAACTGGCCGAGCACCAGCGTTTTGAAGCCGGTCATAATCTGCTTGGTCGCTTCCACCATGTTCGTCCAGCCGCCGGTGAACGCCTCGCCGAACTTCGTATTGCGTTTATCCGAAGTTAACCGGACGCCAACGAGCGCGGTGTTGTCTTCCCGAATTTCCGGCGTAACCTGAATCTGCTGCTCCTTGCCGGCGCGCAGCACGGTCCAGTCCATCTTCTTGTTCGCCGACCCCCGGATCAGACCGGTTAGATCGCTCGGGTTCTCGCCAATCGTCTGCCCGTTCACCCGGGTAATGACGTCGCCGCCCTGGAGGCCGGCACGCTGGGCCGGAGAGTCAGGCTCGACGCGGTCGATTTTGACATTCACCGGCATGCCCGCCAAAAACAGCACGGTCACGAACAAAACGAACGCCAATATGAAGTTCATGAAAGGTCCGGCAAAAATCGACAATGCCCGCTGTCCGACGGTTTTACTGCCGAACTGACGGTCCCACGGAGCGATTTGCGTTTCCTTGCCTTTGGAGACCATAAACGATTGCGGATGAACCGCATAGATCAGCCGCTCTCCGTCGACGTCAAGGGAAACCGACAGCTCCCGCTCCAGATCGATCTTCTCGACGGTTCCTTGCACGACGTTCGTGCGCTGATCGAGCTGGTCCAGATAAATGCGCGTTACGCGGCCTTGTTCCAGACCGACCGCAATCGTCTGACCGGGTTGGATTTGTACGATTTCCGGATCTTCCCCGGCCATCCGTACGAAGCCCCCGATTGGCAAAAGACGCAGTGTATAACGAGTTTCCCCGCGAATAAAAGACAGCAGCTTCGGTCCAAAGCCGATCGCGAATTCGCGAACGAGAATGCCGGCCCGCTTGGCAAAGTAAAAATGACCCCATTCGTGAATGGTTACGAGCACGAAGAACAGGAGCACGATTTGAAATATAACCTGAGGTGACAAACGCATCTTCCTCCCGCGGCATTGGCCCGTAGACTGGAAAGCATCGTATGGGGCATAAGCCCATAGCTTTGGCTTGTACTAAGATTAACATTATTCTCTATTATAATACAAGCTTGCTCCAAGGATCAGAACCATCGCTCGCCGAAGCGATTATTTTCCGTAATCCCCGGCCATTTGTCTTGCCCAGGCGTCGGCTTCGCCGATCTGCTCTAGCGTGGGCGACGCTATCGTCGTATGAAGGTCCAGTACGGATTCAATCGTATTTTCGATATCGAGAAATTCGATCTCGCCGGCAACGAACCGCGAAACGGCGATCTCGTTGGCCGCATTGAAGACGGCCGGCGTCGAGCCGCCTGCGCGGCCGGACTCGTACGCCATGCGCAGACACGGGAACCGCTCAAAGTCCATTTTGCTGAAATGCAGCTTGCCGAGCTCGGTCAGGTCAAGCGATGCCGCCGGGGAAACGAACCGTTCCGGGTATGTAAGCGCATACTGGATCGGAACCCTCATATCAGGCATGCCCATCTGGGCGATCACGCTGCGGTCTACAAACTCCACAAACGAATGAATAATGCTTTCCTGATGAATGACGACCTCGATCTGATCGAACGGCAGACCGAACAGCCAGTGCGCTTCGATGACTTCCAGCCCTTTGTTGACCATCGTCGCCGAATCGATCGTCACCTTCGCCCCCATCGACCAGTTCGGGTGAGCGAGCGCCTCCTGCACCGACACGCCGCGAAGCTGGTCGCGCGTACGGTCGCGGAAGGAGCCGCCTGATGCGGTCAGTACGATTTTGCGGATCGCGGAGGCCGGCTCTCCGTTCAAGCATTGGAAAATCGCCGAATGCTCGCTATCGACCGGCAGCAGCTTTACGCCTTTGCGGGCGGCCGCCTCGGTAACGAGATGCCCTCCGCTGACCAACGTTTCTTTATTGGCCAAGCCGATATGCTTGCCCGCCTCTATAGCTGCAAGCGTTGGTTTCAAGCCTTGGCTGCCGACAATGGCCGTTACGACGATGTCCGCCTCATTGCCCGCCGCGGTCTCGATCAGCCCTTCTTCTCCGTACAGCAGCGCAGTGCCTGCCGGCAAATGGGCCGAAACTTGCATCGCCAGCTCCTTGGTAGCGACGGAAACCAGCTTCGGCCGAAACCGTTCGGCTTGCTCGATGAGCAGCTGCGTATTGTGTCCGGCAGCCAATGCAACGACCTCGTACTTGTCAGGATAGCGGGAGATGACGTCCAGCGTTTGCGTGCCGACGGAGCCAGTACTGCCCAATAAGGAAACTCGTTTCAACTCGTTCACCTCTCTCGCGATTGAAAAAAAGAAACCGGCTATTGCGGAAGGAGCGACAGCAGCTGCACGAACGGAAACACGATCAGCCAGCTATCGCAGCGATCCAGCACGCCGCCGTGTCCCGGCAATATCGAACCGGTATCTTTAATGTTGCGAATGCGTTTGTAGGCTGACTGGATCAAGTCGCCGATTTGTCCGACAACCGCAATTACAAGACCGAGACCGATCGCCTTGCCCCATGACAGCAGATCCGGAGCGTACCAGGAGAAGCACAGCGCTGCCACAATCGAGACAGCCACGCCTCCGAGCGAGCCTTCCACCGTCTTGTTCGGGCTGATCGCCGGCCATAGCGGCCGCTTGCCGAAAGCCCGGCCGCAGAAGTAGGCTCCCGAATCTGATGCCCAAATGCAGACGAACGTAAGCAGAGTCCAATACAGCCCGTCCGTACCCAAACGCGTCGAGATCATAAAATGGAACCCGGTGCCTATGTATACGATGCCGAGCAGCACCAGGGCAGCCTGGTCGATCGTTACCTTGTTCTTGGAAAGAACCGTTACCGCGAGCAATAAAAACATTGCCAGCCATACCGACGCTTCCCGTGACAACGCGCCGAGTTCGGGGTAAAGCTCCCAAGGGAAAGCGATGTAAAGCGTAAACAGAAAACCGAGAAAAGCGGTCAACCGCACAGGCGGATGACCGTTCATCCGGGAATATTCGTAATAACCGACAGCCGCGAGCAGCATAATCAGAGCAGCGAAATAAAGCTTGCCCAGCACCAAAATGGCAATAAACCCGGCTCCGGCCACGATGCCGGTCACAAGTCGTTGCTTCAAAACGTTTTCCTCCGTCCGCGTAATGCGTACTTCACATGTTACAAGCCGCCGTAACGTCTCGCGCGGCGCTGGTATTCGCATACCGCCTGCACGAGATGCCGTTCGGTGAACTCGGGCCAATAAATGTCCGTAAACCATAGCTCGGAATATGCCATTTGCCAGAGCAAAAAATTGCTGATGCGAATTTCACCGCTTGTGCGGATAATCAGATCGGGATCGGGCAGCGACTGCGTCAGCAGCCGGTTGGAAATAAGCGATTCGGTAATGTCCTTTTCAGCCAGTTCGCCCCGCTGCACTTGGCCAGCGATGGCGCGGACCGCTTCCACGATTTCGTGGCGGCTTCCGTAATTCAAAGCAAAATTAAGAATGAGGCCGTCATTGTGCTTCGTGCGCTCGATTGCCGCCTCCACCGCATCCAGCGTATGGGCGGGCAACCCTTCCTTCCAGCCTGTCATACGGACCTGAACGTTTTTCTCGATCAGTTCGTCCAGCTCTATGGCCAGAAACTCCTGGGGCAGCTTCATCAGGAAATCGACCTCGTCCCGCGGGCGCTTCCAGTTTTCCGTGGAAAACGCGTATAAGGTCAAGACCTCAACGCCGATATCGTCTGCCGCGATTGTAGCGCGCTTGACGGCCTTCATGCCGGCATGGTGCCCGGCGAGGCGAGGCAGCCCGCGGCGCTTCGCCCATCGGCCGTTGCCGTCCATAATGATGGCGATATGCTTCGGTACGTTGTCCGGCATAAGCTCGCCCGGTTGTTCCGATTCGGCCATACGCTCGGAGCGAGTCCGTTTGAAAAGATGGAACATGTCTGATTCCCCACCCTCATTCGAAGCGAACACAAAAATCCCCCTTCTGATACGGGGGGCCGATTTGCCGCTGTCACACTTCCATAATCTCTTTTTCTTTGACGACCAATACTTTATCGATCTCGGCGATATATTTGTCGGTCGACTTCTGAATATCTTCTTGATGGCGACGGGATTCGTCCTCCGAGATCGTCGACTTCTCAAGCTTCTTGATATCGTCGTTCGCATCGCGGCGAATGTTTCGGATCGCTACCTTGGCTTCCTCGCCCGATTTTTTGGTCAGCTTCACCAGCTCGCCACGGCGCTCTTCGGTGAGCGGCGGAATCGAGAGGCGGATGGAGCTGCCATCGTTGGAAGGGGTCAAACCCAGCTCGGATTTCAAAATCGCTTTCTCGATTGCGCCCATGGAGGACTTGTCCCACGGCTGGATCATCAACGTCCGGGAGTCCGGCGTGTTGATGTTGGCAAGCTGGTTGACCGGCGTCATCGAGCCGTAGTATTCAACCTGAATACGGTCCAGCAGCGCAGGCGTAGCGCGTCCGGCACGCAAGCTGGCCAGTTCCTTTTTCAACGAAGTGATCGCTTTCTCCATACGCTCTTCGGCGTTTTTCTTAATGGATTGCGGCATTTAAACTACACTTCCTTTCACAATCGTTCCGATTTTCTCGCCCAGAACGGCACGCTTGATGTTGCCGCGTTCCGTAATGGAAAATACGAGCAGCGGGATGTTGTTATCCATGCACAGGGACGAAGCGGTCGAATCCATGACGCCCAAGTTTTTGTTCAGCATTTCCATGTAAGTCAGCGTCTCGAATTTCTCCGCATTCGGATCTTTGAACGGATCGGCGCTGTAAACCCCGTCCACCTTATTCTTGGCCATCAGGATGACTTCGGCCTCGATCTCGGCTGCCCGCAGTGCTGCCGTCGTATCGGTCGAGAAATAAGGGTTGCCGGTGCCGGCGGCGAATATGACGACGCGGCCTTTCTCCAGATGCCGGATAGCCCGGCGGCGAATGTACGGCTCGGCGACCTGCTGCATCGTAATGGACGTCTGCACGCGAGTCGGAACCTCGATCTGCTCCAGCGCATCCTGCAAAGCCAGGGAGTTCATAACCGTTGCCAGCATACCCATATAATCGGCTGTCGCACGGTCGATGCCTTTGGCGCTGCCCGCGATGCCTCTCCATATGTTGCCGCCTCCGACAACGATCGCCGTTTCCACCTGCAAATCGTGGATATCTTTCACCTGCGAAGCGATTTCCGCAATCATCTGGGAGTCGATGCCGTAACCTTGCTGGCCGGCCAGCGCTTCTCCGCTTAATTTCAGTACTACACGTTTATATTTCGGTCGTTCCACCAGGGTCTCCTCCTACGTATCGTTCCGGTATAAAAGAAGGAACACCGCGTGTTCCTCCTGCCGGGCAATGATGCGACAACCAATACCTGAACCTTCGGTATTGGTTGTCCGCGAACGACCTTATTTTTTAACTTGCGCCATTACTTCTTCAACGAAGTTGTCTTGCTTTTTCTCCATGCCTTCGCCAAGCTCGAAACGAACAAAACGGCGGATCGAAATTTTTTCGCCGATCGTGGCGACTTTTTCGTTCAGCAGCGCGTTGACCGTCTTGTCTTGGTCTTTGATGAACGGTTGCTCAAGCAGGCAGTTTTCTTCGTAGTATTTGCTGAGACGGCCTTCGACCATCTTATCGACGATGTGAGCCGGCTTGCCTTCGTTCAGCGCCTGGTTGCGCAAGATTTCACGTTCTTTGTCCAGCGCCTCTTGCGGCACTTCTTCGCGGCCGACGAACAGCGGATTCGTAGCTGCGATTTGCATCGCGATATCGCGAACGAATTCGCGGAACGATTCCAATTTGCCGACGAAGTCGGTTTCACAGTTTACTTCGACAAGCACGCCGATGCGTCCGCCAGCATGGATGTAAGATTCGACTACGCCTTCGGTAGCGATCCGGTCGCCTTTTTTGGCTGCGGCGGCCAATCCTTTTTCGCGAAGCAGCTCAGCCGCTTTCGTCAAATCGCCGTTCGCTTCTTCAATCGCTTTCTTGCAATCGAGCATGCCCGCTCCGGTTTTTTCGCGCAACTCTTTAACTGCCTGTGCCGATACTGCCATATGGATGTAAACCTCCTTTAATGTATCGTCCATAATGGGATGGACTCCCGCTTGGTTTCCTCAAAAAAAGGGCGGCAAGAGGTTAAGTAACCTTCACCACCCTTTTGTCGCTAACCGTGCATTAAGCTGTTGTTTGCTCGCCTTGATGCGCTTCGACGACTGCGTCGGCAATCTTGCCAGTCAACAGCTTGACCGCGCGGATGGCGTCGTCGTTGCCCGGAATGACGTAATCGATCTCGTCCGGATCGCAGTTCGTATCGACGATGCCTACGATCGGAATGCCCAGCTTGCGAGCTTCTGCTACGGCGATGCGCTCCTTGCGCGGGTCGATAACGAAGAGGGCGCTCGGCAAAGCTTTCATATGTTTAATGCCGCCCAGGAATTTCTCCAGACGTTCCATTTCTTTGCGAAGGATGATAACCTCTTTTTTCGGAAGCAGGTCGAACGTGCCGTCGGCTTCCATACGGTCCAGCTCATGCAGGCGGTTAACCCGCTTTTGGATCGTTTGGAAGTTTGTCAGCGTTCCGCCGAGCCAACGTTGGTTGATGTAGTACATGCCGCAACGTTCTGCTTCTTCTTTCACGGAATCTTGAGCTTGCTTCTTCGTTCCTACGAAAAGGATCGTGCCGTTGTCGTCGGCGATCGATTTAACGAAGTTGTAAGCTTCCTCTACCTTTTTGACCGTCTTTTGCAGGTCGATAATGTAAATGCCGTTTCTTTCAGTGAAGATGTAACGATCCATTTTCGGGTTCCAGCGACGGGTTTGGTGACCGAAGTGTACCCCAGCTTCGAGAAGCTGCTTCATGGAGATTACTGCCATCTTCACACACCTCCTCAGATTTGGTTTTTGTGATTCCCTCCGCCCTTCGCATCTTCCGGTGAGACTCGGGTCTTACGGACCTAAGCACCTTCAGCGGAATTGAACGGCGTGCGTGGTTAACACCGTCAACTACTATACCACAACTGAAATGCCGATTGCAACACAACTTGGGCCGTTTCGACAATCGCCCTGCCCTTCGCCGCATCTTCGGGGGAAATGCGCGCCTGCGCCGGATCGGTAACGAAGCTGCCGGGCGCTACGGAATAATGATTTTCGCCAGAATATCGTCCACCGTTGCCGGTCCCTCGAACGTATAGGAGCCCGAACGGATCCGCGTCGTCAGCTTTTTCTCCGAAAGGGCCGACATCAAACCAGAGGCATCGGGAAGAATACCGGCTTTGGCGAACAAATCGGATACTTGGGCGGCGTCCATACGCTCGGAAATGTAAACGCTATGCACCGCTTTCGGGGGCGCCTGAACGGGGGCGCTTGAGCCGGCTGCGCCGCCGGGCTGCTTAGCCAATCTGGCGCGTTCTTCTTCCGCCGCCTTCTGTTTGAGCGCTTCTAGATCCTTATCCGAATACGCCGTTTGGTCCTTCGGCACTAGCTTGTAATTCAGCTTGTCCGCCTGCGCCTGAATCTGGGCGAGCGAAGCCGGTTCCGTCTGCCCCAGCGGCCGACCCTCCAGTTCTTCCGCCTTGAGCGTCAGCTGCAGCAGGATCGCCCCGGCAATGATGCCGGAACCGAGTCCGTACAAAAAAAGTCGGTTTTTAAACACGGGCCTGATCCTCCTGCTTGGCTAATTGAATGATCAGCATCACTTCGCCCTTGTTCATATCCAGCTTTTTAGCGATATACTCAGTCGATTTTCCTTGCTGATACAACTCGAAGACCGGAGCATACCGCTCCCGGATCAGAACCGGTCCCCGGTCGGCCGGCTTTTCGCCGGAAGCCGCAGCAACGGGCTTGTCCGTACCGACGGCCGCATACGCCGGAGAAGCTGGAAACGGCGCAGGCGGCCGATTGACCGAAGGCTCCGCGGCAAGCTTTAGCCCGTCGCGGCTCAGCGAAGCAAGCTGCTCGCTCACGAGACGGTTTTGCTGCTCCAACGCCTCGATTCGTCCCTGCAGCCTTGCGGTGTGCACCTCGTGCTCCTTTTTCATGCCGCTCACCATGTCCAGGAACTGCCGGTTCTCTTCCTCCAGGTCGGCGGAAAACTGCTCCATCGTACTTTCAATTTCTTTCATCATGTTCGTTTGCTTGGAGTCCGGCTCCCGCTTCGGCACGAATCTCGCGTAAACGACGAGAACAAGCCCGAGCAAAACGATATACATCCAAGCGTTCACGGCGTTCTCATCCTTTTTGCTTTCCTGTCGGAAATCAGATTTAGACGCAAACCGGCAGCTTCACCGGGCAGTTTCCCGCGCCTCATATCGTAATGTCGATATGGCGTCCTTTGTAAGGGTGAGCCGGCCCCGCAGCGCTGTCGTCCCGTTCTTTCGCCATGCCCGCCTTTTTGGTCGCTTTTCCGCGCCCTTTGCCGCCCGTTCCGGCCTCCCGCTCGTCCCGGATATGCGGAGCGTCCGAACCTTCCACGTTCGTGCTTTGCCTGAGCTGCCGCTCTTTGCGCTGCGTCATCTTGGCCGCCAGAGCGGTCTGGTCGTAAGTCGGCTTTTGCATCAAATGGTTTTGCACTTGTCCGATCTCGCTCGTACGCGGTATGGCAATTTGCATTTCAACCGATCTGAAGCTCATTCCTTACACCCCTCCCCGGATTGTCGTGCGAATGAACCGGCGGAACGCGCTTGCGTCCGACGCCTTTCTTGCCCGCTACTCGAGCGGAAGCATGGCAATATCGCCTTCGGCATAAACGAAATAGACGCGGGACGTGGCATCCTTGACGAACCGGGTGTACCGACCGATGACGACCTTCGTGCCCCCGTACACGACGGACACGACCTTCACTCTCGCCCGATCAGTATCCTCCAGAGTCTTCTCGATTTCCAGTATACGTTCTTTGAAGCCGTTCTGCTCTTCCACCGCCTGCTTCTTCGTATGCGACAGCTTGATCCGCATCGCCAGCTTTTCCGCCGACAAGGAGCCGCTCGCCGCCAGCTGATCCAGGATGACAAGCGCCTTCTCCGTCTTATCCAGCCCTTCCTGAAGCAGCTTGAGTTGCTGGCGCAAGGTGGTAAGCTCGTTGCGCAGCTCCGGCAGCACCCCGACTTCGAGCGCGGTAGGAGTTGACATCGTATTGCCGATCGTCCGCGCCATGACAACCTCTCCGGCCTGAATCGTGCCGCCGACGATAAGCCCCTTCGGACCGATGCACTGTACCGTTTGACCTGCCCGTACCTGGGAATGCAAAATGCTTTGCGATACGATGACATGCTGCCCCGCTTCGATCGTGGCATCCTGAATGAAAGAGCATTTCAGGTTGACGCCCGCTCGGATAACCGCCTTGTTATGCCCGAGAATGCCGGCGCTGATCTCGATCGAGCCAAGCGCCTCGACCTCCGCGCCTTCGACGCCTCCGGTAATGCGCACGTCGCCCGCCGCCCTTACCTTAAAGCCCGAAAGCACGTTGCCGCGAATGACGACCGTGCCCAAAAAGTCGATATTTCCGATTTTGTAGTCGACGTCCCCATTGACCTCGAATACCGGGAAGACGTTGATCTTGTCGTTTTCCGTTCTGACGACCATGCCGTCAATGGCGGCATAAAGCGCTTTCTGCTCCCCGTCGGCAACGACGTTCTTGCCGATCTTGAAGCGGGCTTCCTTGCCCTTCAGCCCCGGCACGCTTTCGCCGCTGACCGTTTGACCCGGCGTTCCGTCGCGCGCGGGCAGCCGTTCCGCAATCAGCTGCCCTTTGCGCACATTCGTAAGTCGGGTTACTTCTTTATAATCGACAGTGCCGTCTTCCAGCTCTGCCGGTTTTTTGCTTTGCGCATCCTTATCGTATAGATTTCGAATCTCTCCGTCGATGCCTTCGCCGGGTAGATCTCCGACTGCGACTACGGTTTTCGTTTGCATAAACGGCTTAGGATCCCGGATGATGGTATGTAATACGTCTGGCTGTATGCCGTAGCGCACGTTGTTTTTATGGAGTAAGGCAATAAGATCGTTAACCGTAAGAGGGAAAGAATCCGAAAGCGTAGCGATTTGGATGGAGGCGGAAAATTTGTCCTCGGCCAGGTTCACCGTCACATAGTGCTCCACAGGCAAGTCAGTGGACAATCCAATCTCTCCTTCCTAATGGGTGACGCTTATGGCTGCATCAATTGGTTTTTCCATCTGCCGAGCGAGCCCCTAAGCCGCAATATCGCTTTGGAATGCAGCTGCGAGATGCGCGACGGCGACAGGCACATGACCTCGGCGATTTCACTCAAGGACAGCTCTTCGTAATAAAACAGCGAGACGACGGTGCGTTCTTTGTCGGTCAGCTTGTCGATCGCCTTAGCCAACGATTCCTTCAAATAAAACTCGTTCACCTGATTTTCCGGGTTTTTCGCTTTCTCGTCGACCATGAGCGAAAGTCGCGTCTCCGCTTCTTCCTCCTTGATCGGGTCGTCGAACGAGCATACGGTCGTAACCGATATTTCCTGCAGCATGTGCTGGAATTCTTTCTCGGTGATGTGCAAGTATTCGCTCATCTCCGAATCGGTCACGGTGCGCAAGTAGTGCTGCTCCAGCTTCTGGTAGGCATCCTCGATTTTTTTGGCTTTCTCGCGAACCGAGCGGGGCACCCAGTCGCCTTGCCTCAACCCGTCTATCATCGCGCCGCGGATGCGCCAGGAGGCGTACGTTTCGAACTGCAGGCCGCGTTCGTAGTCGAATTTCTCGATCGCGTCGATTAAGCCCATTATACCATAGCTCGATATATCGTCCCTAGAAACGTTTTTGGGCAATCCGATAAGAAGACGGCCGACCACATATTCGACCAACGGCAAATAGTGCTCGATCAACGACTGTTTCGCCGAAAGCAAACCTTCACTTTTCCATTGTTTCCAAACTTCCAAATTGGACAAGGGGGATTGCTTTTGTTGAATCATCAAAGTCCGCACTCCTTACTTTTCTTTCAAATGTCGCAGCGCCTGCGCGAGCTGTTCGGGTTCGGTTTCGGAAACCGTAGCGAGCTTCTGAGGCTGGAGCGGCACGAAGCTGTCGTCGCCGTCCGGCTCGGAACGGTTCAACTGCTCCTTGAGCATACCGTTCAGCTCGTCCCGGTCGTCGGGCGTCGCCTCGTTGACCGCTTGACCGATATGTCCCCGATCTTCCCCGGCTTGTGGGGCAACGCCCTTCAGGCCAATCAGGGTACCCATTATCCAGCGTAAAGCAAAAACGACGGCAAACAGGATAATAAAGCTGTAAAAGCCTTGCAGCAGCGCCCGGCTCATATAGTTGCGTGAAACCGACAGCGCGAAGGTCAGCGTGAAGCCGACGAGACCGACAATAATGTTCCAGCGCAAAGTTCCGATCATAAGAACTGTTCCTTAACTCCTTGTTGGACGGTTCGCAGTACGAGTATGCCGCTTTCCGAGTGAAACTCGATCGTTCTGCCGTGATTGCCGCCCGTATCCTCGGCCAAAACCGGGATCGACAGCAGCCTCAGCTGCACCTTGCACGATTCCACATTGCGCGGCCCGATTCTCATCGTGTCGCTCGTCGTCTGAAAGGCGAACATTTGTGCGCCTCCGGCAAGCTTCGCCACCAGCCGGGCGTTTGCCGCTCCGAGCCGGTTCATCCGGCGGACAAGCTCCGGTATGGCTGTATCGGCATATTTGGCAATGTTGAGGTTTCCTTCCTTGGCTATGTCGGAGGATGGCAGCATCACATGCGCCATGCCCGCTACCTTCACCTTCGGATCGTAGAGCGTCACCCCTACGCACGAACCGAGTCCTGTCGTTTTTAAAATGCCCGTTACCGAGGCAACGTTCAAATCCGCCATTCCCACCTTGATGAGCTGATCCTGAATCATTCGAGCGGCACTCCCAACGAAGCGAATATTTTATCGAACGATTCGGGATCGGGAACGAGGAACACATGACCTTCCACGGCATCGTTTCCTTCAAAAAACTTGGTGTCGATGAACAGCGCCCGGTCCCCCATCTCCCCGTACTGGATGAGGCCGTAGCTGACGATGGCGCCGAGCATGTCGATCGCCAGCGCGGGTACGGAAGGAGTCATGCTCAACTTTGTAAAATCCGCCAGCGAGGACAAGTAAGATCCCGCCAAAATGTTGCCGATTTCGTTGAGAGCCGACAGCTCCATCTCCGAGTAATGCTCGTCGTCCCCGCTCGTGATGCCGGCGAGGTTGGTGAGCAGCATCTTGGCCGAAGGCTGGGTCAAGAAAAAGAACATATTGCCGGGAGCGTCACCGGTCACCCGCAGGAAGATGGCGATAACGACCTGCTCTGACCCGCCCAGCACATCGACAATTTCCTCGAACGGCAGCAGATTGACTAGCGGCACCTGCATATCGACCGGACGGGCCAGCAGTTTGGATAACGCCGTTGCCGCATTGCCCGCGCCGATGTTGCCCACTTCCTTCAGGACGTCCAGTTGAAAATCGGCAAAATCGTGAAAATTGGGCATGCTCATTCTCCGAATTGCTCAAGCTGGACGATCTCGCTTTTATTGAGCACTTCTTCCAGATTCAGCAGCACGAGCAGACGGCCTTCGCCGAGCTTAGCCAATCCGCGCAAATATTTGGCGCGAATGCCGCCGACGATTTCCGGGGGCTGCTCGATCGCTTCGCTGTCGACGTCGACGACATCGTTTGCCGTATCGACGATCATGCCGACCTCCATCTCCTTGACTGCCACGATAATGATCCGCGAGTTGTCGGTGTAGTCGGCTTCCTCCAGTCCGAAGCGGCCCCGCAAATCGATAACCGGCACGACGACGCCGCGCAGATTGATCACCCCTTTGACGAACGGGGGCGTTTTGGGCACCCGGGTCAACGGCTGCATCCGTTCGATCGTCCGCACTTTGTCCACTTCTACGCCGTACTGCTCTTGAGCCAGCGAGAATACGATCACCTTAAGCTCTTCTCCCATGATGGAACCTCCCGATTATTTAATTAGCGCATTCGTATCGATAATCAGAGCCACTTGTCCATCGCCCAAAATCGTCGCTCCGGATATCGCGAACAGGTTGGTCAAATATTTGCCCAGCGTCTTCAGGACGATTTCCTGCTGACCGATAAACTCGTCCACCATAAGCGCGGCCAGCTTGTCGCCCTTGCGGATCACGACGATTTCCGTCTCCGCCTCGTCCGCTTCCGAGAAGTCGGGGACCTCGAACAGCTTGCTTAGCGACAGCAGCGGAATGATGCTGCTGCGGAACTCCATCAGCCGATTTCCGTGAACGTCGCGAATTTGCTCTTTGCGGATGACCGCGGTTTCCACAATGGAAGAGAGCGGGATCGCGTATTTCTCCGAGCCGAGGCGGACCAACATCGCCGAGATGATCGACAGCGTCAGCGGAAGCTGTACGGAAAATTTCGTACCCGCTCCCAGCCGGGAGCTGACCTGTACGCTGCCGCCGAGCGATTCGATCTTCGTCTTGACTACGTCGAGCCCGACTCCGCGTCCGGAAATGTCGGATATTTTGTCGGCCGTGCTGAAGCCGGCGGCAAACAGCAGCATATACACTTCCTCGTCTGCCAGCGTCTTGGCCTGCTCCGGCGTGACGACGCCTCTTTTCAAAGCGATGCCGAGCACCTTGTCCCTATCGATTCCTTTGCCGTCATCCTCAATCTCGATGAAGACATGGTTGCCGCTGTGGAACGCCCGCAAATGCACCGTACCGGTCTCCGCCTTGCCGGCGGCCAGCCGTTCCGGGATCGTCTCGATGCCGTGGTCGACGGAGTTGCGCAGCAAATGGACGAGCGGGTCGCCGATTTCATCGATAACCGTACGGTCCAGCTCCGTATCCGCGCCGACAATGACGAGGTCCAGCTTCTTGTCCAGCGACTTGGCGAGATCGCGCACCATCCGGGGAAACCGGTTAAATACGTTATCGATCGGCACCATCCGCAGTTTCAGTACGATGTTTTGCAGATCGCTGCTGACGCGGGCCATATGTTCCACGGTTTCCGTCAGATCGTTGCGCCGCACTTCGCTAGCCAGCTGCTCGAGACGTACCCGGTCGATAAGCAGCTCGCTGAACAAATTCATCAGCACGTCCAGCCGCTCGATATCGACGCGGATCGTGCGCGAAGCGACCGCCGTCCCCCCGCCTGCCGCTTTGGGAGCAGCGGCTTCCGCGCGGGCCGCGGCCGGGGCGACCTCGTTTCTCGCCGCCGCTGCCTCCTGCTGCACGGCTGCGGCCGGCTGCTTCTTCTCCAGCCCCCGCTTCAGACCGTCCTCGTCCATCTTCTCGGCCGTAACCTTCTCGATCTCGCTAATATTGCCGAGCTGCCTTTCCAGCTCTTCGCGTCCCGTTTCGGAGACAAGGTAGACGGAGAACGTCGTATCAAACTTCTCCTTCTCGATATCTTCCACCGACGGATTCGATTTGACGACTTCGCCGTTTTGCTCCAAAACGTTAAAGACCATATATGCCCGGGCAGCCTTGAGCACACAAGTCGCTTGGACCGACACCTCGATCCGGTATACTTGCAGCCCCGCTTCCACCGACTGGGACAAGATCGAATACTGGAACTCGTCCAGCTCGGCTTCGCCGGATGCGGCTGCCGGCGCAGCGGCTGCGGAAGGAACGGCCTTCTCGTAATCGCCGGTAACGATCGATTTCAATACCGCAACAATCGGGGATACGTCGGCTTTCCCCGTTCCGCCGTTGATAATATCTTCCACCATCGCTTCCAGCGAATCGAGGCTTTTGAAGATCGTATCGAATATAAACGGGTTCATCGCCAGCTTATGGTTGCGGACGAGATCCAGCACGTTTTCCATCTCATGAGTCAGCGAAGCCAGGTCCTCGAAGCCCATCGTCGCCGACATTCCCTTCAGCGTATGGGCCGAGCGGAATATGGTCTGCACGATGGCGATATCTTCCGGACTTGCTTCCAGCTTCAGCATATTATCGTTCAACGCCTGCAAGTGCTCTCTGGACTCGTCGATAAACATGCTCAAATATTGATTCAGTTCCATCCGACAACCCCCCTGATTGTTTCGTTACGGCTTCCCGCCCGCGTCACGTCCGACAAGCTCGGTCAGCTTGGCGGCTATCCGGTAAAGCGGCAGCTCGTGCGTCACGCAGCTTAGCTCTACCGCGGCGCGCGGCATCCCGTACACGACGCATGTTTCGCTGGACTCCGCGATCGTCGTCAGCGCGCCTGCCTGCTTCAGCGCCTGCATCCCCCGCGCCCCGTCGCTCCCCATGCCGGTCATCAGTACGATGTGACGTTTGAGCTCGCGGAACGGCAGCAGCGATTCGAACAGCATATCGACCGACGGACGGTGTCCGCTGCGCGGCTCGTCCTTGGTCAAACACACTCTATAGCCCATATCGTCGCGCTTGACGATCATATGCCAGCCGCCAGGCGCAATATATACAACGCCGTTGCGCAGCCGGTCTCCGTTCGCCGCTTCCACGACCTTGATCGCCGAAGTGGAGTCGAGCCGTGTCGCCAACGATTTGGTAAAATTCGGCGGCATGTGCTGGACGACCAGCACGGGAGCCGGCAGCTCGGCAGGCAAAGCCGAGATCACCTGCTGCAGGGCGCGCGGTCCGCCCGTAGACGTGCCGATCGCCACGAGTCGTTCGACGCGGCCGCCCGAGCCGTTAATCGTCAATTCCTTCGGTTTTGCGGCCGGGAACGACGGGGTCGGGCGAACATTCGCGACTGGAGGGGTCGGCCTCACGGGCTGCGGACGCGCCATCCGCGTCATTACGGCTATGGCCAGCTTGTCCAGAAGCAGCGACTTCACCTTGAACAAGTCTAACGAGATCGAGCCCGAGGGCTTGCGGACGAAATCGACCGCGCCGATCTCCAATGCTGCGATTGTCTCCGCAGCCCCTTCCTCGGTCAAGCTGCTCAGCATGACGACCGGGGTCGGGTTATCCGCCATAATGCGTTTTAATGCTTCCAGCCCGTTCATTTCGGGCATTTCAATATCCAAGGTAATGACATCGGGCCGCAGCCGCTTTGCCTTTTCGACGGCTTCCAGTCCGTTTTTGGCCGTATCGGCCACTTCGAAACGCCCGTCCTCCGCAATCATGTCGGAAATGATTTTACGCATGAATACGGAGTCGTCGACAACCAACACTTTGTATTTGGTCATGGGATTCACCTCACCTGATGTCGTCATGTCTGGCCCGGTGACTTATTTCAACAGCTTGATCATTTTATTCAAAAAGCTTCGAACCGCTCCGCTGGACGTTTCGGAAGGGGCAGAACCGGTGACGAATTGCGCGGCAAGACGCTCGATGCTCTTCGAGGCCGGACTGTTGGGAAACGCGATCGTAAACGGAACCTGCTTTTTGACCGCCTTGCTCACACTGCTGTCATCCTCCACAAATCCAAGCGTCGGGATGTCCAGATTCAAAAATTGTTTGGCTACATAGCTGATCTTGTCCGCCGTTTGTTTGCCCTCGTGCGCCTCGGTAACCCGGTTGACCACCAGCCGGAACTTGACCTCATGGCCGAGCGACGTCACCATTTTGATAATCGCATAGGCGTCCGTAATGGCTGTCGGCTCCGGTGTCGTCACGACGATCGTTTCTGTCGCAGCTATGATAAACTTCAGCGTTTCCTTGGAAAGCCCGGCGCCCGTATCGAAAATGATAAAATCGACATAGCCGTTCAGCTCGTTGACCTGCTCGGCGAAATAGTCGATTTCCTCCTCGGTCAGACGCATCAGATCGTTAAAACCCGAGCCGCCAGCAATAAATTCAAGATCGTGATAGCCTTTATAAATAATGTCGCGGATGCCTTTTTCCCGTTTCAGCAGATGGTACAGACTGTATGCGGGGGAGGCGCCCATCAGCAAATCGATGTTGGCAAGCCCGATATCCGCGTCGAACACAAGCGTCTTGTAGCCCAGCTTCTGCAGGCAAAGCGCGAAATTGAGCGTAAAGTTCGACTTCCCGACGCCGCCTTTGCCGCTCGTAACCGTGATGATGCGGGTATTGCGCATCGGCGATTCCGCTTGGTTGCGCACCAGATTCCGCAGTCTCTGCGCCTGATCGCTCATGATTCGCGCTCCTCGAGAAGAGCATCGATCAGCTTGTCTTCATTCGTCTCGAGAATATCGTCGGGAACGTTCTGCCCGTTCGTAATATAGGAAAGCTGGAGCGGGAAATCGTAAAGCAGGTTGACGATCGATCCGTAAGAGTCCGTCTCGTCCATTTTCGTAAAGAGCACCTTATCGAGCTTGAACCTGGAAAAATTTTCGGTAATGGCCTTCATGTCCTTGTATTTGGACGTCAGGCTGAGCACCAGGAACGTCTCGCTTTTCCCGTTCGTCTGCAGCAAGGAATTCAGCTCCGACACATACATCTGGTTACGAAAATTGCGGCCCGCCGTGTCCATGAAAATGACGTCGCAATGCTCCAACTGCTGGAACGCGCGCGTTAACTCCTGAGGCGAGAACACGACTTCGAGAGGCACGTTCAGAATCGTCGCGTACGTTTTGAGCTGCTCGACGGCAGCGATGCGGTACGTATCCGACGTGATGAAACCCACTTTGCGGTTGCGCTTGAGCACCTGCTCCGCGGCCAGCTTGGCGATCGTCGTTGTTTTGCCGACGCCTGTCGGGCCTACGAAATGGGCGATTCGTGTATCGGGGTCAATTCCTTTGCGGCCTCCCGAATGGACAATACGCTTCAATTGGTTGCGCACCGCCCGATAAGCGGATTCGTCCGTCCGATCGGAAGCTTCGTCCGCAAATTCCTCGGCCGCCCCGCGCAGCAAAGCATCGGCCACATCCGGAGCGATCTCCTGATCCAGCAGAATACGTTCATATTTGCGAATCGGTTCCGGGTAAGGGAGCCCGTCCTGCTTGTCTGCCGCGAGCCTGGAAACCATTTCCTTCATCTGCCTGATTTCGTCCATCAGCAGGTCTTCTTTGCCCTTGTTACGGGGAGCCGGAGACGTTGACTGCGCAGGAGGCGCAAGCGGCGGAACGAAAGGCTCCTCCGACACGGCTGTCGGTTTGGCTGCAGCGGCGGCTTGTCTCGAGGCTACCGCGATCGCCTCCTGCATATGCGAGACGAACGATGCGCCTGCGGGGACCGCTTGTTTCAAAGAGGCCGCGGGGGTTGGCGATTCGGGCTGCTGGGCGGTGTCGGTCGCGGCGATGACCTCGATCTGCTTTTTACCGAACAGACCGAGAAATCCGCCGGAGCGGACTTCCTTCGTATTTAAAATAACCGCGTCTTTGCCCAGATCGGCCCTGATTTTTTGCAGCGCGTCCGGCATCGAATCGACGACGTACCGTTTTACCCTCATAAATTCACCACCCCTACGCTTTGAATTTCGGCTTGAGGCTCAAGCTCGCTGTAGGACAGCACCGTAATGTCCTGCATCGTTCTTTCCAGCAGCTGGCGCAAGTACATGCGGATCGTCGGCGAAGCCAGAATGACCGGCTGCTGCCCTTGCTGAACCAGCTTGCTTACCTGCTCCGTGACTTTTTGGAAAATCGTTTGCGACGATACCGGGTCGAGCGCCAAATACGAGCCATGCTCCGTCTGCTGGACGCTTTCGGCGATTTTCTTTTCCAGCGCCGGTCCGATCGTCACGACTTTCAGCGAGTCGCCCCCGGACGCGAACTGATTCGTAATTTGTCGCGACAACGCTTGCCGCACATATTCCGTCAAGATGTCCGGGTCTTTCGTATAAGTGCCGTAATCGGCCAATGTTTCGAATATCGTAACCAGATCGCGGATCGATATTTTTTCTTTCAGCAGCTTGGCCAGTACCTTCTGGATATCGCCTACGCTGAGCACGTTCGGGATCAGCTCCTCGACAATCGCCGGGTAGCTCTCTTTGACGTTCTCGACCAGCAGCTTCGTCTCCTGTCGGCCAAGCAGCTCGTGCGCGTGACGCTTCACCACTTCCGTCAAATGCGTAGCGACGACGGACGGAGGATCGACAACGGTGTAGCCGGACAGCTCGGCCCGCTCCTTCATGCTCTCGTCGATCCAGAGCGCCGGCAAGCCGAAGGCCGGCTCGGACGTCTCGATGCCGACGATGGAATCGTCCTCGATGCCCGGACTCATCGCCAAGTAATGATTGAGCAGCAGGTCGCCGCGCGCGACCGTATTGCCTTTGATTTTAATGACATAATCGTTCGGCCTTAACTGGATATTGTCATGGATGCGAATGACGGGAACGACCAGACCGAGCTCCAGCGCGCATTGCCTGCGGATCAGAATGATCCGGTCCAGCAAGTCGCCGCCCTGTTCGGTATCGGCGAGAGGGATGAGCCCGTAGCCAAACTCGAATTCGATCGGATCGACCGACAGCAGCGACACGACGCTTTCCGGGCTGCGGACTTCTTCGATCTTCTGCTCCTCGACCATATGCTCCGTCTCCTCCGCCTTGCGGCTCAGATTGCGCTGCATCCGGACAGCGGCCAAAATAAGCAGTCCGGCGATCGGAGCCGTCGTAATAAAATGAATCGGAGTAAAGATGCCGAGAAACAAAATCGTTCCGGCGACGACATAGAGCAGCTTCGGGTAACTGAACAGCTGCGCGGTCAAATCCGAAGCCAGATTTCCTTCGGAAGCGGCCCTCGTTACGATAATGCCCGCTGCGGAGGAGATAAGCAGAGCCGGAATCTGGCTGACCAGACCGTCCCCGATCGTCAGAATGGAGAACGTTTTTAACGACTCCGACAGCGTCATATCGTGAAAGGTTGCGCCGATAATCAAACCGCCGATCATATTAATGAACAAAATGACGATGCTGGCGATCGCGTCACCTTTTACGAATTTGCTGGCGCCGTCCATCGCTCCGTAAAAATCCGCTTCCCGTTCGATCTTCTTTCGACGATCCTTCGCTTCCTGCTCGTTAATCAGACCGGAGTTCAGATCGGCGTCGATCGCCATCTGCTTACCGGGCATCGCGTCGAGCGTAAACCGGGCGCCTACCTCGGCGACCCGCTCCGAGCCTTTCGTGATGACGATAAATTGCACGATGACGAGAATGAGGAAGACGACGAATCCCACGACCAGATTGCCGCCGGCAACGAACGATCCGAACGTCGCTACAACGTTGCCCGCTTCGGCTTCGGTCAGAATGTTCCGTGTCGTGGATACGTTGAGGGCGAGCCGGAACAGCGTCGTGATGAGCAGCAAAGTCGGGAAGATGGAGAAATCGAGCGCTTGCTGGGTGTTCATCGCAATCAAAATGATCATGAGCGCGATCGTGATGTTAATGATCAGCAAAAAGTCCAGCAGAGCAAGAGGGATAGGGACGACCATCATGAGAATGATCCCGATAATTCCCGACAGTATAAATAGATCTCTCGTTCGCATGGATGCGCCCTCCTTCCCGGTTCGCTTAATGTTTCGGTTCCGCTCCAGCCGCCTTCCTTACTTGACGGCCGTCTTGCCTTTCAATTTGTATACGTATGCCAGTACTTCGGCCACCGCCTGAAACAAATCGGCCGGTATCGTTTGACCGATCTCGACCTGATCGTACAGCGCGCGGGCGAGCGGCTTGTTTTCCATCTTGACGATGCCGTGTTCCTCCGCGACCTGCCGAATTTTCAGGGCGATATAATCCATGCCTTTTGCAATGACGACCGGGGCCTCGGCTTTTTTCGGATCGTAGCGGATCGCCACGGCGAAATGAGTCGGGTTCGTGATGACGACGTCCGCTTTGGGCACATCCTGCATCATCCGCTGCAAAGCCATCCGCCGCTGTTTCTCGCGGATCTTCCCTTTGATCAGCGGGTCCCCTTCGGTGTTCTTGTATTCCTGCTTTACTTCGTCCTTGGACATCCGCAAGTTTTTCTCGTATTCGTACTTCTGGTACATGTAGTCGAACACGGCCAGCACGAGCATAATGGCGGCGATTTGCACGCCGAGCATCAGGATCAGATGCGCAGTAAACGAGAACGTGTGAACGAGCGGCCAGCGCCCCATCTCGATAAAATCGCTTCTCGCATTCCATATGGAGAAGAAGACGACAAGACCGATAACGGTCATCTTCAAAACCGATTTCAGCAGCTCCACCAGCGAGCGAAGCTTGAACAAATTAGCAATTCCTTTGATCGGATCAAGCTTGCTGAACGACATCTTGAGCGGCTCCGTCGTAAAAAGAAACCCGATCTGCGAATACGAGGCCAATATCGCCATGACCATGGCCAAGCCGAACAACGGAGCCATCAGGATCAAGCCTTCGAATATAAGCCGTCCGAACATGGTCGACACGTTGTTCAGCGTCATCTCCAGCCCCATGTAATCGTGGAAGGTGGATACGAACATGTTCTCGATTTTGTCCCGCATCAAGCTCCCGTAGCCGAAGAGCAGCAGCACGATGCCGAACAGAATAAACGCCGAAGGGAGCTCCATGCTTTTGGCAACCTGCCCTTTGCGCCGGGACTCCTGCTTCTTCTTCGGCGTCGCCTTCTCCGTCTTCTCGCCGGCAAACAGCTGCAGATCAAGCGGCAGCGCAAATCGCGACACGGTTCATTCCCCCACACGCACAGCCTGAATGTTCATGACGGTCTTGTACCGATAAGCTTGACCAACTGGTCCAACGACTGGAACAAAGAGCCGAACAAATCCTGAAACAAGTAAATAAAACCCGGAAGAATAAGGACGAGCAGTAAAAATCCAACCAAAATCTTGATCGGCACCCCGACCACGAATATGTTGAACTGGGGGGCGGTTTTGGAAAGAATGCCGAGACCGACGTCGGTCAAAAACAGCGCCACGACAAGCGGTGCGGACATTTGCAGCGCAATCGCGAACACGTTCGAGAACGCCCGCAGCAGAAACTCGTGCACGGCGCCATCCTGGATGCTGCCAAACAGCCCGTTCGACAGCGAAACCATACCGTAGCTTTTCATGATGCCTTCGAACATGTAATGATGGCCGTTAAAAGTAAGAAACAGCAGCATCGCCAAAATAAACTTGAAATTGCCGATCAGCGGACTTTGCGCGCCGGTCATCGGATCAATGACGTTGGCAATGCCGAGCCCCATTTGAATATCGATGAACGATCCGGAAATTTGCACCGCGGTAAAAAACAAATAAGCAGTAAAGCCAAGCAGCAAGCCGACCAGAACTTCGCGAATGATCGACATTACGAACACCGCATCCATGTTCGCCGGCGTCTGAAGACCGACGGTCGGGAAGATCAGGAAGGCGATTATAGCCGATATGCCGATCTTCCACTGAGGCGGCACGCCGCGTGTCGAGAATACCGGCGCGGCCAGAACAAAGGCGGTAATGCGGCAAAATATAAGCAGCCAGTTCGGCAAGTAAGGAATCCACTGTTCCATATCGGAGCCCCTTACCCGATGAACTTGTACAAATTGTCGAGCAGATTAAACGTGTAGTCGACCAGCGTCTGCAACACCCACCGTCCGAAAACGAGAATGGACAACAGTACAACGACAATCTTCGGAACAAACGCCAGCGTCTGCTCCTGAATTTGCGTCGCCGCCTGAAACACGCTGATCAGCAACCCGACCGCGAGCGCCAGCACAAGCATTGGCGCGCTGGCCTTTAGTACGGTGTAGACGGCTTCCCCGGCTAGACGAATGACGAACTCGGAACTCAACCGCCGACACTCCTTTTGCAATTTCGGCTCGGCTGCAGCCCGCTTACAGCGGTCAGACGGGATGGAAGCTGAGCAGAAGCGATTTGACGACCAGATACCAGCCGTCGACCAGAACGAACAACAAAATTTTAAAAGGCAGAGAAATCATGACCGGAGGCAGCATCATCATCCCCATGGACATCAGCGTGCTCGCGACGACCATATCGATGACGAGAAACGGAATAAAGATCATAAAGCCCATCTGAAAAGCCGATTTCATCTCGCTGATGGCAAAGGCCGGTATGAGCGCCGTGAGCGGCGTATCTTCCACGCCTGCTGGCTTCTCCGCTTTCGAATAGTTCAGAAACAGCATCAAATCTTTCTCGCGCGTCTGCGCCGCCATAAATTTTTTCAGCGGCAGCGCTGCCGCTGACAGCGCCTCAGTCTGATTGATCTCCCCTTGCAAATAAGGCTGAATCGCCGTCTGGTTGACTTGCGACAACGTGGGCGACATCACGAACAGCGTCAAAAACAAGGCGAGACCAATCAGGACCTGATTGGGCGGCATCTGCTGCGTACCGAGAGCGGTACGGACAAAGCCGAGCACGATGACAATTCGCGTAAAGCTGGTCATCAGCACCAGAATCGCCGGCGCGAGGCTGAGCACGGTGATCAACAGGATAAGCGTTACCGTATTGGCAGCCGCTCCGCTTCCCGTACCGTTGCCGATGTTGATGTCGATACCCGGAATCGGATCCGCTGCGAACGAATATTCCGGAAACGCCAACAAAACGAGTAAAACGGCGCCAAGCGCCACGGCGTAACGGCTCATCGGTCGACCTTCCGGCCGGTGTCGTCATCGCTTTGCAAAATATCTTCCATAAGCTTTTTGCGGTCCGCCATATGCTTCATCTTCGATTCGAATACGTTTTGAAAAGAAGCGGCCACTTGATTTTCATCCTCCAACGTTTCCTTCTCGCCCTTCTTCAACCTGCCCAGCCAATCGCGAAGCTTCTGCCACCCCTGAAAAGGGGCTTCCCGCTCCGGAGACAGAACGGCGGATATGTAGGCTATTTCCTCGGGATCGTCTATTTTGTGGATCAGGTTCACCGAATCCCCTACTCCGAGTATATATAGCGATTTGCCGATCTCGACGATCTGCACCGATTTGTTTGGACCGATCGGCAAACCGCCCATCGTTCGGAACACGGTGCGCGCCGGATTCCAGCTCCATTTTTTTTTGGCCAAAACCTTCATTATGATCAGAAAGATGCCGATAATGATAGTAAGGAAGAAGATGACCTTGACTATCGCCATAAACATGGCGCCCGAATCTCCGGGAAGAGCCGCACCGTCCGTACCGGCACCAAAGCCCCCCGCTTTCTCTTCGGCGTACACGCCGGCCGCACCGTACAGCC
The DNA here is from genome assembly GCF_039536325.1 of Paenibacillus hodogayensis. Taxonomy (NCBI): domain Bacteria; kingdom Bacillati; phylum Bacillota; class Bacilli; order Caryophanales; family Paenibacillaceae; genus Paenibacillus; species Paenibacillus hodogayensis. The sequence goes on from NZ_BAAAYO010000008.1 coordinate 249,493, forward strand.
ACAGGATCGGCAGAGTCGCAACGCCGGATAGGGCCAGCCGCAACGAGAAGCGGGGCAGCCTCAAGCGTCCTGCCGCACGCATGCCGGTTAACCCAATGTCTTCTTGATCGCTTCGATAACGCGGTCCGCCTGGAACGGCTTGACGATGAAGTCCTTCGCGCCGGCTTGAATCGCATCGATGACCATCGCCTGCTGGCCCATTGCCGAACACATGATCACCTTCGCATTCGAATCGAATTTTTTAATCTCCTTCAACGCGGCGATGCCGTCCATCTCCGGCATCGTAATGTCCATCGTCACAAGATCCGGCTTCAGCTCTTTATATTTTTCTACAGCTACCGATCCGTCCTGCGCTTCCCCCACAACCTCATAACCGTTTTTGCTCAGAATGTCCTTGATCATCATTCTCATGAATGCTGCGTCGTCTACGATTAAGATTTTGTTAGCCATACCTGTGTCAGTCCTCCCGAGACTATTGTAATTTTTGAATGCGATCCATTTGGCTGATGATATCGGTTACGCGAACACCGAAGTTTTCATCGATAACGACGACTTCTCCCTTGGCGATCAGCTTGTTGTTGACCAGAATGTCGACCGGTTCGCCGGCCAGCTTGTCCAACTCGATGATCGAGCCTTGGGAAAACTCCAATATATCTTTAATCAGCTTCTTGGTTCTCCCTAATTCTACGGTAACCTTCAGAGGAATATCCAGTAGTAAATTTAGATTCGTATCATCCGCATGAACGGACGGTCCCCCGAGATTGGAAAACTGCGCAGCCTGAACGTTGACGTTCCGTCCCGGAATACCGCCATAGTTGGCTGGGGCCGACGGCTGTTGGTACATCGGCTGCTGCGGCATCATTGGAGGCTGCATCATCGGTTGGCCATACATTGGCTGCTGGTAAGGCATCCCCGGCGGCTGCTGATACATTGGCTGCTGCTGATACGGATCGTAAGGCGGCATCTGCATCGGAGCGCTGTTGGCGTATCCGGCCATCGGATCAGGCTGCGGCGTCGGCTGCGGCGCTGTATAAGCGGCCGCGGCAGGCGGCTCGATCACGGGCGCGGCAGATGCCGGGGCCGGCTCGGGCTCCATGCCCGCTCCGCCGAGCAGAGTCGATACCATCTCCTTGGAGAAGGAAACGGTCAACAGCTGCATCAAGGTAGAGTCGATCAGATCGCCGATAATAAGCCGGAACGAAATTTTGACGAAAACTTCCTCGCGCGGCAGCTGGTCTTTTCCTTCGCCGTTGGGCAAATCCAAAATATTGATGCCCGGCGGGGAAATGTTGACAAACCGGTTAAAAATAGTCGACATCGATGTCGCCGACGATCCCATCATCTGGTTCATCGCTTCTTGCACGGCGCTGATATGGATTTCGGAAAGCTCCATATCGTCGGTGACATTACCCGTGCCGCCCATCATCAAATCCGCGATGACTTGAGCATCCCTCGTTTTGATAACGAGCAGATTGATGCCGTCAAAGCCGTCGACATAATTGACGTGAATCGCCACGTGCGGCCTTGGAAACTCCTTCTCCAGCTCCTCGCGCGCGATCATGGACACTTTGGGCGTCGTGATGTCCACTTTTTTGCCCAGCAGGGTCGATAAGGCGGTAGCCGCGCTGCCGAAGGTGATGTTGCCGATTTCTCCAAGCGCGTCCTGCTCGATCGGGCTCAAATAATCGTCAACGTTCGGGCTGCCGGCAGAGGACGCGCCGCCGCCGAAATCTTCGCTCGTCTGCCGCAGCAGGGCGTCGATCTCTTCTTGCGATAAATAATCTTTACTCGTCATTTTCTTCTTCCCCTTCGCTGACAATCTCCGTCACTTGTACGGCAAGCTTGTCTTTAACGGTACCCGGACTTCCGATAAATTTGAGTTTATCCCCTACTTTGATGTGCAGCCCGTCGTTTACGGGCTTATTTAAGGTAATGACGTCTCCGGCAGCCAAATTCAGAAATTCCTTGACGGTAATCAGCGATTCGCCAAGCTCGGCGATGACGGGCAGGTGCGCTTTGTATACCCGTTCCTGCAGCGCCTCCACTTCCTCGGGCGCGCGGCTTTTACGCTGCGACAAAAACTGGTGATGCACGGACAAGCGCGGCATAATCGGCTCGATGACGACATGGGGGATACACAGGTTAATCATACCGGTCGTATCGCCGATCTTCGTCGTAAGCGAGATAAGCGCGATCGTCTCGTTGGGTGACACGATCTGCATAAATTGCGGGTTCGTCTCCAGCGCCTCCATTCTCGGCGTCAGATCGATAACCGTCCTCCATGCTTCCTGCAAGCTTTCGAACGCTCTGCTGAATATGCGCTCCATGACGATCGTCTCAATTTCCGTAAGCGCGTTGATTTTGGGAGGCGAACTTCCGGGACCGCCCAGCAGCCGGTCCAGCATCGCGAAGGCTACGTTCGGATGAACCTCAAGCACCATCCGGCCTTCGAGGGGCTCCGCTTCGAATATATTTAAAATCGTCATTTTCGGTATGGATCGGATAAACTCATCATACGGCAGCTGCTCCACCTGCACGACGTTAATTTGCACGAACGTACGAAGCTGCGCCGAAAAATAAGTGGTCAAGTAACGCGCAAAGTTCTCATGAATTCGCGTCAGACTGCGAATATGGTCCTTGGAGAAGCGGACAGCGCGTTTGAAGTCGTACGCACGCACCTTTTTCTGCGTCTCTTCTTTTTTGAGCTCCTCGGCGTCCATTTCGCCGGACGAAAGCGCGGCGAGAAGGGCGTCAATCTCGTTCTGCGATAGTACGTCTACCAAAATTCATCACCCCCTTATCCGCGCATCCGCTTAGTTATTCGTGATGTTGATGTCCGTAATGTCCACACGCACCAATTTTCCTTTGGATAATATCGGGTTGATCTTATTGATTAGCGTCGTACTTATCAGATCCTGCCCTTTGGATCCGCCGACTTGATCCACCGTCAAATCCGCAAGGGTCTGCAAAATAATCGCTCTGACCCGAGGGGTCAGCAGGACGAATTCGTCTTTCGATTTGGTGTTGTCCATCAAAAACGAAAAATTGACTTTTACGTAATTTTTGCCCGCGAGATTGGTCGTGATATCCTTGATCTCCACGCTATTTGCTTTCTCTTCCTTGGCGGTCATCTTCTTCGCCTTTACGTTATCGACAGAGCTCGCCGCCTGCTCGGACGGATCGCCGCTCGGCGATTTTTTGTCCAAATAATCCCACAAAATAAAGCAGGCAAGTACAATTAAAGTGATCGCGATCAAAATCATGATCAGCCATTGCAGCATTTTGTTCTTGAACATGATTAGGGACCCTCCGGGATATTATTGTTCACCGCTACCCTGATCGATCCGACCTGATGCAGGTAAGTCTTTACGAGGCTCACCACATCCGTTACCTTCTCGGTAACGATAAATTTTTTCCCGGTCGTCAGCGTAATGAGCGTATCCGGCGTTTCCTCGATCGTTTCGATCAACAATGCGTTAATGGTCAGCCTGCTGCCGTTTAACCGTGTCACCGGTATCATGCTATCCCTCCAGAAATCGCGCACGGAACGCCCGATGTCAGGCAAGGGGGAAGCCCCCTCGCCTAACGATTACGCTTATCGTTTCAAGCTGAGCACTTCCTGCAAAACTTCATCCGAGGTCGTGATGATTTTGGAGTTCGCCTGAAAGCCCCGCTGCGCCACGATCATCTCGGTAAACTCGCCGGTCAGATCCACATTGGACATCTCCAGCTGGCCGGAAATAATCGCTCCCGTACCGAGCTCAGGATCATTCGGAACCGCGTATTCCACATCGTCTACGGATGCGTTAGGCGATACGCGATACATGTTGCCGCCCATCTTTTCCAAACCGGACGGGTTCGTCACCTTTACGACCGCCAGCTGCATGCCGTCAATCGGGGCGGACGTGCCGTCCACGTTGACGCCGATAAATTGACCGCTCTGATCGATGGAGAAAGCCGTAACCGCAGCCGGATCGATCGCCGGCAAGGGCGCTCCGCCCACGCCTACGACCCGGTAGCCGTCGGACGTGACGATCTGTCCGGCCGCGTCCATCTTGAAATTGCCGTCACGCGTTAGGAATATGCCTCCGTCTTCTCCGGATTGGACCGCAAAAAATCCGTCTCCGTCAATGCGTACGTCGGTGACGACGTTCGTCGTCATGGCACTGCCCGGCGTATGAATCGTATCGATGGCCGCGAGCGTGACGCCCAGCCCGATCTGCTTGGCGTTGACACCGCCTCTGCCATCGGCCGGAGCCGTAACACCGGACACCGACTGGCTCAAAATGTCCTTGAACATCGCGCGGCTTCCTTTGAAACCGATCGTGTTGACGTTGGCGATATTGTTGCCGATTACGTCAAGCTTCGTCTGAAAGCCTCTCATGCCCGATACGCCGGAATAAAGCGATCTTAACATTCGCGTTCCTCCTAAAATGTTGGTCGGGCTGCTTCATGCGATCCGCAACCCCGGGCTTCCGAAAAGGGCCGGCCCGTTCGCGCCGCTACAAAATCACGGCACTGTCGATTTGCGTAAATACGTTGTCCTTCATCGCCGCGCCATCCATTGCGGTCACGATCGTTTTGCTGCGGACGTTGACGATCATCGCCATGTTGTCCATCAAGATGAGCGACTCCTTCGCCCCCTTGGCTGCGGCTTTGTCGATGGCCGAGTTGATTTTGTCCATCTGCTCCGGCTTGAGCTCGATTCCCCGCTGCTGAAGCCTTACACCTGCATGATGACTAATCCGGACCAGACTGTCGCTAAATACGTCCTGAAACGATTTTGCCCCGGCCGGCTGACGGGCGTTCGCCTCGGCACGTTTGATGCCGGCAACCGATGAGACGGCGCCCGGATACATCTGGCCGATCGTCATTCGATCCGTCATGGGGAACACCTTCTACTTTTTGATCTCAATAATTTTATCGAGCGGCACTTCCTGCTCGCCGACAACCGCGATTTGCTTGTTGTCTTTGATCTTGATCGAATCGACGACACCGGACTGCGGCTGCTCCTTGCCCTTCTCGTCGATCTTCATCCAACCGACCGTCTGGCCAATCAGTGACGAGCTGAAGCCGATCGACTGCCGGAGCAGCTTCATATCCGTCGCCATATTGGTCATCTGCTCCACCGAGGTGAACGTCGCCATCTGGGCAATAAATTCCTTGTCCTCCAGCGGCTTCGTCGGGTCCTGATTGGACAACTGAGTCATTAAAATTTTCAAAAACTCGTCCTTGCCTAGGCTGCTGCTGCCTGTTTTTTGTTTCTCAACGGCGTTTTTATAATAAAACGTACCGTTCGAAACGCCGACTGTAGGCATTCGAATTCCTCCATCTTTACGGCCCGCTACACCGTTTCGTTAAACGAAGCACCGGCTGTGGCCGCTTTCGCTCCGGAGACGTTCTCCAATTCGGTCAAGAAATCGACTGGCGCAAGCTCGCGATCCGCTTGGTCGTCATTCTGGCGGCCGGACTGACCCGATTGCCGTTGCTGCTTCGATTCCTGAAACGATCCGGATTGCGGCGGATTGTATTGCGACACTTCGAGCCGATCGACCTGCAAGCCTTGCGTTTGCAGCATCGCTCTCAACTGCGCGAGCTGTCCTTCCAGCATTTCCTTGCCGTGAGCCGTGTCAGCCATAAATTGCGCGACGACTTGACCGTTGTGCATCGTGACTTTGACGTCGATATGACCGAGATGTTCCGGCATCAGCGTAATACGGACTTCCGACAAGCCGTTCGCCGTATGTACCTTCATGCTTTTCAAAGCCTTGGCCATCTCTTCGGCGAAACGATCCGCGTGAACGACATGCTCCTGCGGCTGAACCGGCGAAGCTGCGTTCGCATGGCGCACGATCGAATCCGGCTGAACCGGTGCCTGAGCGGCGCCCGAAGCCTGCATGTCCGTCTCAGCGCCGGATGCTTCCTGCTGGACCGACTGCTCGGCCGGCTGGATCGCCATCATATGCGGCATAACGGAGGCTTTGGCGGCCAGCGCTTCCAGCCTTCCTTTCAGGTCGGCTCCCCGCGCCAGCGTCTGGACGGCGGCCATATGGCGGCCTTCTTCCTGTCCGGCAGCAGCGTTGGCTGTTTTCCATCTCGACGCGTGAAGAGTGGCGGCGGCTGGAACGGCAACCGGCGCTTGCGGCTCGGCAACCGAAGGTCCCGGGATGGCGCTTGCCGCTTGCGGCGTCGCTTGCCCGCCCTTATCGGTTTCCCTTTGCATCATGGGCGCCAGCAGCTGTTCGAAGGAATCGACGAGCTGCACGATTTCCGGCTGATTAGGCTGCTGCTGCCGAAGGTCGTTTAACTGCCTAAGCGTTCTCAACAGTTCTGCATAGTTCCGCGATTGCATGGAGCCGTCCTGCACCTGTTGTGCCGGAGTCCCGGGCGATTCCGTCTCCGCAACCGGCTTCGCTTCGACCGGCTGCCACTGCTGAATAACCGCCTGAGCCAAATCAAGCAAAGCGATCATATTGTCCAGCGCATTCTGGTGGTGATCCGGAATCGTATCTTCGCCCTGCAAGCCGTTCAGCCACTCCTCCAGCAATTGCCCGCTTGATGTCCGGGTTCCTTCCGCTCCGGAAGCATCCGAAGCCGCCAGCAAGCGGACCAGAAGAGCGTCAAGGACAGATGACTGACCGAATCCGCTGACGCCGTCCTCCCCGGCCGTACCGTCCGGACTGCCCAGCAGCAAAGCGAGCGCATCGGCCAACTGCGCCGAATCGTTAGCAGACTGCCCGGAGAACAGTTTGGCCAGCACGTTGGCTGCTAGCAGGTTGCCTTGACCGGAAGCCTGCAGTCCGGCGCCGCTTTGCGTAAGCAGCGACTGAACGAGCGTATTGGCAAAAGCCGCATCGCCTCCGTTCGTTCCGGCAGAAGCGTTCCTGGATACAAGCACGCCAAGCGGAGCGTTTCCCCCGGGTTGCGTGGCGTTAAGCATCATAAAAGGATTGTTGCTCATTTTAAATTATCACCTCCTTTCCATGAAGCGTCCGCAACCTTCGCTTTAAGGAGTCAGCTTGGAGCTGAGGGCCGCAGCGACCTGCTTGTTGGCGTCGGATATGGCTGCGAGAACTTTGGCCCGACCGGCGCTGTCCATCGCGTTCAAAATATCCAGCACTTTCGCCGGGCTGCCCGTATTCATTTCAATCAGGATCGCAGCGGCGCTTTTCGGAACCATCTGCGAGAACGTCTGTCCCAAATCGTTCTTCGTTGCCGCAGGCACCGGCTTCTGGTCCTGCTGCTTGTTGACGTCGAGTCTTTCCTGAAGCGCGGCAATCTGCATGTCTTTTGCCGGAACGACGTCTTTCAACTGGATCGAGGCTTCCGCCGCAACTGCCGGCGTCATTTTCTCCAGCACCTTGCCACGATCGGCCGGTTTCATCTCGCTCAAGACAAGTACGCGTTCCTTCAGAGTCAGCGCCTCGAGAATCGGGGCCGATTTGCTCGGCATCATGCCGGCGTAGATCGACGCCAATTGCTGTACCTGAGCGCGGTACTGATCGTCGGTCTGCGTCTTGTTCTTCATCTTGTCTTCCATCTCGGTCAGTTGCGTCTTCAGTTCCTTGATCGTCTGATCTTTCTGCTGGCTTTGGCTGGAGGCGTTTTGCAGTTCGCTCTGCGCTTTCTCCAGTTGTGCCTTTAATTGTTCGACTGCCGCCGAATCGCCGGCAGCCGTTGTAGCTGCGGTCCCGCCGGAGCTGGAAGGCAGCGTCACCTTGCTTGACTTATCGGTCGTCTTTGGATCGGGTATCAGCTTCTCCAGCACCGGAACCTTGTTCGCTGCCTTCAATACATTATTCATGATGTTCGAATCGAAGAGCGCAAACATGACGCCGAGAAGCACAAGCAGGAAAATGATCGGGGTCGCAAAAAACAGAAATCGCTCGAACGCCCCGTATGAAGATTTTTCCGCTTCCGAATCCGCCATATCGCTAACCCCCTTCCGGTTGTAAGCTGCCGTCTATATCGTCTGGATGCGGCGAGTTAAAGCGATTTCGTCCAGTTCCTCCTGCTCTTTCTTCAGAAGCAATGCGGTAAACTGCGCTTGCGCCTTTTCTTTGGCTTTGGACCAAACCTTCTCTTCCATCATCTTTGCGGTCAGCGCCTGCTGCTTGTCGGCTACGTTGGCCTTGGCCCGCTCCACGTCGTGCGCCTTCAAGCGAATTTGCTGCTCCAGATGCTGCGAATACTGCTGAAGCAGCTGGATTTGCGAGATTGTCGTTCCGCGCGCCGCCTGCTCCAGCTCTTCGCCGACGCTTCTGCGCTCAACTTCCAGCTCTGACAGCGACTGCTCTTCCTGCTGCAGGCGTCCGATCGCTTCGGACAGCACCCACTCGGCCTGTTCTTTTTCGTTCGTCTTCAAATCAACCAGCTTTTGCAATGGATACCGGAACCTCATGCGCCTCTTTAGCCTCCGCCGAATTGTTCGACCAGTTGGTTGTAAGCCAGATTGTAGTCGATCTTTTCGCTCGTTTTTTGCCGCAAATAAGACCAGATCGTCTGAATATAGTCGAGAGAGGTATCTATCTCCAGGTTGGAACCCTTCTGGTACGCCCCGATATTAATAAGATCTTCCGAATCCTTATAGATGGATAATAATCGCTTCAACCGGTCGGCGGCATCGGTCTGCTGCTCCGGCACGATCTCCTTCATGCAGCGGCTGACGCTGGACAAGACATTAATCGCCGGGTAATGGCCTTTATGGGCTAAATTCCGGTCCAGGACGATATGCCCGTCCAGTATGCCGCGCACCGTATCGGCAATAGGCTCGTTCATATCATCGCCATCCACGAGCACCGTGTAAAATGCGGTAATCGAGCCTTTCGGACCGGTCCCCGCCCTTTCCAGCAGCTTGGGCAAATTGGCGAACACGGAAGGGGTATAGCCCCTTGTCGCCGGGGGCTCGCCGATCGCCAGCCCGACCTCGCGCAGCGCCATCGCATACCGGGTCACCGAATCCATCATCAACATCACGTTCAAGCCCCGGTCGCGAAAATATTCGGCGATCGTCGTCGCGATCAGCGCGCCCTTCATCCGGATCAAAGCCGGCTGGTCGGACGTTGCCACCACCACGACGGAACGGGCCAAGCCCTCCGGTCCGAGATCCCGTTCGATAAAATCGAGCACCTCGCGTCCGCGCTCGCCGATTAGACCGATGACGTTCACATCCGCCGAAGTATTGCGCGCAATCATGCCCATCAGCGTACTTTTGCCGACGCCGGAACCGGCGAATATGCCTACGCGCTGGCCTTTGCCTAGCGTCAGCAAGCCGTCGATACAACGCACGCCGACGCTGATCGGCTCGTGCACGCGCGGACGGTTTAACGGGTTGTTCACAACCGCGTTCGTCGAATAGTGAGGCATTCGCGTCGGTAAAAACGATCCGTCCAGCGGCTGTCCGAGCCCATCCAGCACTTTACCGAGCAGCTCGTGTCCGACCTGTACGGTAAGAGGCTTGCCGGTACCGACCACATCGCAGCCGGGTCCGATCGAATGCAGCTCTCCGAGCGGCATAAGAATCACTTTATTGTTGCGAAAGCCGACCACCTCGGCCTTCAACGGCTGCGCAGACTTGAACGGATAAATGTAACATACGTCGCCGACGCTGGCGTCGGGTCCTTCCGACTCGACCGTAAGTCCGATGACCTGCGTCACTTTGCCGTTTACCCGGATCGGGTCGATATGCCGCAAATAATCGATGTATTTGTGCGCTTGGGGAGCATTATTCATCCGCGTAAGCTCCTTCGCTTCGGAATGCTACCTGCTGCAAGCCTTTTTTGATTTCGTTCAGCTGCGTGTCGATTCTCGCGTCGATGCTGCCGAACGAAGAACGGATCACGCAACCTTGATCGCGTACGGTCGGATCGGGAATAATTTGCAGCTCCGCTTGCGAATCGATAGCAAGCATCAATTCCTCGCGCGAGTCGACGACGAACTGGAAGTGATCGGCCGATACGCACAAGGTGATAATACCTTGCTCTCTGCGGCGGAGCAGCACTTTCTTGATCAGCTCGACGGACCATTCCGGCTCCAGGGACAGCTGCCTGCCGACAATTTTCTCGGCGATCGAGCAGCTCAGCTCGATCAGAAACGGCTCCGACTCCTGAATCAACTGATGCTTGAGCGTCACGGCGCTCTCGATGATCGTCCGGGCTTCGGCCAGCAGCTGCTCGTATTGGCCGTGAACTTCCGCGGTCGCTTCCTCGTAGCCTTGCCGATAGCCGGTCTCGCGACCGGCCTCCCGCGCTTCGTCGGCCGTACGCGCGTCCTCCGCCCTTCGCTCGTCCCACCAGCCGTTTATTTCATCGCTCGCTTCCTGACGAATACGAGCGGCGTCTTCGTTCGCCAGGGCGACGACCGATTCGGCGTAAGACTCGGCGTCCTGAATGATTTGTTCCTTCGCGGCAAGCGCCGCGGCCACCTCGGCGGGGATCGACTCCTCTTGAACCGCTTCGGCGTCCTCGCCTGCTTCCGGCTCTTGCTCGGAAAAAATTTCGGCCACTGCAACTTGGATCAGCTTTTTATCGTCTATAGGGATATAATGCGTCGCTTTGATGACGTTAGACAATGATATCGTCTCCCCCGCCGCGAGCGATAATGATTTCTCCTGCCTCTTCCAAACGACGGATTGTCGCCACAATGCGCGTCTGCGCCTCTTCGACGTCGCGCAGCCGTACAGGCCCCATATACTCCATTTCTTCCCGGAACGTCTCCGCCATGCGCTTGGACATATTCCGGAAAATGACTTCGCGCACTTCCTCGCTGGCCACTTTCAGGGCAAGCTGCAGGTCGGCGTTTTCGATATCCCGTATAATGCGCTGAATCGAGCGATTGTCGATATTGACGATATCCTCGAATACGAACATCCGCTTCTTGATTTCCTCGGCCAGCTCCGGGTCTTGGATTTCCAGCGAGTCGAGAATCGTCCGTTCGGTTCCGCGGTCGACCCCATTCAAAATTTGCACGATCGCTTCGATGCCGCCTGCCGATGTGTAGTCCTGCGTTACGGTCGAGGACAGCTTCTGCTCCAATACGCGCTCTACTTGGTTAATGACTTCCGGCGACGTGCTGTCCATCATCGCGATCCGCTTCGCTACGTCAGCCTGCTTTTCCTGAGGCAGCGAGGACAAAATGATCGAAGCCTGGTCAGGCTGCAAATACGACAAAATGAGCGCGATCGTCTGCGAGTTTTCATTTTGAATAAAGTTCAAAATTTGCGCAGGATCGGCTTTGCGCGCAAAGTCGAACGGCCTGACCTGCAAGGTGGCTGTCAGACGGTTGATAATATCCATTGCCCGGCTGGTGCCGAGCGCCTTCTCCAAAATTTCTCTGGCGTATTGAATACCGCCCTGCGAAATATATTCCTGAACCAAGCAAATCTGATGAAATTCGGCCAGAATCGCTTCCTTCTCGGCGCTATCCACTTTTCTCACATTGGCGATTTCAAGCGTCAACTGCTCGATCTCTTCCTCGCGCAAATGCTTGAATATTTGAGCGGATACTTCCGGCCCGAGACTGATGAGCAAAATGGCGGCCTTTTGTCGCCCGGTCAATCCTTGCTGCACCGCTTTTGCCACAGGAGTCCCCCCTTATTCATCCACTAGCCACGTACGCAGCAAATTTACGAACTCCTCCGGCTTTTTCTTGGCGAGCCCTTCCAACTGTTTGCGAACCTGATTTTCGTTGGCGTTTTCCATATCGATCGTCGGCAGTTCGATCCGAGTCGGCGGAGACAGCTCCTCTTCGGCCGGTACGGCCTGCTGCTGTCTTCTCCGGCGGATGAAATATCCGGCCGCTCCGGCAATCGCCATCGCCGCAACGCCGATGCCGCCCCACATCCAATAGTTGATCGCAGTTTGTGCCGTTGCCGGCGTATCCGCGAACGGCTGGGCGAACAGCGTCACTTTGCGCCCGATATCGTCCGGGGTAAACGTCTGCCCGCTGTCTGCAAGCGTTGCCGAGACAATGCTCACCAGCGTTCTTTGAATATTGTCCTTCATTTCCTGGGTCAGCGAGGCCGGATCGTTTTTCACAGGAGGCTCGATTCCGACACTTATCGACAAATCTTTGACGATGAAAGGACTGGACACGATCTCATTCGTGATCCGATTGACTTCGTAATTGACGATCCGATTCGTCTCTTCCGATTCCGTACGCCCGCCTGCCGCTTGCCCGCCTTGGTACGTCGGAACATCGGTAGTGCCCGTCCCCGGTACGCCGCCGGTCGGATTGCCGTTGCTCGAAGCGGACTTGTTGTTCTCCTGCGTACTGATTTCGATGCCTTTGCCGTCCACGGTATTCACCGGAGTCACCAGATTTTGCCGGCTGGTCTTCTGATCGAAGTTCAAAGTGGAGATAACGCTGACGACCACTTTGTCGGGAGCGTACATTTTCCCTAGCAAACTCATAATATTTTTTTGCAGCTCGTTCTGAAACTGATTCCTGACCTGGAATTGCTGCTGAATTTGACCGGAAGTGCCCGCTATCGCCCCGTTCGTTTTGGAGTACGCAAGCAATTCCCCATTCTGGTTGGAAATCGTAATATTCTCGTATTTCAGTTTCGGAATCGTCTTGGCGACCAAGTTGTACATCGTATCGATTTGAGCCTGATCGAACCGGTAACCGTTCTCGATAATCAACATGACCGAAGCTGTTGATTCCTGAGGCTGGGTCGACAAAAACGCGCTGTCCTTCGGAACCGTGATCAACACTTTGGAGCTGGCAACGCCGTTGATTTGATTGAACATTTGTTGAATTTCGCCTTGCATCGCATTAATCAGCTTTACGTTGAACTCGTTGTCGGACATCCCGAACGTATTGCTTCCTTCAAATGCGCCGTAACCGAGCGAGCCGTTCTTGTTCAAGCCTTGTGATTCGACATCGAGCTTGATCGAAGCGGCCGCGCTTGCCGGAACCGCTATGCTCGTGCCGTCGGGGCTGAGCTGATAAGCGACTTTGGCATTATCCAAATACTTCTTGATGTTGGCTGCGTCGTTCGGCTGCAGGTTGCGGAACGCCGTTACATATTCCGTTTTCGATAAATTAATGGATGTCAAAATAATGACGGCTATCAAAATTGCGATCGTGCCGAATATCATATATTTTTGATTTTTGCTTAGCTGTTTCCAATATTGAGTCGCTTTGTCCCGATATTGGACCAATGTCTCGTTCACTATGTCACCCCGCCCGGGAATCTGCTGCGCCTACCTGGTTGAATTAAATCTGGGTCCTCATTACCTCCTGGTACGCTTCGATCACTTTGTTGCGAAGCTGTACGGTCATTTCCAGGCTGAGCGAGAGCTTCTCCGCAGCTATGGTCAGTTGGTGGACATCCGCGATTTGGCCGGTTACGAATTGGTCGTTCAACTTATCGACGGCGCTCGTCTGTTTGTTCAACCCATTCATGGCGTCGTTCAGAAACGAGCCGAAGTCTTTGGCAAGCTGGGCCGCGCCTTCATCGGCGTTCGGTCCGGCGGACGCGGACACTAGCGGTTTTTTCGGTAAAAATCCGATTTGCTGAATCATGTTTCAAACCCCTCTGAGCGGTTTATAGTATGTATAACGGCTTTTATTTGCCGATCTCCAATGCTTTGGCGACCATCGATTTCGTAGCGTTCAGAGCGGTTACGTTTGCTTCGTAGGAACGGGTGGCCGACATCATATCGACCATTTCTTTCAAAATGTCGACGTTAGGCATTTCGACATATCCGCGCTCGTCGGCGTCCGGATGAGTAGGATTATAGACTTGTTTGAAGGGGGCTTCGTCCTCGAATACGCGGGACACGCGCACACCCTCGCCCGTCGCTTCGCCAAGCGACTTTTGCAGTAGCTGGGAAAAAACGCCCGGTTCTTTCGCCTCCATCGTCACCACCTTGCGCTGGTAAGGCACCCATCGGCCGTCGACCAGCTTGCCGCGGGTCGTGTCCGCGTTGGCGATGTTTGAGGATATGACATCCATGCGAAACCGCTGCGCGGTTAGTGCGGAAGAACTAATGTCAAATCCGTTTGTAAGCTTCATTCATTATCTCCCCCCATTCAGTGCGGTGCGGTAGTTTTTCAGATCGTGGCTGACCTGACCGATCAGGACGTTGTAGCGCAGCTGGTTTTTGGCCAGGAGCGTCATTTCGTAATCGATGTCGACATTGTTCATGTTGTTGTTCATGATCGTGTTCTCATCCGTTACGACCTCCGGGACGGCAGGAGCGGCAGGACGTCCGATCGGGATATGCCTCGCATCGGTACGGCGGCCTTGAATCGACTTATTTGTCAATTCCTTCTCTAGCAGCTCTTCGAACTGCACATCAGACCGTTTGAAATACGGGGTATCCTCGTTTGCGACGTTATTCGCTATCACTTTTTGTCGAAATGTGGCCGCTCCCAAAGTCCGTTCCATCAACCCAAGGCTCGGAGTATCCCAAAAAGCCATTCCAAATACCCACTTTCGCTAAAGTTATGTAATTTCTAATTCTTCATTCACCGCGAATATTCCTTCCGCGTGTTAGAAAATGTCTAAAAAAATTTTGTAAATTGTCTATTTTTGTAACAATGCGAACCATATATATATTCCATCTAGTCACAAAAGTTTACAATAAGCAAAAAGCCCTATCTTTTCCTCAAGACAGGGCTTTGGTCACTATATTCTAGTCATCTAGGCTCTGGCGTTAGCGACGCTCTGCATCAACTGGTCGTTTAATATTTTGATATAGGTCCCCTTCATACCCAACGACCGGGTCTCGATGACCCCCGCGCTCTCCAGCTTGCGCAGCGCGTTGACGATCACAGAACGGGTTATGCCGACCCTGTCCGCTATTTTGCTGGCCACGAGGAGCCCTTCTCTGTCCTTCAATTCCTCGATAATATGATCGACGGCTTCCATCTCGCTGTAAGACAACGAATTGACGGCGACCTGCACGACCGCCTTGCTTCTGGCGTCCAGCTCGATTTCCTCCGCATGCTCGCGCAGGATTTCCATGCCGATAATTGTCGAACCATATTCGGCCATAATGAGATCGTCGTCGATGAACGAATCGCCGCCCCGCGTCAGCACGACCGTGCCGAGACGGTCTCCCCCGCCAATGATTGGGATAATAGTCACATGAGCCTGAGAAAAAAACGAATGTATTTTTTCCGTAAACATGAAGTAAGGGCTATCCGAATCCCCATTGGACGAGGTTTCTTCGATTCGTTTTAAAATATTATTATACTCTTCGGGCAAACGCCGGCTCTGCACGATCATATCGTGAAGCGTGTCGGACGAAAACTGTTCGATAACCGCATAGCCGAGCAGCTTCCCTTTGCGGCTGATCACAAAAATATTCGCTGCGATCAGATCGCGCAGCACCTCCGACATTTCCATAAAGCTGACGGCGTTCCCCGCCGCTCTTTGCAGCAGACGGTTCAAGCTTCTTGTCTTGCTCAGTAAACTCATGATTGGGGCCTCCCGGGTATTGCAGAACCTGCCAGTCGGACAGAACCTACAAAATATATTGGCTCAAGTCGCGATTTTGCGCGATGCCGGCGACCTTCTCTCGTACGTATTCAGGCGTAATCAAGATGTGGTCGAGCGTAATGTCCGGCGCTTCGAACGATAAATCCTCCAGCAGCTTTTCCAAAATCGTATGCAGCCTGCGCGCGCCGATATTGTCCGTATTCTGGTTCACGTCGGCGGCGATGCGGGCCAGCTCGGCAATCGCTTCGTCGGAAAACTCCACGCGGATGCCTTCCGTTTCCAGAAGTGCCGTGTACTGCTTTGTCAGGGCGTTTTGCGGCTCGGTCAAAATAAGCACGAAATCTTCCTGCGTCAGGTTCGTCAGCTCCACACGGATCGGGAACCGGCCCTGCAGCTCGGGAATCAAATCGGACGGCTTGGCGATATGGAACGCTCCGGCCGCTACGAACAACACGTAATCGGTTTTGACCGGTCCGTACTTGGTCATGATCGTCGAGCCTTCCACGATCGGCAAAATGTCGCGCTGCACGCCCTCGCGGGACACGTCCGGCCCGCCGCTTCTTCCGGAGCTGGCGATTTTGTCGATCTCGTCGATGAAAATGATGCCCGACTGCTCGGCGCGCTTGACCGATTCCTGAACGACTTCGTCCATGTCGAGCAGCTTCTGCGCTTCCTCTTGAATGAGCACCTGTCTGGCTTCCTTGACGGTCAGCTTGCGCTTCTTCGTCCGTTTCGGCATCAGGTTGCCGAACATCTCCTGCATATTCATGCCCATCTGTTCGTTGCCTTGACCGGCAAACATGTCGAGCATGGATGGAGCGGCGTCCTCTACCTCGATCTCGATTACCTGATCCTCCAGCTCACCCTTCAGCAGCTTCTGCTTCAGCTCCTGACGGCGTCCCAATACGCCCGGATCGGCTTCTTCCTTCTCGGCGCTGCCTGCGTTCGAGCCGCTGAACAGCATCTCCAGCGGGTTGCGCTGCGTCTTGCCCGTGGAGGCGGACGGCGCCAGCAAGGCGACAATGCGCTCGTTGGCCAGCTCCTCGGCCTTGTCGCGCACCTTCTCCATTTTCTCCGCCTTGACCATGCGGATGGCGGTTTCGACCAGGTCGCGGACCATCGACTCCACGTCGCGGCCGACGTAACCGACTTCGGTGAATTTGGTCGCTTCGATCTTGACGAACGGCGCATTGACCAGCTTCGCCAGCCGGCGCGCGATTTCCGTCTTGCCGACCCCGGTCGGTCCGATCATCAAAATATTTTTGGGCACGATCTCGTCCCGGATCGTTTCGTCCAGCAGACTGCGCCGGTACCGGTTGCGCAGCGCCACGGCGACCGATTTCTTCGCCTGCTTCTGCCCGATAATGTATTTGTCCAGCTCCGCCACGATTTGCCTCGGCGTCAGAGCGCGATTGTTCATGGAAGTCCCTCCCGACCGCATAGGCGTTTATATTTCTTCCACAATAATATTCCGGTTCGTAAACACGCAAATATCGGCCGCCGTTTCCAGCGAAGCCTTGGCGATTTCTTTGGCTGACATCTGTCCCGCATACTGCTTCAGAGCGCGGCCGGCGGCGAGCGCAAAGCTGCCTCCCGAGCCGATGGCAAGGATGCCGTCGTCCGGCTCGATAATTTCCCCGTTGCCGGATATGAGCAGCAGGCTTTGCGAATCCATGACGATCATCATCGCTTCGAGCCTTCGCAACACGCGGTCGGAGCGCCAATCTTTGGCGAGCTCTACGGCCGCCCGGAGCAAGTTGCCCTGATGCTCCTCCAGCTTGGCCTCGAATTTCTCAAAAAGCGTAATCGCGTCGGCGACCGAGCCGGCGAAACCGGCCACGACCTTGCCCCGATATAGGCGGCGTACTTTCTTCGCCTGGGATTTCATGACCATGCTGTTGCCGAACGTCACCTGGCCGTCGCCGGCGATGGCCCCTTGGCCCCCATGACGAATGGCGAATATCGTAGTTGCGTGAAAATCGCCCACTTCAATCCCCCCTCATATGTAATTGCTATAGGACGGACAAACGAGAAACAGCACCAAACATCGCGTTCTGCTGCTGTTTCTCGTAACTGGCACTTATTTGGTCGATCGTCTAAACGGCATCACGCTTCGAATGCTAGCGAAATAAAATTCCAACCCCGCCTTCATTCTTCGAAAAACATTTTCATCGTACCATAGGACAACAACTAGTTACAAGTTAAATTGTGTACATTATATGAAAAATTCTGAATTGTTTCAAGAGCCCGTTCAACGAGCAGCTCGTTTTTGCGCTTTTTATCGCGGATTTTTTGCTCCAGCGGCGGCAGCAAGCCGAAATTGGCGTTCATCGGCTGAAAATGCTTCGAGTCGGCGGTCGTGATGTAATGAGCCATGCTTCCCAATGTCGTTTCCGGCGGCACGACGAGACAGCTTTGCCCTCTGGCCATCCGTCCGGCGTTCAGCCCGGCGATCAGGCCCGATGCGGCCGATTCCACATAACCTTCCACGCCGGTCATTTGTCCGGCGAAAAACAAGTTGTCCCGCCCTTTGAACTGATACGTCGGGTGCAGCAGCTTCGGAGAGCTGATGAACGTGTTGCGGTGCATGACGCCGTAGCGGACAAATTCGGCATTCTCCAATCCCGGGATAAGCGAGAACACGCGCTTCTGCTCGCCCCACTTCAAGTGGGTCTGAAAGCCGACCAGATTGTACAGCGTGCCTGCCGCATTGTCCTGGCGCAGCTGCACGACCGCGAACGGCTGCTTGCCGGTGTGCGGGTTGATCAGCCCGACCGGCTTCATCGGCCCGAACAGGGCGGTCTGGCGCCCCCGCTTGGACATGACCTCGATCGGCATGCATCCTTCGAAATAAATCTCTTTCTCGAATTCTTTGACGGGGGCCGTCTCGGCCGTAATTAGCGCCTCGTAGAAAACGTCAAACTCCGCCTCGGTCATCGGGCAGTTCAAATAAGCGGCTTCCCCCTTGTCGTAGCGGGAAGCCAGATACACTTTGCTCATGTCGATCGAATCTTTCTCCACGATCGGCGCGGCGGCATCGTAGAAATACAAATACTCCTCGCCCGTCAGCCGCTTCAGCATATCCGACAACGCCGGCGACGTAAGCGGACCGGTAGCGACCACGGTAATGCCCTCCGGAAGCTCGGTCAGCTCCTCGTTACGCACTTCGATAAGCGGATGGGACCGCAGCGTCGTCGTCACTTCTTCGGAAAAACCGTCCCGGTCGACGGCCAGAGCGCCGCCAGCGGGCACCGCGTGCTTATCGGCGCTACGCATAATAAGCGAGTTCATCCGGCGCATTTCTTCTTTTAATACGCCGACTGCATTCGTCAAGCCGTTGGCCCGCAGCGAATTGCTGCACACCAGCTCGGCAAATTTATCGGAAATATGGGCCGGCGTTTTGCGCACCGGCCGCATCTCGTACAGCACGACCGGAACGCCTTGACTCGCGATCTGCCATGCCGCCTCGCTGCCGGCCAAGCCGGCGCCGATGACGGTTACTTTGCTTGCCTCTGTCACGATTACAACCTCCAGCTCGTTCTCCCTTGCCTCTTCGGACCGGGGCAGGCGGACAGCCCCGGCCACCGCGGCTTAATCCGCGTCGCCTTCGGCGTCCGCCTGTTGATTTTCTTCTTTATATCCGCACTCGGCGCATTGCAGGAAGGCGCCGGCTTTCGTGTTTTTCTCCACCAGCATGCCGTTGCAGGTCGGGCACGGCTTCTCGGCCGGCTTATCCCAGGAAACGAAATCGCATTCCGGGTATTTGTCGCAGCCGTAGAAGACTCGGCCCTTTTTGCTCCGCCGCTCGACCACTTGGCCTTCCTTGCATTTCGGGCAAGTCACGCCGATGTCCTTGACGATCGGCTTCGCGTTGCGGCAGTCGGGGAAGCCCGAGCAAGCCAGAAATTTGCCGAACCGGCCCATTTTGATAACCATATGGCGGCCGCACTTTTCGCAAAGGATGTCGGTGACCTCGTCCTGGATCTCGACCTCCTTCATTTCTTCCTCGGCGACGGCCAGCCGCTTCTCGAAGGTCGAATAAAATTCGTCCAGCACTTTGACCCAGTCGACCTTGCCTTCTTCGACGAAGTCCAGCTCTTCTTCCATATGGGCCGTAAACTCCACGTTGAGAATTTCCGGGAAAAATTCAGCCATCAGTTGGATGACCAGCTCGCCCAGCTCCGTAGGCACGAACTTCTTGTCTTCCATGGCGACATAGCCGCGCTTTTGAATCGTCTCCAGCGTCGGGGCGTACGTGCTCGGCCGGCCGATGCCCATTTCTTCGCATACGCGAACGAGACGGGATTCGGAGTAGCGCGGAGGCGGCTGCGTGAAATGCTGCTTCGGCTCGATATCGTTTTTGACGAGCACGTCTCCCTGCTTCAGTACCGGCAAATATTTCTCGTCCTCGGTCGTACCGTCGTCGTTGCCCTCGACGTATACCTTCATGAAGCCGGGGAACTTGATCTTCGAACCCGCCGCCCGGAACGTCGTATCGGACACCGCAATGTCGACGGTCATCGTATCGAGTACCGCGGAAGCCATTTGGCTCGCCACGAAACGCTCCCATACGAGCTTGTAAAGACGGTGCTGGTCACGGCTCAGGAACGGTTTGAGCTCCTCGGGCGTTTTGCCTACCGCTGTCGGACGTATCCCTTCGTGAGCGTCTTGGGCGTTGGCGTTTTTCTTCAAATAAATGCGCGGCGTTTCCGGATAATAGTTCGCTCCGTAAGCCGACGCGATATATTCTTTCGCTTCTTCCTGGGCAACGGGAGAAATCCGGGTGGAGTCGGTACGCATATAAGTGATCAGGCCGACCGTCCCTTCTTTCCCCAGATCGATCCCTTCATACAGCTGCTGGGCGACCTGCATCGTCTTGGCAGCCCGGAAATTGAGCTTGCGTGCCGCCTCCTGCTGCAGCGAGCTCGTAATAAACGGCGGCGCCGGGTTGCGCTGGCGCTCCTTCTCCCTCACTTCGCTTACGGTAAAAGGCGATTGTTCGATCCGCGCCAAAATCTCGTCAACCTCGGACTGGCGGTTCAGCTCCAGCTTTTCCCCGTTTACGCCGTAAAATTTCGCATCGAATTCGGTGCCGTTCACCGCCAGTTTGGCCGTAATCGACCAATACTCCTCGGGGACGAACGCCTTGATCTCGTTCTCGCGGTCAATAATGAGCTTTACGGCGACCGATTGCACCCGACCGGCCGATAGTCCCTTCTTGACCTTCTTCCACAGCAGAGGGCTGATTTTGTAGCCGACAAGGCGGTCCAGAATGCGCCGCGCCTGCTGGGCGTTGACCAGATCCATATCGATCGGCCGCGGTTGCTTGAAGGCGTCCTTGACCGCCTGCTTCGTAATCTCGTTAAAAACGACCCTGCAAGGCTCCGTTCCGCTCAGCTCGAGGTAATGCGCCAAATGCCAGGCGATCGCCTCGCCCTCGCGATCGGGGTCAGCCGCGAGATAAATGTTTTTCACTTTGCGGCTGGCGTCCTTCAATTCCTTCAGAATGGACCCCTTGCCCCGGATCGTAATATATTTCGGTTCGAAATCTTTATCCACTTCTACGCCGATCTGACTTTTCGGAAGATCCCGGATATGTCCCATGGACGCTTTGACGATAAACTTGCTGCCCAAATACTTGCCGATCGTTTTCGCTTTTGCGGGTGACTCCACAATGACCAATGAATCTGCCATAGGCTAACCGCCCTCCCCTCGAACTTTATGAACTCCTGTACGCTGTATGCAAAGGTCTAGCCGTACTTTGCGAATGTTAAAGCTTCGTATAGAAAGAGCCGGGCAGCGGCTCAATCTCTTTTTTCAAAATTAAATTTAACAGAACTGAATGCAAATGTCCAAATTCATACCCGGTGAGGACAAGCAATTCGTCAAAGGCGACCGGCTCGGCGGCCAGTAAATCGAGCAGTTTGCGCTCGTCCCCGGTCCCCGCGAACCCAGTCGGGGCGCTGTTCCTGCCGCTTGCGCCGCCTGTCCGTGCGACGCCCGGATATTCCTCGAGAATATCTTCGACCCGGGCGACCATTTTCGCCCCTTGGCGGATCAACTCGAGCGTGCCCGAGCTTTTGGGCGACGTAGCCGGCCCCGGGACGGCGAACACGTCGCGCGATTGCTCCAGCGCCTGATCGGCCGTAATCAGCGAGCCGCTGCGTTCGGCCGCCTCGACGACGACCGTGCCGAGACTGAGTCCCGAGATGATCCGGTTTCGTTGCGGAAACAGCCCTGGCCTGATCGCCGTTCCGATCGGATATTCCGTCACGATGACCCCTTTCTGGATAATGTCGATCGCTAGTGAAGCGTTTTCAACCGGATACACGGAATCGGCCCCGCAGCCGAGTACGGCGATCGTGCTTCCTGCTCCGGCCAGCGCCCCGCGATGAGCGCTCGCATCGATCCCTCTCGCCAGTCCGCTTGCCACGCAGACGCCGGCGTCAGCCAGCTTCTTGCCAAGCTCATAAGCCATTTTCTTCCCGTATGCCGTCGGCGAGCGGGTCCCGACCATGGCAATCGCAGCATTCGACAGCAGCCGCGCGTCGCCCCGGACGTACAGCACCCAAGGTGGCTGCGCAATTTCTTTTAGCAGGGGCGGATAATTCGCGTCCAAAGCGGTCAGGACGGCTATTCCTTTTGTCCGGTACAGTTCCAGCCTCTGAACGATAAAGTCTTCTGTCAGGTTGTCGCAGATCGCAACCGCGATATTCGGCTTTAACCCGAATCCGGCCAAATCCGCTGGCTCCGCCGCCAACAGACCGCTCAAGGCGCCCGATGTCGCCGCGACCAGCCGTTCGATCGTTTTCCAGCCGATTCCCTTTAACTCGTGCAATCCAAATAATACAATACGGTCGTTTAACAAGTAAAGCCCTCCCGGAATAAGAAGTCATAAAAAAAAGCAACCCTCCGTCCCCGTCGGGGATGCGGAAGGTTGCTTACCTTCGAACGCTATTTCGTTAAGCTTGTCTTATTTTACGATGCATTTTTGCAGCAGGCCTTTTTCTTCCAGAACGCCGACGAGCGTCGAACCCATTTCGGAAGGAGTCGGAGCGACTTTGACGCCGCATGCTTCCAGCGTCGCCACTTTCTCCGCCGCCGTGCCTTTGCCGCCGGAGATGATCGCGCCGGCATGACCCATCCGTTTTCCCGGAGGAGCGGTTTGACCGCCGATAAAGCCGACAACCGGCTTCGTCATGTTCGCTTTGATCCATTCTGCGGCTTCTTCCTCGGCCGTTCCGCCGATTTCGCCGATCATGATGACCGCGTACGTGTCCGGATCTTCATTGAACAGCTTCAAAATATCGATAAATTCCGAGCCCTTGACCGGGTCGCCGCCGATGCCGACAGCCGTCGATTGGCCGATACCGCGGGTCGTCAGCTGATGAACCGCTTCGTACGTCAGCGTACCGCTGCGCGATACGACGCCGACATGGCCCGGCAAGTGAATGTAGCCCGGCATGATGCCGATTTTGCATTGGTCGGGCGTAATGACGCCAGGGCAGTTAGGACCGATCAAGCGGGTCTTTTTACCTTCCATATAACGGCTGACGCGAACCATGTCGAGAACTGGAATGCCTTCCGTGATACAAATCGCCAAATCCATCTCTGCATCGACAGCTTCCAAAATCGAGTCTGCGGCAAATGCCGGAGGAACGAAAATGAGCGAAACGGTCGCTCCGGTAGCTTGTTTGGCTTCGATTACCGTATTGTAAACCGGAAGCTTGACGGTCGTGCCGTTCTCCAGAGCAAACTCGACTTCGGTGCCGCCTTTGCCCGGCGTAACGCCGCCTACGAATTGGGAGCCGTATTCCAGGCCGCCTTTCGTATGGAACGTCCCCTGCGAACCGGTGATGCCTTGCGTAATAATTTTCGTATTTTTATCGATCAAAATGCTCATCGAATGTTCATCTCCTCTCGAGTTACTTCACCAGCGAAACGATTTTTTGAGCGCCGTCGGCCATCGAATCGGCCGCTACGATGTTCAAACCGGACTCGTTCAACTTTTTCTTGCCGAGATCGACGTTCGTGCCTTCCAGACGAACGACGAGCGGACGGTTCAGACCAACTTGTTTGGCCGCTTCGATTACGCCGTCGGCGATGACGTCGCATTTCATGATGCCGCCGAAAATGTTGACGAAAATGCCTTTGACCTTCGAATCGGACAAAATGATCTTGAACGCCTCGGTTACTTTCTCCGCCGTCGCGCCGCCGCCTACGTCGAGGAAGTTGGCCGGCTCGCCGCCGTAATATTTAATGATATCCATCGTCGACATGGCCAGACCGGCTCCGTTGACGAGGCAGCCGATGTTGCCGTCGAGAGCGATGTAGCTCAGGTCGAACTTGGATGCTTGAATTTCCTTCTCGTCTTCCTCGTCGAGGTCGCGCAGCTCCAATATGTCTTTGTGACGGTAGAGCGCATTCGAATCGAAGTTGAGCTTGGCGTCAAGCGCCATGACGCTGCCGTCGCCAGTAACGACGAGCGGGTTGATCTCGGCGATCGAGCAATCCTTGTCCACGAACGCAGTATAAAGAGCCGTCATGAACTGTACGGCTTTATTGACCAGCGCGGTAGGAATGTTGATGGCGTAGGCAAGCTTGCGGGCTTGGAAAGGCTGCAGGCCGATAGCCGGGTCGATGACTTCCTTGAAAATCTTCTCCGGAGTATGAGCGGCGACTTCCTCGATTTCCGTACCGCCTTCTTCGGAGGCCATCATGACGACGCGGCCAGTTCCGCGGTCGACGACGACACCTACATAATATTCCTTCTTGATGTCGCAGCCTTGTTCGACCAGAAGGCGCTTCACTTCTTTGCCTTCCGGACCCGTTTGATGCGTCACGAGCACCTTGCCGAGAATTTGCTCGGCGTATGTACGCACTTCGTCGAGGCCTTTGGCAACCTTGACGCCGCCCGCTTTGCCGCGTCCGCCTGCGTGAATTTGCGCTTTGACGACGACGACCGGCGTACCGAGCGACTTCGCCGCTTCGACGGCTTCCTCAACCGTGAAAGCCACTTTGCCCTGAGGTACTGCTACACCATATTGTCTCAGGACTTCTTTCCCTTGATACTCATGGATATTCATTCTCCGAATCCTCCTATCAAACTGTCTTGGGTAGTGTTGTATGCAAAAAAGGGCATAATGCCCCGCTCCCCACCGAACGAACCTCTTGCCCAAAAATGCCTTACTCATTGTACCATGTTTTTTCGACACTTTGCCGAATTTTTTGTGAACAATGTGTTATATTTTTGTTTTGGACGTCATAAAGACAGCGCTTCGTACGCTTAATTGGGTTATCGCCAAGCCGCCGTCACATGGAAAAAGCGCAGGCTTTCGGCTGAAAGCTTGCGCTGTCCCGCGCGGGTGCGGCCCGCCGCTTTTACCGGTAGAGCGGCTCCGTCGGGGTCATGACCCGAGGCTCCCGCTCGGCTTGCTTGACGAAACGCATTTCGTTGCCCGTAAAGCCGCAGACGAGGCAGCCGATCGTCGGCTCCGCCTCCTCCACCGTCACCGGCTCGGTCATATTTTGTACGGAACCCGTGACCGCTTCCTTCATGAACGATTGGGATGTCGTAAACAGTACCCGGAATTTCGTTCGATTCGACCGGCAATTCGGACAAAAATACGGTTTTTCCTGCATGTACATTCACCTCGTTTCCTTCTCTTCCATTATCTCCATTCTCCGCCATTTTATTTATAAGAGATGAAGGATTTCCGCTGTCCTGCGGCGAATGGTTGTCATTCAGAAGATAAGGAAGCACCTTTTTCTGGCGATTCGAATTCGGCGGAGAGGGGCTTTTTTCTTATGTACGATAAACAATACGCCGCTTGCCTGCACGGCATCGACGGCACGATTGTCGACGTGGAGGTCGATATCAGCAACGGTCTCCCTTATTTTCAAATTGTCGGCTTGCCCGACTCTTCCGTGAAAGAGTCGACCGAGCGGGTAAGATCCGCGCTTCGCAACAGCGGGGCGGTTTTTCCGCTGGAGCGCATTACCGTCAACCTTGCACCGGCCGATCTGCGCAAGGAAGGGGCTACGTTCGATCTGGCGATCGCCGTGGGCGTGCTCTGCGCCAGCGGACAGCTGCGCCTGCCGGGCATGGACCGCTGCCTGATCATCGGCGAGCTGTCGCTGGACGGGCGATTGCGGCCGGTGCGCGGAGTTCTCGCGATGACGGATGCAGCCAGGCGTCTCGGCATCGGCCAAGTGCTGCTGCCCCTGGAAAACGTCGGCGAAGCGCAATTGATCGAAGGGATGCGCGTAGCGGGGATCGGCAGCATCGGCGAGCTGCTGCAGCGACAGGAACATTTGTTCGTGAACATCCCTCCTTCGTCGGGCTTGCGCGACGCGCCGTATTTGTCGGAACGTGACGAAGCGATCGGGGAGGATTTTGTCGATGTGTGCGGACAGTTTCAGGCGAAACGGGCGTTAACGATAGCGGCCGCTGGCTTCCATAACCTGATTTTTATTGGGCCCCCCGGCTCCGGCAAAACGATGCTGATCCGACGTCTGCCGTCCATTCTGCCTGCGCTGACCGATGAGGAATCGCTCGAGGTGACGAAAATATACAGCGCCGCCGGGCAGGCGCCGGTGCAGAACCGGCTGATTCGACAACGACCGTTTCGCAGCCCGCACCATACCGTCTCGCTGGGCGGACTCGTCGGCGCGGGCAGCTATCCGAAGCCCGGCGAAGTGAGCCTCGCCCACCGCGGCGTGCTGTTCCTCGACGAGCTGCCGGAATTTCCGCGCGGCGCGCTTGAAGCGCTTCGCCAGCCGATCGAGGACCGCCGCGTTACGATTGTCCGGGCGAAGGCCGTATTTACTTTTCCCACCCATTTTTTACTGGCCGCGACGATGAATCCTTGCCCTTGCGGTATATTCGGGTTTGCTACCCGCGCGAGCTCGTGCATATGCAGCCCGGTCAAAGTTCACCAATACCGGTCCCGGGTGTCCGGCCCGCTGCTGGACAGAATCGATATGCACGTCGAAGTGCCGCGGATCGAGTACGATTCGCTCCGGACCGGCGGCAGCGCCTCCTCCGGCGAGCTCCGAGCAAGCGTCCAGCGCGCCCTGGCCCGGCAAGCGAAGCGATACGCGAACGCGCCCCTCCGTTTCAACGGGGAGCTGACCGGACGATTGCTGCGCGAGCATTGCCGTCTGCTGCCGGACGGCCAGAAGCTCCTCGCCGATTCGTTCGAGGCGCTCGGGCTCAGCGTCCGTGCGCATGACCGCATCCTGAAGCTTGCGCGAACGATCGCCGATCTGGAAGACAGCGATACGATCGGAACGCCTCATCTGGCCGAAGCGCTCCAATACCGCTGCCTCGACCGGAAGCTTTAGCGGCGGCAAAAGCTGCGCCAGCAAGGCAAAAAACCGCCCTCCTTTTGCCAAGGGCGGCGGTTTCCCGTTCTCAGAACGCATTTTCCAGATGGTTGAGCTTGCAAAAGCTTCCCTCCGGCGTAAACATTACCGTAATAACGTCGAATCTCACTTTCGCTTCAAGCGTCTTTTTGCGGTACAGATAGTATTGGGCGGTTTCGCGCACCTTGCGCTGCTTACGGGCATCGACGGACTCCTCCGGGCTGCCGAACTTGCCCGTAGCGCGCCGCGAGCGCACTTCCACGAATACGGTCACGCCGTCGCGCTCGGCAATCAGATCCAGCTCGCCGCTCGGACAGCGCCAATTGCGCTCTACGATCCGGTAGCCTTCCTCCACCAGACGGGCAGCTGCCAGTTCCTCGCCTTGGCGGCCCAGACGGATGCGGGAATGTCCGCTCTTGCCGGCCGTCATGGCTCATCGTCCTCTCTCGCCTTGGCCCGCGAATCGGTCCGGTAGACGAAGCTCAATATTTCCGCGACAAGCTGGTACAGCTCTTGCGGAATTTGCTGATTCAAATCCAGCTTGGACAGTACTTCCACCAGCGACGGGTCTTCCTGCATCGGCACGCCGTGATCCTTAGCCTTCTGCATAATCGTTTCCGCGATATGGCCTTTGCCCTTTGCCACGACGACCGGGGAAGCGTTGCGCTCGGGCAAATAGCGCAATGCTACCGCTCTTTTGATTTGTTCCTGTCCTGCTTGCTTTCTCTTTCCGCTCATACGCGCATATCCACACCCTTGTAAGGCTTGACCCGATAAGCCGAGGCCGCTCCTCCCGGCATGGCAGCGGAGGCCGCTTCCGTCATGCCGTCCACTCCGTCCGGCTGCGCCGGCTTCGGAAACGGGCTGCATTGGAGCGACATGCACCGGTAGCCGTTGCCGAGCAAGCCCTGCTCGATTTCGCCGCGGTATCGCTCCAACAGCAGACCCAGCACCGGGGTATCGTTATGCACCTGCAAATACACTTTGCGGTCATAAACTTGAACGTCAACCAGCGTCGACCCGAGCGTATGCATATTCAAATCGAACAGCAGCCGGCAATTTTGGGCATCGATCTCCCCTTTCCGGCCTTTGCGCGACTGAACATGTACGGCCGCCGTCTGTTCGCCGCCCTCGTGCCGCACGGGCAGCAGAAGCGTCACATGCGTCAGCACCGCACTGCGGTCGGCAGACAACAGCAGCTGCTGACCGGTTATGTGCTGCACCGCCTGCTGCGCCTGCTCGCGCAGCGCCTCCGGAACGGCCTGAGAGGCGCCCAGCTGCAGCAGCACGCTCTTGAGGCTGTCCGCCGCGGCGTGGCGCTGCAGCTCGCCGGCGGACGGGGCGCCTGTCGTGGGACCGGCATCCGCTCCAGGCAGCGCGTCTCCGGCGGTGACGTGCGCAGGAGGTGCTCCGTGCTCCGCCCTGGCGACAGCGCGGGAAATCTGATGCTCGTTATCCATCCCTACTGCCTTGAGCAGCCGCCCGATCCAATGGTCTTCGGACTTCGGCTGCGCTCTTGCCGGCTCGTGGCCGCCCTCTCGAGCGGCTGCCCGATCCGACCGGTTATCCGGAGAAGAATCGGCTTTTTCCGTTCCATGAGACCCGCTAGCGGACAACCCTCGTTCCCCTTCGCCGGCCGCAGTCGATGGCCGGGCAGGCAAAGCGGGTTGGCCCGGTTGCGTTCGCGGCGGCTCCCGGACGGCACGCCCCTCCGGATCGGCGGCGCTGCGAGCGGCGTCGGAACTGCCGGCCGCCGGCTGTCTTCCTTCCTGACGCTCCGCCGGAACGGGCGCTTTGCCCGTTCCTTCCGCCAATTGATCCCCCGCATTCGGCTGGCGACCGGCGGATAGCGGTTCGGTTGCCCCGTGCCGAGACGTCTGTCCGGTTGGCTCCGTCACTGGCGCTCTTTGTTCCGGGCCGCTTCGTGCGGTCTCCGCAGCGAAAGAACGCGAAGACCCGGCTTGACCCGCGGGTTCGGACGCTTTCCCTTGGACAGCCGTCCCTCCGTCCGGACGCCCTTGCCCCGCACCCGCCTGCGACTCCGGCAAAGCGCTCCGGGCCGCTGCACCTCCAGCGCTCCCCGACGCCTCCTTGACCGCGCGCATCGCTTGAGCGAGCTTCTCCAACAGCTCCCGCAGTTCGCCGCCTTGGGCCTCCGGCAGCTGCGCCAACGCCCGCAGCGCGGCCTGCGCCTGTCCCTCCAGACGATCCAGCTGTGCAGTCAACGGCTGCCCGAACATTGCCTCCCGCAAGCTTTGGACCGCCTCGCGGGTAAGGGGCAAATTCCGCTTGCTGGCAACGATCGCCGCCTCCAACGATTGATCGGCGGGGACGTCGGCGGGCGCGGCTTTCACGATGTCCGCAAAACGCTGCACATTTTCCCTCGTCAGCGGAATACCTGCCTGCTGCAATTGATTCCCCAGTTGGCGCGCCTGCGCTCCATCCTTGATTCCAAACTTCAGAAGCAGTTCGGTCAACGAATCGTCCGTCAGCAGCGGGGGCATTACGCCGACCGGCTTCAACACCGTCTGGCTCCCGTTCGACTCCGGCTGCACCTGTAGAAATGTAACCTGACCTTGCTGGAGCGGCGACTCGAGCTTGGCCCTGACGTGGACGCCGCCGATGTTGACGATCGCGTCCTGTTCGCCGAGCAGCTGGAGCACCATCCCTTTGACCACTTCTCCGGCTTTCAGCTCCAGCGTCTTCGCCTCCGTCGGCTGCACCTCGCCGAGCAAGCTGCGCATCATTTGACCGATTTGCATGCTCATCTGGTCCGCTCCTTCCGTATATCTATCCTGCTTGTCTTATATATCGGCAGCCCTGCCCGTTTTGTACAGCATGCGACCCGATTCGGCGGCCAATTTAGAAAAGCTCCAGCTGCTCGGTCAAAATACCGCGTAAAAACGTTTTGCGGTGCATCCCGCTCGGCCCGTATTGCATAATCGCTTCTCTATGTACTTTCGTTGCGTATCCTTTATGCGAGGCAATGCCATATTCCGGATAGTCCAGATTCCATTGCAGACACAGCCGGTCTCTTGTGACCTTCGCGATGATCGACGCGGCGGCGATCGACTGGCTGACGGCATCGCCGTGAATGATCGCCAGTTGGCCGATCGGGCTGTCCACCTTCTCGGCATCGATCAGCAGGTAATCGGGCTGCACCGTCTCCGCCAGTTCCTCCAGCGCATGCTTCATCGCCAGCCGGGCAGCCTGCTTAATATTAATGAGATCGACGGTCGCGGCATCCACTCTTCCTACTCCGATACCTAGCGCCTGCTCGCGAATAATCCCGTACAGCTCCTCGCGCTTCTTCTCGCTCAGCTTCTTGGAATCGTCGATTCCTTCGATAATTAGGCCGACCGGCAGCACTACCGCCGCTGCCACCACATCCCCGAACAAGCAGCCCCGTCCGACCTCGTCTATACCGGCGACGCTTTGCGCGCCGCGGCTCCATAAATCGCGTTCGTAATCCAGCACCGCAACGTTCCTCCACCCTTGCATGATTCCTTCATTGTACTTGGATTCGCGGCGGGAGGGAAGACCGGAAGGACGGATAAACGCAAAAAAAGGCCAGCCCGCAAGCTCCGGCTGACCCGATTATGATACGAAAAGCACGCTCCGCGTCCCCCTTACTCGGACGTCGGGCGTGCTTCCTTTGCTTCCGTTACGGTAACCGGACGTTCCAGGCTGATCCGTCCCAGCTTGCCTCCGCGCAGATCGCGCAAGACGACCATGGACGCTTTCTCCAAGTTCACCGAGCCTCCGCTTTGCAGACAGCCTCTTTTGCGGCCGATCTTCTCCATCACGTCGACGATCTCGTGCGCCTCCGCTTCTCCCGCCGGCACTTCCTCCAGCTCGTAGCGCTGCTTCAGCAGTTGGGGATAGGTAGCGCTCAAGCTCCGCAAAGCATGGAAGGCCACATCTTCCACGTGCAAAATCAGATCGCTGATCGAGCCGATCGCAGCCAGCCGGTAGCCGACCAACTCGTCATCGAACTTGGGCCATAAAATGCCCGGCGTGTCCAGCAGCTCGAGATCCCCGCCCGCCTTGATCCATTGTTGGCCCTTCGTCACTCCGGGCTTGTCTCCGGTAGCCGCCACGTGCTTGCCGGCAAGCCGGTTGATCAGAGTCGATTTGCCGACATTCGGAATGCCGACGATCAGCGCCCGCACCGATCGCGGGTTCATGCCTTTGCGGATTTGAGCCTCGATCTTCTCCCGCAGCGCATGCTTCGCCCTGTCCGGAATCGACCGTACGCCTTCGCCCGTCACCGCGTCGATCGGCACCGCCTCGATACCGCTTGCGGCAAAATAAGCAATCCACTCGCGCGTAACGGCCGGGTCGGCCAAATCGGCCTTATTCAATAAAACGAGCCGCGGCTTGTTCATTAGAATATCGTCGATCATCGGGTTGCGGCTGGACAACGGCACGCGGGCATCCAGCAGCTCGATGGCGATATCGATCAGCTTGAGCTTTTCCTGGATTTGCCGTCTGGCCCTTGTCATATGACCGGGAAACCATTGAATCGTTGTCATGCGTCACCTCCCGCTGCTTGATTGGTCTACAAGCAAGCGAAGCGCCGTTAACCGACGGCGCCCCCGCTTGCTTTTTTTTAATGAATGCGTCCAATGTCGGCCAATGGCCAAAAGACGATTTCGGCGCGTCCGACGACTTTACCGAACTCTACCGGACCGATCATTCGGCTGTCCGTGCTGTCCGAACGATTGTCGCCCATGACGAACACATGCCCTTCCGGCACTTTCAACTCCGGCGCATTCAGATCGTTGTAAGTCCGGCCCGCCTGCTTCGCCTGCTCGATCACTTCCTTCAAGTAAGGCTCATCCAGTGGCTGACCATTGATATAGACGGTATCGCCCTGAACCTTAATCGTTTCTCCAGGCAAAGCGATTACACGCTTAATAAAATCTTTGTCCTGGGTCGCATGGAACACGACGACTTCACCGCGCTTCGGCGCGCGTATGTCGTAGAGCAGCTTGTTGACGATCAAGCGCTCCCCCGTATGGAAATTCGGCTTCATGGAAGGTCCGTCTACGATGTAGGAGCCGAACAGGAAGTAACGGATCAGAAAAGCGAGGCCGAATGCGATCACGAGCGCTTTGATCCATTCCCACGCTTCGTTCTTAACCTTTTTCGCCGCGGTAGCCTGTCCCGGTCCGGCCGGTACGGCTTCGACGCCGGCTACGGACTCCGTCTCGCGGTCATCGCCTGAATCCGGACGGTCGTTCCCGCTTGCCTTCAAGTCGTTATCGCTCAAAGCATCCCCCTCCAGTCAGGGTCGTTTAGTGGTCTATCGAAAACAAAAAGGGGCTTGCTTGTGACAAGCCCCCCTTCCCGTATTAGCGGATTTCTTGAATTCTGGCTGCTTTACCGCGCAGTCCGCGCAGATAGTAGAGCTTCGCGCGGCGAACTTTACCACGGCGAGCCACCTCGATCTTTTCCAGCTTCGGCGAATGCAGCGGGAACGTTCTTTCCACGCCTACACCGTACGAAACTTTACGGACCGTAAACGTTTCGCTGATGCTGCCGCCGCGGCGTCTGATGACTACGCCTTCGAACAGCTGGATACGTTCGCGCGATCCCTCGATAACTTTTACGTGTACCTTCAGGGTGTCGCCCGGACGAAAGCTCGGCAGATCTTTGCGAAGTTGTTCTTGCGAAATTTCACGTACGAGATTCATAGGTTGACTTCCTCCTTCCACTCAGATGTTCGTACTCGCTCTTATGGCCCCATATTGGCCATCCTCATCGCGCGCAGAGGACCACCGAACTAAAACTACAACAGATGATATCTTACCATATATACGCAGGGAATTGCAAGTCTTATAGCTCGCCGTTCGCTTTCAGCTTCGCCAGCCATTCCCGCTCCTTCGGCGTCAACTCCGCAGCGTCCAGCAAATCCGGCCGACGCCGAAGCGTCCGGAGCAGCGACTGCTCGCGGCGCCACTTGGCAATATGATCATGATGCCCGGACAATAGCATGTCGGGAACGCCCCATTCGCGGAACTGGGCAGGGCGCGTATAATGTGGGTATTCCAGCAGCCCGTTGCCGAACGAGTCGGTTACCGCCGATTGCTCGTTGCCGAGCACGCCGGGCAGCAGCCGGACAATGCTGTCGATCACGACCATCGCCGGAAGCTCCCCGCCCGTCAGCACGTAATCGCCGATGGACAGCTCGTCCGTAATCAAATGCTCGCGAATGCGCTCATCGTAGCCCTCATAGTGGCCACACACAAACACGAGATGCTCTTCGCCGGACAGTTCCTCGGCTTTGCGCTGCGTAAACGGCTCGCCCTGAGGACACATCAGCACAATCCGCGGAGGACGCTCGGCGGTCGCCGTCAACGCCTCCACTGCGGCGAAGATCGGCTCCGGCTTCAGCACCATGCCACCGCCGCCGCCGAACGGATAATCGTCAACCGTGTTGTGCTTGTTATGGGCATATTCGCGAAAATTGACCGTATTCAAGCTGACAATGCCTTTGTCGCGCGCCTTTCCCAAAATACTGGAGCCGAACACCCCTTCGAACATGACGGGAAACAGCGTTAACACATCGATGCGCATCAGTCGATCAAGCCTTCCAGCACATGGACGCGAATCCGCTTCTCTTCCACGTTCACGTCCAAGATGCAATCATCGATTACCGGCAGGAGCACCTGCTTGCCTTTCGGACGATCGACTACCCAGACGTGGTTCGCTCCGGGCGCCAAAATATCCGTCACCGTGCCAAGCTCGACGCCTTCGTCCGTCACGACCGAGCAGCCGATAATTTCGTGATAATAATATTCGCCTTCCTCCAGAGGTTTCCGCTCCTCGTCCGCAACTTGAAGCAGCCATCCCTTGTACGGAAGCACATCGTTGATATTATCGTGCCCCTGAAACTTCACGATATATACATTTTTGTGCGTGCGGGCAGTCTGTACCGTAACCGGGAGCACGTTCGTCTCCTCGTTCGGATCGACGAGCAGCAGCTTGCTCCCTTTGGCGAAGCGTTCCTCCGGAAAATCGGTTTGCGCCACGATTTTCAGCTCGCCCCGGATTTCGTGGGTATTGACCGCTTTCCCGACATTAAATCGTTTTCCGCTCATGGTTCCCTCCCTATCGGCTCTTTCCCGTGCTAATGGACCTCGCATATTGGGAAAAGGGCTAGGTACAGGACCTAACCCTTCATTTCCTTTAAGCCGCGCCGTTTCCGTCGTCAAGAAACGATTTCCACGGACACACGCTTGTTATGTTTCACGGCCGCCGAAGTGACGACGGTGCGCAAAGCTTTGGCGATCCGCCCTTGCTTGCCGATCACCTTCCCCATATCGGAGGGGTGAACGGACAGCCGGTAAACGAGCTCGTCTTTTACCTCCACTTCGCTCACCGCGACATCTTCCGGATGATCAACCAACGCCTTCGCGATAACGGTGATCAAATCTCTCATAGCAACCTCCAAATCAACAGATTACTTCTGTTGTCTGATTTGGTGAAACTTAGTCAAGATGCCGGCTTTGCTGAGCAGGCTGCGAACCGTGTCGGACGCTTGCGCGCCGTTTTGAAGCCATTGCAACGCCTTGTCCTCGTCGATTGCGACGGAAGCCGGCGAAGTCAGCGGGTTGTACGTGCCGATTTCTTCAATGAAACGGCCGTCACGCGGGGAACGGGAATCCGATACAACCACGCGGTAAAAAGGAGCCTTGTGAGCGCCCATACGTTTCAGACGAATGCGAACTGCCATTATGTTTTCACCTCCCTTAAAAGAATCCCTGTAACGGGTGCGATGCTTGCCAAATGAACGGGCCGCTTAAGCGGGATTCCGGGGTATCCGCCGGTTTAACCGAACGGAAACTTGAAGCCGCCCCCGCCTTTGCCCATTTTGTTTTTCAACTGCTTCATGCCCTTCGGACCGCCTGGACCCATCATCGACGAAAACTGCTTCATCATTTTGCGCATATCGTCGAACTGCTTGATCAGCCGGTTGACGTCCTGAATGGTCGTGCCGCTGCCTTTGGCAATCCGCTTGCGACGGTTCGCGTTCAGCAGCTCGGGCTTGACCTTTTCTTCCTTGGTCATCGATTTGACGATGGCGACGACGCGTCCCATCTGCTTATCGTCCACCTTCAAATCTTTCATGCCCTTCATTTTGTTCGCTCCGGGCAGCATGTCGAGCAGCTGGTCGATCGGACCGAGCTTCTTCACCTGTTCCATCTGTTCAAGGAAATCCTCGAACGTGAACTCGGCGTTGCGCATCTTGCGCTCCATCTCCGCCGCTTTATCGGCATCGATATTCGCTTGCGCCTTCTCGATCAGCGACAGCATATCGCCCATGCCAAGTATCCGCGACGCCATCCGCTCCGGGTGGAACGGCTCGAGCGAGTCGACTTTTTCGCCCATCGAGGCGAATTTGATCGGACAGCCGGTTACCGACTTGACCGACAAAGCCGCGCCGCCGCGCGAGTCGCCGTCCAGACGCGACAGGATAATGCCGCTCAGCTCCAGCTGAGCGTGAAAGCTTTCGGCGACGCTGACCGCTTCCTGCCCCGTCATCGCATCGATGACGAGCAGCGTCTCGTCCGGCTTGACCGCCTCGACGATTTGCCGCAGCTCTTCCATCAGCTGCTCGTCGGTTTGCAGCCGGCCGGCCGTATCGATAATCACATAGTCGTTGCCGTTGTCCTTCGCATGCTGCAAACCGCCTTTGGCAATATCGACCGGGCTTGTCTTGTCCCCGAGCGTAAATACCGGCGCCTTAATCTGCTCGCCGAGCACTTGCAGCTGCTTGATCGCGGCAGGCCGGTAAATGTCCGCCGCCACCAGCAGCGGACGGTGCTGCTGCTTCTGCAGCAGCTTGGCCAGCTTGCTGGAAGCCGTCGTTTTACCCGCGCCCTGCAAGCCTACCATCAAAATGACAGTCGGCGGCTTGTTCGCCTTCGCCAGCTTGCTTTGCGTGCCGCCCATGAGCGCCGTCAGCTCTTTGTTAACGATATCGATGACGACCATGCCCGGCGTGAAGCTTTTCAGTACGTCCTGACCGATCGCCTTCTCTTTCACCTTGGCGATAAATTCCTTGACGACCTTAAAATTGACGTCCGCTTCCAGCAGGGCGAGGCGCACCTCGCGCAGCGCTTCGCTAACGTCATCCTCGGTCAGCTTGCCTTTGCCGCGGAGCTTGGTCAGCACATTTTGCAGCCGGCCGGTCAATCCTTCAAATGCCATGGTCATCCCCCCGCTTCTTCGGTGGATTGGATAAAGCTGTCGTTCAATCTATATTGTACAGGTTTCGCACCAGTCGTTTCAATTCGTCCTGTCCATTCAGCGAAGCTTGACCGAATATAGCCTCGATCTGTTCCGAAAGCTCTCTTCGCTGCTCGTGCTTCCCCAGCAGTCCGAGCTTCGTCTCGCACTCTTCGAGCGTCTGCTCGGCGCGCTTGATATGCTCGTAAACGGCCTGACGGCTAATCTCGAATTCGGCGGATATTTCCCCCAGCGAGTAGTCGTCGTGGAAATAAAGCCCGAGAAACGTTTGCTGCTTCTCCGTGAGCAGCGGCCCGTAAATATCGAACAGCATATTGATACGGTTCGTCTTGCGGAGAGTATCTTCGCCAGCCATCTCGCCACTCCTCCTGGAAGAGGATGCTGTAAAGGAAAAACACTTTACAACTTCAACAAACCTTATTGTACCGATTGTTCGGAACGTTGTCAAGTATTTTACCTTGTCAGCTTGGAGGATCGCTTTCAGATCGACTTCAGGCAATCGGAGCGCCGTTCGGCACAAGCGTATCCGGCCGCAGCAGAACGACATCTCCCTCTTCGGGAACAGCCCCGAGCACAAGCACCTCGGAGACGAAACCCGCGATCCGCTTCGGGGGAAAATTGACGATCGCCGCGACCTGCGTGCCGACAAGAGCATCGGGTTCGTATCGTTTCGTAATTTGGGCGCTTGTCCGTTTCAAGCCAAGCTCCCCGAAATCCACGACAAGCTTGATCGCCGGCTTGCGCGCTTCCGCAAACGGCTCGGCGGAGACGACCGTCCCGATGCGGATATCGAGCTCGGCAAAGTGTCCATATTCCGCCATTCGAGTCAAGCTTCCGCCCCGGCGAAGCTCTCCACCTGTTCGCGCGTCGGCAGCGACGACTGCGCGCCGAACCGGGTGACCGTGAGCGCCCCGACCTTGGAGGCAAAACGAACCGCCTCCGCCAGCTCCGCCCCTTCTCCCCAGCGGACGGCCACGCCGGCATTGAATGAGTCGCCTGCCGCCGTCGTGTCGACCACATCGACTTTGTAAGCCGGGTATGTCGCTCTCGCCCCGCCGATCGCGGTGCGGACTCCTTTTTCCCCGACGGTAATTAACAAGGAAGCGTGACCGGCAATGTCCTGCAGCACGGTCATGCGGTCCTCCAGGCTGCCTGCCCCTTCGACGGTGCCGTGCGCCAATATAGCCGCTTCCGTCTCGTTCGGCGTCAGTACGTCGACCAGCTCCAGCAGCTCGGCCGGCAGCTTCTGAGCCGGGGCCGGGTTCAGTATCGTCCGCACGCCATGACGGCGGGCGATGCGCAGCGCCGCTTCCACCGCGGGGAACGGAATTTCCAACTGGACGAGCAGCACGTCGGCCGAACCGATCTTCGCCTCAGCTTCCTCCACTTGCCCGACCGTAACGAGCGCATTCGCTCCGGGCACGACGACGATGCTGTTGTCTCCGTCTCCCAGCACCTGAATCAGCGCCACGCCCGTCGTCGCTTCCTGCTCGACACGCACATGCGACGTATCGATCCCTTCGTTCCGCAGTTGCTCGATCATTTTGCCGCCGAACAGATCGCCGCCAACGCAGCCGATCATGCTGACTTCCGCTCCGAGACGCGCAGCCGCAACCGCCTGATTCGCGCCTTTGCCGCCCGGAATCATCGAGAAGCTTTCGCCGAGTATCGTCTCTCCGGGAACCGGGGATTTGGCTGTCGTGACGACCAAATCCATATTGATGCTGCCTACGACGGCAATTTTCGCTTTGCGTTTGTTCGTTTCACCCGTCATGGTATCGCTCCTTCTTGTGCTATCGCAAGCTGATTTTATGTGGCGCTTCCAGGCTTCCTTAAGATTCGTCGGCGGCTTCCTTCTGAATAAGTCCGGCGAACAGCGCGTGCACGAACTGCTCCGAATCGAAATCTTCCAGATCGTCTATCTTTTCCCCGAGCCCTACCAGCTTGACCGGAATGTTCAACTCGTTGCGGATGGCGATGACGATGCCTCCTTTGGCCGTACTGTCCAGCTTGGATAGCACCAGCCCGGTGACGCCGGTCTTCTCGCCGAACAGCTTCGCCTGGATCAGCGCGTTTTGCCCGGTCGTGGCGTCTATGACGAGCAGCGTCTCATGCGGCGCATCGGGAATTTCTCGGCGAATGACCCGGTAAATTTTGTTCAGCTCTTCCATCAGGTTCGCCTTATTTTGCAGACGTCCGGCCGTATCGCACAGCAGCACGTCGACGCCGCGCGTTTTGGCCGCCTGGATCGCATCGAACATGACCGCAGCCGGATCGGAGCCCTCCGAATGCTTGATGACGTCGACCCCGGCGCGTTGTCCCCACACTTCCAGCTGATCGATCGCAGCGGCACGGAACGTATCGCCGGCGGCGAGCAGCACCTTTTTCCCCTGCTTCTTGAACCGATGCGCCAATTTGCCGATCGAGGTCGTCTTGCCTACCCCGTTCACGCCGACAAACAGAAAAACCGTCATGCCGGTCGGGTTCATATGCAGGCTGTTGTCTTCCGGTCCCTGCATCATGGCGACAAGCTTCTCTGACAAAATCGGCTGAAGGTCGGCCGGATTCTCGATCTTCCGCTTGCGCACCTCAGTGCGAAGCTGCTCGATCAGCTCCAAGACCGTATTGACGCCGACATCGGCGCCGATCAGAATCTCCTCCAACTCCTCGTAAAAATCCTCGTCGATCTTCTTGCGCCGAAGGATCAGATCCTCCACCTTCTCCACGAACGCGGAGCGGGTTTTGCTCAACCCTTCCTTAAACTTGTTCGTGACCGTTTCGGCTTTGGCGGATATACTTTCCCGCAGCTTTTTAAAAAAACTCATGGCGACTCTCCATCCGTCGTATTTTTCTATAAACCGATTCGCCTCGCACCCATGTCAGCACGAAAACGACTTCGCTTCAAACTCTCCGTCTTCCTTGTTCGTCCTACTGCTAGGCGGTCAATGGGTTGTCCTCGTCCAGACGGACGGACACGAGCTTCGATACGCCGCCTTCCTCCATCGTCACGCCGTACAGCACATCCGCCGACTCCATCGTACCTTTGCGGTGGGTCACGACGATAAACTGGGTCTGTCCGGAAAACTCGCGCAAATATTCCGCGAACCGGCTTACGTTGGCTTCGTCCAGCGCCGCCTCCACCTCGTCCAGCACGCAGAACGGCACCGGCTTGATGTGGAGGATCGCAAACAACAGCGCCATAGCCGTCAGCGCGCGCTCCCCGCCGCTTAGGAGCTGCAGGTTTTGCAGCTTCTTGCCCGGGGGCTGGGCCACGATCTCGATGCCGGTATCGAGCAGCCGATCGGGCTCGGACAGGATCAGATCGGCCCGGCCGCCGCCGAACAGTTTCGCGAATACTTGCACAAACTGCGTGCGGATGGCGTCGAACGTCGTCTTGAAACGTTTGGACATCTCTTCGTCCATCTCCCGGATGACGAGATAGAGCGCCGTTTTGGCTTCGACCAGATCGTTTTTTTGCTCGCTCAAAAACTGATAACGCTCGTTGACCCGCTGGTATTCCTCGACGGCCCCAAGGTTGACGTCGCCGAGCGCGGCAATTTGCCGCTTCAGGTCCTTCACTTCGTTTTGCAGGGCAGGCACGTCGTCCGGCACCGGATAGCGCTGCTTCGCCAGCTCGTAGCTGAGCTCGTACTCCTCGGCCAGCTTCTTCAACAGATTCTCCAGCTCGACATCGAGCCGGTTGACGCGCACTTCGGTATGACGCAGCTGCTCTTCGACCGTCTTGAGCTGGGTGCGCTGCTCCCGCGTCAGGCTCTCGCCTTCCTCCAGCTTTTGCACCCATTTGGCCCGCTCCGCCCGTTTGAACTCCATCTGCTCGGAAGCTTCCAGCTTCTTCAGGCGGAAATGGTTCAACTGCTCGGTCTGATGGACCGTCTGGTCCTCGTTGGCCCCGATATCCGCCTCCAGTTGCTTGAGCAGCCGCCTGTTGCCGCCGCGCTCCCGCTCGGACGCTCCCAGATCGTCGTCGAACCGGCGAAGCTGCTCCTCGAGGGACTGCTTTTCCTGGCTCATCGAAGCCGTCTTCACTTTGAGCGACGTCAATTGAACCTGCAATTCCTCCTTGGCCGATTCCTTGGCCTTGCGCTTCAGCTCGGCATCGCGAATCGACTGCTGAATCGACTGCTCTTCTTTCTGAAGCGCGGCAAGCGACTGCTCGGCTCCGCTCTTCTTCCGTTCGAAGTCGCCCCGTTCGGCGGAAAGCGATTCGCGGTCCTGCGAGTAGAGGGCGGTTTGCTGCTCGGCATTTTTCCCTTCGCTGTCCAACTGATTGAATTGGGAACGAATCTGCTGCTCCTCGATCCGCTGCTGCTCGCCAAGCTGCCGCAGCTCGTCCAGCGTCCGTCCGCCTTCGGCCAGCTCGCGGCGGATGCCCTCCAGCTTCTTGCGCAGATCGCCGAGCTGGCTTTCCGCCGCGCGGATTTCCTTGTCCATCTCGTCGATTTGCCGCTTCCGGCCGAGCAGGCTGGACGTCTTCTTGTTCAGGCTTCCCCCCGACATCGAACCGCCGGGGTTGACCACATCCCCGTCCAGCGTTACGACCCGGTAGCGGTACTGACATTTGGCGGCGATCCGATTCGCTTCCTCCAACGTTTCGGATATGATGACGTTGCCGAGCATGCTGGCGATAATTTGCTCGTACCGGTCCTCGAACCGGACGAGATTGACGGCGATACCGACAAAGCCTTTTACCTCGGACAACGTCTTCTTCTCATGCTCCGGAATCGAGCGACCGCGTATGACGTCCAACGGCAGGAACGTAGCCCGTCCGGCCTGCCGGCGCTTCAGAAAAGCGATCGCTTCGCGA
Organism: Paenibacillus hodogayensis; assembly: GCF_039536325.1. Lineage (NCBI taxonomy): Bacteria > Bacillati > Bacillota > Bacilli > Caryophanales > Paenibacillaceae > Paenibacillus > Paenibacillus hodogayensis. Next base: position 290,394 of record NZ_BAAAYO010000008.1, read on the forward strand.
CCCGACGCCTCGTTCTCGACGACGATATTTTGCAGCGCTCCGCCAAGCGCCGTCTCGATCGCCGTTTCCACCTCAGCCGGCACTTTGACCAGTTCCGCCACCGCTCCATGGATGCCCTTCAGTCCGTCGGCCCGTTCCTTCGCCTTCAGCACTTCCTTGACACCGTGGGCGAAGCCGTCGTAATCGTTCTCCATCTCGCGCATCGTATCGCGGCGGGAGACGAGAGCCTCCAGCTTCTGCTCCCACTTGCGCACCATGTCCTGCACTTGGCCGAGCAGTTCCTGCTTGGCCTTCAGCTCTTGTCCGAGCGCGGAGTAGCGGTCGCGGTTTTCCTGCAGCTCCCTGGCCAACCGTTCCGCCTGCTCCTGCAGCTCGCCGCGCTGGCGCACAATCCGCTCATGCTGGCCGGACCACTTGGCATACTCTTCGTCCATACGCTCCATACGGCGGGTGAGCGATTCGAGATGCTGCTCCGCATAACGCACCTCGTTGCGCGATTGCGCCATCCGGTTCAGCGTTTCCAGCAGGTCGGCTTTCAGATGCTCCTCTTCTAAGCTGCTGACCCCGCCGGCAACACCGAGAAGCCGCTCCTCTTCGGATGTCAGCTTCTCTTGAAGCTCTCCCACTTCGCGCTCCAGGGACGCATATTTCATCCGGAAAGCGTCCGCCTCGCCTTGCTTCTCCGCGATACGGCGATCTTGAGCCGCCAGCGTCTGCTCCAGTTGGTCGCGGTTGCTCAGCAAGTTTTTGCGCCGTTCCTTGAGCACCTCACCCTGGCCTTCGCTTTTCTCGAACTCCTCGCTCAGACGGAGTACCGTCTCATGAAGACGGTCGATCTCCTCTTCCAGCCGCCTGGCTTCCATCCGCTCCTTCTCCAGCAGCGCATCGTGACGGCTGACGACCGTGGACAGCTCCAGCTCCTGCTTCTGCAGCGCCTTCAGCTTCTCGCTGGCCTCGGCCCACGAATGGTGAATCTGCTCGATCTGGTACACGTACGTGGAAATTTCCCCCGACTTCAATTGTTCCTTGAGCTGCTTGTAGCGGACCGCCTTTTCCGACTGATCGCGCAGCGGCTCCAGTTGGTCCTCCAGCTCGGATACGAGGTCGTGGATGCGCAGCAGGTTTTGCTCCGTATCGGACAGCTTCCGCTCGGCTTCCTTCTTGCGGGACTTGTATTTCACAATACCCGAAGCTTCCTCAAAAATGCCGCGCCGGTCTTCGGACTTCGTGCTGAGAATTTCCTCGATCCGGCCTTGACCGATAATCGAATACGCTTCCTTGCCGATGCCGGTGTCCATGAACAGCTCGGTAATATCTTTCAACCGGCAAGATTGCTTGTTTATAAAATATTCGCTGTCGCCGCTTCGATGAATCCGGCGCGTTACCGTCACCTCGTTGAAGTCCAGCTTCAGCGCCTCGTCCGTGTTGTCCAGCGTCAGCGACACTTCGCCGTAATTGACCGCCTTGCGGGAATCGCTGCCGGCGAAAATGATATCCTCCATCTTGCCGCCGCGCAGCGAACGTGCGCTTTGCTCCCCCAGTACCCAGCGGATCGAGTCGGAAATATTGCTTTTGCCGCTGCCGTTCGGCCCGACAACCGCGGTGATTCCCTGCACGAACTCCAGCTCGGTTTTGTCGGCGAACGATTTGAATCCGGCCAACTCCAAACGTTTCAAAAACATGGCTTCACCTCAAAACTTTGCGGAGCAAAGTGACTTCAAACGCGTCCTTGACTTTTCGCATGAAAAGCCGTTATTTCCGATAAATCGTCCATTCTATTGTAGCATACAACCCGGCCCGTACACATCTTCCCGCGCTGCGGGACGGCTCTGCGAGGTTCACCGATTACCGGCTCCGTCAAGCCTTCATCCCGCCGGTACGATGTTGCTGTTCCACAAGAAAGAGCGGCTTCCGCCGCTCTCCTGTGCCGGCTGCAAACCGACTTCGTTTCCCGTGACGCAGGCTGTTTAGGCCCGCTCGTTTTTGTGAGACGCGTTCAGCCGCGCAAGCGCCTGCGAAGCCGCCTGCTGCTCGGCATCTTTCTTGGAGCGTCCCGTGCCTGAACCGAGCATCCGTTCGTCCAGCCATACCTCGGAGACGAACACCCGGTCGTGCGCCGGCCCGCGCTCCTCGACGATCCGGTATTCCACCGTACCCATCCCGCGCTGCTGCGTATGCTCCTGCAGCTTTGTCTTGAAGTCGCCCGCCTGCAGCATCGCATCCTTGACCAAGTAAGGGAACAGATGCTTGTCCAGGAATGCCCGAACCGCCTCGATTCCCTGGTCGAGGTACAACGCCCCGACGAACGATTCGAATACATCGGCCAGCAAAGCAGGTCTCGTCCGGCCGCCAGTCAGTTCTTCGCCCTTGCCGAGAAACACGCATGAGCCGAAGTCCAGTCGTTCGGCGAACTGGACGAGCGATGGTTCGCAGACGATCGACGCCCGATGCTTCGTCAGTTCGCCTTCGGGCCGGTTCGGGTATGTATGGTACAAGTATTCCGATACCGTTACTTGCAGCACCGCATCCCCGAGAAACTCCAGCCGTTCGTTATCCTGCGTTTCGGTCGAGCGTTGTTCGTTCACGTACGACGAATGGGTAAACGCCTGCTTCAGCAAATGAGGCTTGCGGAACTGGATATCCAGCTCCACTTGCAGTTTTTTCAATGATTTCAACGAAATCCACCACCCATCGTTTCGATCCCGATAGTAGGATTCGCCCGCACGTGCCGTCCGTACCCCGTCTCGCTGTCCGCATCCGGCACGCCCGGAAGCCTTATTCCGAGAAACGCTTCAAGATGATCGTCGCGTTGTGGCCTCCAAAGCCGAACGAGTTGGACATCGCGATGTTGACGTTCGCCTCTCTCGGTACATTCGGCACATAGTCGAGATCGCATTCCGGATCCTGGTTATCCAGATTGATTGTCGGAGCAATTTTGCCGCGTTCGAGCGTTAATCCGGTAATGACGGCTTCTACGCCGCCGGCGGCGCCAAGCAGATGGCCTGTCATCGATTTGGTCGAGCTGACCGCCACTTTGTAAGCATGATCCCCGAGCGCCTTCTTGATCGCCGTCGTCTCGGAACGGTCGCCGACCGGTGTCGACGTCCCGTGCGCATTGATGTAGTCGATCTCCGACGGCTCAATGCCGGCGTCGCGGATCGCCCGCGACATACAGCGCGCCGCGCCGTCCGGGTCCGGATCGGTCATGTGGTAGGCGTCTCCGGACATCCCGTAGCCGATCACTTCCGCATAAATATGCGCCCCGCGTTTCTGGGCGTGTTCCAGTTCCTCCAAGATGAGAATCCCTGCCCCTTCACCCATTACGAAACCGTCGCGACCCGTATCGAACGGACGGCTGGCCTTCTCCGGCTCGTCGTTGCGCGTCGACATGGCACGCAGCGCACAGAAGCCGGCCATACCTGTCGGACGGATCGTCGCTTCCGCTCCTCCGCAGATCATAACGTCCGCTTCGTTGCGTTGGATCAGCTTATACGAATCGCCGATCGAGTGCGTTCCCGTCGCACAGGCGGTAACCGCCGTGCTGTTCGGGCCCTTCGCGCCGAAAATCATCGAGATTTGCCCCGACGCCATGTTGGCGATCATCATCGGGATAAAGAACGGGCTTACCCGCTTCGGCCCTTTTTCCAGCAAAATTTTATGCTGCTCTTCCCAGGTCCCGAGCCCGCCGATTCCTGAACCGACGTAAACTCCGCACCGTTCGGGGTCGGTGTCCTGACCGATGTCGAGCTTTGCGTTCTTGACCGCCAGTTGGCTGGCCGCAACCGCGAATTGAACGAACCGATCCATGCGTCGTGCTTCTTTTTTGTCGATATAGTCTTCCGGATTGAAATCGTGGATCTCTGCGGCGATATGAGTCGTATAATCGCTCGTATCGAACGACTCGATAACCGAGACGCCGGACTTGCCTGCCATCAGATTGTTCCAGAACGTTTCCAATTCGTGACCCAAAGAAGACATGACGCCCATACCGGTAATGACGACTCTTCGTTTCATCAGTTCCCACCTCTTCGACATGACGGCTAATAGTATGCTTTATTGGGAAGCTCCAGACCTGCGGCCGGAGACATCGTTTGCGCATTAAAGGAGGAGAAGTCCCGTTTCAGACAAGAAAACGGGACTTTGAAACGCTAGTTTGTGATTAGGGGCTCTGCTTTCTTGCGGAAGCGGAACCTGCGCTTGCGAAGCAAGCTTGCTTACAGAAAGCTCAACCTGTGCTTCCGAAGTGAGCTTTCCTAAGGAAAGCTCAGCCTGTGCTTCCGTAGCAAGCTTTCCTACGGAAAGCTTAGCCTATGCTTCCGAAGTGAGCTTTCCTAAGGAAAGCTCTTAGGTATGAGACTTTATGTATTCAACAACCTCTCCAACGCTTGTAATCTTCTCAGCATCTTCGTCGGAAATTTCCAAATCGAACTCGTCTTCCAACTCCATAACCAATTCGACTACGTCGAGGGAATCTGCACCCAAATCGTCTTTAAACGATGCTTCAAGGGCAACTTCAGACTCTTCTACCCCCAAGCGATCGACCACGATGCGCTTCACACGGTCAAAAATATCGGACATCCCGTTCACCTCCTCCATGGTATTATACGAGAAAAGAAAACAAATTGCCATACCTCTTGCGACAGGCTCCCGCGCCCGACAAGGTCCTTCAGGATTCGACGCGCTTTTTACATATACATGCCGCCGTCTACATGGATCGTCTGACCCGTCATGTACGACGAATCGTCGGAAGCCAAGAAACGGACCACGCGGGCGATATCTTCCGGCTGGCCGAGTCTGGCGAACGGAATTTGCTGGAGCATCTGCTCGCGCGTCTCCGCCGTCAGCTTGTCGGTCATATCCGTCTCGATAAAGCCGGGAGCGACCGCGTTGACGGCGATATTGCGGGACGCCAGCTCTCTTGCAGCCGACTTCGTCAAGCCGATAACCCCGGCTTTGGCCGCGACATAGTTCGCCTGGCCGGCGTTGCCGAGCACGCCTACGACGGAGGAGATGTTGATGATCTTGCCGGAGCGCTGCTTCATCATCGGACGCGTCACCGCTTTAATACAGTTGAATACGCCCTTCAGATTCGTGGCGATGACCTGATCGAACTCGTCCTCTTTCATGCGCATGATCAAATTGTCGCGCGTAATGCCCGCATTGTTGACCATGATATCGATTTTACCGAAACGGTCCAGCGTTTGCTTGACCATCTCGTCCACCTCGGCCGCGGAAGCGACGTCGGCTTTGACCTTGAACGAGCGGCGGCCCAAGCCTTCGATATGGCGCACAACCTCTTCGGCCGCCTGTTCGCTGCCCGCGTAGTTGACGACGACGTCGGCGCCGGCTTCGGCCAGCACGATCGCGATCGCCCGCCCGATCCCCCGGGACGCTCCCGTAACGAGAGCTACTTTTCCTTCCAGCATCGCAATCCCTCCACTATCAAGATGAGGACCGCACCGCCTGCAAATCGGCAGCGAATTTGTCCAAAGCCTCGCGGCTGTTGATCGAGACGACCTGCACCTGCTTGTCGATCTTTTTGATCAGACCGGCCAGCACGGTGCCGGAGCCGATCTCCACAAACGTTTCGACGCCTTGGGCGATCATCCAGGCTACGCTGTCTTCCCATAATACCGGGGAGACGACCTGGTCCACCAGCAGGCGGCGGATTTGTTCCGCTTGCAGCACCGAGTCGGCCGTGACGTTGGCCACGACCGGAATGCTCGCATCCCGCATGGGAACGTCCGCCAGAACGCCGGCCAGACGGTCCGCCGCAGGCTGCATCAGGGACGAATGGAAAGGTCCGCTGACTTCCAGCGGAATCACCCGCTTCGCCCCGGCTTCCTTGCCCCGCTCCGCCAGCTTCTGCACGCCCTCGGCGCTGCCCGACACAACGATCTGTCCCGGGCAGTTGATGTTGGCCATCTCGACGACGCCGGCCTCTTCGGTTACGGACCGGCAAAGTCCGGCCAACTGCTCGCGATCCGCGCCGAGCACGGCGGCCATCCCGCCTTCGCCGTTCGGAACCGCCTGCTCCATGAACTCTCCGCGGGAGCGAACCGTGCGCACGGCGTCCTCGAAGCTCATCACGTCCGCCGCCACCAGCGCGCAATATTCGCCGAGACTGTGGCCGGCCACGAAATCAGGTTCGACGCCCAACTCCTTGACAGCCTCGAGAATCGCGATGCTTGTCGCGAGCAACGCCGGCTGCGTATTCGCGGTTTTTTTCAAATCCTGCTCGGGGCCATGAAAGATAAGATCGGACAGCTTGAAACCGAGCGCCTCGTCAGCCTGGTCGAACCGGGCTTTGGCGCTTGCGGACGCTTCGTAAAAGTCTTGTCCCATGCCTACGGCTTGAGCGCCTTGGCCGGGAAATACAAACGCGATACGCGTCATCGTGCAATCCTCCTTGCTAACGTAAAAGGTGGAAAAAGCTTACCAGACAAGCACGGAAGAGCCCCAGGTCAAGCCGCCCCCGAAGCCGACGAACAACAGCTTGTCGCCTTCCCGGATGCGGTTTTCCCTGACTGCCTCGGCCAACGCGATCGGGATCGAGGCCGCCGATACGTTGCCGTACTTGTTCAGGTTGATCATGCACTTGTCTTCCGGAAGCTCCAGCCGCTCCAGCGCGGATTGAATAATGCGGATGTTGGCTTGGTGCGGAATAAGCAGGTCGATCTCGCTTTTGTCGATACCGGCCTTGCGCAGCGCTTCCTCGGCCGCGCTTCCCATTATTTTGACGGCGAATTTGAATACTTCCTTGCCCGCCATGTAGATGAATTGCGATTTGGAGTCGAACAGTTCCGGGCTGATCGGATGACGGGAACCGCCTCCGCTCGCCTTCAGCAGCTCGCCGCCGGAGCCGTCCGCGCCCAACTCGAACGATTGGAAACCGCGTCCCTGCGGCACTTCGCCCAGCACAACCGCGCCCGCCCCATCTCCGAACAGGATGCATGTGTTCCGGTCCGTATAATCGGTAATTTTGGACAAGCATTCCGCGCCGATGACAAGCGCGTTGCGGTACATGCCGCCTGCGATCAGCCCCGTCGCGTTAGCCAAGCCGTAAATAAAGCCCGAGCACGCCGCCGACAAGTCGAACGCCGCCGCCTTCTTGGCGCCGAGCCGGCTTTGCACGATACAGGCCGTGGAAGGGAACGACATATCCGGGGTTACCGTGGCCACGATGATTAGATCCAGCTCCTGCGGAGCCAGATTCGCTTGCCGGAGCGCTTCCAGCGCCGCCTCATAAGCCAGATCGGAGGACGCCTGCTCCGCCGAAGCGATGCGCCGCTCGCTCATGCCCGTACGGCTGACGATCCACTCGTCGCTCGTCTCGACCATCTTCTCCAAGTCTTTGTTCGTCAATACGCGTTCCGGCACATACATGCCGGTTCCCAAAATGCCAACCGGTATTCCGTTCATCCTCATCCATCTCGCTTCCTGCTGGTTTCCGTGGAAATCGCCCCGACCAAACCGTTCGACAGAGCGATGCGTGCTTGTCTAACCGCATTTTTAAAAGCATTGGCGTCCGAAGGTCCGTGACATTTCAGCATCAGGCCGTTGATGCCCAGCAACGGAGCGGCTCCATGCTCGCTGTAATCCATTTTTTTCTTAAAGGCGGACAGCCCGGGTTTCAGGATGGCAGCGGCCAGCTTGCTCATAAACGAACGGGTAAATTCGGTTTTGAGCGCTTTGAACACGAATTCCGCCGTTCCCTCCATCGACTTCAGCAAGATGTTGCCGGCAAATCCGTCGCACACGAGCACATCGCAATTGCCGTGCAGCACCTCCCTCGCCTCCACATTGCCGACGAAATGGATCGGTGCCTGCTCCAGCAAAGGATAAGCCGCTTTGGTCAGTTCGTTGCCCTTCCCCGCTTCCGTACCGACGTTCAGCAAGCCGACGCGGGGCTTGGGAAGCCCGTTCACCTTATTGCGGTAAATGCTGCCCATGATCGCGTACTGCAGCAGGTTGTCCGGCGTCGAATCCATGTTGGCGCCGAGATCGAGCGCCAAAAACCCGCTTCCGTCCATCGTCGGCAGCATCGGCGCCAGCGCCGGCCGCTCGATGCCGTCGATTCGGCCGACGACGAGCAAGCCCGTCGCCATCAGCGCGCCGGTATTGCCGGCGGATATCATCGCATCGGCTTCGCCTTCGCGGATCAGCCGGCCGGCCACGACCATCGAAGCGTCCTTCTTGCGACGCACCGCGCGCGCAGGCTCGTCGTCCGCGGCGATCACGTCCGCGGCGTGCAAAATCTTGACGTTGGCCGGCAGCGTTCCCCCGGACAAATGACCGGTTATTTTCCCCTCGTCCCCGACCAGGACGATCTCGACATCGCTCCACTCCTTAGCCGCCAGCAGCGCTCCCGCCACCGTCATCGCTGGGCCATGGTCCCCGCCCATGGCATCAATCGCGATTCGCATGCAGCTCTTCCCCTCTTTCACTCAATTCATTGGCAAACCGGTAAATCAGGAAGTTGCCGTGAAATACCGTTTCCTCCCCGACATAGGTGAACACTTCCACCTTCGCTTTGCCCTTCTGCCCGGAGATCGAACGCACATACGCCTTGGCAATGCATTTCTCCCCCAGCTTGACCGGTCGAATAAACCGGATATCCGCGGCGGCGGTCAACGCCATCTCGTTGTTGACGACAGCGATGGCCAACGAATTCGCCTGCGAAAAAATATGGTGTCCCCGGGCAATTTTCGTACGGGAGAATACGTGCTCCTCCCTCAGCTCGAACATCGAGATCCCGCTCTTGTCCAACTGCAAATCGATGACATCCCCGATAACCTCATGAATCGGCAACGAACGGACTTGGTCGTACGTACGCTCGGCCATCAGTTTCAGGCGCTCCCTCAGCTCCGGAATGCCAAGCTCGAGCCGGTCGAGACGAATGGTCTGGATGCTTACTTTAAAAATGCGGGTAAGCTCCTCATCCGTAACGAACGGGTTTTGGTCTAGCTCTTTGGCCAGCTGTTGCTGGCGTTGACGTTTTGGCATTCTTTCGATTTCGGGCCACCGCCTTTCCGATCTGCGCGAACTCGCTCATTTGCGTTATATGAATCGACCTTATCGATTATTACCAGGTACTAAATGTTAGTATAGAATATTCCGTCCTAAAAAGAAAGGGTGCATCTCCCCAAACGCAGGAGCAGTCGTATTGTTAAAAATCGGCGGCAAATCGAGGCTGCGGGGACCTTTCGCTCGTTGTGCGCGTCAAGCACGCTGTGAAGCAGGAGGACGGCGCTCAACAAGAAAAGGGCACCTCAGCTGAATGAAGTGCCCTTTCATGCGTCGTTTGTTTAATTAAGACTTGACGATCTCTCTGTTCTTGTAAGTGCCGCATACTTTGCATACGCGGTGAGAGAGCTTCAGCTCTCCGCAGTTGTCGCATTTAACCATACCCGGTACGGACAATTTAAAGTGAGTACGGCGTTTGTCGCGGGTTGTTTTCGAAGTTCTCCGAAAAGGAACTGCCATATTCCCACCTCCTTCATCATGCTTTAGAAATCATTGCTTTTTGTCCAGCAACTGCTGCAACACGGCCAATCGCGGATCGATACGCGCTTCCGGAATGGCTGCGGGATCGATATTGAGATTCGCCCCCGTCTCCGGGTTCAAGCCTTTGCATTCGGGCGTACATAACGGAATGTAAGGCAAGCCGAGCAGAACGGTTTCTTCGATAAACGGCATCACATCGACGACCTCTTCATCGATCACGTGCAGATCGTCTTCGTCTACACCCGAGTAGCTTTTGTCGCGCGTAAACCTTTCCCGAAACGGAATAGCCAGCCGCTGTCCGTAATGGCTCAGGCAGCGCGAGCAAACAAATTCGGCGGGCAGCTCCAGCAGCCCGGCGGCCTCGACGACTTGATCGACGGCAGCCACATGCAGCGCGATATGTAGCGGTTCAGCACGCACTATATCGCTATTCTCTTGAAGCAGAAGCCCAATATCGCGGTCTTCGTCGCGACGGACCTGTCCGGATTTGGAGACCAGATCCCGAATGTTTACATGCACGTTAATCACTCCAAACAAACATAGTCTATTATAGCGATTCCGTTCCCGCTTTGTCAACATTTTCAACGCATGATATAGTAGGATTATCCACCCGGGAAGCCGTCAAGTTGGATCACGTCGGCATTTCCCCGGGCGATCCTTGATCAAAGGAGCGCTGCCATTTGAGAACGGTAGGCATTATCGTCGAATATAACCCGTTGCATAACGGTCACGTTTATCATTTCCGGCAAAGTAAAATTGTATCAGAAGCCGATGCCGTCGTCGCCGTCATGAGCGGCAGCTTCCTCCAAAGGGGCGAGCCGGCGCTCGTCAGCAAATGGGCCCGCGCGGAGATGGCGCTCCATATGGGCGCCGATCTGGTCATCGAGCTGCCCGTCGCCTTCTCCGCCCAGCCGGCGGAATGGTTCGCTTTCGGCGCGGTATCCGCGCTCGAGGCGACCGGCGTCGTCGACGCCTTCTGCTTCGGCAGCGAAAGCGGCGACCTCGATCTTCTTCGCTCGGCGGCCCGCGAGCTGCACGCACACGACGGGAGCCGCATCTCCGTGCAGACGAGCCTGGACGACTCCGACGATTCCGCTTCGGAACTCCCGGCTCCCGCTTCGTCTCGGTTCCGCGACTCGATCAGGGACCGACTCAAAAGCGGAATGAGCTATCCCGCCGCATACGCCGCTGCCGCCGGACGTCTGCTCGCCGGGCAGGGAGACGAGGAATGGCTGGCGCAGCCGAACAATACGCTCGGGCTCCACTACCTGCTCGCGTTGGAGCGTCTGCAAGGACGGATGCGCCCTTATACGATTCGTCGCCACAAATCCGGCTATAGCCAGACCGACATTACCGACGAGCGGATCGCCAGCGCAACCGCCCTGCGCAAGCTGCTGGCCGGTCAAGCGGATGTCGGCGCTCTGGAGCCGTTCGTCCCGGATTACACGCTGCGCATTTTGCGCCGCGAGCTTGCGGCCGGGCGCGGTCCGGTGCGTTGGGAGGCGCTGTACGACCCGCTGTTTGCCCGCATCGCGGTGACGCCTCCGTCGGAGCTTGCCGCCTTCGGAGAAGTCGCCGAAGGTCTCGAACACCGTCTGGCGCGCTCTCTCGCCACGGTTCGTCCCGAAGAAGGCGAACGGTTCGAGCAGCTTGTTCAGGCGTTGAAAACGAAACGGTACACCCGAACGAAGCTGCAGCGCTTGTTGACCCGTCTGCTGCTCAACCACCGCAAAGAGCCGCTCTCTCCCGAGCGGCTCGGCGAGGGCGTCCCCTATTTGCGCGTGCTCGGCTTTTCTCCCGTAGGGCAGCAGCTATTGAAGTCCATGCGCCGAACCGCCTCCGTTCCTGTGGTCGTCAAGGCGGCTTCGCTGCGGCACCCGTACCTCGATCTGGACATCCGGGCGTCCACGGTGCACGCTTCCGCCTTTCCCCATCCTGCCCAGGCGGATCTGTTCCGCGATTATGCCGAGCCCCCCGTCCGGCTTGGCTAACGACCGGTTTCCGGTCAAGTTTTCGGCTTCAAGCCTTCCAGATAACGAACCGCCTCGTCCATCGTAGCGATCGGCACGACCTTCATGCCGGTCCCGATCTTCTTCGCTTGGTCGGCGGCATCGGAGGCGTTGGGCACGTCGGCCGCCAGGTTGCATTCGCCTTTTTTGCGGTCCGCCGGCGCGAAGAAAATATCCGCCTTTTCGCGGTCGGCAGCTACGATTTTTTGCCGGATGCCACCGATGGAACATACGTTTCCGCCCGGATCGATGGTACCCGTTCCGGCGATCCGGTACCCTTTGGACAAGTCGCCGGGGGTCAGCTGGTTGAAGATTTCCAGCGAGAACAGCAGTCCGGCCGACGGTCCGCCGATTTCCCCCGCATCGATCGTCACCTTCTTATCTCCCTGGCTGGGAGCGATCTCGAGCAGCTCGGCTGTAGATATACCGAAACCGATGCGGCTGACGCCCGACGGATCGGGCTCTTTGCCGTTCTCCTTGTCGATCGCGCTCAAGTCTTTTAACGTGATGGCCAGCTTTTTCTCCGTTTTGCCGCGTTTGACGGTCACCTCGACCGTTTCATCCGCTTTCCGCGGCTTCAGCTCGGTCAGAATGTCCTCATGCTTGACGATCGGCTTGCCGCCGACCTGCAAGATCTGGTCACCGGGGTGCAAAATGTCGTAGGCCGGGTAGCCTTTCACCGTTTGCATGACGATAACGCCGCGCGAATCGATCGTAAAGGGGATGCCGGCCTGCTTGTAGGCCGCTTGAATCGAGCTGCTTTGCGAATCGAGCATCACATACTCCTGACGCGTCGAATATTCTTCCTCGGAGCTGCCTCTCAGCACATCCTGTTTTTTGCGGATTTCCGCGTTCGAGCTTAGCTTCGCGGCGATATAGCTAAAAATGCTGGAACGGCCCATCGAAACGGTCGTCAGCATGAAAGCACCCTTCTCCTCCTCGTCCCCTCCGGCCACCTGCACCATCGGTTTGAGCTCCTCCGCCGTTCCCGGCTTATAAATGTAGTACGGCACCGGTATGAAATAAAAAGCGTAAGCCAGCGCAAGGGTAATCAGGAACGAGGACAGAAAACCGCGCGTCCATATCCGTTTCGTATGTTCTCTTCGACGACTGTCGATCATGCGTATTCGCTCCTTCCGTGCTGTTGCATGGCTGCCGCAGGCTGTCAGGCTTGGTCTAAAGCGCATCCTCCGCGCGTAAACATGTACCACTGATCGATTTGTCTGGAGGGATGCCGAATGCGGCTCGGGATGTTTCACGCAAGAAGCCGCGAGTATACGGTCGCGCTTGCGATGCTGACGGCCTTGCTGGTGCTCTCGATTTTGTTGTTTCCGGAACGCGCTTTTCAGGCTTCGCTCGGCGGACTGACGGTATGGTGGAACATCGTCTTCCCCTCGCTACTCCCCTTCCTGATGCTGAGCGAGCTGCTCGGCGGATTCGGGGCCGTTCGCGCCATAGGGACCTTGCTGGAGCCGCTGACCCGGCTGCTGTTCCGCATCCCCGGCTGCGGCGGCTGGGCTATCGCGCTTGGAGCCATAGCCGGCCTGCCCGCCGGAGCCGAGGCGGCCGGCAAGCTGCGGCGGGACAACCTCGTCAGCCGGGAAGAAGGAGAACGCATCGTCGCGCTCTCCCACGTGGCCAGCCCTTTTTTCATATTGACCGTTATCGGCGCCGGTTTTATGCACAGCGTCGAGACCGGGGTCATCATCGCTATTGTCCATTACAGCTCCGCTCTTGCAATGGGGCTTCTGCTGCGTCCGTTAGGCTCTCGCCCGCCAACCCATCCGTCCGACGGCACGGGCGCGAAAACACCGTCGCGAACCGGCAATAAGCCCAAATCCGTCTTCGTCCGCGCGCTGACGGACATGCACCGGGCCCGTCTGGAGGATGGGCGTTCGTTGGGCAAGCTACTCGGCGACTCCGTAACCGGCGCCATTCAAACGCTGATGATGATCGGGGGGACCATGATCGTATTCTCCGTCCTGCTCGGCGTTCTGGATACGATCGGAATCGGCCCGCTGCTGGCCCGGCTTGCTTCCGTCCTGGCACCGGAAGCCGCAGCCCCGCTCGATACGGTGCGCAGCCTTCTCTCGGGGATGCTGGAGCTTCATATCGGCACGAATCGGCTCAGCCACTTGGCCGCCCCGGGCGCCGTCACGACCGCCTTGATCGGGGCCGCTTTGGCCTGGAGCGGGCTGGCCGTCCATTTGCAAGTAAAGACGGCCATTCGCCATACCGACCTTCGATATCGTCGCTTCTTGCTGTCCCGCACTATTCATGCCGGGATAGCGGTCGTCATGACGTTTGCGCTGTACCGGCCGCTTTCGACCTGGATGCAGAAGGCGGAGCCGAGCTTTCTGGGCGGATACGCTAACGGCTCGAGCGGTGCGGAAGCACCCTTCCTATCGGCGTGGTCCTCCTGGAGCGCCATACCGGAACGGTTCGCGGGGCTCGGAATCGGCCTGGCCGCCGTCATGCTGTTGTCCCTTCTAATATCGCTCTGGTTCAGACCCGGCCGCACGGCCCGTTAAGGACATCCGGCCTACTGTTCGTCGCCGAGCTTCTCGCGCAGCGCATTTTCCACCTCGATGGGGACCAGGTCGGCTACCGGGCCGTTGTAACGGGCGATTTCCTTGACGATGCTGGAGCTTAAATACGAGTATTGCGGACTTGTCATCATAAAGAAGGTTTCCACGTTATCGTTCAGCTTATGATTCAACGAAGCCATTTGCATTTCCGATTCAAAATCGGAGATCGCGCGCAGCCCTTTGACGATGACGTTTGCTTTCTTTTCCACCACATAGTTGATCAGCAGTCCCCCGAAGCTGTCCACTTCCACGTTCGGAACGCCGCGGGTCGCTTCTTCCAGCAGCTTCGACCGTTCTTCGACCGTGAAGAGCGGATTTTTTTTGCTGTTGTTGAGCACCGCAACGATTACCTTATCGAACACTTTGGCGGCCCGGTGAATAATGTCGAGATGCCCAAACGTGACCGGATCGAAGCTGCCCGGGTAGACCGCAATCGTATAATCGTGCTTGTTCTCGCTCATGCTTCCATCTCCTCATCGGCTTGCCGCACGCTGCGGCGATATATGGATATGGCGGTCTCCCCGTAATCCGTATGTTTGATGCGATCCAAATCCCCGATCCGTTCGCCGAACGCGTTGGCGGCATCGTGCTCCACGACGACCGTGGCCTTCTCCGCCAGCAGCTCCATCTCAAGCATCGTCCCGATCAGCTCGGGTATGGCCGTCATCTTGTAAGGCGGATCCAGAAAGACGAGATCGAAGCGGGTCTCCCGCTTGCCAAGCACCTTCAAGGCTCTAACCGCGTCGTTCCGGTACACCTCGGCTTGCTGTTCCAAGCGGGCTGCCTGCAGATTTGCCCGAACCACGTCTACGCTGCGCTTGTCCGCATCGACGAAAACCGCCGACTCGATCCCCCGGCTCAACGCTTCGATGCCGAGTCCGCCGGTGCCGGCGAACAAATCGAGCGCGCTCCCCCCGGCAAAATACGGCCCGATCATGCTGAAAATAGCTTCCTTCACTTTATCTGTCGTCGGCCTCGTTCCCATGCCCGGCACGGCCTTTAACGGCCTGCCTCTGGCCGACCCGGAAATGACTCTCACCGTCGTCCCCCGTTCCTCTCGTGCAACTGTATGATGTCTGTCAGGCTTTTTTCGGCGGGGCATGTACCCTGTGCTTCGCATGGTACATAAACGAGCAGCGCAACAGGCGTTCCGCTCTCGCAAAACCGCTCCTGCTCCGCGTTTCGTTGACCTGCGCCGAAAGCGCCTTTGCTGCTGCTATCGTATCACATTCTGCAAATAAACCACAAAATTTTACGCAGCGCATGTATAGGTTTTTCCAAATCCGGACATATTGTAGATATCGACATCCAACCAATGTCGTAGACAACCGCGGAGAAGACTTACGTTTCCCCATAAGCTCTTCGTCCGGTTTCTCCTCTCCCATGAGGGGCCCTAGCAATAGGGCCTCGAGACTATTCAGCCGTCATCCCTTGTGGGTGGCGGTTTTTTTTGTGCCCATACTTCCTAAATACACCATCAGACATGAAGCAGGGATTACCCTCCATATGACGAATTGTTCTTTCGGGAGGGGGTTGTCGCATGATCGAAAAATATAAACTCGCCAACGAGCCTGATAAAACGATGTTCGTATTTCCCGCGCTGGCTGGTAAGGTCTATGGCCATATCGTCAAAGATCGGACAGAGAAGGGGCCGGCGAAGCTCGTATTTGAGACTGCCAAGTACGAAACGGTAGAAGCGCTGAAAGCCGACTATCCGGAGGCGAACATCTGAAGCTTGTCCACGGCTACGTGCTCCAATCATCCCATCACCTGCAGGTCGCTATGCATAATGGCCTGAATGTCGAGGTATGGCAACAACAAGGCTAAGATCATACAACAACTACGGACAATTCCTTTGAACGAGATCAATAACGTTGTTATGTAGTATTTGTTAGCGTAATAATAATTTCTGTAATCGATACACTCCAATCTGTAAAAACAAAAAAAGGAACAGCGGGGTAAACCCCAAATCTGTTCCTTTTTACATTGGCTGGACTTACCCTTTAATTTTATGAACAACCTCCGAAACGTACTTGGCAAGTCTCATGCTTATCTCCGATCGCATCACTTCTCTCACTATCCCTATACGCTCCTCATAGCCCCGGCAAACATAACGATAATAAACGACCATGTCCACCTGCTCGTCACCGTGTATCTTAATACTTCTGCGCGACAACTCCCGCCTCAAATCGTACAAGTCCCTGTTTATACTGCTCATGACTACCTCGGCCGACAGCAAGTAGAGCCGTTTCAAGATATTTGTCGAGTTTTTGATATCATCAATGCTTCGCTGGACCATAGTTAGCATGTGAGGCAACAGAACATAGTCCCGGATCATCGTCAACTCTTCGGTCGTCGGGTGCGTAGCCTTTTTGTCTCCGCGAGCCTCGTATTGCTCGATGTGCTCGGGAAGCGCCATTTTTGACTCCCATCGTCCGTTAGCATCCAATTTGCTCATGCCCAATGACCTCCGATTTGTACGGCTCTCTCACGTGCCTGCCCCGTCTCCAGAAGCGACGACGCCCGTATGATTGCTGCCGATCCGTAGCGCTCTTTTATCGTATCGACGGCCCGCTCGCGTCGGATATGGCGTTCGCGGTCGTCAAACAGGTCCAGTTGGTACACATCATCATGGGAAAGGTCGGTGAGTGTGATATGAAGACGCGTGAGCGGCATACGTTGCCAATGCTCCATAAATAGACGGTGTACGGCGGCGCCCACCTCATGCGGCAAATAACTGGGGGTGCGTAACGTTACCTGCCGGCCGAATCCTGACGATCGGTCCCCATCCGTTTCGGCAGCTCCGACCCCGACGACCCGTCCCATATACCCTTGTCGACGGGCGCGTCGGCAGACCTCGATCACCAGCTCCAGCATGATCGGCTCAATCTCGGCAAACGTTTTATACATCCCCCACTTAAGCGCCCGCCCGCAATTGATCACTTTAATCTGACTTCGGATGCCGTTGACCACCGGGCTCGGATCGATACCCCTGGCAGTCTGCCAATAATACTCCGCCTGAATATCGCTCTGCTTGCCCATCTCTCGGCGCATCATCCGTTTAAAGTCTCCCAGATCGAGACGGGCGATCGCTCCGATCGTCGATAATCCCATCCTCGTAAAATGGACGGTCATGCGGCTTGCGACCATAAACATCTGATGCACGGGCAGCTCCCATAAGTCGGACATGTTGTCGCTGTCCAGCCGGTACATGCCGTCGGGACTTTTTTTGGCAAAGTTGTCAGTTGCCATTTTAGCGAGTATTTTGGTCGGGCCGATGCCGACCCTCGACCGAACACCCGTCGCCAATTGCACCCGCGTCTGGATTTGGCGCACGATCTCCTCCGTTGATCCATAGTCAGCGAGCGACCCGGTCACGTCCAAAAACTGCTCGTCGATGCTGTACGGCTCAACCTGATCGGTGATCGATTCGTATATCTCCGAGATAAGCAACGATATGGAAATATACGTCTGCATCCTCGGCCGGATAACGACAAGGTCCGGACACTTTGCCAAAGCCCCGCTTACGCGCTCCGCTGTCGTTACTCCCCTCGCCTTCGCGAGCGGGCAGGCGGCCAATATGATGCCACTACGCCGGGATGGATCGCCAACCGCAACGGGCATATCGTGATACTCTGGATGAGCCGCCTTCTCCACCGATGCGTAGAATGACTGGCAGTCTGCAAGGAAAATCACCCGTTCCCTTTTCATAAGGCACCTCCGAACAAAATACGAACATCTGTTCTTATTATAGAGGTAAATGCGATTTTTATTCAACATGAAAAAAATTACTTGTCTGGGGATAAAAAAAAGAGCAGTGAGGGTAGCCCTCTTGCTCCTTTTCGCGCTGTACTCTTCCTCGATTGCTTCCAATATAAAGGCTTTCTTGGTCGTCCGGACCGTTCTTCCTCTTCATCCATACGTTCCCTGTCGCCTAATGAGAAAGTGATTACTATTGTTGGATTGAACATCGCCGAGATTGAAATTAGTGTGATGACAAGTCAGTGTTTGGGACGACGAATCCTTCCCTCTCCCAATTAGCTCAGGAACTGCCGGCTTGAGCCCGACCCTAATCAAGACCAGAAGGGCGTAGACGGGCAGGGCAGTTCACGACGGACGATGCAAGCATCGAATTAAAGCGCCTTTACCCACAGATTAAGAATTGATGGCGTATTGGCATCAAGCTCTTTACGGAGCTTCTGCCGGAAGAACACGCACCGTAGCTCCTTCAAAGAACGAGCCCTGCAACAAAATATGCTCGTAGGGCTGATGCGGATTGGCTAGACGCCAGAGCATGCGCTCCGCTGCTCTTATGCCGCTTTCCCGAATGCGGATCACCGGTCGCGACAGCTCGGGCATATGCGGCTCCTCCATATGATGCATACTGATGAGCGAGATGTCCTCGGGAATGCGCTTGCCCACCACGCTGCACGCATGATAAATCCAGGCCAGGTCGGTTTTGACTCCGCACAGTAACGCCGTCGGCTGATGAAGCCGCAGCTTCTCGATAAATTGTGTGTTCCATTGCGACTGATTGTCGTAGGCCACCATCTGGTCCTCCGGGCGGAACGACAGTCCAGCCTCAGCCATCGCCTGCCCGAACGCTTGCCAGCGGATGACAAACCCCCGATGTCCCTCCATCCGTCCCACATACATGATGTTGCGGTGTCCGTTGGCATGCAGATAACGCACCGACTGGTGAACAGCCGTCCCGACATCCCAGGCAATGCTGTCCACCGCGGCTGCCGACCCCGGAAAATTAATTAGAATGCGCGGCACCCGCTTTGCCAGCAGGCGTTTCTCCTGAAGCTGCCCGACCATCGGCGCAATAAACAGGCCGTCCATGTAATCCAGCGGATGCAGGGCCTCCCATTCGTCGTAGCTACTGCCTTCCGGAAAAACGTAAGGGACGACAATCGTCTCCATCGCATGCCCGTATTCGGCTAGTTTGCTCTGCAAGCCTCCGATAATGAGTTGATTGATCTCCATCGCCACCGAACGGTCCGGAATGATGAGCGCAAACCGGTACGGTTTGCCTGCGGTATAGAGCGGCACGCGCTCCATCGCATGAACCCGCTCCTGATCCTTGGTCCGGTAGCCCGCCTCCTGAGCCCGCCGGATCACTTCATTACGCGTATCCTCCGACATGCCGGGTAATCCGCGTAATGCCTTGGACACGGTATGCACAGACAACCCCAACTGCTTCGACAAGTCTCTCAAAGTTATGCTTTTCCTTTTCCTCACCGCTTATCCTCTCCTCCACGCCCACCTCAAGCGGCGAAGCCGCGCGTCTTGAATTGTCCGTTACTGTGAACCTCTCCATTTAAAATGTAACTAATTTTCAACTAGAAGAAAAGCTTTTTTTACATTTAAAATGAAATAGAATCAATTTGTCGACAAACTGTGCAGGGGGTATGCGGCCAAGTGCCGCAGCAGCAAACGAGAAAAGGAGGTATTGCTTCATTTGTTCTGCGCTCGCAGCTGAAGATGCGTATCGTATTTCAGAGATGTTTATAGATAGCGTTTTCACTGATGTGTTAGCGCTTACCCGCATCCGGAGGTCAGCGAGTCGGCACCTGTACGCGCCCGACATGTCCATGCAAGCTCTCGGCATTGCCATCATCTTCATTGCTCAGGAGGTTCATCCATGCACAACTCATACAAACGAATCGGTCTGCTGCTCGCTTCCGCTGCGGCTGCCGTATCCTTGGCCGCTTGCAACAGCGGCTCAAAGGAAAGTCAAGGGCAATCCGAAAAGCAGCAGCCCACTGCGCCCAAGGAAGTAGAACTCGTGCTGTATTCGGACGTGGGCGACCCGGAAGAGGAGATCAACCGCGTCTATATCGAGCCGCTGCAAAAAAAATACCCGCATATCAAAATGAAGTACATCCGGGCTGCGGCCAACAGCGGAACGACCATGACGGATATGTTGGCCAGCAACACCAAATTCGATATTTTTTACCACGGCCGCGGCCCGTTCGAAGAAAAACTGGAAGAGTTCAATCTCATGTTCGACATGACGGAGCTCGCCCGCAAGCATCAGATCGATCTCAACCAGTTGGAGCCGACAGCCGTCCAATCCATCAAAGATGCGTTCGGCGGCAAATTGTACGGGGTCCCGGTCACGCTGAACAGCTTGCTCGTCTACTACAACAAAACGCTGTTTGACCAGTTCGGTGTCCCTTATCCGAAGGACGGACTGACTTGGGAAGAAACCTTCGATCTGGCCAAACGCCTGACCCGCTCGGACGGCGAACGTCAGGTGTACGGCTTCGGCATGAACGGCACCGCCCAGTTTGTCGGCATGAGCTCGCTGCCGGCTCCGTTTGTGGACGGCAAGACGAATCAGCCGTCGATCAACAGTGATCCGCGCTGGCAAAAGCTGTTCCAGACGGTATTCGCCAATCCGGTGATGACCGAGACGTTCGCGCTTGCCAAGAAGCTTCCGAACTGGGCATCGTTCAGCAAGGAGCATGAGCTGGCAATGATTTTGTTCACGGCCTCCGTTCCGAATGCGTTCGAAGCCGAACTGAAGGCCATGAACTGGGACATGGTCGCGATGCCAGTGTTTAAGGATGCGCCCAAAGTCGGCTCCCGCACCAATCCGATTTATTTCGGCGTCACCTCGCTCTCAAAAAATCCGGATGCCGCAATGGAAGCCATCAAATTCTGGACATCCAACGAATATCAGCTTGAGATGTCGAAGACCGGCAAACTGATGGCATCGACAAGCAAAGAAGTCAGGGACGCGCTTGGCAAAGAGTCGGCTTTCCCGGACAAAAACTGGGGGGCGATCACGTACTATCCGTTCACGCAGCTGGCCCCGCTGACCAAGTTTGACAACAAAGTGCGCTCTGTATACACGAAGCATTTGAACACGCTTCTCGCCGGTCAAGCCGACCTGAACACCGCAATGCGGCTGATGGAAGAAGAAGCTCAGCAAGTCATCAAGGAAGAACTGAGCAAATAAGGAACATCAAAGAAATAACGCACCTGCCTGATGGCAACCGGACCGATATCAGTGAAAGGCCGGTTGCCATACAGGATGGTAACTTTGTTGATGCTCATTGATGCTTCTAACGGATGAGTTTGGCTACGACTGCTCCTAGAGAGACGCCGACCGCCCCATTGCTAGAATGGGACAGCGGTGTTTTTTTTATTTTGCCAAAATGTCCAAAGACGCTTCCCACCTTCACAATGGTTGGAAGCGTCTTTGCATCTCATTCCAGAGTTAAGCTTGTTCTTCAGTTCGGCGATGACGCCAGCGACTCGATTCGAATCGTCCTCAAGCGAATCGGTTCCGCATAAGTGGCATAGGTCACACTGCGGTACTCCAGCAAGTGAACGCCGACCGTCTCCAACTGAAGCGGCTGGCTGTACGACGTCCATGCTCCTCCGTTCATGCGGTAGACCGTATCGGTGACGCTGGAACCGTATACCGAAAGCGTCACGGTGACCGGTCCGACATATGCACCGCCTGCGTCCGGCCCTGCCGCTGCCGAAATTGCCGCTTCCGTCTGCGGCGGCGACGCGAGCGGATGAATCGTAATCGCAATATTGTAGTTGCTGTAATTGGCTACCGGCAGCGTGCTCGTCGGATGCACGACCAGAACCGTCGTACCGTTGGTGCGCACTTCGTTGCCGGCTATCCGACTGTCCAGCGACAGCGTCTCAGAGGTCGTCTTGTGCGTCAGCGTGCCGGTAATGCGCAGGCCGCTTAACAGATTTCCTGTCAGGGCAAACGGAAAGTTCGCGTTGGAGACGACGAATCGGTTTTTGCCGTCGCCTGTCCCTGAACTGTTGACGGCCATCGCCAGCGGTTCGAAATACCCGAGCTTCGGACGCGGATGAATCGTCAACGTAATGTTGTAATCCGTGTAGTTGGCCAGCGGAACCGCAGACGTCGGCGTAATCGCCAGTGTGGTGTCGCCGTTGGGCCGCATCTCATTGCGGATAATCAGACTGTCCAGGTTCAGCACCGAAGCGTTAGTTTTGTGCGTCAATACGCCGGTTACCCGCAAACCGTTCAGTAAATTGGCTGTCAGCGGGAACGGGAAAGACTCCCACGGCACGACGAAGCGAATTTCCCCCGTGGCCGTCCCCGTGCTCTTAACCGTCGATTCGATCGGTTCAAACCGTCCCTGCTTCGGAATGGCGATGCCGGAATCCTCGAACCCGTACGCCTTAAGCGTCCCGCCTCCCAAGGCTTCCGTGGTGTTGTCCGCCTTGGTCGCCGTCAACTGGTACGTAAAGATCTCCTCCGGATTGTCTACCTTAATCAAAAACTCGTACGGGTATCCTTCCTTCTCGATGGTATGCGACTGACCGTTGACCGTGTACTGCATCGTCAGCTTGCTTGTCGCGGCATTCAGATCATTCACATAAACGAAGGCGTGGTAGCTGTCCGGCGATACCTGGATCACATGCCCTTTGCCCCGCGTATGCTCGCTGACCGTCCCGCGCGGGTGGTTGGCAAAAGAGTAATCCGTTTTCGCATAGCCCGGAGCCCGCACGCCAGGAATATCGAGCAGCACCGAGCGAATACCCTTAGCCGGAATCGTCAGCGTAAAGCTGCCGCTGGTCACGGCTACGGTCGACGCTGTGCCGTCCGCCTCATACACGGCTGCCGTTCCGGAATACGAAGCGCCTCCCGGCACCTTGTCTCCAAGTGCAATGACAGTAGTACGTGCGGCGTTGTCCTCGTTCATCAGCGCCAGCCCCAGCTTGCCGTCCTTGCGCGCCGCAACGTAATCGATATTCACACTGTCCGGCTGGATAATGCCTCTGTCCAGCCACAGCCACATATCCTCCTCGCCGTAGAACGTGCCCGGCGCATGGCCGAACTGGTTCGACGCCAGAAACGCGTAGCCGGACTGGTACAGCGACGGAAACGCAATGTGCTGTTCGGACTTGGCCCATGCGCTGTTGATCAGGAAGTCCTCGAGCATGGAGATAAACGACGGAATATGATGCCAGTAAATCTGCGTGTAGTCCGGTCCGACGTACGGATAATTGTCGCGCATCTGATGCACGATCATCCGGTCCTGGTAATAGCCGGGATAATTGCCGTAGCGGCCGACCGTAGCGTTGCGGGCCATCATTTCGTAGAACGGATCGCCCGTATAGGCAGAGAGCTTGACCAACGTTCCCGCCCAGTTGTTCATCGTAATGATGCTGCCGAGTCCCGGCGTTCGCCAATGCTCCGTCCCCATGCCCGCCTTGGCCAGCATCCAGCCGGGCACCGTTTCTTCGACCAGCGGAGGACCGCTTTCCTGCGGCGGCTTGGCCTGCCCGTCCGGATTGCCGAGCCTCCATTGCTCCGATCCGTGCCACCAGCGCACGAACTGCTCGACGACCTGCATCCGTTCCGCTGTCGCCACCGGGTCAATCGTATAGCTGGAGACGTCATACCCGTCGTGGTAGCCCGTCGTCCACAGTCCGGTAACGAGCAGGTTAGCATTGTCCCGGGCCGCATCCAAATATTTGGCCTCGCCTGTCGACTCATACGCGGCCAGAAACGTCATTACCATCGGGATATACTCGCCGAACACAAAGCCGTTCACATACTGCGTCTCCCGATTGTCTCCGGCATTCGGATGGTTGGCCAAATATTGATCGGCCAACTCCCGCACCATCGCCAAATAATCCGTGTCGCCGGTGTAGCGGTACAGGGCCGCCTGATCGGTCACGCCGCCCAGATTAGCGTTTTGCGAAGCCAGGTCGATCGCGGTGTCCATCAAAAACGGCATCCGGCCCTGCGTCATCTCGTACAAGCCGCCGTATACGCTGGCGGTGTAATTTTTCACCGGCCCGCCAAGCGGGGACGGCAGAACGGTCGGATAGCTTGCGCCGCCCTTGTTCGTCGTAATTTTGAAGTGGTAGTTTTGCCTGCTCAGCATGAAAGCCAGCGTCGGAATCGCCCGCTCGTCGAGAATCGCTTCGTCCTCGGTCAGCAAGTAGCGCTGCAGCGCCGTCATTGCGTTGGCGAGCGTCGTCATCTCTTTTTCTTCCATATTGTAGTGGGCACGGTTGACCGGGTCCCAGCCACCGTAATCGTCGTCCATCATCAGGTCGGTCGCATTGTAAATCGCCTCATTGATCGAATGAAACGGATTGGTGCGCAAATCCTGCAAATTGTATAAACTCTCGGTCACATGCTTGAACGTGTCGTACCAGGAGCCGAGACGGTTCACGATGCGGTAGGACACCTCGTACTCGGACTGCGCCGCGAACAGACTCGACGGAGAACCGAAGAGCGGAGAGACCAGTTGCGGCCGAACCAGGCCTTCCTCATCGCGAAGCACAAGTCCGAACGGCGCCGTATCCGGAAAAAAGTACCCTTGCGGCACGCTGGACGGGTCCATTGCGATCCCGGAGGTCACTTCTCTGCCCTGGGCTTTGACGCCTCCCTGCGGAAAATGCAGCGTGGCCATCGGCGTGAACAGGTAGCTCTCAGGGTACATCACCGAACGCTCCGGAACGGCCTTTTTCACATACAGCAGCGGCGCGGTTACGGTTTCAAAATCCGCCTCGTTCACCCCGCTGCCGCTGAAGAGCAGGAACGAGTACGCCCCCTCCTGCGGAAATTCCGCGTTCAGCGTCACCAGCGGATCGTCGGAAAGCGCATCCAGCTTGAAGGTTACCTTCAGATCGGCTTCCGTGTTGGCAAAGCTCAGGAGGATCTCGCTGCCGGATACTTTGGCATAATCCGTCGGAAGAAACCACACCGGAACGCCCGAACGGAAAAAGTCGTCCGTTATGTAGCTGCCGGCCTCGCCGTTCAGGCTGACCCGCTGCAACAATTGCGAGTATTGGTCCTTCGTGCCGATCAGCTCCGTGCGCAGCGCGGCCATCATCAAGAAGCCGAGCGGTTCGGTTTTGTGCTTCACCTGCACCCATTGCGCGCCGTCCTTGATGAAGATTTCATTTTGCACCAGACTGCCTTCCGCTCCGATCCCCTGGTGAAACACCAGCTTCACGGAATCGTTCTCGATCGAATCGGTTTTCAGCGGCGTCACATCCACCTCCGCCCACGAAGGAAACTCCGCGGACGGCAGCTCGGCCAGCGGATCGTCCGGCTGCACGATGGCCAGCAGATCGTTCTTGTCCTCGGGTGGCACGAAGTTCAGATTATCCGTCAGCAGGAAGCCTTCGCTCCGGGCATAGGTAGCAAGCGTATCCAGCAGTGAAAATTCGTGAAGACCTGCCGCCAGTGTGAAGGTCCCGACCTCGGTCCAGCGAAATCCCTCCTGACCGTGAATGCCAAATGTTTTATTGACGGTCGTTCCATCCACAGCGACCTCAAACATCCGCGTCCCCGGCGCATTTGTAGCGTAATCGCGATCTCTTACCCACAGCTTGTAATCCCCGGCTTGCGGCAAGTCTGCCTCTACAATCGCCGGGCTATTAGCCGTTACAGAGCTGCTCGTCTTGCCGCGCAAATTTTGGTTTTCCAGCCTCCAAGTGCCAAAGGTCTTGAAATTACTCGGCGTCCAGTAGTAGTAAAGCGCTTCCTCGCTAGTTGTCACGTTTTCCTCCTCTGTATGCTTCTCCGCCTGCGCCGATGGTCCAGTCCACACCGGCGTCATCAGCAGCACCGTCAACAGCATTGCGATCCAACGTTTCATGGCAAGCCTCCTGTAGGTTCAGCCGGCTCCCTGCTCCTTCTCTCTATCAGACCCGCGGCGTTTGCGGCCTTTCCGCCGTCGCCCGGCCTATCCTGCCTGTCCTTGCTCAATCAGCGTTCCGTAACCGAAGCTCCTCAGCCAACACTCTGCGAATAACCCTCCGCAATCGGCATTCTGCAAGCAGACGCTGTAGTTGGGCAGTTTCAATCCTGTCCGTCGCTATCCTCCTCTCGCTCCGCCGTATCAAAGGTTTGTACATCTCGAATGAAAGCGGTTTTCGCCTTTATCTTAAAAGTCCGCGAAAGCTTTTGTATAGTTACATTTTAGCTTCATTATTATTTCCCCTTCCAGTTGAACGCTACTTTTACTTAACCAGGGAAACGCAACACATGGGCTAATTTCAAAGCATCAAGCCCAACCCTTTGTTTCGTGTTCATTTTGTGTTTAAAGGACTTCCCCAGCAACATATCTCTAAATCCTGACATGCTGTTTCTTATAGAAAATCTCGAATAATGTTCTGGTAAGGAAAGACTTGATACTGCTCAAATAGTATAGTGCGGGAATCAAAACGGAATCCAAAATGGCATGGGGAAAAGTCCTGTGCCATTTGTTTTTTTAGGGAATTCGCGTACTCATTCCTTGACGTAACCTCCTCGTTTTTTCAAGGGGCTAGCTCAGCATGTTTGCCGATATAGCCTTGGTTGGTCCCTCCGTGAACACCCCGGGATGTACAGAACAGAGCAAGCTTCTGCGCGGAGCCGATTCCGATCGGCTGCACCGTACGGACAAAGACAACTCCGTTCGTATGATTCGGACATATGCCTCACATCTCGCAAGTAAGGACCCGTGTCAAATATTACGCTTACTGGAACCGGAAAACTCGCTTCGCCAAGGAAACGGATCGCTACGGCAAATGGTGCGCCTTTGCCGTGGAGGACGAAGAGATCGCCTACCGGATCTGCTCGTCCGAGGGGACCGCCAAAAACGGTGACCTGTTGTTTTGCCCTTGATCGCGGAGCAATGCGGTTACCGCAATGGTTCCTACATCAGCCGTCTATTGGCCGCCAAGCTGAATATGCCCCCTTCCGAATTTCGTAAAAAGCATCGACTGTAGCGTCGCTGCCGAAGCTGCGCAAGCATGATGTGAATAGGAGCAGTTACTTAAAACCGAAAGAATGGCTTGGGGAGGCTGCTTGTAGATCGGGTACGCTCCAGTTCTTCGGCAATGATGCGGATCCCCTCTTCAATATCATGCTCATCGGTTCGAATGATGCTAAGGCGCAGCAAGTTAAGCTTGGGGAAAGAGGAAAGGAAATGCTTATCGGTTGCCAGGACATCGACGCCACGATTCTCCAATCGATTGACCAAATCTTCTGTATGAATAAAGTCTGGAAGGTGTATAGAAGCGAAGAGCCCCCCGCAAGATTGGGTGGTATATATGTACTTTTCAGGCAATAATCGCCGTGAAATTGCCCTTAGATGTTTAATGCGATGACTGTACAAGGCATTCATTTGCTTCGCATGATGCGCATACATCCCAGACTTCATATAAATCTCCAGCACGCCTTGAGAAAGCACTGACGTGCTGAGATCCGCCGAATGTTTATGCCATTGGAGTAAAGGAATAAACGAATCGGGTACTACAGCCGCAGCAAGCCTTAATCCGGGCATCATGACTTTGGAAAAACTTCTGAGATAAATGACATGGCTCGCTCCATTATAAGCATGAATAGGGTCCGCTTTACGGTTTGTTTCCAAATCGGCAAGATAATCATCCTCCACAATGTAAACATCATGGGCTTTGGCGAGTTCTGCCAGTCGCTGTTTGTCCTCCGCTGTGTAAGAAGTGCCTAACGGATTATGGAAGCGCGGGATTGTATAAAAAAACTTGATCATATTACTTTGAAAATGACGTTCCAACGTTACCCAATCAATCCCGTCAGGAGTTCTTTCGATGCCGATTACGGTTTGTCTTTGTGTCTTAAGCGCAGCGAGCATTCCCCAGTAGGTTGGCTGCTCGACCAGAATGTTGGTTTTTCCGTTTGGAAAGGGCATCCCGGCCAGAAGATGGAGAGCTTGCTGAGCACCTGAAAAGATAAAAACTTGCTGTGCCGAAGGGAAAACCTGTTGCTGCTGAAAAAGCTTCACGATCTCCTGGCGAAGAGAAAGCAATCCTTGCGGATCGGGATAAGTAAATATGGAGGCTTCAAATAATTCCATCGCTTTGTTCAAGCATTGACGAAAGTCGATTTGCGGGATCGACGCGGGATCGGGAGCCGCTGATGCAAAATCGATTCGATTTGTTTGCAGCAGGGGAAGAAGCGCTTCTTTGGCTACGACAAAATAACCGCTTTTCGGACGTGAATAGATGAGATATTGATTTTCGAGTTCCTGATAAACACTAATAATGGTGTTGAGACTGCAACTGAATCGTTGGCTCTGTATACGGATCGAAGGGAGCTTCTAACCGGGTTTGAGGAGACCGTTGACGATGTCCGAACGGATGATTTGCTGAATGGATTCCTTTTTATTTGTCATAAGTACCCCTCCGACTTGAATAATTCGATCTATTGTCTGTACCCTTACAGATGGATAAACATCCAATATACGCAGTATTTTGTATCTATTATAATACAAATAATCAAACAGAAATGTATGTTATTTGAGGTGATTGTAATGAACAAGACGACCAGCGGCTGGATCAATGGTTTCCTGGGTGTACTTATCTTCAGCGGCTCGCTGCCGGCAACACGGTTGGCTGTGACGGATTTTGATCCGTTGTTCCTTACCGTATGCCGTGCCGCCATTGCCGGGGTGCTGGCGGGAGTACTTCTCCTCGTCTTCCGGCAACAACGGCCTGTACGAAGCGACATCGTTCCGCTATTGCTTATAGCACTCGGCGTGGTAGCAGGTTTCCCGCTGCTGACAGCCATGGCGCTTCAGTATGTCACATCCGCACATGCAATGATCTACATTGGGCTTCTGCCACTTTCGACGGCCATCTTCGGCGTACTGCGGGGCGGTGAACGCCCGCGACCAACCTTTTGGATCTTATCAGCTCTAGGAAGCTTCCTTGTAGCAGGATTCGCCCTAACACAAGGGGCTGCATCATCGTCGGTCGGTGATGCGTTAATGCTGGCTTCTATCATCGTGTGCGGTTACGGTTATGCGGAAGGGGCGCGACTCTCACGGAGGTTAGGGGGCTGGCAGGTGATCTCTTGGGCGCTCGTTCTATCGCTTCCCGTTATGTTACTGCTCTCGTTTTATTACATGCCGGTTACGTGGGCGGGTATCGGCGGTTCCACACTTTTGAGCCTTGCTTATGTTTCCCTGTTCAGTATGCTCATCGGCTTTGTGTTCTGGTATCGTGGTCTTGCCCAGGGCGGTATAGCAGCGGTTGGGCAGTTGCAACTCCTCCAGCCTTTCTTCGGCCTGCTGCTTTCAGCTCTCCTTCTGCACGAGCCGATTGGTTGGCCTATCTTTCTAGTAAATATCGGTGTCGTACTGTGCGTGGCAATCGCACGGCGACTTTCCTCAAAATAGGTTCACCGTCAGCTCCGACAAGAAAATGAATATATCGAGATTCGACAGAGCCAAATTAAAAAAACGGCATCTCTGCCGTCGTCGGAAGGGCTGAATTTTCTGACTGCGGCTATCCGCGGGCTGCGTTCCGTTCATGGCATTGCCCTGCTGCGTCGTCCGTTCGTTTGTAGCTGCTGCTGAACCGTGACGCTCGTTATCGCCTACCTGACAAATCAACAAAAAAAATACGACCGCTCAGCATTTGTTCCCCACCGCCCTCCCCCTATAATGAGAGTGCATGACCATACAGAAAGAAAGGGGGTATCATTCCATTGTCAACTGCCAAACGAGCGATCATTGACGTAGATATCCATCATAATGCACCGAACGTAAAAGCCATATTTCCCTACTTGCCGAAAGAGTACTCCGACCGCATATCCGAGTGGGGGCTGCTGCTTCCCAGCTATCCGTATATGAACGGCGGCAAGGGAGGGCGCCGGGTGGACGCCAATCCGCCGAACGGCGGAGCGCCGGGAACGGATCTCGACTTTATGAGAGAGCATTACCTTGACCCGTTTCACGTCGAGTATGGGATTTTAACCGGCGAGTTTTATTCGCTGGGCTCGCATCCCGACGCCCATTACGCCGCCGCGCTCGCTTCCGCTTACAACGACTACACGAGAGACCATTGGCTGGACAAGGATGACCGTTTGCGCGGCTCGATCACCATTCCGAAACAGCATCCGCTGCTCGCCGCCAAAGAAATCGACCGCGTGGGCGATGATCGGCGATTTGTACAGGTGCTGGTGCCCGGAGGAAGCGAGAAGCCTTACGGCAATGCGATTTACGAGCCGATCTTCGAAGCGTGCGTACGGCATAATCTGGTGTTCACGATTCATATCGGCAACGAAGGCCAAGGCATCAATCCGTCGCCGACCGGGGCGGGCCATGTTACCCACTACATCGAATCGCGGGCGAGCCGGACGCAAACCATGATGGCGCATATGGCCAGCCTCCTATTCAGCGGAGTCTTCGAGAAATACCCAACGTTGAAAGTCGTGATGCAAGAAGCCGGCGTCATGTGGATCGCGCCGTATTTATGGAAGTTGGACCAAGACTGGAAAGGGCTGCGGGTGCAAACGCCTTGGGTGAAAAAGCCGCCAAGCGACTATTACCGGTCCAATATGTACGTATCGTCCCAGCCGATCGAGCTGACGCCCGACCCGGCCCTGTTTGTCCCGATGCTTGACGCGCTGTACGCCAAGGAGTGCCTCCTGTTCGCCAGCGATTACCCGCACTGGGACTTTGACTCGCCGCGCCTGGCGTTTCCGAAGCTCGACGCTTCGTACGCCGACTCGATCTTTTACCGGAACGCAGCCAATCTGTACGGGCTGCAGCCGCGCACGCCCGATCGTACGTAACAGCCATCGACTCTCCCCGTGTCGAACGCGGCTAGCTAATTTTCCGACAGCTTGGCTGCATGCATTCTACGCCATTTCCCTGGCGGTATGCCATAATATTTGCTGAACGCATGTGTAAAGGTGTAAGGATCGGAATAGCCGATCATGACGGCGATATCTTGAATCGAATGCGTAGTAATATGCAGCAGCTCGAGTGCCTTGTCCATTTTGAGCTTCTCCAAGTAGCGCATTGGCGTCACGCCAACCTTTTCGGTGAACACTTTGGACAAATAAGCGCGATGAACGGACAAATAGGCGGATACGTCTTGTACCGTTATCCGCTCCATGTAATGGGTTTGCATGTATTCGATGCTTTTCGGAATCCAGTGGGCCGGACCGTTCGCAGGTTTAGCGCTTTCTTCATCTGGTGTCATCAAGCTGAATGTGCGATAGAGGACGGATTGCAGCTCCAGACTGCGCCGGTAGCCTTCGCTGGGCGGAACGAACAGTTGCTGCAGCGTATGGTGCAGCTCCTTGCTCATCACCTGTCTCAAATAAGGCTCGCTTTCGGAAAAGCCCGCTTTCGTCAGCAAAGTGTGCGACTGAGCGCCTTCAAAGGATACCCAGAGCATTTTCAGCGGCTTCTCTCCATTACCTTGTCCGTATTTGTAATGGATGTTGGGAAACATGCAAAAGGCGTCTCCCTTATTCAGCAGTACATGCTGGTGGTCGTAATACATGTGCAGCTGCCCTTGCATAATGAAATGAATGTTATACCAAGCGATATTTCTGGGTTCTATCCGGTATTCGGGCTTAGCGATATTATGTCCTACGCGCAAAAGCCAGACGCCGCCGCTTTTGGCAAATGCATCGGGAACAAAGTAAACGGTTTCATAAAATTCGAAAGCTGTTTCTCGCATGAATCGTTCTCCTCCTGCATCCTGCTTCCCTTTGTCGATTATACCATTAATTAACGACAAACTAACAAAAAAATTGTAAATGATTATCCAATTTCGCAAGGGAGGAATTTCGATTGAACCGTATGAAATGGATTTCGTTTTCCTGTTTGGCATTGGCCGTCGCTATAACCGCTACCGGCTGCGGCAAGTCCGATTCGGCGGACTCCAAGGGGACAACCGGGGATAAAGGGGCAGCTCCGGCGGTGGAAGCGCCCAAGGAGCCGATTACGCTCAGAGTATTCGAGACGCTCGGGATGACGCCGGAGCATTTCAAGCTGCTGATCGCCGATCCGGTCAAAGCAAAATATCCGTATATTACGATGGAACGCGTGCAAGGCTCGCCTAAAGCGATCACCGAAGCGCTGGCAGCGAAAGACCAGGTCGATCTGTTTACGTTTTTCAACGGCAATTGGGGCGACTATAAGGACCTGGGAATCGTGACCGACTTGAAGCCGATGCTGAACGCAGCCAAATACGATCTGAACCGATTCGATCAAGGCGCTCTGAAAACGTTGACCGATTTATCCAAATCGGGCGAGCTGTACGGACTTCCCTATCATATGCAATTCAACGCCCTCTATTATAATAAAGATTTGTTTGACAAGTTCGGGGTGGCCTATCCGGGAGACGGTATGACCTGGGAGGATGCGATGGAGCTCGCCAAAAAAATGTCGCGCCAAGAAGGCGAAACGCAGTATTCCGGGCTAACGATGGACGTTTGGACGCGCTTGACGCTGCAGCTCGGTATTCTTCCGGTCAACGCGGCGACGAACAAGTCTAATTTGACGACCGATACGTTCAAAAAAGCGCTGGAAATCGCCAAGCAAATTTATTCGATTCCGGGCAATCCGCCGAAGTTGGGCGGCGATCCGTTTCTTAAAAACAAAACGACGGCGATGTTCGCCTCGATCTCGCTGCTCGACGTGCTGCCGACGTCCGGATTGAACTGGGACGTGGCGCAATATCCGAGCTACAAGGACAAGCCGAACATCTTCACGCAATACGATCTGCACATCATGGCGATCAGCAGCACGAGCAAATACAAGGATGACGCGTTGAAGGCGATGCAGGTGTTTTTGTCCGACGACGTGTCCCGTATCAGTACGAGCCAAACCGGCCGTGTACCGCTGCTCGTCGACCCGAAGTTCAAGGAATATTTCGGTTCGGAAAATCCGGGATTGAAAGGCAAAAGGCTGTCCAGCATTTTCAAGAGCAAACCAAATCCGAATGCCGCCGCCTTTACCAAATGGCACTCCAAAAGCTATGAGATCGCCAACAAGCATGTGACCGAATATTTAAATGATAAGATCGACTTGAACACGGCAGCCCGCAATGCCGACGAAGAGATTAACAAGTGGATTCAGGACAACCCGTAGGGCGAAATCGTCCGCTGTCCCTGGCATCAGCGGCATCCGCTTGATTCGAGGGACGACCGAGCGGCGTCCGCTGAGCCGGATGCCCCGTTCCTTGCAATACGCACGCACGGTTCTCCCGATTCCGATGGTACTTCTGTTACAGAAAACCTCTCCCTTTGGCGCCGCATCCGGCCCGTTTGGGAGAGGCTTTTCCTTTATTACATATGAACCACAATCAGATCGTTATCGACGGAGACACCGAATTTCTCCACCGTGACATCATATGTTTTGGTGCGCATGGCCGCATCCACGATCATGCAGCCTGTAGAAATGTCAAATTCCCACTGATGCCAGGGGCAACGCACAATTTCACCTTCTCTTTCAAACCGAAAGTCGCCCGGGCCTCTGGAAGAAACATAGGCTGTCACCAGTCCTTTGCACAGCTCTGCCCCTTGATGAGGGCATATATTGCGCAGAGCATGAAAGACCCCGTTAATATTATAGATACCCACACTCCGACCCTCAACCTCCACAATCTTATGAGTGCCAGGCGGAATCTCTCCTACCGTCCCTACGATGTGCTGCGAGCTTCGCTTCATTGGATCTCCTCCGTTTGGCGTTGAGGCAAACCATACAGCTTGGCTGCATTCTGATAGTAGATGCTGTCCCATAGCTCATGGTCCAGTTTGGGCAGCGCTTGACTCGGTGAATCGTAATCCCAATGCGGATAATCGCTGCAAAACATCAGCGTTTCTTTGGCATAGATGCTCTCTAACAAATGATCGAAAATCTCGCGGTTTGGCGTCTCCTCGAATGGCTGTGTGGTAACACGGATATGCTCACGGAAGTATTCGCTCGGCTTCTTGCGAACCCAAGGCGTTTGCACACGCAGCCCTTTCCATTCTTGGTCGAGCTTCCACAGGAACGGGGCAAGCCACAGGACGCCGGCTTCCTGCAAAACAACCTTCAAATCAGGGAAGCGCTCGAACACCCCATCGAAAATAAAGCTGGCCAAATGTGCGGCCATTACCGCGGGACGTGCGCACCGCTGCTCAATGTAGTGAGTCACATACCCGGCCCCGGTATGAGGGCTATTTATACCTTCGCCTTCCAATCCAACGTGGATGGTGAAGGGTAGGTTATGGCGAACGCAAGCCTCGTAAATAGGATCGTAATACCGGTTTCCATAAGGAATCGAGGCTCCGCTTGAAACAATGACCTGAACCATATCGGACCGGCCTCCGACACGATCAATTTCTTGTGCAGCAAGCTTCGGCTCTTGCTTCGAGATAAATACGGAGCCCCTCAACCTGCTTTCCCGCGAAAGCCAATGCTCAATCGTATATTCATTAATCGCCCGGCAGATTGCGGCAGCATAATCATAATTGGGAATAGCATGCACCGCATAACCTTCCCCGGTCAGAATGCCGTATTCCACATGGTAGCGATCCAGATGCTGCTTTTTCATCAAATCCAAATCACTGCCGGCAGAGCCGCCGCCTTTGGGAAACGCATCGGCCATTCGGCCGCCCACGCCTCCATTAAAGTGCATGCCTCCCGGCAGCGAAGGACCGTATTGCTGCACCAGCTCTTGATAAGCTCGCGGCAAATACGGTTTTATGGCATTCATCCCCGTTGCTTGATGAATGTCGCAATCTATAATGGATCGTTTCAGCTTCGGACGCTGGTCCGCCGGTACCTTTTTATCAGTATTCGAAGTCTGCATATCTTTTGCCCCTCCAGCAGTTTATAGTAGATAGCAACCTCATATTACGTTTCCGGCGGCCAAACAACAATGCTTTCGTGTCTTGTATCTTTTGCGATTTTGTAAGGTTGTTTATGTTCTTTCACCTTTTGCTGCCTTCGTGTTCTCCATATTAATGCCCACAAAAAATAGTGAATAGCTGGATATAAACGTTTTTAACTTTGTGATTTTGTAATCTGGAATATAGAACTTCCTTTAACAAAAAAACCAGCCCATCGGGCCGGTCTTTAATGACATCGTTTGCATGTTAGGAAGGCTTATGTACAGCGGAATATTGTGCAGATATCTTCTTAAACACCTCATAGCTGCGTTGGGCGCATTCCGAAATCGCGATCGGATGAAATCCTGTCACCATGGCGTATAACGTATCGTGAAGCGGCTCGACCCAATAGGCCGGAAGCTTGTCGGCTCCGAGCTTAGCGCCCATAATCGATCCGACGGTAGCTCCGTTGCAATCGGTATCCCAGCCGCCTAGCACTGACGTCGTAACGGCCAGTTCGAAATCGTCCTTCGCAAAGATGAGCGACGCGGCAACTAAGGCTGCATTATTGTTGGTGTGGACACAATGATAGTGCTTGAACGCTTCCCAGATCCGATCGACTAAATCCAATTGGTCGACAGCACTGCGCGCAATTTCTACAGCTTTGCGAATATCGTGAGCCAATCGGCAGTTGCTAGGAATTTCACTAAGTCCAATTTCTACAATGCGCTCATTATCCGTCTCATTAAAAGCGGCTGCAATCATGGCGGCCACAAACATTTCGCCGTAAATACCGTTCTTCACATGGGAAAAGGAAGCATCCCGCCAAGCCAATTCGGCTGCCAGCTCCGGATTTCCTGCCGCGCCGTAAGCAAAGCCATCGGCTCTGATTTGAGCTCCAATCCATTCCCGATACGGGTTTAACCAAGTTCGCACCCATTCCCTTTTCTGTTCCCAGTC
This sequence comes from Paenibacillus hodogayensis, assembly GCF_039536325.1. NCBI lineage: Bacteria > Bacillati > Bacillota > Bacilli > Caryophanales > Paenibacillaceae > Paenibacillus > Paenibacillus hodogayensis. The sequence continues at coordinate 326,066 of NZ_BAAAYO010000008.1, forward strand.
CTCCGTCTTTTCACCTTGCATATGGGAGGTCACCTGAGCGAAATTCAAATAAGCCTGCGTCTCCGCCGTACACACTTGCTGATAGCTAAGATACTTGTGCCACAGCTTGCCAATATCCCAAGAATCGAAATGCAATCCTTTTTCCTCTAAAAGAATTAAGCCTAACACGGTATAACGAATATCATCGTCGGATTCCATAAACTGAATATGTTCTTTCCAGCTTTTCTGGCACCAGTCATTCACTTTCAAGTCGTACTCGACGGACGCCCGCGAACTCCCCGGGGTATATCCGCGAATGGGCCAAGCATCTGCCCCTTTGAACCATAGCTCAATATTTTTCCATCCTGCTCTTCCCCCGCTGCCCGACATAAATTGAGGGTTCTCAAACGGTTTCCCCAAGGCGCACCCTATACTTCGACCGAGCCACGCACCTTGAAATTGATTGAGCCATTCGGCTTCGGATTTAGCTGTCGTGAGTTGTCGCGCTCCTTCAGGCCGCAACGCAAGAATACCGGGTAAATCCGAAGGCTCTTGATAAGGGAAATCAGCGCTAATGTCGAGCGCCATCAACTGATGATATACCGCCATCAGCTTCGCTTCCTCATCTCCGGCAGCTGCCCACTTGTCCTGAAACCCGCTTACATCGCAGCCTTCTTCTCCCCTTTGTATAATTTCCAAACGTACAATTTCCTTTAATCGCTCCCAGCCAGCCATCGTAAAACCACCTTTTACTAAGAGATTTAAGCTGATTATACTGAATTGGCTTTAGCGAATCCTCTCAATTTTCTTCACGCTTTCTCAAAATAATGGTTAACGCCAAAAACGCTCGGAAACCCGAGCGTTAAGCGCCATTCCCCGCTATGTCAATGCTTCCCCCGCGCCCGCTGCATCTCGTCGACGCGATCCCGGGTATCGGCAGGCCGGTACTGCTTAAGAACGCCTTGGTCATAGGTGAAGAAGGCATAGAAGGCGTCGTTGCCGATCTCCATGAAATACGTCCCTTCCTCCGCAAAAAGCGAGGAATAGGAGGGCGTATGATTGTCGGCATCGGGGAACAAGCTTGCATCCATTTGGACAACGGTCGATTCAAATCGTTCACGCTCGGGAACCCAGCGATGGATCTCCACAGCAGGCGGAACCCAATCCGTCTGATTGCCGACCCACTCGGGCACGCCATCGCCATCGAGATCCAAGGGAACGGCTCGATGCCCTTGAAAATCGGCAACTTGCCAGGAGTCGGTCTGTTTGTTATACACAAGCAGTCCATTTTGGGAGCCGATGGAGCCGAACGGCACTTCGATCGAGACGCCGGACGCTTCCCCGCTTATGAATGGTAATGGATTGAACCAAGTCTGATCGGGATTCTCTCCGCCGGCAGGCAAGGGACCCAGCTTCCACTCCGACTTTGCTCCCTTCAAATACGCGGTCAAACTCGAGGCTGCGCCAGCATCGGAATAAATACGAACCTCCGCCTGGGAGTCCGGCAGGGCAAAGCTTCGAACCAAATGTGCCGAGGCGGAAGGCCCCCCTTCTTCAAGAGGTTCTCCCACACTTTCGCTGAATGGAAGCTTCACCTGCTCCGGGAATAGATCCGGCCGATAGACTGCCTGAACTTGTTGCGGGCTCGCATGTCCTGCGGTCGGCGTAAGGCCGATAGGCCGATCGATCGTTTGTTCGCTGCTGCACGATATGACGGTCGGCAGCAGCAGGATGCCGAAAGCGATGCGCAAAACGGTACTCTTCACCCTTACACTCCTCTCATCGGGGCACAAGCTGAAATCGGAGAACGTGCAGTCGTCCATTTCAGTGGAACCAATCTATCAGTTTGACGTAGAAACCGAGGCAAAAGTTACAAAATGGTGCCAACACGGACGGAGCCCTATCACTAATCGCCGATCGTTCGCCCTCCTCCACCGGCCGACTTTTAAAACATTTGTAAGAATTATGATGCTTCTTTTATAAAACATCTCTAGTACACTAGGGTTATCGCTTTTGTTGGCGCGCAAACGAAAGTCATTATCTCTGGCAAGGTGGTCGAACATGCAAACCTACAATGTCCTCGTCGTCGACGACGATGCCGAAATCGTGGAAGCCATCAGCATCTATTTGAAAAAAGAATATTTGAACGTGTATGCCGCCTTTAACGGGCTCGAAGCCCTGCAAGTGCTGGACAAACAAGAAATACATCTGATTGTGCTGGATGTCATGATGCCCAAGCTGGACGGAATCGAGGCAACGCTGCGAATCCGCGAATCCCGAAACATCCCGATCCTGATCGTCTCCGCCAAAACCGAGGACGCCGATAAAATTATCGGCTTGAACGCCGGGGCCGACGACTATATTAGCAAGCCGTTCAATCCGCTTGAGCTAACAGCCAGGGTAAGGTCCCAACTAAGGCGCTATACCCGGCTCGGCGATTACAAGCCGACGGATGAGGTGATCAGCATCCGGGGACTCGTTCTGAACAAAAACATGAGGACGATTACCGTCGATGACGAAGAGGTGCGCCTGACCGCCACTGAATACAAAATCCTGGAGCTGCTGATGGAGCATAAGGGGCGCGTGTTTTCCATCGACGAAATCTATGAGAAGGTTTGGAAAGAGCCGAACTTTAACGGTGAAAATACGGTGGCCGTCCATGTCAGGCGAATCCGCGAAAAAATCGAAATCAATCCGCGCGAGCCAAAATATTTGAAGGTGGTATGGGGCATTGGATACAAAATCGAAAAATAACCGGAAGGTCATTTGGGTCCGCTTCCTGCTTGTCGGTCTGGTCGGGCTTGCTCTTCAGCTTTCTGTGGGGCTCTACCCAGATCGGGACTACATATACGGCAATCCTTTTTTATACAAAGACGACGGCCCGTTCTGGAACATTCAAGTGGAAAGAAACGTATCCGATATCGCAACCTATTACTGGAAGTTTAACAACGCAGAACCGCTTGATGCGGGAGAACCAATCGGCGAAGAATTGCTCCGGCAGTGGAAAGAGGATTTTGATTATTTGACCGGCGAAATGACCGGCCAAGCCGGGCAAGCCCTTGAAGCACAGACGATCCCGTTCACCGAATGGACGACGGCTACTCCCTCGCTGTCTGCCTCCTTGCTCGCTCTGCAGGAGAAAACGGGGAAATGGATGTCGGAGGAATGGAACAAGGAAGTCCCGGAAGCTTGGCAAACGTACGTCCAGGAGCGTTCCAAACAGTATTTCGCCGAAAAAGCCAATGAAAAAGAAGCCTTGAAAAGAACGGTAGATCGTCTGGAGCCTGTCGTCAAGTATACAATTAAAGACAATCGTCGTAACATGACGTTTTCCAACCGGGAAAGCGGGCCGGAAGGAAGCCGGCTTCCGCCGGATACGGATACGGTGCGAACAATCTCGTTTCCGATCAAGGACCGAGCCCTGTTGGAGAAATGGGGACCGAATAGTCCCATGAGCGAATTAAGCGCGTTTTTCAACCAAAACCAGTTGGAGGGCAGCTTTACGTTCCATGCTAATGCGGAGCCTACCGAGTCGGTTTCCTCGATGGACTTCATTATCTCCAAGGATTACACGCGTCTGCTCGCTATCCGGAAGCAGCTCCCCTATGAAATAGCAGGCTTGTCCGCCGCCGTTCTCGGTATCGTTCTGCTTCTGGGCTACGAATGGACCCAACGGGGAGCCGCCGATCGGCAGTACGGTCGCATCATCGCCAGGTGGCAGCGTATCCCGGTCGACCTCCGGGCCGCTCTATTCGCTGCCGTTCTCATTACCGCGTTCGGTTACGGACGGACGATTTATGGTTGGGGAATGCACTATCCCCTGTTCAGACCCGTGTTCCGCTGGGCGCTATTCTCTCTGCTGGGTGCTTATGCGGGAATTTCGGTTTGGGATGGGCTGCGGCTTTACCGGACGAAGGGAGCGCTTGCCGAGCAATGGCGAAGCAGCTATACGCTTTATGTGTGTGGCCTAATCAAGGAAACGTTCGTCCGCAAAACGATTTTGCTGAAAGCGGGGCTCCTGTTTATGTCTACGGTGCTCGTAGGTTTGGCCCTATTGGCTGTCGCAGCCGACCTTCAAGGATTCCGGCTGCTCTCCATTTTTTATATAGCGTCCTATCTGCTAATCGGCATACCGTACTTCCTAAGAAAAGCAGCGGCGCTAAACGTCCTGCTCGCCGGGCTGGACGAAATGGCTGCCGGACGCCTGAACCTGACGTTCGCGGAACGCGGGAACGGTACGCTGTCCCATATGTTCCGGCAGTTGAACAATATGAAGCAAGGCATGCAGACCGCGCTGGACAAACAGTTGAAGAGCGAAAAGCTGAAAACCGAGCTGATCTCCAACGTTTCCCACGATTTGAAAACGCCGCTTACTTCGATGATCAATTATGTCGACTTGCTGAAGCAAGAGGACGGCGTCCGGACCGGCGAGTCGGTACGCTACATTCAAGTGCTGGAAGGCAAAACGAAACGGCTCAAGGCGCTCATCGACGATCTGTTCGAGGCATCGCAATTGGCGAGCGGCACGGTCGTACCGGTTATGGAGACGGTCGATGTAGCCGCGCTGCTGCAGCAGACGCTCGCGGAATGCGGGGATAAGATCGCAGAGTCCGGTCTGCAATTCCGGGTCCAAGTTCAGCATCCGCATCTGTACGCCCGGCTCGACGGCAAAAAAACGTGGAGAGTGTTCGAGAATTTGATCCGCAATGCGCTGAGCTATTCGCTGCCGAATACCCGCGTTCATCTCGCTCTGACGGAGCAGGAAGATAGCGTTATCTTTCGCATCCATAATATTTCCGCTTACGAGATCGATTTCGATCCAGAGGAGCTGTTCGAGCGTTCCAAAAGGGGCGACGCTTCCAGGCATACGGAAGGGTCCGGACTCGGACTGACGATTGCCAAGAGCATAGTCGAGCTGCAAGGAGGATCGATGCACATCGGCATCGAAGGAGATTTGTTCAAGGTTTCGGTCCATTTCTTAAAGGGAGACGGCCCGGGAACCGAAGGATGAGGCTTAGAAGACCATGGGCGGAACAGCTTTGCCGCAGGTTCGCGCGCAGCCGGCTCTTATGGCCGATCTTGCTGCGCGCTCAGATATTCATGAATGAGTGAAGCTTTTGGAGCGACAACCTACCTATCCGGAAATGTAAAGGTATAATATAATCCATGTAAAGCCGGGCTTTCAGTGGGCGACTTCTAACCCGAGGTGACGGATGTATGCTGGTTATTTGGGCTTACTGTCTTGTAATCTTCATTCTGGCGCTTGTCATATACCGAATTTTCCGTTATCGCTTTACCAAGCTGAATAGAGAGAATTTAGGGCTCTTGATCATTGCCGGATTGTCCTCTATAACCGCCAATTTCGTCCTGTACGCCAAAATACTGTTTCTCCTATCGTTCGTCGTCCTGCTGTCGATGTTCGTCGCCGCGGCGTTTAAACGCAAGTAGTCGGCGGCAGCAGCAGAGCTCTTCGCCCTGGCTTGGCCCCGACCAATCCGGCGTATGCCTCCCCCCTTTTTTACAAGGGCTCCGATTGCTCGGGCGGCTTATCGTACGATCATTCCGCCTTGAAGACGTAGCTCGACAAAGGCTTGATGCCGTGTTGTCGCTGGGCGGCGTCCAGCAATTCAATCTCGGCCTCCATCAGGGTCGTCAGCCTAGAAGGGAGCCGCTCGATGGCTGTCAGCTCGGCGCGGTGCTGCTGCAGCGTATAAGCGACCTCCCATTCCCCATCTTGCAGCTGCGGGGAGTACACGGAATCTTCGGCGACGACGGTCCACCCGGCCGCTTCCGCCAATGCCCGGAGCTGGTTCGGCGTGAACAGCGTGCGCACGTTGGAGATACTCTCCTTCTTCCAGGCTTCGTACTGGGCTTGAATCAAGACTGCCAGCAGATGCGGATACTGCTCCGGATGCGCAATCCGGGCGTCCCATTCGGCAAACAGCAGCTTGTTCCCCCACTCTCTGGCCCTCTTGAAAACATCTGCCAGCTGCTCGGCCGACTGAAAATACCATGAACAATGAGACAACACGACGCAGTCGAAGGAATGGTCGGAAAACCGCACATCCGGACTCGACGGATCGGTTTCAAAATCGATGCGGATCCGCTCCCCCAGCGGAGACTGTTTCAAGCGCTCCGCGGCCTCGCCCAACGTCGAAGGGCTGCCGTAATCGGGAGAAGCGATATCGATGCCGTGCACAAGCCCTGTCTCGCCGGTCAAATAAGCCAACACAGCGGTCGTGTCGCCCTGTCCGCAGCCGATTTCCAGTATCCGCTGCCCTTTCCCGACGCCCCAGAACTCGGCCAGTTTCAGCCGATGGGCCGTCTGGATGCGCTGAATGGCGGCCCCCTCGACGCTGCTATTCATGCAATTGACAATATATTCAATGGGTTTGATAATCCAAAGCCTCTCCTTTCAAGTGTAATCGCCAGTCAAGCGCAAATCCGCATAAATCCGTCCCCTCCGGCGAACAATATGGAAAAACATGCATGCGAAGGGAGCGATTACCGATGAGCGATAAAGAAATTACGGAGCAAACCGCTTTTATGATTGCAGGCATTCCGACGCCGCCGGACCAAGAAAATATCGGTTCTACGGACGGGATCAGCGAGGCGGTGGAGGCCATGATGGACAAGATCGAAGATACTTTTTATTCCGAGGACGCCCGGCAAGAAAACGATCGGGAGTAATCTCCACCCGTATTCTTCCCTATCGGTCCGGCTGGTACAAAGTCAGAACGGCAAGATCCCTCTGACTTTGTACTAGTCCTCTTCCGCGTGCTCCGCCCGTCCTTGCCCTTTGCGGAAGCCGCCCGGCGACACGCCGAAGCTGCGCGTAAACGCCCGGGTAAACGAATAAATATCCGGGTAGCCGACAGACAGCGCGATCTCGGTCACCGTCAGCGAGCTGTCCAGCAGCAGCTGCTTGCCCCGATCCAGGCGCATTTTCGCCAAATAGCGCGAAGGAGGCATGCCGACCTCCTTGGTGAAAATTTTGGACAAATACGTGCGGTGCAGCCTGACGTACTTGGCCACATCCTCGACCGAAATTTTCTCGCCATAGTAAGCGTGAATGAAATCGAGGCTCTGGCGCACCCAGTCATGGGCCGTATGCGGAGGATCGTAGTCTTTGTCCGGCAGCAGCTTGCCGAAGATGCGGTACATGAGGCTGTACATCGTCATCAGATGCTTGCGGCTGTGCCCCTTGCAATATTGAAACATCTGCTGCAGCACGATCTCCATATCTTTATCGACGACAGCGCGGCGGTAAGGCCGATCTTCGGCAAAGCCGGTCATGGCCAATATTTGCCGGGCCTGATTGCCGTCGAACGTCATCCATGTCATGCGCAGCGGCCGCTCCCCGGGCACAATCTGATAAGAATAAATCGTATCCGGAAACTTGCAGAAAATATCCCCTTTGCCTAAAACCACCTGCTGCCCCCCATAAAAAAGCTGCACCTGCCCCTCGCGGATAAAGTGCATGTTGCAATAAGGCGTCTGCCGCGGACCGTTCCGGTAGACAGGTTTTGCGATGTTGGTGCCGATGCGCACCGGCCAGACGCCCCCCAGCTCGTCAAAGCCGTCCGGCTTGAACAACCACATGTCTATAAACTCCAACGCCGTCTCGTGCATCGGATCGCACCGTCCTTTATGAAAGCGCATACCCTACCAAATGCTAAAAAGTGACTACTGCATGTCATTTTATAAAGCGCCGGGACCCGGTATGATTCAGATAGCGGCCGTCGCAATGCTAATTACGTTTTATCGTACCTGTTTTTCGTACCGGTGTACAGATCGATGCCTGGAAAGATCGCTTATATTCCATGATGGAGGGGCTTCTATGAGGAAACAAGGTACGGCGGCTTTAGCGCTTTCCCTACTTGTGCTCGGCTTCACGGGCTGCTCGACTGCAGGCGGCGGATCGGCGCCGGGCGAACCGGCTCCCGGCAAAGCCGCTCCGGCCAAAGAGCCGGACCCGGTGACGCTGAAGCTGTTCACGCACCAGCCGGTGACGGCGGATGATTTTCAGCTGCTCATCGCCGACCCGGTCAAGAAAAAATACCCGTATATAATCGTGGAGCTGCTGCCTTACAAATCCACCGATCTGGAGAACGTCGTCGCTTCCAAAGAGCAGTTCGACCTGATCACGATCTGGAACGGCAATATGAATCCGAACAAGGAGCTCGGCATCTTCGGCGACATCACGCCGCTCACCAAAACGGCCGGCTTCGATCTCGGGCGCTTCGATCAAGAGGCGCTGAAGACGCTGCGGTCGTTGTCCGATCAGGGCGAATTGTACGGTTTGCCATACAACATGCAATTTAATGCTTTGTACTACAACAAGGATCTGTTCGATAAATTCGGTGTTCCTTATCCGCAGGATGGCATGACCTGGGATGATACGCTGGCGCTCGCCAAGCGGCTGAGCCGCAACGAAGGCGGCGTCCAGTACAGCGGCTTGGGCATGGATGCCTGGAGCCGTCTGACGTATCCGCTGTCCCTGATCCCCGTCGACGCCAAAACCAACCGGGCTGCGGTCAACAGCGAACCGTACCGGAAAGCGTTCTCGCTCGGAAAGCAAATTTTTTCCATACAGGTCAATGCCGCCAATTTCACAACCAACGACTTTATTAAGGAAAAGCGGCAGGCCATGCTCGCCAGCGTCAATCTGCTCGACCTGCTGTCCAAGTCCGAAGGACTGAACTGGGATATCGCGCAGTTCCCCAGCTACAAGGAGACGCCGAACATCTATGGCATGTACGACCTGCACGTCATCGCCATCAGCAGCACGAGCAAGTATAAGGATGCGGCGATGAAGGCGCTGGAGGTGCTGTTCAGCGACGACAATCAGAAGATCAGCACCCGAAAAACAGGCAGGGTCTCCCTGTTGACCAATCCGGACATCCGCAAGGAGTTCGGGGCTGACAATCCGATTCTGAAAGACAAAAAGCTAAACAGTATTTTCAAGAGCACGCCGGCCTTTGCTCCACCGTTCTCCAAGTTCCAAAGCAAAGGCAGCGAAGTCGTGCTGAAGCATTACAAGGATTTCCTTGCCGACAAAAAGGACTTGAACACGATGCTGCGGGACGCCGAGGAAGAAATCAACCAATACATTAAAACGCAATAAAACGCAATGAGACTTGACCGTACAGGAGGAGCACAACCATGAACGTATCTACCTCGTTAAACGTATTCGACGCCTCGATCAGCCATCCCGAAGCCGTCCGCCGGTGCGCCGCCGCCGGATTCGCTTCGCTGGACATGAACTATTGGGATCATCAGCAAGAGATGCTGCGCCTGACCCCCGGTGAAGAGGAGGCTTGGGCGCAGCAGATCCGCGACAGCGCGGACGCGCATGGCGCACGCTTCACCCAGATGCACGGCCCGGTTCACGGGCCGCGGTTTTCCAAGCTGGCGGCGGGCCTTACGCTGGAATCGTTCGGAACGATGGCGGAACGGTCGCTCCGTACCGCCGCCATCCTCGGCGTACCTTGGGTCGTCTTCCATCCGTCATGCATCACCGGCGAGCAGGACGAGAATTACCGGGAAGTGCTGGACTTTAACGTCCGGTTTTACGCCCGCCTCATTCCCGTAATGGAAAAGACGGGCGTCGGCATCGCGCTGGAAAACATGTCCGACGGCCGTTATTGTTCCTCGCCGCAGGAGCTGGTCGAGCTGATTGACACGCTGAACCACCCGCTCGTCGGGGCTTGCTGGGATACCGGGCACGGCCATAAGCAAAAGCTGGAGCAGGCGGCCGGCATCGGCGCCCTCGGTTCGCGGCTGAAAGCGACGCATATCCAGGACAATAACGGGATCGCCGACCAGCATCTGCTTCCGTATCAAGGGACCATTCGCTGGGACGAGGTCGTGCAGACGCTCAAGCGCATCGGCTATGAAGGCGACTTTACGTACGAAACGCACAACAGCATCCGCAATTTGCCGGACGGTATCCGCGATGCAGGATTGAAATACGCCTGCGAGTTGGGGCGCTATGTCATAACCTTGTAATTCGAAGCGAACTGAATAGAAAGAGAATTTAACCGGGTGGGAGAGAAACGGCATGAAAATTTATTTGATCCGCCACGCCGAGCCGGATTACCCGAATCGGACAATTACCGCCGCGGGGCATCGGGAGGCGCAGGCATTGGCCGAACATTTGCAGCTGCTCGGGGTGGACCGTATTTACAGCTCGCCTGTGGAGCGTGCTGTCCATACGATGCAGTATACGGCCGCGCTGCTCGGCGTGAGCCCTACGATCGAGCCCTGGACCCGGGAATTGAACTGGCAGACGCCGGATGCCGGAGGACAGCCGATGGCGGCCTGGAACATACCGGGCGAGACGGTAAGGGCCGCCTTGCCTTTTCCCGGCCGCGACACCTGGGCCCAGTACGCTCCTTACGGGGATTATGCCCGGGATTACGAAACGATCTGCAGCGCCTCCGACGCTTTTCTGGAGCGCCTCGGATACGTTCGGGAGGAGGGCCGCTACCGGATCGCGGCGCCCAGCCGGGATGCCGTCGCCGTATTTTGCCACCTCGGCTTCGGCCTGACCTGGCTGTCGCACCTGCTGGAGCTGCCTTTCCCGCTCGTCTGGAGCGCATTCTGGCTCGCCCCCAGCTCGGTAACGACGATCGTGTTCGAGGAGCGGAGCGAGCAGTGGGTGGTTCCCCGCTGCACCGGTCTCGGATGCGTAGCCCATTTGCATAAAGCCGGACTCCCCGTCTCGACTATGGGGCTGCTCGCCAATCACGATTGAATCTAACGAAAGCCCCCGAATTCGCCTTAAGCGGTTCGGGGGCTTCTGAATGGAAATCAGTACAAATAATCGTCCAGCTCGCGCATGGAGCGGATGCGGCCGATCGTCGGCACCGCCCGCCGTTCCAGCTCTTCCATACGCGCGTTATAGGCCAGGAAGGGGATGCCGGCTTGCTCCGCCGCTTTGCCGTCGATCCACGAATCCCCGACGGCCAGCCAATCGCCGGCTTCCAGATGCGGATAATGGCTGCGAAGATAGACGATGCCGGACGGCGACGGCTTCAGAGCGGTCATCTGCTCGCGCCCGGCGATATGCTCGAAGCAGGACGCGATGCCGGTACGATGCAGCGCCTCAAGCGCGGCTTCCAGCGCATTGTTCGTCAGAACCGTCAGATGCGCTCTCCCCCGCAGCCGCTCCAGCATGTCCGCTACGAACGGCTCCAGCTCCGCACCGTGCATGCCTTGCCGCTCCCCTTTCACGACGATGTCCCATACCGCCGCCTCAAGCTCGTCCGTCAGCTTTTGCGTCAGCCGCGCCGTCTCGATCAGCGTTGCGATCGTATGCTCGGCGGCCGGGAAGCCGCGCGGCAGTATGCCTTCTTCGGCCAGAAGCCCGAACAGGTCGCGCTTGATTCCCGGGAAATCGATTGCGGAGCGGAGCAGCGTATTGTCCATATCGAATAAAATCGCTTTGTAGCGTAAAATCCGCGTCATCCGATTTTATCGAGGAAGGCGAGCAAACTGTCCATATTCGTGACGTATAAGTCCGGCTCCGTCTCAAAACGGTGCGTCTGCACATGCTCGAGCCAATGAGCGCCTACCGTAAATACTCCGGCCCCTTTGCCCGCCCGCATGTCCGCTTCGCTGTCGCCGATGAAGATCGTTTCTTCCGTTGTCGATCCGAGCGCGTTCATCGCCGTGAGCACGCCTTCCGGATCGGGCTTCGGCCGCGTCATCTCGTCGCCGGAGACGGTTACGCCGAAGTAGCGCTGCATCCCGAGACGTTCCAGCGAGATGTCCAGCGTCGCCCGTCCCTTGCCGGTAACGATACCCATCCGGTATCCTCTGGCATGCAGCAGATCGAGCAGCCTGATCATATCCGCATTCGGCTTCACCCGCAGATCGTGCTCTTCGCGGTACAGTTTGTAAAACAGCTCGACCCCTTCCTCAGCGGCAGCGCGGTTGCGCAAATTCAGGCGGATAATGTCGGCTTCGGTCGGTCCGAACATGGCGACAACCTCGGCTGCAGTCAGATCGACCCCGTCATGGTTCCGGAACGCTTCACCGATGGCATGAATGCATATCGGGAGCGTATCGGCCAGCGTGCCGTCAAAATCGAACAGGATGGTTGTAATAGAAGACATACCGGGAACAACTCCATTCATATCCGTAGTAGGCTTGCCAGAAAACGCAGATTGCTTAAATGTCATTAAACGAGTACGGAGAGTCGACGACGCTGATAAGGTTTGTATACCCAAATCGGCTGCGAGCGACGCGCGCCAGCTTATGTTTACGGAACATCCCGCGTGTACAGCAAAATCCCGCTGCGCCGCTGCCAACCGTTATTGGCCCAATAACGGTTGCCGATCTCGTTGTCCTCCAGCGTGAAGAGGTGGCATTTCTCAATACCCGCCGCTTGCAAACCGGCGAGGCTGAGCGCTACCATACGACCGGCCACTCCTTTTCCCCTCACTGCCGGATCAACCGCCACGTGGTACAGAAACCCGCGCCGGCCGTCATGCCCGCACAGGCTTGTGCCCGCGACTTTACCGTCCTGCGTGGCGACGAAACTGAGCCCCGCATTGCGGCGAAGAAACGATTCGATATTCGCCTCCGAGTCCGCTTCGCTGAGCACCAGCCCTTCCGTCCGTTCCCACAAGTCGATCATCGACCCGTAATGGGCTATCGTCATCTCCGTGATTTTCAGTTCTTGCATGCCTGTTCGATGCCCCTTCCCGTTAGGCGAAACCTCGTGTTGGATTTGTGTGTTCGGTTTATTCCCCGCCCTTGTCGGACAAGCCCAGCCAGCGAAGCAACATGTCCTTGTGCCGGGGAAACGCGATCTGCTCCAGAGGGATCTCCTCCGGCGCGAACCAGCGAAGCTCCATAGACTCGTCCGACTTGACCAGTTGGCCGCCGACCAGACGGGCTTCGTAGAAGACCGTGCATACGTGCTTCCCGCCCAATGCGTCCAGAAGCCGCACGGGTTCCACCAACAGCCCCGTCTCCTCGAAAACTTCGCGCATCATGCACTGCTCCATCGATTCGCCGCGCTCGGCCATTCCTCCGGGCAAAGCCCACATCCCGTAACCGGGCTCGATGGCCCTCCGTTCCAGCAAAATGTTCCCCTGCTCCGCCAAAAGCGCCACAGCCCCGACCGATTGACCGGGGTAGAACGTATAGTGTCCTTCCGGACAATGCCGGTAGCTCTTCCCCATCACATATGTGCCGGTCAGCGCTGTGCCGCATACGGGACAATACGCATATTCCTGATCGTTCATCAATCCGACCTTTCTCCGCGCCAATGCAAGCTTCCCTTGAATGGAACGACGTTTTTTGCAGCAAAACTCTATATCTTATTGTGCACGATCGGGTGATCCGTTGTAAACGATCTCTTGATTATTTTCCCAACTCGAACTCCTTCGGCGTACAGCCCACCAGCCGTTTGAACGTTTTGGCGAACGATTTCGGATCGGAGAAGCCGACGGCCTCGGCAATCTCGTACACCTTCATCTCGCCGGAACGCAGCTTGCGCTTCGCTTCCTCCATGCGGATTCGGGTCAGCGTCTCGCTCAGCGACTCTCCCATTTCCTTGCTGAACAGGTCGCTCAAGTAGCTGCGGCTCAGCTTCACATGATCGGCGATATCCACAGTGCCGATATTGCGGCCGTAATGCTCGCGCATAAATCGGACCGCCTTGCGGATGAACGGATTTACCGGCTCGCTACCCCCGCCTTCGACAAGCGGCTTTGCCCACAGCTCACGAGCCGTTTCCGTTACGAACGCGCAGAGCGGATCGACATGCGGGATGCTGCGAATCCGGTTGAGCGACTCGAGAGCGGCATCCTCCTCCGCGCCGTAAGCGTGCTGGTGCTGACGGGCAAAACCGAACGCCAGGCCGAGCATTTCGATCAGAAAGCTGCGCAGCTTGGCCACATTGGGCCGCTGCCGCCTAATCGTCTCGGCCAGCATCTCGCTCCAATGAACCGCCGCCTCCCGGTTGCCGTTCGAAACCGCCCGCAAGAAGTCGTTGCGTTCGACATGCGGCAGCGCCCCTTCCGTCCCTACCCCGTCCGGTTCCGGCGCGTTCGTTACAAACCGCTCGGGAGTTCCGTAGAAGCGGGCATGAAGCTGACGCTCGTACGCGGACAGCGCTTCGGAGAACTGTTCCAGCCTGGACATGGCCGTTCCGAGACAGACGAAGCAGTCGGCCGTTCCCGGGGACGACTCTTTCATCCGCGCGAACAAATCCCGTGCGCAGCCGTACATCCAGTCGTGGCGCTCCTTCTCCGATGCCGACTTGGCGAAACCGTACAGGACCAGCCAGGAACGATCGTCCCACTTGACGACTGCCCGGCAGTCGGGCAAATCCCATTCATCGACGGCAGGCAGCGCTCCGGAATCCCCATCGCCAACGATCCATACCGCGAACGCTCCGCTGCCCGGAGGAAACAGCTCGGCCTCCAGCCGTTCCCGGCCACTCCCCGTCTGCGCGTAGTGGCGAAGCGCTTCCGCGAGCCGGTACGCATCGGATTGCTGGAGACGGTCCCGCCACTCGGCAAGCACCCGCTTCGTCTGCCGTTCCTCCTCCAGCTTCCCGCGTACGGTTCCGAGAATCGCCACCAGCTCCTCCGGCTCCATCGTCGGCTTCAGAATATAGTCCTGAGCGCCCAGCTTCATTGCTTCCTTGACGCAGGCAAAATCGTCCAGGCAGCTCAGCACAAGCAAGCCGACATCGTCCCGGATCGCCTTCACCTCGCGCATCAGCTCCAGTCCGTCCATGCGGGGCATGCGGATATCGGTAATGACGATATCGACGGGCTCGCGACGGAACAACTCCAGCGCCTCCAATCCGTCGGACGCTTCGCCGGCGAGCCGGAAGCCATGCTGCTCCCAATCGACCAGCGAGGTCAGACCGATACGAATAATCGGTTCGTCGTCGACGATCATAACGTTCATGCTCAAGACTCCTCCGTTCGGTGTATCGGCATCGTCAGTCTTACCGTCGTGCCTTCGTTCGGCTTGCTGAACAGCTGCATCCCGTAGGCAGGCCCGTAATACAGCCTGATTTTATCGCGAATGTTGCTCAAGCCGATCCCGCTCATCCGCTCTTTAGCTTTGGCGCCGGGCGTCTGCGTTTCCGACGCGGCCAGCGACGGCTCCATGCCCTTGCCGTTGTCCCGCACCTCGCACAGCAGCATGTCCCGGTCCAGCCAGGCTTTGATCGTAATTTCGCCTTCCTTGGCGCTGTTTTCCAAACCGTGAATAAGCGCATTTTCCACCAGCGGCTGCAAGATCATTTTCGGTACGAGGCATAACGCGGCAAGCGGATCGATATCCAGCTCCATCCGCACCGTGTCCCCGTAACGGAACGACTGGATCGACATGTAATCGCGGATCAGTCCGATCTCCTCCTTCAGAACGAGAAAATCCCCTTTCTTGCCGAGGCTGGCCTGGAGCAGACGGACGAGCGCGCTGACGGCGTCAGATATTTGCGGCGTTTTGTGGATTTTCGCCACCCATTTGATCGTATTCAGCGTATTGTACAAAAAATGCGGGTTCAGCTGGTATTGGAGCGCTTCGATCTCCGCTTCCTTCTTCAGCGATTCCTCCTGCTTCGCCTGCTTGATGGTCTCCTCCAAACGATTGAGCATCTGGTTGTAGCTGCCCCCCAGCTCGTCGATCTCGCGCAACCCCCCGGACGTCCAGTACGCCTTCAGATCGCCCGACTCGGCCCGCTTCATCAGCTTGCGCAGCAGGCGGAGCGGCCGGGAGAACAGCTTGGAGAATACGAACGAACTAATTAGCGACACGGCCAGCAAAATCGAAAAAAACACAAGCACCGTGTTACGCAGCGTCGCTCTCAAGGACAAAATGTCCGTGTTGGGCGCCTCCAGATAAGTCATCCACGCCTGCCCCGGCACGGTCAGTGGCCGCTGGGACAGCCATACGTCCTCCTCGCTGCGCACATACGGCTCCTTGTCGGCAAGAAACAGCGTGGAGCCCCGACTGTCGGAGGGAGCCCTCCGGCCGCTCTCGAAAAGGACTTCGTCGGTCGCCGTATCCCACAGCGTCACATCGGACAGCGATTGATCCGTGCGGATCTCATCGAGCATTCGCGGCAAATCCATCATAATCTTGATATAACCGACAACGACAAAGTCGCCGGGATTGTACAACGGACCGATCCAGCCGATGCCGCCGCGGCCTGCGGGCTGAACGATAAAATCGCTGCGGTTGGCCGGAATGCGGTCGCGCTTGTCCTCGTAGTCGAACGGATTGCCGTTGGCGCAAAACGAAACGCTTCCTTCGATCGCGAAACATACGTCCGTTATGCTTTTATGGTACTCCAGCTGAAAGGCCGCCGAGCGGACGATCGCCTCCTTGACAAGTCGGGAAGCGGCGTCGCCCGTCATCCGGCCGTCGCGGCTGGACAGCACCAGTTGGGCGACGGCGTCGCTTTGCAGCCAGCTCCGGTACATGTACTCCAGCTCGCGCAGCTCCCGCTCCAGCCGCCGCTGCACCTGATCGTGCTTCTTGACGACGGCCGCCCGCCACTCGGTCTCGGAGCGTTCGGAAGCGTGCATATAGAAGATCGTCAGCGCCGCAAACACCGGAACCGAGCCGATCAGAAACAAATAGACGAACAAGCGGAGCTGGAAGCTGCGGAACGGCTGCGAGCCGAGCCAACCGAACAATCGTTTCATAGGTCACCATATCCAAGTGTATTCCATTCGTAGGCAGCCGCACTATTCCAGTAGAAAGTCGCGAATGGTGATCGCGTCAACTTCATGAACACTTCCAGTTACTTCGACAAAGGGGCGGCATATTCCTACCCGCTACGCCATCAACATGGATCGAATAAGCGCTTCAACGAGAAAAGGCCCGGTTTCCCGGGCCCTCCTCTGCTGCGTGCCTATTTCGTTACACGCCTCGATACAGGCGTCGTTTGCATGCGATATTCGCTCATCCGGCATCCTGCTTTTGCTTCGCCCCGGTGAACTGGCTGTTGTACAAATCGCTATAAAACCCGTTCAGGGTCAACAACTGCTCGTGGTTGCCCTGCTCGATCACGCGGCCGTGATTCATGACCAGAATCAGGTCCGCGTCGCGAATCGTGGACAGCCGGTGTGCGATGACGAAGCTGGTACGGCCTTTCATCAGGTCGGTCATCGCCTTCTGAATATGCGCCTCGGTGCGGGTATCCACGCTGCTTGTCGCTTCGTCCAGAATGAGAATCGCCGGATCGGCCAAAATCGCCCGCGCGATCGTCAGCAATTGCTTCTGTCCTTGCGACAAATTGGACGCCTCTTCGTTCAATACGGTGTTATAACCGTCTGGAAGCGTGCGGATAAAGTGGTCGGCATATGCCGCTTTCGCCGCCTGCACGATGTCTTCCTCCGTAGCTCCGTCCCGCCCGTAGGCGATATTGTCGCGAATCGTGCCGTTGAACAGCCACGTATCCTGAAGCACCATGCCAAACATGCTCCGGAGACGGCTGCGCTGCAGCTCGCGAATATCGGTACCGTCGATGGAGATGGCTCCTCCGCTGATCTCATAAAACCGCATAAGCAGATTGACAAGCGTAGTCTTCCCGGCTCCGGTAGGTCCGACGATCGCAACCGTTTGTCCGGGGGCAATGTCGATGGACATCCCTTCGATCAGCGGAGCGTCGGGCTTGTAGCCGAACGATACGTCGCGGAAGGCCACATGGCCTTCCGGCCGGCCGGAAACTGCCGCCTTGTCGGTCTCCGGCACTTCCTCCGTCTCGTCCAGCAGCTCGAAAACCCGTTCGGCGGAAGCCAGCGCCGATTGAATCAGGTTGGCGATGTTCGCCACCTGGGTAATCGGCATCGTGAACTGCTGCGAATATTGAATAAACGCTTGGACGTCGCCGATCGTGATCGCCTGGCGAGTGACGAAGATGCCTCCGACGACGCAGACAAGCACATACCCGATATTGCCGACGAACATCATGAGGGGCATAATGATGCCGGATACGAATTGAGCCCGCCAGCCGGCGTCGTACAGCTTTTCATTAATGCCGTTAAACGTCTCCACCGATTTCCGTTCATGCCCGAACGCCTTGACGATCGTATGCCCGCCATACATTTCCTCGACGTGGCCGTTAAGCTGTCCGAGCGTCTTCTGCTGAGCGGCAAAATACTTTTGCGAACGGCCGGCGACATTCTTGGTGACGAGTATGCTGAGCGGCAGCGTGATGATTGTAATCAGCGTCAGCAGCGGGCTGATCGTCAGCATCATGACAATAACGCCGACAAGCAGCACCAGCGACGAGATCAGCTGCGCCAGCACCTGCTGAAGCGTATTGCCGATGTTGTCCACGTCGTTCGTGGCCCGGCTCAATATTTCCCCGTGCGTACGCGAATCGAAATATTTCAAGGGCAGCCGGCTCAGTTTGTCCTGCACGTCTTTGCGCAGGGAGAAGACGATTCTCTGGGCGACGCCGGCGACGATGTACTGCTGGATGAACGTGAATAAGGCGCTCAGCACGTACAGGCCGATCAGCAGCAGCAGAATGCGTCCGATCTCATCGAAATCGATGGCGACGTTCAAGCCCTTCATCTTGGCCATTGCGCCCTCGAATAAAATCGTCGTCACGCGCCCCATAATCTTCGGGCTGACGATGCCGAAAACGGTACTCAGTACGGCAGCCAAAAGGACGATCAGCAGTTGCCCTTGGCGCTGCTTCAAGTAGCCGAGCAGCCGCTTCATGGCGCTTTTGGCATCCTTGGCCTTCTGTACGGGCATGCCCATCATGCCTCCGCCCCCCGGGCCGAAGCCCGGACGAGGACCGCCTCCGGATGGAGCATTGCTTTTGTGCCGCTCGCTCATGCGCTCTCCTCCTCCGATAGCTGGGACGTCACGATCTCGCGGTACACGTCGCAAGAGGCAAGCAGCTCGCGGTGCGTGCCGATCCCGGCCACCCTGCCTTCATCCAGCACGACGATGCGGTCGGCCTCCATGATGGTGCTGACACGCTGGGCTACGATCAGCAGCGTGGCTTCGGCCGTTTCCCTCTGCAGGGCGGCCCGCAATTTGGCATCGGTCTTGAAATCCAGCGCCGAGAAGCTGTCGTCGAACACATAGACGGCCGGCTTGCGCGCGAGCGCCCGGGCGATCGACAACCGCTGCTTTTGCCCGCCGGAGAAGTTGGTCCCGCCTTGCGAAACGGCCGAATTCGTGCCTTCGGGCAGCTCCGTAATAAACTCGGCAGCCTGGGCCACCTCGGCAGCGTGCTCGACATGCTCCCGCGAAGCGGAATCGCTGCCGAAGCGGATATTGTCGGCGATTGTACCCGAGAACAGCACCGCCTTTTGCGGAACATAGCCGATCATTGCGCGAAGCCGTTCCTGCGACAAGCCGCGAATATCTTTGCCGTCAATCCGGATGCTTCCGCCGCCCACGTCGTAGAAGCGCATCAACAGATTGACGAGCGTGGATTTGCCCGAGCCGGTTCCGCCTATGATTGCGGTAACTTGTCCAGGCTGAGCCGTGAACGATATGTTCCGTACGGCGGGCTGTTCCGCGCCGGGATACCCGAACGTTACATCGTCGAATTCCACGAGCCCCCGGCCGGAGCTTTCCGGTTCGCGGGTTTCCGGAGCGTCGACGATGGACGGCGAGGCATCCAGAACTTCATTGATCCGTACGGCGGATGCCGACGCGCGCGGAATCATGATGAACATCATGGAAACCATCGTCAGCGAGAACAAAATTTGCGACGCATACTGGGTGAAAGCGATCAGATCGCCCACCTGCATATGGTTGTTGTCAATGCGAATGCCGCCGAACCACATGATGGCGACGAGGGACAGGTTAAGCAGCAGCAGCATAACCGGAAAAACGACCGACATGATCCGCGTCACCCGGATCGCGGTATCCGTCAGGTCGGTATTGGCCGAGCCGAAACGTTCCCGTTCCCGCTCCGTGCGGTTGAAGGCGCGGACGACGCGAATGCCGATCAAGTTTTCGCGCAGCACGAGATTGAGTCTGTCCAGCTTCTTCTGCATCGCGCGAAACAGCGGAACGCCCTTCGAAGCGACCAGCGTAATGACGCCGGCCAGCAGCGGAATGACCGCCACGAGCACGAGCGACAGCTTCGCGTCCTTGGAGACGGCCATCACGATGCCGCCGACAATCATTAACGGGGCGTTCAGAAACATGCGCAGGAGCATAAACAGCACCTGCTGAACTTGGGTAATATCGTTCGTGGTACGGGTAATCAGCGAAGCGGTGCCGAACTTATCGAACTCCTGCAGCGAGAAACGTTCCACGTGGCCGAATACGTTGCCGCGAACGATTTGGCCAAAGCCTGCGGCCGTTCTGGACGAGTAATAGGCAGCCGCCACGTTGCACAGCGTCCCGACTGCGGCGATCAGCAGCATAAGCCCGCCAATGCGCAAAATGTAGCCGGTGTTGCCCTCCATAACGCCAACGTTGACGATATCCGCCATCAGAGTCGGCAAGTAAAGCTGCGAAATCGATTGCAAAAACATGAGTACGACGACCACGGCAATCCACGCGCGGTAAGGCTTCAAAAAGCGAAACAGCTTAAGCAAACCCATTCACACTCCTATTCGTTATCCGAAAAACGCGGAAACAAGCCCTATACGATACTCGCCAAATCGTCGGCAAAGGCTGCGGTCGGAATCCATATGCAATTCAAGCATATCAGGCCGGAAAACGGGACATCCCCCTTCTTTTCTTTATAACACTTTACCGCTTACTATAAACCGTCGATAACAAAAAAAAATCGGTCGACGGACCGATTCCTTTTGCCAGCTTTTTTGCTTTTTTTGTTCGGCTCGAGCGGATTCCGCTTCGCTGCCTGTTCAAGATCGGATTATTTCGTTTTTTCCTCGGCTATTTTCTTGTTGGCCGTTTCTTCCGCCAAGCGCAGCGCCGTATTGATGTCGACCTTCTTGTTTACGACTTCCCAGAAGGCGGCATCCAGCTGCTGGGCGGCGATGACGTCATACTTGGAGACGAACGGCGGAGACGGGGCGATATCGTTCGCCAGAAACGCTCCTACGTTTTTCCCCTTCAAATAGTTGCGGTCCGCGCCGAACTGCTGCTTGATGTCCGTATTGGTCAACACCGGAGGCTCTCCTCCCCGGGCCCGCTGAAGCTGCACTTCGTCGGACAGAAACTGGGCGATGACGGAGAACGCCTCTTCCTTATGCTTGCTCGTGGAGGATACGTACAAAATCGGGCCGAAAACCTGCATGCCTTTGCGCGGAGCTTGCGAAAATGTCGGCATCGTCACCATATCCCAATTCATATCCAAAGTTCCCAAGGTACTCATAATATTCGTCACCGAATACATGGCCAGCGTTCTATCCTTCAGGAAGGCATCGGAGGCGTTGCTCTTCAAGTTCTGCATGCCTTCGAGCTCGTAAAACCGCTTCATCGTATCGAACCAGTTTTTCCAGCCATCCGTATTGAAGACGGCCTGATCGTTTTTCACTAGCGGCAGCGACAGCTGATTGTACTGCAGCTGGATGCCGGAGGCGAACTCGAATCCGCGATATTGCACGCCGCCCTCTTCCCGGGTCAGTTTTCTGGCCAATTCGTATACTTCATCGTAGGTGATGCCGTCTTTCGGATAAGCGACCCCGAACTTGTCGAAAATGTCTTTGTTGTAATAAAGCGAGGCGTTATTCATCGTAATCGGCAGACCGTATATTTTGTTATTGTTGAAATAAGGCTTGAGTCCTTCCATAGCAAGCGGAGCGATCCGGTTCAGGTCGAACTTCCGGCTCTGGATCAGCGGCGCCATATCGTACAGCAGGCCCAGCTGTTCCAAATCGAACGTAAACTTTGCCCCAGAACCTTGAATGAGGTCGGGGGCGTTCCCCGAGGCGACCAGTTCCTTGAGCGTGGAGCCTTTTTCGTTCTTCACATTCACGAGCGTAATGTGGGGAAACTTTTTTTTCATCGGCGCGACCCACAGATCGTTCCATAAAATGTCCGCATAGTTATTCGGATTGAATACCCGGAGCGTGACCGGCTCGGGCTCTTTTTGCACATTCGCGCCCTGCTCGGGCCTCGTCTCCTTGACCTCGCCGGTCTTCTGTCCGCACGCTCCCGCCAGTAGGGCCAGCGTGACGAGACCGACTGCGGCCAAATGTCTCCGGCGCCCTTTTCCCCTTGCATGCTTCATTTGCAATCCCCCCATATATGTAAGTCCGTATCAAAAGCGCACGACGACCTCCCGACGCTTGCAGGCAGCGCAAAGGCCGACGGCATGCGGTTTGGCTATGCGCCGCCCTTGTCCACGGCAACCTTCAATCGGGCACCGGGAGTCACGCATCGCCCGGCGAGTACGTCCTCTTCCTTAAACACCGCCATCAAAATGTCCATATCCAGCTTTCTTTCGCGATCATAGATGATGTAAATCGTACCGTCCGCGGCTTCCGTACCGTCCGGGTAGGATACATTCTCCCGTTCGTCCAGCAGCAGCCCTTCGGTCCAGGTCATCCCATCGTCCTCGGATACTTGCGCCGTCAAGTGGCTTCGTCCGTTAAAACCGTAATGGTTGACGAGCAGCAATCGTCCGGAGCGGAGACGACGTATATAGAAGCGCGAATTCGGTCCGCCCAGCCGGGTCGGCTTTCCCCGGCTCCAGGTTAAGCCCTTATCCGTCGAGTGGCTCTCCCCGATGCCGTACGTGGTGCGGACGAGCATCCGCAAGCTCTCGTCTTCATGCTCGACGATCATATGCTCGTCGAAGAAACGGTTGGGAACGTTCGCTTGGCCCCGCAATGCGAAGCTCTCCCCCTGGTCTGTCGATACGTATACGTTGGAAAAGCGCTCCTCGGGCAAGCTGTCCATGCCCGAAAGACGGATAGCCCATTGGACCGCCCATACCGCCGTCGGGAACAGCCACTCCCCAGAGCGGAGCACAGTCGGCTTATTCATCATAATGCCGTTGGCGATTCGTCGGGGCGCGCTCCAGATGCCGTCCGGCTCGTCCGGGTCGTCAAGCAGGGAAGCCCACACGCCGCACCGCCCGTCGTACATCTCGAAGCTTTGCGCCCAACACAGCCAAAGCCGGCCGAGCGGGTCGATCCATAGACAAGGATCGAAAGCGCGCACTTTTCCAGGCGGATCGATCACGAGCCAGGGAACGGACCAGGTGCGTCCATCGTCGCCGCTGTGGACGAGCACCACATAATTGTCCGGGCCCTCCCCGTCGCCTCCGCTGTAATAGGCGGCCCAGAGCCTCCCCCCGGGAGCGCGTTCTATCGTAGGAATTCCCTGAAACTTGCGGGATTTCGCTGCATACTTTTCCCCGGGCGCCAGATTCGGCTCCACAGGCTGCAGCGCAAGCTCCCGTTCCTGCAATTGCATATTCGATACATCCTTCCCGATTTGATCGATGCGCTCATCAGGGCAATCGCAGTAGAAAAACGGCGGCAAATCGAGGCTGCCCACCCGCTGCCTTCACTCGCTAGCTCCGAGCGCTCCAGCCGGTTCGTTTCCGTTCCGGCCTTTTGCAGCTTTAGTATAGCAACTGTTTCGCCGGCCGTATTTAATCGGTTCGAGCAATCTGGTGTGCAGTATCGCGCATCCTTTTTCGAACCCCCTCATAAACGGACTGGCACATCGTCACGACCGAATAGCCGATTTCGACGAACGGCCCATCGAACAGGGCCGTGCGGAAATCGACTGTCGTCGGGAAGGCGGGCTTGTCCCAGCTTTTCCATGAAGATCCGATCTGTCGGCAATCCAAGCAGCGCGACGAACTGCCTGCTGCGGCAAGGGACATGCGGCTGTTCACTACAACCCAAAACGTCCAGCTCCTTAATCGTGAACAGGCAGTGCGGCTGCGGACGCCTCGCAAGTTTCTTTATGCTTGCGGACGTATTGTAGGGGAGACAGACCTGTGGCCTTGCGGAACGCCCGGCTGAACGTGTGAATCGACTCGTATTGCATCATTGAAGCGACCTTCGTTACCGTTCCGGACCCTTCCTCCAGCAGTTCCATCGCTTTCAGCCATTTGCGCTTCGTGTAAAAACCGCGTAGATTATCGCCGAGCTCCTTCACGAACAGTCTGGACAGATGGGGCAGACTGTAGCCCGACACTTCGGAAACCTCCTTGAGGTCCTGAATGTACAGCAGCCGCTCGTCGATATAGCGGACAGCGAGGTATACCGCTTTCTTCGCGCTGTCCTCGCCCGTTTCGCGATCCGGGTGTCTCTCCAGATCCTCGATCTTTTTAAGCAGCGCATGCTGGTTCCACTTGCTGCCGAGATAGAAATCGCTGGGCGCCGCCGCAGGCAAACCCGGGGTACCTCCCGATTCCAGTCCCGCTTTGTCCACGATGACCCTGAACCGCGCTGCGGCCGTAACACCGCGTTCGGCCAGTACATCCTCCTCCGTGAAGACGGCCATCACGATTTCCATATCCCGGTTGCGCTCGCGGTCATAAATGACATAAATCGTTCCGTCCGCCGCTTCCGTCCCGTCGGGATACGATACGTCGCTTCGCCCGTCGAGCAGCAGGCCGTCCGTCCATGTAGCCCCGTCGTCCTCCGACAATTGCGCCGTCAGGTGGCTGCGGCCGTGGAAGCCGTAATGATTGACGAGCAGCAATCGTCCCGAGCGCAGCCGGCGAATGAAAAAGCGCGAGTTCGGTCCGCCGAGCCGCGTCGGTCTGCCGGGACTCCAGGTGCGACCTCGATCCAGGGAGAAGCTTTCTCCGATGCCGTAAGTCGTTCGGACGAGCATCCACAGGCTGCCGTCGCAGCGCTCGACAATCATATGCTCGTCATAGTGGCGCTGGGGCACGTCGGCCCGACCGCGAAGCTCGAAGGTTTCTCCTTGATCCGCGGTAGCCAGCACGTTGGAAAAGCGCTCCTCCGGCAAATGATTCAGGTACGAATTTTTGTTTTCCCATAATGCGACCGGAAACAGCCATTCTCCCGTCGACAGCACGGTCGGCTTGTTCAGCATGACGCCGTTGCCCAGCCGTCTCGGCTTCGACCAGCGCGGCCGCGCTTCCTCCGGATTGTCGCATAACGCCGCCCATACCCCGCATCTGCCGTCGTAAAGGCCGTAGCTTTGCGCCCAGCACAGCCACAGTCTGCCCAACGGATCGATCCAGAGGCAAGGATCGAAAGCGCGCACTTTCCCGACCGGGTCTACCGCCAGACAAGGGCTATCCCAGGTCGTTCCGTCATCGCCGCTCGTAGCGAGCAGCACGTAATTGTCCGGGCCTTCGCCCTTGCCGCCGCTGTAAAAAGCCGCCCACAACCGACCGCCCGGGGTACGCTCGATCGCGGGTATTCCCTGAAACATGCGATGGGCGGCCGAATATCGCTCCGCCGGGCCGGTTTCCAGCTCCACAGGCTGAAGTGCAAGTTCCTTCATATCGATATCCATGTCTCAAGCTTCAGCCCCTTTTTGATAACGCTTTCCTTTATTGGTGACGTGGAAGCCGGCGCGGCTGGCCTCCTGTAAGCGCGTCTTTTTTGCAACAGTATACCATATCCGGGGCTCCGCGTATTTGACCGTATCGTTCAACTCATTGTGCAGCAAGCGGCAGGCTTGCGCTTTGCGAGCTCCCGACATCACGGGTATGGAAGTCCGATCATTCGATTCGCCTGAGGTTCGCAGGAACTTCAGGCAAAACGGGCCTGCAGCGTTGCGGCAAGCAAAAAGAACCGGTCCGTGGGACCGATTCATTTGCAAAGCCATTTAGTTCCTATGGAAGTGGACCATGTTACCGTATGGCAGGTGTGCCAGAGCCTGCCGGAGCCGGATTGCCAGTGCCTCCGGAACCCGGCCCAGCTCCGGTGCCCGGGCCGTTCACGCTTCCGCTGCCTGAACGCGCTCCACCGGCTCCGCTCTCTGTTCCGTTACCGGTTCCTGCGCCGCTGCCGGTTCCAGTCCCGGAGCCTGCACCGTTTCCGGTTCCAGTGCCTGAGCCGTTCCCGGCCGGGGTACCGTTGCCTGCTCCGGCGCCGGTGCCATTGCTTGTTCCGGTACCCGCGCCCGAGCCGTTAGTGGAACCGGCACCCGTTCCGCCACCGGTACCGGTGGCTCCTGTTCCGGTCCCGCTTCCATTGCCCGTTCCGCCGCCGGCGCCCGATCCGGCTCCGTTATTTCCGCTGCCGTTGGTACCATTACCGCTGTTTCCGCCGCCCGGAGTATTTCCGCCTCCGGTTCCAGCTCCCGTACTGCCATTGCCGGTTCCGTTATTCCCGGTTCCGGTTCCGTTATTACCCGTTCCATTATTTCCATTATTTCCATTATTTCCATTATTTCCGTTATTTCCGTTATTTCCGTTACTACCGTTGCCATTGTGGCCATTTCCATTGCCGTTACTGCCATTGCCATTGTTTCCATTATTCCCGTTGTTGCCGTTACCGTTGTTGCCATTTCCGTTTCCATTGTTGCTGTTGCCGTTGTTCCCGTTTCCGTTTTGGTTGCCATTTTGGTTGCCGTTGCCTTGCCCGTTGCCGGTCGGCAAACCGCCGCCTGCAGGCACCTCTACGGAAGCGGTGTTGGACTTCTGCCCTTCGGAGTTGGTCGACGAATTGTATGGGACTACGTAATAATCGAATTTATCTCCGGATGGCGCGGATATATCGGTCATTTCCGGCGACGTCGTTCGCAATATCTCCATAAATTCCTTGTCTTGCGCACCTTTGCGGAAAACCTTGTAAATGACGTTATCGCCTTTGATCGCCGTCCACGTAAGCCGGACTCCGTTCTTCTCGGGCAAATAAGTGGCGCTCAAATCGGTGACCGACTGAACGGGTTCGACCAGATCCTCTACATCCTTCGGCTTCTGGAATTGCGTCACCTTCTGGTTGGCCAGCGCCTTCGACATGACCTCCTTGAACATGACGGCCGGTCCGGCGCTGCCGTTGGATACGAAATGCTGCGTGTCTGTCGTATCGAAGCCCATCCAGATCGCCGCCGTCCATTCCGGCGTGTAGCCGGCGAACCAGACGTCGCGGTTGTATTTCTCCAGCCCTTTAAGGTCAAGCTGCGTCGTGCCCGTCTTGCCCGCAACCGGACGGTTCATCTTGGCGCTTGTGCCGGTACCGTTGTCGACGGCATTTTTCAGCATGACCGTCATATACCAGGCGGTTCTGGCGCTCATCACCTGCTCGGGCTTTTTCGCCTTAAACGTATACACTTCCTTATCGGTCGAGTCGACTACTCTCGCGACGGAATGGCTTTCGTTCAGTTGTCCATTATTGGCGAACGCCCCATAGGCCGTAGCGAGCTGCAAAGGCGACACGCCTTTGGTCAATCCCCCCAACGCGATCGCCAGATTGTTATCTTTGCTGTCGTCCAGCTTAATACCGAGCTTGCTTGCGAAATCCATCCCGCGTTTGACCCCGATTTCATTCAGCAGCCAGACGCTGGCCACGTTCGCCGATTTTTGCAGCGCTTGCGTCATGCTGATTTGACCGAGATAGACATTGTCCCAGTTGTTCGGGGAGTAACCGTTGAACGACATTTTCTCGTCCTTCAGCATCGTATACGGATTCCATTTCTTAAAGTCCAGCTCCATCGCCGGCGCATACTCGGCAATCGGCTTGAACGAGGAGCCCGGCGCGCGTTGCTGTACCGCCCTGTTCAATTCTTTCGTTTTGTAGTCGCGCCCGCCGATCATCCCGACGATGCCGCCGTCCTTATGGTTGACGATGACCATGGCGCTCTGCATTTTTTGCTTCGGCCCATCCTTCTGGAACAGCTTTTCGTTCTTGTAGGCTGTCTCCATCGCTTTCTGCGCCGTCGCATCCATCGTCGTATAGATGCTGTATCCGCCGCGCAGCAGCTCATCCTCCGATAAGCCCGACTTGGCCACCGCTTCGTTAAGCGCATAATCGATAAAGGTCGTATAGTCCTTCGTCTCGGTAGGCGGTTTATACGTGTATTCCGCGGCCGCTGCTTCGGCGCGCTCTGCTTCGGTAATATAGCCTTGATCCTTCAGCAGTTGGAGAACGACGCCCCGGCGCTCCTTCGAGCGGTCCGGATGATCGATCGGGTTGAAATAGGCCGGCGCCTTCGGAATGGCGGCAAGCGTAGCCATCTCCCACAACTGAAGCGAATTAAGATCGGACTTGCCAAAATACTTTTTGGCCGCCGCCTTGACCCCGTAAGCCCGGTTGCCGAAATAAATCCGGTTCAGGTACAGCTCCAGGATTTGTTCCTTCCCCAGATTGTTTTCCAAAGCGAGCGCTATCGACGCTTCCGTCGCTTTACGGAACACTGTTTTATCGGCGTTCAAAAACAAGTTTTTGGCCAATTGCTGCGTAATCGTGCTGCCGCCCTCCACCGCGCTGCGGTGAATGACGTCCTTGACGAGCGCCCGGCCGATCGACCAGAAATCGATGCCGCCGTGCTCGGCGAACCGTTTGTCCTCGGTGGCGATGAACGCCTGGCCGAGCCGCTCGGGAATTTCCTTCATGGTGACCAGCTCGCGGTTTTCCCCCGGCAAGTACAGCGTGGCAATTTCCTGGTTGTTGACATCGTACAGTTTGGCCGACTCGGCCAGGTCCAGCTTATCTTTATTCTCTTTATACAGCTTCTCTCCGTTCAGCATGATGAAGACGTATCCCCCCATGGCGCAAAACAAGCCCAGAGCGCAGGTGACCAGAAGCCAGATGAGCAGTTGGCGGGTGCGGAACCGCTTCTTCTTTTTCTTCTTGGCCGGTTGCTTTGGCGGATTGGCATTGGGGTTTCTGGTTGTGCTCATCCTCCGACTCCCTCCTACCCGATTGAAGCAAAAGAACAACCCGTTAGGGTTGCTCTGCTTCTTTTCTTTCTACTGCTTAAACGTTGCTTCGCGGCAAAAAGTTTCAAAAACGCTGCCGCAAAAAACGAAAAATCGGCTTGCGCCGATTAAGATTCGTTGGCCGGCTCCTGCGGCATCAGCGATACGGGACGCTGCGGGGTGAACGTGGAGATGGCGTGCTTGTACACCATTTGCTGCCGTCCGTCGCTGTCGATGATGATCGTGAAGTTATCGAATGCTTTAATGTGTCCGCGAATCTGGAATCCGTTCGTCAGGTACACGGTAACCGGAATGCTTTCCTTGCGCAGCTGATTCAGGAATGTATCCTGAATGTTGATCGACTTGTTCATCAAAGTACCCCCTGATATGGTGATTTCCACGGACCGTTCTGGAATTGTTGTTCGAGTGGCTCCCCATTTTATTCGGGATCGGGGATAAACTTTCCTGCTAGTATATCACGAATTGTGTGTAAATTGGCAGAAAAATTTGCCTCGGTAACGTCGATCCAATGAATGTCCTGCATCCGCCTGAACCAAGACAACTGGCGTTTGGCGAACCTTCGCGTGTTCCGTTTCAGCAGCTCGATCGCCTCCGGCAATCCGTAGTCTCCCTGGATGTAGCCTACGATTTCCTTGTACCCGAGCCCTTGCATCGAGAACAGCCCGGGCGCGTAGCCCCGTTCGAGCAAACCGCGCACCTCGTCGACCAGACCTTGTCCGATCATCAGATCAATTCGCGCTTCAATACGTTTATATAAAATTTTGCGCTCCATTGTCAAGCCGACGATACATAGTTCGTAAGGCGACTGCTTTTTTTGTCCGGCCACCTGCTCGGATAACGGCGACCCCGTAGCCTCATACACTTCGAGCGCCCGGATCGTGCGGCGTCTGTCGTTCGGATGAATGCGGCGGGCCGATTCGGGATCGACTCGCACGAGCCGTTCGTGCAGCTCCGCCTCGCCATGCGCGTCCGCGAAAGCGTTCAGTTCGGCCCGGTAAGCTTCATCCATGCCGATCTCGCTGAAGCGGTAATCGTAGCAGAGCGATTCGATATACAAGCCGGTGCCGCCGACGATAAAAGGCAGCTTGCCCCGCCCGTGAATATCCGCAATCAGGGCTCGGGCCCGCTCCTGAAATTCGGCGGCGGAGAACGGGTAATCCGGGTCGTGAATATCGATCATGTGGTGAGGCACGCCCCCCCGTTCCTCCATCGTGGCCTTGGCCGTGCCGATATCCATGCCCCGGTACACTTGCATCGAATCGCCCGAAATAATCTCGCAGCCGTACCGGGCGGCCATCTCGATGCTCAAGTTCGTCTTGCCTACGGCCGTCGGCCCCAGCAGGACGAGAAGGCGCGGTTTCGTTTCCGCTTCATTCACGGATGTATCACTCCATATGCAATTTTCGTTCGTGTGCGGGACAGCTCGCGGAAGCCGAGCCGTTCAAATTCCCCGCTCTCTTTATGTTCTTTCAGTACGACGCTTTTGCGCGCCACCCGGACCGCTTCGCGGATCGACCGCTCGTCCAGCGGGGCGTGATTCGCCAGTTGCCGCAGCGGCCCGATCCCGCTTGACTGCTCGATAGGCTGACGGAACATCGGATCGAAATAGACGATATCGACGCTCTTGTCCGGAAGGGCTCGCAGCTCGTCCAGATGGCAGCCGAGCTTCATGCGCACCCGCCGCATCGCCGCATCGAACGGCGGCAAGTGGGTTTCGTAGACGCGCAGCCCTTCCCGCACGACGGTATACAACGCGGGCTGGCTCTCGACGGCGGTTACTTGCCCTTCCGGACCGACTGCATACGCGAACACGATCGAATCGGCGCCAAGTCCGGCCGTACAGTCGAGCACGCGGTCTCCCGGAGCAGCACCGGTCATGGCGATCATCCCGTCGCCCTCGCCGTTCATCATCCGCTTTACACGGACAAGCGAGAGCGAAGGATGAAAGAAAAGCGGAGCGTCTCCGCTCCCGTGTACTTGCAGCTCCCTCTCTGTGACGAGCAGAAAATGCGGATCGCCGTATCGTTCGGCCAGCCGGCGGACCGAAGAGGAGCCGCGCGGTACGCAGCGGATGCCCAACTCGCCGGCCAGCTGGCTGGCGCGCAATTCCGTCTCCCGCGACGGCGAATAGGAAGTCGTTACCAGCATTACATCACCCGCTTGAACATTTTTTCCAGCTCGTAGGTCGAGAAGCTGACGACGATCGGCCGGCCGTGCGGACACGTGTACGGATTGCGGCAGCGGGCCAGCCTATCGAGCAGCGCTTCGATTTCCGCGGTGCTCAAATGCTGGTTCGCCTTGATCGAGGCTTTGCAGGAGCACATGATCGCCGCTTTCTCGCGCAGCTTCGTCAGATCGATCGATTTTTTCTCAGCCAACAGCCAATCCGCCATCTCCTCGACAAGCGTCTTTTCTTCCCCGGGAGGAAACCAGTGCGGCAAGCCGCGCACGAGGAACGCTCCGCCGCCGAATGGCTCCAGGTCGACGCCGACCTGCTCGAGCAGCGGCAGCTTCGCGGATAACGCCTCCGCTTCCGCCGTCGTAAATTCCAGCGTCAGCGGCACGAGCAACTGCTGGCTGGCCTCTGCCGGCTTGCCGAATTTTTCATAGTAATATTCGTAATTGATCCGCTCGTGCGCCGCATGCTGGTCGATCAGGTACAACCCCGTTTCGCTCTGGGCAACGACATAAGTGCCGTGCATTTGACCGATCGGATCGAGCCTGGGAAAAGGCGGCGCCTCCGGCTTGCCCGCACCGTCCGCAGCCGGCATCATATCGACAAGCTTCTCGTACGGCAGACCGGTTGCTTTGCCCGCATCGGGGCGGTCCATTCCCGTCCGCGCGGGGCGCGAATACGACGGCGCGGGAGAAGCGTAACCCCCAGCTTGCCCCGCGAACGCCGAAGCGCCGCGACCTGGCTGCGTCTGGAACGGCCCCGCCCTGCTGCCGGCCGGCTCTGCGCTGCCCTTGCCGGTGAATGCCCGGTCGGACCGGCCGGAGCGCTCCCGGACATCCTCGAGCCCGGGAGCGGCAGGCGAGCCGGATATGTACGAATCGGACGAAACGGCCGCACGGCCCGTTTGTCCGCCGTCAAGCGCGTTCTCCTCCGAGCCGGCGGAAAGTTCTTCCTCCGCTGCGGCGGCAAAACCGCCGCCGACAGGCGCCCTGTCAGGCGGAGGCTCCGGAAGCGGGACTCCTGCGTACGGTTCGCTTGCCGCCGCCGGCTCCTCCATCGTCCGGTAAAGCTCCATCCTCTCTTGAACGACGGCCGCTTTCGGCGTCGGTCTGCCGGGCTGCGGAATAAGCACCTCTCCGCGCAGGACGGCGCGAAGCTGCTCCTCGACGAGACGCACCAGCTCCTGCTCCTTGCTGAACCGCACCTCCAGCTTGGCCGGATGGACGTTCACGTCAACCAGCTCCGGGTCCATGCCGATATGCAGCGCTACGACCGGAAAACGGTTGATAGGAAGCAGCGTGTGGTAAGCGTTAAGGATGGCGTTCGATACCGCATAGTTGCGGATTGTCCGTCCGTTCATTACGATCGTGATGCCTTGGCGGTTCGATCTCGTCATATCCGGACGGGATATGTATCCGCCGAGCGTATAATCGGCGTCCTCGGCCTTCACCGGCAGCATCGCCTTCGCCACCGTCGTGCCGTATACCGCCGCGACGACCTGCCGCAGATCGCCGTTGCCGAGCGTCTGCAGCAGCACGTTGCCGTTATGCTTCAAGGTGAACGCGACGTGCGGGTGGGCCATTGCCGAACGATACAAGTAATCGGATATGTGACCGAGCTCGGTCTGAATCGTCTTCATATACTTTAACCGGGCCGGCGTATTGTAAAACAGCTCCTTGACCGCCATATCCGTGCCGCGGGAGGCCGCCGTTTCCTGAAACGATCTGACGGTGCCGCCCTCGATGACGAGCTTTCGGCCGAGGCCGTCCGCCGACGAAGCGGTGACGCAGTTGACCTTGGCCACGGCCGCGATACTCGGCAGCGCCTCCCCACGGAAGCCTAGCGTACGAATCTGGAACAAATCTTTGCCGCTGCCGATCTTGCTCGTCGCGTGGCGGTAGAAGGCGACCTCGCAGTCGTCCGTCTCGATGCCGGAACCATTGTCCGTCACCCGGATCAGCTGCAGTCCGCCCTCCTCCACCGTAACGGCAATTCTGGAGCTGCCGGCGTCGAGCGAATTTTCCACGAGCTCCTTGACGACCGACGACGGCCGCTCGATCACTTCGCCCGCCGCGATCTGGTTCGCTACATGTTCGTCCAGCACCTTGATTTTTCCCATTACGATTCGGTTCCTTTCACAGTCAGCACCGTCTTGTCCGCACCGGCCGTCCACGACATTTGCGGATACTGCTCCTTGAAGCGATCCAGCTCGATGAAGCCCGTGCCGCTTTCGTTCACAAACCCCGACGACGCGTCGAACAGATGCTTGGCGCCGGCGGCGCCCCCAATCTCGACGCCTTGACTGGTCTCGTTCCATTCCAGCCCTTCCCCTACGGCCGCAGCGAGCACGCGGGCCGGCAAGTACACCCCGCCGTTTTTCTCCAGACTCGGCAGAGCCGCATCGAAAAATTCGAATCCGTTCAGCCGGTACAGATGCTTTTCGACCTCCAGCGTCACGTTTTGCAGTCCGGCCGTGCGCAGCCCCGTGAGCAGTTGCGGAACGACGCCCTCCATCGGAATGTCCGGCGTAAGCCCGACTTTGTTGACCGTGCGCTTCGTCGGCGACAAGTATTCTTGCACCGTCACCTTCAGTACGCCGCCCGACTGGAGCGGATACAGCGCCTGAACGCTGCCTTTACCGTACGTCTTGGCGCCTACCGCGACCGCCTTCTTGTAATCCTGCAGCGCGGCGGTCAGCACCTCGGAGGCGCTGGCGCTATTCTCGTTGACCAGCAGCACGACCGGGAACGCCACCGTCTGGCCGTTCTCGATGCGTAAAGGCTCGTCGATATTGTTGCGATCCCGCGTATGGATCAAAATCCCCCGTTCGATGAACTGCTCGGCAATATTCTTGGCCGTGTCCAGCAGACCGCCGGGATTGTTGCGCAGGTCGACGACGAGTCCGCGGATACCGCTCGACTTCAGTACGTCCAACATCGCCGCGAACTGCTCGTCCGCCTCCTCGGAGAAGCTGGCCACATTCAAATACCCGATGCCTCCAGCCATCATGCCGCCGCTAACGACCGGCATATGAATTTGCCCGCGCTTCGGCTTTACGTCCAGCTCTTTGTCGCCCCGTTGTACGCGGATCGTCACCTCGGTACCCTCGATGCCGCGGATCAGCCCGGTGACGTCGCCGATTTGCATCCCGGCGGTAGGCTTGCCGTCCACTCCGATAATATAATCGCCCCGCTGCAGCCCGACGGCCAAAGCCGGCGAGTCCTGGAACACTTCCACCGCCATAAAGCGGCCCTCTTCCTCGCCGATTCTCATGCCGATGCCCGCATAGTTCAGATCGAGCGAGTTTTGAAAAGACTTCCATTCCTCTTCGTCAAAAAAGTCCGTATACGGATCGTTCAGCGTCTTGATCAGGCCGTCGATCGTCTTTTCCTTGGAATCCTCGACCGTCTTGCCGCTGATATGCATAATGCCGAGCAGTTGCTGCACTTCCTTGTATTGCTCCGGCGTCTCCTGCTTCGCGGCTCCCGCATAAGCGGCGGGCAGCGTCAGCATGCCGAATAGGGCTAGCGCGGCCGAGAGCGTTTTGAGCTTCCGGAATCGGCCCTGAAAGCGATTAGGCTGCTTGTTCATCCAATGTGTCCTCCCTGCTTCGTATCGGCAACCGCCTTTTGTTTCAGCTCGAATAAAAAATTCATCGCCGCAAGCGGCGTCATATTGATCAAGTCCGCCGCACGCAGCTGCTCGATCAGCTTCTCCGCGGCCTGCTCCGCCTTGGATTTGACCCGGGGGGCTTGCTTGTCCGGTTTTTCGCTTTCGCCGAACAGGCTGAGCTGAACGAGCGGCCCCGCTTCCTTCACGATCTCCGGCTGCTCCGCAGCCTGGATGTTCGGAACGGCGGGTTGCTGCCATGGCGTGGCCGGGGAATCTGCCGGCACGGCTGCGCGTTCTTCGCGAGCGGCAGCCGCTTCGCCCGCTCCCTGCACGACGGACGACGCCGTATCGAACCGGTGAAGCAGGTCGTAAGCCCGGTCGATGATCGAATCCGGCAGGCCGGCGATGCGGGCGCAATAAATGCCGTAGCTCGTGCTGGCGGCGCCGCGGATCATTTTGCGCAGGAACGTGACGTCCTGCCCGCTTTCCTTCACCGCCATGCAATGGTTGCGCAGCGCGGACTGCGTCTCCTCCAGATGGGCCAGCTCGTGAAAATGCGTGGAAACGAGCGTCTTGCAGCCGATCCGGTCGTGCAAATATTCGATGACCGCCTGCGCGATCGCCATCCCTTCCCCGGTGGACGTGCCGCGCCCCAGCTCGTCGATGATCACGAGACTGCGCGAAGTCGCTTTGGCCGTCATCGTGCGGATGTCCATCATCTCGACCATAAAGGTGCTCTGACCGCCGACGAGGTCGTCGGCTGCGCCGATCCTCGTGAAGATCCGATCCACGATCGGGATCTGGGCCGCTTCCGCCGGCACGAAGCTGCCGATCTGGGCCATGATGCAGATCATCGCCACCTGGCGCATATACGTGCTTTTGCCCGCCATGTTTGGGCCGGTAATCAGAAGGACCCGACCGTCCTCTTCTGTCATATACGTATCGTTGGCAATAAACGGACTGTCCTTCAATATCGCTTCGACGACCGGATGCCGGCCTTCCGCAATATTCAGCTCGTACCCGTCGCCTACCGCCGGACGCCGGTACCGGTAAGCGGCGCCTACGGTCGCGAACGATTGCAGCACGTCGGCCGCGGCGATCGTCTCCGCCAGCTGCTGCAGTCGTTTCACCTGCTCGGACAGCTTATCACGTAACTGCATGAACAGCTCGTATTCGATACCCACCATCTTCTCCTCGGCCTCGAGGATAAGCGCCTCCTTCTCCTTCAGCTCCGGCGTCACGAAGCGTTCGGCGTTCGCCAGCGTCTGCTTCCGTTCGTACCGCTGCTCGGGCAAGGAGGCGAGGTTGCTGCGGGTTATTTCGATATAGTAACCGAACACTTTATTATACCCGATTTTGAGCGAGCGAATCCCGGTCTGCTCGCGTTCGCGCCGCTCCAGCTCGGCGATCCATTGCTTGCCGTTCGCGCTCGCCTCGCGCAGCCGGTCGAGATGGTCACTGCAGCCCGCTTTGATGATCCCGCCCTCGCGCACCGACACCGGCGGCTCGTCGACGATCGTATCCTCGATCCATTGCCGGATATCTACGCACTCGTCCATCGCTTCCGCCAGTTGACGCAGCGTTGAGGAGCCCGATGTCGCGCAAATATGTTTGACATGGGGAATTTGCGCAAGCGACAGCTTCAGGGCAAGCAGATCGCGCCCGTTCGCATTGCCGTACGAGATCCGGCTGACGAGCCGCTGCAAATCGTACACTTCCTTCAGCTGCTGGCGCAGCTCCTCCCGTACGATAAGTCCGTTGTAGAGGCAGTCGACCGCCTCCAGCCGCTTCTCGATCTCGGCCCGATTCGTCAGCGGCTTGTCGATCCAACGGCGCAGCAGCCGGCCTCCCATCGAGGTCGCCGTACGGTCCAGGAGCCAGAGCAGCGAGCCTTTCTTCGAACGCTCCCGCACCGTCTCCGTCAGCTCCAGGTTGCGCCGCGTGAACGGGTCCATCGTCATATGCTGCTGTCGGTCGTACAGGTCCATCGCCGTAATGTGCGACAACGACCGCTTCTGGGTTTCTTTTAAATAGGCGATCAGCAGAGCGACGGCTTGACGGCTGACCGGCGCTGCGGCGCGGACCTGCTCGTGCGGAAATTGGCCGAAGAGCAGTTGCTCGCCCT
The DNA here is from genome assembly GCF_039536325.1 of Paenibacillus hodogayensis. Taxonomy (NCBI): domain Bacteria; kingdom Bacillati; phylum Bacillota; class Bacilli; order Caryophanales; family Paenibacillaceae; genus Paenibacillus; species Paenibacillus hodogayensis. Next base: position 362,720 of record NZ_BAAAYO010000008.1, read on the forward strand.
CCTCCTCCCTGTCGGTCAGCAGCTTCGTCGGGAGCAGGTCGGCCATATCCGAGCGCATCCGGTCGAGCAGCTGCGGCTGGCCGATCAGCTCAGACGGCCCGTACAGGTTGATTTCGTCGACCAGTTGTTCCAGGGAAGGCTCCATGGCGGTCACGAACAGCTCGCCTGTGGACAAGTCGCAGGCCGCCAGACCGAATTGAGCGTCGTCCGATGCTACGCAGACGAGGAAATTGTTCTGGCTGTCCCCGACCGCTTTGCCGTCCATCACCGTCCCCGGCGTGACGATCCGCACGATTTCGCGCCTGACGACCCCTTTGGCTTCGGCCGGGTCTTCGACCTGCTCGCATATCGCGACTTTGAAGCCTTTTTCGATCAGCCTGCCGATATACGATTCTGCCGAATGGTAAGGAACGCCGCACATCGGAATCCGTTCCTCCATGCCGCCTTCGCGGCCAGTCAGCGTAATTTCCAGCTCCTGCGACGCCTTGATCGCGTCCTCGAAAAACATTTCATAAAAATCGCCCAGACGGAAAAACAAAATCGCGTCTTCCGCCTGCGCTTTGATCGACAAATACTGCTCGATCATCGGCGTATATTTGGTCATGTCCATCCCCCAACCGCGAATCGTGTACAATTGCTGTTTTCAGCTATTATATCATAAATCGCGTCGCTCACCTCGACTGGGAACGAACGGTTGGAAGACGCAGGGCAAAATGCGAGAATAGCGGCTCGAAAACCGCAGAAGTCCCCCTGCCCAAACCGACGTCGACTTGGTATACTGCGGAAGAGTACCGAGAAGGGAACGGCGCTCCGCTAAATAACGCCGATTGGCCGTCTTCATCTCGCCGCCCCGGCGGGCGTCCCGATTTGCCAAGCGCGGCGAAAATCTTTCCCTTCGTCCCAGCACTCGCCCTTTTCGATCATGGTCAGCAAAGGTTCGGTCATACCGGCGAATTCGGCATAATCCGGGAGCTCGCGGATTTGTCCGAGCAGCGCCAGCGCAACGGGGCGCAGCTCTTTTTTGTCGCCGGCCAAATAATGCCTCAGCACGTCCGGCCGATCGAGCGGTTTGTCGCCCAGCTCTCTGTAATGCCGCGCAATAAGCGCCGTCAAGGCCAACACCCCTTTGGCGACCCTCGGGGAAACGAGCCAGCTCGGCAGCGTGCGGTACTCGAAGCCGCCGTGGGGCTGACGCCGAAAGTCCCCGGGCATGCCGTAGCGCGGCCGACGTGCTTTGGAGCGCTCGTCTTCGATAAGAAGCAGCGGCAGCGCCAAATAGTTGTCCAATGCCTTCAAGAGCGGCACATTCAGCGCCGTCCGGCTTATATGAATGTGGCCGCCCAAAGCGAACCCTTTGGCCGGCATCCCACCGGCCAACCACCTCGCTCCGGGCGTATCGGGAATAAGCTCGGCGGCCGTCAGCAGGGTACGGCGGACGTTGGATACCAACCGTCTCGGATCGGCGCTCGGCTGCGGCCGCAGCTCGGCGAGCGGGTACAGCACCCTGCCGCCGATGCGCACGCGATCGCAGCCCGCTTGCCCTTCGCGAGGCAAGAAGGCGGAGGCTGGCATCACTTGTCCGTCCGCATTCATCAGCAGAAACTCGGGATCCGCTCCGAGCAGCGCGACGGGCGCCGTCAACGGGTCCGTCTCTGCCGCGTGTTCCCCGTCCCGGAACAGCTTGAGCGACTCCGCGAACGTTGCGGTAAGCCGTGCGTCCAGCTTCGGGAACGGCTCCAGCCGTAGCAGCGTAGGCGGACCGTCCGCCGACATGCCCATATCGATCATACCGAAGTCAAGCCCGCACAAATACAGCAGCCGGACGGCCGCCCGTCCGGTCTGCCGCCGTTTCCGCTCCGGGACGTCGTCCGGCTCGACGCGCCGCCATACGCCGTCAGGCTTTCCATCCCCGGTAGAGCCGCCCGGCCCGTACAGCAAGCCGACGCGGGCTCCGTTCGCGGCATAAACCGCATTGGCCGCGAAGCTGTATTCGGCCATGATTTCCAGCCGGAACACGTAAAACCGGTAACGGTGCGTCATGTCCCGTTCCTTCCCGTCCTCGCCCGCCCCGTAGCCGAGCATGCGGGCAACCGCGCGTCCGCGCTGCGCCGCCTGTGCCGATCCCGCCGCAGCATTCAGTCCAAGCCTTTCCGCTTCCGCATACAAGCCGTCCATGGCGCCGTCGCTCCCTTCCGCGTTTTTTTCAACAAAAAAGAGGGCGAATGCCCTCTGGCGAAACGTATTCTCCGACATAGTATAAGGTAAGTATTAATTCACGTCGTCGTCGAGCAAGTCGGGGTCCAGATCCTCGAACTCGTTCTCGTCGCCGGAATCGAAATCCACTTCCTTGTCGAGATCGTTGCAGCCACCCTCGCATACGAGCACACATACCTTCGTCTCGGCAACCAGCTCCACTTGGAATTCCCGCTCCACCCGGATCACGACTCCGTTACCGGTGGACGAAACGTTCGCCTCCACACAATTCGGGTCCTGCGTTGCGACCGCAGACACCTCGACCGTGGACACCCTGTGTTTCGCGTCGAGATACGATAGCGGAACCAGCTCTACATACGAGACCGTTTCTTTCGCTACCTCCGTGCTCTTGTTTTTGTCGTAAGAATACCAAATGTTGATATCGTAAGTACCTACCACTTCCACGCCGTCGTTGGAATTCACTGCTTCATATTCGTGGTTAATGACCCAGGCCCCAAGAATACTGGACGGTGCGTGCGGCGGAGTTACGGTATGCGTCACTTGCGAAAACTTACGACCTTTGCCGCATACGGCTTTGGTGATGATTTCTCGGCAATGCGCATCTCTATGTGCAGTCGACATCCTGCAAACCTCCTCCATGACAATCATTCCATACATGTGTATGCAGGACATAGGCGAATGTTGATTAATTGAGCGCAAACGAATTTAAATAATTCGGAAAACCCCTGTTGTCGATTTGTAAATCCACTCCCTACAGCATATGAATACAGGGCATGGCATATGTTTCAGGGCCGCAATGCAGCCGCATTTTAATGAAGAAGAAGCAAGCCGAATCTTTGCAACCAAGCTGCACTCTATTGCAAGGGCCGTTCTATACATTAGCCTCTTGAATCGGATAATAGGCACTGTGCGCTCATTTCCGTTTGATAAGGTCAGAGACTGCTCGACATGTTCCTGATAGCCAAAATCCAAAAATAAAAGCAGGGCGCAGGGGTTATTTCCCCGCACCCTGCTTTTTAATTAGCAGATGGCGCAAAGCCGTTTTAGCAGCCGTCGTTATTCTACGGCATCTTCGTCTTCTTCGGCACCTTCGCCCTCGCCGGCACTTTCGCCTACCTTATTGCCTAAAGCTGCGCCTACAATGCCGCCCACGACTGTGCCGACAGGACCCAATGCGGAACCTACGACAGCGCCTACTGCGCCGCCGCCTACGGTTCCCATTGCTTCTCCGGTGTCGACGCCAGCCGCAAGAGTCTCGTTGCCGCCATCGCGATCGTTCCGATTGCGGTCGTTGTTTTTAGCCATCCATCTCACTCCCTCATTTTGTGATAGGAAACGCTGTTACTGTACATAGCGCAGCAGTCCCAAACCCTATGGTGCCCCAACCGGTCGGAAAGGATTCTTAATTATATAAGTTGAACGAATGATTGAAGCCCGTTGCATTCCGAAAAGGATGGCCTTGCTTTATTGTCGAGAAGTCGACTGCTTCTTTTCCCGTTTGGCGATGTTCAGATAATAGGTCAGCTCGTGGCACATTTGCAAAATGGCCGAGCGCACTTCGAACTCCTCGCGCGTCTGCGGCAGGGACATGTCGCGGAAGCCCGCTTCCAGCGCCGAAAGCCGACTCTCGACGTTGCCCGTATACGTATCGCTTTTCACATCGACGCTGAGCTCCTCGAACAGCTCCGCCACGAGCTGGCCGTGCGGCAAATTGCTATACACCTGGGCCACAATATGGATCATATCCTGAATCGATTCGAGCTGGCTGTCGCGCATGCGGAAATAACCGTTCCAATAAGGATCGCCGGCGAACAGCCGGTTCTCCGCGGCCCGGACCGCCTCCTGCTTGCCGCGCTCGATCGCCTCGTGGGCTTCAAGCACCTCGCTGCCGCTCCAGACGTAATCCACATCGCGCAGATGGCGGGCCAATTGGATGAAAATGACGGAGAACAGATGCTCCACGCGCTCCCGCTGCCGCTTCAGCTTGCGTTCCGTATCGGGCATATAGATGACGTTGACGATCGTCGCCGTGCCAAGGCCGATGCCGAGCAGCGCCAGCTCGTTCAGCACGATCGGAACCGTCGCCTGGCCGACAGAGAAAATATGAAAGACGGTAACGCAGCAGGTGGCCAAGCCGTTCTGCAGCCGTAGCTTGAGCAGGACGGGGATGGCGATCAGGATAAAGGCTGCCAGTACATATAGATGAAAGCCGAATAGCACAAGCATGATCGTGGCGATCGCCAATCCCATAACCGAAGCTCCGATACGGGTAAGCGACGTGACGATACCTTTGCGGATTGTCGATTCCACGCCCATAATAGCCAGCAGCCCGGCGGACATCGGGTATTGTACGGATAAAAGCATGGCCAAGTAAACGGCCGCCACGGTGGCAATGGCGGTTTTCAAAGTACGAATGCCCATAGGTGGTCGTCTCCCCTTTTTCTCCAATCGTACCCGAACGGTGCGGGGATTACAATCGCGGGAAAACGCAAAAGCCGCGCGCAAACTCCGTAGAGTTTCGCGCGCGGCCATAGCTTCGCCTGCTTATCGTTTCTTCAGTGCTTTCAGGGACCTTACACGGAGAAAGGCAACGACACGCATTTGACGCGCCGGCCGGCTTAAGATCGCCTCTGGAACTTCCGCTCCGCATAAGCGACCGCCTGGTACATCACCGTCGCCACGATCGCGATGATGAAGAGGCTGCCCAGCACAAGCGTGAAATTGAACACCTGAAAGCCGTATATGATCAAATAACCGAGGCCTTGCTTGGATACGAGAAATTCCCCGACGATCACGCCAACCCAGGCTAGGCCGACATTGACCTTCAAGGTGGAGACGATCGCCGGAACCGAAGCGGGCAATATGACTTTGCGGAACGACTGTCCTCTCGTCCCGCCGAACATGCGCACCACTTTAATCAGATTGCCGTCCACTTCTTTGAAGCTCGTAAAGACGACAAGCGTCGTAATGACCACGGTGACGGCCAGCGTCGTCGCGATAATCGACATGACGTTCGGGCCGAGTCCGACGATAAACAAAGGACCAAGCGCCACCTTCGGCATGCTGTTGGCCACGACGATATACGGATCGAGCACCCTGGCGAGAAAAGGCGACCACCAGATCAGCGTCGCAAGCCCGGTCCCCAGCAGCGTGCCCAGCAAGAACCCCGCCCCCGTTTCCAGTACAGTCGTCCATACGTGCGGCATCAGGGAACCGTCGGCCAGCTTGCCCGCCAGAAGCTTGACGATTTTGCTCGGATAGCTGAAAAGCAGCACATCGATCCACTTGTTCCGCCCGGCGATCTCCCACAGGGCGAGAAAAGCCGCCAGGATGGCGGCTTGCGTCAGGAGAACGAGCGCCGCCGTCCGGCGAAGCTGCTTGCGATGGGCACCCAGCACCCGTCTGGGCAAATCGGCCGCCGGTCCGCCTCCGCCGGCTACTCCGGTTATGTCGCTCATGACGGCTCCTCCTTCGCTTCCATCTCTTCGAATTCGTTCCATATTTCGTTGAAAAGCTTGTGAAAACCGGGCATCTCGCGCGCCTTCAGCGGCCCGGCCGCGCGAATCGAATCAGGCACGGCGATATCCCGCCTCACCCGGCCGGGCCCGCGGTCCAGCACGATGACCCGGTCGCTCATGGCGATCGCCTCGGCGATGTCGTGGGTGACGAGCAGCGCGGACTTGCGCCAAGCCTTGAGCGTTCCGGACACTTGCTCCTCCAGCGTCAGCTTCGTCTGGTAATCCAGCGCGGAGAAGGGCTCGTCGAGCAGCAGCAGCTCGGGCGACGTCATCAGCGTCCGGACGAGCGCGACCCTTTGGCGCATGCCTCCCGACAACTGATGCGGGTATTTGCCGGCTACGTCATTCAGCCCCATCTCCCCGAGCAGCCGGACGGCCTCGCTTCTGTGCGCGTCGGTTACCCGGCCGCTCACTTCCAAACCGATAACGCAGTTGTCGAGAATGGTCCGCCATGGGAATAAGTAATCGGACTGCAGCATGTAGCCGACTTGGCGGGACGGGCCTGTCACCCGCTTCCCGCCGATCTCCACCGTTCCTGCGGTCGGTTCAATCAGACCGGCGATAATGGACAGGAGCGTCGTCTTGCCGCAGCCGCTCGGGCCGACCAGACTGGCGAACTGGCCGGCAGCGAGCGTAAAGCCGACATGCTCCAGCGCCAGAAAGGCGCTTTTCCCCGATACGTAAACGTGGGAGATATGCTCCACACGGACTGCCGGATCCCTCTCCCGCATGACGCTCACCGTCCTTCCCGCGCTACTTTCCGACCGCCTCGATCGCTCTTTGCGCGAATGTATTGTCGACCAGCTTCTTGTAATCGGCCCGCTGGCTCAGCTCGCCCGCCGTCTGCATGACGTCCTGCAAGTTGTTCCATTCCTTCTCGTCCACGATCGGATCGGAGGCGAACGATTGCTGCTCCTTGTACCGTTTCACGACCGCTTTTACGATTTCTTTGTCCGTGTCGGCGAAGAACGGAGTAAGCGCGTCGGTTATTTCGTCCACCGGCTTCGCGGCCACCCAGCGCTGCGCTTTGTAGACCGCGTTCGTAAACTTCTGGATCGTTTTCGGATTGCGCTCGATAAAGCTCTTTTTGGACATGAACACGGTGTACGGCAGCTGTCCGCTCTCTACGCCGAAGGAAGCGACGACGAACCCTTTGCCTTCCTTCTCGATCAAGGTCGCCTGCGGCTCGAACATTTGCACGTAGTCGCCGGTGCCCGAGGAGAAAGCGGCCGGGATGTTGGCAAAATCGACGTTCTGGATCAGCTTCAAATCTTTTTGCGGATCGATCCCCTTCTTCTTCAGCGTAAATTCGCCCGCCATCTGCGGCATGCCGCCCTTGCGCTGACCGAGGAAGGTACTGCCCTTCAGCATCGACCAGTCGAACTTGTCGAGTTTTTTGCGCGATACGAGAAACGTCCCGTCCGACTGGGTCACCTGAGCGAAGTTGATCACCGGATCGTCCGAGCCTTGCTGGTTGACGTAAATCGACGTTTCCGAGCCGACCAGCGCGACGTCGATCGCTCCGGACAGCAGCGCGGTCATCGTCTTGTCGCCGCCCGCCGTCGTCGAAAGCTCGACCGTAAGCCCCTCCTCCTTGAAAAAGCCTTGACTGATCGCCACGTACTGGGGAGCGTAAAAGATCGACCGGGTCACTTCCCCGATCCGGATCTTGGTCTGGTCCGTGGCGGAGCCTGTGCATGCGGCTAACACGACCGGAACGGCGGCGACGATTGCGAGCAGCAGCGTCTTCATCGTTTTTCCCATGAAGCGGTTCCTCCCTTGTTCTCTTTGCCATCATCATATGCAGGAGCCCAGTTCGGGGTGAGAAGCCGGAACCCGTGAGAAAAGAAGCCGTGCTGCTCCTTGATCACGTGCGAGCGGAAAGCGGCGGGACAACGCAAAAAAGCAGAGAGGGCGGGCTCTCTGCTTCCTTGCTTATGCGATTACAAGCCGTACAGCTCGCCGTATTTGCCTTTCAGGTAATCGATCAAATAATCGGGATCGAGCGGCTCCCCGGTCACGCTCGTCACGATATCGTGAGGCGTGCGCAGCTTGCCGTAACGGTAAATGCGCTCGACGAGCCATTCCTTCACCGCCGCGAACTTGCCTTCCGCCGTCAAAGCGTCCAGCGCGCCGAGCTCCTGCTCCAGCGTGCGGCGGATTTGCGCCGAATACATATTGCCGAGCGAGTAGGACGGGAAGTAACCGAAGGCGCCGCCGGCCCAATGTACGTCCTGCAGCACGCCTTCTCCGTCGTGGCTTGGAACGACGCCCAAATACTCCTCGTACTTGGCGTTCCAGTAGGCGGGCAGATCGGCGACCTGGAGAGAGCCGTCGAACAGCGCTTTCTCGATTTCGTAGCGGATCATAATATGTAAGTTGTACGTCAGCTCATCGGCCTCGATGCGAATCAACGAAGGCTCCACCCGGTTGATCGCCGCGTAAAAATCGTCGACGCTTACGTCCCGGAACCGGTCCGGATACAGCTCCTGCAGCTTCGGATAGTAGCGGTGCCAGAAAGTGCGGCTCCGGCCGATCATATTTTCCCAGAAGCGCGACTGCGACTCGTGAATGCCCATCGACGTTCCCGTGCAGAGCGGCGTGCCGATCAGTTCGGGGGAGATGTTCTGTTCATAGAGCGCGTGGCCGCATTCGTGGATCGTGCCGAACAAGGCGCTGGTCACATCGTCCGCCAAATACCGCGTCGTGATCCGCACGTCGCCCGGGTTCAGCCCGGTAGCGAACGGGTGAACGCTCTCGTCGAGCCGGCCCGCTTCGAAATCGTAGCCGAGTTCCTTCAATATATAGAGGCTGAACTTCTTCTGCGCGGCAATGTCGAACGTCTGCTTCAGGAACGACGTATCCGGCTGGCGCGAAGACTGCCGGATCGCGGCGACTAGCGGTACCAGCTTCTCCCGCACGTCGGCGAACAGCCGGTCCAGCTTCTCGACCGTCATGCCCGGCTCGTACATATCGAGCAGCGTGTTGTACCGGTGTCCTTCGTAGCCCCACAGCTCGACGAATTCGAGGTTGGCCGCGACGATCTTCTCCAGATACGGCTGGAACATGGCGAAATCCGCCTTCTCCTTCGCTTCTTCCCATATGGATTCGGCCTGGGACGTCAGGACGACATAAGCCTGGTATTTATCCGGCGGAATTTTTTTGCTGCGGTCGTATTCTTTTTTGCACTCATCCACCAGCTTGCGGTTCACCTCATCGAGCTGGCCGAAGACGGAGGGTTCCGACAGTTCCTCTACATAACGGCCCATCTCCTCGGAAATGGACAGCCTGAACATCTCCGCAGACAGTTCTCCGATCACCTCGGAGCGCGCTTCCACGCCTTTCCGCGGCGCGCCGGTGCGCAAATCCCAATACATCACATCCAGCGCTTCCCCGTAGCTTTTCATTTTCTTGACATAGCTCCGAAAAGACTGCACTTTCGCGTCCAGCAATTCGCTCATCCTCGACTCGTCCTCCCTTATATGCGAAACGGATGGTATCATCATACTTGGAAATGAAAGGCGAATCAACAAGGGCGGCAAAGTGTGGTACAATCAAAGTCACACGACGGAATCCGGGAGGTTGACCCATGTATATCGAATTTACCGACTCGGCGGCCGAATGGATTCGCAGCCGCTTCTTCACGGCCAACGCCTCCGGAGCGATCCGGCTCGCCTACGATACCGAAGGCTGCGGCTGCGCGGTCAACGGCGTAGCGGCGCTGTGGCTCGTCGCCAGCCCGGTCGAGGACGACCAGTTGGCCAGAACCAACTGGTTCACTGTGTTTTACGACCCGCGCCAGCAGCTGTTTTTCGAGGACAAGCTGGTCGTCGACCGCAAAGCCGACCAGCAGGCGCTGGTGCTGAAAAGCAGCCAGCAGACGTATAATGCTTCGATGCGCGTCATCGATTACCGGGAATCGGGGCCGGCCTGCGAGGCGAAGACGCCCGGCTGAGAACAAAAAAAGCTTTTCCGGTGCATGGACGCCGGAAAAGCTTTTTTTGTCTTGCGGGGCTTTCGATGCTGCGCGTGGTGCGGCTGCTGCGGTTAGTCCCGGTAGCCTTCATCCACGACGTCGAGCTTGCCCGTCTTCGGATCGATGACCAGGCCATGAATCGGGATGCTGGGCACAAGCGGATGGTGGCGAATCAGATTGACGCTGCTCCGGATGCTTTCGGTGACGTCGTTGAACCCGCGCAGCCAATGCTCGATATTGAGCCCGGAGTTTTGCAAAATTTGCAGCGTATCCTCGGGAATGCCGCGCTCCAGAAATTTGGCCTTCATGTGCTGCGGATTGATATGGTTCATGCCGCAGTCGTGGTGGCCAATGACGAGCACTTCCTCCGCTCCAAGCTCGTAGATCGCCACGATAATGCTGCGCATAATGCCGCCGAACGCCGTGGAGACGACCCCGCCCGCCGATTTGATCATTTTCACGTCGCCGTTCTTGATGTTCATGCTGGCCGGCAGAAGCTCGATCAGGCGCGTATCCATACACGTCAGTATGACGAACTTCTTATCCGGAAATTTCGAGGTCAAGTAAGGCTCGTATTTTTGCTGCTCTACAAAGGTGCGGTTAAATCCGATGATTTCGTCCAATAGTCTGGTCATGATCTCATTCCCCTTTTTCGTTGAAAAATCCTTGCTTGACCGCCTGTTCGATCAGCCGCTCGACGTACCGCCACAGCTCGGTCGATCCTTCGGCGATCTGCGCGTTGCGCGCCAGCACACGGTCGCTCGTAATGCCGTGCTCCCGCCACGATTGGCCCTTGTTCTCGTAGTTGAACAGCACCGGCTGCAGCCGGTCGATGGCTGCCGCGAACTTTGCTTCATCCGTCTGCCGCTCCTCGAACTGCTCCCACAAACGGTGGAATTCGTCGCCTTGATCGTCCGGCAGCATGCCGAACAGCCGGATGGCCGCCGCCTGCTCGCGCTCGTATTTGTCCTCGAGCCCTTTGTCGTCGTAGGCAAACGTATCGCCGGCATCGATCTCCACGAGATCGTGAATCAGCAGCATCTTCAGCACCGTCAGCATATCGAGCTGTGCCGACTCGGCGTGCTCGGCCAGCAGTACCGCCATAATCGTCAGATGCCACGTATGCTCGGCGTCGTTCTCGAACCGCTCGCTGCCAATCAATCGGCTCTGGCGGAAAATGTGCTTGAGCTTATCGATCTCCAAAATGAATGCGATTTGTCTTTCCAGCCGCGATTGCATCGGCCGCTCACCCCCTGCTTCGCTGTTTTGTCCCGTTAAGGCCGCTCGGGTTCGGCCGCCGCCCCATGACCTGCCCCGAGACGTTCCCGCCTTCTCTCCGCCTCGATACTACGCGCCTCGATGACGTCCGATCGGTCGCGCAGCGTATGCTTATGCCAAAGAAACCCGTCTGCGGGATCGCTCGGAGCGAGCCAGCGCCAGCCCCGTTCCCCGCACCGGCTTGTGCACGCGGCGACTAGCGCTTCATCCGCAAGCGGCAGGTTCATATCGGCGAAAGGCGCCGCCTCGTCCTCCGCCAACGAAGCGATCCGCCGTTCCATCTCCAAACGGAGCTCCCTGGCCAGGATGCCGAGCTCTGCGAGATGGGCGTCGTCCATATTGCGCAGCGAGGCGGCGGCCATCTTCATCGCCCCGGCTCGGTTGCCTCGCCGTTGGTGATAGAGCGAGACCGCAATCTGGATGAGCGCCACCCATGTCCGGCTTTTCGGGTCACCGGGATGCTCCTTCCAGTATTCCTCCAAAATTTCATGGCATTCGAACCAGTCGCGGCTCCCATGAAACTCCACCAAATAATCGATATACGCGTCGGGATACAAGGTGTTCTCAGCCCCCTTCTGTATCGAATTCGCATGTTCGGTCAATAGCCTATCTCTTGATTATATCACTTTTTGCCGAGATGGGGCAGTCTTGGCTTGCCGGGCATACGAAATCGGCTGGGCCGCGAAAAAAATAGGCAAAAACCGATAAAAAAGTGAAACCGTTGTCCATACTATACGTATTACCGCTTGTTGGGCCAATTGCATTTACATTGTACAGGAGGGTTTGACATGAGAAAATGGGTGCTGGTATTGATGGCCTGCTTCGTCGTCGTGGCCTTGAGCGCACCTCAGTACGCAGATGCCAAGCCTAAGGGCGGAAGCTTCAGTTCGGGCAAGAAATCGTACACCCCGACCAAGCCTGCGGACAACGTCTCCAAGACGGATCCGGGCAAAGCGAAAACGAATCCGACTACACCGGCAACGGCTTCCAAGCCCGGATTTTTCGGAGGCGGCGGATTTATGAAAGGCCTGATGATCGGCGGTTTGGCCGGTATGCTGTTCGGCGGCATGTTCGGCGGCATGGGCTTCTTGGGCGATATGCTCGGACTCCTCGTGAACGTGATGGCGATCGTCATGTTGATCGTGCTGATTCGTGTGGCGTACGTTTACTTCCGCGATCGCAATAAGACCAAGAAGAGATTCCAAGAATGACGCTGGATCAAGAGGGAATCATAAACGCCATATGCGAGCATATGGCCGAGCGCAAGCAGCTGGACCCGAGCAAGATCGAAGTCGATTTGCAATGGGAAGAGCATTTGGGCTTCTCCGCCGAGGTAGCCGTCGACGGACGCACGCAAATTTTAGTGGAAGCGAATATGTTGGAAGCGATCGAACGGTATCTGTTTAAACACTTCGACCGCCGCGTATTCCGCAGCCAACTGGAGCTCGATGTCGAGGACGAAATGTTCTGCATCGTGAAAGACGAATAGCGTCACACCGCTTGCGGCGTTGACCTCTAAAGACTGCAAATGACGGCCGTGCGGCCGAAGGGAAGAACGTTCCGAATCGAATCGGAACGTTCTTTTTGTTGCCCGTGTCGGAATCATTCAAATAAATTCGCTGCGCGTATCGAACAACCCCGAACGGCGAACCGGATGGAACGGCTCGAAATCGGTAGTCAGCACGTAGCGGCTACCGGTTTCGGCGGAACGGTAGGCGCCGAACATCGCCTCATGGACGTGGAGCTGCTGCCTGGCCGACTGGCGAGGCTGCTCCCCGGTGCGGAGGCAATGGACGAAATGGCTCAGGATATCTCTCTCCGACTCTACGGGCGCCGGCAAATCCGGGGCATAACAGTGCTCCAGCCCCCGCCAGACGACCGGCTTGGCCCCCTCGATCGGCTTTTCCGGCGAATGGATGACAAGCGGAAACCCGCTGTCGTTCAGCGCGATCGTTCCTTTGCGGCCATAGATCAGCGTGCTGTTCTGGCGGAAGGACGTTCCCCACAGCGTCCGCACCACCGCATGCTGGCCGCCGGCAAATTCCACGATAGCGGTGGCGTTGTCGTCCACGTCGCTCTGAACCCGCTTGCCTCCGCCGACGATCCGCTGCGGAATAAGCGTGTTTACTTCGGCAACGATGCTTCGCGCCGGGCCGAGCAGCGTCATCAGCCGGGAGAGCGGGTATACCATGCAGTCGAGAATCGCTCCACCGTGGGAGATCGCCCGATTGTAGTACCAGTTATCGCGCGGCGGACCGGGAATGTTCAGCTGCACCTCGGCTCCGGTCAGCTTGCCGATCGTGTCCTCGTTGAGGTAACGGAGGGCCGTCGTCAAGGCCGGCTGAAGATCGAACGGCAGGTTCATTAATATCAGCCCTTTGCGCTCCGCCAGCTCGACCATGCGCCGACAATCTTCGAACGTCGTCGCCATCGGCTTCTCGTTCAGAACCGGCAGCCCCTTCTCCAAAGCAGCCATAACCGCCTCCGCGTGAACGGAATGAGGCGTCGTTACAAAGACCGCATCCAATCGCTCCGTCTCGAGCATGGCGTTATAGTCATCATACCAGCGAGGCACCCCATACTGCTTCGCTTTTCGTTCCGCGTTCTCCATACGTCTCGCGCTCGTGGCGGCGAAACGCACCTGCTCCGCCTTGGCCGCCTGCTCAAAATACCGATTGCTGACATCCCCGCTGCCGATCATCCCGAGCGTAATTGGCTTCATCCTCATCGCCCTCCTCTAATGAACGATCACAAACTCGTCCAGCTTATTGCCGTCGGCCTCATAGGCCCGGTACGTGAGCGTCCCGCCGTCAATCGTGATGGCGGCGAATACTTGCTTCCCGTTCTGGACGTGAACCTTGTGGTAAAACAGATCTTCCTTCTTCTTGTTGAACTTCGGTCCGGCCGTGTTCGCGACCACGTACACCGTCCCTTCACGGCCGCGCACGGGCCTTACGCCGTCGCCGGCGATGCTGCCGCCGCGCAGCGGATAAGAGCGCGAATATTCATGGTTATGGCCCTGCAAAACGAGATCGACGGCAAATTCGTCAAATACGGATGTCCACTCCTCAACCTTCTCGTTCCGGTTTCCGCCGTACGGCCCTCGATGCAGCGCGATAATTTTCCAGGGCTTGCCGGTACGGGCCAGATCGTCCCGCAGCCACTTCGTCTGGGCCTTCAGATTGGACTCCGTATTCAAGACGACCACGTGCGCGGTTCCGTAATCGAACGAATAGGTCGTTCCGGGAATCGAGCCTTCCGCTCCGTTGTCCGGCACGTTGAAATGCGACACGAACCGATCCGCCTTGCCACCCTCCTCATCGTGGTTGCCCGTGACCGGCATAAGCGGAATCGACGTCAAATAGCGTCGGGCTTGCCGAAAAAACGCGTCCCACGCTTTCTCGTCCTGCGGATTTTCCGTCAAATCGCCGTTGTGCACGATAAACCGGGCATCCGGGTAAGTAGCGAACGCCCGGTCGAGCGTCGCTCCCCATAGGGCGAAATCGCCCTCCGTCTCTCCTTGCGAGTCGGTCACGTTAATAAAGGTAAACCGCGAGGCGTCTGCTTCCTCCGTCGTGAAGGAAGCCGGCTCGCTCCATGCTCCGCCTTCCCCGCTGCCGACCCGGTACGTGTAAGTCGTGCCCGGCGACAGGCCGGTAACCTCCACTTGATGCGCTCCTTGCTCGCGGCCACCCCCGGTTCGGATCGCGCGGGAAGTTCCCTTCACTACCAGAACGTTCGATCCCTCAAACGAACCGTTCCCCGCTCCCTTCGCCACCTGTACGATCGCATCCGCCTGCGGACTATCCGAATACCAGGCGAACGCACGTGTCGTGCGGGCATCTCCTTTTATCGTCGTGACGAGCGATTTGGGCGACGCCGAGGTCGGTTGTTTTCTTTTCCATACGTTTACTCCGACAAGTCCTCCTACCATGACCGTAACCAGCACTCCTAACGCGATATACCCCTGCAGCCGCTCCGTATCCGCTCCTCCTTTCCTCCGGAAGTCCGTCTAGAAGCTCTTCTATGGATACCTTATCGTTTCCTTGTAGAGAAATCAATTTTATCGGCGGATTTTGGCCGAATCTCGCAACTAATCCGATTCTAGCACGTCTGAACATAAGAGACTGCTAGAGAAAGAGGTTGAGAGATGAAGGGAACGAGATGGATCGCCGCCCTGCTCGTTGCGGTAACGCTATTTGCCGCTCCAGCCGCGGTTTTCGCCGCGAACAAGACGACGAAATATCGGGTGTATCAGAACGAAACGGCTCTCTCCGAGTTTTCCGATCTGAAGCAAGCCATCGCTTATGCAGGCTGGTTCAAGGAAAGCTATGTGGAGGAAATCGGCACGAGAAAATGGGTGTGGAACAACTACCCCCGCTACAAGCTGTACCAATACGACGTGTCTTTGCCGGGCTGGGAATTCGCCACGCTCGAGGAAGCTAAGGCCGTTGCCCGCTATTACGGCCATGCCGCAATCCGCGATATGCAGTCGACCGGATGGGTGTGGAACAACTACCCTCGCTATAAGCTGTACCAGGGCGGTATCACGCTCGATCAGTGGGAGTTCGCCGATCTGAAATCGGCCATCGCCGCCAGTTCCGGATATCTGGGCACGCATATTATCGACTTGAAAACGAACCAGTGGGTATGGGACAACATTCCCGCCGCGGACAAACAATCGGCTCGGCAGGGAACGGCGATTTATCAAGTGCGGCAGGACGGCAAGACGAGCGAACAAGGGCCGTTCGCCTATCTGGAGGAT
The DNA here is from genome assembly GCF_039536325.1 of Paenibacillus hodogayensis. NCBI lineage: Bacteria > Bacillati > Bacillota > Bacilli > Caryophanales > Paenibacillaceae > Paenibacillus > Paenibacillus hodogayensis. The sequence goes on from NZ_BAAAYO010000008.1 coordinate 378,471, forward strand.
GCCGTCAACGAAGCTTTGAAAGGTCCCAACTCCGTCGTTATCGATACGTCCAGTAGCAATAAAGTCATTTATTCCAATGAGAACAAATACAAGGTGTACCAGAACGACAACCTGATCGCCTCCTTCGTCGACATCGACGAGGCTATCGCCTATTCGCAATGGTTTTTGTCGATCACGATCAAGCTGGACGGCAAGGAAATATGGACGAACCACCCGTACTACCAAGTCTATCAGAACGACAACAAAGCGGCAGAGTTTCTAACGATCCCGGAGGCGCTGAGCTACGCCCAATGGTACACGAACATCTCCATCCGTACCTATCACGACAGCCGCATCTGGAACAATTTCCACAAGCTGCTCTATTGGGGCTGGAACGGCTCCTCGGCGGCGGATACGATCAAGAAACAGGTGCAGACGACCGTCGGTCTGGATATCGACTCTCCGACCTGGTTTCAACTGGGAGACGCCTCCGGCACGATGAAGGACATGTCCAACAAGGAATCGGTCGCCTGGCTGAAAAGTCAAGGTTACGCGATCCATCCGCTGGTCAACAATCAGTTCGATTCGGCGATGACCTCGCAGTTTCTCGCCAACCCGGCGGCGCAGCAGAAGTTTATCCGCGCCCTCGTTGACAAGTCGTACGACCTCGGAGTGGACGGAATCAATATCGACTTCGAGAACCTGGCCGGCAAAGACCGCGCCGCCTTCACCGCGTTTATGCAGACGCTGACGCAAGCGGCCCATGAGAAAAAGCTGCTCGTCTCCGTCGATTTGCCGCGAGGCAGCGTCAAATGGAACCATCTGAGCGCCTTCGACCACGAGAAGCTGGCCGGCATCGTCGACTACGTCGTCACCATGACGTACGACCAGCACTACTCGGGCAGCGACAAGCCGGGCTCCGTGTCCGGATTGCCCTGGGCCGAGGAAGGCGTGAAGGAATTTCTGGAATACGGCATTCCCCGGGACAAGCTCGTGATGGGCATCCCCTACTATGTACGCGAATGGAAAATCAATGAGGCAACCGGCGCGCTGGAAAGCAACCGGGCCATTTACATGAAGGATGCACCCGCGCTGATCGAGTCGAAGAAAGCCGTCTCTACCTGGGACGCCACCTTCCAGCAATACAAGGTGGAGTATGCCGAGGGCGGCTACCGGTACGTCTTCTGGCTGGAAAATGAAGACACCGTCAAAGCCCGCGTCGACATCGCCAAGAAATACGACCTCGCTGGCATCGCGGTCTGGCGGCTCGGCTACGAGACGACGGACGTCTGGAAAGCGATTTTGCAGCAAAAATAAAGGAGTGAGGCCGTGTATACGTGCAGACCGGCGCAAACCGCCGATTTCCCCGTCATTAGCCAATTCCCGCAAACGGAAGAAGAAGCATACTTCATGTTTCCTTCCGGAACGTATCCGCTTTCGGCCTCGCAATTGGAGGAACGGGCGCGCGAACGGCTCCATCCGACCGTCGTCGTCGACGGCGACGAGGTGGCCGGGTACGCCAACATTTACGATTACGTGGAAGGCAAGCACTGCTACCTGGGTAATGTCATTATCGCCCCGGCGCATCGCGGCCGCGGAGCCGCCCGCTTCCTGCTCGAATCGATGATCGGGAACGCCCGCGACGAGCTGCGCGTCCCCCGGCTGCTGCTCCTCTGCCACCATACGAACCCGCGGGCGATGCTGTTCTACCGCAAGCTCGGCTTCAAGCCGTTCGATCTCGAACGGAAGACGAACCGCCGCGACGAAGTCATCGTCGGCATTCGGATGGAGCTGTCCTTGTAACACGAACCAAGGCATGTGCCCGGACGACAAAACGAAGAAGCGTGCCCCTCGCCATCAGCGAAGAGCGCGCTTCTGTTCGTTAACCTAACCCCGATAGCATAAACCCGATTCTCCGCCCCATCTCTTGCTCATGTGCACGATCTGCTCCGACTCCCAATGGCGTTCGATGTAGGCTTGAGATTGCCAGAACGGGTAACCTCCAGGCAAGTATAAGGAAGTATGCAAATAGCTTTCCTTATATCCGGCCGCTCTGGCAAATCGTTCGGCTTCTCGATACAGCCGGCTGCCGATGCCCCTTCTTCGGCAATCCGGGTGAATGTAGCACTTCACGATTTCGCAAACCGGACCGCTTCCGATAGCGTGCTCCACCTCGGGAAAACGTCTGTCGTACGATCTGACGGCCGCCGTGCCGACGATACGGCCATCGGCATCTTCGGCTATCCAAAAACCGGCATCGGCCGGTTGAATATACACCTCTTCGAAGCAAGCCAAATCATGCGGATTTTCATGATACGATCCCGGCGGATACAGGTCGCGCATCATCGCCAATACAAACGCTTGAATAGCCGCCCCTCTATGCCCGGCTGCCGGCAAAATGCGATACGCCGCTTCATGATTCATAGACACTTCTCCCCTGCTACATACTCTTCCATCCGCGCTCCCGGAAAAAGCTGGCTATGCTTTGTTTTGGAGCATGAACGAGAAACCCTCCGTCTCCTGCTGGAGACCTTCTTCCAGATCGCCCGCGCATTGGAGAAGCTGCCGCGTATGCGGATGATCGCTTAGATGCAGCAAAGCGCTTGACTGTTTCCCTTCGCTGAAGCTTCCATGGTTCATAACGGCAATATGATGGCAGAAGGAGCGGAGAACCCGAATGTCGTGCGAAATCATCACGATAGAGAACCCCAGCTGCTTATGCAGGCGTTGCAGCAGCTCCAAGATTTGCGCTTGCACGCTCATATCCAAAGCCGAAACCGCTTCGTCGCAGACGAGCACTTCCGGCCGGAGAGCCAGCGCTCTGGCAATCGCGATGCGCTGACACTGCCCGGTGCTCAGCTGCGGGGGTCTTCTCTGCTGCGCTTCGCCGGTTATTCCTACTTCATGGAGACATTGTACGGCCAACGCCTCTCGTTCTTTTTTGCTCCCGATCTGTAAATAGTGAAGCGGCTCTTGTACCAATTGCAGCGCTGTACGCCCCGGATTCAGGCTGGCTCTGGCGTTTTGGAATACAATCTGGATCTGCTTGCAAACTTCGCGTTTTGGTTTCCCCTTTAAGCGGCTAATGTCCGTACCGCGATACATGACGCGGCCTCCGCTCGGAGACTCCAGCCCTACTATACACTTGGCCAAAGTCGATTTGCCGCAGCCGCTTTGCCCTAAAATCCCTACTATTTCCATCTTGTTCAAGGTAAGATTGACATTATGCAACACGCGCTTTTGCGGATGAAACGTTTTTTCCAGCTCAATCATTTCGAGCAGAGGCTCGTTAGAATGCTTCAGCTCGCGCTCCCCCGCAGGCATCGTCCGTTGAGAGCGGGAAGAGAGCAGTTGGCGCGTGTAGGCTGCCTGGGGCCGGGAGAAAACGCGTCCGACCTCTCCCTCTTCTTCAATCCTCCCTTGATGTAACACAACCACGCGGTTCCCGACCGCATTCGCTACAGCAATATCATGGGTAATCAAGAGTACCGTTAAACCGAGCTCCGTCTGCATGCTTTTCAGCACATCCAACACTTCTTTTTGATTGACGGTATCCAGGGCCGAAGTTGGCTCATCCGCAACAAACACCTCCGGCTCCAAACATAGCGCAAGAGCGAGACAGATCCGTTGACACATGCCGCCGCTAAGTTGAAACGGATAGCTGTTCAAGATGCGGTGCGGGTCCGTAAAGTTGAGCCTGCTCAGCCAACCTGCGCTGATCGTCATGACTTCTTCCGCAGAAGACGCTATGCGGTGAAAGAGCAGCGTTTCTTTAAAATGCTCCTTGATTTTCAGTACGGGATTCAGCGCTTGCTGGGCGTCCTGAAAGAGCATCGCAATCCCTCTCCCCCGGATCTGCTCCCATCGGATACTCGTGTCGGATACATCTCCTATCCAGGCGGAGCCTATTTGAAGGGTACCGCCGCCTATATGCGCCGAAGGAGGGAGCAGACCCGTAATGGCCTTTGCGATCGTCGATTTCCCCGACCCGCTCTCTCCTAACAGCACAACGATCTCGCCTTTTTTTAGCTCCAATGAAAGGTTGTCCACTATGCGGATGACTTTACGGTTTTGCTCATAGCCAACTTGCAGGTTTTGGAGCCGCAGAACTGTCCGGCTTTCCGGATTCGACATATTCGATTCGATCCTCCTATAGCTTTACTTGTTCGTAAGGATCGAGCCGGTCCCGCAGACCCTCGCCGATTAAGTTGAATGCCAGCACCGTAAGAACAATGAAGCAAGCGGGACCGAGCAGGATGTGCGTAGCCTGCATAAAATGGTCGCGCCCGTCCGCCAGCATGCTGCCCCATTCGGGAGACGGGGGTTGGGAGCCCAGACCCAGAAACGATAGAGCCGCTATCGAGAGGATAAGGCTGCCCAGCTCGAAAGTAGCCAAGATCAGCACGGGACTGAGCGCTTTTGGAAGCAATTCCTTGACGATGAGGGCCCCGCTCGTCGCTCCAAGCACCTTGGCGGCCGCAAAGGAAGTCTCGTTCTTGGCATGCAACACGACGCTGCGCGTCAAACGGGCGAAGGAGACCCACCATACCGCGACGACGGCAAGGAGCAGATGAACGAGGCCGGTGCCGAATAGAGCGGCAACAACCATGGCCAGCACCATAAAAGGAAAAGCCAGCAGTACATCGATCAGACGCATGAGCACGGTATCGAGCAGCGAACCGTGAAACAAACCGGCTATCAGGCCGACCGCCAAGCCGATCAACAAGGCTGTGCAAAGCGCAAAGAGCGAGGACAACAAGGTCGTCTTCCCCCCATAAAGCGTGCGGGACAGAACATCTCTGCCGAAACGATCCGTACCCAGCAGATGCCGGCTGCTCGGCTTCTCCAGACGTTCCTCGGCATTCTGCTTTACGGGATCGTAAGGAGCGAAAAATGGCGCGCCTACAATGAGCACCGCCAATATACACAGCATCACTGCGCCCGACACCAGACTGAGCGGATTTTTGGAGTTAAAGATTTTGTTCAACTCCTCCTTCTCCTTTACGATGAATTCGAGGATCGACGAGCGAATAAAGGACGTCAACGAGCAGATGAATAAGGATCACCAACGATACCATGACCAAAGCGTACCCTTGAATGACCGGATAATCTTTAAGCATTATGCTGTCGAGCGCATACTTCCCCATTCCGGGCCAAGAGAAAATGCTTTCGATAACAAAGGCGCCGCTGATCAATCCCGTTAGGGAAAGTCCAATCATGGTTATAACGGGGAGCAGAGCGTTTCTGACCGCATGCCCTACGACCCGTCTGCGATCCAGCCCTCGGGAAAGGGCTGCAAGCACGTAAATTTGACCGAACTCCGCCAGCATATTCGCCCTCACGATGCGTATCCATTGCGGAGCCCCGATAAGACCGAGCGTAACGGCGGGAAGCCACAGCCTGGCCAGGCTGGCTTCGCTGCTAATTTTGAACATGCCCAGCTTTACGGCAAAAAACGACAATAAGAAAAGTCCGATGACGAACGCGGGCGTGGAAGCGAGAAGGACGCACACAAGTCGGATGACATTGTCGTAAAGCTTGCCTGCCTTTAGAGAAGCCATGACTCCGAAACATAGTCCGAGCGCCACTTGAATGAAGAGCGCCGCTACGGCAAGAGCCGCCGTTGCCGGAAATCTGGCCGCGATTTCCGCACGGACCTGCTCTCCCGTCTGAAGGGAAGTGCCCAAATCCAAATGCAGCAACCGTCCGACCCAGGTTGTATACTGTACCATCATGCTTTGATCGAGCCCCAGTTGGGCGCGCAGTTCGGCCGCTCTCTCGTCATAGGCCTGGGTATTGCTCATGGCCGCTTCTGTCGAACGGCCCAGAACCAGTTGAACCGGATCGCCCGGAGCCAGACGAACGAGTGCAAACAGGATAATTGTGGCGCAAAATAAGGTTATACAAGCTTCCGACCCTTTTCGCAAAAACCGTTTATACATGGGAATTTCCTATTTCGCACGGAATGACAGGTTTGCATTCACGACGTTCTCGAATTGCCGGAAATGATCTTCAAACCCGTTAAGCGATTGGCTTACCGCCGTAATTTGCGGACGCGGGAATAAGCTGATGACAGGCGCCTGCTCCGCGACTCGCTGATTGATCTTCAACGCCAGTTCGTGGCGAGACGCCTGATTCGTCGCTTCCGCTAATTGGGCAAGCAAAAGTTTCGTCGGCTCATCCTTGAAGCCGCCGTAATTGGCGCTACCTTCAGGTCCGTACTGTCCGGTCAATAAGGTGAGTTCGTCCCCGAACGTATTCCACGCTTCGATCGAAGCATCCCAATTGCCGGACTTGCGCGCCGTTTCGATCAAGCTGTAATCCCCGTGCTGGACTTCGGCTTTAATACCGATCTTGCTCCACTGGTTTTGTAACGCTTCGCCCAAAGCTTTATCGCCTCCCCAAGTCATCAAACGCAAGGTTAAAGGGGTGCCGTCCTTGGACCTGATGCCATCCGCGCCTTTTTTCCAGCCGGCCTCATCCAGCAGCTGTGCGGCTTTGTCGGGGTCATGCTTGGTATATACCGAGTTGCGCGTTTCCGCATAGGCGGGATTGGAACTTAGCCATGTCGTGATCGGAAAGCTTTGTCCTTCCGTGGCAAAAACGACCAGCTCCTTTCGATCCAGCGCCCAAGACAGCGCTTGTCTGACCTTAACGTCTTGAAACTGCGGCTTGTTCAGATTGATGTATATCGTCTGCGTGTTGGCCGCCGGAGTGGCCGACAACCGGATTTCTTTATGACCGGCGAAGCGGGCCATGCTGGACGCGGCTATATTGAGCGCTACATCGCTGCGTCCGCTCAAAGCGGAAAGCACCCTCGTCTGTTCGTCGCCTATTTCCTCGAACACGATCCTCGGAATCACGGGGGCTTTGCCCCAATAGGTTTTGTTCGCTTCCAGAACCATTTTTTGTTTCGGGGTAAACTCCACGACTTTATACATGCCCGTCATATCCATCGTATCGACCGCATCATGCTTGGCTTCTGCGTTATGAATAACGGTCTGGTAATAAGACAGATTCAGCGGGACCTGCACATGATTGCGCTTCGTCCTGACCTGTACGGTGTAGTCGTCCACCTTGGAGAACGTCAATTCATCGAGGAACGGCTTTGCCTGCAAATCAAGTGCCTTCGAGCGTTCCAAAGAGGCAATGACTGCGTTCGCGTCGACGGGCTTCCCGCTCCAGAAACGCGCATGAGGCCGTAATTTGATCTCCCACGCAGTCGGCTCCGTTTCTTTTGCGCTGTCTGCAAGAGCAGGCTCGATTTCTCCCTTCGCATTCACTTTAAACAATGCCTCTGCCGCGCCAATATTGCGCAAGTAGGGCGAAGTGAGCGGCTTCACCGGGTCCAGGCTGGCTGCAATCTCTTGTCCGGCCACCACGAACTCTTGTTTTGCCGATTTATCGGCTTCGCCGCTTGCTTTGTCCGACTCGCCGCTGGTCGGAACGGCTTTGTTACTGCAGCCTAAAACAGTAATTATTACGATTATAAAACAAACAAGAACTATTTTTTTCATGATAGCCTCCGCTCCACAATGCTGTGGATGTATATATGTATTCTTGCACCGCTCTATTTCATGAGAACGTTATGCAGCCAAGCTGACAATCGTTGCGGCGAGTTGCTGTCTGTCGCCACGGTTACGCTTTTTCTTGCATTTGTCGTACGGGACGGCCTGCTCCGTCTCATTTCCTAGAAGTCCGCCGCATCCTCTGCGAGCGGTTTCCCTTCTGTCGTTTCCGTAACCCTCTCGTGATTCGGTCGCTGCGGAATCAACTGAAGCGGACTACTGGCTTGGACTCCGCCGCCTCCCGACCCGACAATTTGGCAGACCGGTTTTTTGTTCCTCTGCAGTCGGAGTCGGCTGCCGTCATACCCTGAAACGGGCCGACGAGCCGAAAAACCCGGCGTTGCGCCGATTTGCCGGGAGAATGTTCGCCATTTCTTCGATGTCTCTATACCCTTATGGGTAGACATTGTACCCCTTTCTTTAAGCGTAATAATTACATTTTGAAGTATACTACAAATGATGGAAGCTGTCATCCGATGGATCGAGTTTTTTTTCAATTTGCTGGCTTCCTCTACATCCTTAACCAAAGATAACCGCGCGCTCGCATACTTAGCCGCTTCGTCGCTTCTTTTTGCGGGGACGACCCTTCCAAACAAAATCGGCGGACGCCGTTTGATTCAACGACGCCCGACTGCTTGATTGATTATCGAACATCCAATTCGTGATCCACATCCGCATAGGACTAATGCTCGTTCAGCAAATCCTCCAGCTCCTCCACGTCGCCGGTCGGAGCCAGGCAGGCGAAGTCCCGGCACACATAAGCCGTAGCCCGGCCGCCGAGCAGCCTTTTGTCCTGCACGAGAGGAAGGAGCGAGCGCACTTCTTCCCCGGCTTCTCCAGGGGGGTGAAGAATAACGAGCGAATTCGGCAGGAATACGCTCCTCACGGCCCGAAGCATCTCCTGCGTATGCTCGTCGGCAAGGTCGCCGGCCAGCACAATTTCGCTGCTTTCGCCGAAAGCGAAATCGAGCGCCATCAGGAACAGCGCATGCCCTGTCGGGTAGTGGGCGACCGCTCCGGCGAACGCCTGGAGCTGCTCGTCCGCTTTTTGCGCCAGCTTCGCGTCATAGGTCAGGCGGGACAGCCGAAGCAAATTCAGCGCAGCCGCGGAATTCCCCGAAGGCATCGCGCCGTCGTAAATTTCCTTCGAACGGGTAGGCAGCTGTTCGGCATCGCTGCCATAGAAGAACAGCCCGCCTTTATCATCGTCCCAGAAATAACGCAGCATGTCGGCATTCAGCTTCACCGCTTCCTGCAAGTAACGGAGCTCGAAGGTCGCCTCGTACAGCTCGATCAGCCCCCAGACGAGAAAGGCGTAATCGTCGACATAGCCGGGGTAGGCTGCCTCTCCGTCCCGGTATCGCGCAAGCAGCCGTCCGTCCTCCCGGCGCAGATGCACGAGCAGAAAATCCGCCGCCCGGGCCGCCGCCTCGGCATAAGCCGGTTGATCGAGCGCTTTGGCCGCCTTCGACAAGGCCGCGATCATCAGACCGTTCCACGAGGTCAAGATTTTATCGTCCTTGCCCGGATGAATGCGCTGCTCCCGTTCGGCGAAGAGCTTTGTCCGGGATACTTCGAACCGCCGCTTCAACGCATCGAGCGGCATTTGCTTGCGTTCGGCCACCTGCTCGAGCGTCGGACCGATGCGGTTGGGAATATTACGGCCCTCGAAATTGCCCTGCTCCGTAATATCGTACACCTCGTTATACCAATCGCCTTCCTCGGCGCCGAGAATATGCACGACCTCGTCGGGCTGCCATACGTAAAATTTGCCTTCCACGCCTTCCGAATCGGCGTCCTCCGCCGAATAGAACGCTCCGCCCGCATCCGTCATATCCCGCAGCACGTAAGTGAAGATCTGCTCGGCCACCTCGGCGTACCGTTCCTTGGCGGTCACCTGGTAAGCTTCGATATACGTCATGGCCAACAAGGCGTTATCGTACAGCATCTTCTCAAAATGCGGCACCAGCCACTTCGCATCCACCGAATATCGGGCAAACCCGAATCCGATATGATCGTAGATGCCCCCGCGATGCATCGTATCGAGCGTTTGTTCCACCATCTCCAGCGCCTGCACGTTTCCGGTCCGGTGGTAGTAGCGCAGCAGGAACGACAAGTTGTGCGAAGTCGGAAATTTCGGCTGACTGCCGAAGCCCCCGTTTTCCGGATCGAACTGCTTCTTGTACTGGTCAAACGCTTGATCGAGTAGTTGCTCCGACACCTCTCCGCCTTGCCGATGTTCGATGAGGCGGCCGGTCGTGTCCTCCATCACCTGGTCGCCGATCTCGCGAATCCGGTCCGCGTCCTCCTGCCACTTCTCGGCAAGCTGGGGCAGCACATCCATCAGCCCGTACCGGCCGTACTTGCGGTTCTTGGGGTAATACGTGCCGGCAAAAAACGGCTTCTTGTCCGGCGTCATCACGACCGTCAGCGGCCATCCGCCTTGCCCCGTCATCGCTTGGCAGACCGCCATGTACAGATGATCGACATCGGGCCGCTCCTCCCGGTCGACCTTGATCGCGATGTAATGCTCGTTCAAAATCGCCGCCACTTCATCGTCCTCAAACGACTCGCGCTCCATCACGTGGCACCAATGGCAGGTGGAATAGCCGATGGATAAGAAGATCGGCTTATTGTTGCGCTTAGCGATGTCAAAAGCTTCGTCGGACCAAGGGAACCAGTCGACGGGGTTATACGCATGTTGTAGTAAATATGGCGACTTTTCATTTATCAAACGGTTATGCTTTGGCCCCTCTTTTATCTCCATATATATGTACCTCTCCTCTTGTAGTCGGTCTATGTTAATATTACCCATATGGGCAGAAAAAAGACACTAACAAAATGTTAGCGTCGCTTATCGGTATTCAATTTCCAATGTGTTCATCTATACATGTGATGATTATAATCATGCTTAGCTGTGTTTAATGTTGATGACACCATGGCAGGTGGAATAGCCCATAGATAAGAGGATGGGTTGTTGTCCATTAGGCTTTGGAGTTGAGCGCTTGAGCACTACTTAATTCCTAACCGCGTCGCAGAGCTTGTCCGCAACGCGCGCAATAACTCGTGTCTGGTGGAGACTGCGTACCGCAGGCATCACAAATTAACTGCGGCCAAGCTTCATTTCCCTCGTTTTCCGTAGACAGGTTCGTCTCTGTTGACGGATTCAGTATGCGTAAGGCGCGGTGTTCCTCCATAGCACCGTTACGAATCAACCAGCCGAGCAGCAGTAAGCCGATGATTCCAACAATGATCATCCCTGCCGCTTTCCAGACTCCCTCCCATATATGAAAATCCCAAAGAGTATGAAGAGCAATAGCCGATAAAAGCAGCCCCGCCGGCCGGAACAGTGCATATCGCCCCTGTCCGGCAGCCCGACTTGCCATTGCGTACCAAAGACTTGCTGCGGCGATCGCTGTCCAAGTCCCGTGTCCGAAGGGGGACAGCAGCGCCCGTACCCATAATACGGCAATCATCCCCCATGCCGAATCGGGAGTGAGATGCGTCCACCCGTATAGTACACTTTCTAACGCGGAGAAACCCATCCCGGCAGCAGCGCCGAATACTAACGCATCCATCAGGAAGCGAGTTCCCTTCGTTCTGACAAGACTGACACATATGAGCAGTTTCAACGTTTCTTCAATTATTGCTATCGTGAGAGGCACCTTGAAGCTTGTATACGCAGGCGGGTTCACCCCTCCGTCAAAGAGCCAATCCCGTTCAAGCAGCCATGCCAACGGGGCGGCTATCACAGCCGAAGAAACAAATACAATCACCAGACGAGCCGGGCGAAATATCAGTAGCTGAGCGCTCCTCATATACGAAACAAAGGTGACGGGCCCAACCAGGCCACCCGTCAGCAATGCGGCAATCACCCATACCTGATCCTTGAGCCAGATAGCCAGCAAGGAAAACACCAAGAAAAGTCCACCCAGCCCAAAAAGGACATTGATCCAACTATCGTGTCGCGAGTGTTTCGCTTTGCTCCATTTCCCAGCGGTAGACGAACTCAACTCCGTTTCCGTAAAAAGAGCGGTCCCAGCGGCAGTGCGCGACAAATCCGGCCTGCGAATGCGCAGAACTTCGAGAAAGTGTCGCCGAACCGGGTCATAATGCTGCAAAATGAAATGGAATTCATCTTTTCCCATCACCAGCAGCTCACTATCTTCCATCGAAGTTAAGGAGTCGGCATGAGGAACGCCAGTCAATAAAGCAATTTCGCCGAAATAATCTCCCCCGCCCAAAACCCCTGTTCTTTTATCTCCGGCGCGCTTTTCAAATCGGCCTTTGCTGATCATAAAAAAACGGTCGGCTGCCCCTCCCTCTTTTACAATCGTTTCACCGCGCTGAACCCGTCGTCTTACAGTAATCTCTGCCAAACCGCGCAGCTCGGAGTCCGGGATAGCCGACCAAATTGATGCTTTGCGGAGCAATCCGTGCCTGATCCGAATTTCAGCCGAATACGATAAGCTCTCATGAAAATAAGGACTTGCCTCGGCCAATCGTTGAAATGAGGCACGATCCAAACGTAAAGCATCGACATCCCCTAGAGCTTTCACGCTGGCGGTACGCTTTTCCTGTTGGAGAAGCGCGATCTCCCCGATCAACGAACCCGGACCAAGCTCAGCAAGTAATACGGGTTTACCGATCAACGTTTTGGATAAAACTTGAACCTGGCCGCTTAAAATAAAATAACATTCATTCCCGGCCGCCCCCTCGGCAATCAATTGATCGTTGGCCTTGTAACAAACTTTTTCCATCGCCAACGCAACAACTTCCAGGTCACTGTCCGGCACACCGTGTAAAAGGGTATGATTCCTTAAAAAATCAATAATTTCAGTGTACATGTTGAACCTCTCTCAGCTTCAAGCACTTACTATACCAGCAATTCCTTCGATGAAAAAAAACACTATGCGAGGGTCAATCTCATTGTGGTCATACTATTAATCATATTGTAAGGGATAATAGGGGCAATTGGCACACACAATTTCCATTTCTTTGTTAGGATATTTTCAGGATAGACTAGCCTTAAAATGAAGCAGCGGCAGCCTTGGACGAGAAAAATAGGTCCTAGACTGCCACTGCCGCCGTCACTTTTCAACTATTGTAACCTTCGTAGCTTGGTGATTTTCCCCTCGCAAAAAATCTAATCGTCCATTTTGATCGTAAGCGATAAACACGCTTGCCTGATGCCTGTCCGATATAACACAGTATTTATCTCCCTGCACGTTGCGGGATATCCGTACGCCTGGTGGCCTCTTCGACCGTTACGTTTCGACCGCCCCATCCGGCACCGTTTAGCGCATTGATTACGGTTTGCATTTTATCACGTGGTACCTCTACGAAACCATAACCGGCCGAACGCCCTGACTCACGGTCCGTAGCGATTCGAGCGCTCAGGACTTCGGAGTACGGTTTAACCGCATTATAAAGATCTACTATGGTAAAAGCCCAAGGAAGATTTCTAAATTCAAGTGTGGCCGTCATCGAGGTCGTCTGGATTGTTGCTCCCCCTATCGCATTGTTTGTGCCTATACTCAGCGCTTGCTTAATTGCTCCATTTGCATCGTCATTGACCATCACAAGCACTCCTGCCAATGCCCCAATTATAAAAGTACCACAAGCCGTTAAAATCATTCTGCGATCCATTATGTATTCCCCCTACAATAAATTGGTAACTCCAATATAACGTATCTGTCTTAAACAATCAGTGACTAATACCACAATTTGCGATATTTTCAGCTACTATCCCCTTGAGATATCCAATAGATGATGTACGCTGTGGTCATATCAGGGAAAAAATCAATCATGTTGCAAATGTCGGAGTATTGCTAACGTCTCTCTTGCCAAAATATGAATTTCTATGTGGCAACAGCACATCACCATATTGGGGGAGTATCCTTGTTAGTTCTTTGGCGACAGGCCAATTTATGTCTTGCAACCATTCAAATAATTCAGGGAGTGTTTCTATAATTTCCACTGCGCTATATTGTTCTATTTTCCTTACATTCTCCAGATCATGTTTATGTTTTGGAATTAGGTCCCGAATGCTCATATATCGTTCCTTCTATTGGAGTGACTCTATTTTACCATTAAACTCCAAAATCCAGTAGCTTGTCGTTCAATCGCAATGCCCCCACCGATGATCCAACCTTTTGGACAACAAGGAATATGAGAACACGACGTCGAACAAGAAAAATATGGTAGTTAATGCTCATATTATAGCCTAATTTTTTAAGGAGAGACCTATGAAAAAAATCAATTACCTGGAAACAAAACCTTCAAGTCGATATGATCAATTTGATCCCGATCAAGAAGGAAATAAGAATACAAAATTTGCTGACTTGATTATAGATGGAAAATCACTATATCAAATGCTTAGAACGTATGACATGGTTCCTTCTCTAGGTTGGGGAAGCGATGAATATCAGAGAGAAATGATTGACTATTTTTTACTTCGAAAACCACATAAATACATGTACTATAGATATCCGATTATGGTGTGCCCTTGGTGTGGGGATGAAGAGTGTGGATTTATCTCGGTTAAGATAGACAGGGAAGACGATTTTATTATTTGGAAGGATTTCTATGTGGAAAGTGAGAAGAAAAAAATTAATATCGGACCATATCATTTCCAATGGGATAACTATGAAAAAGAAATTAATAATTCTTTTGGTACTGCAGGAATTCAATAATAAAAAAATCATAGAAAGAAAGGAAAGATCACATGATTGTATTCCTTTGGTGTGTCGGCGGAATCGTTACGGCGGTCGGTCTTCTTTCCGCATTCGGAGGGGGTGAGCCTTCATTAGGAGCAGTAGAAATACTGGGGGGCGCCTTACTCCTGGGCGTTGCAAAACTGATCGAGCTGCTTCGGAACATCTACCATCATATGCTGGGTATGCCTTTAAGCGATAGCCAAATTCGGCACATCGTCAAAACCTCCAAAACCTACGAAATGGAGTCGCCAGGGATATCCCTTTATCCTGATCACGGAACCGAAGATTTGCTTCTTGTCTTAGAAGGGGAGCATTATGTTCGAGTAGAATTGTTTACCTCCTATGTCACACAAGAAGAATATGAATATCGTTTTTCTTTTCCGAACAGCGACTCCATCACCCTGGAACTGTCGGATCGTTATTACACGGGAGTCGATTTGTTCCGAGTCCATAAACAGGTTTATGTGAAAGTAGCCGCTCTTCATTTGGTTTCCATTCTGAATAAAGGCCGAGTCATCCTAAAACCGGATCTCCCGGATTATAAGGAATAGCTCCCCGATCGAGAATCTCCCCCGAGGGGGAGATGGCTCTCACGGTACATGCTGCTGGATGCCGGATATCACCCATATCTCTCAAGAAAAGGCTCCAGCACGGCAAGCCCCTCCAATTGATGGGGACCGCTGACTCCATAAAAGAAGCCATGCTCCGCCTCAGGCAGCAAAACGACCTTGGCGTATTTGCCGGCCTGCAGAAGCCGCTCGCCCATTTCGTATATAAACGAATGCGGAAAAAATTGTTCCTTGCCGACAATGATGAACAGAAAATCGGCGGCCGTCTCGTCCACATGCGCGATAGGCGAAGCGATGCGAAAAAGCGGACTTTCCTGCTCATAGGGAACACCGATAACATCCTCGATATCGCGCTTAATATCCGCTTGCATCGGCTCCCACTTCTCCAACGTCCCCGGCCCATTTATGGACACGCAGGCCGCGGGTCTCCTCCACTCCTGCCTCAGCGCTAGGTCCGGATTGAAGATACGGGGGTCCGTCAAGGCCAGCAAGGACGCCAAATGCGCTCCCGCCGAGCTTCCCAGCACGATAATATGTTCAATATCCAAGCCCTGCTCGGCGATATACGCCAGGAACCGATCATACCCGATAGCAACGTCCTCCATCTGTTGCGACAGGCGAACGGCCGGAGCAAGGCGATACCCGACAGAGGCGCACAAATACCCTTTTCGTGTAAAATATTGCAAATGTTGATGGAAGCTGTCCCTGCTTCCCGCTTTCCACCCGCCCCCGTGAACGTAAAACAAAGCGGTCCGACGAGTGACGATGGCCGGGCTGGCGATATCGACCGCTCTTTTTAAAACGATCTCTTCATCATAATAATGGGTGCCGATTTGCATGGAAGACCTCTCCCCTGTTTCGTTTGATCCTTCAACTGTGTTGCGAAACCGCTGATACGGGTTCAACTCTGCCAAAAAGCGAGCTGTACGCTCCGTCCGATGCAGTCCGGCCAGGATCGCGTAACGAGCTATTTCCTCTGTAGTAATCCATGTCAACCCCGTGCCGTCAGCTGCGCTCGATTCGCCTCGATCCATGCCAAAGGATTGTCCATTCCGGCAGTCAACATCTCCAGATGCCGATTCGCCGGGATTTTGGTCAGCGCCTGAACGCGGCTGTTAATCAGTCTGGCGGAAATCAGATACGGGATGGCGGATGCTTCTTCCCGTTGCAGGGGCTGAGCGGCATTGCTGTTATAAGCGGTCAGAAAATCATCGATTCTTCCCCATTCGAACGAACAGCTCTGGGTCAAGGAGAAAATATCCGTCCCGTCAATGCCGCCTGGCCGAACACCGGAGAAATAAATGATCCCGTCCGCAACATCCCGGACCCGAGGCTGCAGGCTAATCCAATCAAAATCAAAGAGCGCACAAACTCCGTTCTCCTTGAAGGCCGTGTTGGCCGGATGATAATCGCCATGAATGACAACCTTCGGCAAAGCGTGATACGTGGAATCGGGAACTTGCAGCAAAATTTCACTTGCATGAGATCGGATTCGAACAAGCTGTTCCCACTCGGACTTAGGGGCCTGCTGTTTATGTTCTTCCATATACCGATCCAGTTGAGCGAGCATGACCGCCGGGTCGTCATAGCGGGGAAGCCGTTTCTCCACAGTCGGGGCGAACTCGGCAAGCGCATTGTGCAGCTTGGCCAAAAAACTCCCAGCGCCTGCGACCTGTTCCCTAATCTCCGGCTGAAAAGCGTCGCCATCCATATACGGGGCCAGTTGATAAACCTGGTCCTCTATACTCGTATGCAGCTCTCCTCTGCGATTCGGAAAAGGAGCGGGAACTGGAATGCCCCGTTGCTGCAAATAGTACAAATATTGCTCTTCGTAAGCGATCCAAGGCTCCGTGCTATATTTCTTATTTCTCATGCGCAAAATCCGCTTCTCTTCCTTGCGGCGCATCAGATAGTTGCGATTGGCGGTACCGCCGTGAAGAAGCGTAAGCTCGGTGTCCTCGGGAATACCGTATTCCTTCATTATCAACTGTGCAATTTCCGGTTTCATGGCTTCGCCCCACTCCAAAGATCGACAAACTGCTGTACATAATCACAATTTTAACAAGAGACAACCCTATCTGCTGTATGAATTGCTGTACGGATATGCCTCTAGTTTAGTCGCGCACTATATCCGTGTCAACAACAATGCATGATGAGAACGAAATTTTTTTGAGACAAATCAGTTTGAAATTTAATACCTTTTCCACGATTTCCTCCGGCCAAAAAATTAGACTGGCATACCTGTAGGAAAAGAAAAACCCATCTCCAACTAAATCACCATGTCGACAATGCTAAAAAAGGCTGCTATTTTATAATAGTCAATAACGTGACACTAAATCGAAAAGGATCTCGATAAAATGGACTGTTCCCAGGCGCCGAGAGAGCTGCACGAAAATAAGTACGGGGGTGCAGATGTGGGAGAGGAACGATTCAGATCGACAGGCTGGGATATTCGTGTCCTATCCGCGGAGCGGGAGACGGTGAAATTCCCCAAGGAGCAGGAATCTCTAGCCTTTCGCTTAAGCTTTCTTGCGGCTCCATCGTTGAAGCTCCAACGGCATGACCGGATTCTGGTCATTGCAGGGCAGTCGGGAACCCCTACATGGGCAGCATTTACAGCCATCGTGATCCGGCATGAACCGGGTTCGTTGTTACTATTTGCAAGCCTTCAATACGAATCGCGGTTAAAGGACGTTGTACGATTGGAGCTTCTATTTTCTCCGCTAACCTCGATTACAGGGATAGCCGGGGTTATAGAGACCATCGGTTTTCTTCCTCCGTTTCATTATGCCGAGATTACCCATGCTGACTTGAAGGCTGAGGACGAAAGCCTAGAGAAGATGCTGAGCATCACAATAAACGACACGACGGGAGATTTCTCCCGGTATACCGTATCCTTTCGGTTCGAAGGGATTGACGAGGCGAACCTATCGCCTTTCGAGAAACAAAATGTGTTATTTCAATTGGAGTTTAGCTATGCGGGTGAAAAGATACGTGTCGTATTGGATGCGCAAACGGGATTCGAGGGATCTTTTCTATGCCGGAAAGTCAGTGTGCGGATGTCGTCCGCGCTTGTTTGAGCAAAGAGGACTCCCCAGCCCAATTCACGACTGCGGAGTCCTCTTTGCTCATCTCGTATAGGAGTAAGGTAGCCGTTCTTAACGCGCCTTCACTTCTTGTATCGCTTTATCCGCGACGTCCTGCGCATCCCGCAGGGCGGTGTTGATATCTTTCCGGCCCATGCCTACGTCCTGCATCATTTGGGTAAACGGCTGGAAGGCCGCGCTCTGATACTCCCCTTTAACGGCAGGCTGAACGGTCGGTTTGTTGTAGAACACCGCCTTCATGTTGAGCGATTGCATGCCCGGAAGATCGGCGCCGAACTGGTCCTTCGCCGCTTGCAGCTTGATCGCCGGCGGAAAGCCGATCCGGCTGTTGGCTGTCTCCACTTCGTCGGAAGCGAGAAACTTCAAGATCTCCCAGCCTTGTTCCTTGTATTTGGATAACGGACTGATCAGGAGAATCGAAGCAGCGGGTGAAATCCCTTGTCCCTTGGCATCTGGCGGCGTAGGGACCGAAACCATATCAAAGTTGAGTCCGGTGTCTTTGGCTGCAAGGAATGGCTGGAAATAAGCCGCCCAAGGCAGCATGGCCACCGTTTTATCGACCATGAACGGATTGCGGTTCTCTTGAATCTTAGCAGGGATCGTGCCTTGCGACGTATACGCATCTTGGAAAAATTGCATAATCGTTCTCCATTTGGGATCGGACATATAGGTCGCTTTCCCTGTAACCGGATCGTACATGTTGACTCCATATTGCTGATAATAATAGCTCCATCTTCCCGGATCGAAGCCTTTGTACTCTACGCCGTTCTCGGTGCGGCTCATTTTCTTGCCCAGCTCGATCGCTTCCTGCCAAGTCATGCCGTCCTTCGGGTATGGCACGGCAAATTTATCGAACAAATCTTTATTATAGAACATCACCGCAGAGGCGGTCTGCCAAGGCAAGGCGAACAGTTCTCCTTTGTCCCCCTGATTCTTGACCATTTGCAGAGCGATGTCTTCGAATCGGTTCAAATCGTACTTGTCCCGCTTGATCAATTCCGCCAAATCGAAGGACAACCCCAATTGCTTGATATCCGATATGTTTTCCTGAAAACCGATCCAGAACAAGTCCGGCACTTCGCCGGCTGCCACCAGCTTCTCCATATTCGTTCTGGTAAACCCGTTCCCGACCGGTTCGATTTTGATGTTAGGAAACTTCGCCCTTACCCGTTTTCCGATTTCTTCTTCGAAGATTTCATTGGACGCATTGTTGAAAAACTTGATCGTAATCGGCTGCGTCATGTCCACGGCCGGTTTGGCCGGTTCTACCTCGACCGGCTGGCTTGCGGTCCCGCAACCGGCAACCACGGACAGCATTGTCATGAATGCCAATTTCCCCAGTGCGCTGATGTTTGATTTCACGTTCAAAGCCCTCCGTTACGGTTCATGAGTCAATTTCTTAAAATGTGATATCCGGTTTTTCGAACCTTATCCCTACTTCCGCCCAGTTCGTCCGTTGCCTTCATCAAAGCCAAACCCATCCCGTTGACGCTCTTCCCGGACACGAGCGTATTCGCGGATACGGACGGGTAGGCCAGACCCGCCGGCAGCAAGGCGACGGCTTCGGTTGTCACGGCGATGGTCGGACTTGCATCCGAGACAAACCCCTTAGCGTTCGTGCTTTTGACATAGAACGTATATCCGGTAGCAGGCTGCAAACCGGCGATGGATAACGAGTACCCGTAGGTGCTCCCGACAACGGTGCCGTCCCCTCCATACACGGTATATTGGACCGTCCCCGTATTGGACGGGGAGGCGTCCCACGCCAGCTCGATGGAATTCGCGGACTTGGCGGCCGCGCGGAGGTGAATGGGAGGCTCGGGCCGGTAATCGCTCAGCGTAATCGAACCGGTCCTGGCATACAGTCCCGCAAAGCCCGGCGCGGTAATCCGGCCCTCGAACGAATCGACGCAATCGATAACCCGATGCCCGTCTACTTCCAGAATAATGCGTACGCCGTTGGCTGTGTTCAGGGCTCCATACTCTACCAAATGGGTCGTTCCATAGCTCATGTACGCATTCGGAAGCGTACCGCCGAACTTGGGCGTGAACCCGGCAATAGTGCCGTACAATACCGTTCTCGTCCCTTTATTGAACCGGTGAAGCTCCACGCCCGTCGGCGAGAAAACGATCATATACGCATCATTAGTCGGCTCGCTGTAGCTCTGATCCCCTTTGGCGGATCTGAAGGAGAGAGCGTGCCAGCCCGCCGTATCATTGATGCTCATATTCATTTTCAGCAGCTCGTCTCCGTACCGCTTCCCTTGAAAGGCAGCGAAGCCGGATGGCGTGTTCATGGTTAAGGCGCCGTTGCTGACCGTCTTCTTCCCGGTGTCGCTGATATACCAGTAGTTCGTATCCTTCACGATGTTGCTGGCCGGCTCGTTGACGACCTGTATCGAGACGGTGCCCGATTCGGTCGTGCCCTCAATCACCGCCGTAATGCGGATCGCTGCGGTGCCGAGCGATACTGCCGACACTTTGCCGTTGACATCCACGGTCGCCACCTCCGGAGCGGCGCTTTCGAACGTCAAGGCAGAAATCTGACGCTGCCTGCCGAGCTTCGTGATGCTGCTGACCTCCAGCTTGGACGTTTGGTCGACCATCAAGGCCGGTCTCTCATTGCTCACCGTCAACCCGTCATATACGTCATTGACATAGATCGCTTGAACGACAGGGATGGTGCTGCCGTTCGACTGTGCGGTCAACGTAGCTATTCCGGTCCCTACCGCCGTAACGACGCCCGAGCCGTCGATCGTAGCTACGTCAGGGTTATTGCTCGTGAACGAAAGGGACGAACCGCTCGGATCGACTACCGCGCCGCTGCCGCCCAGTGCCGCTTCGATCTGCAACGGTGCCGTTTGGCCGCTGGCAAGCGACGTTTCCCGGATGAACACCTTGGCGATAGGCTCGCTTGGACGAAGGTGCTTGTAAGCGGCTTCCAAACCGGCATTTTTAATAATGCTCAACGCAGCCGAAGGCCAATCCGCCGCCTCAAACAGCCGGGTATTCGTTAAAGTCGTGGTGGCGCTGTTATTGACGAACTTTGGCGTATTCGTATACGTGCGATCGACCGCAATATTTTGAGCCGTTGGCGTCCACACATGCAAGAAATTTGGCGCCGTTTCGATCACATTATCCGTCGCGTTCCAATAGTTGCTGCCCTCGTCGAAATAAATCGCTCCCTGGCCGACATCATGGTCTCTGACCAAATAGTTGCCGGATATAAGGCTCGGCTGCCCGGCCGATCCGCCTGTCGTGCCTAACGTATAAATGTTGCCGCCATCGTTCAATTTTTGCATCACGTCATAGATCAGGTTGTTCTGGATTCGCATGTTGCGCAAATTGGACGACGGACTGATCGACCAGCCGTATCCGGCGTGTATGCCCGAATAAGGGATATTGCCGATCTCGTTGTGCGAGATATCCATATCTATCGCATATCCGGCGGAAATACCGGCAGACGAATAATACTCCACGCCGATGTTATGGATATAGTTGTTCAGCACGTCGTTGTTCCGGTTCAGTTTCCTCGGGTCGGTCGTCTGTTTCTGATCGTTGCTGACGTCCCCGACGGCGATCGCGCTTCCGGATATGTCCGTAAACGTATTGCCTGCGATCAAACTGTCCTGCGTGCCATCGGCCGTCCGGAGTCCGATCGAACCGAGCCGCGTGAATTGGTTTCCTTCAAACGTAACGAAATGGGCATTCTGTACATTGACCGCGCCCCGGATCAAATAATCCGCAGAAACGCCCCATTCGCGGATGTAATTGTTTTGCGCGTCCGAAAGTCCGTTCTTCGTGCTCGGTCTCAGCCAGGTTGCATACTGGAAGCTGATCCCCGAAAACGTCAGATGGCTCACGACGTCGTCCAGACTGCTTCCCTGAATATTGACCAGCTCTTCCAGCTCGGGCGCGATGACCTCGGCGGTTGCGAGATTTTCCCCGGCCCTCGGCTTGTAATAGAAGTCGCCCGTGGTACGGTCGTAGTACCATTCGCCTTCCTCGTCCAGCAGTTCATAGGCGTTCTCGTAATACCAGGGGTTCGTCGCGCTCGTGCCCCCTTTGTTTCTCGCGAAATACCAACCCGGCTGCTGCATCACGATGTTGGCAATCCCGTTCTTGACGGTGATGGAATCGACCTTGCTTCGCGGACTTGTCCACTTCTCCTTGTAAACCATTTCGATGTCCTTGATATTGTTCCAGCCGGCGAGGAACGTATCGGTCGTCGTATGTCCCGTTGCGCTGTTCGTCGCTTGCGCCAAACCGCCTGCACTTCTGGCCCGGACCGCGCGGACGCCGTTCACGTAAAGCTGCCTCGTGTCCAGGTTTCCGCCGCCGTTCGCTTTATAGATGTTTTTGGACGCATCGTGCAAGGTCCAGCCGGTAATCGCTCTTCCTCCGCTAATGACGGGCTTCTCGCCCGGGAACGCTTTGTAATGAACCGTAAACCCGTTGTGCCCCGAATCCCGTTCGTCGAACGTCAGCGTGCCTGCTTTGATCGTTCTTGTCTCGCTGACCGTTTTATCCCGGTTATAGAGCACTTCGTCGCGGAATTCGTAAGGTTGCCTGTAGGTGCCCCCTCTCAGGAAGACCGTAATGTCCGACGTCATCGCGCCGCTCAGCGTACGCACCTTGTCTCTGGCCCTTTGGATCGTGCGGAAAGGATGCTCCAGATTTCCGCTGTTCTCATCGTCTCCGCGGACCGGATCGACATAATACACCCAGTATGGACCGGCGTCGATTCGTTCCGAAGGGGCGCTGGAGTAAGCGTTTCCCCGGTCAAAGGCATCCGCGGGCGTCACTTCGAACTTCACGAACTTCCCCTCCATATCGGGCGCAAGAGACAGCTTCTTCGCGGTCGAACCGGCTATCGGAACGTAACTGCCCTCCTTCGAGTCGGAGATAAGCCATCGGAATGTCGAGCCCGCTTCGGGGTCGCGATCCGATTCGGCGTACTCGTACAGGCCGGTCAGCGTATGCCCGATGGAGGCCGCTCCGCTTATGCGCACATTCCCCGCGGCGGGCGCTGCGCTCGGCACGACCAGCATAGGTTCGCTGTACATCGTATCCCCGGTTGTCGGGGCCGCTGCCGTGCGAGGAGTGACGGCGAATTTCAGATATTTGCCCAGATCATCGCCGCTTACCGTATACTGCCGGCTTGCGCTATCGGGGATCAGGGTAAAAGCTCCGTTCGCTGCAAGGCCTGCGTACCAAGACAACGTGGTACCCGCTTCCCGGTCTCCGTTCGTGTCCTCATAATCGTAGCTTGCGGTCAACGTCCGGCCCGGCTGCACGAGTCCGCCAACAAGCACGTTCGAAGCGGTTGGCGCCTTCGGCACCGAATCGGGTGTGCTTGCGGCGAGGGTCACGGCCATCTGACCGGCTGCCGAAGAATTCGTATCCGATACCGCATTTACCGCAATGCTCCCTGCCGAAGCGGAGTCGTTCACGGTAAGCAAGCCGGTCTGCCGGTCTATGCTCACTCCGCCAGGCGTGCCGGCCAGCGACCAAACGACCTGTTCGGCAGTTACCGCTTCGGTCGTGCCCAACTGGTTTTTCACCGTCTTCACATATGCGTATGTTTTGGCTGCATTGCCGGGCAGCGGAATTGCAACGGAAGCGCTTCCGGTAACAACAACGGTTGTCGGCTGTACCGGTTCCACCACAACGTCGTCCACATAAAAATCGGAATAGCGCCCCGCTGCGTTTTTCGGCTCATTGCTGTCTGCATGCTGCACGTAAAATCTCGCATTGTCGTATACGTATCCGTCGCCTGCGTTGTTGGGTTGCGTCGGGAACGTTTGGATGCCTCTGAGTTGCGTCCACGCAGTCACTACCGTCCCGGTAACCATGGCCGGATAAGTCGAAGGCCCCCATTTGTTTCCAGTCTGCGTAAGGTAAAGACCTACCGTTCCCGTGCCCTCGGTCCGCTTGACCGCGGCTGAGAAGTAGTAAGCTTTGCCCGGTTCGAACGACAGGCCGTTTTGCCCGACACTCCCCGAGTACGCGCCGGGTCTTCCGATTTTGACCGATGCATTCCCGGCGAACCTCTCCGTCGTATCCCTAGTCAATGTGCCGGAGACGGTTGTCGTCCATCCGGACAAATCTTCCTCGAACCCGGGATTGCGGATCATGTTCGTTGCCGCATGCGCGGTAGTTGCTCCGAACGAACCCGCCGTCACCAGCACGGCGAGCATGCACGGGAGAAGGAACGAAGCGGACTTGATTGCTGGCTTCACTTTGGTTTCACTCCTTTGTTCGATCGTCAAAAGACCCTGAACCGTCTGCAACCCGAGCGCTTCCATTCCTTCTTGCGCAAGTAGCCGTACGTTGGTCCAATCCCTGTTGGACATACGTTCCTCCTTTCAGCTTTCAAGCAGGATGCGACGGTTCTCCCTAACGATAGCAGAATGGGCTGCGGAGCGCCCCGGAACGAATCGACTTCGGATAGCACGATTTCGACTTCGCACGGATAAAGTACGCATAATCCGTTCCCTTGGGGAACGACCCGTACATTTCGCCAAACAAGGGTCAATGCCCTTAGCGGGAATATCCCGCCGTACATATTGTTATAGGGAGCACTTCCGTCTTTCGCAATCGGGGAGGGGAAAGTATGAAAGCATGCGTAGTCGGTCTGGGCTATATCGGCCTTCCTACGGCCATCGTCATGGCGCAAGCCGGTATTCGGGTGCACGGAGTGGACAGGAGCGCCGATATCGTCGATACGCTCCTTAGCCGCGGAATCCATGTAGCCGAACCCGGTTTGCAAGACGCGATGCTGCAGGCGATGGACAAAAGAACTTTGACGTTTTCCACCAAGCCGGAATTCGCCGATACGTTCATTATAGCCGTTCAAACGCCGCTCGGTCCCGGGCGCTCGCCGAACCTGGATTACGTGCGATCCGCTGCAGAGTCGATCGTTCCCTGCCTGAAGCCGGGAAATTTGGTCATCGTGGAATCGACGGTGCCGCCGAACACGATCGAACGGTTCATCATACCGATTTTGGGCCAAGCCAAGCTGGAGATCGGCAAACAGTTGTTTGTCGCTTACTCGCCCGAACGCGTCTACCCCGGAAACATATTGAGCGAACTCGTCGGCAACGATCGGATCATCGGCGGAGTCGACGGAGAATCTTCGCGAAAAGCGTTGCGGCTGTACAGCCGTTTCGTCCGGGGAACGATTCATACGACAGACGTCGGAACGGCAGAGCTGGTAAAATTAATGGAAAATACGTACCGCGACATCAATATCGCCTTCGCCAACGAAATGGCGCGAGTCGCCGAGACAGTCGGTGTCGACGTATGGGAGGCGATCCGGCTAGCCAATACGCATCCGCGGGTGCATATGCTGAAGCCCGGACCCGGTGTCGGGGGACATTGCATCGCCGTCGACCCGTGGTTCATCGTCGCCGGCGCGCGAGGGCAAGCGCCGCTCATCTCGCTGGCCCGGACGATCAACGACGGTACGCCGATGCATATCGTCCGGTTCGTCGAATCGATCGTCGCCGGTATAGACGAACCGGTCGTAACCCTTCTCGGGCTATCCTATAAAGGCAATAGCGACGATACAAGGGAAAGTCCGTCCCACGCGATCGGCGCCGCCCTCGAACGGAAAGGCTATTCGCTCAAACGATTCGATCCATACGTCCGGTCAGGCATTATGGGAAATATGGGCAGCGCATCCGAAGCGGCGGAACGATCGGATTGTCTCGTTCTGCTGACGGATCACGACCAGTTCCGCGACCTGGATTTTGGGCAGATCGGGGACGTCATGCGAACCCGTCTCGTCCTCGATACCCGCAATTGGCTCGATGCCGGACAATTGGCGAAACTCGGCTTCACTTGCTACCGCATCGGCACGCCGATGATCGGTTCCGTAGCGGAGCGTGGTTCCGATGAATAACGATCCGTCGGCGACGTACACCCAAATCGTGGAGCAAATCGGCCTCCTGCCGCCGCAGCCGTCGAGCCATTGCGGGCGGCCGGAAATCGTTGTTGCTTGTATTCTGGATCAATTCAGTTTCGAGTGCTTCAAATACGAATGCACGCTCGTTCAGCTGAATATTATGCATTGGCGCGCGCAACTGGACGCGGCCCGTCCGCATTTCGTATTGGTCGAGTCGGCTTGGCACGAACCGGGTTGGGGAATATTCGGCTGGGATAACGCGATAGACATGTACGAAATCGGCAAGCTTGTGCGCTACTGCAAGGAAGCCGGCATTCCGACCGTTTTTTGGAACAAGGAAGATCCCGTCAATTACTTCAACTTCATCGGAACCGCCAAACGGTTCGACATCGTCTTCACGACCGACTCGAACTGTTTGAAGCCGTACCGGAAGGCATGCGGACATTCCCGCGTGTTCAGCTTGCCTTTCGCGGCGCAACCCGCCATCCATAATCCGGCGGGAGCGGACTACAGCCGGAAGCGGAATGTCGCCTTCTCCGGGACGTATTACAAATCCAGCTGGTATCCGGAGCGGGAGGCCGATTCGCAAATCGTGCTGAAGCCGGCTCTGCCATATGGCCTTCATATATACGACAGGCACGGGCAATTGCCCGACTACGAGTTTCCGGAGCTGTACAAAGCGCATATCGTCGGCTACTTGGATTACGCGCAAATGGTCAAAGCCTACAGGCTGTACAAAATTTATTTGAACGTCAATTCCGTCAAATACAGCCCGACGATGTTTTCGCGAAGAGTTTACGAATTGCTGGCCTCCGGCACGAACGTGATCAGCTCGTATGCGCTCGGCATCGCGGAGATGTTCCCCGGCATCGTTCCCATTGCGCAAACCGAGGAGCAGACCGCTTATTTTCTCGAAACGCTGCTCCGCAATAAACGCTCATCGGAGAAGTTAAGCTTGCTCGGTCTCCGGGAAGTCCATGCCAAACATTTGTACAAACACCGTTTCGACGAAATATGGAATAAGCTCGGCATGGGCGAAAAGGCGCAGCTCCCCCTCGTTACGGTAATCGCCCCCGTATCGAATCCGCAGGCAATGACGCGGGTAGCGGAACAATTCGGGCGGCAAACCTGGGAGAACAAACAATTGATCCTGCTTGCCCGCGTTCCGCTCGCCAATGGGCAGTCATGGAGCCAGCCTGCAAAGCCGAACGTCCGTCTTCTTCTCCGTCCTGCGGACGATTCGGTCGAACAATGCTTCCACATGGCCGTCAAATCGGCTTCCGGAAGCCATATTGCCGTCTTTCACGAAAACCATTACTATGCTCCCGCCTATTTGACCGACCTCATGCACGCTTTTCGATACACGGATGCCGACATGGTCGGAAAAGCCGCTTATTTCTCCTGCGGGGACAGCTTGAACGCCATGCATCTCGCCAACGAAAATCGGCAAAACCGTTATGTAACCGAGCTGGCCGAGCATGCCTGGATTATGAAAAAACAATTGCTCGCCGATATGCCGTCCCCGGCCCCTATCGGAAACACGTTTGCCGCTTTTTTGGAGGCTTGCGGGCAGCAAGGCCGCAAGCTCTATTCCTCCGATCCGTTCAATTACGCCAAGCACGCCCCCCCCCCGGCAGTGGATAAAGACGAGCAGCTACGGGACATTACAGTATGAGACAAACCCGGCACCGAGAGGAGGGGACTAGGTGCAATGAATATTCCCGTTATCGGAATTTGCATTTCCATGGACAGAACGTATGTCCTTCCTATCGTGGAGAAGAGACTTCGATCCTACCCTCGCGATCGCGAAGCGGAGTGGGTCTTATTCGATCGCGACTCGATCGACGATGGAGCCGGGACGATTATCGGCCGCCGCTGGGACCCGCAAGCCCAGGCATTCGGAGAGGTAAACGAGTCGCTCCCGCTTCCGCATGCGGTTTACATGCAGTGCATCGCCGACCGGCCTGCCATGATACGGCTGG
Organism: Paenibacillus hodogayensis; assembly: GCF_039536325.1. Taxonomy (NCBI): domain Bacteria; kingdom Bacillati; phylum Bacillota; class Bacilli; order Caryophanales; family Paenibacillaceae; genus Paenibacillus; species Paenibacillus hodogayensis. The sequence goes on from NZ_BAAAYO010000008.1 coordinate 406,304, forward strand.
AAAACTTGCTCGGCCAAAACCGGCTGTTCAACAACTATATGTTCGACAAATGGCAATGCTGGAATTTACTATCAGTAGATAGCGTCTTTCGCGCCCTTGTCCCGGATACGCGGCTGTTCGGTTCGGAATCGGACCTTCGCGAATTTCTTGTCGATTATCGCGATATTTTCATCAAACCGATCGATCCCGAGCACGGGCACAGCAGCAACGGCATTATTAGACTTGTCTTGCAAGCGGACGAAACGGTCCACGCTTCTTACTCGTCGGGCATGCAGATGAACTTCTCGTCTTTCGGGAGCACCCGTCATTTCTATGACTGGTTCGAACCGAGTTTGACGTGCAGACCTTATATCGTACAAGAAACGATCGTAACGGATTTATGGATGAGCGGCGCGGCGGACATTCGGCTGCACATGAACAAAAACGGTGCCGGACAGTGGGAATTTTCCCATGCGCTGTTCCGCATTGCGCAAAACCGCAGTCACGTCATTCCGTCGCAGATTATGATGCTGACCATGGATAAATGGAGGAGTATGTTTCCTGCCGAAACACAACGAATCGACGGCGTCGAACGGGAATTGATTGAGCTCGGTTGCCGGGTAGGCGAACTGATGGATCATACCGGCTACCATATGGCGGATATCGGCATCGACCTGGGGATGAAACGAAACGGCGAGCTGCGGATTTTTGAGATCAATCCGCTGCCCACCCCGCTGCTGAACAAGCTGGAGTCGACTAGCGAAGCGTCATTGACGCGGCCGCTCGATTACGCGCTTTATGTTGTAGGCTAATAAGAATGACGGCATTTCGCTTAGGAACAAACAAACATTCTACTCCAATAGAGGTACAACCTGAATTTATTTTCATATAATAATGCGAAAGGAGGGGATATGTATGGGTACAGGATTAACTTGTCTCGTTACGGTCACGCTTGCTTCTTACGTTCAAACAATTCCACCGCTTCCGCCGGTGACTATTCCCGTGAACGTAAATCTGTTAGTCAATGTCCCGTTTCCGGAAACGGCCGGTACGGTTACAATCGATCTTTTCCCATTGCTAGGCGTTGTCGGCACGATTACGGTCCCTTGTCCGAGCGTCACGACGCAAGTAGTAGCTATTACTCCAATCCTTTCTGCAAACCTGATTATTACCGTTTCCGAAGCACCGTAATTTGCGCCTTGATGTACAGAAAAGCTGCCCCGGTATCATGGGGCAGCTTTTTCATAGTCTTACGAACCCTATTGACATATCCCGCTCATGGAGCCGTCATTTTTTTGCCAACAACCGGCCCACTTTCTGCAACAATTTCCACGTAGCGCTATATCGGATTTTGACGGTGTGAGCTTGCCTGATGTTTTCGTCGTCGGCTTGCATGTGCGACCGCTCCTTTACTCCTCAACGTACTTTCGAAAAGGAAATCCAGCTTAACAGATTGATCCGGGACTTTCTCCCTTTTTCCTTCGCCATACCGAAAAATTGACCGAGAAATTGCTCCCATTTCGGAGCGATCTCTTGTTTGGCCTCCTGATTTTCCAGAACGGTTCGAATGCTCTCGTTCAATGCCGCTTCCAAGTGGACTATAGCCGCCTGCAAATGGTTGTCGATGCTTTGCACTTGGTCGATGCTTTTTCCCTGCATGTCCGATCAACTCCAACAGTTCAAATGGTTTCAACTTCGCCGACATCTTCGGCCAACGGTTCGAGACTGGCGATTTCTTCATCGAAACGCTTCTTTAAACGTTCGAACTGCGCTTCGGCGATAATGTCCTCCACCTCGTCGCGCGCCACCTGCAGCGCATATTTGGCCCGGTCAGCCAACCCGAAAGCGCCTTGCATTCCGCTGAGCGCCAGCGGCTTCAAGGTCGTTCGCGCTATAGGCAGCAGCGCTGAAACCGCCCATGTCATGGCAGCGCCGATAATCATTTTTTCTGTAAGTCGTTGCATCCTGCATCGGCACCTCCCTTTTTTCGACTACGAGCAAGAAAACAAACGGCGCCTATGCCGCAGTCAAGCTGCGGCATAAGACGGAACGGCCGCGGGAGCCGCATGGGCAGGCCGGTCTTTGCCGGACAAGTAGGCAATAATCGGTTTCGATACGAACGAAATCGAAGACGCCACGGCCAGCACCATCGCCCAATGACCCAGTGACAAAGGAGCTGTATGGAACAAACGGGCGACCGGCGGAACGTAAAGGGTAGTCAGCAAAGCGAGCCAGGATACCCCTAAAGCCCCGAGCATAAACCGGTCTTTCCCCAAATCCGAGACGGATTCTTGCGACCCTTCCCGACGCCAAGCGAACGTCTGCATCAGTTGGCCGGCAACTAGCGTGGCGAAGGCGACGCTTTGCGCCACTTGTATAGGAGCGCCGGATGCCAGCGTGAATGCAAACAGTCCCAGAGAGCCGACACCGAGCAGAACGCCGCGCGTCACCACTTTTTGGTAAAGCTGCTTGTCCACGATATCGACGCGCTTCTTCTCCTTCGTCTTGTTGCCGGGATTGACAGCAAGAACCATGGCGGGGAGAGCGTCGGTCAGCAAATTCATCAGCAAAATTTGAATCGGAACGAGCGGGATCGGCAAACCGGCCATAACGGCGGCGCTGGTGACCAGAATTTCCGCCAAATTACCGGTAAGCAGGCAGCCGAGCGCTTTCCGGATGTTGCCGATAATCGTCCGGCCTTCCAAAACTCCCTCTACAATGGAAGAGAAGTCGTCTTCCTGCAGCACGATATCGGCCGTCTCCTTGGTTACTTCTGTTCCCGTTTTTCCCATCGCAACGCCCACGTTCGCCTGCTTGATCGCCGGCGTGTCATTCACCCCGTCCCCCGTCATGGCGACGATATGTCCCCTCCGTTGGAGCGCTTTGACGATGCGCAGCTTATGCTCCGGGGTCACCCTGGCGAAGATGGACACGCGCTCGACCTCTGCATCCAGCTCGTCGTCCGTTAAGAGGTCCAGCTCATGGCCGGACAATGCCCGGCTGCTATCGTCGAAAATACCGATTTGCTTGGCGATGGCGATCGCGGTAATCGCATGGTCTCCCGTAATCATGACAGGCCGGACCCCGATCTCGAAAGCTTCCCGAATGCTCTTCTCCAAATCCGGCTTGGGCGGATCGATCATCCCGACCATCCCGATATAGATCATCTCGTCATGCTCGGCGCCAGGCGACCGATCCGGACTCCCGTCAAGGGGATGATACGAAAATCCGAGCACACGCAAGGCGTCGGCGGCAAGCTTCTCGTTTTGCCCGATAATCCGGTTCCGGATTTCATCCGTAAGCGGCAGCACTTCCCCGTTCGACTGATACGAAACGCAGTGCCGCAAAATAGTCTCCACAGCTCCTTTGGAGAACAAATAACATTGCTGACCGGCTTCGGTATCCTTGCAAACGACGCTCATCTTGGCCGTGCTCGAGTCAAACGGAATTTCCTCGCAGCGATGCCACTGCACCATGTGGTCCGGCTCCAGCCCGGCCTTGGCCGCCATCGAGAGAAGCGCCCCTTCCGTCGGATCTCCTCGTACCGTCCAGCCATCGTCCTGCTGCAGCAGCTTGCTATTGTTGCATAGCAAAGCGATCTGCATAAGACGTCCAAGTTCCGGCTGCAAGCCGAGCGGCGCGTTCTCCAATTGATGCGGGACATGCGCCACGCCGTCATCGGGGCCAACCGGATCGATGGAGCCGACCGGTTCGTACCCGTTCCCGGTAACGGACCAGCGGCAATCGACGGACGCAATTTCTTTTACGGTCATTTCATTCTTCGTTAACGTGCCGGTCTTATCCGTGCAGATGACCGTCGTCCTTCCCAGCGTTTCAAGGGCGGAGAGCTTCCGCACCAGTACGCGCTTCTTGGCCATTCGGAAAATGCCGGCGCTCAGCGCGATCGTAATCGTTACCGGAAGTCCTTCCGGAATGGCCGAAGCTGCGAGCGTGATCGAGGTCGTGATCATTTGCCGAAACGGAATGCCTCGCGATATACCGGCCACGAACACGAGTCCGCCGGCGATGAGCGCCCACTTTATAAATTTCTTGCTGATCGAGGTGACCTTCTCCTGAAGCGGAGTCACTTCCTTCTCGTTTTGCTTCAGAAGCGTCATCAAATGCCCGATCTCCGTGTTCATTCCGGTCTGTACAACGAAGGCCAGCGCCTTTCCCCGGCTGACATCGGTCCCCATGTACAGCATGTTGTTCCGTTCGGACAGCGGGCAATCTTCCGCCACTGTGCCGTCATTCTTCGCAACGGGCACGGATTCTCCGGTCAGGGCCGCCTCGTTCACTTCCAAATTCCAGGCGTTCATAATGCGAAGATCTGCCGGAACACGGTCGCCCGCCTCCAACATGACCACGTCCCCGGGCACGAGAGCCGCAGCGGACAGGCGCTCCTGCCGACCATTCCGCATCACCGTCGTTTCGGGCGGCTGGAACTGGCTAAGACCCTCCAGCACTTGTTCCGCCTTTCGCTCCTGGTGTGTGCCGATAGCCGCATTGGCAAGCAGCACCGCCGTCATGGCAGCGCCGTCGAACACGCCCCCGGTGAAAAAGGCAAGAGCCGCTGTCGCAAGCAAAATAAGCGTCGTAAATTCCTTAAACTGACCTGCATACGAAACGAGCCAAGGGATCGTTTTTTTTCGTTCCAACTGATTGGCTCCATATCGGTCTTGCGCGCTTTTTACTTGGTCCGGCATTAAACCGAAACGTTCGTTCACCTCGAACGCATGCCTCACGTTTTCCCATGGGGCGGCATGCCAGTTCAGCGCTTCTGCCGTAGCGGCCACTTCGCCGCCCGCTCCCCCCGGATGGCCGGCAAAAGCGGTTTGAACCATTCGCTGCGACCTTGACATGAAAACGAGCGAAAGCGCATCGGCGGCCAAATTGACGATCGGCGCGCTCAAAACGCCCAAAAACGCCAGAACGGACCCGGCCACATTCCATTTCTTCGTTATTTCCAAATGCTGATGAACCGCAGATTCCATCTTCCTGGCACCGCTGCTGGCGACGAGAAACGAATCCAGCCGGTCGAAAGCAATCAAGGGCGCGCCCGCCTCCTCCAAATACCGGCTGCGGCCGTTCGGCTCCGGTCCGACCAGCACCAGAACGTCTTCGCCTTGCTGATGGAGGAAAGCGATGCGCTCCACAATTTCCCCCTCCTGGGCGGAAAGCCATTCTCCACTCATCCCGAAACTGGACATTTCGGCAATCCCCATCCCCGCTCCGTCTTGCATAGGGGCTACGGTAAAGCCTTGCTCCGTAAGCTGCTGCAAAAGCTGACGGGCTTCCGGGGAAACCCGCTGCTCGCGGTAAAGAAGCCCTTGGCAAACAGTACCCTGATTCGTTTGCTTGGCGACATACAGCACATCCAATCCTTGCTTCTGAAGACGTTTGGCTTCCAGATAGTAGCTCTCGGTGTCGATTCCGGCACGTTGGCAGTATGCCTTCGTCCCTACCATATAAACCTCGTTGTGAACGGTGCCTTTAAGCCCTCCTTCTTCTTCCGCAACATGGAAAGCGGTACGCAGCGTTCGGCAAGTGTGCTTCGCCTTCTGCCGGATGGCATCCTTCCACGGATGATCGGCTTTCTCCATGATCGAGGCCACCGCGCAAAACATTTTATCCGGATCGTTATCGCGGGAGCTGCAGCCTGTCTCGCCGGACAGCGTTCCGACAAGAAGCGACGTATCTTCAAGCAGAAGCGTTCTCGTGCGAGCCAGACGGGGTAAAGACCCGTTATTCGCCATCCCGTCCCCGTTCTCTTGCAGCTCCGCCTCCGCCTGCTTCCACGCGCACTCCGCCGGGAGCATCGCCGGGCGCGGATTGGCCGCCAGCAGCACGGCGATGCCGCGAAGCGGATCGCGCGTCAGCGCCCAAGTCGCCGCCGCCGCGGCGACCCCAAGCTTGCCGGCCTTTTCGGAGTAATCGCGAATTTCTGGGGATAACGGTATAGGCTGACCGCCGACTCCAAGCCGGCTCCGTTTCCAATTTACATATTGCAGTATGCTTATACCGGCCAACACCACCAAGTTTTCGCGGATAAGCGCCAAGGCCAATGCTCCCGTACCTAGAATAAGATCGGCATTGATACGCTGATCGCGGCCGAGTTGGCCGATCCCTCGTTTCAGGAACGGATATCCGGTTACGACCGCAATCGCCCCGGACAAATAAAACGGAAGCGGACTGCGGGCTATGGACGATTTTCCGAATAAAAGCTGCTTGACCCCAAGCGCGACGAGTCCTCCCATAGCGAGCGCCAGCGGAAGAGGCACGTTCGCTTTCGGCACTAAAGGCGGCCCGGCTCCATGCGGGATCGTCCGCACCGCTTCCGCAATCTCATCCGAAAGAACGCCGGCTGGCACCGCCTCGCCCCCTGGCTCTGGATTATCGCATTCCGATGTAGGGGCTGCTTCTGTTCGAGCGATCGTCGCTTCCGAAAGGATCTTCCTGTCGGTATCCTGCTCTTTCTCTGCCTCATCCGCTGCCGATACGCGGTTTTCCGCAAACTGGCGCTCTACTGTCAACAGCATACGCAGCACATCGTCGGGCGAAATGCGGGTTTTCTCGTAGACGAGCAGCATTCTGCCCGTCACGGTACACGACTCCGCTTTCTGGACACCCGCTACGGATGCAAAAAATTGAACCAGCGTATGGGCGGCTTGCTTGTTACCCCGAAGCCCATACACTTCGATACGGATTCTCCCCGGCAATAACCGGAGAAAACGGTCCGTGCTTGCGATTGCAGACATCACGCATGCTCTCCCTTAATTGGCAAGTATTACGCACATTTCATGCTGAGTATTATCTACAAGGGCTTTGTAATTATTCGCAAAGCGTTTGCCCACAATTTGCATAAAATACCGCTCTGGAAGGCAACTCTATATTCAAGTTTTCCAAATATTCCGCGGAAGGAATCCAACAATGATCAAATCACCAGTAGGACTAGCGTTAAGCGCAGCGGCCTTGCTGCTTGCTCTGTCGCCGGAAGCGAGGAAAACCGCGCGCAAATGGGCCGTCAAAGCAACCGAAATGGCGCTCGATTTATCCGAGCAAGCGAAAACAGCAGCTTCGAGCATCACGAAGACGAAGTAATTTTCCGCAAGATAGGGCAGTTTAATGGATGATCCGGAAGGCGGATCTTACATTTACTCCGAAAGGTGGACTTTTTTTATGCTTCAAGGCGGTTCGTTATGGGCGGGACTTGCATCGGGAGCGATGTCGCAGTTTCAGGACACAAAGAATTTGAATCAAGGTAACATCGATCGTACGGAATATGCCGTGCAGACAGCCTCGAACGTAACCGGAGCGGTCGGCGTTATGGCAGGGGTGGAATACGGGGCGTTGCTCGGAACGTCGGTTATGCCCGGCATCGGGACAGCCGTAGGCGCCGTTATCGGAGGAGTTCTGGGGGATCGGCTCGGCCGGGTTGTCGGGAGACAAACGGGAAGCGCCCTGGTCCAAAGCGATATCGTAAAAAACATCGTACAGCCTGCATCGTCTAAGCACACAGAAGCCATTGGTTAAGAAGAACGAACCATACCACCTTTGTTTCAGCAGTTCAACCGAATAGTCGGAAAAATCAACAAGCACCGTGCGGATAGATTGTCTATCCATGCGGTGCTTTCGTTATTGTTGGTGAGCAAAACGGCGCTGATGACCGGGCCGCCGTACGCGAACATGGCGAAGATTGGCATGCCTTCGCCGGTAAATTGCCTTCGCAGGTAAAGCGCTCGGCCGAGGCTTAACTGTCCGAGAGAAAGCCCCCGAAGATCATCCCGACGAAAGCTTCGAGTTGCCGCCGTTTTTTTCTAGTGAGATTGCCTTTGCGGCGGGAACAGTCATCGTTGCTGTAGTCCCTTCCCCCTTCACGCTCCGAAACTCCAGCTTTCCATGAATGGCATGGACGATCCGGAATGCCGCCATAAGTCCGAGTCCTGTCCCGTTCGTCTTGGTGGAGTAAAAAGGAGTGCCTAATATCTCCAATTGTTCAGGGGTCATACCCGTCCCGTAATCCTGAATGTCGATACAAACCTGATTCGATCGGCGGCACGCTTTAACCGAAATGTGCCCTCCCGGCGCCATGGAAGCATCTATTGCATTTTTGATAATGTGAATAAGCGCTTGTTTTATTTTAAACGGGTTTGCTTCTATCCAAAGGGCCTGTTCGGCATCGACTTGGATGTCTATGCTTTTGGATCGCGCAAGCGGATCTGCCGTTTCCTTCATCTGTTTCAATATTTCGCGCACGGAACATACTTCGATCGTTTCGGTTTGAGGCTTGGAGTAATTGAGAAAATCATCGACGATATATTCCATGCGGTTAAGCTCGGTCATCGAGATTTCCACATATTGTCTCTCTTTTCCTTCGACATTGCGCAGCAGCAGCTGCAAAAAGCCTTTAACGGCCGTTAACGGAGAACGAATTTCGTGAGCTACCGCAGCGGCCAGTTGGCTCGTCACGTTTAGCTTTTCAGTTCGAATAAGCTGATCCTGCATAGAGAACGCTTTAATCGTCACTTCCATCAAAACAACCGACATGCACATCGCGGCCAATTGCAGCAGGCCGATCTGAACGGCAAGCGCCGCAGAGTGAATCTCCTCCGTCGAGGCCGCAATGACCGAGGCGCCCCATAACACGCCCCATGCGGCCAACGCCGCAATCAGGCACAGGGAAAAGCGGAACCGCGGCGTTCTGCTATAAAAACGGGCAGCGCACATATAGGCAGCGGCGCAAATCAGGAAAGAAGCGGCCGCGCTTAGCCAAAACCCGTCCACATCAATGAAGAAACGGCATAGGAAGAAAAATGAAAAAGAAACGATTCCCCCCATGTAACCGCCGTATACAACCGAAATGATCAACGGGATGCTTCTGAGATCCCCGTTAAAGTCGTTCGTTATGACCTCCGGCAAAAGCATGGATAACACAATGGCCGTCCCGCATAGGATACCGAGTAAAATTTGCCTGTGCCGTTCTCTTTCGTAAAACGATTTGTTTGTAATGCAAATGAACTGGTACAGCAATAGCGGAAATAAAATGTCGATCATATCCAAGAGAAGATCTTTTAGCATAAAAATACCTCCCAGGATAATAGTTCGACTTGAACCGTTTTTTTCCTTTTCCTGTAATGACTGTGCCCACAGCATGCAGCAAACCCCGGTCCTCACTCGGCCGGGGTTTGTTTTCTTCATGATGACGCTTAGATCAGTTCTGCCTTTTGCAAAAGCCTGTGGAGAATAGTCGCCGCCTCCGCCCGGGTAATCGGGTTTTGCGGAGCAAGCCGCGCTGCGCTCTGACCGTCTATCAGTCCAAGCGAAAGCCCATCCGTCATGCTGCTTCTGGCCCATTCCGATATTTGCGCGGAATCCTCGAAACGCTTCAGGCCGCTTTCGCCTTCGGCTAACTTTTCCAGATAACGAAGTCCCGTCACTTCCATCGCCCTGCTTACGAGTTGGATCGCTTCCTCTCGGGTAATCCGGTTTGCCGGACGGAACGTACCATCTTCATAGCCGTCTATGAGCTTATAAGCAAAAGCAGCTTGAACGATTCCGCTGTACCAATCGGACGATGCTACATCCGCGAACGCGAAGCCGGCTGCTTGCGGCTTCAAGCCCAGCGCCCGGACAATGACCGCGGCGAATTCCGCTCTCGTCATATCCCGATCGGGCTGGAACAAGCCTTGCTCCGCGCCCTGCACGATCATGCGCGCGCCCATCTCCTCCACTGTCCGTTTTGCCCAATGTCCTTCCAGGTCGGAGAAGCCGATCGGACGATGCACGACGGCATACATACTGTTGGTCAGGCTGCTCAATACGATATGGCGCTTGCCGTCCCGCACAACCGTTTTCGTTGGCACATGGCCGACGGTGCCGTCCTCCGCGATCCGGATTCCCGTTATCGTCTTGTCGGCCATCGCTTCGGTCCATAAGAAGGACCGCTCCACAAAAACCGGGAACTTGTCCCATTCCTTCACGCGTTCCATACCCAGTAATCGCAGCGTAAATTGAACGGGTGGCGCCATCAGCGTGAAGCCCTCCCTGGAAGCCGCCTTGTCCGCGACATCCCGCATAGCCGCATCGGGCTCGGCGATTTCCAGCCGGATGCGAATATTTTCCGGGTCGGCATCCACCCCCAGCTCGCGGGCCCAGGCGCGAATATCGATTGCGGAATCAGGCAGCGTATACGTGACGTCGCCGGTATTTATGCGGATGGATGCTTGCTTCTCCTTCATATTTTGCATGCTCTTCCCGGTTAACTCAAGGATCGCTGCATTCGATTGGGTCTGAACCGGAACTTCGATGACTCCGCCCTTGTCGGTGGAGGCAAGGATGGATTTCAGCTTGTTCTCGCTGATGGTGAATAAGGTCACCGTCCGCCCATTTTCCACCACCGTTCTTTCCAGTATCCATTTCTCTTCCTCATGACTCGGAAAGCTGACGCCACCTTGCATCGGAGGCTCCTGTACGGGGTCAGGATCGTTCCCCTTCTGTTCCTCTCTTGGGACAAAAGGAACGACGGCGTTGGACGGGAGCGAGTCGGGACTTTTGCCTTCGCTGTTAATCGCCTTGACCGTAAATACGTAAGAGACGCTTTCGTTCAGCCCGGAGACGGCGATGGGACTTGCCGACCCGTATACGGTACGGCCGCCGGGGAATGCGGTCGCCTCGTAGCCCGTGACAGGACTTCCTCCGTCGTCGGCAGGCGCGTTAAAGCGAATCCATACTTGCCCGTTTCCGTACACGGCCGCGGTTACGCCCGTAGGCGCGGAAGGATGCGTCTTGGGCGCAGCGCTGACTTCATTGGAGCTGATCCAGGTTCCGTCGCCGTCCTGAGCTTTAACGACGAAATAGTAGGATTGGCCGTTCGCCAGCCCTTCCGCCTTATAGCCGTAAACGTCAGCGTTTACGGTGACAAGCGGCTTGTTGTACATCCCTGCGTTCTCGCTGCCGTAAACCTGGTACATAACCGCTCCCGGAGCGCCAGTCCAGCTCAAGGCGACCGAGCCGGAACCGGCATGAACCGCGCTCAAGTGAATCGAACCCCGTTCCCTGACCGTTACCGACGCCTCGGCTGACCACTCCCCGTTCAGCGTCGTCGCGCGAATGACCGTTTGCCCGATCCCCGCGGCCGTTATATGGCCGTTCCCGTCGACCGTCGCAACGTCTCTATTGCCTGTCGTCCAAACGACTCTGCGGTTCGTAGCATGATCGGGAAGCACCCGGGCCGTCAGTTGAGCGGACTCCCCTGTCGTCAACCGAAGGGAGGACTGATCCAGGGCAAGACTATCCGGAAGCGTCTCGGGTCCGTAGACCCCCATTTCCTTCAGGTCGTAGCCGTCACCTTGCGCATCGGCAAGCATGAGCAGCCGGACATAGCGGGCGCTTCGCTCCTCGAAGGCGATCGTTTCCGCTTCTCCTGTTCCGGTATCCGAAGCGTGTATATCCGTCCATTGCCGAGCATCCTGCGATAATTGAATCCGGTAGCTTTTGGCAAACGCTTCTCCCCAGAACAGGCTAATCTGATTGACCGGCTTGCTGGCGCCCAGATCCACATACAACCAAGCCGGCTCCTGACCGCGATTCCATCTCAAGCCGGTCGTCTTGTCGCCATCGACCGCCAGAGCAGCCGCCGGGCTGCCGTCGGACGAAACGACGGGCTCAAGCAGAGCCAGGTTGGATGCCGGGCGCGGAGGTTTCGGCTGCTGCCGCTCCTCTTGAAGCTTCCACGTATAGTAGAAGCTTGGATTTTTGGTCGAAGCGAGCCCTTTCGTAAACTCGTAATAATGATCGCGATCGAGCATATCGGCATCGTTAATCGCGACATTGAAGCCGAAAGCTTGCTCGTTCCGCAAGGTCAGAGGGACCAGCTCTTCCTTGGGGATCCGGATCGTATAGAGCGTCAGCTTGCGGCTGTCGTCCCTCGTAATTTTGGACCATTCCGCCGGGCGTTTCCCGGGCTCTTTGCCGGCGGCTGCGTAGAAGGCAAAGCTTTCTTCCCCTGCTCCAGTGAGGGCGAACGTATATTCGTACATATTCTTGTGGTAGGCAGTCGTCTTCAGGTTCGTCGTGTCGAAGGCCAGCTGCAAGCTGTCTCCGTTCCAGATCGAGGCCCCGTACATATTGTTGCTGAAATAATCGTCGTACACTTTCGCCATCACGTAAAAGGCGTTCTCGTCCCACATCGTGTATAGTTTGCCGGCCGCATTGCTGTCCATCCATGCCTGCCCGGAGCCCGGGCGGGACGGCGGATTCAGGAAAATCGGATACGCTCTTTCCCAGGCGGAAAGCTGCGAATCGGAGGCCGCCGGGTTTACCGGTTCGGCGGCTTTTACCGATACGAGGAAGGACAACGGGTGCTCATGGTTGTACACCGTATTGCCGCCCGCATCGGTAACGGTTATTTGAAATATGTATTCGTTGAACGGTTGTCCGGCAATGTTCTCCACCGGGAACGACAGCACTTGCTCGGACTGCGGGGCCAGCGTAATCTGCAAGCTGTCCGAGCGCAGCTTCCAACCCTCGGGGGCTTTGACCTGCACCGTGTAAGCGGAGGGCGCCGTAAACAGGTTGCTCAGCTTGACTTGAAGCTGATCCAGATTGGACAGCATCGCTTCGGACGGCATCAGACTCAAGCTCAGCTTGCTCTTCGTGCTTACAGGCAGAAGCTGCTGCTGCAGCACCCGGCCATGTTCGACGAGCTGAACGCGAGCCTTTCCCTCCAGGCCTTCGAACAAGCGCAGACGAACCTCCGTCCGGCCTCCGCCAGCCAAAGACAACTCCTGCACCGTTCCCGCGACGTTCCCGTTCTCGTCGACGATCCGCACCTGACCGGCGACCGGGGAGAGCTGGCTGTCGATCGTCACCTTCAGCTCCGTCTCCTCTCCCTCATACCGTTCCGCGGAAGACGGAGAAACGTGCATGAAAATATCCGTCCGGCTGGCCGTCTCGAATTCGGCCATCTCCCGGGACCAGCGGGACAGCTCCGAAGCGGTGGCATCCCAGGCGTCCGCAAGTCCGTTCCTGCCATTTTGGCCGTATTCGCCGGCCAGTGCGGCGCGTTCTTTGGCATGACGCAATATTTCCGCCGCTCGAGGCAGCGTGCCGCCTCCAAACTGCCGGACCCGTTCATTCTCCAACTGCTGCGCCGCCTCCACCTCTTGCAGCGAAGCCGGCGTTCCGTGTGCGGCAGGCGGATTGCCGCTTACGGCCACCAGACGCGCCCAGCCCTCCCCGGCCCGGTAAAGCTGATACAGCGCGGACATGATTGCCTCCGGAGAAGCTTGGCCTTGGCCGGCCTGGCGAATCAGCTCCGATCCGAGGGCGAAGTGTTGCTTCAATTTATCCGCAGCCTCGGCGTATGCGGGAGGCTGCAGGCGCGCTTTCAGCGCAGCCGCATTATCCGCAAGCTCGCGAATCGCCGGGCGGATGCCGGAGACGGTCGCCTCCCCCAGATCGGCAGCAGTTGCAGCCAGCCAACGGTCGTAATCTTGCACCAGACGGGACGAGATCGCCCTCATAAGCCATGCGTCGCTCAGTCCTTTGACATACACCGGATTGGCGCCGACGGGTACCGCGCCGGCTGCAACGGCCATGGCGTTGCCGTCCATGTCCGCAACCGCGACCGCCTCCTGTCCGAAATTGAAAACGGCGGCGCCGGAATCGGTCCACATCAGCAGCACCGGCCTGCCTTCTTGCAAATACGCATACGTTTTCATACCGGGGGCGAGATGCATCTCTCCAATAAACTGTGCGGTTCCGAGCTCCCTATTGAATTGATTCAGCGCGATCAGGGCTCGCTTGGCGGAATAATCGAAATGGGTGATGCCATAATTATGTTCACTGGCCGTTACATCGGCCCCGTCGTCGCGCCAGTCGTACACGGAGCTTATTTTCAATCCGGCCATCGCGCTTATCGCATAATGCTTGATCAAATAACGCGCCTGAAGCTCCTCGCTGACGCCGCGGGTGCTTTGCGTCGTATGCCAATTGATCTCAGTAACGTAGAGATCCTTCCACCGACCGTAATTTTTTAACGTATTCGCATAACTATCCAGCTTCGCCGCATACGTAGCGTCGGGATCTTCAGGCCAAATGTACGGATGGTACGAGATTGCGTCGATATACGGATAAACGCCCCGTTCCAGCATATCGTTCAAGAAAGCGGTGCCTTGCTGATTCGCGACCGACCCGGCGATAATGACGGCGTCCGGATTCGCCTTGCGGATGGCGGAGGCGACCCGTTTTACCAGCACCGCGTAATCGTTCACGTTGGCTGCAGGCATCCAGAAGCCTACCAAGTTGGGCTCGTTCCAGATTTCAAATACGTCTACCTTGCCCTTGTAATGGGACGCCAGCTCATAAGCATATTGGGAGATCGCGTCCAGCTCCTCCAACGTTTTGGGCCCGTATTTGAACGATTCGGCCGTACCGGCGAGACCGCCGTAAAAACCGGCGTTGCCGTTGACCGTGCCGATGATTTTGATGCCGTTCTCGCTAAGCTTGTTCACCCAGCCGTCGTGACGGGCGAAATCGAACCGGCCTTGCTGCTTTTCCACCTTATGCCATTGCAGCTCGTCCCGCACGGTGCGGAAGCCGGCTTTGGCGATGAGGTCCGCTTCCTCCGGCTTGTTGCGGTTTTCCAGGGCAAAATGCGCGGATATGGCAGTTATTGAATACCGGTCGCCGAATTTCGGCTTATAAGTGGGCATAACGGAAAATTCCTGCTCGAGCGCTTGTACGGTCCGTTCGCCCTCCTTCACCTCAACCCGCAGCTTGTGCAAACCGTTCTTCAGCCCCGGAAGCTCTACGGTGAGCGGGACGTCCGTGTTGGGCGCAACCTCTACCACGGTCGGTGCGAACGGGCGAACATCGGTAGGAACGACGGGCACTACCGTGTACGTTTTGCTTGTGAGCGAATTGTGCCCGAAGGTAAGTCCGATTTTAACCTCTTCCGGATCGAAGATGTACCCCGCTTGCTTAAATGAAATGGTGGCCGTTTCGTTAAACGGGCGAATCGAGAAATCGTCCGCATAGAGGACGCTTCCCCCGTCGCTTAGCAGCTTGACGGACAATTTGATATAGGCGGCGCGCCGGTCCAGCTGGCCGAGCGATACGGCGATTTGTCTCCAGCCTCCGGCTGCCGGTCCTTGCGCCCAATAGAGCGTTTTGGGGCCGCCCAGCACATTGCCCTTGGCGTCCAGTTCGAGCGCATCGAATTGGACGAAAGAGACGGCTGACAGCAGGTCGGTTCGAATCCACGCGGATAAGTCCGCCGGTTCGCCGGGATCGACTTTGAGAAGGGCCGACATTGATGCCGGTACCGGCCCGCCCGTCAGCTTCGCCGCATTCGTCCCGCTATGCGGACTCGAAGCGTCCACCTGCACCTGTCCGGTCCGTTCTGCCCACAATCCGTACTCGAAGCCGCCGTTTCCGTCCCACTCGGCTGGAATGATCGCCTTGACCGCGTCGAAATAAACCGTGCCGGAGCTTTTCCCGGCAAGCATCCGGTCACGCTGAAGGAGCAGGGATATTTTGCCGATCAGCCCCATGGCATCGTCTTTAACGACAATCGCTTCCGTCCACTCCCCGTCTCCATTGGGGAGTACGAGCGGGACCTGCGTCACAAGTCCGTTCGTATCGGTCATTTCCACCGTTACGCCGGCCATGTCGCTCGACGCGAGCTGCAACCTCAACTCCCGGACCTGCAAGGGGACGGACAAATGCTTGTCGATGCGGGCTTCGTTCCGGTTATCCGCAAACTGCACAGTCACTCCGGCGGAAGCTTGCCCCTCGAAGCTGGAGCGCTTACTCTGTGTCAGAACGGCGTTCGGCGAGCTTGACGCCCAGCCGTCGAGACCTTCTTCAAAATCGCTTAGCAGGATCGAGTCCGGAACGGTATACCCTATCTTCTTCAATTCTTCATCCGTATATTGCGCTGAGCCCAGCGCCTGCAGCTGCTCGCGGCTGTAGCGGGCGAGGATGGTCTGCTTGACGCGGCTGCCCATCGTGCTGACCGAAAGTTTCGTCTGAGCGAAGAAGTCCGCATTGAGGTAAAAAACGGGCTTAACGAAAGTGCTCGTATAATTGGCGTAAATTTCATGAGTTTGTCCCAGAGCGGCATCGTCCGTACGCACGCGAAGCATAAGATTCGGAGAGGTGGCGCTCAGCCCGCGGGCTGTACGCAGCCACCATCCCGCCGCAGAGCTGCCTACTCCGTCCCTGACTCCGAATCGGGGAGCGTATGATGCATATTCCGTCTGGGACAGCAAGGAAACTCCCGCTTGAACGGTATAGTCGTTCGGGCAAATGCTGTCCGAACGGCAGCCTTCCGTTGCCCAGACATGGTTGGGATTAATATGCCGGATCACGGAGGAGTGCAGCTTCTTCCCCTTGCTGCCCTCGGTCAAAAATTCGTGATTCAGCCAGTACGCGATATTGTTGCTGTCGGCCGGATCGAACTTCGTCGTATTGTCGGGATCGAAGGCTCTCGAGCCATAAGCCTCCTTGGCCATCACAAAGAAAGCGGATTCATGACTGCCGGTACTGTTCAGCAATATATATGTCTCGTCCGAGCCCGCCACCTGAAACGTATTTTCCGGCGGGGCATCGATCTGCCAGCCCGCCGGAGGCTGGGACAGCCGGTTAACGGCCGCCCATGCCTCGGAGGCGTTCAGCGTAAGCAGGCAGCCGATCAGCGTCATGGCGATTATCCTAATCGTTCTTGTCATCGTTTGTCTCCTTCCAAGCAGCGCCCGGCACCCGGTCGCGCGTCGTCTTTAGCGAATGATTTCGACCATGCGGATGTACTCGGCGCTTCCGTCGTAATTGTTGCCGATCCGCAGATCCGCATAGAAGCTTTGTTGATTCGTAAAATGGGCATTGGAAACGGTGAAACGCGCTGTCTTCCACGTATGGGTATTCGTTTTGGCAATGTACAGATTTTGGTAGGCGCTTGAGGCAGAATTATATTGAATGCGAATGCTATCCGTCCCGGCGTCGAAATACTGCACCCCGATCGTCAGACTGCTGTCGCCTGCTCGGACCAGCGCATCGGACACACGGAAATAAGCGAACTTGTTGTCCCCGCCGATTTTGCCGGCCACGAGGCCGCCTACCGTTTCGGTCGTGGTGAAATTGTCCTTGGTGCTGTCCAAGGTTTTCACCTGCTCCATCAGTTTCTCCCGGTTGGACTCCCGCAGAATGGAGCGCGCCGCGCCCGCCTCCTTGCGAACGGATACCTTCTGCACCGTCAGCGGTCCGGACTCCGCCCACAAACGGAAGTCGGAGCCTCCGCTCTGCGAGTTGGCCAGCCTGCCGTTGTAAACGGCAAAGGTAACCGAATTCCAGCCGTCGCTGCCGGTATTGTGGACCTGGCCCGCTTCCGCATACGCATTGCCGGGAGCGTCGTACTGAAGCCGCCACATCCCCGTGCCGGTATCCTGGTAAGTAACGTCGACGTATACGACGGGGTCGAGTCCGTCGTTCGTTCCGTAAAGCCAGTTATCGTTGATCTTAAAATAGGCGTATTGTCCGGCCGCCACCTGCATGACATTGCCCGTAAAGGAATAGCCGCTATCCACTGGAAGCGGATTCAGCTCAAGCGTCAGCAGCCCCTCCGTCTGCTCGCCGAAAAAAGCATTCGCCCCGTTTGCCGCCTGAAAATGGTAAAACGCTTTCAAAGGCTGCAGGGCCGTATCCGTAAGTCCGAAATTGTGCTCATTCGGGTTTGTCCCACTTACACGGCGAAAATTGTACCAGAACAGCTTCTTGATAGTGGGAAGCGACTTATGCAGCAAATACGTTTCGTCGGCGAAGTCGGCTTTACGGTTCTCCATGCCGCCGGTATTTTCGTACCCGGTCTCCGTAATCCAGATGTCCCGGCCCCCCAGGCCGTAATTGTTCAATATGCTCATCACTCCGTTGTACTTGGCCAGCATGCTGGTTGCCGACCCGTAGGCATGATAGTTGACGATATCGAAATAGGCTCCTCCTCCTCCAGCGAGCAATTGGTCCAGAAACGTGCCCGGACCGTATACGTCCACCGTCCCGTTATTCAAGGCGAGCCCGCCCATCAGCACCCGATTGTCCGGGTTAACCGCTTTCAGCTTGGCATACGCTTTGGCCAGCAGCGTCTGATAATCGGCAACGGAGCTTTTCCAGAAGGTAGGGTGATCGGGCTCGTTCCATACCTCCCAATAGTTCACCTTGCTGTCGTATCGCGAGGCGATAAACTGCACGTAATTTTCCCAATCCGCCCAATCGGCCGGCTTGTAGCGGGTCCGGCCCGCCGTATCCGCGGGATTGGAGGAAGCCCATGGCGCGGTGAAGGACAGAATAAACAGCACATGGATGCCTTTGGCACGAAGCCGGTCTACAATATCGTCCAGTCTGAGAAGAAACGTCGCATTGTGAACGCCCTTTGCGGTCTCGATCGAGCCCCATTCCGGAGAAATGCGAACCCAACGGGTTCCCGATGCCGCAATCCGGTCGATCATATCCGCATAATCGGAATAGCGCTGCAGATGCTCGACTACCCCGTAAAAGTCACTGTCCTCCGCAAGCGCCGGCTTGACCGACAAGGCCGGACAGAGCAGGAGTATACTCAAGAAAACCAGAATCGCTTGTTTTTTCATGGCTTCTCCCTCATCGCACAGGTTTTTTCCTCTACTTGAATTCGGATTTATTTTGTTGATACCATGAATGGACGAGCTGCTCGACGATATCGCCGCCCAAACGCTTCCATTCTTTGCGTATGTCCTCCATGCCTGACGCAGCCGTCATGGAAGCACCGCCCATTACCACCTTGGCTTCAATCTGTTGGGCAATCGGACCGAAAGTGGCTATCAGTTGACTTACCTCGGTAAAGCTGGGACTATAGGGGATATCCCGGCGGTATTTATTTTTGAGGGCAACGGTCAGCGATTTGGCCTTTTCTTTCGCATATTCCTGCGACAACGCATCGGGGGCGGCCATGACCGAAAACCACTCCGGCTTCTGCTCGTATTGATGTACGACTGCGTACTCCTTGGCATACAGGACTTGTTTCCTGAAAAGCGCTGCATCCAGCGTTTGGGGTATGCCGTTGACAGGTTTGAAATGGACGTTCTCTTCGCCGTATCGGATCGGCTGCCAGCCCTTATCGAGCATCCAGTCCAGAAATTGAATAGCCGCTTCGATTTTATCCTCTTTCATTTTGTTGTTAAACGCTACGAAAATGCTGGGGGGCGCTTCTTGAAACAACCCATTCTTCCCGAATTTGGAGGCGACCGGCTCCAAAGCCGTCATTCTGGCTTCCGGAACATTTTTCTTTAAATCGTTGAAAACCGCTTCCATGTTCCATGAGCCCAAAAAAATGCCGGACTTTCCTGTAGTCCAAAATTGAGTGGATCTTTGGAAATTTTTGTCCGTAATATATTCCTTGTCGATCAACCCTTCGTCAAACAAACGCTTTTGGAACGCCAAACTTTCCGCAAAACGGTCGCTCACCCGTCCAAATTCCAGCTTGTCCCCCTCTACATACCATTGGTTTTCATTCGTCATAAATAACGAGCGCATAATGGATACCCCGTTGACATTAAAAGAAATAGGCACCGTATCGGCCTTGCCGTTGCCGTCCGGATCGCCCTCCTTGAATTTGCGGGCAACCTCCAGCAGCTCCTCCACCGTGGTCGGTGTCTTCAGTCCCAGCTTATCCAACCAGTCCTGTCTGATCCACATCCCGTGATTAGCAACGCTCTCGATTCCGCGAATGGTAGTGAGCGCATACATTTTGCCGTTCATCGTCAGGTACGATTTCAGTTCCGGATGAGCCTTCAAGTAATTTTTGAAGGTGGTGCTGTACTTGTCGATATAGGCGTCAATAGGCTGAACGGCACCCTGATTGGCCAGCTGGGCGATATAGTTCCGGTCGTATTCCCAGATCAGGTCGGGCGCGCTGCCGGAAGCAATCAGAGTATTCAGTTTGGTCTGCGCTTCGTTCCGGGGCACCGGCACCCATCTGACGGCAGCCGGCGCCTGCTCGTTGATCCACTTGGTCCAGCGGTTGTTCTCATAATTCCCTTCCTCGGCCGAAACTTCGCCGCGGTCAAATATAGAAATGCTGATTTCCTTCTTCGATCCTGCCGTCGTCATAGGCGTCGGATCGGAGGTACGCAGCACATTGCCGGAGCCGCAAGCGGCCAATACCGACATGGATAGGTACGCAGCGGCAAGCGATGCGGCAACCTTTCCCCACTTTGACAATCGAATCATCCCCCTGTGGTCATCGTTCTTCCTCTAATCAAGGGACTGACGGACCGGCCCCGCGATATCAACCCTTTACCGAACCGATCAAGACCCCTTTGACGAAATGCTTTTGCAAAAAAGGATATACGCACAAAATCGGCGTAATCGCGATCACGACCGCAGCCGCCTTGATGCTCTCCGGAGTCAGCAGCACTGACGACGCGCCTTCGCTCCCTCCCCCGCTGTTCAGCAGACTTTGGTCCACCTGCTTGATCATCAGGTACAGCTTCAGCATCAAGGTTTGCCGATTGGAGCCGGTTATGTACAACATGACATTGAAATAGGAATTCCACCAGCCGACGGCATAAAACAAAGACAGTGCCGTAATGATCGGCTTGCACAGAGGCGTGATGATGAACAGCAAAATCCGCCAGTTGCCCGCCCCGTCTATAGAAGCGGACTCCTCGATTTCATCCGGAAGCCCCTCCATGAAGCTCTTCATCACAAACATGTTATACGTGCCGATCAGCCCCGGCAGCCAGAGCGCCATATAAGTGTCCATCAGTCCCAACGCTTTGATCCATATAAAATTCGGAATTAGGCCGGAGACGAAAATCATCGTGAAGGTAATGAACATCAGCAGCGGCCCCCGCCCGTACAGCCTTTTGCGGGACAACGGATACGCGGCCAGAATGGTCATGATCATATTCAGCACGGTGCCGACCGCCGTCACCGCCACCGTATTGAACATGGCCCGGAAAAGCTGGCCGTCCTCGAACAGCCGCTTGTACGCTTCGGCATTGAATTCCACCGGCCAAAGGAACACCTCGCCGGAGGCAATGGCTCGGCTGCTGCTGAAGGAAGCCGCGATCTCATACCAGAAGGGGTACAGAGTGATCATGGACAGCAAGCCCAAAAACACATAATTCAACGCACTGGCGGAGAGCGCCCATACGGATACCCGCCGTGATACGGGCCTCATTCTCACCAAAGCCCCCTTTCGCCAAGCAGGCGAACGATCCAGTTGACCCCCAAGACCAGAACCAGACCGACCAGAGACTGAAACAGACCTAGCGCCGTCGTGTAGCTGTAATTCATGTTTTGCAAGCCGATACGGTATACGTATGTGCTGATGACATCGGCTACATCGAGCACGGAATCGTTTTGCAGTGCCAGCGTCTGCTCCAGGCCTACGTCCATCATGCTGCCCATCCTCAGAATAAGCAGGATGGCGATCGTGCTGCGAATGCCCGGCATCGTAATATGCCATATCTGCCTCATTTTCCCCGCTCCGTCCATCTTGGCCGCCTCATAGAGCTGAGAATCGATCGACGACATCGCGGCGAGGTAAAGAATGGTGCCCCATCCGGCTTCCCTCCAAATAGAAGAAACGGTGTACGCTACCGGCCACCAGCCGGAATGTGCCATGAAATAAATCGGCTCCAGACCGAATACATGCTTCAGGAGCAAATTGACCGCGCCGGAGCTCGGGGACAGCAAGGCGATCAGAATCCCGCCCAATACGACCCACGATATAAAATGAGGAATATAAAGAAGATTCTGCACCAGCCGCTTGTACCCCTCCGCCCGGACCTCGTTCAACAGAAGCGCCAATACAACCGGCACCGGAAAGCCGAATACGAGACTATACAGATTCAGCAAAAGCGTGTTGCCGAGCACTCGCCAAAAATCCGCGCTTTCCAGCAGCATCCGGAAATGCTTCAGCCCCACCCATTCGCTTGCCCATATGCCGGCCGCGAAACGGTAGTTTTTGAAGGCGATAACCTCCCCGAGCATCGGGGCATATTTGAACAGCAGGTAAAACAAAACAACAGGTATTAGCATAACGTACAAAGACTTGTCCCGCTTTATTCGCCTCCACAGGCTTCCGCGAGGCCTGGAGACAGTCGGGACCGATTGCAAAAATGCTCCCTTGGGGGCCGGCCGGTTGTTGCCTATGCCTCTCATCCTTTCCCGATATTGCAAGCGCACGCTTGATAACTGAATGGTAACGGACGCGAACCCGATTGCCTACAGTCTCCTTCTGGCATAGGACACTTTTCTTGGTTTCCCTGCCTCACTTTTTTTGCAGTATGGTGATTTTTTTGTGAAATGAAGGATTTCATCGCAAAAAAGAGGCTTCTCCACGCGGAAGAAGCCTAGCTTTCTCCTGATCTAAGCCTGAGCTAGTTGACCGATTCGCGTTCGCGGCCGGACTCGGCATTGTCCCGATATTCCGTAGGCGTAAGTCCGGTATACTTTTTGAAGGTCCGCGTAAAGCTGCGGCTGTACGTATAGCCGATCGAATCGGATATATCGTTAATCTTGATCGTTTTGTCCTTCAGCAGCTCTTTGGCGGCTTCAATCCGAATCTTGATCAGATAGTCGATAAAGTTATCTTCCACCTGTTCCTTGAAGAGCTTGCTGATATAAGTCGGATGCAGATCGAACTCTTCAGCCAGACGGTCCAGGGAAAGCCCACTGTCCCGGTAGTTTTCCTCAATGTACTGAAGGATTTTGCCGATATTATCGTTCTTCCCCCGTTGGCTACGCTTCAGCTCGATTCGCCCGGCCAAACCACTCAGCACGGAATCGACTATTCGCTCCATTTCCTTCCAGCTTTCACAGCCGTTGATTCGTTCGTGCAGATTTCCGATTTCGATGAAGGACTGCTCCGTATCGATCCCGATGGATTCCATCATTTGGGTAGAGCGCATAACCAGCTCAAAGGAGAACTGGCGGATCAATTCGGGGGCCATGTTGCTCTTCACCGTCTCCTCGAACGTTTCGCGCAGCTGCTCGATCCTTTTCCCGATATCCCCTTGCTTGAGCGAATCGACAATTCGGTCTATCCTCTGTACGATGCGATAATAATCCTGATTGTCGGGAGGCTGGACATCCAGTATGGAAATGACGGCATGATGACCCGTGATCATCCGGTATTGAAGCGCCTGCTGCGATTCGGCATACGAAACCGGAATATCCTTCAGTTCTCGGCAGCCGCGTCCAAGACCGGCAATAACGGTCAAGCCGAATTGTTTAACCATCACATCGAGAACTTGTTCCAGCAAAGCCGTCGCGCGAAAGTGATTCTGCTCCTCGTCTCCCGCCGCGAAACTGAACACGATCACGACGCGGCCTCCTCCCAAGTCAATTGCCGCCCCCATGTTCTCCTGGTTGATCACTTCCTCCGCCACGTTGCACAGCGCATACGTGTACAGCGTCCGGTCCTCCGGACGGATACCGCCCTCCTTGCCGATCTCCGCCGTGCAAACCACATACCTTTCCGGATGCAGACGTACTCCCGAAAAGTCCAGATGCGGCGCAGCCAGAACATAATCGGTCCTGTAACCGCCGAGGATGTCCATAACAATGCGCCATTTCAACATTGGTTTGGAGTCGCGAACTTGTTTCTCCAAGTTCTCACGTTCTACGAACATTTGATCGAATATACGCTCAAGATACGAAACTCCTTGCGCCTCCAGCGCCGGTGCATGATCCCCATGCGGTGGAGTCGGCTTGTAAGCGCGGGAAAGCTTGCCGATCATCCGGTCAATAGGGGTAAACGTACGTTTGTTAATAAAGAAAATGACAACAAACGCTAACACGAACATGACTGCCGCAAAAATCGCGAGCAAGTTCCGCGTAACCGTCAGCGGCCTGTACATATGGCTCTTCGGGACGATATTGACGATTTTCCAGCCCGTGTAAGCCGAAAGCTTATAGGATACGGTCTGCTTGACACCATCAATATCGGAGCTGAAGAAGCCGCTGTCCTTGCCTGCCAGCACTTGTTGAATATAGGGAAGCTCCGTCAGCTTGCCGTAAAGCTTGCTATTGTCGTCATGGGCGATCACTTCCCCGTTTGTATCGAGAATAAAGGTATGGCCTTTGAATTCCTCATCGTAAATATCATGAATCATGCGGTACAGCACATCCACATCGATATTGGCCGCCACCAAACCTTTTCTGTAGCCGGGAGCGCTTAAGGCAGGATAGGAGCGAAGCAGGGTGACCACATCCCGGTTGACATAACCGTCCCATATCCGATGGGTCGACAGCCATTGAAAATAATCCGGCATATTCAGATATTGGGCGATCCAACTATTTTCGGAACGGCTCTTGTTCGTAAACACTTTATCCGTATAAATGTCTCCGCTTACATCCGAGTATACAAATACGGACGAGAATTGGACGTTGTTATTGAGAAACTGGGTCAGCTTGTTGTTAATGGCAAAAAAATTGGCATACTTCTGAGCATCGTCCTTGTAACTATCATTCATGAAGTAAACGAATTCCAGCTCGTTCGTTAATTGCAGCAAATTAGTTTCCGTTTGCCGGAAGGACGTCTCGATCTTCTGATCGATCTGTTTCAGCAGAGCCATATTGGTATTGTTCAATTGCTGTTCAAGTCTGCCAACGGTCCCCATATAAGAAAAAAGGAATGTCAAGGATATAACAAGCAGAAGAACCCCGCCGTAAAGGAGCATGATCCTTCCCGTGATGCCAAATTTCATAATTAGCCCCCCCGAGCGTAGCGCGCAGGAAGGCCGGCTATCGCGAGCTTGGCCTCCCCCCTGTTTGACCATCACAATGAATGTAACTGCTTCCAATAATAGAGAAGATAGAGTTGTATTGCAACGATAATCCGCGTTCGGTTTCAACTCTTGTTCGCGCTTCTGACGGATCGACTGATTCCCCTACATAGGCCCAATGCCGCAAGCCCCGGTCCGCAATCGGCCAGGGCTTCATTAGGTTTATTCGATCATGCGGATCCGGATCGAATTGTCAGGAAGAGCTTAGTACGCAGCCCTTAGCGCTGCTACTCTTGTTTCCAATCGGTAATGACCGGTTTATCCGTATACCGGATCGTATACTGTACGGCGGAATACATGCCCATTTCATAGGTTTCTCTAATGACAATATGATCTTTGTCGAATTCCACCTTCACTTTCCCGCCATCCTGCTCGCCGCCAAGCACGACGAATATATATCCCGCGTCCCCATCCGGCACTTTCCACACATTCCCCGTTTTGTCGTAGAGCGAGTCGAAAATCTTCCGGCTCAACTCGGGCGAGAAATACGTTTCGTACTTTTTCACAATTTGGTCCCTCGAGGTCGTTTCCAGCGGTATAGTTTTCACGTATTGATGAACTTCTTTTAAAAAGGCGAAGACTTTCTTCTCGTCCCACGTTGTTAAATCGATTTCCGTGCGGTTCTGCCCACAGCCTGTCAGAAAGGTAACCAAAACCAATACGACAGCCATCAAGCGCTTGTTCACATCCCATGCCTCCCTTGTTTACTTGAATTCGAGATGTTTCATTGTTTACTTCCAGTATAAAGGACTCGCGTTCGCTTTGGAAAAAAAGCGCATCCTATTCATAAGGCGATTAAAAATTGGACAGAGTGTAACCATGAACCCTATTATTCCTTTTGAACCCGTCCTGTCCGAAAGCGTCCCTCTGGACAGCCGTTGGCTGTTTCAGGTGAAATGGGACGGCGTCCGCATCCTGACGTATCGGGATGGAACGTCGACCCGGTTGTTCAACCGCAAAAAGCATGAGCGGACGCATCAATTCCCTGAGTTGCTGAACCCGGCATGGGTAGCCGCAGATTCGTTTATTTTGGACGGCGAAGTGATCGCTCTTGCCGCAGATGGAAAACCTTCTTTCCACGAGGTAATGCGGCGTGACGGCATTCGCCGACTGGAGCGGGTGCCTCAAGCCCGTCGGCAGGTTGCCATTTCTTATATGATTTTTGATATCCTTTATCTGAACGGACAATGGCTGACGGAATGCCCTTTGGAGGAAAGGCAGCGGCACTTGGCTGAGATCGTCACTCCAAACCGTCATGCGCAGCTGGTCGAATCGCATACGGATGGGGCAGCGTTATTTAAAGCCATTCAACAACAAGGAATGGAGGGCATCGTCGCCAAGGATGGTTCCAGCGCTTATGCCATCGAAGGCAAAGATAAACGCTGGGTCAAGATCAAAAATTACGGCGATATCGTGGCGGTAATCGGCGGATTTACCGTTGGGGACGGCGGCGTGGTCAATGCGGTGCTGGCAGGCTTGTACCATAACGGAGGACTCCTTTTTATAGGCAAGGTCGGGACAGGAAAGCTCACCGGAAACGACTGGAGGACTCTAACGTCCGTAGTCCGAACGATTGAAACGCCGGTTTGTCCGTTCGCCCATCGACATCCGGATATGCGCGGCGCCTATTGGGTCAAGCCGGTATTAACCGCCAAAATCCAGTTTACCGAATGGCGGGTTCATGAAGGGAGAACGCTGCGCCAGCCCAGCATTCAAGCCTTTGTGAGCGTCCCTCCGGAAAGCTGCGTGTTTGAATAAGCGACGGACATTTGCCAACTAACTAAAAAAAGCCTGCAACAAGCTAACGTCGAATCCGATCGACGTCAGCTTGTTAGGCTTTCAACGCGTGCTTGATCGGGATGCCTTTATTTCGCCAGTAGCGAAACCTGCCCCCATATCTCGACTTCCCGGAATCTTTTGCCCAATTCATCGCGGTTGCCGTGCTCAGCCATAGATTCGACGGAAACCCGTCAGGTCAAGACTGACGGTAAATCGGCGCTCCCAACGGTGAACCGCCCGCACCCCCATCGACGCTGATTTCCGCCCCCTGGATAAAGGACGAATCGTCGGAGGCCAGGAATAAAGCGGCTTTCGCTACTTCCTCCGGCTCGCCCAGCCGGTTAAGCGGAATCGAGCGGCCCAGAACGGACTCCAGCTGCGCCATCCCTTCCGCCGTCGTCTGACCCCAGATCGGCGTTCGCGTCGCGCCCGGCACAACCGTGTTCACGCGGATGCCGCGCGGCGACAATTCGGCCGCGAGCACTTTCGCCATGCTGCTGACTGCCCCCTTGCTGGCCGAATAGGCGGAGCGTCCGGGACTGCCCGCATTCGCCAGCACCGAACCGACCAGAATGACCGAAGCGCCGGCTCGAAGATGCGGCAGAGCGGCCTGAACGGTGAAGAAAGGGCCGGTCACGTTCACCTTGAGCACTTCCTCGAAGATGGCAAGCTCCGTCCCGCCGACCGGCGTGGGAGCGACAATGCCCGCATTGGCAAAGACGATATCCAAACCGTCAAACGCCTCCACCGCTGCGGCCACCGCTTTATCCGCACTTGCAGGGTCGGTCGCATCCGCTTGAACGGCCAAGCCGTTCGCGCCCAGCTCCTCCGCCGCCGTCTGTAACGTCGCCGAATTCCGTCCGGTGATGACGACCTTGGCCCCTTCCGCCGCAAACAGCTTAGCCGCGGCAAAACCAATGCCGCTGTTTCCCCCTGTAATCAAAGCCACTTTCCCGTCAAGCTTTCCCATGTAAATCGCTCCTTTTTGTTTAGTTATCGAGAACGATCGTTCTCAAAATAGCAAAAAAATTTAACGATGCTTCAAAACGGATAACGTGGTTTCGATAATTTGGTTTAATTTTTCGTTATCGTCCGTTGTTTTGCCCAACACCCGCAGCCCAGTGAACGCATTGTTCAAGTAAGCCGACAGCATGTCCGCATCAAGCGACGCGTCCAACTCGCCCGAGCGCTGCCCTTCGGTAATGATGCCGCGCAGTAGCTCTTCGAAGCCGTTCAAGCCTTCCTTGACCCAAGCTTGGAATTCCTCGTCGTGCAGGGCGAGCTCCACCGCGGTGTTGATCATCAGGCAGCCTCTGGGCGTCCCGTCTTCCCGCTTGATCGTCATCTGCAGCAGCTTGCGGATTGCGTCTTCGGCCGAACCGCTGTTTTTCACGATGCGCGCCGTCCATTGCTGGATAATGTCGCCGTATCGCTTCAAGGTCTTCATATACAAGGAATGCTTGTCTCCGAAGGTGTCGTACAGGCTCCTTTTGTGAACGCCCATATGAGAAACCAGGTCAGCCATCGATGTCTTCTCATAGCCCTGCTCCCAAAACAAGCGCATCGCTTTAAGCAGCACCGCATCCTCGTCGAACTCCTTGGTTCTGGCCAATCGGGTTCACCTCCTTGTTCCATTTGAATCTTACCATATCGAGAACGGTCGGTAAATAATTATTTTGTATCAATCGTTCTCATAAGCGTTGTTCTGGAATAACCGGTTCCTTCAGAGCTGCGCTCCCGTAAGCCTATTGCGTTATTTGATAAACACTTTGTCGAATAATGAAATTTCGTACGCGCGAAATTAGTTCTTTTGTCTCAATCAAATGGAATAAATTGTTTGGATGTAACGCGATAGCTGCTGTTATGCTTACAATGTCATGATTCGCAATACCTATATCGTCGCGAACATGAATAAACGAGCGAAGAGGAGCACCCGTTATGTCCTTATTCACCTCTCCAAAAGCCAGAATCTCCAAACTGGCTTTACTTCTGAGCCTTTTCCTGGTCGTCCTGTCCCTGGCATTGCCTTCGGCAGAAAACCAGGCTTGGGCAAGACCGGCCCCGCCGCCCGATTTTACGGGTCCCGGCACTTGGGCCAACTACACGGCCCCGTCGATTTCCGACTCCCCACTCTTCATAACTGCAGCGCCCTCGGGACTTTATGTAACCACCAGGACACTCTCGAACGGAAAAGTATTACGAATTTCCGACAGCGCAACTGTGACGGATATTACGTACGGCGCTTTTACGCTTTCGCCTTACGGAATCGCCGTGGATCACAATGAGAATGTATACGTTACTGAAACCGCCAACAATTCGTTGACCCCAAACAACAAAATACGCAAGCTGACTCACGGCACGAACGTATGGTCCGATATTACATACGGCAAGACATTCCTCAATCCGTTCGGTATCGGGGTGGACAGTTCCGGTAACGTATACGTGGCCGATGCCCCCTTTCAGAACGGCAGCGGAAAGATTTACAAGTTGGAGGCCCTGGACCCCGGCCACAATTGGGTAGATATCTCGTATAATTATACGTTCCAAAGGCCGCTCGATATTGCCATAGACAGCAACAATAATGTGTACGTTACCGACGTTAGTCACGTTGGAAGTTCAGGCAAGATTGTACAACTTACGCCGGGCGCAACTACTTGGAGCGAGATCCCTTTTACTTCAAACACCATGGGTGTGCCATACTTCTTAACCGTCGATTCGTACGACAATTTGTATGCCACCCAAGTAACGGACGGTAAAGTGTTCCAATTGAAGTCCGGCTCGTCCGACTGGGTGCAAATAGCCTCGTTGGAAAATACGCCGCTTATGGACATTGCGGTCGACAGCCGCGGTGCGGTCTTTGCTCTGAACAACAGCATGTTTACCAAAAATATCCTTCAATTGAAGGCAGGTCTTCATTACGACGGCAACGACAGCACAGACGGCACCCTGCCGTCTCATGTTTCTCTGCACAATGTCGGGGAGACGGTCACCGTCTTGGGCAACACCGGCGAGCTGGTTAAGACCGGCTTCAAATTCGGCGGCTGGAATACCGCGGCCAATGTAACCGGGACGACTTACGCGCCGGGCGACTCCGTCACCTTGACGCAAAGTCTGAAGCTATTCGCGATTTGGAAGCCGATCGGTACGGTGACTTACGTCGGAAATGGAAGTACGGGCGGAACCGTTCCGGTCGATTCCACGCAGTACGATCCGGGCCAATCCGCTATCGTAGCCGACAATTCGGGCAGTCTGACCCGAACCGGCTATACGTTCGCCGGTTGGAACACATCGCCCATCGGCCTCGGCACGCCTTACTCGCCGGGTAGTGCGCTGCCCCTGACGGGCAATGCGACCCTGTACGCCGTGTGGCTCCCGCTGCCGTCGTATACCGTATCCTACGCAGCCGGTCAGGGCGGTACGATTCAAGGCGTTGCCAGCGAGAACGTCTACGTCGGCAGCAAACCGACATCCGTTCCGACAGCGACGCCAGACTCGGGTTACGTGTTCCTCGGCTGGAGCAGCGACGGAGGAACGACGCTGCTGACTTCGCAGCAGGTGGCCGATACGTCTCCTACCGGCCCTATCGTCTATACGGCCTACTTCCAGCCGCCGGTTTATTTGACGGGTATTACGCTGGACATCGATGCCTACACGCTTGTAGTCGGACAAACGCATCAGACGGTCGCGAACGCGGTCTATTCGGATCGCAGCATCGTTCCTCTTTCGGCGGGCGTTACCTACTCGTCGGATAATCCGGCTGTCGCAGACGTAACTCCGCAAGGGCTGGTTACGGCTCTCGAGCGGGGGCAAACAGTCATTACTGCGACTTACAGGGAAAAGCAAGCTCAGGTTACCGTGACTGTGTCGCCTTTGCCCGCTTCGGGATTGACTGTTACTTCGAGCGATCCGAGCGGAACGGGCTTTGACGGAAATACGACGATTGCCGTAGCCGAGCCCGTCGGAGAGGGGCTTCAACGCCTGTTCTTTAATTTCGGCTCGGGCAGCGTAACGGTGCCTTATGTCGGCGACGCATTGACCGGATATGCCGCTCTGCCGGCAAACGGCCTGCTGCGAGCGGCAAACGGCGATAAAATCGGCGTAGCCGACGTTGATGCGAACGGCAAAGCGATCAAATTCGGCTTTACGGTCGCGAAAGTGGCAGACGAGCCTGTATCGGACGACAATACCGTCGGCGGACCGGGAGGCGGCTCCTCCTCTCCTTCCGGACCAAACGTTCCGTCGCAGCCGCGTGAAGAGAATGTAGACGTTCTCGTCAACGGTAAAGCGGAAAGCGCGGGCAAGGCGACGACAACGGAATCGAACGGCGTCCGGACGACTTCGGTGCTGATCGATCCGAACAAGCTGCAAGCGAAGCTGGATGCGGAAGGCAAGCATGCGGTCGTCACGATTCCGGTTCAGTCGACCTCCAACGTTATCGTCGGAGAACTGAGCGGGCTTACGGTTAAAAATATGGAAACGGCGGATGCGACGCTCGTGCTGCAAACGCCCAAAGGCTCCTACTCGTTGCCGGCTTCGCAAATCGACATCGGCTCGGTATTGGCCAAGCTCGGCGACTCTGTAAAGCTCGAAGATATTAAAGTACGGATTGCGATCGCCGAGACGCCCGCTGCAATGAACAGCGTCATCCAAGAAGCGGCGGACAAATCCGGCTTTACCGTAATGGCGCCGTCCCTAGACTTCGTCGTTACGGTCGAGCTCCAGGGCAAAACGGTGGAACTTAACGACTTCAGCGCCTATGTCGAGCGCACAATCGCTCTTCCGCAGCAAGTCGACCCGAACAAAATTACAACCGGGGTCGTTATCGATCCGGACGGCACCGTTCGGCATGTGCCGACAAAGGTCGTCAACAAGGACGGCAGTTCCTTCGCCGTCATCAACAGCTTGACCAACAGCTCCTACTCGGTTGTCTGGCACCCGCTAGCCTTTGCCGACGTCGAGAAGCATTGGTCCAAGGAAGCCGTGAACGATATGGGCTCGCGTATGGTGGTCAACGGCGTGAGCGACGCGTCGTTCCGTCCCGATGCGAACATCACGCGCGCCGAATTCGCGGCCATCGTCGTACGCGGTCTCGGCTTGAAGCTCGACAAGAAGTCCGCTTCGTTCTCGGACGTAGCCGCCGACGCGTGGTACGCCGGAGCCGTGCAAGCAGCAGCGGCCAACGGCTTGGTCGCCGGATTCGAAGACGGCACCTTCCGCCCGAACGACGCCATTACGCGGGAACAAGCGATGACGATCGTCGCCAAGGCGATGAAGCGTACCGGCCTCGCCGACAAGATCGGCCCAGTCAACCCGGCTTCGACGCTCGCGGCATTCGCCGACGGCGCGTCTTCCGCCGATTGGGCGAAAGACGGCATCGCCGGTGCGGTGAAGGCGGGACTCGTGTCCGGACGCGACAACGGTATGCTGTCGCCAAAAGCTTCCGTCACCCGCGCCGAAGTGGCGACGCTTATCCAGCGTCTGCTGCAAAAATCCGGATTGATCTGAAAAAAGCCGTAATCTGAAGAAAGAACGCCGGATCGCCTCCTCTTGGGGCGGTCGGGCGTTTTGTTCGCGAAGGCGTTGTTTTCGGGCGCGCCTCAGCGTGACAAAGCCCGAATGTCCTTGACCATCTGCTTATACGGCGTCTCCTGCCCGTCGTAGCGCGAGACAACCGTACCCGTTTGGTCGATCAAATAAAACGAGGTGCCGTGAATGACCTGATCGGATTCGCCATCCTTTTGGACCGCGGCTTTGAAGCTGCTGCGCGAAAAGCTTTGGATTTCCGGGAACGAATAGCCCGTCAAGCCGCGCCAGTTCGACCAATCCTCGGTAAACTTGCCGATATACGTCTTCAAGGCGTCCGGCGTGTCATTCTCCGGATCGACGGAAAACGATACGAGCTGGGCTTGAACGCCGGCTTGTTTCAGCTCGCTCTGCAGCTTGGCCATATTGGCCGTCAACGTCGGACACACCGTCGTGCAATGCGTGAAGATGAAATCGGCCACCCACACTTTCCCCTTCAAATCATCGAGCGCATAGGGCTGTCCGGTCTGATCGGTAAACCGGAACGGCTCCACCGTGTAATTCAATTGGCTCGGTTTGCCGCCTCCGCCGCATGCGACAAGTCCAAGCGCGCATGCCAGCAGCAGCGCTGCGGCCATCCATCTTCGTCTATACTTCATTGCCATTCATCCTTTCTGTGCCTGTCAGCCGCGTGGCTTGGCGCGCTCAATGGTACGTGCTCTTGTCGGGGTCGGCTTCCGCCTTGGCGATGTCTTCCGCCGATACTTGCCCTACGACCAGTTGACGGCGCGGCATGCTGTGCATATTCCAACCGTTGGCGTGCGCGACGACGTAGTAGATGCCGTCGGAGGGGAACGTCGTCTCCACGGCGTATACGCCGTCGCCTTGATGCTTGCCCGCGATCGTCCGGTGCTTCGTCTCCCCGCGTTTCCACAATTCGAAATCGACCTTTTTGGCATCGTCGACCGCTTCCCCCGCCTGCGTAATTCGCGCTTCGACCTTAACCGGCTTTCCCGACGTCAGCGTCTCGGGAACCGTCCGGATCATCACCTGGATAATTTCCGCCACCCCGTCGCCGTCTACAGCGCCGGAAGGAGCGGAAGCGCATCCCCCCAAAGCGGCTATACCGACAGCCGCCAGCAGCACGAGCGCCGCCGCGCCCCTTTGCATCTTCTTCAACTCGGCACGTCCTTTCTAAATGTCATTGAACCATCTCCCGCCTCTAAAGCGTTAAAGCGATATGACGCTTACATCAGCAGACAATTGTGTTGCAGCGTCCCGCTTTGCCGGAGGCTATTTGATTGTAGCAATACGGTCGGGGCAGACGGATGACTACTAAGTGCTAGAGATGTTACCGATTGATGAACGATGGGGAAAAACAAGGGGATCGCGGAAGCCGTAACGGGTGCAACGAACAGAAAAAAGACGACTCTGCGCCGCCGCGCAAAACCGCCTCGTCATTGCTCATCCATTCATAAACCGTCTGTCGGCAAAATGCATTTCCTCATTCCGGCGCTCTGCCGCCGTAGTGATCGGACAACGTTTGCAGAAACCTTAGAATAGCGCTCAGCTCCGTCTCCGAGAAGCTGCCCATAAGCTGCAACAACCGCTGTTTCTCCCGCTCGTGCAGCTTTTCGTGCAGTTCGAACACGCGCTTGCCTTTGGCCGCCAAGCTGAAAAATACTTCCTTCCGGTTATCGTTCAACTGGCTCCGCTTGATGTATCCGTCCTCCAGCAGCTTGGCGCTGATTTTGGTAATGCTCGCCTTCGACAAGCTCAGTTTCTCCGCAATGGTCGTATTGTTAATCGGTTCATAGCGGCCGATACAGTCCACGACGTGCACGCTGGTCAAATTTTTCGGAACGGTCGACAGCCCCAGCTCTTGCGCTAGCCGGGTAAACTGGTCCCGCTCCATCTCGAACGTTTGTTCGCTCAGATGCGCAAAATGGACAACCTGCGCTTGAACGAGCCGCCGAAGCATGTCAACGGAATTAGTCATTTCATACCCCTTGTTTATCTTTCAAGAATCTTGAAACCATTTTAGCACAAACCTCTTCCGATTCCGAGTTACATACGTCGATGCCAGCCACAGCCCGAGCTCTTCCTGATTCCGAACCGGCAGCGGCTCCGCGAGACGGGCTACCTTGGAGAAGCTGCCTCCGGACATCGACGCATGACGCGGGCGGCATCATCTGCGCCCCTGGCCTTACTTTTCGCTCAAGGCGATTTTGAGTCCGATCGCCGCGAGCAGCGTGCCTTGAATGTAATTCAGCCTTCTGGAGATCGCCGGGCTTTTGGTCAACAGACCGCGCACTTTTTCCGAAAAATAACTGATGGCCGCAAAAATGACCATAGCCTGGACGATAAACACCATCCCGAGGACAAGCATCTGAACGGGCACGCGGCCGGCGGCGTGATCGACAAACTGAGGCAATAATGCCAGGAAAAACAACGATACCTTCGGGTTCAAAACGTTCATCAGGATGCCTTTTCTATACAAAGCGCGAACCTGCAGCGGCTGCTGGCCGTTCAAGACTAGTCCGGACTCCTTGTCCCGAAACGATTTCCACGCCAAAAACAACAAGTAGGCCGCTCCGGCATATTTTACGATTTCAAAAGCGACGGCAGATTGATACACGATTGCGGAAATCCCGAGCGCGGCGGCAGCCACATGCACGATTAACCCCGTGCACAACCCCAATGTCGTGACGATCCCGGCTTTCCTGCCTTGCGAGATGCTCTGCGCCAGTACGAACAAATTGTCCGGGCCCGGCATGACCGTCAACAGAACGGCCACTCCCAGAAAAGAGGCGATGGCGATAAAATCCACTTGTCTCAGCTCCTGTACGAAAGATTTGACGTTTGCTATGATAGATGGTAGAGAACGATAAGGGAGTAAGCGAGATGGACACATTCACACAACTTATAGCCGAGCGACGAACCTATACCGATGCTCCATGCACGCATTCCCACGCCCATGCCCAATTGATTATACCACTTCAGGGCGAACTTTCTATCCGCACCGGGGCGCAAGATTTGCGGATGGATCAGGAAACGTTGTTTTTTGTGCCTCCGGAATGCGAGCATACCTACTATTCCGCGGCGCGCAACGAGTTTCTCGTTCTGGATATTCCGCGCCATATGATGTCTTCGAACGGACTATCCAACGACGGAGTTCCTTATTCATTAAACAAGCAGTGGAAAGGGATTCGCTATCTGATCCTGAATGAAATGGACCGGCCTTCTTTGCACGGCCCCGCTCTGACAGAGCTGTTTCCTTATATCTCGCATTGCCTGCTTCAGGACCGTCTGCCGGCATCGATCCGGTACATCCACGAGCATTATCAGGAGCCGTTGACGGTACAACAGTTGGCCTCGCTGGAGCACTACAACCGTTCTTATTACGCGGACTGGTTTTGGAAGCAGACAGGTAAAACCCCCACCGCCTATATCCAGGAAGTGCGTCTCCGCAAAGCGAAGGAATTGCTCCGTACGACCAGCCTTTCCATTTTGCACATCGCCATTCAAGTCGGTTTGGAGCATCAATCTTCCTTGACGCGTTTGTTTCAAAAATACGAGCACGTTACGCCAAGCGAATACCGCCGGATGCCGTCCTGACGACATCCGGTTAAAAACATATGCCGTTCGGTAAAAACCCGCCTACCTGCAACGGGTACAATTAAGAAAAGAATTTTTTATTTTCTTTTTTGAAGGAGCGGCAAATGGAAACGGTACTGGGCTTGTTTTTTACACTTTTATGGTCGTCTGCGGCAATCGCGACGAAATTCGGCCTGCATTCGGCCACCCCTCTGGCATTGGCGACCTCCCGCTTCCTGCTGGCGGGAGGCTTGCTGCTGACGTATGCGTATGTGTTCAAGAGAACCTATCGATGGCCGCGGGCCAACGAATGGGGACCGCTCGTCGTGTTGGGCGTCTTGAATACGACGCTTTATTTGGGCGCGACCTTCTGGGCATTGAATTATGTATCGGCAGGCTTGTTTAATCTGTTTGTAACCACGAATCCGTTTCTGGTTGCATGCCTGTCTTACGTTTGGCTAAAACGGCGCATTGCGGCCAGAGAGTGGTTGGGGATGGGCGTTGCGGCGATCGGACTGCTCCTAGCCACATGGCCGTCGATCTTGAGCGGCAAAGCGACGATAGGCGGTTTTATCGTATTGGGCGTGGGCATGGCATCCATGGCGATTGGAAGCGTTTATTTCAAAAAGGCGAATATCGGGCTGCCGAGTATCGTGATCAATGCCTGGCAGCTGTCGATCGGCGGCATCGTTACGATCCCGGTTGCCTTTATGCTGGAGAAAGAAACGTTTGTATTTCGGCTGGATTCCTATTTGGCGGGATCGCTGATCTGGCTCGTATTCGTGATTTCGATCGGCACGATGCTGCTTTGGTTTTATTTGCTCCGACGGGATGCGGTAAAAGCCAACAACTGGCTGTTTATGACGCCTATTTTCGGCTATATGCTGGCCGCGCTTTTTCTGGACGAAGCGGTTACCCGGTTTGATCTCGCGGCTACCGTATTCGTTATTACGGGCTTGCTGCTGTCCGGCAATATTGCCTTTCGCCGCACAGACAAGCGATCGAAGCGGCCTTGACGGGCCGCACGGGGCGAGTTATCGGCAGCTTGCCGTCTTCGAATACACGTTATGCGACTATCCGGATACGTCAATGCATATTCTGGGAGAAACATGATACCCGGGATGTGATCCTCATTAACAGGAGCCTCGAAAAACCGAATTTCCTCGTATTTCTCGTCGATGAAGAACGATATCCTCCCGTATACGAGAATGCGGACATTCGCCGGTGGCGCGAACAACATTTAGTGACCCAGCAGCTATTGAGAGCGAACGGACTGGAATTCCACAGGCATTACATCGGCAGCGTCGCTTGCTGTCCCAGCCGGGCTACGCTGATGACCGGGCAATATCCGTCGCTTCACGGCGTTAGCCAAACGAACGGAATCGCCAAGCAAGCGTCCGACTCCGATATGTTTTGGCTGGATCGCAACACCGTCCCTACGATGGGCGATTACTTGCGCGAAGCCGGATACGAGACGTATTACAAAGGAAAATGGCATGTCTCCTATGAAGATATCATCGTGCCGGGCACGCATGAAGGACTCTCCAGCTTTGATCCGGTAACAGGCGTACCCGATGGGAAGCAGGGATTGTACGATCGGGCCGACCGCTTGGAAAATTTCGGCTTTTCCGGCTGGATCGGTCCCGAGCCTCACGGCAAAAACCCGCGCAACTCCGGCTCCTCGGCAGCGATCGGTTTAAGCGGCCGGGATGAAGTCTATGCGGAGGAAGTCGTCGAGCTGATCGAGGCGCTGGACCGCCGACACAACGAAAGCGACAAGAGCTCGCCCTGGCTCCTTGTCGCTTCGTTCGTCAACCCCCACGATATTGTATTGTACGGCGCTTTGACGGCTCAACTGCCGGTATTCCGGTTTCACGTGGACCCGATGCCGGAGGTGTCCCCTCCGCCGACGCTCGATGAGAATTTGCTTACGAAGCCCCGCTGCCAAGCCAGCTATCGGGATATATACCCGAAGGCGCTGCAGCCCATCGTCGACGAGCCGTTTTACCGCAAGCTATATTACCAACTGCAAAAAAACGCCGACCGTCAAATGTACAAAGTGTTTCAAGCTCTTACCCGTTCCTCGTTTTACGAGAATACGATCGTTATTTTTACATCCGATCACGGAGATTTGCTGGGCTCCCATGGCCGTTTGCGCCAAAAATTTTATTGCGCCTACGAGGAGATGCTGCACGTTCCCTTTGTTATCCATAACCCGAAGCTATATTCTCGGCATGAGCATTTCCACTCGCTTACAAGCCATGTAGACGTGCTTCCGACTCTGCTGGGACTGGCCCGTGCGGACACCCCCGAGATACGGCGCCGGCTTCAGAGCCGGTTCAGCGAAGCTCGTCCTTTGGTCGGCCGCAATCTGGCGCCGTTTCTAGGGGAGTCGAGCTTACCTGCGGCGGCGGAGGAGCCGATTTACTTCATGACCGACGACGATGTAACCCGGGGCCAGCATCAAGTAAATCCGTTGGGTGAGCCGTATCCGTCCGTCATTCAACCGAATCACATCGAGACGGTCATCGCTCCCTTGTATCGAAACGGCAAAAAAGAGCTGTGGAAATTTTCCCGTTATTTCGATAACCCCCAGTTTTGGAGCATCCCCGGAGTCAAAGACGAAACCGGCCGTCCTATCGCCGATCGGGCTAACGGACAAAACATTTGCTGGGCGACTCAGGTCAAGACGACACCGGACTTCGACGAATATGAACTCTATGATCTAACCGACGATCCTTTGGAGACGTGCAACCTTGCCCATCCTGCCTATGCCACCCCGTATACGGCAAGCGTGCAGGCCTGGATGATGCAGCTGATGGAGCAGCAGCGCAGCGAAAAGCGTCTGACTCCCGCCAGGCAAGGAATGATCTAACTCGCGTAGCAGGCGTGCCGCCTAGGAATCGAAACCTGCCGCTAGCACATCGTCAAACGTAACGATGCCGACGAGTTTATCATCCGGGGTTAATACGGGAACAGCCAGCAGGCTGTATTTTTTTATGATCTCCAGAACTTCCATCCGGTCCGTTGCCGTTGATACCGATATCACCTTCGTATTCATCTCGTCCCGGATCAAGCTCTCGGCAGGCCTCCTCCTGATCCATGCGCGTCAAGAAAAAATCGGCTTCTTGGTCAGGGAGCAGTCCGAAAAAATCGGCCGCATCGTCGGACGGCAGCTCGTTCAGCATCCGGACGGCATACTCCCGCTCCAGCTCCACGATGATATGCTGCTGGATCCCCGGCTTCAGCTCGCTGAATATGTCCCCGAACTCCTCCGGGGATAGAAAGGCGTACATGCTCAAGCGCCGGTTGTGATCCTGACTGAGGAAAAACTCGGTCTGATCGGTCGGATGCATCGCCAAAAAGTCTTTGCGAAAAGCATCTTTCCTCCCCTCCTTCAACGCTTGCAGCATGTAGTACGTATATTCCTCTTTATACTTGTATTGACGCAGTTTGATCATGACGCAGCCCTCCTTTGCAGCTAATATTACGTTTTTTATAGATGCTCCACTTCCACGCTCAGCACGTGGTCGATTTTTTTGATCGCATAATAAATTTCCGTCGTGTATTGCTTGTCGGGCACCGATAAGGTCAGCTCGATCGATTGACTGTTGTTAGCCAGATCCTTCAGCTTCATGTACCGGATTTTGAATTCCCGCTTGACCGCTTTTTCCCCTTGCCCTTTTCGTTCAATCATCTGGATCAATTCCGTCATCCGATAGTTTGGCTCGACCACGATTTTGACAGCCACATCGCGACGGCTGAGCACTTCCGGACCTACGGCTTTAATCATAAGCGGGATCACGTTAACCGCCGCGATCAGCAGGACGACACCGGTTGCCGCCTCCATGTAAAACCCCGCCCCGATCGCAATGCCGAGAGCGGACGCCGACCAGATTAGCGCCGCCGACGTCAGCCCGGAAATAACCTCGTTGCTTCTCCGGAGAATGACACCCGCCCCGATAAAGCCTACTCCGCTAACAATTTGCGCGGCCAGCCGCATCGGGTCCATATTCGGATGATTCGTCCCTCCGAATTTGCCGAACGCGTGAATCGACACGATGGTAATCAGGCAGCTGGCTACACAGATGACCATGCTGGGCCGCAATCCGAGCTGCTTATGCTTCATTTGTCTATCGATTCCGATCAGCATGCCGAACAGCAAGGCGAGACCGAGCTTCGTTATCATCTCCAGTTCCATCATCATCGCAATCGCTCCTTCGCATAAAATGTTCCTCGGCGTTCCAACCCGACGCCGCTTTTTTCCAAACAAAAAAAGGCTTCCCTGTAAAGAGAGCCTTTGGCTTCATTCCGACAACCGCCGATCCGCAAGTCAAATAAACGCGCCCGAACGCACCCGTCCCCTTAAGCGGGAGCGATGCTTTTTCCAGCACGAAGGACACGGAAGC
Organism: Paenibacillus hodogayensis; assembly: GCF_039536325.1. Classification (NCBI taxonomy): domain Bacteria; kingdom Bacillati; phylum Bacillota; class Bacilli; order Caryophanales; family Paenibacillaceae; genus Paenibacillus; species Paenibacillus hodogayensis. The sequence goes on from NZ_BAAAYO010000008.1 coordinate 446,415, forward strand.
AGCAACCGTACAGAAGAGGGTCTCTTTGCCGTATAATCGTGTTCGATATGCGCGTTGTTTAAACTTCGACTGCTGTCCATGCTTCCGTTCCCCCCTTTGCAGCATAAAGCCCCGCAACCATCTGTCGATGCGGCCGGGCCGTTCTTATCCGTTTTCGATCACAAGGTGGAGTTTATCCTGTAGACGCTCCGGTTGTCAATAGGCTCCATCCAGCAAATTTCCTGTTGACAAATGAAAAACCAAAGTTTACGATGGCAGAGGAATTGAATACGTCCTCGTTAGGTGAGGCTCCTATACGAACATAGGCCACTGCCCAGAACTATCGAAAGATACCCATGGGTAGAACAGGGATTGCCGGATTAAGGCTTTTCATAAGGTGGCTAAGAGAACTGGTTCTCTTTACGTTGTATAGTGCCAAAGCTCGACTAGGGGGAAACGAAAGTGTTTTTTTTGCGCGCTTTTTTAACCCTCTAGCTTGCTGGAGGGTTTTTCTGTTTTCCATGTTTCCATTTCATTTTGCAAAGGGGGAATGCCGCGTGGACAGCAGCAGTCCGAGTTGTACGCATCATCAGGTCAATCGATTAACCATCAATCCGCACAGAGGGAGAACCGCCTTCCCGCTGCTCTACGGTCACGGCCTTACTGGATTCCCTGCGAAAAAAACGACTTCCGCCGGGTTTATTTAAGTATGTGCTGCTGACGTAACGGGCGCATCGGACGGTTCTATTCAAGCTCTCTCTGGTATCCGGGGAGAGCTTTTTTGGCATTGCATTCGAAGGAGGCATTACGATGAACAACGCAACGAAAGAAAAAGAAAAATGGACCAAAGACATTGCCGAACGTCTCATCGAAGTATCCCAGTACGCTCAAGAGGATGTCTTGGACGATCTCGGCACCCGGCGTCAAGGGCTGTCCGCCGCAGAGGCGAAGAAGCGCTTGGAGCAGTACGGAAGCAACCAGATTGCCCACGATAAAACGCCGGCCTGGTACGTACAGCTGCTGTCCTGCTTCAAAAACCCGTTTATTCTCATATTGCTGTTCCTGGCCGGCTTCTCCTACTTCATGGACGACGATGTGGAGGCCGTCATGATTATATCGATTATGGTTTCCGTGAGCGTCATAATCACATTCACCCAAGAATTCCGTTCATCGCGGACCGCGGAGAAGCTAAAGGCGATGGTCAAAACAACGTCGACCGTCAGCCGCGATTCGGAAAGGATGGAGATCGATATGGAGCAGCTGGTTCCGGGAGATCTGATCCATTTGTCGGCTGGCGATGTGGTTCCGGCCGACGTCAGGCTGCTTGCGTCCAAAGATTTGTACGTGGGCGAATCGGCCCTGACGGGCGAAGCGATGCCGGTCGAGAAGATCGACACGGTTCCGCGCGGGGAACACAAATCCGTTCGCAAACATCACAGACCGGTGAACGCGCTCGAATTGAATAACATGTGCTATATGGGCACCAACGTCATCAGCGGTTCGGCCACGGCGGTCGTCGTCGCGACCGGCTCGCGGACTTATTTCGGCTCTATGGCCCGTTCGCTGGTCGGAAAGCCGCCTCTTACGAGCTTCGATAAAGGCGTCAAAAGCATTACGTTCGTGCTGATCCGCTTTATGCTCGTGATGGTCCCGATCATTTTTTTCCTCAACGGCTTTACGAAAGGCGACTGGTGGGAAGCTCTCCTGTTCGGCTTGTCTGTAGCGGTCGGCTTGACGCCGGAAATGCTCCCCGTTATCGTCGCCGGCAACCTGGCCAAAGGGGCGGCCGTAATGACCCGCAACAAGGTCGTCGTCAAAAGGCTCAACGCGATCCAGAATTTCGGGGCTATGGATATTTTGTGCACGGATAAGACCGGAACGTTAACCCAAGATAACATTATTTTGGCAAAACATCTCGATGTGCATGGCAAAGAAAGCCGCAAAGTGCTGGAGTACGCGTTTCTGAACAGCTACTATCAGACCGGTCTGAAAAACCTGCTTGATGTGGCCGTGCTGGAGCATGCCGGGCAAGCCTCCATTTCCGGAATCCAAGACTCGGTGACCAAAATCGATGAAATCCCGTTCGATTTCAACCGCAGACGGATGTCGATCGTTGTGGAAATCGCGGATCAGAACCATCTGCTCGTCTGCAAAGGGGCCATGGAAGAAGTGCTCGGCGTTTGCTCCTATACAACGGATCAGTTGGGAAATACGGTCCCGCTTACGGCGGAGCGCGCCCAAATCGTCCAATCGCTTGTCGGTCGGCTGAACACGGACGGTCTTCGCGTGCTTGCCGTCGCGATCAAGCAAAGCAAGGCCAAAGAGGATGCATACGGCATTCAAGATGAGAACGGACTCGTCCTTGTCGGGTATCTCGCCTTCCTCGATCCGCCAAAGGAAACGGCCAAAACCGCCATTCGAGCGCTGAAAGAAAACGGCGTGGACGTCAAGGTCATCACCGGGGATAACGAGGCGGTTACGCGCAAGGTATGCAAAGATGTCGGCATTCAAGCGAACGACATCCTGCTTGGCCAACATATCGAGTCCTTGACGGACGCGCAGCTGGCGGAAGTAGCCGAGAGGACGACGGTATTCGCCAAGGTGAACCCGCTGCAGAAGGCGAGAATCGTCCGCGCGCTGAAAAGCAAAGGCCACACCGTGGGCTTTATGGGGGACGGCATCAACGATGCGGTATCCTTGAAGGAAGCGGACGTAGGAATTTCCGTAGATACGGCGGTCGATATCGCCAAAGAATCCGCGGACATCATCCTGCTGGAAAAAAGCCTGATGGTTCTGGAGCAGGGCGTCGTGCAGGGACGGATTACGTTCGGGAATATGATCAAATATATGAAAATGACCGCCAGCTCCAACTTCGGCAATATGTTCAGCGTGCTGGTAGCGAGCGCCTTTATCCCGTTCCTGCCGATGCTTCCGATCCATCTGCTCATTCAAAATCTGTTTTACGATATTTCGCAGCTCTCCATCCCGTGGGACCGAATGGACAAAGAGTATTTGCGCAAACCGCAAAAATGGAACGCCAAGTCGGTCAGCCGGTTCATGGTCTTCATCGGTCCGATCAGCTCGATATTCGATATTACGACGTACGCCCTGATGTGGTATGTGTTCTCGGCCAATTCGGTCGAACACCAGACGTTGTTCCAGTCCGGCTGGTTTATTGAAGGACTGTTGTCGCAAACGCTGATCGTGCATATGATCCGTACCGAGAAAATACCGTTTATTCAAAGCAGGGCAAGCGCTCCGGTCGTTCTGCTGACAGCGGCCATAATGGCGCTCGGCGTCTATTTACCCTTCAGCGGATTCGGGGCGAGCATCGGCCTGCAGCCGCTGCCGATGGCGTATTTCCCTTGGCTCGTCGCTACTTTGCTGGCCTATTGCGTGTTGACGCAGCTCGTCAAAAGATGGTACATCCGCAAATTCAACGATTGGCTTTAAGAGGTGCGACAATCCACAGCATCTCGCGACCATACGGCGGCGAGGGACCCAGGCAATCCGGGAAATCGCCGCCTTCCCGCGATCATCGCGATAATCTTTGCTCCCCGGATACGGCTCTGGCCGGCCGGTTGACGAGAAATATGCCGAGACCGATACACGCCGCTCCTCCTATAATGTAGCTGTGCAGCGATTCGCCGAGAATGGCCCATCCCCCCAGCGTTCCAAAAAAAGGAATGAGGAACAGAAATACGTTGGCCCGCTCGGCGCTCGTACGGCTCAGCACGGTAATACCAGCTTACGAATTGGGCGATCGAGCGCATCAAAATCATCCACAACAGGACGAACAGCTCCAGGCCGAGCTGCGTGGCGCTCCATTCAAAATACGGCTGCTCCACAAACGGACTGGCCAGCAGCAGCGCCGCTCCGCCGATCAGCATCTGGTATGCGGCCATGACCCAGACGTCGAACGATTGCCCCAGCGCGCCGTCAGCAGCGTGGCGATTCCCCATGCCATGCCGGCGCCGACCGCGTAGAAGAATCCTTGCTGGAGCTGGATTTCAAAACCTTGCGTCATCACGACCCCAACAAAACCGAGCAGTACCCCGGCCCACTGCAGGACCCGATACTCACGATTTGAGAGTGTTTCGCGCGGTCGTCCGCGAGGGCAGCATGACGAGAGCGGCGGCCTTGCTCGGCTATGTGCAGTCGAACGTAACGGCGCGCATTCAGCATAGCCTTATCACCCGGAGCTGGCCGTCATCCGGACGTTTCAGGAGGAATTGGTTCTCGTCACCGAGCCGTCCGTCCCCGATTTGCGCGAAGCTCTCGTCAAGCCGATGCTGCTGACGGGCAAAGGCTGCTACTATCGCGATAGGCTGGACCAATGGCTCCACCAGGAAAATCTCGGTCCGCTGAATATCATGGAATTCGGCACGGTGGAAGCGATTCTTCGCGGCGACGCGGGCGGACTCGGCGTATCGCTCATCACCCGTTCGGCCGACAAGGAATGGGAAGCTTCCGGCAAAATAACGTGCCACCGCATCCCCGAGCCGTTCCGCGACTCGGCGGTCAGCTTCGTGTTCCGGCGCGACCTGTTCCGGACGGACGCCTTTGCCAGCTTTACGACGCTGATCGGGCAGTCGCTCGCGGAGCCCGACCTATGCGAAACGGTCGATGGACGCGCCCGGAAGGACTGCTCCAGCCCGGGAGCGGGCTTATAAGCGATGCCGGAAGGGCGCTCCCGGGTTCTGCTTCAGCTTCGTCACGCGGCTACGGTTAAGCGGCATGCTTTCGCCGCCGAACCGGCTCTATTCGTCCGGATCGTCGAACGAGGCGATCCGCTCGAACCACGCGTCGGCCACGCTCGCTGTGCATTAAGCGTTACGGCCGTTCGAGCCGGATGACCGTATCGGTCAGCTCGCGTCCGTTTACAACCAGCGCAATCCGGTGTTCGCCGGGGTAATGGCGGCGGGTCGTCAAGTCCGCCCAGCGGTGCGTGCGCGTGCCGGTCAGGACGGCTCCGCCGGGAACCGTCTTATCCGACAGCAAGAACAGCTTGCGCGAGCGGCGGTCCCCCGCTTTGACGAAATCGATTCCGTATTCGATGCGCAGATGGACCGGCTCGCCTTCCCGGACGCGCAGCTCGTAGCGCAGCTCGCAGCTGTCACCGATGCGCAGCGCTGCCGGACTCGCCGTCAACGAAGAGTATGTCGCAAGCGGCGCGTCGTCCCCCGCCTGCGCGTAGCCGAACAACGCCAGCGCCTGCGGCTCGGCTCGGCGGATCAACGTCCGGCAGCCATGCCGGATGATCCAGTCCGTCTCGGGAGAAGCGCCCTTCCAACGGCTGGCCGTCTCCAGCACGACGGAGGGATGATCCTTGGCGATGTCGTTCAGATGGTTGGCGACGCTCTTGCGCACGTACAGGGAAGAATCGGCTTTCAGCAATTCGAGTATCGGCAGCAGCGGCGCCGGATCGCGCTTGAATAAGGGAAGCGCTTGTCCCCACGGCAGGCGGGGCCGGCTGCCTTCGCTGGCCAACCGGCGCACGTGCTCGTTCGGATGCGTCGCCCATATGGTCATTTGTCGCACCATCCGCTCCGGGTCGCGCAGCAGAAACGGACGAACGGCGAATTCCGCCGACGAACGCGCAGTAAACCTTTCCAGAGCGCCCATCGAGCGTTCCCAATGCTCCTCCGCTTGGCCGTATACCTCCACAAAATCAGGAAAAAACAAATAGGGAAACCCGATGCACGTTTCATCAATCGCGTATAAAACGTCCAGCGCCGCCTCATACCCGGCCGGAAGATGCGTCCCCAACGTGACGGTTATTTTGCGGATGCGCTCCTTGAGTTGAAGCGCGTCCCAATCGCCGTCCATCGTTGCGGCGACGAACGATTCCGTATCGAAGGCGTCGTATGCGGTCTGCACCTTCTCGCCGAATTGACGCAGGAACGCTTCGTGATACATATCTTTTAACGGTTCGGCCACGCTTGACCCTCCTTATGTTCAAAAAAATAGAGCCCTTATCGGGCTCAGGTGGAAACGGCTTCCGCCTTGATCCGCTTGCTGCGCAGCTGCCCGCAGGCGGCATCGATATCCGCTCCGTGCTCCAAGCGCACGCTGCAGCTAACCCCTTGCTTCTTGAGGGTGTCGTAAAAAGCGCTCACCGTCGACCGATCCGTTCTCTTGTATTGACTATGCTCGTCCACCGGGTTGTACGGGATCAGATTGACGTTGACGAGCGGCCTCCTGTCGGCGATCAGCTCGGCCAGCTCCAGCGCATGCTCCCTCTGGTCGTTGACATCCTTCAGCAAAATGTATTCCAGCGTAATCCGGCGTCTGGTTTTGGCCAAATAATAATCGATGGCCGGCATCAGCTTTTCCAGCGGAATCGCCTTATTGATCTTCATAATCCGGGTGCGCAGCTCGTTATTGGGCGCGTGCAGGGAGATGGCCAGATTCACTCTCAGATCGGCATCGGTAAAGTCATAAATTTTATCCGCCAGGCCGCTGGTCGAAACGGTAATGTGCCGGGCCGCTATCGCCAGTCCCTTCTGATGTTTGACAATGTTCAGGAAATTCACCAGATTGACGAAGTTATCGAACGGCTCGCCGATCCCCATCACGACGATATGACTCACCAGTTCGCCTTGACCTGCGGCGTCAAGATGATGCTGCACGTGCATCAACTGCTCGACGATCTCGCCGCTCGACAGGTCGCGGCTTTTCTTGATCAGGCCGCTGGCGCAGAAGCTGCACCCGATGTTGCAGCCGACCTGCGTCGTCACGCAGACGGACAAGCCGAACTTGTGCCGCATCAGCACCGTTTCGATCAGATTGCCGTCCTGCAGCCTGAACAAAAATTTATTCGTTCCGTCCACCGACTCCTGCTTGTAATGCTCGCTCATCGTACGGAGCGCGAAATGGTCGTCCAGCAGTTCGAGGCACTCTTTATGAACATCGGTCATCTCGGCAAAAGAGGCAACCCGTTTGCGATACAGCCCTTCCCACACAAGCGCGGCGCGGGATTTCTTATGCCCCCGCTCCGCGAGCCAGGCGGTCAATTGTTCGAATGTCAGTCCGTAAATCGAATCTTTATTCATTTCCAACCTCTTTTCGGTAAATGGCCGGAGCCTGCAGTCTTTTCTCTATTGTCCCAAAAAAGCGGCAGATACACAAGAAGGTACGGCTTCGGGTCGATTAAAGGAATAATAAATATTTCGTCGAATGTTACGGGTATGATACGGTTACGAAACTACCGAAGCCAAACGGCACTGAAACATATCGCGATTTCTCTCCTGTTCCTAGGCGCGCTGCTCGGCCTCCGGACGTTCTGGCATGCCCTTCACGCCACTCCCGAGCCCCTGCTTGCGGTCGGGGGCGTGCTGGACTTGACCGGCCGGGATCTGGAGCGTTCCCGCCCGATCTCGCTCGACGGGGAGTGGGAGTTTTACCCCGGCGCCTTCGTCCCTTCCGGCGCCGCGTCGGCCAGCCCGCGCCTGCTGCACGTTCCGGGCGATTGGAGCAGCGGATGGCCGGAAGAGAAGCATTCCTCCTTGGGTTATGGCACATACCGGCTGCGCATTTTGATCGATCGACCGATGGAGCAGCCTTACACGTTTTGGGTTCAAAAAATCGAGGCCTCTTCCGCCCTTGTCATTAACGGCCGTACGGAGGCCTCGTTCGGGCGACTCGCGGAGACGGAGGAAGGCTATTCGCCGCGCATGGTTTCCTACACCGCTTCCTACCCGGCCGCCGATGTCCGGGAAATCGAGCTGCTGGTGCGCTCGGCCAATTTCGACAATCCCAAGTCCGGCGGCATGATCCGCTCCATCAAGTTCGGCTCGCAGGCGGCTATCGACTCCATGCGCTGGTATTCCATCGGCTTCCAATTGGTGACATTCGTCGTGCTGCTTCTGCATGGCTTGTATGCAGGCATTTTGTATGCGTTCAAGCCTCAGGATAAGACGCTTCTGATCTTCTGCCTGCTGCTGCTGGCGGGCAGCTTGACCGTCGTAACGGACCACGACAACCTGCTGATGCTTTGGCTGCCTCTCAATTACACGTGGACGCTGAAGGTGCGGATTCTCGCCTACATGTGGTTTTCCTTTCTGGTTCTGCTGCTGTTCCGCAAATTCGCTTATAAGGAAGCGGGGAGCCCGCTCTTCACCGCTTATACGGCCGCATTCGTCCTGTATACGGCGTTCGTGCTGGCAGTCCCGGTCACTATCGTTCATGTCTCGGCGCATTTCAAAGTGTTCACTTTCTTCTATTTGTTTCCGCTTGTCTGGTTTTTCCTGCTCATCGTCGGACTGATCGTCCGCAATCACCGCGACGCCGTCTTCCTACTGTTCGCCGCGGCGAGTCTGGCCACGAACGTGATCTGGGGCGTTATTCTTTATAAGGAAGGCGGAGAAAACGTCTATTACCCGCTCGACATACTCGCGGCCATTGTCAGCTTCTCCGCGTACTGGTTCAAACGGTACTTCCGCAATGCCGAGGAGAACGCCAAGCTGAACGAACAGCTGAGGGCGTCAGACAGGCTCAAGGATCAGTTTCTCGCCAATACGTCGCACGAGCTCAGAACGCCGCTGCACGGCATCATGAACATCGCCGAGATGGTCGCGTTCAAAGAGAAGGAGGCGATGAACGCGAAAAGCTTCAAGGACATGGAACTGCTCATCACGATCAGCCGCCGCATGTCGCATATGCTCGACGATCTACTGGATGTGGCTAAGCTTCAGGAAAAGCGCATAACGCTGCATAAAGAACCGCTGCGCATTCAATCGGTGGCGGCCGGCGTCCTCGATATGCTTGCCTACATGACAGAAGGAAAAGCCGTTCGTCTGAAGCTGGATATCGCCGAATCGATGCCGGCCGTATGGGCCGACGAGAAGCGGCTTGTACAAATTTTATTCAATCTGCTGCATAACGCGCTCAAATATACGGAAGCCGGTACGATCGCTATTTCCGCCGAAGCACGGGGCGGCAATGCGGTCATTCAAGTGTCCGATACCGGGGCGGGCATGGACGAGCGGACGCGGGCGCGGATATTTTTACCCTATGAGCAAGGGCTTAACACCGGCGGAGGCATCGGGCTCGGCTTGAGCATCTGCAAGCAGCTGGTCGAGCTGCACGGCGGCGAGCTGGAGGCGTTCTCCGAGCCCGGAAAAGGCTCGGTCTTCCAGTTCGTCCTTCCGTTGGCCAACGACGTGCCCGTCCGCCACCTGTCGGAACGACTCCGGGATACGGACCGGAGCCTGGACGACCGGGACCCCTGGATCGCGGCGGATGCTCCGGAAGAAGCGTGGTCCGTTGTGCAAACCGCGGCTCCTGCCTTTGCCGGAAAACCGATGAACATCCTCGCCGTGGATGACGACCCGGTCAACCTTAAGGTGCTGGCCAGCATCCTCTCGGCGGAACCGTATAACGTCAGGCTGGCCGGCTCCGCCTTCGAAGCGCTCGACTTGCTCGGGTCGGTTCAATGGGACTTGCTTGTCGTCGACGTCATGATGCCCGGCATGTCCGGCTACGAGCTGACGCGCAAAGTGCGGGAGCGCTTCTCCCTTTCCGAGCTTCCGGTACTGCTGCTGACTGCGCGCAGCCAGCAGGCGGACATCTACACCGGTTTTTTGGCCGGAGCCAACGACTACGTGACGAAGCCGGTCGACTCCATGGAGCTGAAATATCGCATTTGGTCGCTGACTACGCTGAAGCAATCCGTACATGAACGGTTACGGATGGAGGCGGCCTATTTGCAGGCGCAGATTCATCCGCACTTTCTGTTCAATACGCTGAATTCGATTATGGCGCTGAGCGATATCGATTCGGAGAAGATGCGCAAGCTCGGCAGCGCCTTTTCATCGTATTTGCGGATCAGCTTCGACTTTTTGAACACCGGGGAGCTTGTCGAGCTTTCCCATGAGCTGGAGCTCGTCCGCGCTTACTTGTACATCGAGAAGGAGCGGTTCGAAGATAGGCTGTCCGTGCAGTGGGACCTCGATCCGGATATTCGGCTGCACCTCCCTCCGCTCACCGTTCAGCCGCTTGTCGAGAATGCGGTCCGTCATGGCTTGCTCAGCCGGATGAAGGGCGTTACGGTACATATCCGGATTACCCGGCAGGACGATTCCGTATTGGTCCAAGTGCAGGATGACGGCAGCGGGATCGAACCGGAGAAAGTCCGGCAGCTCCTCCAGCCGTCATTCAAGGACAAGGGCGGAATCGGGCTGACCAATACGAACCGGCGGTTGACGCAATTGTACGGGAAAGGCTTGTCGATCGAAAGCGCTTTGGGAGAGGGCACCACCGTTTCTTTCATCATTCCCGATCTGGACGATACGGAACGCCTTTGACCCGCTCGCCGCGCCCTATTCGTTAAACGAAAGCCATTCCCGGGAAGACATTTCGTTCAAAGCTTCTATATCATTATAAAAGGTCCGGGTACGCGACGAATGCCGGTCCCGGACCTTGCTTATTTACAGCAAATCGAAGCGGAGCCGGCCGGGAGCCGTCTCGGCAGCTCTCTGCGGCGTATCCGCGTCTCCAAGCTCCAGTACGGCGACAATCCGCTCTGCGTCGCGTACGCCGAACGATCGGCCAAGCTCCCCGTCGTATATCCACTCCGGCATCGTCCGTTCGACCGCTAGCCCCCGCTCCCAGGCGAGCAGCCGCACATTTTGGATCAGACAGCATACGGCCGCAAAATCCTCCCGCTGCTTGAACGGGTCCGCCTCTTCGTTCATGACGACAATCAAGCGCGCCGAGGTTGTAGCAGACCGGTCCGGCAAACCGCCCATGCTCCCCTGCTCGACGAATATAAATCTCCACGGCTCCCGGAGTCTATGATTGGGTGCCCAGACGGCATCGTTCAACAGCTCGAGCACAAGCTGCTGCGTTATCGGGCGGCGGCTTTCCGGCAATTCCCGGCGGCGTTCCATGTTCACATCGGCCAGCCTCATTGTGCTTCGCCTCCTTTTTTCGCTCGTGAAACGACTTCTGCTTTCTCCCTATCGCGCATCCGCCCGAAAGACCGTCCACTTCTTCTCGGCCGGAGTCCGCCCCCGTCCTCTTGGCGTCTTGTCGAAATACCCCATATGCATAATGCCAACGAACTGCTCGCTTGCTCCAATACCAACGTTTTCGAAGAAAAGCTCATTCTGGATGAGGCGCTCCGTATCCCACGCCATGCCGAGCCCCCGCTCCCAACCCAGCAATTGGAGCAATTGCAGGGTGCCGCAGGCCGAAGCATAATTCTCCTCCTGTCTGCGGCGGTCCGGATCGGCGTCGGCGACGACGATCAAGCTGGCAGGGATATCGGCGAATTTTTGTATAAAGCTTTCTACCATTTTATTCGGTATGAGCTTAACCAGCCTGCTCTGGCGCGTCTTGGCTATCATGCTATCAGCCAGCCGCCGTCTCGCTTCTTCCGTTCCCGCATAGATGCAGCGCCATCGCGGCTCCTCGTCGGCTCCGTACAGCCGCACCGCCCTTTGCAGCAGTTCGACCACCAGTTCCTGAGCGACCGGCTGCCGGTTAAACCTGCGGATGCTTCTTCGTTCCCTGATCAACTGCGCCAAGCTCATCGGCTTCCCCTCCTTGCCGTTTCGTATTACTTTGGTTATTTCCTAAATAACCCGTTTACCTTTATAAACAGGGGTTAGTTTCCATTCATTTTTTAATATTGTTTACTTGTAAACAAAAATATCATATTGCCATCCAAGTTGCAACTGTCGCCTTTATCCGGTAACCGCAAAGCAAAAAAACGAAAAGAAAAGCCGGTAAGCCGACCGCTTCTGCGGCCGCGCTCCGGCTATTGGGGGTTTGCCAGCTTGTCCAGATAAGGAAGCAGGTAATCGACCGGAACGGCCAGACCCACCTTCTCCTTCCGTCCCGCAAGCTCGATCTCCGTGGTCGCGAATACGACCGCAATCGCCTCGCCGCTTTCATTGATGACCGGACTTCCGCTGTTGCCTTTGTAGATCGGCGCTTGCAGCGCCATCGCCGGAACGTCTAGGCCATGGACGGGAATTTCTCCGGCTATCGTGCCTTCGTTCGCGATACGGCTGAAAAACAGTGGGTTGCCGATCACATACACATGCTCCCCGGCTTGCCAGGTCCGCTTCCGCTCCACGGGCAGCGTCGTACGCCGCTCCTTGTCCGGGGCGATTTTCAAAACGGCCAGATCGAGCCCCGCTTCGCTAACCACCACTTCCGCTTCATAGCTGAGTCCTTTGGAGAAACGGACGAACGCTTTCTTGTTTCCTTCGATTACGTGATGATTCGTCACGATATAGCCGTCCGGGGAAATGAGGAAACCGGTCCCCTTGCCCTGCTCGGTGCTGACCGTTACGATGGCCTGCTTGTACTGCGATATCGCATCGTTGCGGGACAGCTCCCGGGATACGGAAAGGAAGCGGATCGCATCGAGGTTGTACAGCAGCGGCCAGAAAGCGAATACGTTGGCGAGCAAGGCGACGACCATAAACACGGCAATCGCTTTTTTCAGCCTTTGGCGCGTTCTTGCCTTCCGTTCGAAATAGTCGCGATCTTCCTCTTCATCCGCCTCGCTCCATGAAATGTCGTCCGCTTCGTCCCGCTCTTCGTCTTCGTGGCGGTATTGGTTTTCGTGCTCCACCTCATGGGAACGTTCACGCTGTTCTCCGCGGCCGCCTTCCCGCTCGGTCTCCTCCGCTTGCACACGCTCGTCCTCACGTGCGCTCTCCTCGCCGTTCCCATTCCTCCGGTTATCCGCATCGGACAAACGATCCTCGTCTTTTTTCATCGGCCCCTCCTGTCCCGCCGTTCCCGCTATTGGATTATCTTGTATTATAGCACGAACGCGCGGGTTCCCTCACTCCCGCACTGCAGGCCGGCCAAAACCCAGGAGCATGTCGGCAATGACGCTCATCGTCTCCTCCAGCGCCGCTTCCGCATCCGGACATTGCGCGATCCACAGCGCGGCTTCGTTTAGGGCACCGGAGAGAATGTGAACGGTTGCCTCGACGGACGCGGGCTTAAAGCTCCCTAGCCGCTGCATTGTCAGGAGCTGCTCGCGCAGCAGGCGCATCGAGTGACGCTCGTCCAGCGCGCGCCAGGTCTCCCAGCCCAGAACGGCCGGTCCGTCCAGCAGCATGATGCGCTTGCTTCGCGGCTCCACCGCGGCCGCTACAAAGGCGCCGCACCCGTTGTACAGCTGCTCCCAAACCTCTTCGCTCTTCGCGGCTTCCGCTTCCACCCGCTCGGCGATCTCTTTCTGAACGGCCTCCAGAACGATGCGGAACAATCCTTTTTTGCTGCCGAAATGGTGGTACAGAGCGCCGCGAGTCAGGCCGGCCTCGGCTACGATATCCTCCAGCGCCGCTTCCGCATATCCCTGCTTTGTAAAATGAGTCCTCGCCACTTCGATGAGCTTGGCCATCGTTTCGGAGGCGTCTTCCTTTGTTCTTCTCATGGTCCGTCCGCTCCTAATTCCCCTTATAGGCCTCTCTGTATGCCTCCGAGGGAGGGATGACCTGGATCACATCGATCAGCACGCCGTTCGGATCGCTGGTGATGAAGTGCCGCTGCCCGAACTCCTCGTCCCGGATATCCTGAAGCAAGGGAAGCTGTTCCGCCAGGATCAGCCTTTCATATTCGGCATCCGCGTCGTCCACTTCAAAGTTGAGAATAAGCCCCTTTACGGCATGTCGGTAAGCTCCGGGGACGGTCGGATGAGACTTGTCCAGAATAGCCAGCTCAAAAGCCGCTTGTTCGTCAGCCAAGCGCAGGCTGACGTACCAGTCTGCCTCGAATACGGGCTCGAATCGGAAATGCTCGATGTAAAACCGCGCGCTTGCCGCCACCTGCTCCGTCAAAATAACCGGGTAAAAACTTTTTGCTATCATGGACTTCATCTCCTTTGGTTTCGTATGCCGTTATACTAACATACATACTGTATGTATGTAAATAGCCGCATAAACAGAAAATCCCCTTCCTCGCCTTCCATGGACTGCCCTGCTTAACCCCATGTAACCACATGTCAAACAACGTTTCGGGATAATTCGATTATGATCATCTATTCTCAAGTTATTATCGGGAAGTTTTGCTACTCTGGAATGGGACAATAAAAGAAGAGCGTTTACTTTATGGAATCGGAGAGATGGAAGCTATGCGAGATCGGGAAGAAAGCAAACCAACCGCCGCCCTTGAATGGATGAACATGCATGTAGAGGCGCTGTTTACGCAAGACCACAACATGCGGCTTCACACGATAAACGAGCCATGGCCCGGCGAGGCCCCCGCCCCTCGGTTTTTCTTGGGGCGAACGATAGACGGATCGGCCCTCTGCCGGTTCAGGTATGACGTCCCCGAGGCACTTGCCGGGTCATTGGAGACATTATGCGCGGACGAACCGATCTTAAGCGATTTCCCGACGAGGCCGAAACATTTCGAGGCATACCTGAACCTTCTTCAAAGCGAACGCTTCACGATGGGGCCCTGTTATCTAGTTCCCGACGATACCGTGCCGACCATACCGGTGATCCGCATCTCGCGGGACAACACCGAGCTTTTGCATGGCGGTTTCGAATCGCTGATCTCCGAAATCGACTACGCGCAGCCCTGCATAGCACTTGTCCGCGATGGTCGAGCCGTCTCCGTCTGCCGCAGCGTTCGCATCACCTCCCGTGCGCACGAAGCAGGGCTTGAAACCTTGGATGGCTTTCGCGGAAAGGGTTACGCCGCCGCCGTTGTTGCGGGATGGGCAGCGGAAGTACGTAAAATAGGGAAGTTCCCTTTATACAGTACATCCTGGGAGAATCTGTCGTCCCAGAGCGTGGCGAGAAAATTAGCCTTGTCCTTGTATGGCGTCAATTTCACAATCGTTTGATCTCATTCGGGGTTGGTAAAGGAGAAAAACCGTCAGGTCCTGACGGTTCTTTGGGTTTGGGGACTGCGAGGTGCGACTGATCCTAATCCACGCACTCCATACGGAGTGTGACTAAGAAAAAAAGAACTAACATCTGAACAAATGCAGTTTCAATCCACGCACTCCATACGGAGTGCGACTAACCACATATAAGTCATGGGCGGCATGATGTAAGTTTCAATCCACGCACTCCATACGGAGTGCGACGTATGCGAAGATAGAGCCTGACCAGTAGCTATCGGTTTCAATCCACGCACTCCATACGGAGTGCGACTTTCTTCGACGCGCTTTACAACGGCATTCACGTGTTTCAATCCACGCACTCCATACGGAGTGCGACGGTCTACCTGAATAAATCGGAAAGCGATGTATGGGTTTCAATCCACGCACTCCATACGGAGTGCGACTGGTACGCGCGATTGGATATGTATGTATTGGATGTTTCAATCCACGCACTCCATACGGAGTGCGACATCGGGTGACTCGTAATGAGGAGTACCATAATGGTTAACCTCTGTCAATAGAGTAGACACAAGTAATCGAGAGAATTAGGCTGCCTTTCGGTACATACGTTCGCACTCGTTGGGCGTGAGATACCCAATGGTGGAATGAATGCGTTTGGCATTATAGAAACAAGTGATGTACTCGAATATTCGTTTACGTGCCTGTTCCCGGGTCTTGAACTTTTCCAAGTAGATCAATTCTTTCTTAATCACGCTATGGAACGACTCGATGCACGCATTATCATAACAATTACCTTTACGACTCATGCTGCCTTTCATGTTGTATTTCTGAAGACGGGCTTGGTAATCATGGGAGGCGTACTGGCTGCCACGGTCGGAATGATGAAGCAGTTGAACCCCAGGCCGCTGCTGGTTATACGCCCGATCCAGCGCCTGAATCACCAACTCCTTCGTCATGCGTTCGGCCATTTGGAACCCCACGATTTTACGGCTGTAGAGGTCCATAACGCTGGCCAAATACAGCCAGCCCTCATCGGTGGCGACGTATGTTATATCGGTCACCCAGGCTTTATTCGGCGCCTCGGGCCGAAACTGCCGATTCAGGACGTTTTCGGCTACAGATAGACTGTGTTTGGAATTGGTGGTCGCTTTATATTTTTTGACGGTTCGAGATTTCAGACCCAGCCCCTTCATAATCCGTGCTACGGTCTTTTCGGACACCTTTGTCCCTTGTTTGTGGAGAACTCGAGTAATCTTGGGACTTCCATACAAGCGGCGGGAGTCCAGAAAGATGCGGCGGATACGCCGCTCCAACTTCTTTCGACGCCGTTCCCGCTTGCTTTCTTTGCGTTTGGTCCATTGATAATAACCGCTTCGGGATACGTTCAAGATCGCACATAGCTTCGCAACACAGCACTGGAAGCGGTATTGATGAATCCAGGGATAGATCAGCGCCGGTCTTTGGCGAAGTAGTGCATCGCTTTTTTTAGGATATCGTTCTCCTCTTCCAAGTCGCGAATTCGCTTTTGCAGATCCCGGAGTGCTTTGTCATCGGGCTTCAACTGACCACTGCCAGGGAAGGCTTGTGCCCCGTCTTGCTTGAATTCGGCCATCCACCGATAGACGGTGTTGTCATGCAAGTCCAACTCCTTGGCTACTTGTGGGACTGTCTTTCCTTCTTCTTGAATCATTTGGACCACTTGTTGTTTGAACTCTTTGTCGTAGCCTTTCTTTTTCATCACGGTCACCTCAATTTCGGATAGTTTAATTGTATCCTACTCTCGATTCTCCGTGTCTACTTTTTAGTCTAGCACCAGAGTGCGACGGGGATATACAATCTGAATCTGTCGTTCTCGATGTTTCAATCCACGCACTCCATACGGAGTGCGACGA
>NZ_BAAAYO010000008.1:463144-631880 GCF_039536325.1 Paenibacillus hodogayensis
GAAGTCATTTCGATGCTGGCTATCGGTTTCAATCCACGCACTCCATACGGAGTGCGACGCCAAACAATGGTTTCATCATGCTGCAACCCGCGTTTCAATCCACGCACTCCATACGGAGTGCGACTTCAGTCACATAGACATGCATAATTCCATTAAGCGTTTCAATCCACGCACTCCATACGGAGTGCGACGACGCCCAACTCCCGTGGACGTGGTATTTTGATGTTTCAATCCACGCACTCCATACGGAGTGCGACAGCGAAAAATGGGAGATCAATACCCGAATTGCATCAATCGCAGTATATATCAGAGCGATCAATCGAAATTGAATATATTTAAAATCTTGACTTTTTTAATCTCTGCGTAAAAACGACACATTACGACAAATTTCGAGGTGCGAAAGAACCGGGATTTTTATGGGAGCTTCACATTCGCACCAGTAGCAAAACTACCGATATTCCCGAAATTTCTTGCCTTCAGACGATATTCCCTCATACGAAATAAGTCTAGTCGAGTTTATGCCTGCATGCAAGCATAATTACGTCATACTCAGGGATGCATTTCCTTTCCGCTGCTCAGACGTAATCTTTAGGCGCTGCAGTTCGCTCTTCGCCATCCACTTACCCGTACACTGCTTTCTATAACGCAAAAAAACCGTTTTTGGCCTATGAATGGCTCTAAACGGTCTTAAGTTTAAAAGCTAATGTTTCGTGGAAGGATCGCCGTTTTTCCGGCTCCCAGCTTCTACACCGGTTTAAAACGACGACAATACGCTTCCAGCTCGCGGATCGAAACGGAATGAAGCGTCAGGTTGTTCACGACGGATGAGGTCGAGCCTGGAAGCGCGGCAAATTTGGTCAAAAGCCGCTTTAGCCCCTGCTGGTCCGCAGCCAACCAGAACTGAATCCGCTCCACCTCCGGGTTCCCTTCCTTAGCCAAGGCCAGAAGCGTCTGCAAGCCGCGCAGAAACAACGATGTTCGCCGGTATCCTTTTCGCAAAAAAGCAATCTCGACCTGACAAATGTGCCGGTCCTCGTAATCGTTCGCTCCGGTGCCATAGACGAAACCGGCTGCGCCGACTATCTCGTACGGCTCCTCGGTGTATACGAGTAACGCCCTGCCCAGAAACAACGGGCTGCTGAAAAAGCTCATTTTCAACGAAAACGAATAGGGCAAGTTCAACTCGTCGTGATGCTGCAGCAAAAACCGCACATACGCCTCGTAGTCCATTTCCAATTCGCAGCTGCGAAACAAATACGTCATTAGTTCGAAGCCTGTGCTCTCAATGCGTCGTTCGTTTTAACGATTTTGCCGAACCCGCTGCCTTTTTTGGTATCTTTTAGTCCAAATCCGATTGGTGGGAACATGTGTACGCCTCCTCGTCCTGATTGAAAAATCATTTCCTGTATCCATATTATACCTTGTCGAATTTCCTGAGGATAGCTTTTATTTTGTTAAGTTTTACACAAAACACCGTCTCATTACCCAGCTTCCCTTCGCGGACGTAGCTGAATTCGGTAATTTTGGCATAGAGCCTGCACAATTTCGCGTTTTCCGACAGTGCCACAAAGCGGATTTCTTCCACCTCCGTCAGAGAAGCTGCGATCTCGGAGACCAGAAACCGCAGTCCTTGCAGAAACAGCCGCGTCCCCCGGTAAGCTTTATCCATAATGGCCAGGTCGACGAAAGCGACTTCCTTGTCTTCGAATTCCCGATCCGGGGTGCCGTGGTAAAAAGCGGTCGCGCCTACGACCCGGCCTTCGTCATCTTCGACCAGAATCGAATGCCCCTGGTTGATATACCCGTAGAGCAAGCCGACCGTATCCAAGGTCGTAAAGGAAGGATGCAGGTCATGCCGGCGGTCGAGAATAAATAAGCTGATTTTGGCAAAATCTTCGTCGGTGGAGCAGCGCTTGCATAACGTGGTCATAAACGATCCTCCTCTTGCTTTTGCACGCTCTGTTACGCCACGGCGTCCTACATGCGCTCGCGCAGCGTACGCTCCAAAGCCGACAACATATGCGGGTATTCCGAAGTCAGGCGATGGAACGTTTCCCTTCGAACGGACAGGAGCACCGAGGCGCCAAGCGCCCGCACCGTCGCGGTCCGCGGAATTCCTTTCAGCAGAGCGATCTCGCCGAAATGATCGCCGTCCTGCAGCACGGCCACCCGCTTCTCCCGTTCCCCGGGAATCTGCTTCGTAATCTCGAACTTGCCGCGAACGATGATGTAAAATTTATGCCCTTCTTCCCCTTCGCGTACGACTGCATCGCCTTCCTGGAACGTCTCGGTCGCGAGGAGCGAGGCGACATCCTGCAGCAGCGGCATCCCGATGCCCTGAAAAAACGGCAGCTTCGCCAGCCTTTCCACCTCCACCGAGGCGTACAGCCCGTCGCTGGACAAGCGGAATCCGTGCTGCTTTTCCCACAGGCTGAAATATAGCCCGTTCTGCCGCATAAGCTCCGGGTGGGTGCCCGTCTCGACGATCCGCCCCTCCTTGAATACGTAGATCGTATCCGCCTCGACGACCGAGGCCAGCCGGTGGGTGACCGAAACGATCGTTGCGCTCCCGCGAATACGTCCGATCAAATTGTTGATGTCCGCCTCCGTGGCCGGATCGAGAGCCGAGGTGACCTCGTCGAGCAGCAGCAGCTGAGGCTTGCGCAGCAGCGCCCGGGCGATCGCGAGGCGCTGTCGTTCTCCACCCGACAACGAACCCCCTTCGTGATGAATCCGCGTCTCGTACCCGGCAGGCCAGCCTGCAATGACGTCATGGATGTTGGCCAGCTTCGCCGCTTCCACCATATCCTCCTCGGTCGCATCGGGGCTACCGAGCAGCAGATTGTCGCGCACGGTGGCATTGAACAGAAACGTATCCTGGGCGACCAAGGTGGACTGCCGTCTCAGCGAAGCCTCGCTGACCGAACGCAGGTCGCAATCGCCGATCGCTACCACGCCTTCTCGCGGGTCGTAAAACCGCGACAACAGCTGCAAGGCGGTGCTTTTGCCCGAACCGCTTGGCCCGACAAACGCCACATACTTGCCCGCTCCGATCCGCAGGCTGACATCGCGCAGCTGATCGGCTTCTTCGTTATAGCCGAAGGTAACGCGGTCCATCCGGACCGGCGCCAAGGCGGCGGGCAGCTCTACCGGCTGCGCCGCCTCCGGCACGTCCGGCTCGGCTTCGAACATCTCCGCGACGCGGCGGAAGCTGACGCTCGAATCGATCAGATTCGGAATAAGGAACGACAAATTCGAAGCGGCTTGCCCGACGCCCATAACTAACGTAAAAAAAGCGATAAATCCGCCGACGCTCATCTGGTCAAGGAAGATCAGATAGCCGCCGAACCCGATCATCGTACCGTTCAGAATCAGCAGCGCGGTCAGCGGAAGCCGTTCCATCAGAGAATTCGTCATATGCAGCTTAAAGCCGAAGGAGAACAGCTCGGAAATATGCTTCTCCGCCCGCTCCCGAAACCTGGCTTGCTGGTGCAGCCCTTTAATCGTTTTATGTCCTTTGGCCATCTCGTCGATCATATTGGAAAATCGTTCCTGCTCTTCCTTGTAGCCGGCGTTCACCGTCTCCGCGCGATTCTGAAGCAGCTTCGGGCCAACGAACATCAGCACCGAGCCGGCAAGCACCGCAAGCGTGAGCTTCCATTCGATGGAGAAGAGCATCACCAGTCCGAGTACGACGCTCAGCGCCTCCTTGAGGAAGAGAGGCGAAGAAACGCGGACCACCCTTTCCATCGCCCCCATATCGGAGACGAAGCGGGTGACCAGATCGCCTACCCGGTATTTTTGGTAAAACGGCAGCGACTGCTTCTGCAGATGACCGAACAGCTCGGTTCTCAGCTTGCGGACGACCTTGCCGCTCAAGCTGCCCAACGAGTAATCCCCGCATGCGCTCGCCGCAATGTTCAACAGACCGCCGCAAAGCAATATCGCCAATATAATGGCAAACGCCTGAAAGTTTCTCGGCGTGAACGCTTCGTCCACCAAATATTTCAAGCTGAGCGGGGCTGCGACCGCATAAGCGACCTCTACCGCAATACTGAGCAAAAAAACGCCGCACAACAGCTTGTATGGAGCAAAATGGCGGAGCATGGTCCGTATAAATGTCAGTATAATCGCCGCCTCCCCGTCCCTTTAGCTTACCGCAGTTATCCCGGCCTGTAAACGATTCCCGGAGCCGGATTCGGCTGCATTATCGGCCAATAAGAGCCGGATTGGCGCCGTCCGTCAAACTCGGAAAAGCACAGGCAGCGATGCCTGTGCCGAACCCGGACAGCCGGACGAACATCCCGGGCAATTCCTCCGTCTTTATCGCGTCCCGGCACAGCCGCCGGTTTCTTACCGGCTTTCCGGGCCGCCGCCCGCCTGCCTGTCGCGCTGCTCCGCTGCGGCCGTAAACTTGCGGACGTCTGCGAGCAGCGACTGCTGCGTAAACGTTCCTTTTTGCAAAACGTCTTTGACATATCCTTTTAAAGTCAACAATTCTTTCGGCGTTACCGTCTTGGCCGTGACCACGATCACCGGAATGTCGCGCCACCGCTCCTCTTTTCTCAGCTCGGCCATGAACTGGAAGCCGTCCATCTCCGGCATCATCAGATCGAGCAAGATCAGCCCCGGGATATCCGTTTGCAGTCGGTCGAGTGCTAGCCGCCCGTTGCCGGCCTGCATCACCTTGTAGCCTTCCTTCTCCAGCATTCGCGCCGTCAGCTCGCTGGTCGCGGCATCGTCCTCGATCACGAGAACGGTATCGCCCGGACGCCGCGGCACGTACTTGTCCATCATCGCCAGAAGCTTGTCGCGCTGGATCGGCTTGTCAAGAAACGCCGACGCCCCCAGCGAGTAGCCGAGCTGCCTGTCGTTGGTCATCGACCAGATGACGACGGGAATGTCCGCAAGCTCCGGATCGCGCTTCAACACCGACAAGACGCTCCAGCCGTCCATGCTCGGCATGAGGATGTCCAGACAAATAAGCTTCGGACGAAGCTTGCGGGCCAGAGCCAGCCCCTCCTCCCCGCTTCCCGCGAAGGCGAGCGACCAGCCTTCCTTGGCCAAATACCGCTTCATCAGCTGTTTGTTGGAAGGCTCATCGTCGATCAGCAGCATACTGACCGGGCTGCCGTCCGCTTCCTCGTCCGTCTCCATGACGCGTGATTCCGACGAAGCCGCGGGCAGCCAACACGTGAACGCGCTTCCTTGCCCAAGCCCGCTCACCACGTCAATGCGCCCGCCCATGAAGCTGCTAAAGCTTTGGCTGATCGCGAGCCCCAGGCCGGTGCCGCCGTATTTGCGCGTAGTCGAGGCGTCCGCCTGCGTGAACGGCTGAAACAGCTTCTCCACCTGCTCCGGGGTCATGCCGATTCCCGTATCCTTCACCTGAAAGCAGTACCCGTTCACATCGTCCCTCGTCTGCCGGAATACACGGAGAGCGACATGGCCTTCCTTCGTAAACTTGCTCGCGTTGCTGAGCAAATTGAGCAAAATCTGGCGCAGCTTCGTAATATCCGTAACGATGACGCCGCTCTCGCACTGCGTCTCCAGCCGATTCCCGTTGCTTTCCACCAGAGGCTGCACCGTCGAGGAAACATCCTGAACGAGCTCGATTAGGTTACACGGCTCCAGGTGAAGCTCCATCTTGCCTGCCTCGATCTTGGAAATGTCCAGTATATCGTTGATCAAGGCGAGCAGATGCTTGCCGGCTTTACCGATTTTGCCCAGATCGTCCACAAAGACGGGTTCGCCCATGTCCTCGGCTTCTTCCATAAGCATCTCGCTGTAGCCGATGATCGCATTCAGCGGCGTCCTCAGTTCGTGACTCATATTGGCGAGAAACTGGCTTTTGACCTTGTTCGCCTGGATGGCTTCGTCATGCGCCTTCTCCAGCTGCGCGGTACGTTCCTTCACCATCTCCTCCAGATGCCCGTTCAGCTTCAGCAGTTCCTGGTTCATAACGTGAATCTCGTTCGTTTTAAGCTGAATTTCCGAATCCTTCTGCGACAACCGCCTGGAAGTGAAAATACCGAGCAGTGACAGCCCGAGCGTAAGCAAAGTACCCGCCGATATAAAATATGCAAGCCACTTCTGGTCGAGGATCATCCCGTCGGACAGCTCCGACTTGCCGCCAAGCTGAAAATCGGCAGCCATCATCCCCGTATAGTGCATGCCCGCGATCGCGGCTCCCATAATGAGGCCGCTGCCCAGCTTCTTCCATACTTCGCCGCCCTCGTCGTCCTTGCGGAAGTAGAAAGACAGCCACAAGGCGGCTATGGATGCAACCGCCGCGATGGCAATGGAGGCTCCAAAAAGAGCGGGATCGTATGTAATATCGACCTGCATGGCTGCCATGCCGACGTAGTGCATGGCCGATATGCCTGCGGCGAGCAGCAGACCGCCCCCTACAAGATGCCGACGGGACAAGCGGCCGCCGCCGACGACCTTCAGGGCGACGAACGAGGCGGCGATGGCGATGAGTACCGACAACGCCACAAGCCCTACATCGTATGCGATCGGAACCGGAAGCGAGAACGCCAGCATGCCGACAAAATGCATGGACCAGATGCCCATGCCCATGGCCGCAGCGCCGAATATAAGCCAGGAAAGCCGGTTTCTTCCGCTGGACGTGCCGATCCGGCCCGCCAAATCCAGTACCGTATAAGAAGCCGCGACGGCTACGACATACGAGAAAACGATGAGCAGAGAATCATACGAGCCATGAACGTGTTCCACTCCTAAACTCCTTCTTTCCCGATCCGGTATCGTTCCCTTGAAGCGTTATACCGCTGCGAGAAGGGACTTCTACACATTCTACATCGTTTGACAAAATCCCTTTGTCAAGCGCAAAAAAGCCTATAGTCGCTCGGGACCTCCGCCCTCCTTTGACCGTCATTGATCCGGGAAGATCGGCTATCCAGAATCGGGGTGCGGAATCAGACGGGTCAGCTGTTTGCCGCAATCCTGCACAATCCCGTCGTTGCGTCTCGTCCGTAGCCCGGCCTGCTCGGCCAGCTTCTTTACGGACGGCAAAGACGCCTCCAATTCCCGCTCGCCGAACGGTTATGGAAGCGTCTATGTTTGCTACTGCGAAAGCTCTTGCTCGACATGAGCGAGCGCGCTGATCATAGGGCTGATATAATCTTCCTCCGGATGCTCCGTACAATAGACGTGCGCCCCCAGAATCGCGCCGATAATCGCTCCCGCGTAGGACAGAACAGCCAGGTCGCGGCTATCCTTGCCTTGTCTCTCCGCAATGAGACCGGCAATCAAGCCGATAGTTTTGGACATTTCGCTCATATAGGCCGCGCTCAGCTCCGGGATGGTCATAATCAGCTCCATCCGCTCCCGGGTTTCCTGCTGCAAGTCGTCCGGGACGAGAGCCACGCCCTCCTGCATCGCTTGCCGGAAAGCCTGAATCGGGCTCACATGGGCCGGTTGTTTGCGGAACAGCTCGATCAGCATCGGATCGAATTCGTCCTCCAGCACGAGCGCCTCCTTCGTCGGGAAGTAACGGAACAAGGTGCTCGGCGATACCTCCGATGCTTCGGCAATCTGCTCGATCGTCGTCTCCGCGTAGCCTTGCTCGCGAAATAGCCGGACCGCCTGCCGCTGAACGGTGTTTCGCGTCTTGATTTTTTTCCGCTCGCGCAGTCCGATTTGGCGCTGCTCGTCTGCCATGGCGCTCACCTCCCGGTCGCTGGTCTTTGTCCTATCCAGTGTACCGTTTTTGCAAGCGTCAGGCAACGTCACAGCCCGATCTCATTAGCCGCTTCCTTCGTTGACGAAGCGGTGGCCTCGCGGGGCAAAAACCGCAAAGCCAGAACGATACCGAGCAAGGCGATCCCGCCGCACATCCAGAGCAGAACATCCATGCCGGATACGAATGCATGGCGCACCGTTTCAAGCAGCGGCTCCGATACAAGCTGCCGGGCGACCGCATAGCCGGCGGCCGCGCTTTGGCGGACCGTCTCCGCGGCCGAATCCGGCAAGCCGTCCAGGTCGAGACGGAGCCGGTAAACCGTATGAAGCGCCGATCCGAGCAGCGCGACGCCGAACGAGCCTCCAACCTGCCGCAGCGCCATGATTAAAGCGGAACCGACGGAGCTTCGTTCGGCGGAAAGCTCGCCAAGCGCGGCATCCATGGAGGTAGGCAGCGCCATGCCGAGTCCCAGGCCCGCTATCGTAATCCACAGCGCCGCGAAGCCGTAGCCGCTGTCCGTCCCGGTCGTCGCCCCCACAGCCAAACCGGCAGTAAGGAAAGCAAAGCCGATTCCCGTAATTCGGCCGGAGCTCAGACGGGCCATCATGCTTTGCGCCGTCCTCGCTCCGACGAGCACGCCCCCGATCAGCGGGAGCAGCCGCAAGCCCGTTCCAAGCGCATCGGCTCCTTGCACCGCCTGAAAATATTGCGGAATCGTAAACATCAGACCGAACATGGCAAACGTAACGAGCGTGGCGAGCACAGCTCCCCAGGTAAAGCGGGCCGAGCGAAACAGCGACAGGTCGATCAGCGGATGGGCGGTCCGCCGCTGCCAGACGACGAAAGCGGCGAGCAGCAGCAGTCCGGCGGCAACGGCGCCCCACGCGGTTCCATCCGACAATCCCCGCTCGCCAAGCCGGATAACGCCGTAAGTGAAGCTGGCCAGTCCGAGACTGGAAGTCGTCATCCCCGGCATGTCGAGACGCCGCCGCACGTCGCTTCGCGACTCTGGGAGCAGAAAGCCGACAGCAACCAGCGCTATAGCCACAAGGGGAAGATTAATCAAAAACACCGAGCCCCAAGCGTAATGCTTCAACAGCCAGCCGCCGAGGATCGGCCCGAGCGGGATGCCCAGCATGTTCGCCATCGACCACAGCATCATCGCCTTCGTTCGCTCCGCTCCTTGAAACAGAACCGGGAGAATCGACATGGACAACGGCATAATAAAAGCCGCGCCCAGCCCGAGAAAGCAGCGCATCGCGATCAACATCGACGGGGTATCGGCGAAGGCGCAGCCGGCGGATGCCGCTCCGAACAGCACCAGCGCGGCCAACAGCCATTTTTTGCGGCCGTAGTTGTCGCCGAGCATGCCGGCCGGCAGCAGCACGGCGGCGAGAACGAGATTGTACGCATCGACGATCCATTGCAGCGAGCTTGTCGAAGCGTTCAGCTCCGAAGCCAATGTCGGCAGCGCGACATTCAGGATTGTCATATCCAACGAAACGGCCAGCAGACCGAAGGTTAGTGCACCCAGCACCCACCATTTGCGCGCATGACTTGTGCGCATCATTCATCCTCCACCTTTCGCGGCCTTTAAAGACCGATATAGTGGAAGTATATTTAATTTGATAGTTACTGTCAAATAATATTTTATGTCATTTTTTAAAGGGACTAAAAAAACTCCGCTCGTGAGCGGAGTTTACCGTCTGTCCTCCCTGTATGTTACCTGCGCAACGCCGACCTCCCCGGCAACCCGTTTGCCGAAAAAAACGTCTCCCCACAGCCGATTAGACCGGCCAACGCTTTGACGTCGGTATGGGCGAACTTTCAGTTTTTTTCCCGGGGAGCCCACGACCGTCTTTCCCGTTTCATTCCATACTGCTACATCGACTGATTGTTGCGCACGACTTTGCTTGCGATCGCAGACACATCGCTGTAGGCGGTCCCGGTAATATCGACTCCGTCATTGTCGACCAGCATCAATTTGGCCGTATTGGCCGTATTCACCGCTACCACCTGCGCACACGAGGATGCATAAGTACGGGATACGCGGACCCCGGTTACGGCTCCATACTGCCCGACCCGTACCGCCGCCTTGCAATCGTGCGCCTCGGTGCCGTCGCATACGAGATTTGTCCCTTTCGCGGCCTCGACGACAAAGTCGAAGCCTTCGCCGATGTTGCCGTTCGCCGACATCCGGTCCCCCATGACGACTGCGGCGACCGCCCCGCGAAAGCCGTCCTTCCGGTCGCATACGAATTTGTTGAAGCTGACCGAGCCGCGCGCGCAGTTGGCCGACGTTCGCCGGATGACCTGCAGCGGATTGCCCCAATGGTCTTTGCCGTTCGCGTAATAAAATTTATTGCGGTCCACGTCGATATGGCGCGTCCCGCTTTCCCCCGTAATGTAAATCGCGTTGTTGACCAGATTGTAATGCTCGTTGTCGCGGTACGAGACGTCGGAGCTGTCCAGCGCGCGGAACACATAGCCGAATACGCCGTCGATCTGATTGCCGAAGATGCTGATCTTGTTCGGGCCGAGCTTATAGTCCGGCACTTTGCCCGCCGATTCCGGATTTTTGTAATGGACGACGCTGAACAGCGACTCTCCGCTGGAATACGGGTTGTCCACGTTATGGATCAGATTGCCCGTGGCGATTAGCGCTTCCTCTCTTCTTCCCGGATCGACTGACGTTCCGTTCGCGGGCACGTCGCGGTAAATACATTTGATATCGAGAATGTTCCAATGATGGTTGCGGATGACGTTATGGCTGAAGACTGTACGGGAGCCGTCGGTAAACAAATCGACGCAATCCCGGTATACATCCTCGAACAGATTGTTCGTAATGATATTGTCGTGGCGGCCGGAGGCGTTCGGGTTGGCCAGATCGTTCGTATCGCTGGACAGCTTGATCGCATCGCCCCACGGAATGACGGCAGCACCCGTCCGGGCGGCAGTCAGCACTGCCCGAGTGTTGCCTCCCGTAAAATAGCAGCCGCTAATATGCGTCCCCCGGCCGGTCGTAGCGAGAATCATATAGCTGGCGTCCCGCAGCTTGGAATGGCTGACGGACGCATGCGAGCCGGTAATCTCCAGACAGCATTCCTGGTGGCCGTTGCCTTTGAACTCGGCATGCACGATCTGCACATGGTCCGCTTCGACCAGCATGGACCTGCGGTTATCCGTGCGCAGCGAATCGTCCAGAACCGGCGAATGAACGACGCATCCCGGACTCGCGATCCGGATGCAGCCGGCCATCCCGCGGAATACCGCCTTGCGCCCGTTCAGCGCATGCGCGGTGTCGAGCGTCACATCGCCTTCGTATACGTACGTCATGTGCGGCGTTGCGCTCATCGTGTAGCCGGTTACCCGGAAGGCCGCCGTCATCCTCGCCGCATTGGCCGCAGCCGCGGACACGTCGTCACGGACGACTCCGAAATGCTCCAGCACCAGCTCGGTGCCGAGACGCTTCCAATACCATTCCGGCTTACCGGAACGGAACACCGAGCCGCCGTCGTCCGTGAACGTTCCTTGCTCCGCCGTCAGCAAGCCGTCGCCGATACCGGGCGTATCGGCATAATAGCCGGTCAAATAGAGCAGCTGTCCTTCGCACGCAGGCTCCGTCAATCGCAGCTCGTCCACGCTTGCCGCGCAAGCGATAGACGCTTCTCCGCATTCCGGCCCGCCCGTTCCTCCCGGTCCGTATACGTGTTGCAGTACCGTTTCGCCGTTCGCGGCTGCCGTGCCCAGACTCATCATTACACCGGCCATGCCGAGCGCCGCCAACAGTTGACGCCGGCTTACCGCCAGCTTGTTTGCCTGATCGTCCATTTCCCATTTCTCCTTCCTATAGGGCGGAATCCGCGATCCGAGCCGCGCGATTCCGCCCGACGCCCGAGCGAGCGCTACTGGTTTTTGCGCTTCTCGATTTCCTTGTTAATTGCTTCCTCCGCCTCTTTCAGTGCCGTATTGATGTCTTTGCCTCCTACGGCCGCTTCCCGGAATTTGTCGCGGATGATCGGGAAAGCCGCCGCATCGTACTTCGTAACCGCCTGCGGGGTCGCCGCCAGCTTGTTGAAAGTGAACGCCCCGGCGTTTCTCCCTTGCAGCACCTCGACGTCTTTACCGAATTGCTGGCGGATGTCGGCATTGTTCAGCGCAGATGGCCGTCCTTGTCTGACATTGTCCTTCTGCCCTTCCTCCGACAGCAGATGGGCGACGGCCAGGAACGCCTGATCCGGGTGCTTGCTCGTCTTGGAGACGCCGAGCAGCGGGGCGAACAGCTGAATCGTCGTTTTGGGCGCTTCGGGAAAAGACGGCAGCGCCACGACGTCCCAATTGAGACCGTTCTTTGTCGCGTCCGGCAAGCTGCCGAACATCGACGTGCCGGCGAACATGGCCAGCGTCTTGCTTTTCAGGAAAGCGTCGCCGCCTTTGCCCCACTCATTGCCGGGAATTTCGTAAAACCGCTTCAGCGTAGTGAAGATCGTCTTCCACGTCTCGGTGTTTACCGCCGCCTTCATCGTCTGGGCATTGACCATCGGGGCGGACAACTGGTTGTAGGGAAGCAAAATATTCGGCGCAAAATCAAACCCGATATACTGCACGCTCCCGTCCATCCGGGTTACCCGGCGAGCCAGATCCAGCGTCTCGTCCCAAGTCATGCCGTCCTTCGGATACGGTACGCCGAACTTGTCGAAGATGTCCCGGTTGTAATGCAAGGTGGCAATATTGACCGACGAGGGCAGCATCCAAAACTGGCCCGCCGGAAAGTTCGCTTGCACCGAGCCGAGGACGACCGGATCGAATCGATTTAAATCGAAGCCGTACTTCTTGATATACGGCATCAGGTCCGCCAGGATGCCCAGCTCCGCGTAGACGGGAATATCGCCGCTGCTGTCGCCGAATACAATGTCCGGCACGCTTCCCGAAGCGATCAGATCCTCCATCATCGAGCCTTTTCCTTTTTTGACCATCTCGATCTTCATATGCGGGTACTTCTTCTGCAATGGAGCGACGATCGCGTTCTGGAACAGCGGGTCTCCCATGCTGCTGTTGAATACCGTCAACGTGACCGGCTCGGTGCTGATTGCCGGCGGCTGAGGAGCAGCCGCTTCTCCGGCTGCAGCCGGTTCCTTCTCCTTCTGGGCGCACCCTGCCGCTAGCAGCGCGGTTGCGCATAGCATGCCGAACGCTTTGACGGGATACCGCTTCCTCCTTGCCGTTGCCGTTTTCCTCTCCCCTGCTGCTTTCCCTTTCCCGTTCATTGTCTGACCTCCTTGTGTCGTTGGCGGAGCGAATGACTCCCCCGGATCGCTTGCCCGTTTCGAACGTATCACGGCTGCGCCGGCGGGCGAAAGATTCACTTTTTGCTCCGGCGCACCGTTTTTGCGCGGCACAAAAAAAGCCTTTCCCGCAAAGGAAAAGGCTTGCAATCGCAATCTATAATTCCGCCGATTTGGCAGCTTGCGCCCGCTTGGACGCCGTCTGCTCGCGGAATTCGGTGGGGGTGAAGCCGGTCGATTTTTTGAAGATGCGGACAAAGCTGTTCAGATTCGTGTACCCGACTGCCCCGGCGATATCGAGCACTTTCAACCCGCTTTCCCCGAGCAGCGTCTTGGCTTTCTCCACGCGCAGTTGCAGCACGTAATCGATGAAGTTGCCGCCCGTATGCTCCTTGAAAATCCGGCTCAAATGGTAGACGCTTTGCTTGCATTCGTCGGCCAGCAGGCTGAGGGAGAGATCGCTTCTTGCGTAGTGGTTCCTTATAAAATCGAGCATCGTCTCCACGACTTCATGTCGCTCCCGGTTGCCGCGACGCTCCGCGATCCGCCGGACGGCCTCGTCGAGCAAGCCGCCGATGCAGCTTTCCACCTCGTCGACCGTCTCGCACTGGCGGAGCGCTTCGAACGGCTGAGCTTCCTCTGGCGTAGGGGAAATGCGAATGTCCATATCGTCCAGAGCCGCCATCACCCTCAGCATCAATTGGACGGCGAGCTGACGCACCATACCGGATGAGGCGCTCCATCCGGACAGCTCGGCAAACCAAGACTGCGCCTGCCCCCGCGTCTTGTCCCGATCCGCCGCCTTGACGGCCGCCACGACGCCCTCGGTTCGGGCGAGCAGCCGGTACAGGCCGCTGCCGTCCTCCCGCTGTACGTCTTCGTAGCGGATCACCGTATTGCTCCCCATCATCATTTTGCAATCGAGCGCTTGCGACGACTCGGAGAAAGAGCGGCGAATATCGCCGACCGTCCCGGCGACCGCACCGATTCCGATCGTCACCGTCCGCCCGAACCGATGCTCCGCCAGCTGCCGGATGCGTTCCGCCGCTTCGCAAGCCCGGGACATGCAATCCGGCAGCGGCTCGCCGAAGCTCATAATCGCCGCGGTTACTCCGTTGCCCGTTTCGACCGCGATGCCGAGCCCTCCGGCGTTCATCCGTTCCTCGGCCGCCTGACACAACGCAGAGCGATCCGCCTGATCGTCTTCGGGCAATACCGCTTGCGATTTCCGGTCGAATGTCAGGCTCATGACGACGAACGAAGCCGCATGAAGCCGGCAGCCGATCGCATCCAGAGCCAGGAGCGGATTCTCATGCTTGCGAGCTCCGCTCAGCATATCCATGGCGAGACGCCATTTTACCGCCGGCTTGTGCTCGTTCATCTGCCGGAGCATTCGGTCGCAGTCCTCGATCATACCCGATACCGCTTCCTCGATGCGGGCCAGCCCGTCGTCGGGCTCCTCGCCTTTGCCAGCCCAGGGGCGGCGCGCTTGAAGCAGCTTGGACATGTTGCCCACGAGCCGGTTGACCGGTTTCAGCGTCCAACGATTGGCCGCCATAGCCGCCAAGCTCGCGAGGACGACCAACACGATGCAGACCGAAAGCAGCGCGTTGCGGAGATGCAGCAAACCTTCGTTGAGCAGCAGCTCCGGTACGGCGCTGACGAACGTCCAGCCGGTGTAAGGGGACGTGTAGTAAAATATGTTGCTTCCGGCGCCGTCGATCGTTCTCCGGATCATCCCGGACTTGCTGTCGGACGGCACCGCCGCGATAGCGGGATCGCTTTGCCCGCTGCCGGCGAGCAGCCCCTTGTCGGCATGGCTTACGATCAAACCGTCGGCATTCACGATCGAGATCGACCCGGAGTTGGCGGATGCCGCTTCCCGAATCAGATCGTAAAGCGCTCTTTCCTGGAGATGTACGGCAATCGCGCCCTTGCGGTAACCGTCCGCATGAACGATCGGATACGAGCGGACGAGCGTAATGACATGGCTGCCGATCCGGCCGGACAGCCCGACCGGGAGCAGTCGAGGCTCCAGCCAAGAAGCGAAGGCGGGAGAGCGCTCGAAATCCCGTACCCAGCCGTAACCGTCCGGCAGTTCACCTGCCGCGTTCCGACTGCTGCCGGAGGAAAGCCTGCGCTTGGCATAGGAATATAGCTCGACCGACTGCAAGCGGGAGCTGCTGCCAAGCATGCCGTTCAGTCTCGGAGCAAGCCGGTCTTGCAAAAAAGCGGAATACTCCGCCGAAGAAGCGAAATCGCGCTCCATGAACTCCCATGCCTCCTTGGAGCGGAGCACCCCGATCGCCTCGTCGTCGATCGCGCGCAGCACGAGCGTTACTTTGCTGTCGACTTCCCGCAGGAGCGCCATATGGGCGCTTTGCACCTCGCGGTCCATATGGTCGTCGATAAGCCGGTACGAAACGGCGGCCGTCGCCGCTACGCCCAAGCCGAGCAGCAAGGAAAACACGAGCCATGCGCGCCATCGATAGTCGATCAAGTATCGTAGCATCCTGTCACTCCCTCTGTCCGAAGTCGGCGAATGCGGCGGAGGAACAGCCGCGCTAGCAGGGTTGCTCCCAAAAACTCTTGAGTTATGGTGCTCGGGCGCTGCGAAGGCTTCCCGTCAAGGCCGTAGAAGGCCCTTCGTCCGCTCGAAGCCGTCCCTATTGCGCTCGTACCACTGCTGCGCCAGACGGTCGACTTGTTCGCCGCCGGCATCGCGCCACTCGCGGCGCATCTGCTCAAGCGCTTCCCCCGGCGTCAGCTCGCCGGTCACAATCGCTGCGGTGCGAATGTCCGAAAGCCTCGGCCCGACTGCTCCGAACGCATCGCCGATGGCGGCCATATTGGGCGAATACGGAATGTCGCGGCGAAACGGATAACGCAGCGCGGTTTCCAGCGATTGCGCAAGCAGCCCCGCCCAGCGCCGGGATACCGCATCCGGAGCGGCTCCGGCAATCAGCCCTTCCGGCCGGAACGACGCCGCGCTGTCGCGCACGATCGCATATTCGCCGGCATAAGCGGCCTCCCGCCTGAACTTGTCGGCGTCAATCGTTTGCGGCACTCCGTCGACGAGCCGGTAATGCTCGTTCTCGAACCCGTGCAGCAGCGTAAACCAGCCCTTCTCCATCATCCAATCGAGATAGCGGACCGCCGCCTCCGGATCGCTCGCGTGCTTGTTCAGAGCGACATAGATGAACGCCGGCGTCTCCTGGTACATGCCCATATGGCCGTACTTCGTCGCGAACGGCTCCAGCGGAACGGGATCGGCCTCCGGCACATGCCCGAGCAGTTCCAGCATGCTGGAGGAGACGGCTGGACCGTAATTGCCGATCAGCACCCCGGTCCTGCCCTCGGTCCAGGCCGTCATGGAACGCTGCATATCGGTATCCGTCAAATACTCCCGGTCGATATACCCGTTCGCGTACAGCTTCCGCTCGAACGCCAGCTCGTCGACTACCCGATCGACGAAGCGGGCGTTCGTCATCGTTCCGTTCTCCACATACCATTGCGTCGGATGTGTCGCGTACAGCGCCTGGAACACGTGGGCATAGTGCGCATATAACGACAAGACGGGAGCCTCCGCCGGACCGGCCAGCCCGCTGTCCCGAAATGCCTGAAGCACGGCAAAAAACTCCTCTTCCGTCGAAGGCGCTTTCATTCCTACGCGCTCCAGCCAATCCCGGCGAATCCATAAGCCGCCGTTGGCCATGGCATCGGGCGTGCGCCGCGTCGTAATCGCGTACAGCCGGCCGTCGAACGTCATATACGGCGCCAAGTCCGGATTATTGGCGATGTAGCTTTTAACGACGGTGCTGTACTTGTCTATGTATTCGTCCAACGGCTGAACGACTCCCTGGGCGACGAGCGTCCCGATGTAGTTGCGGTCGTACTCCCAGATCAGATCGGGAGCGGCTCCGGCCGCAATGAGCCTGTTCAGCTTCTCGCCGGCCTGGTTGCGCGGCACCGGTACGATTTTCAAGCCGATGCCGGACTGCTCCTCGATCCATTTCGTCCAGCGGTTATGCTCGTAGCTGCCTTCGCTCTCGGACACTTCGCCCCGGTCCAGCATCGCGACGCTGACCTGCGGGAACCGGACAGGCGGCCGTTCGACCCCGGGCGAGAACAGCCCGCATGCGGATAAGAGCAGCAGCGGGCAAAGCAGCGCGAGAACGGCGGTGCAGGCAGCTCTACCGGGAAGCCGCATCGGTTTCTCCTTCATCGGTCCGCCCCCCTGCAAGTACAGTCGTAGTATGCCGCCTGCGCGGTCGTCAGTCCGCTCAGTCTTCCCTCCGGGCCGTCGATTGACGCAGCACGAGGCGCGTCGGCAGCAGCACCTTTTTGCGTTCCTGCAGCGGGTTGCTCATCACGGATAAGAGCAGCTTTGCCGCTTCCGTCCCTATCTCGTGCTCCTGCTGCACAACGCATGTCGGCGGGACGCGCGAAAACGCGGAAAATTCGTAGTCGTCAAAAATGATCACGGAAAGCTGCTCGGGCACCCGAATGCCCAACTCTTCGGCCGCGCCCAATACGGCCAGACCGCTCGCCACCGTGGCCGCGAATACCGCAGTGACCGATCTGTTGCGTTCCAGAAACGAACGAACGACCGTCTTCGTCTCCGGCGTCGCCCCGTCCTGCTCCCGGCCGGCCATCAGCTCGTATAGGCAGCGCTGGTAATCGATCGGAATCTGATGCTTCATCAGCGCCCGTTCGTACCCGTTCAGCCGATCCTCCAAGCTGGTCGTCGTCTTCCCGTGGACCGATACGTAGGCTATCTCCGAATGGCCTTGCTCGATCAAATACGTAACCGCCTCATAAGCTCCACCGGCATGGTCGGAGCATACGCAGTTCGTCTCCACGCCGCGCAAATAACGGTCGATCACGACGACCGGAAATTTATTGAGCGAAAGCCGCAGCAGCTCTTCGCTGTACGACTCGCCGTCGACCGGAAAAATGAGGATGCCCTTGATGCCCATCCTTACGCACTCCTGCAAAATGCCCCGCTCGCGCTCCCGGTTGTTCAGCGAAGAGCGGTACACGATCTGGTAGCCTCGCTCGGACAGCTGTTCCTCGGCTCCGGCCATGATGCGCGCGGTCAACGAGCCGCTGACAGAGGGGGCGATGAACATGACGAGCTTAAGGAGTGGAGCGCCGGGCTGCTCCTCTTCCCCCGGGACATCCCGCTGCTCGGTAACCGCCGGGGCGATAAATGTACCTTTGCCTTGGACACGGTAGACAAGCCCTTCCTCGACAAGTTCGGAAAGCGCTTTCTTTATCGTAAACCGGCTCACCTCGAATTGATCGGCCAGCACCGCCTCTGTGGGCAGCTGATCGTTGGCCCGCCACTGGTCCCGTTGAATTTGTTCGAGAATGTAGCTGCGAATCTGGGAATAAAGAGGAATGCGTTTCGCTTCATGCTTCACTGCCGCTTGAGCCTCCGTTCTGAATAACGCCTGTGCGACCAGTGTATCATATAGAAATACCAATATACAACTTATTTCTGCCCTTTCCCCTTTAAAAAGGATTTCAGAAACAGGTGAACGGGAAGCGGGTTTCGTCCAAATCTCGGCCATATTAGGCTTCCGAGCAGCACAACAGGTCTATCCGATTAAAATAAAGCAATGCCCTCTCCTTTGATATATTTATATATTGACATAAAAATAACTACATTCATTACATTAATTAAATATTTAGCAATCTAACATATAAGACGGAAATGCAGAAGCAAGACGGGGAGCCGACAGCGCCCGGGTGAACCAACAAGCGCACATGCGTCGGCTTGCCCGGTCGTCCGTCACCTTTGTGCGCCATTGACCGCAAACCTGCAACGCCTAACCGCGCGCAGGATCTTCGTGCGGCGGTCAGCGCGGCACAAAAAAATGGCTTTCCAGTTCTTCCGCCGGCAAAGGGTGGCTGAAGTAGTAGCCCTGAATGTCCCGGCAATCGTTATGCATCAGAATGTCCAGCTGCTCCTTCGTTTCGATGCCCTCGGCGATCACAAGCATATTCAAATGTTGGGCAAGCGTAATGATCGTGGCTACGATGGCTTTGTCGTTGTCGTTTTGGGCGATATCCTTCACGAAGGAACGGTCGATCTTGATTTTATCGATCGGAAAATGCTTCAAGTAGCTGAGCGAGCTGTAGCCCGTCCCGAAATCGTCCAGGCTGATCCGCACGCCCAAAGCGTTCAAATCCTTCAAAATTTCCACCGACACAGCAGCATTCACCATCATGCTCTCGGTAATTTCCAGTTCCAAATATTGCGGCGGCAGCCCCGTCTCCTCCAAAAT
Organism: Paenibacillus hodogayensis; assembly: GCF_039536325.1. Taxonomy (NCBI): domain Bacteria; kingdom Bacillati; phylum Bacillota; class Bacilli; order Caryophanales; family Paenibacillaceae; genus Paenibacillus; species Paenibacillus hodogayensis. The sequence goes on from NZ_BAAAYO010000008.1 coordinate 482,428, forward strand.
GGCGCGGATGTAGGAAACAAGCTGGGGCTGGTGAAATTGCTGGGAAGACAGGTTGACGGCTACCGGGATTAGCGGCCCCCCGTTGTCATGCCAGCTTTTCATTTGGCGGCACGCTTCGCGCAGCACCCAAGTGCCGATCTCGTAGATCAGTCCCGCTTCCTCGGCAATCGGCAGGAATACGGCCGGGGGCAAAATACCCTTCGTGGGATGATTCCAGCGAATGAGCGCCTCGACGCCGGTCATCGTCCGGGAAGGAGCGTCCATCTGCGGCTGGTAATACAAAATCAGCTCGTTGGCAGCGATGGCCGTACGCAAGCGCGCTTCCAGCTCCAGCTTTTCCTGAAGCTTCTCATGCAGCTTTTTGGAATAAAAACCGAAATCGCTTTTGCCGCTTTTTTTGATCTCGTACATAGCCGCGTCGGCGTTTTTCAGCAGTTGTACCGCATCTTCCCCATCGGTCGGATAGGAGGCGATGCCCATGCTCGCCGTCACATAAAAATTTTGCTCCTTTAAACGGAACGGCTGCTCGATCACCTTCGTGATGCGTTTCGCCGCCTCCGTCATCCGCTCGTCGTCCATACCGTCGAACAGCAGCGTGAACTCGTCGCCCCCCATCCGGGCCAGTAAAGCGTCGCTTCCGGTCAGATGATCTTGCAGCCGTCTCGCCATTTCTTGCAAAAACATATCTCCGTATGTATGCCCAAGCGAATCGTTAATATGCTTGAAACGGTCAACATCGATCAGCATGACCGAGAAACGGGCGCTCCTGCTGCGGGCTTCTTCGATTTTGGCGGAAATATCCAGATTAAACCGTCTGCGGTTCGGCAATCCGGTCAAGGCATCATGATACGCCATATGCCTCATCTCCCGCTCTACCTGCTTGCGGGCAGTAATATTGCGGGCGACGGTCAGCACGGCCGGCTCCCCGTCATACGTGATGGCGCGGCTCATCACTTCGACGTCGAACGAATCCCCCTGGTAGTTGATCATCGTAATTTCCGCAAGCTCGGCCCTCAAGCCCGTCTCCAACGTATAGCTAATGCGCGACATAACCAGATCGCGGTGTTCCGGCGCCACGAAACGGAGGATCGGCTCGCCGATCAGCTGCTCCTGCCGCCCTCCCAGCGTATCCTCGCCGACATTGTTCACGAAGACGATCCGCATCCCCTTGAAAATGACGATAATGTCGACGTAAACGTCGATGAGCTGGTGGTATCTCGTCACGATTTCTCGCGCCGCCACGCGCTGCTGAACCGCCTCCGTCTGATCGCGTATGAAGATATGCCGCCCTCCGCGGACGTCTCCTTCGCGATCCTCGAGCAACCGGACTTCCCAGACAAGCGTCGCCCCTTTGTCGTCGTACACGTTCAGCGGAATTCCGGGCGAGATCAGCTCCGAATTGTCCCACTGGCTGCAGCATTGCTCCCATAGCGCGGCATGCTCGCCTTCCAGCAGGCTGGCGAACGTTTCCCCAATATGCAATCTGGAAAGCGAGCGCTTCCGGGCCTCTCTTGCTTTTCCGTTCATCCCGGTAATCGATCCGCTCCCGTCGATCGTCACAATCGCCTCCGGATACCCCTCATAACCGGCCAGAAACGTATCCCGCCGTTTCCCCATGAAACCCTCTCCCTGCTTATGCGCATTCAGCCTTCTGCCGTTGCCACACGTTCCGATGCAGCTACCTAAGTATATATATACCATTAAAGCCTTTTTTGAAATAGGACTTAACGGCAAAATCTCGCAATCTGGTCCCATTGTATACTATATAATGGAAATAGTCGATAAATATAGAAAATCAAAAACACCGTATCCGTTCCAGACTGGAAGCCCGGCCGAACGGAATCCCGGCTTCGGCACCTGTACCGGCACAGACCGTCCCAGCGGGCTCTTGGATCATAAGCCGGACGGGCAAAAAGCCCCCGCCGCCTAAGCCTGAGCGGACGGGGACTTCTCGACGATTATGTACGGAACGCCTTCCACAGCTTGATCAGATGCAGCGTATTGCCCGGATCGACCTTCAAGTCGAGCACCATCTGCACGATTTGCTTTGCCAGGCTTTCCGAAACCGGCTCGTGGAGCGCCTTCGTCATTTTGCCAAGCAGCGCGCGAACTTTGGCCCGATCTTGCAGGTCCGCCTTGGTCACGTTCTCGAGTATCGCCTTCACCTGGTTTTTCGTGTCGGGATGCTTCAACTTCTTTTTGATGCGCTCTACCAGCTCGCGCGGAATTCCGTACCGCTCATAGTTCAACACCGCACACCTCCCAAGGTCGTCTCTTTCCATTGTATGCGGGGGGTGGCGGCGTTTTGCCCATGATCGCAATCGTTTTGAAGCTCCAAGACATCTTAATCCAACTGTTCTCCGTCCAAAATCTGCTCCCTCTGCAAAAATTCGCGCAGCGGCAGCATGTCCGCCGATGTCCAGAAGCCGGGATCGGCCACAAGGTCGGCCGAGTCGTCCCGGGCTTGCTCCATCGTCTCGAAATCGCTCATCAGATCGGCCAGCTTGAACTCCGGCAGCCCGCTCTGCTTCGTGCCGAAAAAGTCCCCGGGGCCGCGCAGCTCGAGATCGCGGCGGGCGATCTCGAAGCCGTCGTTCGTCTCCGTCATGACGCGGAGACGCTCCTTCGCCGTCTCGTTTTTCGGGTCCGCGATCAAGATACAGAACGACTGGTGCTCGCCCCGGCCTACCCGGCCGCGAAGCTGATGCAGCTGGGACAGTCCGAACCGAATAGCGTCATAGATGACCATAACGGTCGCATTCGGCACGTCGACGCCAACCTCGATAACGGTCGTGGAGACGAGCACCTGCACCCGTTTTTCCTTGAACTCGTTCATCACCGCATCCTTCTCCTGCGTCGGCATCCGGCCGTGGAGCAGCCCGACGCGAAAATCCGGAAATGCGTGCGACATTTGCACATGCACATCGATCGCGTTTTGCACATCGAGCTTCTCCGACTCTTCGATCAGCGGGCAAATGACATACGCCTGACGGCCTTCCAACACCTCGCGGCGGATAAAGGCGATCACGCGGTCCAGCTTGTCGTGACCGAGAGCGTACGTCTTGATCGGCTTGCGCCCTTGCGGCAGCTCGCGCAGCGTCGAGACGTCCAGATCGCCGAACGCCGTAATGGCGAGCGTCCGCGGAATCGGCGTCGCCGTCATCGTCAGCACGTCCGGGTTCATCCCTTTGCGCCGCAGCACGCTGCGCTGGTTCACCCCGAAGCGATGCTGCTCGTCGGTCACGACCAGCCCCAGCTTGCGGAACAGCACATCGTCCTGAATGAGCGCATGAGTGCCGACAACGACGTCGATCAGTCCCATATGCAGGGCAGCGAGCGTTTCCCGACGCTGGCGGTCGGTCGCGCTGCCCGTCAGCAGGCCGACCTGCACGCCGTAAGGCTCGAACAGCTTGTCGAGCGATTTCTTGTGCTGCTCGGCCAATATTTCCGTCGGCACCATGAGCGCCCCCTGGCAGCCGGCGCGGACCGTAGCGAACAGGGCGGCGGCCGCCACCACCGTCTTGCCCGCGCCCACATCTCCTTGAAGCAGCCGATTCATGCAATAAGGCTGCTTCAGATCGTGCAAAATTTCGCCGATGACCTTCTTCTGCGAATCGGTCAGCTTGAAAGGCAAGCCGCGCACGAATTGGCGGACGACCTCATTGTCGAACTCATGGGCGACTCCGTCCGCCCTTTTCCGCTGGAGCGCCCGGAACGCATGCATCTTCAATTGGAAAAAAAACAGCTCCTCGTAGACGAGCCGTCTGCGAGCCTGTTTCCCTTCCGCCGCGTCGTCGGGATGATGAATCCGATATACGGCCTGCTTGCGCGGCATGAATCCGTATTTGTCGACAATCGGGACCGGCAGCACCTCCGTGACGAGCGCCCCGAACTGAACGATTCCCTGCTGGATCGTTTTGCGCATCCACTTCTGCGTCAGTGCAGCCGTGATCGAATAAACAGGCTGCAGCGTGCCCGTCTGAGACGAGCTCCCTCCCGGAAGCTCCGTCTCGGATACGATCAGCTGCAGCCTGCGGCCGTCCCATTTCCCCGTCAACACGATGTCCTGCCCGGGATGCAGCCTGTCCTTCAGAAAATGCCGGTTGAACATGACCGCCGAGATGAACAGCGGGTCGATATATACTTTGCAGGTCATCCGCGACTTGCTGCGGCCGTACATTTGCAATACCGGTTCGCTGTATATTTTGCCCTGAACGGTCACTTTCTCCCCGTCCTTCACGGCAGCCAAATCGCGTATGTGATAATCCTCGTAACGGAACGGATAATATTCGATCAGGTCCGCAACCGTACCGATGGAGAGCGCCTCCAGCTCCTTCGCCTTGGCCGGAGTGACGCCCTTGACGGCGCGGACCGGATACGCATGCAGATCGTTATTCATAGTGCGGTCTGGCGAACGCGGCTACCGTGCCCGGTCCGGCATGCGTGCCGACGACCGGACCGACGTCCGTATACGTCAGCTCCGCAATATTGAAATGCTCCTGCAGCAGGCGGCTGAACTCCGCCCCCGCCTCCGGTGCGCCCGCATGCGCAACGGTCAGATCGATCGGCCGGTCGCCGAAATCGGCCTTGAGCAAATCGACGATGCGGGCCATCGCCTTCTTGGTTCCGCGCACCTTGTCCACCGACGATACTTCGCCTTGGCCGTCGATCGTCAAAATCGGCTTGATGTTCAGCAGCGAGCCGAACAACGCCGCCGCTTTGCCGATCCGTCCGCCCTTCTGCAAATATTCGAGCGTGCCGACAAGAAAATAAATGCGCATATCCTGACGAAGCCGATCTACAAGCTCCAGCACTTCGGGCACGCTTTTTCCCGCTGCGGCAGCTTTGGCTGCCTCTACCACAAGCAGGCCGATGCCGTACGACGCCGACTTGGAATCGACGACCGCGAGTCTGTCGTCCGCCTCCAGCAGCGTCTTGGCAAGCAGCGCCGACTGGTACGTTCCGCTCATCGCCGAGGAAAGATGGATCGAAATAATGGCCGTATCCGGCTCCTGGGAGAGCTTCTTGTATATGTCCAGAAAGTCTGCCGGAGATGGCTGCGACGTCGTCGGCAGCGCCGATGCGGTCGGCAGCTTCTCGTAAAACTGCGAAGGCTGGATCGTCACGGCGTCATAAAACGTTTCCGTGCCGAAATGAACTTTCAGCGGCACCATCTCGATGCCGTATTGTTTCCGGAGCGGCTCCGGAATATCGGACGTGCTGTCCGTCACCACGCGGATTTTCCCCATTGGCGTCCCTCATTTCCACCGAAATTCCTTGTTTGCCGGTTATTCCACCGAGATCAGATAATAGTATACCGGCTGCCCGCCGGCCAATATTTCCAGCTCCGCCTCCGGATAACCGTCCTCGATCAGCTCGGCGAGCCGGGCAGTCTCCGCTTCCGGCGCGTCGGCGCCCGACAGCACGGTCACCACTTCGCCGCCGGCCGCCATCATGCTGTCCAGCAGCTTCCGGCATACGTCCTCGAGCAGAGGAGCGGAAGCGATAATCTTGTTATTGTGAATGCCGAGATAGTCGCCCTCGCGAATATCGATACCGTCGATTTGCGTATCCCGCACCGCATGCGTCACTTGCCCCGACTGCACCTCGCCGATCGAAGCTTCCATCAGTTCGGCGTTGCGCTCCGCCGTGGCGTTCGGCTGAAAGGCCAGCATCGCCGTGAAGCCTTGCGGAATCGTCTTCGTCGGCAGCACGACGACCCGGCGGTCCGTCAAATCGCGGGCTTGCTGCGCGGCCAGTATAATGTTCGAGTTGTTCGGAAATACGAACACGGTTTCCGCAGCGACCTTGTCGATCGCTCCGACGATTTCTTCCGTGCTCGGATTCATCGTCTGGCCGCCGGACAAGATGACATCGACGCCCAAATTGTCGAAGATCGCGGCAATGCCGTCGCCCGCCGCAACTGCGACGAAGCCGAACGGTTTGAGCGGCTGCGCGTCTTTATCCACAGCAGGCTGTCCGTTATCTGTCCCGCTTGCCGGCTCGGCGATCGCGGCCGCTCCCGGCCCGTCCTCGGCCAACAGATGCGAATGCTGCTCGCGCATGTTCTCGATCTTGATCCTCGTCAGCTCGCCGTAGCGTTGGGCCAGCGACAGCACATTCCCGGGATATTCCGCATGCACGTGCACCTTTACCAGATCGTCGTCGGCCACGACGAGCAGCGAATCGCCGTGCGTCTCCAACTCGCTCCGGAAACGCGCCTCGTCGAACTCGCCTCCACTTGTCTCGCCCGGCTCCAGCCGGATCATGAACTCGGTGCAATAACCGAATTCGATATCTTCCGTAGCCATGTGGGCTTGCGCGCGAAGCGAATGCTCCTCGTCGCGTACCGGCGAAGCCGCAACAGAGCGAGCCGCGGTTGGATAAGCCTCCGGACCGGCTGACAGGCTGCCGTCCAGCGCCGCGACAAAGCCTTCGTAAATCCAAACCAGGCCTTGTCCGCCGGCGTCGACTACCCCGACCTGCTTCAGCACGGGAAGCTGATCCGGCGTTCTTGCGAGCGCCTCCTTCGCCTTGACGAGCACCTCGCGCATCAGATCGCCGGCGTCGTCGCTTTTGCGCGCGGAAGCGACTGCATGCTTGGCCGCTTCGCGGGCAACCGTCAAGATGGTGCCTTCCACCGGCTTGACGACCGCCTTGTAGGCCGTATCTACGCCCTGTTGCAGCGCTTGCGCCAATTGCTGGGCGTTGATCGATTCTTCCTCCTGGATCGCCTTGGCGAATCCCCGGAACAGTTGGGACAAAATGACGCCGGAGTTGCCGCGGGCGCCCATCAGAAGCCCTTTCGACAGCACCTCGGCCGCTTTGCCGATATGCGGGTATGTCTTTTTCTTCAGCTCGTCCACACCGGAAGTCAAGGTCATATTCATATTCGTGCCCGTGTCGCCGTCCGGCACGGGAAATACGTTCAGCGCGTTGACGTTTCCTGCGTTGAGATGCAACAATTCGGCGCCTTTATAGATCATGCTGGTAAAATCGGGTCCGGTTATTATTTTAAAGCGCTTACTCAAGAAAAAACTCCCCCATCCCTCAAATACATATCGGCTGATCGGTCTCGCCCGTCCTAATGCGCGATGCGCACCCCTTGCACGACTATATCCACGAAATCGGCCTTCAGTCCGACGACGTCGTTCAGCACGTATTTCACCTTCGACTGGACGTTATGGGCCACTTCGGAAATTTTCGTTCCGTAACTGACGATAATATGCAATTCAATGTGCAGCCCGTCCGGCTCAATGCGAACTTCGACGCCGCGGCTCTGGTTGTCTCTTCCGAGCAGCTCGGCAATGCCGTCCTTGAGCTGCTTGCGCGAAGCCATGCCGACGAGGCCGTAGCAATCGAGGGCGGCCGAACCGGCGAGCACCGCGATCACTTCATTCGAGATGAACACTTTTCCCCACTCATTGTCGATCTGCATGGTTGTGACCAGCTCCTCTCCGATTCGCAAATGTGAACATGTTTCTTTCATTTTACTATAATCGACACAAGAAAGAAATGCAAAAACCGCAGCGCCGGAATTGACTGGCACACCGTCATGTGCTAATATATTGAGGTATGTGCTCGGTATGATTGTTTTTCAGGAGGTGTAACTCATGTCCCGCAAATGTACGATTACTGGCAAAAGCCCGCGCCAAGGCAACCACGTTTCCCACGCCAACAACAAAAACAAACGCACCTGGGGCGTTAACGTGCAAAAAGTTCGCATCATGGTCAACGGCAAGCCAAAACGCGTTTATGTAAGCGCCCGTGCTTTGAGATCCGGCCTTGTTGAGCGCGTGTAAGCATTCGTCCGAACCGTTTCCTTGCGATTTGATACGAGGCGAATAGACAAAAAGCACCTGATTACGGGTGCTTTTTTTTCGTTCCACCGCCGCCTGCGGGCCGGCTGCCGGCCGAAGCCCGCTTGGACGCTTCCGCCGCTGGCGCTGATTCGGCCTATGGCGCAGGCGGGCTGCTTCCCGAACCGCCGCGAGAAGAGCGATAACCGGTAGTATGGACGATCTCGTACGCCGCTTGCGCGCAGGCGCGATTCCGGCATTCAGCTCTTGCTGAATGAATTCAGAATGGCCTTGACGACACCGCCCAAAAATCTTGGTAGCTTAATTGTATAAAATTTCATTTCTACCCCTCCCTCGCATGTTCCGCGCGGCCCGTAAGCCCCCGCCGTCTGTCCCGTTTTTGCGCCGCCGCGCAGATCCACCTTCTGTCTTCAGCTTATTCGCCGCCTGCGGAAAAGGTGATGATCCGGACAAAAAAACTACAAGAGCGGCAACTCTTGTAGTCATCTATATGCGGCCCGGCGGGAAAACATGCCAGCGTCCTCGGTTAGGGTTCCATTTTCAAGCCCGGCGGCTCGAGGTTGAGAATCGGGATTTTGCCGATCACCACGTATACGACCGTCAGCAGCACCCAGAACAACAGCGCTACGAGAATGAAGCTGATTCGCAGCCCTTTGGACTCGTACGTTTTGAAAAAATAAATGCCGACGACCAACGCTCCGAGCGAATAAACGTAACGGAAAATCGAGAAGTCCTGCCATGAAAAAATAAGGAGCAGATGACCGGCCACAAAGCTGCACAACAGCAGCATCAATGTCTTCTTCAAACGTCACAGCCCTCCTGCGGCGGACCGGCGAATCGTCGCGATCGCCGCTGCGCGGTCCGGCTGAGCGAATACGGCATTGCCTGCAACCAGCACGTTCGCCCCCGCCTGACGGACGAGCAGCGCCGTTTCTTCGTTCACGCCGCCGTCGACCTCGATATGGACATGCGAGAGGCCGCGGTCGTCGAGCATCCGGCGCAAATCGGCGATCTTGGGTACGCTTGAGCGAATAAAGCGCTGTCCGCCGAAGCCCGGATTGACCGTCATCAGCAGGACAAGGTCGACGTCGTCGACAATATGCTCGAGCGCGGTCAGAGGCGTCGCCGGGTTCAGCACGACGCCGGCCTTAACCCCTTCGCTCTTGATCTGCTGCACGGTCCGGTGCAGATGCGTGCACGCTTCCGCATGAACCGATATGTAATCCGCCCCGGCCTGGGCGAACGCCCCGATATACTCGTTCGGCCGGGCGATCATCAGGTGAACGTCAAGCGGAAGCTTCGTGTGCGGCCGAATAGCCTGTACGATGGCCGGTCCGAGCGTAATGTTGGGCACGAAATGGCCGTCCATGACGTCCACGTGGATCCAGTCCGCGCCTCCTTGTTCCACGTCCCGCACTTCTTCGCCCAAACGGGCAAAGTCCGCGGACAGGATAGATGGAGCGATAAGCAGTTCCGTCATTGGTCAGTACCTCCGTTTCCGATCTTTGATTTCCTGTAAAAAAACGAGGTAATGCTTGTACCGGCTTGCCGCGATCTCCCCGCTCTCGAGCGCGGCGAGCACTTGACAGCCCGGCTCGTGCTGGTGCAGGCAGCCGCGGAATTTGCACCCGGCCGATAGTCGCTTCATCTCGGCGAAGCAGGCGGACAACTCCTCCGCCTCCAACTGCACGAAATCGAGCTGGCTGAAGCCAGGCGTATCGGCTACCAGACCGCCGCCGTCGACAGCGATCAGCTCGACATGGCGGGTCGTATGCTTGCCTCGGCCGAGCTTCAGGCTGATTGCATTCGTATCCAGATCGAGTCCGGGCACGAGCGCGTTCAACAGCGAAGACTTGCCGACGCCGGATTGCCCGGAGAACACGCTCGTCCGTCCGGCCAAGCGGGTACGCACTTCCTCGATCCCGTCCCTCGTGCTCGCGCTCGTCACGATGACCGTGTACCCGATTTTTTCGTATACCCGCTTCACCTCGTCCGGCTCGGGCTGCTCCCGCCGTTCCTCCTCCGCCCCGCCGTCGTCCAGCAGGTCGCTTTTGGTCAGACAAATGATCGTCTCCAGCCCGGCGTTTTCGGTATGCACCAAAAATTTGTCCAGCAGCTGCAAATTCAGCGCAGGCTCGACCAAGGAAAAAGCCAACACCGCCAAGTCGACATTGGCCACGGGAGGACGGATCAGCTCCGTCGTCCGCGGCTTGATCTCGTCGACGGTGCCTTCCCCGTTCTCGGTTATCCCGTAAACAACGCGGTCGCCGACCAGGGGGCTAATGCCCCGCTTCTTGAAAATGCCGCGGGCGCGGCATTGCACCGTTTCTTGCGCATCGTTCTCCGCGGGCATTACGTAGTAATAGCCGCTCAACGCTTTTACAATTACGCCCTCAGGCATTCAGTTGCGCCCTCCCGTCGGTGGAGTCGTAACGGTCTTCGTCCCGGCAGGCTGAGTACCGCTTGCCGGAGGCTTCGCTACGTTCGTACCGCCGGCACCGCCGTTTGCTCCGGCCCCGGCGTTCGTGCCGGTGGTTCCATTCGTCCCCGTGCCGCCCGGGGCGTTCGCGCCGGTGCCGGTCGAACCGTTCGTTCCCGGCGGCGAGCCGGTCTGCTGTCCGCCTGTATTTCCGGCGCCACCCGAACCGCCAGCCGGCGGATTCACCGACTTTTTCTCGTCATAAGGAATCGTATCGACGTCCAGTCGCTTGCCGTCGACCTTGTACGTAATTGAACCGTCTTTTTCCGGCGACAAGACAAGTTGCACTTCGAACGTCTGCGCATCCTTGATCTTGCGCGTCGTGCCTTTGATATCGTCGCCTCGCGCATCGCTGTAAATGATCTCGACCGTGCTTTCCTTGCCCTTCTCGGCCGGCTCGATTACCTTGGAGGCGGTAACCTCCTTGGCATTGGCCGGGTAGCCGGTGCTGACAAAAACTTTGATTTCCGCTCCGGGCGAGACAAGCTCCCCGCTTTTATACGGAAATTGATCGTAGATCTGGCCTTTGGGCCCCTTATAAGTAGCTTCCCTCTGTACGGTCAGCTTGAAGTCGTTCAGCTTCGCCCGCGACTGGGCCTCCACCTCCGTCATGCCAGTGAGATCCGGCATCGTCACCTGCTCCTTGCCTTTGCTTACCGTCAACTGGATCGAAACCGTCTTCGGATCGTATTCTTCATCGGCGGCCGGAGACTGGGCGATAATCGTTCCCGCGTCCTCGTTGCCGAACGTCGGCACCTGCTTGATCTGCGACTTGTCGATGCCGAACCGGATCAGCTCCGTATTGAGCACGTCGTTCACCTGCTTGCCTTTCCAGTCCGGCATCCTCTGCTTCTCCGGACCCAGGCTCACATAAAGGGTAACCGCATTGTTCACCTTGACCCGCACCGGCGTCGGGTCCTGCTGGATGACAATATCCTTGGCTACCTGCGCGTTCGTCTGGGGAACGATCTTGACCGACAGATTGAGCGCCTGCAGCTTCTTCTCTGCTTCCTCCACCGGCCAGTTGACCACATTCGGAACGTCGACCTCCGGCACCTCGATAATCTGTTTCACGTAACGGACGCCCAAGTACATCAGTCCGAGCAGCGCTACGATCACAACGGTCCACAGCAGGGGCTTCACCCACGCTTTTCCTTTGCGCTTCCGGGTCCCCGCGTCCTCGATCTCGTCCTCATCATCTGCTACGGGCACATAATCGCCGCGAATGGCGGGCAGGACGCGCGTCTTCTCCGTATCGTCGTAATCGTCGGACGGGAATAGCAGCTTCGGCTCGTTGCGCCTGTCCGGCTGTAGGCACGTATCGAGATCCTGAAGCATTTCCTTGGCGGAACGGTATCGTTCCTCCGGCTTTTTGCGCATCGATTTGAGAATGACGTTTTCCACGCTTTGCGGGATAAGCGGATTCACCTTGCGCGGCTCCTCGACATCCTCCTGCAAATGCTTCAACGCCACGCTGATCGGGCTTTCGCCCAGAAACGGAAGCCGACCCGTCAACATCTGATACAGGACAATGCCTAACGAATACAGGTCGGATTGCGCGCCGGTCAACGTTCCTTTGGCATGTTCGGGGGAAAAATAATGGACCGAGCCGACGACCGAGCCGGTCTGGGTAATTTGCGAAGCGTCCGCGGCGCGGGCGATGCCGAAGTCGGTCACCTTGACGCGGCCGTTTTTGCCGATCAGAATATTGTGGGGCTTAATATCGCGATGAATGATCTGGTTCAGGTGGGCATGATCGAGCGCATCGCAGATTTGTCCCGCGATCCGGACCGCCTCTTCCGCGGGCAGCGGAGCCCGTTCTTTGATCAGGTCGTTCAACGTCTTCCCTTCGACATATTCCATCACGATATAATGGATCTCGTCTTCCTGACCGACGTCGTAGATGCTGACGACGTTCGGATGCGACAAAGACGCGGCCGCCTGGGCTTCCCGGCGAAACCTGCGGATGAACTCCTCGTCATGCACGTACTGTTGACGAAGCACCTTGACGGCAACTTTCCGGTTGAGCAGAATGTCCTGACCTTTGTAGACCAGAGCCATTCCGCCGCCGCCGATGCGGTCCAGGATTTCGTAGCGCCCTCCCAGCACGTGACCGATCATGCACCACCCCTCCTTTCCCTATCATTCGCTGCCGTATCGTTCGCAAGCAGCACGACCGTAATGTTGTCTCCTCCGCCCTCTTCCAGGGCACGGCCGACCAGCTTGTCCACCTTCCGCGGCAAATCGCCTTGTTCGACGACGATCTCGTAGATTTCCCGCTCGCCCACCAAACCGCTCAGGCCGTCGCTGCACAGCAGCAGCACGTCGCCGTTGCCCCAGGGACTGTGGATGATGTCGATCTCCACCTGTCTGTCGGTGCCGAGCGCGCGGGTTACGACGTTGCGCAGCGGATGGATGTTGGCTTCCTCCTGCGTGATCTGGCCCGATTTGATCAATTCGTTCACAAGCGAATGATCCTCGGTGACCTGCCGAATGGAATCCCCGGAGACGATATACGCTCTGCTGTCCCCGATATGCCCGATGACAAGATCGTCGGCCGTCGCGAGCGCCGCTACGACCGTCGTGCCCATCCCTTGATAGCGCGCCTGTCCGGAGGCGATTTCGAACACCTGCTCGTTCGCCTTCGCAATCGCGCTGTGCACGGCTTGCTTGCGTTCGTCCACCGACAGATCCGTGGTAACCGCGCGCATCTCCGTTTCCACAAGCTCGATCGTCATTTGACTGGCGATTTCCCCCGCCTGATGACCGCCCATGCCGTCCGCCACGATAGCCAGCGTAAAGCCGTTCCATTCGTCGCGGACCGCAGCCCGGTCCTCGTTGATCAGCCGGACGAGTCCGGCATCCGTGCGATGCGCCGTTTGCATAATGCTCTCACCTCACTGGGTTTCCATGTGCTTCGCGCGCAATTGGCCGCAGGCGGCGGCAATGTCGCTGCCGTGCTCCCTGCGGATCGTTGCGGGTATGTTCTGCTTTTCCAGAATGCGCTGGAAAGTGAATATATCGTCCCGCTCCGTGCGCTTGAAATCCCGCTCCAGCACGAAATTGACCGGAATCAGATTGACATGGACGAGCGGCAGCATCGGCTTCAGCACGGCGGCCAGCTCCTGTGCATGCTCCGCGGCATCGTTGACGCCGCCCATCAGGGCGTATTCGAACGTGATGCGCCGGCCGGTTTCCTGCAAATAGTACGTACACGCTTCGATCAGCTCGCTGAACGGATAACGCCGATTGACGGGCATGAGCTTGGAGCGCAGCTCGTCGTTCGGAGCATGAATCGAGATAGCCAGATTGATCTGCATATTCTCGTCGGCGAACCGATATATATTCGGAACGATGCCACTAGTGGATACGGTAATGTGACGCTGCCCGATATTGAGCCCCTTCTCGTGGTTCATCGTCTTCAGAAACTTCAGCATTGCGTCGTAGTTCTCGAACGGCTCGCCGATGCCCATGATGACAATGCTGCTGACGCGCTCTCCCGTAGCGTCAAGCATGCGCTGGGCTTGTACGACCTGGGCGATGATCTCGCCGGCCGCCAGGTTGCGCTTCAAGCCGCCGAGTGTCGACGCGCAGAACGTACAGCCGATCCGGCAGCCCACTTGGGTGGTCACGCAGACGCTGTTGCCGTAATCGTGCTTCATGATGACGGTCTCGATCGCGTTGTTGTCGGCCAGCTCGAACAAAAACTTGACGGTTCCGTCCTTCGACTGCTGGCGCGCCACTTCCTTAAGCGAGACGAACTCGAACAGGCGCGACAATTTATCGCGCAGCGGCTTGGGCAGGTTGGACATTTCCTCGAAGGAGCCCACCCGCTTCACATACAGCCAATCGAAGATTTGTCCGGCACGGAAAGGCGGCTCGCCGTTTTCTTTCAGCCACGTGCCCCATTCTTCGAGAGACAGATCGTAGGCCGACAGCGTCTCGGGCACGAAGGGCTCCAATGGTTTCAACGGTTTTAAAGGTTTCAGCAAAAAACATCACGATCCGTTCGTCGATTTCGCATGCGGTTGCACATGCGTAGGACGGAGCTTCCCGCTATCGGTCCGCTCCGCCGGTTTATTCTCTATTCTAGCATAACCCGGCCCGCAGCTAAAGTTTTAACGGGTTTACGGGCGTTTGCGAAGCCGTGCGATGAAAAAGCCGTCCGAGCCGAACCGGTGCGGCAGCACCGTAACGGCTCCGTTCTCGGCGATCGTTCCCTCCGGCAATGACGAGCGGAGGGGCTCCGGAGGCTGCTCGAGGGAAAACGCCGGATGCGCGAGCAGAAACCGCTCCACGACCCGTTCGTTCTCCTCCGCGGAGATCGTGCAGGTGCTGTACACGAGCACGCCGTCCGGCGCCAGCAGGTCGGCCGCCTTGTCCAGCAGCTCGGCCTGCAGTCCGGCGATGTCGATCGAATCCTGCGCGGTTTTCGTCCATTTGATGTCCGGCTTGCGGCGGATAACGCCCAAGCCGGTGCACGGCGCGTCCAGCAGAATGCGGTCGAAGACGGTCCCGGCGAACGTTTCCGGCAAATGCCGGGCGTCGAGCGTTCGCGTCTCGACGCAGCGCAGCCCGAGCCTGTCGGACTGGGCGGCGATCAGCTCGCGTTTATGCTCGTGCAGATCGCATGCGACGATTCTCCCGTTGTCGTTCATCAGCTCGGCCAAATGGGCGGTTTTGCCTCCCGGTGCGGCGCAGCAGTCGAGCACGCTCATCCCCGGCTGCGGATCGACCATGGCGGCGACCAGCATCGAGCTCTCGTCCTGGACGGACAGCTCGCCTGCGGCATACCAGGGCGTCAGCGCCATGTTGCCGCCGCTTTCTACGACGACGCCTTCGGCCGCCAGAACGGACTCGCGCGCGCGCATGCCCGCCTGCTCCATGCGCTCCAACAGCTCTCCGCGCGTCAGCCGGAGCGTATTGACGCGAACGCTGGCGTGCGGCGGCTCGTTGTTCGAACGGCATATGCGCTCTGCCGTCTCGACGCCGAACCGTTCGGCCCACTGCTTCACGAGCCAAGCCGGATGGGACGTTTCGAGGGAAATGCGCGACACCGGGTCCAGCGAATCCGGAATCGTCAGCTCGTCCTTGCGGCGGATGACGTTGCGCAACACCCCGTTCACCATGCCGGATATGCCGGCATGTCCGTCGCGCTTGGCGATCGAAACGGCCTCGTTGACGGCCGCATGCTCCGGAATACGGTCCAAGTAGCGCAACTGGTAGACGCTCAGGCGGAGCAGATTGCGCACCCACGGCTCCAGCTTCGCCAGCCCTTTGGCGACGAAGGCTTCCAGCCAGTAGTCCAGCGTGTTTCTGCGTTGGATCGTCCCGTACACCAGCTCGGTTGCCAAACCGGCGTCGCTTTTGGACAAGCCGTGCTTTTGCAGCATCTGGTTCAGCAGCAGATTGCTATACGCCTGTCCGGTCTCGACGCGGGTGAGCACAGCCAGCGCCAGCTCCCGCGCGGACAACGGCCTGCCTCCCGCCGCGCCGCTGCGGACGCCATGGCTTTGACGGCCTGCGCCGTTTCCTGCCGGTTTGCGCCCGGCACCGGAGCTTCCGGAGCTTTGGCCTGACGCAGCGCCCGCGCTCCCCGAAGATTTGCCCTTGGCAGGCGCGCCTGCCCGTAACGGACGCCCCTGCTGCTTGTCCGCTCTCCCCTGCCCCGGCTTCGCCGCCGTTCCGTTCGGCACCCGGCCGGCTGCCCTATGATTCGTCCCTTGCTGCTCGTTCGATTTCAACTCGATGTTAAACCCCCAATACCGTTCCCGGCGAAATAGGCGCTCCGCGTCTCAACTCGGACACGCTCATCGCCTTCTTGCCCGCAGGCTGAACATGCGTCAGCCATAACGAACCGTCGCCCGTCCGCACCTCAATGCCATCGTCGGACATCCCCAGCACGGTTCCGGGCGCGGCGTCGTCCGCGGCCGATGCGCGGCCGACACGGTCGGCGCTGCCTGCGCCGGACTTCGGCTTGACGCTGGCCCATACTTTGAACACAGCGCCATTCCATAGCGTAAAAGCGCCGGGCATCGGATTCAGCCCGCGGATTTGGTTAAACAGCTCCAGGGAGGAACGGGACCAGTCGATCCGCTCGTTCTCCCGGGCAATATTCGGCGCATAGGTCGCTTCCGCATCCTGCTGCGGCACCGCCGTTAAGCGGCCGGCCAGCAGCTCCGGCAGCGTATCGCGAAGCAGCCGGGCTCCCGCCGAGCTCAGCTTGTCAAATATCGTACCGGCCGTATCCTCGTCGGCAATCGGCACCTCTACCCGGCTGATCATATCGCCAGTATCGAGTCCGGCCGCCATATACATGATCGTAACGCCGGTCACCGTCTCGCCGTTCATGATCGCATGCTGAATCGGAGCGCCTCCCCGGTATTTCGGCAGCAGCGAGCCATGCACATTGATGCAGCCGTGTCCCGGAATCGCCAGCAGCGACTTGGGCAAAATTTGCCCGTAGGCAGCGGTCACGATCAGATCCGGCGCATACTCGCGAATCTGCTCAACCGCCTCGGGATCGCGCAGCTTGAGCGGCTGAAGCACGGGGATGCCGCGGTTCAGCGCCTCCAGCTTCACGGGCGGGGGCGTCAGCTCGCGCTTGCGCCCCTTCGGCCGATCCGGCTGGGTGACGACCGCCACGACGTTATAGCCTTCGTCGAGCAGCGCTTGAAGGGAAGGAACGGCAAAATCAGGCGTTCCCATGAAAACGACGTTCATGTCTTCACTCCTCGCCATTTCTTTGCCGTTCCTCTTCGCGGTATACGCTTAGGGCCAGATCGGTGAACAGCACGCCGTTCAGATGATCCACCTCGTGCTGGAACGCCCGCGCCAGCAGCTCCGAGCCGGTAATGACGATCTCGTCGCCGTTGCGGTCCAACCCTTTAACGGTCACCTTCATCGCCCGCTTTACATCGCCGCGCAAGCCGGGTATGCTCAGGCAGCCCTCCTGCCCCAGCTGCTCCCCTTCGGAGCTGACGATTTCCGGATTGATCATTTCGATCAGGCCGTTGTCATCGCCGACATCGATCACGATTACCCGCTTCAGGATGCCGATTTGCGGAGCGGCAAGCCCGACTCCCTCGGCATCGTACATCGTGTCGGCCATGTCGTCGAGCAGCTTGTGAATGTTGGGCGTTATTTTCGGAACCGGCTTCGCCACTTCACGCAGCACGGAATCCGGTTCTTTCACGATAATCCGGATAGCCAAGACAGCAACACTCCTTATCGAATCGGTTTGTATGGTTTATGCGCAGCACAGCTACATCAGTACTTGCGGATTGACGTCCATGCTGATCGTCAGCTTGTCGTTGCGAACCGTATCGTCGAACGCAGCCGCCGTTTCGGCCAGCATGCCGGCGACGTCGACATTACCCCGATATTTTATCATGCATTGGAACCGATATCTATCTTTGATTCGCGGGATTGGGGAGGCTACCGGGCCGTACACCTCGAAATAAGCGCCGTCGCCTCGGGCGTCGTTTAGATGGCCCAAGCTGTCTGCGGGATACCCCGGCCCCCGGCCTCTCCGCTCATGCTCCCAGCACTGCTTCAGCCTGGAAGCGAACGCCTCGCCGGCGCGGACGAGCAGCGGCACCTGCTCATGGGATAAGGTCACAAGCACCAGCTCATAATAAGGAGGATAGCCGCGCTGCCGCCGTATATCCAGCTCCTGCTCCAGAAACGCCCCGAAGTCGTGGGCGCTTGCCGTCACGATGCTGTAATGGTCGGGGGTATAGGTCTGGATAAATACCTCACCCGGCAGCCGGTGCCGGCCGGCCCGGCCGGCGACCTGCGTCAACAGTTGGAACGTCTTCTCGGCGGCGCGGAAGTCGGGCAGATGCAGCACCGTATCCGCGGCGATGACGCCGACCAGCGTCACATCGGGGAAATCGAGCCCCTTGGCCACCATCTGCGTGCCGAGCAGCACGTCCGCCTGACGATCGCGAAACCGGTTCAGCAGACGCTCGTGCGCCCCTTTCTCCGACGTCGTATCGACGTCCATCCGGATGACGCGAATGCCGGGGAACAGCTTCGCCAGTTCCTCCTCGACCCGCTGCGTGCCGGTTCCGAAATAACGGATATGCTCGCTCTCGCAGCTCGGACACGTGGCCGGCTCGGGCTGGGAAAAGCCGCAATAGTGGCAGCGCATCGTCCGCGATACCTGATGGTACGTCAGCGAAATATCGCAATGCGGGCATTGAACGACGAAGCCGCACGAGCGGCACATAACGAAGGTGGAGTAGCCGCGCCGATTGAGCAGCAGAACGCTTTGCTCCTGCCGTTCCAGACGCTGCCCCAGCGCTTCGTACAGCCCGCGGCTGAACATCGAGCGGTTGCCCGCCTTCAGCTCCTCGCGCAGATCGACGACGTTGACCGCCGGCAGCGGCCGGCCTTCGACCCGTTCCGCCATCGTCAACAGTCGGTATCGGCCGGCAGCGCCGCTGCCGAGCCGGCCCGACGCCTTGGCGTAACTTTCCAGCGACGGGGTCGCCGAGCCGAGCACGACCGCCGCGCCAT
The DNA here is from genome assembly GCF_039536325.1 of Paenibacillus hodogayensis. Classification (NCBI taxonomy): domain Bacteria; kingdom Bacillati; phylum Bacillota; class Bacilli; order Caryophanales; family Paenibacillaceae; genus Paenibacillus; species Paenibacillus hodogayensis. The sequence goes on from NZ_BAAAYO010000008.1 coordinate 501,250, forward strand.
GATACGCCGCCCGTTCCACCGCCACATCCCGTGCGTGATATTTCGGGCTTTCTTCCTGCTTATAAGACGATTCATGCTCCTCATCGATAATGATCAACCCGATTCTATCGAACGGGGCGAACACGGCCGAACGGGCGCCGATGACGACGCTCACCCGCTTCAGGACGATTTTGCGCCACTCGTCGTAACGTTCGCCCTGCGAAAGACGGCTGTGCATGACGGCGACGGCCGAGCCGAACCGGCCTTTGAACCGTTCCACCATTTGCGGCGTCAACGAGATTTCGGGGACGAGCACGATCGCCTCTCGCCCTTGATCGAGACATTGCTGGATCGCTTGCAAGTACACTTCGGTTTTGCCGCTGCCGGTTACTCCGTGAAGCAGGAACACGCCATGCTCCCGGCGTTCCAGCGTATCCGCCACCGGTTCCAGCGCTTGCCGCTGCTCCGGGGTCAAAGCAAGCGGAGTCGTGCGCCGAAATTCCCGTCCCGCATACGGATCGCGGAACAGCTCGCGCTCCGTGACGGACAACAAGCCTTTGTCGGCCAGCGCCTTGACGGTGCCCGCTCCGACGTCCAGCTTGTCCGTCAGCTCGGCAAGCGGCAGTGGTTCCAGGTTTTCGGCAAACCAGAGAAGCAGCTCCTTCTGTCGCTTCGCATTGGCCGGCAGCTTCATACTGTGCGCCGTCAGCTCCTCCGGACTGGCAGCGGGAGCGACGAACAGCGCCGTTTTCGCATTCATCCGGTCCCTCACCGTCTGCACTTCCACGAACGTCCCTTGCTCCAGCATCCGCTTCAACAGCGGCCCGGCCTCGGGAAACCGAGCAAGCATCGCCTCGGTCGTCACTTGTCCCTTCTGGCGGACAAATGCCGAGATCGCTTCTTCCTCCGGGCTTGCCGCGAACAACAGCGCCTGACCGCCATCCTGTGCATCGGCCCGCTTCCGCGCCTTCAGCTCGGCATCGTCGGCCAGCTCGATCCGCTTCTCGTATTTCGCCTTCAGGGCACCGGGAATCATCGCCTGCAAAGCTGTAATTTCATGACAAATATAAGTGCGGCTCATCCAGCGGGCCAGTTGCACCAGCTCGGGATTGAGCGGAGGCACGAGATCGAGCACCTGCTCGATCTTCTTCAGCTTGCCGGACGCCATATCGGTCCGCTCCGACAAGGCGACGACAAAACCCTGGAGCGTACGCGGTCCGAACGGGACGCCGACACGGCTGCCGACGCCGATCCAGGTTCGCAGCTCCTCGGGTACGACGTAGTCGAACGGCCGGTTCGTTTGCTTCGACGGCACGTCCACCACGACCTGTGCGTACAGCTCCGGTTGACCGTTGCCGGACAGCGGCAGCAGCTCTTCTCCGAACAAATCGGACATGGCCGGCACGCGATCGGACCGCATCAGGCATCACTCCCGCCGCGCGCCTTCAACCTCTCGGCTATGAGCACGAGCAGCCGCTCGGCCACCTCGCGCTTGCTCAGCTGCGGCAGCGCAACGACCAGGCCGGATTCGTCGAATACCGTGACGATGTTCGTGTCGGTGCCAAAGCCGGCGCCCGGCACCGTGACGTCGTTCAGAACAAGCAGATCGCTTTTTTTGCGCCTGATCTTGTCCATCGCATGGAGCTCCCCGTTATCCGTTTCCGCAGCAAAGCCGACGATAAACTGCTTTGTTTTGCGTTCGCCCAGCGTCTGTAATATATCCGGATTTTTGATCAGCTCGAGCGTCATCCGCTCGTCCTTTTTTTTGATCTTTTTGTCCGACGGGCGTGCCGCTCGATAATCTGCGACGGCCGCCGCCTTGATCACGATATCGCAGTCGTCGAACCGGTCCAGCACGGCCTCGAGCATATCCATCGTAGAGTCGACCGGCACGACCTCGATTCCGGCCGGAACGGCGACCGAAGCTTTGCCGGTTACGAGCGTTACCTGCGCCCCCAGCCGCTTCGCCGCCTCGGCAATCGCATATCCCATTTTGCCGGAAGAGTCGTTCGTGATGTAACGGACCGGGTCGATGCGCTCCATCGTCCCTCCCGCCGTTACGAGTACGCGTTTGCCTGCAAGCGGCAGCGCCGGGTTCAGCAGCCGGTTGATCGCGACCATAATCTCCTCCGGCTCGGCCAGCCGGCCTTTGCCGACATAACCGCAAGCGAGCTGCCCTTCCCCGGGCTCGATAAAATGAACGCCGCGCTCGCCGAGCACGCGCATATTGTCCGTCACCGCCGGATGCGCGTACATGTGCACGTTCATCGCCGGGGCCACAAGCACCGGCGCCTCCGTGGCGAGCAGCGTCGTGCTCAGCATATCGTCGGCGATGCCGTGAGCCATCTTGGCGATCATATTCGCCGTAGCCGGAGCGACGACCACGAGATCCGCGCTGTCGGCCAAATGGATATGGGATACGACAGAGGCGTCTCTCTCGTCGAACGTATCGATCGCCACGTCGTGGCGGGACAGGGTCTGAAACGTCAAAGGCGCGACGAACTTGGCAGCCGACTCGGTCATGATGACGCGCACGTCCGCGCCCGCCTGAGCCAACTTGCTGCACAAAGCCGCCGCCTTGTAACAGGCGATTCCGCCGGTTACGCCGAGCACGATCGTTTTTCCTTGCAGCATTCGTATCCCCTCCATCCGGTTAATCCGGGAAAAAAATAACAACCTGCCAGAGGTTGTCATGCGGTCATATCCGTATCGTTATATCTGTGTCCCTAATACAAAGTCAGACCTTAACCTGAATCACAGAATTAGCTCTGACTTTGTACCTGTACAAAGTCAGACCTTAAATGGTATCCGTGGAATAGACCGATTCCCTTGCCCGCAAGGGATCGAGTCTTCCGAATACACAGAATTAGCACTGACTTTGTACCAGGTCAAGCTTTCGGCTGGTTTTCCACCTGAATGTAGTCGCCGTATATTTCTTCAAGCGCTACTCCGACATACTTGCTCGCATGCGAGTCCTTCAAATCCGTTTTGGAGCCGTCGCGCAGCATTCTCGCCCGTTTGGACGCCGCCACGACAAGCGAGTACTTGCTGTCCACTTTGTCGATAAGCAGGTCGATCGATGGGTACAACATCGTTTAACGCACCTCTTCCATCCATGATTTCACATAAGGCATGATCCGTTCGCGCTTGCAATGCTCTGCGGTAATAATGGAGCGGATGCGCTCGCAAGCCGACTCCACCCGGTCGTTCACGACCGCATAATCGTAATGCTCGAGCAGCCGGATCTCATCGGCCGCCACGGACAGCCTGTTGCGGATCGAGTCGTCCGTCTCGGTGCCGCGGTTCTCGATGCGACTTCTGAGCTCGTTCAACGACGGCGGCATCAGGAAGATGAACACGCCTTCCGGAAACCGCTGCTTGACCTTGAGCGCGCCCTGCACTTCGATCTCCAATATAATATCTTTTCCGGACTGAATCGTTTCGTTGACGAAGCTTCGCGGGGTGCCGTAATATTGGCCCACGTACTCGGCATACTCCAGCAATTCATCCCGTTCGATCATCGAGCGAAATTGTTCCTTCGATTTAAAAAAATAATTGACGCCTTCCTGCTCGCCAGCCCGCGGGTAACGGGTCGTCGCCGACACCGAATATACGAGATCCGGAGCCTGCTTGCGGAGCATGGAACAGACGGTTCCTTTGCCTACGCCGGACGGGCCGGATAGCACGATCAAAAGGCCTTTGTCCGCATTACTCGTCATGATCATCGTCCTTGTTGTTCGTAAGTCTGTGGGCTACCGTCTCCGGCTGAACGGCGGACAAAATAACGTGGTCGCTGTCGGTAATAATTACCGCGCGCGTGCGTCTGCCGTACGTGGCGTCGATCAGCATATGCCGGTCGCGCGCCTCCTGAATAATCCGCTTGATTGGAGCGGATTCCGGACTTACGATCGAGATGATCCGGTTTGCGGACACAATATTTCCGAAGCCGATATTGATCAGTTTAATGGCCATCATTGCCCTCCTACGAATTCAAGACCGCCGGGGCCGCCTAACCCGCTCCAGCAGCGGCCTTGCACTATTCTTGCCCATTGCCGCAAAGCTCATACTCTAGCAGTTGGCCAGAGCCGGCGTTATTCGATATTTTGCGCTTGCTCGCGCATCTTTTCCAACTCCGCCTTCATCTCGATGACCTGGCCCGCGAACTCCAGCCTGTTCGATTTCGAGCCGATCGTATTCACTTCCCGGTTCATTTCCTGAACCAGAAAATCGAATCGGCGGCCTGCCGGCTCATCGGCGGCAAGCAGCGACCGGCACTGCTCGAAATGACTGGACAGCCGGCTCAGCTCTTCGCCGATGTCGCATTTGTCGGCCATTAAGGCCACCTCGGTGACCAGTCGGGGATCGTCGGGCCGTATCGCCGCCGCGTCTCCCAGCAGCGCCGTCAGACGCGTCCGCAGCTTGGTCATATGCTCCTCGGCCGTGCCTGCGGCCGTCTCCGCCATCTCGCCATGCAGCCGTTCAAGACGAACGAGACATTCGTGGACGTACATCGACAGCCGCGTCCCTTCCGTTTCCCGCATACGCACCATGGCGCCGACGGCTTCGCGCACGCAGTCGAGCAGCGGTCCGGTCAACGCCTCCGCGTCGCTTTTCGTTTCGCGGATGACGAGCACGTCGGGGAGCGTCAGCAGATCCTTCAGGCTTAGCGAGTCGGTCAGACCGAACCGCGCCTTCAGCTCCCCGGCCGCTTGAACGTAACGCTCGGCTGCAGTCCAGTCGATCTCGACGCGCTTCGTCTCTCCCGCTTCCTTCTCGATCGTGACGAACGCTTCCACCTTACCGCGCCTGACGGCATGCTGAATCTCCCGCTTCACTTCGTCTTCCAACGAGAGCCACTCGCGGGGGATTCGAACTGCTATTTCCGCGTAACGGTGATTGACCGACCTTACCTCGGCGTGCAGCCGATAGCCGCCGGAGACAAGACCGTGCTGGCCGAATCCGGTCATGCTGCGAATCATGCGGATCACATCCATTACCTTATTCTAAAGCATTTTATACATGCGGACAAGTAGAAATCCGCATTAAAGCCGATTAGCGGCAATCTGGGGCGATCCAAGGCCGTTTTGCCAAGTCAAGCCCCAATTCTCGCACGCTTCCGAACGTTTGAAACTCAAGCTTGCCGCTTTCCGGTTTTTTCCCATACGTAACGGGTCAGCTGCGCGCTCATATCGTAAAAATGCATCGGCGTCATCAAATAGATGCCGTTGAACCTCGGCAGCGCGGCGTCAAGCAGCTCCTTGCCGATCTGCACCCCCTCGGCGCGCCCCCGCTCGCCGCTCAGCCCGCTCATCCGCCGGCGCACTTCTTCGGAAAGCTGAATGCCCGGAACTTCGTTGTGCAGGAAGGTTGCGTTCCCCTCGCTGACGATCGGCATCAAGCCCATAAAAATCGGGATATCCAGATGCTTCGTCAGCTCGTGGACGTTCTCGATCAGCTTAGCGTCGTACACCGGCTGAGTCATAACGAAGTCGGCCCCGGCCTCGATTTTTTTCTCCAGCCGCTGAACGGCTTTCTCCAAATATTTGACGTTCGGGTTGAACGCCGCTCCGACGATAAACTTCGCTTTATGCTTGAGCGGCTTTCCCGAAAAGGCGATGCCTTCGTTCAACTGCTTGATCAGCCGGATCATCTCGAACGACGTCATGTCGTATACCGAGCTGGACCCCGGCAAGTCGCCGAATCGCGAAGGATCGCCGGTAATCACCAGCGTATGGTCGAGTCCGATCGCATGCATGCCCATCAGGTGCGATTGCGTGCCGATCAGGTTGCGGTCGCGGCAGGCGATATGCAGCAGCGGCCGGATGCCGAGCCGCTCCTTCAGCAGGAAGCCGAGCGGCATGTTGCTCATACGCGTAACGGCCAGCGCGTTATCGGCCATCGTCACCGAGTCGACGCCCACTTCCTGAAGCGCCTTGGCCCCCTCCATAAACTTGCCGATATCCAGATCCCGTGGCGTATCCCATTCCACGATAACGGTATGGCGCTGCTTGACCAGCTCGATCAGCGACGGCTCGCGTGCTTCCTTCGCCTGAGTGGCGACAGGCTGCGCTGGCGCGGTCTCCGCCACGACGGCGGCGGCGTGAGAATCGCCCCCGCCCGTTTCCTTCGCCGCTGGCTCGGCGTCGGGCGCCGCAGCGGTTTTCGGCGCCGCTTTCGGCTCATACCCGCTCAGCGCTTTCGCCATGGCGGCAATGTGCTCCGGCGTCGTTCCGCAGCAGCCGCCGATCAGTCGAGCCCCTTGATCGGCGAACTTCTTAGCGTTCTCCGCAAAGTAGTCCGGCTTGGAGCCGAACACATATTCCCCGTCGACATAGCCGGGAAGTCCGGCGTTTGGAAAGATGGACAGCGGCACGTCGGCCGGCGGCGTCAGCTTCTCCATCGTCCGCAGGATGCCGGTCGGCCCGCTGTGGCAGTTGAAGCCGAGAACGTCCGCCCCGGCGTCGCGGAGCCGTTGAAACGCCTCGTTATAGCCGATGCCGTCGTTCGTCGTCGCCCCGCCGTCGGTGGCGAATTGGCCGATGATCGGCAGCGCGGTCAGCTTGCGCGCGACGTCGACCACAAGGAGCATTTCCTCCAAATCGTAGAACGTCTCCAGCAGCAGTCCGTCCACGCCGCCTTCCAGCAACGCCTCGATCTGCTCGCGAAAATCGTTCTCCAGCTGCTCCGTTGCAATGTTCCGGCGGCGCGCCGCCCGGATCGAGCCAACGGCGCCAACGACATAGGCGTCCTGGCCGACGACCTGCCGGGCGATCGCTACCCCGGCCTTGTTGATCGCCGCGACCTCGTGCTCCAATCCGAACTTGGACAGCTTCTCGCGATTGGCCGAGAACGTATTCGTCTCGATCAGCCGCGCTCCCGCCTCGTAATACCGGCGATGCACGTCGCCGATTACGTCCGGCTTCAGCAAATTGTATTCCTCGTAGGAAACGCCAACCGGAAACCCGAGCTGATACAACAACGTCCCCATTGCCCCGTCGCCGATCAGCACGCGCTCGGCGAGCGCTTCCCGCAAATCCGCTCTCATCCTAGTCCTCACCCGTTCTTTCTATATATGGATCCAGCTTAACGGCCGGCCAGCTCTCCGCGATAGACGATCTCCGCCGGTCCGGTCATATACACCCGGTTGTCCGCTTCGCTCCATTCGATATCGAGATCGCCGCCCTTGAGCGACACGATCGCCCGGCGCTCCGTCTTGCCGTCCAGAACGGCCGCAACCAGCGTGGCGCACGCTCCGGTGCCGCAGGCGAGCGTAGGCCCGGCTCCGCGCTCCCATACGCGCATGTCGATCTGCGTCCGCGAACGGACCGTGGCGAATTCCACGTTGATCCGCTTCGGAAAAAGCTCATTATTCTCGAGCAGCGGACCGTAGCGGTACAGATCGAAGCCCGGCGCGTCATCCACATAGATCACGCAATGCGGGTTGCCCATCGAAACGGCGGTAAAGCGGAACTCCGTCCCGTCCGCCTCGACCGGGTGGCCGATAACCCGGTCCGCGTCCAGGCTTGTCGGGATCGACAGCCCGTTCAGGATTGGTTCCCCCATATCGACGCGCACGGTTTGCACCCGTCCGTCCCGCACGTTCAGCACGATCGGCTGGACGCCGGCGCCAATCGTTTCGATCGCCAGCTCCGTTTTATTTGTCAGACCGTTATCGTATACATATTTGGCCACACAGCGGATCGCATTGCCGCATTGCTCCGCCTCGGACCCGTCGGAATTAATAATGCGCATTTGAAAATCGGCCTTGTCGGAAGGCAATATAAAGACGAGTCCGTCCGCACCAATTCCGAAAAAACGGTTGCATACCCGCACCGCCGTTTCGGAGGCGTCGTCCGGTAAAGCGGCTTCCCCGTAAACGACGATAAAATCGTTGCCAAGCCCATGCATTTTCGTAAAATTCATGTGATATCCCCTGCTCTATCGTTGGATTAGACCTATTATAGAGCATATTGAACGTCATGCCTAGTGATTTCGTAAGCGAGAGCGTTCGCGAGCGAGAAAATTGCGGCATTAGCCCCGCAGGTTCGCGCTCATCGGCAATAATGGCCGAAACGGCCAGACCAGCCGCGTTTATCCCCGCCGCTAGCGTCCGGAAGCGGCGTATCGCAGTCAGCGCAGGCTACGCCCCGCTCCGTCTCTACAAGCAAGCCAAAATGGCCGGAGCGCAGAAAGCGTATCGCCTTCCGTCCCCGGCCCTGCCCGTTACTCGATGCGGCCGCATGTCGGCGCCCAATCGCAGCCGTTCACCGCACAGCTCTTGCCGATCAAGAACCTCCCTCCTGCCCCAGCCTACCCTTTCACGCTGCCGAGCACGATGCCCTTCATGAAATACTTTTGCAAAAACGGATAGACGAGCAAAATCGGCAGCGCCCCGAGGAAAATTTGCGCCGCGCTGAACGTCCGGTCCGAAATCAGCTTGAGCAGGTTGTCGTCGGTCATCGACAGCTGCTGCAAATCCTGCTGAATGATGACCGTCTGCAAGTACGATTGCAGCGGATACCGATCCGGCGTATGCATGTAGATAAGGCCGTCGAACCAGGCGTTCCAATGGCCGACGATCGAGAACAGCGACAGCGTGGCGAGCGCCGGCGTCGACAGCGGCACGAACACCCGCCACATGATCGTGAACTGTCCTGCGCCGTCGATCAGCGAAGCCTCCTCCAGCTCCTTCGGCAAGCCGCGGAAGAAGTTAAGCAGCAGCACGACGCTGAACACCGGCACGGCCCCGGGCAGAATGAGCGCCCAGATCGTATTCATAATGCCGGTCTGCTGGACGACCATATAGGTCGGCACCAGTCCGCCCCCGAACAAAATCGTCAAAAAAAACAGCCATACGTAAATCGTGCGCATCCGAAACGCCTGCACTTCCTTTGACAGCGGGTACGCCGTCAGTACGATCAGCACCATATTGACCGCCGTGCCGAGCACAACCCGTTTCACCGATACGAGCAGCGAGCGCAGGAACGCGTCCTGGCGAAGCACGTATTCGTACGATTTCGTATTAAAATCGACCGGCCACAGCTTGACCAGCCCCGCCGAGGCAGCCGTATTCGAGCTGAACGAGATGGCCAGCACGTGGACGAGGGGCAGGATGCACATCAGGGCGAGCGCGCCCAGAAACAACAGGTTGACGGCCATAAACAGCCGGCGTCCCCAAGAGCGGTCTTCCACCATCCGGCTTCTCCTCCATTCAAAATATCCGGTAGTTGGCAAACCGGTAAGCCAGCCAATACGAGACGCTGATCAGCAGCAGCGACACGACCGACTTGAACAGACCGACCGCCGTCGCCACGCTGTACTGCATCTGCTGAAGCCCCATCCGGTACACCATCGTATCGATAATATCGCCGGTCTCGTATACCTGCGGGCTGTACAGCACGAACACCTGATCAAAGCCCGCGTTTAACACGCTGCCGAGGCTGAGCGTCGCCATCAGCACGATGACCGGACGCATGCCGGGCAGCGTAATATGCCAAGTCTGCCGCCAGCGTGCCGCTCCGTCGACGACGGCCGCCTCGTAGAGGGAAGGATCGATCGAGGTCAGCGCGGCCAAATAGACGATCGTCGCGAAGCCGAACTCCTTCCACTCGTTCGAGACGACCAGCACGTACCGGAACCAGCGGTTATCGCCGAGAAAATAAACCGGCTCGACGCCGAACAGCGACAGAACGTCATTAACGATTCCTTGCGTGGGGGACAAAATGTTGATCAGAATGCCGCCCACGATAATCCACGATAAAAAATGGGGCATGTACACGAGCGTCTGCACGCTGCGTTTGAACCATTTTTGACGCACCTCGTTCAGCAGCAGCGAAGTCGCGACCGGGGCGACGAGTCCCGCGGCGATCTTCATGATCGCAATCGCCAGCGTATTCCATACGACCTTGAGCGTATCCGGCAAGCTGAACACATACGCGAAATTGTCGAAGCCCACCCAATCCGATTTCCACAAGCCGAACACCGGGACGAAGTTTTGAAACGCCATCACGATACCGGCCATCGGGCCGTAGCTGTAGACGAGTATAATGAGGAGTCCCGGCACGAGCATCAAATGAAACGGCCATTCCGACCTCAGTCTGCGAAGCATGGGTCAACCCTCCCGATCCTGAAAGCAAATGCAGTTCGCGTCAAAGTCCGCACGCGGCGCCGTAGCGCTTGACAAACGAAGCGGCGGAAAACCGGTCGGCCTCGGGCAGCGGGAAGCGGCGGACGTTCCGCCCCCCCTGCCGAGGCCGCAGCTTATTTTTTGGCGTACCAGTCGTTAACTTCTTTCGTCATATCGTCTCCGCCCAGCCGCTTCCAGTCCTTCACGAACGTATCGAAGGCGTCGAGCGGACCGCCGAGCACGATCTTCGTCATCATCTCCAGCTCCATCTTGTCGAGGTTCGCTTTCTTCTGGACCATCGTTGGCGTCGGCACCGTAATGAACTGATCGGGCATAAAGCGGTCTTCCTTCAAATAGATGTTGTTGATGATCGGCCCCGCGCCCCAGCTGTCGCTGCGCGAGCCTTCCTTCCACGAATCGCCGGTTCCCGCGCGGTACTCTAGAATTTTGGCGTACTCGCCCCGTTCCTCCGGAGTCAGCTTCGCCAGCGTCGCTTCGTCGGCTTTCGCAGAGCTTTTGAGCAGCGGCTCAAGATGGACGGAGATTTCCGCGTTTTTGAACGGCTTGTAGATTTTGACCGGCGCATTCGTCCAATGGGAGATGCCGTTGCTGTCGTTGTATTTGCCGTAAACGTCGTCCTTCGTGTTCAAATAAAACAGCTGCAGCCATATATCGGCCATCTTCAGCACCGCTTCGGGGTTTTTCACGCCTTTCTTGACGACCCAGAAGCCGCTGAAAATATTCAGCCCGTATTGCAGCTTCGCTGGCGCGGCGTCAATCGATGGCGCGGGGAACGGCAGCCAGCGCACCTTCGGCGTCTGTGTCGACAGCGGCGCGAAGCCGGCCGTCAGCGATCCGTAATAAATGCCCAGCTTGTTGCTGCCGAAGCTTTCATTCACCTTGGTCGCATCCTTGACGCCGAACTCCTTGTCGATCTGTCCGGCTTTGTACATGTCCTGCAGCTTGGCAAGCGCCGTCTTCATCTCCGGCTGAATCGAGCTGTACGCCAGCTTGCCGTCCTTATCCTTGATCCAGATGCCCTTGTACGCATGAAAGCCGTTTAGAAACCCGTTGATCAGGCCGATGTCCTTGTCGATCGCCAGTCCGTACGTATCGTTTTTGCCATTGCCGTCCGGGTCTTTCGTTGTAAACGCTTCCGAAATGGCGAGCAGATCGGCCATCGTTTTCGGCCCCGACAGCCCGAGCGCCTTCATCCAGTCTTCGCGAATCCAGACCACCGGTACGGATTCTTTCGCCACGCCGGTGAACGGAATGCCCATCAGCTTGCCGCCAACAGTCGCCGCCTGCATCGGCTCCGGCCCGGCATCCTTCATGACCTGCCGGATCGTATCGGTCGCATACTGGTTGTACACCTGGGTCATATCCTCCAGCAGCCCGGCCTTGTTCAATTGCGCGAACTGCTCCGGCGTGGCGAGGAAAAAGTCGGGAACGTCGCCCGAGGACATCATCAGATTCAGCTTCTGTTCCAGCTCCTTTCGCGGGCCGTCCCAGATCGTATTGACCTCGATGCCGGCCGTATCCTTTAAATACCGCGACCACGGATTGTTGTTCACATCGTCCCCTTGAACGAATTTGGGAACCCCGTAGTTGAAGCTGGCGGTGCTCAGCTTGACCGGAGGATCGAATTTGTCCGGCAAGCCTTTGGTCGCCGACTTCGTATCGGCCGGAGGCGTCGCCGCCGTTCCCGGATTACCCGCTTTGTCTCCGCTGCCGGAACTGCATCCTGCCAAAGCCGCCGTCACGCTTAATACGCCGGCCAGCGCGGCCGCAACCGTCTTGTTCATATTCGCCTGCCTCCTTCGGATGATAGGGCTTAATTCCTCTCTATGACTATCCGTACCGCTTGCGGTGCCGTCCCCCTTCGCCTCCTTTGACCCAAAACCGTATGAGAGGTTCCCTCGGACATCATCATCGCACCGGGACAAGCCTGTCCGCTATCCGTAATTTCGCCGCCAGTACGCTTTTGCGGCTAATCGCCGATATTGCATAGGAGAGCCTCAATTGCATATTGATCGGAGGAAAGGATGCGCTACAATAGATAAGAAGGGCGCAAACCCGGTTTTGTAAGCGCTATCCGTTCAGGTCGGCCCGCAGCAGGCCGTCTGACCGTCCGCTCCAGAGCGGCGGATAAAGGGACGATAAAGGGGCGAATGCACTTGATTACGTTCAAGCTGAAACGGAACTCGCTGTTCATTAAGCTGTTGGGCGGATTTATATCCGTTATCTTGATACTTCTCTCCTTCAACCTGTTTTCCTTCGCTTACTTCAGCGAAAATATACAGGACGAAGTAATCAAGTACAACCGTCAAAACGTGGAAGTGACCGCCGAGCGCTACGACAACCATATCCGCATCGTGCAAAGCACGATCGCCAGGCTGTACTTCAACCCGAAGGTTGTGCTCTTGTCCGAGCTGGCCAATTCCGAGCAATTCGAGCCGGTCAATCTCGTTGTGGAAGAAATCCGCAACATTTTGAACAATGAGCTGCTGTTTCTGGACAATGTCGTCATGCAGTTCGGCAAAAACAATTTCGTCATCGACAAGCATGGCCCGGGACGGACCGACGAGACGTTCTCCCGCATCTATACGAGCCCGGACTACGGACCGGCCTTCTGGACAGGGCAGTTGAACGGCTCGGAGACGCTCGAGCTGTTTCCGCAGTCGTCATTCTCCGACGGCCCCTACAACCGCTCCGGCTCGTACATGCCGCTCGTGCTGCGCAATAAGCTCAACGACGCGCTGTATATCGCCGTACTGCTCGACGCCGGTAAAATGTTCCGCTCCTTCCACAACTCTATCGATAAGCGATTTTATGTGCTGAACGCGCAGGGAAAGCTGCTGTACCGCTCCACGGACGAGGAGCTGCCGTCAAAACTGGCCGACAAGCTGATGGAGCGCAGCGACTATTTCAAGCTGGACAACAGCTACTATTTCTATACGAAAGGCGCGACGGGCTTGACGTATATGAACGTCATCTCCGACGATAGCCTCGCCCAAGAGGCTTCGCGCCTCAAGGTCGTCCTGCTGGCCGTCCTGTCGCTCGCCGCGGCGATGAGCGTCGCCGTGTCGGTCGTCGTCTCCGTCGGCTTCCATACGCCGGTGCGCAACATCATCGATACGATCGAGGAGGCTAACCCGGACCGCCGGCTGCGCAGCAAAATCGACGAATTCAACTTCATTCACGATAAAATCAAAGGCATTCTGCGGCTGAATCGCGACATTCACGACGATCTTAACGACAAAACCGATAAGCTGCGGCATGTCGGCTTTATCAACAAACTGAAAAACATTTATTCCGCCGACAACGAGCTGGCCGACACGAACAAGCCGTTTTATCTCGTCCTGTTCCGGATGACGCTCACCCGCCAATTTCACCAGACGCTTGCTGTCGAGCCGAAGCGGGCCGCTTTTCTGATGAAGGAATATATCGATGCCAGCCTGTCCGAGCAGTTCCCGGACACGATTACGCTCCAGGCCGAGCAGGACGAGATCATGACGATCGTATTCACAGACGAACCGGCCGAGCAGCTTATTCGCACGCTCGAATCGATCAAGGGCGTATTCGACCGCGACCGGGCGTACTGCCTCCTGACGATCGCCTTCCACCCCGAGCTGCACGAGCCGACCGGATTTACGGCCGCTTATGAAATGGCCCGCGCCATGGTCCAGCAGCGCAAGCTCAACGGCGAAGCGGAGCTGATCCTGGACTACGAGCCGCAGCAGACGATGCATATCGGCTTCATGCCCGCCCAGGAGCGGGAGTTCGCCGCCCATCTGCAGGCCGGCAACGAGGCGGCCGTCCTGGATATCGTCAAGCGGGCATTGTACGCCATGGAGAAGCGAAACAGCCCCGCTGCCCAGTATGTCGATTTCGCCAAAGAAGCGACTGCCAAGACGATGGCCGCGCTGATCGCCATGAAGCACGATATCAGCGGTATGTTCGAAGACCGGTCTCCGTACGAGGACATTCAGTCGTGCGCGAGCATCGGCGATTTCACGAATTTTTTCGAAGCGTTCTTGGGACGCGCGGTGGCGCTCGTTCAGCGGCGCAAAGAGGAGAGCCATCCGGTCAAGCAGCTGATGCTCGATTATTTGAACCGGCATTACCATGAAGATATTTCGCTGGAGACGGTCGCCGACCGGCTGAATATGTCGCCCGGCTATATGTCGAAGCAGTTTAAGGAGCAGACCGGCATGAATTTCTCCGAATACGTGAACGAGCTGCGCATGCAGAAAGCCAAGGAACTGCTGCAATCGTCCGATTGCAAAATACAGGAGGTGGCGGAGCGGGTCGGCTATTTCAATGTAAATTCGTTCATTCGCATGTTCAAGAAAACCGCCGGTTTGCCGCCCGGCGAATTCCGGCGGCTGCATCGATTTGGGGACGGGGAAGGTGCGGATGGCAAACAGACGGAGGAGAAGCCCGGCTCGGCTTCCTGACCGGGGATGGAGCAAGACCTCAAGCGGTTTCGCGAATGGGCCGGAGCCGAACATGACGGCGCATAGTGAGGATCCTTCGGCGGGCTGCACGTAAGGGGCTGCGATCCGGGACCGCAGAATGAAGCTGTGGAACGAAGCTAAGGTACGGGATTGCGGTCCAGGGAGTTGCCGACGGGCTGCGCGGTCTTGATACGGTTACGGGCAGGGCGCCGTCGCGCCGGCGGCAGCACGCCCGGCGAGGCTTGCACGGATACGGCAAAAAGGCCTTCCGCATGGAAACGCGCGAAAGACCTTGTATGCCGTATCGGCCCGCCTGCGGCGTCCGCCCGCAAAATCCCGCGGACCGTATCGGCGGGGACGGACGGTTACCCCTTAAGCTCCACCGTCATCAAATACTGCGTGTACACCGTCTCGAAGCCCGCTTTGTCCAGCCATTCGACCAATGCATCGTCGGCCATGGACACATTATCCGTCAACCGTACGCAGTCTTCCTCGAACGGACCGAATGCCGCCGCTAGCGCCGCATGCAGCAGCTCCTTGCGGTCGGCCCGCGCCGGATCGGCCGAGCATTGCAACAGCGTAATCCCGGTTAGCTTGCCGCTGTCGGCGTACGTCCTGCGCACGATCGCATAGGCGCCGACAGCGCCGTTCTGATCGAAGAGAATGATGCCATCCGCATCGGGATTATTGAACCAGGCGGGCGACCAAGCCGTCTCCTTGCGAAAGAAGGGCAGCTTGGCGATATGCTTCGGCTTCGCTCGGCCGATCGGATAAGGCGCTGCAGCCAAATCGGCGGAGAGCGCTCCCGCAAGCGTTCCCGAGCGCTTCGCACCGATCAGCCCGTCGCGAATCCGGAAGCCTGCACTCTCGTAGGCGGCGATCGCGCCGGCATTTTTCTGCACGACCTCCAGCAGCCCCGTACTCGCTCCGCTCTCTCGCATAGCCTCCACCGCCTCGCGCATGAGCAGCTTGGCCAAGCCTTTGCCCCGCTGACTTGGACTGACTCCCGTCCCCCCGTTCCACACGATGCCAACCCCGTCTACCGTCTTCTTCGCGACGAGCACGAAGCCGGCCGGCTCCTCTCCGGCAAACGCAGCGACCGAAAGGTCGGGACGGATCGATTCCCGCCCCAACCTGGTTACGAATTGCTCCAATGTCACCGACATATCCGAATAATAACCGGAAAAACCGAGGTTCCACAGCTCGACCGCCTGACGAAATGTGCAGTCGGCCAGTCGCCGTATTTCTATGGAGTTTGCCTCCAGAGGTTCCATTCGCGCTTCCCCCTTCGATATGCCATTATTCGTTATACGTCAAAGCCCGCTTCTTCCAACAGACGGGTCAGATTGATCCGGGCTTGCAGCACCCGCTCGTCAAGCTGCTCGATCGGAATACCCGCATGGTAAGTCCCCTTCTCCCCGTCGAGCCGCTCCACTACGACGGAACCCGTGAATCCGGCCGACCGCAGCGTCGCGAACAGCGACGGAAACCGGATGTCACCTTCCCCGGGAATCGGGAAATTCAGTTCGGCCCGATCGCCGCTATGGTCTTTGGCTACTAGCGAGACGGTATCGCCGGCGATAATCGGCAAGTCGTCCGCCGTCTCGACGCCCTCGTAAAACCGCACGTTGCCCGGGTCGTAGCTGGCCCGCACGTGCGGGGAGCCGATCTGGCGCAGCGTGTCCGCGATGACGGCAGCCGTCGCCGTATTGCCCGTATGCGGCTTGATCGTAACGACGATGCCGCGCTTGCCGGCCTCCTCGCCGATTTGCCGGTATTTCTCGGCAAAAGCGTCGTTAAGCGGCTTCATCTCTTCCTCGCTTTTCGGCTCATCCGGAAACCGCGTATAGCTCGTCGTGCCGAGCGACAGCAGCTCCTCCACGCCGATCGCTTTGGCGAACTCGAGCCGCTGGATCGCCCGCTCAAGCGGTTGACCCGGCTTCAGTACATCCGTGCTGACGAGCGTAACCGGCTTCAGCCCGTACCGGTCCAGCAATGCAGAGATGCGCTCCGCCTCCCCCGGCGCGGCGTCGTCGAAGGCCGGCTTGCCTTCGTGGGGCAAGCCGAACGATACGTATTTGTACCCGGTGCGCGCGATCGATTCCAGAGCCCGCTCGAACGGATGCTTCATATAAATCCAGCTCATGCAGGCAAGTTTGACGGATGGTTTCATCGTCACACCCCGTTCTGCACGGCGCTGCGCAGCGCCGAATAATCGACCGCCACCTCGCGTCGCTCTTTTAGGGAACGGTAGGCCGCTTCGGAAACGGCGATGACCCGCAAGCCGTCCGCCAGCGAAATAAGCGGCTGCTTGTCTTCGCGGATACATTCGATGAAATGGCTGTTCAGCCGGACCCACATGTCGTTGTCAGCGAACGACGTCGTCCGCTGCGGGCCGTCGTCGTCCTTAACGAGCAGCTCGCCGTTATTGTTGACGGCGGTCAGCTTCTCCGTCGCTACGCCGGTAATGTCGTACTCGACGCGCGTCACCCACGGCGTGCTCACTTGACCGATACCACCGTTCGCAAAGCGCAGCGATACGGTGAAAGCGTCAGCGACGCTGCCGGGAGGAAGCAAATACGTGCCGCCGTAGGCGAAGACGGATTCCACTTCCCCGCACATCCAGGTCAACAGATCGTAATCGTGCGAGCCGTGGGAGAAAATCGGTCCCTTCGCGGTCACGTCGTCGAAATACCAATTCGGCGTATCGTAATAATGGTCGCGATACTTGTCGTATACGCGCTGATTCGGGTCGAGGAAGTGGGTACGCATCGACCAGGCTTGAATCGGCTCTCCGGCATCGGCTCGCGACAGCGCCTCCTTCATTGCCCGGTAAACGGGGGAGAAGCGTAGCGGGTAGGCGACCATCGCCTTCAATTCCGGATGCCTGGCGCCGGCTGCTACAATCTCCGCACCGTCGGCCACAGACGTAGCAAGCGCTTTCTCCAGGAACAGATGCTTGCCCGATTCCAGCACCGCCTTGGACGCTTCTACGTGAAGATGGTCCGGCGTCGCCACCCATACCGCGTCCAAATCCTGCTCGAGCAGCGCTTCGTACGAATCGTACACGGTCGCGCCTACTTCGGCGGCCAGCGCTTCCGCCTTTTCCCGCGTACGGTTATGCACCGCGGCCACCTTCACTCCCGGCAGCGTATGCAGCGTGCGCGCATGCAGCGAGCCCATCAGCCCGCAGCCGATCAAACCGACCTTGATTGTCATCGATCCTCTGTCTCCTTTGCCTTATATCGATTATACCGTAACCGGTACGCCCTCGCTCCCGTACATGGCCCATATGGTCCGGTGGGATTTCAAAATTTCGTAGCCGTCCGTCTCTGGACGCTGCCCGGTGGCAATACTTTCCAGGAAATGCTCGATTTCGAACAGAACGTTCTGGCCTTGGCGGTTCGGATATTCGGCCGGGCGTTCATACAGCGTCTCCGTCCCGTCCTTCGATATGGCGGTGACCTTCCACATGCTGTTGTCCAGCTCGAGGAAGCCTTCGGTAAGCTGAATCTGGAATTTAGCCGGCGCCTTGCTGTACTTCATGCCCCAACTCGTGACGAGATGGGCCAGAGCTCCGCTCTTGAACTCGATAAGTCCGTGCGACGTGCCCTCTCCTTCCATCCAATCGGTGCCCACGCGGGAGCCGAAATGGGATACCCGGTTAGGTTCTCCTAGCAGGTAGAGCAGGATATCGATATAGTGACAGCCGTGGCTGAATAGACAGCCGCCGCCAAGCTTTTCCTTGCTGGCGAACCATGTACCTGGCGCTGGAGGCAGAAATGCCTGAACCCACCCCTGCGCACTGATCGGTTGGCCGTACTTGCCGCTGTCCACCGCTTCTTTCAACTTGCGGATCGCCGGCAAAAAGCGTACGACGAAAGCAAGCATCAGCTTAACGTTGTTTTCTTCCGCCGCGCGGACGACCTGCAGGCAATCCTCCTCGGAATTGGCGAGCGGCTTCTCGAGCAGTACATGCTTGCCTGCCGCGATGGCCGTCAGCGACTGCGAGGCGTGCAGATGATGCGGCGTGCAGAGGCTGACCGCGTCGACGTCGTCGAGAATCTTCGTCCAGTCGGTCGTATAATTGCAGCCGAGCTCCGCAGCGACCTTGGCGGCCTTCTCTTCGTCGAGATCGACGACCCAGCGCAGCTCCGAACGCTCCGCCAGCTTGTAGGCATAAGCGTGAGCCAACCCCATGTTCAGGCCGACGACGGCCGTACGAATTTTACTCATATTCTATCTCTCCCCTCGCGATTTCAAAACCGCTTGATACCGTTATCATAACGGGAGTAGGAGACAAAAAGCTTTGTCATAAACAACCGAAAATTTGCACTTTTGTCAAAGCATTTGCACTTATTGACACCTTCTCCCGGCTGTCTTACGATAGACGTAAATCGGCTGTACGGCAAAGGATGAGTGCCATGGAAAAAAATTTTTTCCGCCATATCAGACTGAAGGAACAAATTTGCATCGATAAAATTTATTCGTTCCATTACACCGAATTGAACAAAGATTACGTCTATCGGGGGGAACAGCACAACTTCTGGGAGTTCCTCTATCTGGACAGGGGAGAGATCGAAGTTTCCACCGATTCCAATACGTTTCATCTAAAGCAGGGAGAGATCGTCTTTTATTCGCCGAATGAATTTCACAGCTTGCGCTGCAACCATAAAACCGCGCCGAATATTTTCATAATCGCTTTCGACTGCCGCTCGGAGGCGATGAGCTTCTTTACCCATAAGGCGCTCAAGCTGGGCAACGGCGACCGCGAGCTGCTATCCCAGCTGATCGAGGAGGGCAACAAGCTGTTCATGCTGCCGATCGCCTGGCCGTACGTATGGCACAAGCCCAAAAGGCCGCACCCGCTGACCCGCAAAGACAAACCGGAGTTCGGGTCGGAGCAGCTGATCAAAATATATTTGGAAGCGCTGTTTATTCGGCTGATTCGCAATAACCAGACGCCGGGAATCAAGCCGAAGCTGTCTTCGGTCACGAAGGAAAAGGGGGAACGCGATTTCGTCAGCCGGGTGACTGGCTATTTGGACGAACATTTGCGGGAAAACCCGACGCTAGACCAGCTATGCGCCGAGTTCGCCTGCAGCAAGACGCATTTGCGGGCTTTGTTCCGCGAGCATACGGGCAGCGGCGTGACGGAGTATGTAGGCCGGTTGCGCATCGAGCGGGCCAAGCAGCATATTCGCGAGGAAACGTGCAACGTGACGGAAATCGCCGAACGGCTCGGCTATTCCAGCATCCACTATTTCTCCCGCCAATTCAAGAAGCAGACGGGCATGTCGCCGTCGGAATACGCCCGTACGATGAAGGCCCGCATGTAAGCCAAGCCCCTTACGGGGGGCTTATGCGCTTCGCCATGCCGGGAAACGGACGGAGAACGTCGTCCCCCTGCTGCCCGTATCTACCCGGATCGTCGCGCGGTGCCTGGCGGCAATGCTGTAGCATACGGCGAGACCGAGGCCGGTACCCTGTTCCTTCGTCGTGAAGAACGGCCGTCCGAGCTTCGTCAGATTGTCTTCGCTGATCCCCTCGCCTTCGTCGGCGATGCTCAGCACGACATCCGGGCCTTCCTCCTCCGTGCGAATCGTCAATGTCCCCCCTGCTCCCATCGCTTCCAGCCCGTTAAGCGAAATGTTCAGAACGAGCTGGCGAATCTCCTTCTCGTCCAGCGAAACGTCCGGGCATTCGCCGTACTCGATCTGTACATGCTTGCCGGACATGACCGCCTCCGCCTGAATGAGCGGGTAGAGCGAATCGAGCAGCCGGGTCAGCGACGTCGGACGTATGTCCGACTGTTTGTTTTTGGCGAGCGACAAATACTCGGTAATGATGCTGTTCGCCCGGTCCAGCTCGTCGAGCATCATTTCGACGTGCTCCTTGTCCATTCGCCCCCCGGCATTTTGCGACAGCTGCAAAAACCCGCGGATCGTCGTCATCGGATTGCGGATTTCGTGCGCGATGCCGGCCGCCATTTCGCCGATCAGGTTCAGCTCGGACAGTCTCGTCATCTCCTTCTCGTACCGGACCTTCTCGGTCACGTCCACTATGACCTCCAGCAGGCAGCGGTCCCCCTCGATATCGATCATCTCCGTCGAAAGCAGACCGTCCCGCCACTCGTTCGACTGGGTCATATATTTGACCTTGACGTTGCGGAGCGCCTTTCCTTCGTGCAGCGCCTTATGATCCGCCGGATCGAGGCTGAGTTGCAGCAAATTATAGTCGTTGCCGATCGCCTCCTCGCCAAAGCCGGTAAACTGCTTCCAGCTTTCATTGACGTCAATATAGACGAGATCGGTCGCCCTGCGTATGGAGATAAGGCACGGGCTGGACATGAACATTTTCTTGAAACGTTCCTGCGACTTGCGCAGCCGGATATTGGACAGCAGCAGGTCTCGCGTCCGCTCCTCGACGATCGTCTCCAGCTTCTCCTTCTGATGCTTCAGCAGCGCATCGGCTTCGGCGAACCGGCGGTTCGACTCCTCCAGCTCGGTTGCCCGCTTTTGCAGCATATCCCCCTGCTCGATCGTCTTGCGATAATAACGGTGAAGCTCGACGAAGGCTGCCACCTTCATCCGCAGCAGATCCGGGTCGATCGGCTTGAACAAGTAGTCGATAGAGCCCGCTTTATAGCCGCGGCGCACATGCTCGGTCGACGTGCTGATCGCCGTCAGGAAGATGACGGGAATATCCTGGCAGCGCTCCCGCTGCTTGATCAATCCGACTGTTTCGAAGCCGTTCAGACCGGGCATCTGGACGTCCATCAAGATAACCGCCACGTCGCCGATCTCCTCGAGCAGCAAATAACGAAGCGCATCTTCGCCCGAGCGAAGCGAGATCACTTCGTAATCGGGCGAGCTCAGCACCCCTTCCAAAGCCAACAGGTTTTCAGGTCTGTCGTCCACCGCCAATATTTTCACCATGTCAAAATGCCCCCCAAGTCTAATAAACGCTGATGTCAAGCTTTTAACCGTGCAGCCAAACCCGCAGCAGCGAGAGCAATTGTTCGTAGCGGACCGGCTTGCTGATGTAGTCGTCGGCTCCCGCCTCAAGGCATTTGTCCCGGTCGGTCTTCATCGCCTTGGCCGTCAAAGCGATAATCGGCACGTTCCGGTACGGCTCTCCGCTGTTGCGGATCGCCCGTATCGCCTCGTAGCCGTCCATCTGCGGCATCATAATATCCATCAGGATCAGATCCACACGCGGATGCCGCTCCAGCATCTTCAGCCCTTCCCGCCCGTTCTCGGCGAACATCACCACCATTCCGTACGTTTCCAGGACGCCCGTTAAAGCAAAAATATTGCGCATATCGTCGTCGATCAGCAAAATGGTCCGGTTCTTCAGCCGCTTGACCGCCTCCTGTCCAACATCCGTCCAAGCCGCTCCGCCGGCGGAGGAGTCCGCCCGTCCGGAAGCGGCCGCACTTTCCTCATAGCCGGCCGTCAAGGCGGCGTCGGCAGCGTCCATCTGCGGGAGCTGAAGCGTAAAGACGCTCCACTCGCCCTCCTTGCTGTCGAGCGAGATCTTGCCGCCGAGCAGCGACGCCAGCTCGCGGCATATCGCCAAACCGAGGCCGGTGCCGCCGTATTTGCGGCTTGTCGTCCCGTCCGCTTGGCGGAACGATTCGAATATCATCTCCCGCTTGTCGGGCGGGATGCCGATTCCCGTATCGGCGACGCTGACGGTCAGGACGCCGCCAACGTTCTCCCTGTCGCGGTATTCGAGCGCGCCGCCGGCTTTGGAGACGTGCAGCGAGACGGATACGCCGCCTTTCTCCGTAAACTTGATCGCATTCGACATCAGATTGCCGATAATTTGCCGCAGCTTCTGGATGTCGTTAACAATCGCCGTTTCGGCCTCCCCCGACGCCACATCGATATGCAGGTCAAGCCCCTTCTGGGAGGCAAGCGGCCGGAACTGCCTCTCGATCGTCTCCGCCAGTCCTCCTATGGAAATCGAGTCCGGGACTATTTCCGCCTTGCCCGCCTCGATCTTGGATAAATCGAGCAGATCGTTGATCAGTGCGAGCAAGTCGCTTCCGGAACTGTATATCGTCCGCGCATATTCCAACTGCTTCGGCGACAGATTGCCCTGCTTGTTGTCCGAGAGCAGTTGGGCCAGCAGCAGCAGGCTGTTCAGCGGCGTCCTCAGCTCGTGCGACACATTGGCAAGAAACTCGGTTTTGTACCGGGAGCTGAGTTGGGCCTGACGGCTGCTCTCCTCCAGCACCAGACGAATATTTTCCAACTCCTTGTTCCGGCCGTCGGCCTGGGCGTATTGAAGCTCCAGCCGCTCGTTGAGCGTACGCATTTCCTCCTGCTGCATTTGCAGCTCCTCGGCCTGGGCTTGCAGCTCTTCGGCGTTCAGCTGCGATTCGGCAAGCAGCTGGCGGATTTGCCGATAGGCCGACGCGCTGTTGAAGGCGATGCCGAGCAGACCGGCGACTTCCTCGAGCAGACGAACCCGCGCCGGCTCGAACGGTTCATGCGAAGCGAGTTCCAGTACCGCAATCGCTTTTCCATCATACGGGATCGGGGTCAGCAGCAGGTTCGCCGACCCGGTGTCGCCTAAACCGGAACTTATGCGGACATGCTTGTCCGGCAAACTCTCCAGCGCGATCGGCTGGTTTTGCAGCACGCATTGGCCGACCAGTCCTTCGCCAATGGCAATCTTTTCCTGATAGGATGCTTTGCCCTCCCCTGCATACGAAGCCAGCTTCAGCAAACCGACTCCGTCTCCGTTCTCCGACCGGCACCCGTACAGCACCCCAAAGCCGGCCCCCGTCAATACAGCGATCTGGTCCAGAAACGATTGGGCCAGCGCCGTATCGTCCTGCGCGTTCTGGAACATTGCGGAAAATTCGGCCACTTTCGTTTTGTGCCAGTTTTGCGCTTCCAGCTGCCGCTGGTACGCCTCGACGCTCTGCGAATGATGATCGAGCGCGGCGGCCATCCGATTGTACGCCCGGGCGATGATGCCGAGCTCGTCGTGCACGTCCGCCGCAATGAGCGGAAGCCGGCTCGGCTCGCTGCCCGTTACCCCGTCCATCACGTCCGCGATCCGGCCGAGGCTGCCGGTTACGCTGCGGAACACCCATACGGCAATAACCGCAGCCACGAGAAAAATGACCACCTCGAAGCCGGCCAGTATGAAGACCATGTTACGGTAGCTTTCGCGGCTTTGCTCCAACGCCTCCTCGGTGTCGTCCTGATAAATGCTGCTGTACAGATGAATTTTCTCGAACAGCACCGAGCGGAGCGGGGCCAGAGCGGTGTTGTAATAGTCGAGCGCCTGCTCGCGGCGCCCCGCCTCGTTCAGCCGGATCAGCTGATCAATATCCCGGTTCAGCTCGCTGTAGGCGCTGAAAATCATCATTAAAACGTCTTTGTGCTTCCCGTCCGTATCCAGCTCGCCCAGCTCGTTCCAGTAGCGCTCGATCAACAGCCGGCTTTCCGTGATCGTCTTGGCGAGCTGGACGCTACCGGCCGTGTCGTACTCCATCATGTAAGCGGTTATGCTTCGGTCCAACGTATCGACCTCTCCTCTTAAGGAAGAGGTCATCTTGACGCCGGCGTAGTTGTCGTTCACAATCCGTTTTACCGTATCGTTCAGTTGATTAAGAAGCATGAGACCTCCGTAAGATAATACGAGCATCAGCGCCAGTACGGTCCCAAAACCGACATACAGCTTCATTCTGAATCTCACGTCCGCTTCAGCCCCCCCTCGTTCAAGGTCCGCTTTGTACCTGTACAAAGTCGGAGCTACTCTTGCGTATCCGGGAACATTCCAAGGATACCGTTTAAGGTCTGTCTTTGTACTAGTTGTATATTCTGGGAGGATGAAATCTTTTCCTTTCGGTCTGTAAAAATATCGTGCGTTATGCACGTTCGGAAATGCCAAAAAGCCCGTGCCGGCAGGGCACGGGCTTGGATTGATGCGGTTTTGCAAAAGCGGTTTAACGCGTTGCCGGCTTCGAGCCGTAGCCGCCGCCGATCAGCTTGCGACGCTTACGGCGCTGCGTCGTCAGGACGCTACCGAAGCCCATCAGGAACGTCGGGATGCCGGCAAAGAACAGCGTAATCACCCATTCCTTCCACCCGAGCGGCACCGTCTTGAAAATCGGCTGCAGCGGTTCTACATACATGACGGCCAGCATCAGCGCCAGCGAAGACAGTACGGCAAGCACCAAATATTTGTTTTGCAGCGGATTGCGGTGAAAGATCGAGCGCGAGCTGCGGCAATCGAAGACATGAATGAGTTGAGCCATGACGAGCGTCGCGAACGCTACCGACTGGGCTTTCATGAGACCGGCGGCGCTGTCCGGGTTTTCCCTCAGCATAAGCCAGAAGGCGACCAGCGTGCTTATGCCGATCAACAGGCCGCGGCTGACGATCTTCCAGCCGAGCCGGCGAGCAAATATGTTTTCTTTGGCGCCGCGCGGCTTTTGCTGCATCAAATCTTTCTCCGGCTGGTCGACGCCGAGCGCCATCGCGGGCAAGCCGTCGGTGACCAGGTTTACCCACAAAATCTGGATCGGGATGAGCGGCAGCGGCATCCCCATCATCATCGCCAAAAACATCGTCATGATTTCTCCGACATTGGACGCGAGCAGGTAACGGATAAATTTGCGGATATTTTCGTAAATGCCCCGGCCTTCCTCGATCGCCGATACGATTGTGGCGAAGTTGTCATCGCTTAAGATAAGCGCGGACGCCTCTTTGGTAACGTCGGTTCCGGTCTGCCCCATCGAGATGCCGATGTCCGCCGCTTTGATGGCTGGAGCATCATTGACGCCGTCCCCGGTCATCGCTACGACATGCCCCTGGCGCTGCAGCGATTTGACGATCCGCAGCTTGTGCTCGGGCGAGACGCGGGCGTACACGTACACCTGATCGGACTTCTGGTCCAATTCCTCTTCGGATAACGCGGATATTTGAGCCCCGGACATCGTTAGCCCGTTCTGGGGAATCATGCCGAGCTGGCGGGCGATCGCTTCCGCCGTCGTCTGGTGATCCCCGGTGATCATCACTGTCTTGATGCCTGCCCTGCGGCATGTCTGGATCGCGTCCCGCACTTCCTTGCGCGGAGGATCGATCATACCGGTAAGGCCGACGAAGACGAGCTGGCTTTCGAGCGTATGCGGCGTATCGTCGCGGTCGGTCGTCTTCAGCTCCTTGTAGGCCAAGCCCAGCACGCGCAGCGCGGAACGCGCCATGCCTTCGTTGGCCGCAACCACTTTTTGTTTCAAGGAGGGCGTGAACGGAATCACTTTCCCGTCCCACAGCACATAGGCGCATTTTTCCAGCACCACGTCCGGCGCTCCCTTGGTGAATAGCAGCCGCCCCCCTTGATGCTGCATGAGCACCGACATCCGCTTGCGGTCGGAATCGAACGGCAGCTCGCCCTTGCGCTCGTACAAGCCTTCCAGAGACTGCCGCGTAATGCCCGCCTTCGCGCCCAGTACGACAAGCGCTCCCTCCGTCGGGTCTCCCTTGATCGAGAATACCGGCTTCGGCTGGCTTTTGCTCCCTTTGCGCTTCGACTGGTCCGCTATTTCTTCGTGCAGCACCGCGTTGTTGCACAGTACGCCGATCTGCAGCAGCCGGCGCAGCGTCTGATTTTGGCGCAGGTCGACCAGCGCTCCGTTGCTCGTAATCTGCCCGGCCGGCTCATAGCCGTCGCCGGTCACCTCCAGGACGTCCCCGCCCAGCCACACATGGGTCACCGTCATCTTGTTCTGCGTCAGCGTTCCCGTCTTATCCGAGCATATGACCGATGCGCAGCCGAGCGTCTCGACCGACGGCAGCTTGCGCACGATGGCCTTGCGTTTGATCATTCGCTGCACGCCCAGCGCCAGCGCGATCGTCACGATAGCGGGCAGCCCTTCGGGGATGGCGGCCACCGCCAGGCTGACGCCGGCCAGAAACATCGCATAAGGCGGCTGTCCGTGCAAAATTCCGGCGACGACGACCATAATCGTAAGTCCGATCGCCACCGCGATGAGCACTTTGCCGAGCTGCTCCAGCCGATGCTGGAGCGGAGTCTCCATCGCTTCGGTATTCTGGATCAGATCGGCTATTTTGCCCATCTCCGTCGCCATACCGGTGCGCACGACAATGCCTCTGGCCGTTCCGCGCGTCACCATCGTGCCCATAAATCCAAGGTTTTTCTGATCGCCGAGCGCCACCTCCGCTTGCGGCAGCGAATCGGTATGCTTGCCGACGGGTACCGATTCGCCGGTCAGCGCGGATTCTTCCACATAGAGGCTGTTCGCTTCGATCCAGCGCAGATCCGCGGGAATCCGGTCCCCGCTTTCGATCAGAACAACGTCCCCGACCGCCAGCTCCTTGGCCGGAATATGGACGACCTGCCCGTCGCGGATCGTCTTGGCCGTCGGAGCGGACAGCTCCTTGAGCGCGCGCAGCGACCGTTCCGCGCGGAACTCCTGAACGAATCCGAGTATGCCGTTCATCACGATAATCGCCACGATCGTAATCGCATCCAAATATTCGCCCAGCAAACCCGATATGAGCGTAGCGGCCATCAGCACAAGCACCATAAAATCTTTGAACTGGTTCAAAAACAGGGCGATCAGCGACACGCTCCGCTTCTCCGTCAGCTCATTGTCGCCGTCGCGCTGCCGACGGGCTTTGGCCTCGTCCCACGTGAGACCCTGGGCCGGTACGACATCGTGAGCCCGGGCCGTCTCCGCCGCATCCAACTGGTACCACATCTTCTGTTCCACGCACTTTTCCCTCCCGAAGCGCTGAATTGTACACGCCCACTCAAGGTAAATGTATGCAGACAAGCCGCGAAATAGCACAACGCCCGTCAGCAAAGGCGGATTTTCCCCCCGCCTAGTCGCCAAAAACGGTTATAACGAATGCTGCCGTCTCCGCGCAGATGGCGCCGGCGGGCGATTTGTGGCATGATAGGAGAAGCCGGCTGCCGGTTCCCGGCAGCCTGAACACGCAGGAAGCTTACTTGCAGGAAAGGGAGTTGGATTCGTCATGTCATTGGACGGTCTCGTCGTCCGCGCTATCGCAAGCGAGCTTGCGCTCTGCGCGGGCGGACGAATCAATAAAATTACGCAGCCCTCGCGCAGCGATATCGTGCTGCAAATCCGCGCCCAGGGACAAAACCGCAAACTGCTTCTGTCGGCCAACCCGACTTACCCGCGGGCGCATTTTACCGAAGCGCAATTTACAAACCCGATCGAAGCGCCCATGTTCTGCATGCTGATGCGCAAGCATTGCGAAGGCGCCGTTATCGAGCGGGTGACGCAGGTCGGCCTGGAACGGGTGCTGCATATCGACGTCAGACAGCGCGACGAGATCGGCGACGTCAGCGCCAAGCGGATCGTCATCGAGATTATGGGGCGGCATAGCAACATTATTTTGCTCGATCCCCAGACCGGTACGATTCTGGACGGCATTCAGCACGTGACGCCGGCGATCAGCCATTACCGGATCGTCATGCCCGGCAGCTCGTACACGTCCCCTCCGGAGCAGGGCAAGTCGAATCCTCTGGAGACGAGCGAAGCCGCCTTTATGGAAGCGACCGGCGGGGAGACGGAAGCCGATGCGCCGGCTTGGCAGCGGCTCGTTGGCCGGTTCAGCGGCTTAAGCCCGCTGGCGGCCAAAGAAATCGCCCGCCGCGGCGGCGCTGCCGCGGATACGACTGCCGGGGAGGCGAATTGGAGCGGTTTATGGGACGCGTTCCGGCAGACGATGGAGGCGGTTGCCGCCAATCGGTACACCGCGTCGATCGTGGAGGACGCTGCCACGGGCAAGACGTATTTCTCCGTCATCGAGCTGACGCACATCGATGGTCCGGTCAGCCGTTTCGATTCGGCCAGCGAATGTTTGGAGGCGTACTACGGCGACAAAGCGGAACGCGACACGGTCAAGCAAAGAGCTTCCGATCTGATCCGCTTCGTGCAGAACGAGCGCAACAAAAACGCCAAAAAGCTGGAGAAGCTGAAGGAAACGGTCGAGGAAGCGAAGGAGGCGGACGAATACCGCATGCTCGGCGAGCTGCTGACCGCCTCCCTGCACAACATGAGCAAGGGCGACAAATCGATCGAGGTCGTCAATTATTACGACGAAGAGCAGCGGCCGGTACGAATCGAGCTGGATCCGCAGCTGACCCCGTCGGAGAACGCGCAGCGCTATTTCAAAAAATACGCCAAGCTGCGCAACAGCCTGGAAGCGGTCAAGGAGCAGATCGAATCCACCTTGACGGAGCTTGGGTATATGGAAACGCTGCTGGCCCAATTGGGCAGAGCCGCGCTCGCCGACATCGAGGGCATCCGCGACGAGCTGGTCGAGCAGGGCTACCTCCGCGAGCGGGGCGGCAAAAAAAACGCCAAGAAAAAGAAAAACGACAAGCCGCTTCTCACCTGCTATACGTCGGCTGAAGGCATCCCGATCTATGTCGGCAAAAACAACATCCAGAACGAATATTTGACCGGCCGGGTCGCCCAGCCGAACGATACGTGGCTGCATACGAAAGATATCCCCGGCTCGCACGTCGTGATCCGCTCCGACCGCTTCGGGGAGGAAACGCTGCAAGAGGCCGCGATGCTGGCCGCGTACTACAGCCAGGCCAAGTCGTCCAGCCAGGTGCCGGTCGACTACACGCTGATCCGCTATGTCCGCAAACCGAACGGGGCCAAACCGGGCTTCGTCATTTACGACAAACAGAAGACCCTCTATATGACTCCCGACGAGGACGCGATCAAGGCGCTGCCGTTGTCGGTCAAGTAGAATACGAAATCGACAAGGGCGCATGCTGCCGTGCATGCGCCCTTATTGGCGTTGCGCATCTTTCCGATCGGGTGCCTGCCCCTCCTTCCGTCTGCCTCCGCTCCGATCTTCCTCCATCCTCATGTTTCCATTTCCCCTTCGACCCGAGACGCCTAGGGCAATAAACAATATTCACGACCGATGAACAATGCTTACGATCGCGGGAATTGTAACCGCGCCGCGCCTGTTGTTTATAGACCTTCCCGGTCGCGTTCCTTTATAGTGGGGCCAAGAACGAACACAGAACCCTACATGAAGAAGGTGAACTGCCATGCAAGACGAGGTCGTCCCGGTCGGGCGCAATTTGCCGGTCCAGCCGCATGCGACGAACAGCGAAAGGATTAGGCAGCAGAAACGGTTTAAGCAAAATATCCCGTGGTTGCTTATGTTCCTGCCTGTTATCGCCTATTACGTCGTATTCAAGTACATCCCGATGGGCGGCAATATGATCGCCTTCAAAAACTACAATTTCACAGACGGCGTATGGGGCAGCCCCTGGACCGGACTGCACAATTTCAAGCTGTTGTTCACCGATCCGATCGCTTTCAAAACGATCCGCAACACGTTCGTGCTCGCCGTGCTGTCCCTGGTTGCCAACTTTCCGTTCCCGGTGCTGCTGGCGCTGATGTTCAACGAGGTGCGCAAGCTATGGTTCAAAAAAACCGTGCAAACGCTGATGTACCTTCCCCACTTCCTTTCCTGGGTCATCGTCGGCGGGCTGGCGGTCACCTTGTTCGCCCAGGAATCGGGAACGGTCAACCACCTGTTGAAGCAGTTCGGCGTGGAGGCTTATCCGTTTCTGTACAAGCCGCTTTCCTGGATGGGCGTGTTTCTCGGCTCGGGGGTTTGGAAGGAAGCCGGCTTCGCAGCGATCATCTATTTGGCGGCACTCGGCAATATCGACCCGAGCCTGTATGAAGCCGCCGGTTTGGACGGCGCCGGGAAGCTGCGCCAAATCTGGCATATTACTTTGCCGGGCATCCGTTCTATGGTCGTGCTGATGCTCATTCTCGGCATGGGGCGGATTATGGACGTCGGCTTCGACCAGGTGTATAACCTGCAAAACCCGATCATATCCGACGTTTCCGAGGTCATCTCCACCTATATATACCGGGTCGGCCTGCAGGGCGGGCAATTCAGCCTGACGGCGGCCATGGGCTTGTTCGAAGCCTTGATCGGACTCGTACTGATTCTGATCACCAATGCCATCGCGCGCAAATTCGGCCACGGATTGTGGTAAAGGAGGACTATCCATGCGGCATTCCCGGGGAGAACGATTGTTCTACTCGATCAATTACGGCCTGCTTGCCCTCGCTGCGCTCACCTGCCTGCTGCCGCTGGTCAACATCATGGCCGTTTCGTTCAGCGGCAGCGAAGCGATTTTGTCCGGTCAAGTATACTGGAGGCCCGTTGACTTCACGTTCCGCTCTTACCGGCTGCTGCTCGAAGGCACCCGGATTATGCAATCGCTGCAAAACAGCCTGCTGATTACCGTATTCGGCATCGCGCTTTGCATGCTGTTCACTTTTCTCGCCGCCTACCCGTTATCGCGGAAAGCGTTCTATGGAAGAAAGTTTTTCACCCTGGCGATCGTCTTCACCATGATTTTCAGCAGCGGCGTCATCCCGCAATATTTGCTGATCAAATCGCTCGGCCTGATCGACAGCTACTGGTCCGTCTGGCTGCCGGCCATGATCAGCGCCTACAACATGCTCATCATGAAAAACTACTTCGAGAATTTGCCCGACGAGCTGGAGGAAGCGGCTCGGATCGACGGGGCCGGGGAGTTCCGGTTTATCCGGAACATCGTACTGCCGCTCTCGGTGCCGATGATGGCCACGCTCGCTTTGTTTTACGGAGTGGCGCTCTGGAATACGTTCATGACGCTTCTCATGTATGTCAACGATACGACCAAATTCAACTTGGCCGTTCTGGTCCAGCAGATGGTGCGCAGCCAGTCTCTAGCGCAGGATTTCGCGATCCGACCGGAAGAAATTCAGATGGCTACGCCCGAAGGCGTCAAATCGGCCGGCGTGATGGTCATGATTATCCCGCTGCTGCTCGTCTATCCGTTCGTTCAGAAATATTTCGTCAAAGGCGTCATGATCGGCGCCATCAAAGGGTAAGCAGTCGCGCAAGCCGTCGCGAAAGGAGGTGAGCATCCGGTTCAGGTTCATGCTATGATGAAGCACGACGGATACACAAATTGAAACAAAAGGGGATACTTCACCATGTCTGCAAACCGATCGCCCGTACATGCGGCCGCCCTCCTCTCCGTCATTCTTGCCGGCGCCGCCGCTTTGAGCGCCTGTTCGTCCAAGGATACCGGCAAGACCGGGTCCGCTAATCCGGCAGCGCCCGCCTCCGTTTCCAACACCCGGGGCAAAATAACGTCCACCGTCTACGACCGCGGTGCGGTAGAGCCTTCCGAGGGCACGATGACGGACAACCGCTGGACCAAATGGATCAATCAGAAAGGTCCGGTCGACGTCGCCTTCGTCAGCGTGCCGCGCTGGGAGTCGGCTCAAAAGCTGAACGCCCTGTTCGCCTCCGGCTCGGCCCCCGACCTGATCATGGAATACGATTCTGTTATTAAAAACCAGCTATATAACCAGAAGCAGCTGCTGCCGCTGGACAACTACATCAAGGACAGCACGGTGTACAAAAAAATACTCGAGCAATACCCGACTCTTCGCAAAGTAGGAACAAAGGACGACGGCAAACTGTACGAAATCGGCAAGGTAGGCGATGTCATTCCGCAGCATATCGTCTATATCCGCGCAGACTGGCTGAAAAAGCTGAACCTGAGTATGCCCAAAACGCTTGATGAATTTTTCGCCGTCGCCCAGGCATTCGCCAACAACGATCCGGACGGCAACGGCAAGAAAGACACCTACGGAGCCAATCTGAGCTTCGTAGGCGGCATGGCGATAGATGCCATCTTCGGAACCGTATTCAACGCCACGGATAAAAACCCGTGGGTTCTGGATAAGGACGGCAACCTGACGCTGGGCTGGGATCGTATCCAGGCCGCCCTCGAGTTCAAGAAGAAGCTGTACGACGCCGGCATCGTCGATAAAGATTTTCTGACCGACGGCAAGGGAGATAAAGCCAAGCAGGATTTCGTAACCGGCAAGCTTGGCATCTGGGGCACCAACAATCCGGAGAAGCCGGCCTTCACCGCCCTGATGAAAAACGTCCCGGACGCCGAGGTCGTGGCGCTGCCTCTTCCCGCCGGTCCGTTCGGCACCTTCAGCCCGCTGATCAGCAACCCGGTATCGATGAATGCGGTCGTCAACGCGAATGCCAAAAACCCTGCCGACGTCATCAAATATATCGACTTCATGATGTCCGATGAAGCGACGAATGCAATGGCCAACGGGCTCGAGGGCGAGCATTACCGGATCGGCGCAAACGGCTGTCCGCAGGTGATCGATGCGGCGAAAAACAAAAGAGAGAAAGATTACGCCGGCGACTACACGATGGTGACGAGCGGAATTACCGGAAAATGCGCTCCGCACAACCTGCTGCTGAACCCTGTTGAGCCTGTCGAGAAAACGGCCGAAAATCTCGCCAACTACGAAATCGAGAAGAAACTGGCCAAAGCGTTTCAATCGGCCTTCGACGCTTACCTGAACCCTTCTCGCCCGATCGCCGGCGTTATTCCGAACGGTTCCCTGCCCGCGCTTCCACAGGACCTGCAGTTGAACCAGACGAACGGCTTCAAGAGCGCCTACGATATTTTGGCCAAAAGCATCATTTCCGGCGGCAGCTATACGGCGGAGCAGGCGATCAAGGACGCCAAGGCGGCATGGAAAACGTCCAACGGAGAGAAAATCGAAGCTTATATGAAAGACTGGTTCCAGCAAAATAAAGACAAAACGCTGCTGACGAAGGATTTTTACAGCTTTCTGGAGAAGAAATAAGCGGATCGCAAACATCGCAGGCCCTCTTAAGCTTCGGCTTAAGGGGGCTTCCGCGCACAAGTCGGCTACGACACAATTCAGGTGGACCTATGAAAAAAAACAGATGGCTTCGTTTCTTCTTTTCCTACTTGTTCGTCTTTCTGTTCATGGCCGTGTCTCTCGTCGCCATCTTTCTTGTCGTCATTGGCAACAAAGCCAAGGAAGAGGCCATGAACGCCAATCAAGCGTACGCGCGATCCGTGATCAAGACGTTTGACGAGTCGCTCCGCAATCTCGAGCAGGCAATGATCCGAGAGGCGCTGACCAATACGGGCATTCAGTCGTTTTTCAATGCCGATGGGGGCGATGATACGTACGCCAACTATGTATTGTACTCCCGGCTCAGGGAGCTTTCTTCCACCATGAACGGGATCGATTCGATCTATTTGTATCGGATTGCGGACAACAAAGTCATGAGTGAATCGTATTTTCTCCCGTTGGCCGAATTCGAGGATCAGGCTTTCGTCCGCGAGCGCATAGCGAATCCGTCGGCACCGGCGTGGAGCTCGCCCCGGATGTATGCGTCGGTGAAAGGCGGCACCGGGCAGCGGGTCGTCTCCCTGGTCAAAGGCATACCGTTCGGCACGACCCAGCAAGGACTGCTCGTCGTCAACCTGTCCCTGCCATCCCTGCAAAGCACGTTTTCGGACATTGCCCGGTCCGAGCTGCATTATGCGTATTTGACGGATGCCGCGCAGAACGATATTTTCCATCGGGGAGACGTGCCCCAAGCAGACATCGTCGCGCTGCAATCCGAAACGACCGGCTGGGTGCTGCACTCGGGCTTGCATGACAAACGAATCGGCGGCTTCCTGTCGCTTCTGTCCTACTCGTGGCTGCTGTTCGCCGTCTTCGTCATCTTGTTCGGCATCATTCTACTGTTCTACGTGTTCCGCCGCAATTACAAGCCTCTGCATACGATCAGCAACCGCATCCAGCAGTATGCGAACAAGGGCGGCTACGCACCGGAAGGCGATCCGTTCGCGTTTATCGAGACGTCCATCGAGACTCTGATCGTGCAATCCCAGCATCACGAAGCCCAGGCTTTGCAAGATCTCGCCTTGAAAAAAAGCATGTGGTTCCGCGGGCTAATGAGCGGCTCGAACGATACCGTCCCGGCGGAGTGGCAAACCGTCGCGGCGCCGGATAGCCTCGGTACCGTGCGTTCCTTTCTCGTGCTGCTGATCGAGATCGACGATTACGAAGCGTTCGCTTCCGCCTATTCGCAGCGCGACCAGTCCCTGCTGAAATTTACGCTGCGGGCCGCCATCCAGGAAATGACGGACAACCGCGCCGGTACGATCTGGATGGATTGGATGTCCGGCAGCCGGTTGTGCAACCTGATCGCCCTCGACGGGGAGCTGGCTTACTCCGATAAAGCAGCCGGAGAGCTCGGCGAGGAATGGAGGCAATGGATCGAACAGTATTTGAAGTTTACGGTGACCGTCGGAATCGGCGAGTTCGCTTCTTCGCTATCCGCGGTCTCGCACTCTTACGCGGTCGCGCTGGACATGTTGGAGGTCAAAGCGTCCGCCGGCCCGAACCGGGTCATCTCCCCGGAGATGACGGCCTCCAAGCCTCCGGCTGTCGTGTACGAGCAGTTGGAGCATATCCGCTCCATGATTCAATCGTTCAAGACGGACAAGGAGCTGTGGAAAAAGGAGTTGGCGGCTATTTTCGCCGAGATGCGAGCCGGTCTGTCTTCGCGCAAAACGATCGTCAGCCTGATCGACTATCTGCAATATCATCTGACCCTAGAAATGTCCGACATGTCCGAAGAAATAGCCGGGCAGTGGAGCGGCAAGCTGCCCCGTCTCCAAGCGGCGGCGCGGCAGTTCACCGCCTTGGACGAGCTGGAGCGGGAATGGTTCCAGGCTTTGTCCGACATCTCCCTCACGATCAGCGTCCGGCGTGAAAGCAACCCGCACTATCATAATTTGGAAGCGATCAAAAGCTATATCGAGCGTCATTATGCCGATCCCGGCTTGTCGCTCAACCAGATCAGCGGGCATTTCCAGCTCAGTCCGTCCCACTTCAGCCTGATCTTCAAAGAAGTGCTTAACGAGAAATTTATGGATTATTTGATCCGCATCCGCATCGAGCAGGCGAAGCGGCTGCTGGAGGAGACCGATGCCGCCGTTCAGGACGTCGCGCTCCAGGTCGGATACGTCCACTCGATCTCGTTCATCCGCGTATTCAAAAAATGGACTGGCATGACGCCGGGCGATTTCCGCAAACGGAAATAAACTCCATAAAAAAGAAGCGTCCGCGAAGACGCTTCTTGCGACAACCTATAAGTTAGGCAGCGAAATTTCGACCTCGCGCTTCAGCTCCGAGGAGCGCAGCACGCCGTCGATAATCGCCTGGTTGTAAACGATCTGCTCGCCCGGAATCGGGGCGCTCCGTCCTTCGCGGATAGCGGAGACGAAATCCTTGACCTTCTCATGGAACAGATTGACATTGTGCTCCCGGATCGGAATTGGGCTCTCGGTTTGATGGCCGAGCACGTCGTGGAACAGCGTAATGCTGCCGACTTTGCCGTCCCAGACGCCGCTCCACGGTCCTTTGCCCGCCGGAGTAATTTTCAGGCCGCCCTCGGAGCCGAGGAACATCGTAGCCCCCAGCGTATCCATATGCATCGCCCAGCTGATTTTGAAATTGAGCGCGATACCGCCCTCCAGCCGCACAAGCGCGACGCCGAAGTCTTCCACGTCGAACCGGTCCGACTCCGGATGGTGCTGCGGGTTCGTGCCGAAGAAATTGGATGTGTACGCGCTTACGCTGAGCGGCTTCGGATAGCCGAGCGCGTTCAGCGCCATATCCAGCGAATAGCAGCCGATATCGGCCATCGCTCCCGCTCCGGCCAGCTCCTTGCGGACGAACGTCCCGCGCGGCATGCCGCGGCGGCGGCCGCCTCCGGTTTCCACGTAGTAGACGTTGCCAAGCTGTCCGGACTGGACGATATTGCGTATAATGTCCATGTTCGGATCGTAGCGCGGCTGGAAGCCGATCGACAGCATATTGCCCGTCTGCCGGGATACGTGCACCATCTCGACCGCCTCTTCAAGCGTAACGGACATTGGCTTTTCCAGCAGCACCTGCTTGCCGGCGCGCAGGGCGTCTACCGTCGGCTGGAAGTGGGCCACGTTCGGCGTACAGACGCTGACGCCGTCCAGATCCAGCTCCAGGAGCGCACGGTGATTTTCGAACGCTTGCGCTCCCGTCAGGCCGTTCGCCTCGATAAACTCTTGGGCCTTGCCGGGAAATACATCGGCCACCGCTACAATTTCCGCATGCTCAATCGTCTTATACGCGGCCACGTGCGCGCGGGCGATGCCGCCGCTTCCGATAATGCCGATCCGAATCGTTCTTGCTGCATTCGTCATACCGCTCATTTCGCCTCGTTTCGCCTAGTTTCCCGGTACGCCCCCGGGGTCATCCCGAACCGTTTCCGGAATACATGGTACAAATAGTTGGAGCTGGAGTAACCGTGGGCCAGCGCAATGTGCTCGATCGGCTCCTCCGACCCGGCCAGACTGTGGCATACCCGCTCCAGTCTTACCGATTCCACATAATCGCTGAACGAGCCGACCCCGTTGTCGCGGAAAATACGCTGAAGCTGTCTGCCGCTGATACGGATTTTCTCGGCAACGTCCTCTAGGGTAATCGGCCGCATGTAATTCGCTTCGATAAACTGACTGGCCAATTGCAGCCGGTACGCGTTCATATCGCGCGAGGGCAGGCTGCGCTCCCCTTGACTGTGTCCGTAGGCGCGCACCGAACGCAGCAGGATCTGAATGACGGACTGCTTGATCGTCGTGTACATCCCGGTCTCGTTCTCGGTCCAAGCAAGGAACGCGGTCATGAAGCATTCCATCGCGCCGAACTGGTCGGCGGTCGGCTTGCGCGGCAGCTCGCTCAGACGGCGGACGCATTCCTCCGCGTCCCTCTCCTCCGACTCCGTGCCCCAGTCATAGCTCGCTTGCGCTTGCCCGTCCTGCCCGCCGGAGCCGGTTCCGTCCAGCTTGACGATGTCGATATGCAGACATAGTTCGTCCATGCCTTCCGTATCGTCCGCTTCCTGGCGATGCTCGACTTCCGGGCCGGTCAGGTAAAACATACCCTCGTGAAACGGATGGACCGTATCGTCCATGATAACGACGCCTTTGCCCCTCGGAATAAAATGAAATTCGTATTCCGCGTGCTTATGGAAGCCGACGACCCGCGACGGCTGGAAGTTTGTCCAATGGAAGCGCAAGATGCGAAAGCCGTAGCCGCCCCAGCGGAACCGGATATCGTGGCGTTCCAATTCATTGTGGCGTCCGTTCAGGAAAGCGTAGGGATTGCGCTTCTCCGTCCGCTTTCCCGCATAGCCCGCTCCGTCTCCGCTGCCGGGTGTGCGCTTATCCATGACGTATGCCTGCCTTCTTTATTGAGCCAGCTCGTCGAGCTTAACGGCCCGGTTGTGTGCGACCGACACGTTGGAGGCTTCCATCAGCTTGCTCAGGTCGAGCGCAAGCGCAATATTTTCCGTAGCGACCGTGTCGTTCTGAATATGCCCGACCCATTGCCGGATAGCCGAAGCGCGGTTGTCGTGCAGCTCCTTCACGCTCCACGACTTGGACGCTTCCTCACCAAGCTTGGACGTGCGCAGCACGATCTTGTCGTCCGGCGTTCCGAACAGCAGCGAGCCCTCCGTGCCGTGCAGCTCCAGCGTAAACGGCGAAAATTTGTTGGCAAAGCCGGCTTCCACGACGCCGAGCGCCCCGTTCGGGTAGCGCAGCACGGCTACCGCGTTGTCCTCTACCTCTTTGCCCGTCACGTAGCCGTAGCTGGCCGTTACGCTTTCCGGCAAACCGAGGAACAAGCGGGTCAAGTACATCGGATGACAGCCCAAGTCGATCAACGCCCCGCCGCCCGTCTGCTCCAGATTGAAGAAATGCGCCGGCAGCCAGTTCGCAACGGCTCCGCCGTGCGAGAGACGCGCGCGTACGAGCGTCACTTCTCCGAGCAAGCCCTGCTCCAGCACTTCTTGAATAGCCAGCGTATAGCCATCGTTCAGGCGGGGCAGCGATACGGTCAGCTTGACGCCGGCTTTGTCGACAGCAGCGACGATCTCGTTCGCTTCGCGGATCGTGGTGGCCAATACTTTTTCCGTAAAAATATGTTTACCCGCATTCGCGGCCTTC
Source organism: Paenibacillus hodogayensis (assembly GCF_039536325.1). NCBI lineage: Bacteria > Bacillati > Bacillota > Bacilli > Caryophanales > Paenibacillaceae > Paenibacillus > Paenibacillus hodogayensis. The sequence continues at coordinate 539,791 of NZ_BAAAYO010000008.1, forward strand.
ACCATAACGTCGCGGTGCACGTTGGAGGGCGTGTCTACGACGACTGCATCGATGTCCGGCTGCGCCAGCAGCTCGTCGAGTGAGTCGAAGAAGCGGACGCCTCTTTCACTGGCTTCCTTGGCGCCTCTTTCGGCGATTTCGTCCCATACCGCGACGATTTCCGTATCGGGATGCTCATTTATTTGCTTGGCGTAATCTCTGGCATGCACGTGCCAAAAGCTCAGCATGGCTACACGGATCATTAGAAATCCACTCCTTCGGATATGTACTGAAATAATACGACACTCCATACAAAATACCATAGTTCAATCTCATTTTTTAGTGCTATTTTGTGACATATTAACTGCATAATCACGACATTCATTTGGTGCACCTGCGCAAACGCATGTCCTCTTTCCAGCCATTCCCACCGCATACTCCGGACATAGAAATAACCCGGTACGCCTATGGCGCCGGGTTATCGGTATTGCCGTATTGGGTTGTTTGCCCGCCCCCGGACGTTCTACTTCCCGTTCGACCAGCCTTGAACGAGCGAGGACAAATACCGTTGGACGTCGGCCCGCAAATCGTCTCGTCTCAACGCGTACTCGATCGTCGCTTCGATGTAGCCGAATTTGTCGCCGATGTCGTAACGTTTGCCTTCGATCGGGTAAGCGACCATCGGCTTGGCCGCGTTCAGTTGCCGGAGCGCGTCCGTCAGCTGAATCTCTCCGCCCCGCCCGGGCTGGCATTCCTCCAGCAGCCGGAAGATGTCCGGTTCGATGATGTAGCGGCCGATAACGGCCATATTGGACGGCGCGCTGCCGCGGTCCGGCTTCTCTACCAGATCGTCGATCCGGGGGTATGCGGCCGCGCCTACGATCGGGTTTGCCGGGGATATGATCCCGTATTTGCTGACGTCCTCCCAGGGCACCTGCTGCACGGCGATCACCGATGTGCGCTCCCGCTCGTACAGCTCGATCATCCGTTTCAGACAAGGCGGATCGGAGTCGATAATATCGTCCCCGAGCAGGACGGCGAACGGTTCGTCGCCGATAAATTTGCGCGCGCAGTGGACGGCATGGCCGAGCCCGAGCGGCTGCTTTTGCCGAATATAATGAATGTCCGCCATATTGGAGATGTCCTGGACGATGCGCAGCAGATCCGAATTGCCCTTCTCCTCAAGCGTAGCCTCCAGCTCGACCGACTTGTCGAAATGATCCTCGATCGCGCGTTTGTTGCGTCCGGTCACGATAATGATGTCCTCGATCCCGGATTCGATCGCTTCCTCGATAATATATTGGATCGCCGGCTTGTCGACGATCGGCAGCATTTCTTTGGGCTGCGCCTTCGTGGCAGGCAAAAAACGCGTACCGAGCCCGGCGGCGGGAATAATCGCTTTGCGTATTTTCATGTACTCCTGTGGCTCCTCTCATAATGAACGCTGGCGGCTTGCAGCTGCGCGACAACGGCTGCGTCCGCAGACCGGGCCCCTAGAGGCGCATGGAACACGACTCCGCCCCGGGAGCCGTGAAAGTCCGAGCCGGCCGTTACGATCAGTCCGTGCCGCTGCGCCATAGCCGCATAGTGCCGCTCCGTCTCGGGGGCATGATCGGAATGGTATGCCTCGATGCCCTTCAAGCCGTAGTCGATCAGCCGCTGCACGAGCGCGTCGTCGTCATACAGTCCGGGGTGCGCAAGCACCGGCACGCCCCCCGCTTCCCTAATCCAGTCGATTGCCTCTTCCGGGCGGATGCGCGGAGGATTAACGTAAGCGGCAGCGCCGCTTGCCAAGTAACGGTCGAACGCTTCCTGCATATCCGCGACATAGCCTTTGGCCACCAGCACCGCGGCGATATGCGGCCTTCCTACCGTCTCGTCTCGGCCCGGCCGTTTCCGGGACTGCTCGAGCACCTCGTCCAGCGTGACGGACAACCCGAGTTCTCCCAGTTTGTCGAGAATCATGGCGTTGCGCAAATCCCGCGTCTCCCTTAGCTGCTCCAGCCGTTCGCGAAACAGCGCGTCCTCCGTATCGATATAGTAGCCGAGCACATGAATGTCCCGTCCCCCGGATACCGTGCTGATTTCCACGCCGGGCACAACCTCGACTTCGAGCTTGCGCCCTTCCTCGACCGCCTCGGCGACGCCGGCGACAGTGTCATGGTCGGTAATGGCCAAGCCGTCCAGACCGGCCTCCTGCGCCAGACGAACGTTCACCGCAGGCGCGTTCGTACCGTCGGATGCCGTCGTATGCGAATGCAGATCATACCGTCGAGCCACTAGCTTCTCCCCCGTCCTCCGTAATGAATGTACAGGCGAACATGCAATGCCGCCTACAGCCATGCCTTCAAATCGCGTTCCCGCAAAAAGGTCAAAAACGTGACCGCCGAAATCGGCAGCAGCGCCGCCTCCAGATAGATGGAATAGAAATGTCTGGTAAACGTAAGCCCTTCAATCGGCTTGACCTTGAAAATGCCCAGCGCCGTCTCGTGCCGAACCGCCGTCGGCGATAGGAGCGTTATGCCGAGCCCCGCTTCGACGGCCGACTTGATCGCTCCCGTGCTGCCCAGCTCCATGACGATCCGCAGCCGGTCCGCACCGAAGCCGACCCGCTGCAGCTCCTGCTCCATCACCTGGCGCGTCCCCGAGCCCTGCTCGCGCAGAATGAACGGAAACTGCTGCACGTCGTCGATCGTGATTCGCTCCCGGTCTGCCAGCGGGTGTTCCGAGGGGACGATCAACAGCAATTCGTCGTTCAGGACGACCTCGGTCCTTACGTCGGGATGGTGGATCGGCGCCTCGACAAGACCGAAGGTCAGCTGGTGATTGAAGATTTCCTCGAGAATTTGCGTCGTGTTCATGACCTTTAAACTGACGGAAATACTCGGATATTCTTTGCCGAACGGTCCGAGCAGTCTGGGCAGTATATATTCGCCGATCGTCAAGCTGGCCCCGAGCTGAAGTCTTCCTTCCAGCATATGGGTAAACTTGGACATCGCGATATCCGTATCCTTGATCAGATCGATGCTTCGCTTGGCAAAAGGCAGCAGCGTCCGGCCCGCCTCGGTCAGATCGATCCGTTTGGTAGAGCGATGAAACAGCTTCGTGCCAAAGTAATCCTCGAGCGACTGCACCTGCATCGTCACGGCAGGCTGCGTCATATGGAGCGCTTGGGCCGCCATCGAGAAGCTGCCCTTCTCCGCCACTGTATAGAAGATATGCAGCTGATGAAAATTTAAAGCCATGCCGACCCCGCCCTTTCTACTAGATACTGTAAAGGAACCGACGGCGCTTTGCAACAAAACAAAAAACATGCGGCTTACGCACGCATGCTTTGGGAGGTTCCGTTATCGGATTATTTCCGCTTGCGGCTGTTCTTGATCAAGGTCATTCTCCGGGAATGTCTGAGCCAGGAATAGTACGATTTCAGATCGCGAAGCTCGATCACTTCCGACATGCGCCCGAGGAACGTGACGATAATCATTTTGTGGAGCGGATTGCCGGCAATATCGAATTCGTTCTCGATAATCGAAAACTCAGCGACCATCACCAAATCTTCCTCAATGACGTAAACGTCCTTTTCATTCTTATAATAAGGCTTGACTTGCTCCTTCTTCAACCGGTCCCACAGGAATGCGCAAATGTCTTCAAAACCGGTCTTCTCGCTCTCCACGCGATCGATCCAGCGGGATCGGGCATGATTCGTAATAATGATGTCAGCCACTTTTTTGTCCCCGAGAACAACGTAAAACGGTTCGTACGTGCTCCACCGGTCCATAATTTTATCCTTCATAATCCCAACCCCTTTCCTACTCGAATTAGGCCTTATTACCTATGTACAATGAAGTTAACTTTATTTTACTCGATCTTTAATATTTTTCCAAATGGAATATGCCCCATTTTGACAAATTTAGACGCCCGATTCGTACGCGCGAAATTTATTAAAATCATGCCGTTCGCAGGCTAGGCAACGAGCGGAACGGCATGGTATAATGAATGGTTGCTCTGTATATATTGTTAAATGAATCTTTCCGCTTGGCAGTGGAAGGTCACGTGTACAGATTCGCTTTATCCGGTACGTTGCTATTATATTCCGTCTTAATCTCATTGCGGAACGACCGCTCTATTTTTTTTACGAACGGATATTTCTGAATCGTTTTTGTCGCCTCGTCGGCTTTGTCGGCATTGACGTACAAGACGACATAGTGCATCCTCTTGGAGACGTAATGAATAGTTCCGAACTTCTCGAGCTGCTTCGTCTGCTTCAAATCGGATACCCATAATATAAGGCCGGTACGCTGCGGGTACATCTTCTCTTCTCTCCTTTCTCTTTCTTATCTCAAATAAAACCGGCTGCCCTGTCCGGACAGGAGTGATGTTATGAACAAAGCGGAATTGCTGGCCCGCGTCAACCGCGGTCCTTTGACCGAATCGGTCCATACCGGCCATATTGCCGTCGTCGACGGCTCCGGAACCCTACTCGCGGGTGTCGGCGACCCCGAAGCCCTCATCTTCGCCAGATCGGCGGCCAAGCCTTTGCAGGCCGTACCCGTGGTGGCAAGCGGAGCTGCGGACAAGTTCGGCTTCAGCGGCGAGCAGATCGCCCTCATGTGCGCCTCGCACAACGGCGAGCCCGAACACGTCGAGGCTGCGGCCGACATGCTGCGCAAGCTCGGCTTATCGGGAGAGGCGCTGCTATGCGGCCCCCACTACCCGTATCACGAGCCCACGGCCGACCGGATGAAGCGCCAGGGCATCGAGCCTTCGCGGCTGCATAACAACTGCTCCGGCAAACATGCCGGGATGTTGGCGCTGGCGCGGATGACCGGGGCGACCGCCGAAGACTACGATTCGCCGGACCATCCGGTGCAGCAAACGATGCTGCGCGCCGTAGCCGGGCTGGCTGGCATGCCGCACGACCGGATCGCGCTCGGCATCGACGGCTGCGGCGTGCCCGTCTTCGGCTTGCCGCTCGGGCAGCTGGCCCGCGCCTTCGCCGCTCTCGGTACGCCGGACCGTCTGGACGAGCGGCAGGCGAACGCTTGCCGCTCCATCGTGAAGGCCATCCGCTCATATCCCAAATATATCGCCGGCGACGATCGTTTCGATACGCACCTGATTCGGGCAACCGGGGGACGGATCGTCGGCAAAATGGGCGCGGAAGGCGTCTTCGCGGCAACCGTACCCGGACAAAACGCCGCCCTCGCCGTCAAAATTGCCGACGGATCTGCGCGCGCGTTGTACGCCGTCGTTGTGGAAGCGCTTTTCCAGTTGCAATGGCTGGAGCCCGACGAGCTGGCCGTCCTCGAACCGTTTCATCAACCGCCGATACGGAACTGGAGCGGCCGGCAGGTCGGTTCCATTGCAACCGACTTCCGGCTGGTGTGACAGCCGTTCTTCAACGCTTACGCAAGCTTCGCTCCCGCCGCCCGAAGGCGGCGGCGAACGATTGCGGCTCGCTTACCCGCAGCTGCTGCAGCCTCCGCTGCAGCCCCCAGCCCCGCAGCTGCCGCCTGTCGGCAGTGGGTTGTTGCTAGGAACTTTGATCGTATCCGAAACGGCATGCGCGATCGTCTCGGACACCGTGTACAGCAAGTCGTCGAGACGGGCTTCCGCCTCCTTGTAGCGCCGTACGGCCTCGAACCGGTCGAGCGCCGCCTGCGCTTTATTGACAATATCCAAAGCAGCGTGATAATCCGGGTGAAAGTGCCCGAACCTCTCGCATTCCTCGAAAGCGAGCTTCGCTTTGGCGAAAGCCGCAACGGCATTCTGGATTTCGGAATCGCGTTCCACGGCGTTTTTCCATTGCTTATATTCCGCCACTTCCGCGGAGCTGTTGATCATGTCTCCGACTTCGTACGCCTGCATGAGCAAATGCGTCATATCAAGCGTCTGGGTCTCCGTCATGCTCATATCATGTCCGGCCTCCTTCAATGCCGGGACTAATCATTGATTCCCGGCAGAATGAGCTGCATTTCCTCCCACTGGTCCGGCAGCAGTCGCACTTCCTCCGCTTGTCCGAAGCACGTTACCGCCCAGTCTTCGCGGATGCCGTCTAGCCGCAGCGGAATAAGATCGCGATCGGCGCCCGCGATGCGCAGGCGAAGTCCCGCTTTCCATTCCAGCGCTTTCTGTATCATCTGCTTGCGGGTCGAGACGTGGTAGGTCCTGCAGTCTTTCAGCCACATCGGCGGAATTTCCTGCAGACCGGGGTACACGTCCTCGATTAAAGGAAATTTGCGCTCACTATCATAATACTGCACAGTTGCCTTCGAGTAAATAAGCCCTTTCGCTGGAGCCGTCCCACCGCCCCGCATCGCCGTCGCATCGCCGGGGACGGCTACAGGGGACGCCGCTTCCACCGCTGGCAGCTCCGCCTTCACCGAGGCCTCCGTACCCGGCTTGCGCCCGCCCGGGCTGTAGCCGCTGCGGACAAGCAGCGCGCGCAGCTCCTCGACCTTGTCGGAGCGGACGAGCCAAGCCGTCGGTCCAAGCTGTTCCTCCAGAAGGGCGGCAAGCCGTTCGTCGGCATAAATCGCCTTTGCCGCCGCCTCGTCGCGCAGCTTGAGCACGACCGCCGGGACGAGGCGGAGCTGGGAATGCCGTTCCCCCCACTGGGCGATCGCCTCTCTTACATTTTCGGGCAGGCCGTATTTGGCATGCCGCTGCAAAAACAAGGCTATTCCTTCCGCTGATCTTCCTTGCTCCAGAGCCCGCAACACGGTTTCCCGCGTAATCCGGTATACGGCGACGTGCTCGTGCCTGACCCGCTCGGCGATCATTTCCAACTCCCAGCGGACGGGATACGAGCAATCCGGCAGGACGATCAGCTCAAAGTCGGGCTGTACGAACAAAGCCGGACGCGTCCCGGTAGACTCGGACTCGGATACCGGAGACAAATCCGCTGCATTTCCGGCGGCCCCCAAGACTTCGGAGTCCGGTTGCACCGCACCCGGCTTGCGTATCCAGCGGAACAGCTTGTCCCCGTCCGCAGCTTCACCCGTTTCCGCCCAGCCCCAGGCGGCCAGCGCGGTCGCGCGTTCGTGAAGCCGTTCGGCCAAGCGGGGTTCCGCAGTGCCTTTCGGGTCGGACGGAACGACGCCTGCGTCGATCAGTTGCTTCGCCGTTTTGCCGAGAGAAACCCAGCTTTCCTCGGGCACCTGCTCCAGCAGAGCCTCGCCGTGTTGAACGGCAGACTCGGAAATTCGGTTCGCCTCTTTCCAGCAGGCGTACAACGCCGCATTCATCGACGACTCCGAACGGGCCAGCCATTCGTCCAGCTTTCCGGACTGCACCGCGATCCGTTCTCCCTCCTTGTCCAGTAAACCGAGCTTGTACGCGGTCATGCACAGGAAGTCGGCTGCCGCGGAGCCGTAGAGCGGCTTGGCGCCGGCGCCCGCTGCCGCAAGCTCCTCGTCGCGCACCGCCACGACGGCGGCGAGCTTTCCGGCATGCCTTTTGTGCATCCCGCCCTTTTGCGTAACGGCAACATCTTCTCTGGCTAGGTAGGACAAAACGAACAGCAAATGCGCGGCGATAGCCGGGCGGTAGGGCGAATCGGCTGCAACGTCCGGCCCGACGTACCCGAGCGCGGCTCCGTCCAACGGAAGCAGCAGTCGACCCCATAAAGGAAGCGCCTCTTCCGGCACGATATAGTCCGGCTCCCCCCAATTGCGGCGAACCGCAAACACGATGCCTCTGCGGATGAGACGGATCAAGCCGACCTTCATCGCCGCGCCCGAGAGCAGCTTGTAGCCCGCCCTCTCCAGCTTGGCCCATTCGAACGGCTCGCAGCCGAAGCGCTGCACGATAAGCGTCAGCGTCCGCCGCTCCAGCTCGTACAGCGCCCCTTCCAGCTTGCCGATCGCATCGGGCGATCCGAGCAGCACGGCCAGCCTTTCCCCCTGTCCGTGCCAGCCGTTGAAGCGAGCAATCTCTTCGCACAGGGAGACGTTCATTCCTTCCGTCAGCTCCGCGAGCTTCATCGCATTCCCTCCCGTTCCTTATGATCATCCGCTCCGCATTCGGCGTGACGGATGTCGTACCGGTAGCCCTGCTCCAGCAAAAACAGCTGCCGGTGGATCGAAAACTGCTGCTCTCCCGTATCGTCGCTGACAAGCGAATAGAAGTAAGCTCGGTTGTCCTCCCGCTTCGGGCGCAAAATCCGGCCCAGACGCTGGGCTTCTTCCTGGCGGGAGCCGAAGCTTCCCGATACTTGGATCGCCACCCGCGCATCCGGCAAATCGATGGCGAAGTTCGCCACTTTCGATACGACGAGCGTACGCAAGTCACCGCGGTTAAACCGCTCGTACAGCTCGTCCCGCTGATCGTGCGGCATGTCTCCGGAAATCATCGGCGCCCCGACCGTATCGGAGATTAACCGCAATTGGTCCAAATATTGGCCGATTACGAGCGTCTGCTCCTCCTTGTGCCGGTCCAGCAGTTGGGTCAGCACTTCGAGCTTGGACGGATTCTCACCCGCTATGCGGTGCTTGCGGCGCGGCTCCGCCCGCACATATTGCTCGCGGACTTGATCCGGCAGCGGCACGCGAACCTCCGTGCAGTGGACGGCGGCAACCCAGCCCTTATGCTCCAGGTCCTTCCACCCCGCTTCATACAGCTTCGGCCCGACCAGGGAGAAGACGTCCTCCTCCTGCCCGTCTTCGCGCACAAGCGTCGCGGTCAGCCCGAGCCGCCGGGTAGCCTGAATGTCCGCCGTCGCGCGAAACACCGGGGCCGGCAGCAAATGCACTTCATCGTAGACGATCAATCCCCAGTCGCGTTCGTTGAACAGCGACATATGCGAGAACAGATCCTCCTTACGGCGACGATGGGTCAATATTTGATAGGTAGCGATCGTCACGGGGCGCACTTCCTTGCGCTCTCCGCAATATTCCCCAACCATGTCCGGCTCCAGATCGGTCTTGTCCAGCAGCTCCCGCTTCCATTGGCGGACCGAGGCCACATTCGTCGTCAAAATAAGCGCCGCGCATTGCAGCCGGGCGAGCGCGGCAATGCCGATAACGGTTTTACCCGCTCCGCAGGGCAGCACGACCACACCGCTGCCCCCGTGCAGCCCGTCGCCGTCATAGAAGGCGTCCGCGGCGGCCCGCTGATAGTCGCGCAGTTGGAACGGCTGGCCCGAGGAGACAGTTTCGCGCAGCCGGATCGGCAGCACCTCCCCGTGATGATAACCGGCCAAATCCTGCACCGGGAAGCCCAGCCGGATCAGATCGCGCTTGATCATGCCGCGGTAGGCCGGGGAGATTTCCAGACCATCCCTCGTGTTGCCGCCGATATAGTACGTTTCCAGCGATTTGTAGCCGGCCAGCTTCTCCAGCAGTCCCGCTTCTTCGGAAACAAGCATCAGCTTCTGCTCGACCTGCTTCAGCTTGACCAAACCGTACCGGCCGACGAAGTGAGTAATGTTTTGCTTCACCTGCAGCGGCACCTCGAATTTGCCGTAGCCGTTCAGAACATCCAATACATGTTCCACGCTCAATCCCGAGGAAGCCGCGTTCCATAACGAGAGCGGCGTCATCCGGTAAGTATGGATTTGGCCGGGTGTCTTGACCAGCTCGGCGAAACGGCTTAGTCGGCCCCCGGCCTCTTCCCCTTCGGGATGGTCGGCTTCCAGCATAAGCGTCGAATCGCTCTGGACGACCAGCGGTCGCTCCGGATCGTATCGCATGACGGTTTTCCTCCTGTTTGCTATTCCTGTATGCCGCCCGCAGAGAACCCGGGGCGAATCGCAAGCCGAACCTGAACCCGTATTTATTCATCAATAGATGAATTTTACTATTAGGCAAGGTTAGCTCAGGCTCTTTGTACTAGTACAAAGTCAGAGCTGGCGCTGTGTATTCGAGCAATTCCACGGATACCGTTTAAGTTCTGACTTTGTACTAGTATGAAAAAAAACGCAGCGAATTAAACCGTCTGCGTTCGTTTGCATGGATCACGGTTGCCCGGAAAGGACAACACAAAGCCCATCTCCTATGGGGGAGACGGGCTAAAGGCCATTTTAATACATTTAATGCACGGTGGACGCGTGATCGACGTTCTCGGATATTTCGCTCAACGCCTGACCGGCCTCGTCTACGAAAACTTCGCGAATCGCCAAGTCGGCAATCGCCACGACGCCGACCAGTTCGCTGCCGCTGACGACCGGCAGGCGGCGAATTTTTTCGCGCGCCATTTTTTTGGCCGCTTCTTCAATCGAGGTTTCCGGCGTAACGGTCGTCACGTTCTTCGAGATGACTTCCTCCACGGCCGTAGACCCCGAATGTTTCTCGGCATAGCCGCGCACGACCAAGTCGCGGTCGGTTACGACGCCGATCAGCTTTTTGCCTTCCACGACGGGAATAAAGCCGATATCGTTTTGCTTCATTTTCAGGGCGATTTCGTAAAGATTGTCTTTGAGCGTGACCGTAACGCAGTCGGTGCTCATAATATCTTTGATTTTCTTCATCGGGCAGCCTCCTCCAAAGTGGAATCCTTGATGAATTGCCTTTTTAGGCTCTCCACTCGCCAAGAAGGCATACCTGATACTTTATTCCACAGGCCCTTGCGCCTTGCGTTCGGATTCCATGTAATCGACGGCCATCGAAGCGAGCAGCGTCGCGGACTGAAGCATTGCCGTTTCATCGATGTCGAATTTCGGATGGTGATGCGGCGAAACGATGCCCGCTTCGGCATTGCCGGCTCCGACGAACATAAAGCAGCCGGGCACCCGGTGCAAATAGTAAGAGAAATCTTCACCGGCCATAATGAGCGGCGATCGGGCGGCACGCTCCGCCCCGAAAACATGTGCAGCCACGCGGAAAAAACGTTCCGCCTCCGCCTCGTCGTTGACGACCGGCGGGTAGCCGGGCTTGTAGTCAAGGATAATCTCGGCTCCGTACATGTGCGCCGTCGCCGCGCAAATTTGCTTCATCCGGTCGACGATACCGTCCCGAATGGCCGTATCGAACGAACGCACGGTGCCGTTCAAACGGCACGTCTCGGCGATGACGTTGAAGCTGCTGCCCGCCTGAATACTGCCGATCGAGACGACGGACGGCGCTACCGGATCGGTACTGCGGCTGACAATCGTCTGCAGGCTGACGATCAGCTGGGCGGCCACCATGATACTGTCGACCGTCTCATGGGGAAGCCCTCCGTGTCCGCCTTTTCCTTTAATTTCGATCGTAAATTCGTCCGCTGCGGCCATTACCGGCCCGGGAGCCGAATACACCGTACCGGCCGGAAAGGGCGTCCACAGATGAACCCCGTATACCGCGTCCACGCCATCGAGCGCGCCTTCCCGAATCATCGGAGCGGCCCCCCCGGGGCTGACCTCCTCGGCCGGCTGGAACAGCAGCTTGACGCTACCCTTCAGTTCCTCCCGATTGTCGGCGAACAGCTTCGCCACGGCCAGCAGCGCCGCCGTATGCGCATCGTGACCGCAGGCGTGCATCACGCCGGGGACGGTCGAGGCATATTCGCTCGTTTTCTCGTCCTGTATGGGCAGCGCGTCCATATCCGCCCGCAGCGCCACCGTCGGCCCGTCGGCCGTTCCTCGCACATGACCTACCACTCCGTAGCCGCCGACGCCCGTTCGCACGTCGATCCCCCACTGCCGGAGCTGATCCGCGACGAAGCCGGACGTGCGTTTCTCCTCGTAAGACAGCTCGGGATTCCGGTGCAAGTGACGCCGCCACGCCACCATATCGGGAAACATCGTCTGCAGTCTATGCGCTATGCCGTTCATCGTGCGTCCCCCTGCCATTTTGGTGTTCTGATCTATTATTGTATCAAAACGGCGCCGCCGTTTCATCCAACCGCCGCGAATTCGCCATCAAATTTTAATACTTCGGTTTCTGATAGACTTGCACACGCAGGGGAAACATACTATCATGAATAAAGGATTGCGCGTTTACCGGAAATGACTTATTTACTGAACGCTTCGAGGAGGTTTCCTATCGTGATTATTGAAAATGCGGGACTTAAAGGATTGAAGAGCGATCTGGCTCATTTGGACAGCACCTCGACCAAGCTGGGCTTCGTCCGGTGGCAATGGGAATATTACCGGGCTACATACGATCTGAAGCTGGAGAATCAAGCTACCAATTCCGAATACTTCCTACGCTTCAACGCTCGGGCCGTGGAAGGCAAGCTGGAATCGCCTTATGCCATTTTGGCGCTGGAGGATGCCTATATCGGACGGGGCACGTTCCCGCACGGTCTTGACTACGAATCTCCGATTCCCGATCAGATTTTGAAGGTCGCCACACAAAAACTGGCCGATTTGAAAAAGCAACTGAGCGAATAAACGTGAAGGCGGAATCGTTATGAACGCACCCCGCAGGGGTACACCTGATTTCATGCTGCTGCTGCTTACGTTTCTGCTCGTCGGCTTCGGGCTGGTCATGGTGTTCAGCGCCAGCTCCGTTATCGCGTTGGCCCGAGAAAAATTCAACAACGATCCGCTATATTTCGTCAAAAAACAAGCCATCTTTGCCGTTGCCGGCACGGTTGGCATGTTTTTTCTTATGAACATCCCGGTCGGCAAGCTTAAACCGCTGCTTCGTCCCGCCTTTCTTCTCGTCTTGGTGCTACTGGTTCTCGTTCCTTTTTTCGGCAACGAGTTGAACGGCGCAAGAAGCTGGTTTAACCTGGGCCCGTTCGGGCTGCAGCCATCGGAGTTTGCAAAGGTCGCCGTTATTCTGTACTTGGCCTTGCTGATCAGCAAAAAAGGAGAACGGTTTCGGGATCTGAAGAAGGGGCTGCTCCCGGCCGTCATCATCGTCGGGTTCATAGCCGGGTTGATTATGCTGCAGCCGGATTTCGGCACGACGATGATCCTTATCTTGGCTTCATCGCTTGTAATCGTTGTCGGCGGGGCCAACCTAAAGCACATTTTTTTGGCCGTCGGTTCGATCGGCGTTATCGCCTCGCTCGTATTGACGATTTACGTCCTGTCCTCGGACTCCCTTGGTTACCGGATGGACCGGATCGCCTGCTACATGAATCCGTGGTTTGACCCTCAAGGGGTATGCTACCAGGTCGTGCAGTCGCTTTATGCTTTCGGGCACGGGGAATTGACCGGAGCGGGATTTGGACAAAGCATCCAGAAAATGCATTATTTGCCGGAGGCGCATAACGACTTTATCTTTGCCATCATCGGCGAAGAATTCGGTTTTTTGGGCACGCTGCTGTTTCTGCTCTGTTATCTAATCTTCATATGGCGCGGGATTATCGTTTCTCTACGCTGCCCCGACTCGTTCGGCAGTTTGGCCGGGACAGGGATTATCGGGCTGATCGGCATCCAGGCGCTGATCAATATGGGCGGGGTATCAGGAACGATTCCGATGACCGGCGTCACGCTGCCTTTCATTAGCTACGGAGGCTCTTCCCTGCTTGTGACGATGTGCAGTCTTGGCATTTTGCTCAGCATCTCCCGGGAAAACAACAAAGTCGAGAAGGAACCGCGCGAGCAAAAAGAACGCAAACAGCAACGTTATTCGCGGTAGCAGGAGGCGGCTTTCATCCATGACAATGACCATTCGCGCAGCGGAACGGGACGATCTCCCCCGTCTGCTCGACATTTATAACGAGGCCATCCTTCACAGCGCGGCCACCTTCGATCTCGTTCCGCAATCGCTGGACGAACGCGAGCCATGGTTCCGGCAATTCGGAGAGCGCTACCCGATTATAGTCGCCGTGCAGGAAGACGGTTCCATAGCCGGCTACTGCTGCCTGACCCCGTTCCGGGCCAAAGCGGCTTACGACCGCACGGCCGAGCTGTCGGTCTATCTGGACAAGTCTTGCCGCGGCCAAGGCATCGGCACGGCGCTACTCAGGCATATTATCGATATCGCCCGCCAACGGCGTTTCCATGTTATCATCGCGGCCATCACCGGCGGAAACGAAACGAGCATCGCCCTGCATCGCAAATTCGGTTTCGAGCCTGCTGGCATTTTCCGCGAAGTCGGTTTTAAATTCGACGCTTGGCAAGATGTGCACTTTTTGCAGCTTCTTTTACATGACAGTCAGAACGAGAACCTCTAATCGAAGAGGTTTTTCTTTTTTTCAACAAAATTTAACATCTTTCAACAATTTCCACCTCTTTACAAGCAAGTCGGGCTGTTTCATGATAAAGAAGAGTCGTATCGGAGGGAGCGTGGAACCATTGTCCAAGAAGATATTGATTATTGCCGGAGATGCCGTCGAAGCGTTGGAAATTTATTATCCGTTTTACCGCGTGCTGGAGGAAGGGTATGAAGCCGTCATCGCCTCGCCGACGAAAAAGGTGCTGCGGACCGTCGTTCACGATTTCGAAGGCTGGGACACCTATACGGAAAAGCCCGGCTACCAGTTGGAGTCGCACTTGTCCTTTGCCGATGTGAATCCCGCGGAGTACGACGCCCTTCTGATTCCCGGCGGCCGCGCTCCGGAATATATTCGTCTGGACAAGCACGTTCCCGACATTGTCAGCCATTTTTTCGAGACGAACAAGCCGGTCGGCGCCATCTGTCACGCCGCTCTCGTGCTCAGCGTCATCGACCGCCGCTATTTCGAAGGCCGCACGATGACCGCCTATACGGCCTGCAAGCCGGACGTTCACAACCTGGGAGCCTCCTACGCCCCGGATACGCTCTGCGTGGACGGCAATCTTGTCTCGGGCCATGCTTGGCCGGACCTGCCCGGCTTTATGCGCGAGTTTTTCAAGCTAGTGAAAGCCTAACCTTACCGGACTGCCGGACACAGACTGGGAGGACTCCCGATGATTGTTGTGAAAGCGATTGGCATACTCGTCCTTTCCTTCCTGCCGGCGTACGTTTACTACAAAAACCGGCTGTGGAAAAAAGGCAGAACGTTCGACAGCTTCTAAATCTAAAGTAACGCGTGCGAAGGCACAAAAAAAAGCGGCGCCCCAACGACGCCGCTTTCCTCATTTGATCCGAAGCGCAACCTCTTCCGGCTCCTCTTCTTTAAAGGCGACGCCTTCCACCTTCACGTTCACCTCGACCACATGGAGACCCGTCATATTTTCTACCGCTTCCTTGACATTCTCCTGCAAGTGGCGGCATACTTCCTGTACCTTCGAGCCGTAATGGACGATTACGCGGAGGTCGATTGCCGCTTCGAGCTGCCCGACTTCGACAGACACGCCCTTTTGCACATTTTTGCCGCTAAGCCGTTTGGCGAGCCCTTCCGAAATGCCCCCCGACATGGCGGCAATCCCCGGTGTTTCAAGCGCGGCCAGTCCAGCGATCGTAGCTACGACGTCATCGGAAATGCGGATCATTCCCGTTTGATTGTCAACGGACATTTGTCTCACTCCTCGTATACGGATATTTCCATTGTACCTTGTTCCAAGGCTTGTACGCAACCTTACGGGCGGCTGTTCTCAAAGCTATTCCTCGTTTGAATATCGATGCAGACGTGCAGCCCGAATGTCTTGCCTATTTCGTGAAGAAGGGTCAGAAATAATCCGAAAAATACGGCTCCTGCCGCTGGATCAGTCGCTCCAGCAGATGGACGGAGGACTCCTCCGCATGCAGCCGTCCGATCCGCTGCAGGTAGGTGGGCCGCTTGTAGCCCATCAGCATCGTCGTGAACGTCTGGATGTCCAGCTCGGCCTCAGGGGTTCCCCCGCCTTTGCCAAGCTGGCCTTCCCCCTGCCGATTCACGGTCAACGTGAATGTCCCCTGGTTCCACTCCAGCATCGGATCGTGCAAGGCCAAGGTCAGGCGGATGTCCGACTCCTGACTTTGAAAAGGATACTGCTTCACAAACAGGTGGATATCCACAATCCGCGCCATATAATAAGGAGCGATCGTTTCCTTAATCTCACCATCATCAAGCAAGAATGAAAGCGGCTCGTCGGTATACGTATATCCTTTCACACTCGTGATCATGGAGAAATGGGCGCTGATGAAATTCCACAATCCATCCCGTGCCTCCTGATTGATAAAGATCATCTCTTTTAAGTGGAACACTTCCTCCTCAATCCAATACAACAGATAACCGGTCGGCTCATTGCGGCTGTCATAGTAAATCCCTGCTGTCATATCTTCCAGATCCCAGCGCAAATACTCTTCCCATGCCAGCTCGCTGCGCAACATGGCCCCATGGGTCTGCCGGGCAAATCGGTCATATACCCGCTTGATGTCCGGATGCTGAATCGTCACCCGCTCGATATTGCCGGGAACATGCCTGAGCTTGGGCAATTGCGTATCCTTCAATTGGAAGGAAATTTTATCGGAAATAAATTCCCAGCCCTTGCTTCGGTAATAAGGAATGGAAAATGGATACAGGTAGGAAATCGACTGATTGCGCTCCCGCATATTCGCAAGTGCCTGACGCATCAGCTTATTCATCAACCCCAGATTCGAGTATTCGGGATAGGTGCCGACTCCCGTCAGTCCCCCCATCTCGTAAGCCTTGCCGAAAATATTCACCTGAAACGGATAAACGGCTAACTGCGAGACCAGTTGGTCCCCGTTAAACCAGCCCAGTACATCGGCTTGCTCCAACACCGGCAGCTTGGCCTGTGCAATTTCCCCTTCCTCCCAGCCCACCGATTGCAGATCATGTCTGGTGATATTGAACACATAGCGCAGCAAGTCATTGAATTGCTCGCCGTGTTTCGGCTCGACGGCCTTCATTTTTAGTTTCTCCAACAGCTTCTCACGGCTCATGAGAGCGTACCTCCTTAAATCTCTTGCGGCCGATCCGCCTGCTTGCAGACGCTACCAAGCAGGCCTCAGGCTTTCTTGGTCTTCTTATAGTTAATTTCATTATAGTCAAGCCGCGGACAAATCGAAAGCCGCCCTTCTCCAAACGATGCGCCGACTCTACAGGAGAATCGGTTTCGATCTTGTTCATTTCTGCTTTGCAAGTGCAAATTTTTCCTTTATATTAGAATAGGATTTGGAACTTACAGGAACACTTGTACATATCGAAGGAGCGTGTACGATGAAACAAAAGCTGTTTTACGCCATCCTGATTGCCAGTTTTGCGCTCAGCGCCATCGCCCATTACAGCGGCATGTCGGGCACTTTGCAATTCGTTCTGTGCTGTATTGCCGTCATTTTCGCAGCGGGGTTCATGGGCAAGGCTACGGAGAGTGTAGCCCATTACGCGGGACAGCGCATGGGCGGCTTCCTGAATGCCACGTTCGGCAACGCAGCAGAGCTCATTATTGCCATTTTTCTGGTGAAAGACGGCTTGCACGATATGGTAAAAGCCAGCATCACGGGCTCGATCATCGGCAATATGCTGCTTGTCCTCGGCTTGAGCGTATTGTTCGGGGGATTGAAATTCAAGGTGCAGAACTTCAATGTGCGGCTGGCCGGCTACAACGCTTCCATGATGCTGCTCGCCGTTGTGGCGCTGTTCATTCCGGCCCTGTTCGCCAGAAGCTTCACGACGCATGAGACGAATACGTTCAGCGTGCTCGTCGCGGTCATCTTGATCGTCGCCTATGCGTTGTGGCTGCTGTTCTCGATGATCACCCACAAGGACGAGCTGAGCGACACTTCTACGGAAGAGGATGCGCATCATATTACGTGGAGCAAAGGGAAGTCGATCGCCTTTCTGCTGCTCGCCACCGTTATGGTCGCTTTCATCAGCGAATGGCTCGTCGGCACGCTGGAGGAATTTACGCACAAGTTCGGGTTGACCGAGCTGTTCGTCGGGGCGTTCTTGATCGCTATTATCGGCAACGCCGCCGAGCACAGCGCCGCGATCTTCCTGGCCATGAAGAACAAGATCGGCGCCGCCGTCGAGATCGCCATCGGCAGCAGCCTGCAGATCGCCCTTTTCGTCGCTCCCGTTCTTGTACTGATCAGCTATTTTATGGGCAACACGATGGACATTGTCTTCACGACGTACGAGCTGGCGGCGATCGGCGTATCGGCAGTCATCGCCAAGTCGATCTCCCAGGACGGCTCCACGAACTGGTTCGAAGGCGTTCTGCTGCTCGTCGTCTACGTCATCCTGGGCATCGCCTTTTTCCTGGTGTAGGGCTCGAAGTGAAAACGCAGTTAGGACCGGAGAACTCTCCGGTCCTTGTTATGTCTGCGGCTGTCCCGGCCGGACAACAAAAAAAACGAGCGGCTCGCCGGGAGCTACTCGTTTCTGCTTTTGGCCAATGCTTCGTACAACTGGGCGAGCTTCCGTTCCAGTTCGCTCAAGATGTTCTTGCCGGCAACCTCATCCAGAAGGCCCGCTCGCGTAGCGAAGTCGATCTCCCTGGACAATCCGTACATCTGTGTATCCAATACCTCTTCGTAAAGAGGGCATCTGCGATTCGTTAAAGTTTCCATCTGAATTTGAATCAGCTTCTCGATGTTGTCCGCATCTTCTTGAAGCAGCGTCAACGCTTTCTGATGCAAACCGACCATGACGTCCGATGAAGACATACCGTTTCCCCCTTCGCACAAGCTCATCCAATCTCTATATGCTTATGATAGACGAAAACGGACGATTACACAAGCGATATGAAGTTTTGCCACCGATTTTTCAGATTGAATCGGCCGCCGGCAATCGCTACAATAAGAAACGAACCCACCACTAATCTTGAGGAGCTCAAGGATGAACGCGGATACGAACCCTTTCAACCGAAGCTTCGATCATATGGAAGCTTTGGCCGACGCGATCGGCGAGGCGCTCCAAGCACCGGTCACGATCGAAGACGCCAACCATCGCCTTCTCGCCTACAGCAAGCATGATCCTCATACGGATGCAGCCCGCATCGCCACGATTATCGGAAGACGGGTGCCGGAAAATGTAATCGGCAGCTTATGGAACGACGGCGTCATTCCGCGCTTGATGGAAACGGATGAACCGATTCGGGTCAAGTCCATCGACGAAGTCGGCTTGGGCGACCGGGTAGCTATCGCGATCCGCAAGGATCAGCAGGTGCTCGGCTACATATGGGCGCTGGAAGTGAGCCGCCCCTTGGACGAGGACGCCCTTCGCTTGCTGAAGCTGGCCGCAGGCGCCGCCAAAATCAAGCTGCTGCGCCTGCAGACGCAGCGAAGCAAGGAAGACGAAGAGCGCCGCGACCTGTTCTGGGAGCTGCTGACCGGCAGGCATCCGACGGCTTTGCAAGCAAGCGCTCGCGCAAAATCGCTTGGCATCCCCCTTCCCGACAGCTTCTGCGTCATCGTCTTTCAATTCCGTACCGATGTCAACGATACGCTGCACCGGCAGGTGCATTACATGATCACAACTACGCAGCGGGTTCGGCCGGTTTTTCACGCCATCTCCGGCAGCCGGCTGATCGTGCTGGCTTCTTGCGCCAATCCGTCACGGCTGGCGGCCAATGCGTCCGACTTCGTGACGTCGTTTTTCCAGCAAATTCACGACCGGTTCGGCAGCTCCCCGCTGGAGGCCGGCATCGGCGCCGTCCACGACGAGATTACGGCTGTCGAGCAGAGCTACCGGGAAGCGTTGACCGTGCTGCAGATCAAAGCCCAGTTTCCGTCGCAAACGGGCTCGATCGTCCATTACCACGAGCTCGGCTACTATCGCTATCTCCCCTACTTTTTGGAGCAAAAGCGGCTGCACCGTTACGAGAACCCGGCGCTCAAGCGTCTGAGGGCTTACGACCGCGAGCATAATGCCAACCTGCTGGAGACGCTGGAGCTGTTTTTGGCGTGCGGGAGCAACGCCAAGGAAGCCGCCGAAGCGCTGCACGTCCATACGAACACGCTGTCCTACCGGCTGAAGCGCATAGCCGAGATCGGCGGCATCGACTTTGCCAATATGGATCAGAAAATAACGCTATTTCTCGATATGAAGACGGACAAATGGAGCGATGCCGAGCCTTTGTGATTTTACACAAGGACAACCCGTTTTTTTCTCGCTCCGGGACGAAGCGCGACGGCCTGTTCGCACGTATACTTGAATCGATAACACGTGCGGGGGGCTGGATACGATGAGAATCGGAATTCCTAAGGAAATTAAAAACAATGAAAACCGGGTGGCGATTACGCCGGCCGGCGTGATGGCTTTCGCCAAGGCGGGCCACGAAGTCCGCGTAGAAACCCAAGCGGGTATGGGCAGCGGCTTCCGCGACGAAGATTACATCGCAGCCGGAGCATTGATTTGCGCTGATGCGGCCGAAGTATGGGACCGCTCCGATATGGTCATGAAAGTAAAAGAACCGCTTGCCGCGGAATACCGGCATTTCCGGGAAGAACTTATCCTCTTTACGTATTTGCATCTCGCGGCCGAGCCGGAGCTCGCGAAAGCGTTGACATCGCAGGGCGTCACTTCCATTGCTTATGAAACGGTCCAGGTCGACCGCTCGCTGCCTCTGCTCACTCCGATGAGCGAAGTGGCGGGACGCATGGCCGCACAGATCGGCGCGCAATTTCTGGAACGTCCGAAGGGCGGCAAAGGCATCCTGCTCGGCGGCGTACCGGGGGTCAAACGCGGCAAGGTGACGATTATCGGCGGGGGCGTCGTCGGCACGAATGCGGCCAAGATCGCCATCGGTCTGGGAGCCGACGTCACGATTATCGATATGAACGCCGATCGGCTGCGCCAGCTGGAAGATATTTTCGGAACGAGCCTGCATACCTTGATGTCCAATCCTCTCCATATCGCCGAGGCGGTCGCCGAATCGGATCTCGTTATCGGAGCGGTACTGATTCCCGGGGCGAAGGCGCCCAAGCTGGTCACCGAAAGCATGGTCCGTTCGATGACGCCGGGCTCCGTGCTGATCGACGTCGCCATCGACCAAGGCGGTATATTCGAAACGGTCGACCGGCTGACGACGCACGACAATCCGACGTACGAGAAATTCGGCGTCGTCCATTACGCCGTAGCCAACATGCCGGGAGCCGTACCGCGCACCTCCACCATGGCTCTGACTAACGCTACGCTGCCCTACGCGCTCGATATTGCCAAGCATGGCGTCGAAGTATTCGCGCACAACAAAGCGCTTCTCGGCGGCGTCAACACGATGAGGGGAGCCGTCACGCATCCTGCTGTCGCCCGCGATCTCGGCCTGCCGTACACGCCGCCCGAGCAGGCGCTTCAAGCCGCGCCGCTGCAAAGCGCGTCGCCGGTCCGCTCTTAACGCTCCACAAGCCAAAAGGCTGCCCCGGATCTATTCCGGAAGCAGCCTTTTTTTCGTGCTATGCGCGGGATGCCGGTCGGCGCTCGCGCATGCCCTCTTATTCGTTTACTACGCTTACCTTCAGGTTGTGCTTCTCGAATACCGCTACCATCGCCTTCGTCGCTTCCTCGGCGTCGGGACCGTGAACGTGCAAATCGTAAGTTCCCGCGTCAAGAAGCGTCGTAAACAGGCCAAGGATGCTCTTGACATCGATGAACTTGTTCTCGTACTGGAGAACGATGGAAGATCTGAACTTGTTGGCCGTTTGCGAAACCTCTACAATTGCCGCGTTGCTTGCGCTGGTCATGACACAATCCCTCCATAATGAAGCGGCACGAGTCCGGCTTCGGTTATAATCGTCTTGCTATGATTCTATATTAGCTTGGAACAAGTATTCGTGCAATAATCAATTTACCTGAAATTAATACGCCCTGTGCAGAGAGCCCCACGCTACTTCAGATGCTCCGGATTCAGCCCTTCCAGCTCCGGGATGACGAAACGACCGTCCTTGCGAATCAGAACGTCGTCGAAATACACCTCGCCGCCGCCGTATTCCGGCCGCTGAATGAGCACCAGGTCCCAATGCACCGAGGAGCGGTTGCCGTTGTCGCACTCTTCGTACGCCTGCCCCGGCGTAAAGTGCAGACTGCCGTCGATTTTCTCGTCGAATAACGTATCTTTCATCGGATGCAAAATATGCGGATTGAAGCCAAGGCTGAATTCTCCGATATAGCGAGCTCCCTCGTCGGTGTCGAGAATCTCGTTGAGCCGTTTCGTATCGTTGGCCGTCGCTTCGACGATTTTGCCGTTCTCGAAACGGAAGCGGATATTTTCAAAGGTGATGCCGGAGTTGACGCTTGGCGTATTGTACGTCAGCACGCCGTTAACGGACTCCCTTACCGGACAGGAGAATACTTCTCCATCGGGAATATTGCGGTGACCGGCGCATTTTTTGGCTCCGATGCCCTTGATCGAGAACGACAGGTCCGTACCCGGGCTGACGATGCGTACCCGGTCGGTGCGGGTCATCAGATCGGCGAGCGGGTCCATCGCCTTGTCCATTTTGGCATAATCGAGGTTGCATACGTCAAAGTAAAAATCTTCGAACGCCCGCGTGCTCATATTGGCAAGCTGTGCCATGGACGGATTCGGATATCGCAGCACGACCCACTTCGTTTTCTTGACCCGGCGCTCCAGGTGGATGGGCTTGTAATAAATGCTTTTGTACAAATCGTGCTTGTCGCTCGGAACGTCGGACAGCTCGTTGACGTTCTCGCCCGAACGGACCGCTATGTACCCGTCCATCTGCTCCATGCGCCGCAAATCCATTTCCGCCCAATGCTCCAGCTGCTCCTTCGTCATCGATTGCAGCAGGGAGCTAAGCACGGCGCGATCCTCATATATAACGTACGGAAAGCCGCCTCTGGCATGCACCTGTTCCACCAGGCAGCGGACGATCTCCCTCTCGGAGCCGATCATTTCGATCAGCACCTTCTCACCCGGCTTGACGTCGATGGAATAGTTCACCAGATTGGCGGCCAGCGTTTGCAGCCTTGCATCTCTCATAAGGCATTGGCTCCTTTACGAATGGGAATCCGGCTCTCTCCGTTTGCCTGCCCACTTGCGCTGAACGAGACGCCCTACCCCGAGCAGCAGTGCGAACAGCAGCAGCACGACGAGCAGCCGGCCTTTATGCTCCTTGAAGCGGAACAGATCGTGGCCGATCAGCGTTTCCAGCAGCACGATAGGCAGCTTGCCGATCAGCGTCGCCGTGAAAAACGAGCGGAAGCGGATTTTGGACACCCCGGCACCGAAATTGATCAGTGACGACGGAATGACTGGAATGAGCCGGCCAATTAAAGTGTAGACGAACCCTTGTCGCTCCAGATTGCGGTTGAACGCGTGTACGGAAGCATACTTGGCCAGCTTTGCCTCCACCCAATCGTGGGCGAGGTAGCGCGCTACGACGAAGGCGGATACCGCGGCGGCGCAGGACATGCCGTAATTGATCGCGAAGCCTCCGTACAAGCCAAACACATATGCATTCGTCCCGGCGATCAGCACGAACGGAATGAACGGAAACCAGGTTTGAAAAAAAATAGCCAGCATCCCGGCTACAACGGCAAATACGCCGAAAGAATGCAGCAGATCGGCCAACTGCTCGACGTTGCCGCGCCTCAACTCCCGGCCCGCATTGGTGAACCAGATAAAATAAGCGGCGGCGGCAAACAAGGCCAGCGGCACGGTATACTTCAACCGGCGACGAATGATGTCCAATCCGAAGTGGCCTCCCCCTGTGCCATGCTCCGCGCGCCAGTACCCGAAGGGGTCGACAAACGCCGTCCAATCGGACGGGAGCATACGCTTCTTCATTGTAGCAATGCAAACGGGTATTGTAAAATAGTTCCGGTATTAGCCGGAACGTTGGTCATAGCTGGAAAATTCGTAGTCGATGACGGATTTCTCGCGCTTCGGCTGGCCGTCCGCGCTATAAGTCATCTCCGTCTCCACCTGCATCTTTTGTGGAAGCCGGCTCACGCGGTCGACCCATATCCGGTATACGGAACCCGCCTGCAGCGATCCGTTCGCCTCGTCAAGCAGCTTCCGGGCGCGCTTCACGCTAACGTCGAGCTCGCTCCGCAGCCGCTCTGCCTGCCGTTCCGACAAGCCGAGCTTCGTCCGCAGCTCCGCCAGCTTCTTATCCGTATCGAGCGCCTCGCTCTGACGGGAAAGCTCTTCCTTCAAACCGGCGGTCGCTTCCGCCGCATCGGGGGTGACCGTGAGCACCGTCAGCTTCGTCTCGTCCCGTCCGCGCTCCACCTGCTTATCCATCGTATTCAGTTGCTCCAGCTTGTACAGCGGACTCCAGGGCAGCAGCATATCGGCCGCTCCCGTTGCTTCCTCGGCCGAAGCCCAGCCGTTTTCCTTGCGGCTGAACACGACCTGGCGGTCGGAGCTTTCCCCGCCGAGCGCGGTCTGGATCATGCCGGAGCCTGCCCCGCGCTCAAGCGCCATCGTCAATCGGGTGTGGCCGGTCACGGCGCCCCGGAATGCGGCCCCCTCCTGCATCGGCATATCCCCTAAGCCGACGCTGGTCGTTCCGTGGAACTGAAAATTATCCGTGCCCGATAGGCCGGATATCGTTTGGTTTAACAGCTGGTCCGGCTCGGTGCCCGCAACGGAGCAGGAGGCCGCCAGCAGCGCCGCGGACGCGACCGACGTCAGGGCGCACAACAGGCGCCGGAATCGGCTGCGGTTTGATCTGTTCAGCATACACTCACCTCGGCAACGATTGTGGTCGTTCCGGTTTATCGTGTCCCCTGCCGTCATTGTTATTCGCAGCCGTAGCGCAGCCTGGCGGTCAGTCGGTAAAAATGCGGTTTTTGCCGGAATGCTTCGCCTTGTAAAGCGCCATATCCGCCCGGTAAAATAACGATTCCACGCTGATTCTGTCGTCTTCCCAGCTCCAGTCGGATACTCCGCAAGAAACGGACACCTGGGGAGACGTCTCGGCGTTCACCCGCACCCGGATTCGTTCGGCCACCTTCGACGCCTGATCCTTGGTCGCTTGGGCCAAATAGACGGCCAGCTCCTCTCCACCCCAGCGGGAAGCGATGTCCCCCTCGCGAATGCAGGAACGGATCACCGAGCTGACCTGGATGAGGACGCGGTCGCCGACCTGATGGCCGTGTGTATCGTTGACCTTCTTGAAGTCGTCGATATCGACGACAATCAGGGAGCCGCAGTAATCTTTCTTTTGCCTGCCGCTGATCTGCTCGTCCAGGTAATGGCGGGCGAACAGCCCGGTCAACCGATCGGTCTGCACCATCTTGCGCACCTCGGCGTGCAGGCTGGCATTCGATACCGCCAATCCAATATGGCCGGACAACGTCTGCAGCAGCTTGTAATTCTCGTAGGAGAAGTAATTGGCTTCCCGGTGCGCGATGAGGATCACTCCCACGACGCGGCCTTCGACGAGAACCGGGGAAGCGAGCAGCGACCGGGAGTCCGTCGATTCCGTCCACACCGACGGGATGCTCCGGTCGGCGCCGTAATCGGAAATGATGACCGGCTCCTTCGTGGATGCCACGTGGCCGCCAATGCCGTAATCGGCCGGATAACGGGTGCCCATGAACGAGTCCGGCTCGCTGGCCCGGACGACCAGCTCGTCCGTTTCCTCGACTAGCTCCATCATGCAGCAAAACTGCGCGGCAAAAATTTGTCGGAGCTCCGCCGAAGCGAAATGGAATATGTCCTGCAGCTTCAGGCTTTGGTTCAATCGCTGCGTAATTTCGTTTATAAGCCTCAGCTCGCTGACAAGCCGATTCGATTGCTCGTACAGTCTGGCGTTTTCCAAAGCGCTGCCTGCCGTCTCCGCGAGCATCGCCATATCGCGATCGGTCGCCGGGTCGGACTGGCCGTCGCTCATTTCCATTCGGATGACGCCGTATACGCCCTGCTTGCCGCGAAGCGGAAAAAACGCCTCGGCCGGTTTGCCATCCCCGTCCATGCTGACGATCGGGCGTCCTTCGGTAAACGCGCGAAAAAGGCCGTCTTCTTCAGACTGCCTGAATGCAAGCGGCTTCACGGATGCCATGGGCCTATATTGGTCGTGGGAGACGTAAATTTCGAACCGGTAGTCCGGCATCAGCTCGTCCACGATCCGCATCAGCTCGGTCAACACCTGATCGGCATCGTTGTGCGTATTGATCCGCATGCACATGGCAAACAGCGCTTCCTGACGAATCGTAGCCAGCTCCAGCTCCTCCAGCCTTCTCTGCCAGACGAGTGCGGTCGCCTCCGCTCTTGCTGCGCGAAGCAGCGTTTCCAGAGCCATGCCCGCCACTTCCAGGAAAGCGGCAGCCGAAGCCGCGTCGAAGGAAGCCGATTCGGACAGCTGGGCCAAATACAGTACCTCTTCGTCTTCTGTGATAACCGGAATAACGCCGAGCAGACATGTCCCGGCTTGCGGGCACGTCGGAGGCAGATCCTGCTGGCCGGTACGCGCGTTCCGTTCCCGTCTGCTTGCGGAGAAGACGGCCGAATCGGACAAGCCGTACAGGAAGCTTTCCGGCAGCGTCAAGCGAGGACCGGTTCCGGGCATTTCCCCGTTCAGCTGCTCATGGCGAATGTAGCGTCCGTCATCATCGTAAAGCGCAAATATATCCGACCGTCCAGGCAAGCGCTTCTCCATCTCGGCCGCAAACGTGCGAAAACCGTCCGACATTGCGGCAGCGAGTCGGTCCTGATGTGACATTTCGTTCATAACAAGCCCCTTTTATGAAGCGTCAATACTCCTATCATACTAAATCGTCCCACGGTCTGCACTAAATTTTCGATCAAATTTCACTTTAAGCTTACATTTACTTATCATGCCCGATTATAAGCCATTGTTTGCAGAGGGCAATGGCCTCAACTTCGCTCTTACGGATCCCGAGGCTCTTCTTCGCCCTTCTGCGCTCGGCCTTCGCTGCTATTTAAAGCGGTCAACTTTGCTGTTTGCGACAGACCGCTTGACAATTGCCCTATCATTCTTTTAAAATAAGAAGTCGAGTGGAAAAAGGTGTTTGTTTGATTGGCGACGCACGATGCGACCCTCACGGTATACGTTACCAGCAGGCCAGCGGCTGAACTGTCTGTCGGGAAACGAGCGGCTTGCCGTCCGTTTCGCAACGTCTGCCGCGTCGGAACGTCTCCCCTATTCCGCCGCCTACCCTACGAAAACACGATCGGTGTAAAGGAGCAACTATACATGGCACGCTATACAGGTCCTAAATTCAAATTGAGCCGCCGCTTGGGCGTTTCCCTCAGCGGAACAGGCAAAGAACTGAAACGCGCATTTCCTCCGGGTCAACACGGTCCGGGCCAACGCAAGAAGCTGAGCGGCTACGGCATCCAGCTGCAAGAAAAACAAAAGCTGCGCCACATGTACGGACTGGGCGAGAAGCAATTCCGCAACCTGTTCGACAAAGCATCCAACATGCAAGGGATCTCCGGCGAAAACTTCATGGTTCTGCTTGAAAGCCGCCTGGACAACCTCGTATACCGTCTTGGCTTGTCCAACTCCCGTGCAGGTGCCCGTCAGCTCGTCGCTCACGGCCACGTAACCGTCAATGGCAAAAAAGTGGATATCCCTTCTTACACGCTCAGCACGGGCGACGTAATCGGCCTGCGCGAAAGAAGCCGCGGATTGTCCGCTGTCAAGGAAGCTCTGGCTAACCGCAACTTCCTGCCGAACTACCTGGAGTTCAACGATACGTCCATCGAAGGCAAGTACATCCGTCTTCCGGAACGTTCGGAGCTTCCGCAAGAAATCGACGAAAAGCAAATCGTCGAGTTTTACAGCCGTTAATCGTATTGCAACGTCAACCCCCAAGCGGCGCTTGGGGGTTTTTTGCCGCTTCAGACAAGCCGGATTTTGACGAACCTCCGTTTTCCGACCTGCACGATATCTCCTTCCGCCGCACATACCGGCTCGTTCGGATCGGTCAGCTTCCGTTCGTTCAGCTTGACAGCGCCTTGTGCAATGCTGCGCTTCGCCTCTCCGTTCGACTCCTGCAAGCCGAGCGCCACTAGCAGATGCGCCGCGCGAATCTCGCCTCCGGTCAGTTCGGAAGCGGCCAAATCCGCCTCCGGGATATCGTCGGGCAGCGCCCGTTCCCGGAACACGGTGACGAAGTGACGCTCTGCTTCCGCGGCCGCCTCTTCGCCGTGGTACATCCGCACAAGCGTATGCGCGAGAAGCATCTTGGCGTCGCGCGGATGAACGGTTCCGTCCGCGAGACCATCGCGCAAGCGTGCCAACTCCTCCTCCGGCAAATCCGTCGCCAGCTCAACATATTTCAGCATCAAGCCATCGGGGACGGACATCGCCTTTCCGTACACTTCGTTCGGGTGCTCGTCAATGCCGATATAATTGCCTAGGCTTTTGCTCATTTTCTGCACGCCGTCCAGCCCTTCGATCAAAGGAAAAATCAATGTCGCCTGCGGCCGCTTGCCGTATTCCTTCTGGAGCGTGCGACCCATCAGCACATTAAACTTCTGGTCCGTGCCCCCGAGCTCGACGTCGCTCTCCAGCTCCACGGAATCGTAACCCTGCATAAGCGGGTAAAAAAACTCGTGCACCCCGATCGGCTGTCCGCCGGAGTAGCGCTTGGTGAAATCGTCGCGCTCCAGAATGCGGGCCACCGTCACTTTCGCCGCCAGCTCGACGACTTCGGCGAAATTCAGCTTGCCGAGCCAAGCCGAATTATAGTAGACCGTCGTCCGTTCCGGGAGAAGCAGCTTGAACAGCTGACGCTGGTACGTTTCCGCATTGCGCCGCACCTCTTCCTCCGACAACTGCCTGCGCGTTTCCGATTTGCCTGTCGGATCACCGATCCGGCCGGTAAAGTCCCCGATAATAAGCTGCACCTCATGGCCGAGATCCTGAAACTGCCTCAGCTTGCGCAGCACGACCGTATGGCCGACGTGCAGATCGGGTGCCGACGGGTCCATCCCGAGCTTGACCTTGAGCGGCACACCGGTCAACAGCGAGCGGGCGATACTCTCCTTCATGTCTTCCTCCGGCACGATTTCGACTGCGCCCCGCCGGATGATGTCATATTGACGGAGAGCCTCCCGCCGCTGCCGCTCGTCCAATCGATTCCACTCTTCCATCTTTGATGCCCTCCTCTGGTTTATTTTGGCGATAGTCGGGTAAAACAAAAAAAGCATTCCGTCCACAAAGGGACGGGAATGCTTGGCCCGCGGTACCACCCTAATTAAAGCTTCACCGTCCGGATGCGGCCTGCAGGAGTGCCTCAGGCGCACAGAAACGGGAAATTCGCTTTCACTTGGCATGATAACGGGATGAACCCGGCGAAAGCTCGGCGCGCCTGACGCACGCTTGCCTTCCGCAGCTCCGGACCGTAATTCGGACAGGAAACGCATACCGGCTCGCAGCGGCCGCCGGTTCTCTGAGATGCGTTTGTTCCTTCCCTACTCGCTTCGGCCATGCCGAAAGCAGCCCATCCTAGCTTATTTTTTAATGTAAATTTGATTGACACCAGTTATAACATACCCCCTCGGAAAAAGTCAAACGGATAAAGATGTGGTATAATATGAACGTTATGCCTAAGGAGGATAGATGAATGACCGAGGACTTATCGAACAAGCCAGCCGCTGGACGCGGAGGCACGTGGAGAAAAGCGGGGCGCATAACCCTGGTCACCCTCAAATGGATATTCGTCACTGGAATCATAGTAGGGTTTTTGGGGGCGGGCGCCGCGTTAGGCTATGTTAGCGCTCTTGTAAAGGATGACCCGGTTCGGCCGCAAGATGAAATATTGGAAAGAATTAACGAAAACGACATTACCGGCTTTGTTTATTTCAACGACGATTTGCCGATCGGCCAACTCCGATCGGAAGAAGACCGCCGTCCGGTCGGCATCCAGGAAATCCCCGATGTGGTCAAGAACGCCGTCTTGGCTATAGAGGACCATGAGTTTTACGAACATTACGGCGTCAATCTGAAAGCTTTCACCCGGGCCGTCACACAGAAGCTGACCAATGCCGATGTACAGACCGGGGGCAGCACGATTACCCAGCAGGTCGCCCGGCGGGTATTCCTGACGCTCGACCGCAACGACAACCGCAAAGCCAAAGAAATTTTTCTGGCTCTGCGTCTGGAACGGCTCTTATCCAAAGATCAGATTTTACTGGCATACCTGAACAAAATTCCTTACGGAAACGGCTCGTCCGGCTACAACATCTACGGCATCAAAGCGGCGGCCAAAGGCATCTTCAACATCGACGACCTGAATCAGCTCAACGTCGCGCAAGCCGCGTATTTGGCCGGGGTGCCGCAGCTTCCTTCGAAGTATTCGGCCTTTACGAGCCGCGGAGAGCTGGACGAGAAAGCGTTCGGTTCCGCGGTAGAGCGGTCGAAGCTCGTGTTGAAGCGGATGTTTGAAGAAGGCGTTATTACGCAGCAGCAATACGACGAAGCGCTAGCCTTCGATCTTCGCGGCTCGCTGGCCAAATCGGAGCAGAAAGCGTACAATACATACCCGTACCTGATGCTTGAGGTCGAGCGCCAAACAGCGGATATACTGGCCAAGCTGGCCAATCCGGATTTGAAGCGGGATACGAAGGAAGGCCAGGAGCAGTATGCGGAGGCCCTTAAGCAGGCGCGCGAGGATCTGCTCCGCAAAGGCTATCATATTTACACGACAATCGACAAAACGCTGTATGACGAAATGCACGTGATCTCCGACAACAAGGACAACTTTACGCCGGACGATCCGACCAAAGGCATGGAGCAGATCGCCGCGATTGCGCTGGATAACAAGACAGGCGCGATTCTGGGGATGATCGAGGGGCGCGACTTTTACAAGGAACAGATGAATTTGGCGACCCAAATGACTCGTCAGCCGGGGTCCACGATGAAGCCGATCGCCGCCTACATTCCGGCTATCGATAAAGGCGCCATCTCGCCGGCCACCATAATCGACGACGTTCCGGTCATCTTGAAGGATTATTCCAAAGGATTTCACTTGCCGGAAAACTGGGACAACGACTTCCACGGCCTCGTCACGGCGCGGCATGCGTTGAATCAGTCGTACAACATCCCGGCGATCAAAATCTTTCTTGATGTCGTTGGCATTAACGCAGCATGGGATTTTGCCAAAAAGCTCGGCATCACTACGCTGGAGAAGAGCGATTACGGCGCGCAAACCGGGGTAATCGGCGGCCTGTCCAAAGGGGTTTCGGTCGAAGAACTGACGAACGCGTTCAGTTCCATACCGAACAAGGGCGTATTCACCGACGCCTATCTGATCCGTAAAATTACGGATTCCGAAGGCAAAACGGTATACGAGCACCAGTTGCAGCCGGTTACCGCCTTTTCCGAGGAGACCGCTTATCTCATCACCGATATGATGAAGACGGTCGTCAGTTCGGGAACCGCAACGCTTTTGAAAAAAGACTTCAAATACTACAACAAAGTGCCGATCTCCGGTAAAACCGGGTCGACGCAAAACGACGCCGATGCCTGGTTCGTCGGCTACTCTCCGGATATTACGGTCGGTGTCTGGGCCGGCTACGACCAGCAGAAATTTACGCTGAAGCAGACCGGCTGCAACAAGAACAGCGAACTCGGCTGCGGAACGCAGCGCGCCTTGAAAATCTGGGCCAAAGTGATGAACGCGGCCGTAGAGAAACGTCCGGAGCTGCTGCCGACCAAGGAATTCACCAAGCCGGCCAATATTGTGAGCATGACCGTGTCCGCCTACTCCGGCAAGCTGCCGAACGAGCAGACGACCAAGGCCGGCAAGACGAATACGGATATTTTCAACAAAAAGTTCATTCCGACCGAGGAAGATCAGACTCTGATCACCCAAAAGTATGTAACGTTCGACGGCAAAGTGTATTTGCCTCAGCCGGGCACGCCGGCCGATATGGTACTGGAGAAAACGGTAGTAAAGCGCGAAAAGTCGATCGCGGACATCATCAAGCAGATCGAAGCGCTGCTTCCGCAATTGCCGGCCAACAACAGGCCGTCCATCGCCCACTACTACCCGCTGGACTACGAGAACGATGCGGCCTATACGGTCGATCCGCGCGTGGAGGACGGTCAAGTGCCTAACTCTCCGGGGGGTCTGACGCTGAAGAAGGTCGGCACCGCCAACGAGATTACGTTCCAGGAGGCCGGCAATCCGGATATCGTCGGATACCGGTTGTACAAAGCCTCCTCCGCTCCCGGCACGTTCCAGCGCGTCTCCGGCAAAGTCGTGCTGACCGGTCAGGATCTGCAATTCACGGATATTCCTTCCGGACAGTCCAAGGTCGGTTACTACGTAACCGCCGTAGACGTGGCCGGTAAGGAATCTAAGCCGAGCAAAGCCGTCATGTCCGACGGCACTGTGTTCGATCTGGCTTCGCCTCTCGATCCGTTCAACGCCCCGAACGGACAGAACGGCGGCGCTCCGGGCGACAAGCCGGGCGACAATAAACCGGGAGACGACAAATCGGGGAACAAGCCGTCTGACGGCAAACCGGGCGACAAACCCGGCGATAGCAAGCCAGGAGACAGCAAACCTGGGGACGGCAAGCCGGGCGATACCGCCAAAACGCCACCGACCATACCGAAAAACGTCAGCATCAAGCCGTCCGGCACCAGCATCGAAATCAACTGGTCGGCCAATGCGAAGACGGAAAACGTCAAACGGTACGACATTTATTTCAGCGATAAGGAAGACGGCACGTTCAAGAAGCTGCAGTCCAGCACCTCGAACAAACTGAACTATTACGCGCTCGTGTACGACGGCTGGTACCGGGTGGTCGCCGTTAACGACGCAGGCGAATCGAAGCCTTCTCCCGCCGTTCCTTACAAGCAAAAGAAGCCGTAACGCGCATTCCGGATAGAACCGATTATGCACCAATGAAACAGCCCGAGCCTTCGATGAAGGCACGGGCTGTTCGGCGTTAACGGCTTTCTTCTTTTCAATCCTCGATCGTCGACAGGTCGCCGGTCGGCAGACCGAGCTCCCACGCCTTCAGCACGCGGCGCATGATTTTGCCGCTGCGCGTCTTCGGCAGCTTGTCCTTGAACTCGATTTCACGCGGCGCGGCATGAGCGGCCAAGCCTTCCTTGACGAATTTGGCGATATCCGCCTTCAACTCGTCGCTCGGCTCGATTCCATCCCGCAGCGAGACAAACGCTTTGATGATCTCTCCGCGGAGCGGGTCCGGCTTGCCGATCACGCCCGCTTCCGCGACGGCCGGATGCTCGACCAGCTTGCTTTCCACCTCGAACGGTCCGACTCGCTCGCCGGACGTGTTAATCACGTCGTCGACGCGGCCCTGGAACCAGAAATAGCCGTCTTCGTCCATGTAGGCCGAGTCGCCGGATACGTACCAGCCCTGCAGACGGAAATACTCTTCATATTTGGACGGGTTGTTCCAAATTTTGCGCATCATCGAAGGCCAAGGCGTCTTGATCGCCAGATTGCCCATCCGTTTCGGCGGCAGTACGTTTCCTTCATCGTCGACGATAGCGGCGTCGGTGCCCGGGATCGGCTTGCCCATGGAACCCGGCCGGATGTCCATGCTCGGGTAGTTGCAGATCAGCTGACCGCCCGTCTCCGTCATCCACCACGTATCGTGAATGCGCTGCTTGTACACGTGCATCCCCCAGCGAATTACCTCGGGGTTAAGCGGTTCTCCTACGCTCAGCACATGGCGCAGGCTGGACAGATCGAACTGCTCCACGATATCGTCGCCGGCGCTCATCAGCATGCGGAACGACGTCGGCGCGCTGTACCAGACGGTTACCTTGTTGCTTTCAAGCGTCGCGTACCAGTCCTGCGGCTTGAAGCGGCCGCCTCGGATCACGTTTGTTGCCCCGTTAAGCCAAGGCGCGAACACCCCGTAGCTCGTTCCGGTTACCCACCCGGGATCGGCGGTGCACCAGTATATGTCGTCGGCCTTCAGATCGAGAACGATTTTGCCGGTATAGTAATGTTGAATCATGGCATTGTGGGCGTGAAATACCCCTTTCGGCTTGCCGGTCGATCCCGACGTATAATGCAGAATGAGCCCGTCCTCGCGGTCTACCCATTCGATGTCGAGCTGATCGGACGCCTGTCCCATCTCCGCGTGAAAATCAGCTTGTCCCGGTCCTGCTTCGATTCCGTCGCCGACCAGAATGACGTGCTTCAGGTGCGGCAAATCGGCCACGGGCACCCGGGGCAGCAGCGCAGGCGTGGTGACGATCGCGACAGCCTCGCTGTCCTCAAGCCGATCGCGTACCGCCTGCTCCATGAACGCCTCGAACAGCGGGCCGACGATGGCTCCGATCTTGATCGTGCCAAGCAGCGCGTAGTACAGCTCCGGAGAGCGCGGCATGAAGATGAAGACGCGGTCTCCCTTCTGCACGCCCAGCTTGCGGAGCACGTTGCCGAACCGGTTGGACCGGTCGCGCATCTCTCCGTAGGTGACCGTTTCGCTGCGTGTCGCGTCGCTATACAGCAGTGCGGCCTTGTGCCGCAGCCCGGCCTCGGCGTGCCGGTCGATGGCCTCGTAGGCCATATTAAGCTTCCCCGTCGTATGCCATGTAAAATGCTTCTCTGCGTCCGTCCAGGAAAACGTGCGGCGGGCCTCCTCGTAGCTTCCCAGATTGGCGTCCTGCGAGACGGCCCGGATGATTTCGTCTTGCTCGGTACTCATGCGATCCCTCCCGTTAAAGGCGATTTTTTAAACGCTTTCACAAGATTGTGCGCCGTGATGAACGAGCCAAGGTTGAACGTTTTGTGGCAACCCTATTATACCATAATGGAAATGCGCTTACATTGCTTTTCATTGCTGCGTCAATCTGATATAAGTACCTTAGGGGCTTTCAATAGAACGACCCATCCGGAAAGGAGAAGCCTGTTCATGGAGCACCGTAAACTGTATCACTCCAACGAGATCGAGTTTGAAGGCAAAACGCTGCTGGTGGAAGGACCGGTTCATCCGGATCACCTGCGGTCGCTGCGCATGCATCCCGACCTGGACGCCTTCCGGCGTCCGAACGAGCAGCACGAAGCTCTGGTCGAAATCGCCGGCTTGCCCGAAGGACGCATCATCCTGACCCGCGACGAAGCGACAATCGTCGGATATGTCACGTTCCACTACGCCGACGAGATGGAGCGATGGTCCGAAGGCAACATGGAAGACTTGCTGGAGCTTGGCGCAATCGAAGTGGCTGACGACTACCGGTCGATCGGCTTAGGCAAAAAAATGATCCGGCTCGCCTTTCTGGAGGACCAGTTGGAGAACATGATTGTGTTCACGACCGAATATTATTGGCACTGGGACTTGAAAGGAAGCTTGTCCAACGTCTGGGATTATCGCAAAATGATGGAGAAGCTGATGAAATCCGTGGATATGGTGTGGTTCGCTACCGACGATCCTGAAATATGCTCCCATCCCGCCAATTGCCTGATGGTCCGCATCGGCAAGCAAGTCCCGCTTTCCTCGGTGGAAAAATTCGATACGATCCGTTTTCACCAACGGTTCATGTTTTAAGCAAACGGAGGAAATGGCTTATGAGCACAAACGCGGTATATGTCTTCCACGAGAACGAGCTGCAGTACCGCTTTAACGATACGCACCCGTTCGATCCGGAGCGGCTGCTCATGACCCGCGACCTTCTGGAGAAGTCGGGAGCGCTGGATCCTTCGCAGTTTCGCAAGCCCCGCAAGGCGACGAATGCCGACATTCGCCGGGTGCATACTGCGGAATACGTGGCGGAGGTTCAGGCGCTCAGCGCGCTCCGGCCTTCGGAGAAAGCGATTGCCGATGCCGAGCGCTTCGGCCTTAACACCGAGGACACCCCTTTCTTTCCCGACATGCACGACATCACCTGCCAAATCGCCGGAGGCTCCATCGAAGCGGCCGATCTGGTCATGTCCGGC
Source organism: Paenibacillus hodogayensis (assembly GCF_039536325.1). Lineage (NCBI taxonomy): Bacteria > Bacillati > Bacillota > Bacilli > Caryophanales > Paenibacillaceae > Paenibacillus > Paenibacillus hodogayensis. The sequence goes on from NZ_BAAAYO010000008.1 coordinate 575,326, forward strand.
CAGGCTCTTCATTCGCTCCATTTGGGCGGCGGGTTGCATCATGCTTTGCCCAATAAAGGGGCCGGATTTTGCATCTACAACGATGCCTCGGTCGCAATCGCTTACATTCGCGAGCATTATGACGCCAAAGTGCTTTACGTCGATACGGACGTTCACCACGGGGACGGGGTGCAGTGGTCGTTCTATCACGATCCGCACGTCTGCACGCTGTCGTTTCACGAAACCGGCAAATATTTGTTCCCGGGCACAGGCGCGGCGAATGAACGCGGAGAAGGCGACGGCTACGGCATGTGCGTCAATATCCCGGTAGAGCCGTACACCGAGGACGATTCGTGGCTGGAAGGCTTCAATGAAGCGCTGGACCGCGTCGTCCGATTCTTCCGGCCGGACATCATCATCAGCCAGCACGGCTGCGACGCCCATGCGCTGGACCCGCTGGCCCACGTGCATTGCAGCATGCGCATTTACCGCGAGATGCCGGCCACGCTGCACCGGCTGGCCCATCAATATTGCGGCGGGCGCTGGGTCGCTCTCGGCGGAGGCGGCTACGACATATGGCGTGTCGTTCCCCGGGCGTGGGGCATGCTTTGGCTGGAGATGACCGACCACCCGCTGGCGTCCAGGCTTGCCGCCGAGCCGAACCTGCCGCTGCCCGAATCGTGGCTGACGGAATGGACCAAGAAGAGCCCGCTTGAGCTTCCCCACACCTGGCTCGATCCGGTACACGACTGGACGCCGATCCCGAGGCGGAGCGCCATCACCGAGACGAACCGCCGAACTCGGGAAATCGCTTTGATGTACGTGCCCGAGTAGAAGCGGCTCGGAAATCGGATCGCTTGCAACAACCCAAAAGCGCAGCCCCAGATGCGGGCTGCGCTTTTGACTCGTTTTCGACCGGTCGCCGAACGGACAGGACAGTCCGGCGCGGTACGTTTATAGGGAAGCGACCATATGCTCGACGATGCGGAACGAACGGTCCGCCGAAGCCGCCGCAAACTCGGCGAAGTTGACGTTCGCGGAGCCGTCCGCCTTGTCCGACATCGAGCGGATGACCACATATGGCACTCCGTTCATGGCGCATACTTGCGCAACCGCCGAGCCTTCCATCTCCGTGCATGCCCCCCCGAGCTGCTCGTGCAGCAGACGGACCGTATCGCGGTCGGCGATAAACTGGTCGCCGGACAGAACCCGTCCTTGCACGGTATGGCCCTGCTCCAACCGTTCGCTCGCCTGAACGGCCAGCGCCACAAGGGCAGCATCGGCGCGGAACACCGAAGTCTCGGCGAACGGGATCGTGCCTCTCGGAAAGCCGAGCGGCGAAGCATCCATGTCGTGCTGCTGGCATTCCGTCGAGATGACGATATCGCCGATATCGAGGGACGGATCGAGCGCGCCGGCGACGCCGGTGAAAATAATCGCGTCCACTCCGAACGAATCGATCAGCAGCTGCGTGCATACCGCCGCATTCACTTTGCCCACGCCGGATTTGCAGAGGACGACGGATTTGCCGCGAAAACGTCCCGTCTGGAAACGGATACCCGCTTTTTCCGCAACGACGACGTCCTCCAGTCCTTGCTCGATTTTCTCGATCTCCTCCGCCATGGCTCCGATCAGTCCGATTTTATTCCACATCCCCTTACCTCCATCAAGAAAGATAGTCTGCAAACAAAAAAAGAGGCTCATTATACATGAGCCACGGACTTGCGTTCGATAATCTCGTGCGGCAGGAGAACCTTGGACATGTCCACGTTTTCCTTGTTCATCAGCTTCGTTAGAAGTCTCATCGATACAGCCCCGATATCGTACATCGGCTGGGCGACCGTCGTCAGCTGCGGACGGACCATCGATGCCATGCGGATATTGTCGACGCTGATGACGGATACGTCTTCAGGCACCTTGAAGCCCCGGTCCTGCGTCGCATGGATCGCGCCGATAGCCATCTCGTCGGTAGCCGCGAAGATTGCCGTAGGACGGTCGGACAGCTCCAGGAAATATTTCATCACTTCGTAGCCGGATTCGTAACGGTAATTGCCGATCCGCACCAGCTCTTCGCTGACGGGAATGCCCGCTTCCTCCAGCGCTTTCCGGTACCCTTGGTAACGGGCGTAGCCGTTTGCCGGGTCCTGCAGCGTGCCGCTGATCATCCCGATCTTGCGGTGGCCTTGTCCGATAAGCAGCTTGACCGCGTCATGAGCGGCAGCTTCATGGTCGATATCGACCGAAGGAATGAGCGACTTGTCATCGGTCGTCCCGCAGAGCACGATCGGCACCGAGGACGTTTTGAACGCCTGCACATGCTCCTCGGTAACCGTGCCTCCCATGAACAACAGCCCGTCTACCTGCTTCTCCAGCAGCGTATTGATAACGCGGATTTCCTTTTCCTTCTTCTTATCGGCATTACACAAAATAATATTGTAATGGTACATGTTGGCGATATCCTCAATCCCGCGCGCCACTTCCGAGAAGATGGAGTTGGAGATGTCGGGGATGACGACGCCGACCGTCGTCGTTTTCTTGCTGGCCAGACCCCGGGCAACGGCGTTGGGGCGATAGCCGAGACGCTCGATCGCTTCGAATACTTTCTTTCTTGTTTGCGGCTTAACGTTAGGGTTGTTGTTGACTACGCGCGATACGGTTGCCATCGACACGCCGGCTTCCCGGGCAACGTCATAAATCGTAACGGTCACTAATCATCTACTCCAATACTCAGGGTAAAAACGGAGGGAAACGTTTTCTCGTTATTTGCATCCATCATACGACAAAAAACTCGGTTTCGCAATGAAAACACGGTTACATTTCGGTTACAGAGTATCGTTCAGCCTTTCCCGCAAGGCCGAGGCGGTTATTCTCCAGTGGGAATCGTGCCACTCGGCTCTCCGCCCTTTGACGAACAACACCTGGGGAGATTCATGCTTTACGTTCAAGGATTCGGCAATCAGGCTGGATACCGGTCTTGCTTCTATAACGTGGACGATGGCGTACTCGATGTCCGGATTGCCGTCCCTGCTCACATAGGACAGCCATTGCTCGTAAGCCTCGGCGCTAATCGGGCAGCTTGTGCTGTGCTTGAATACGAGCACCGGCGTTTCGGAGCTGGATTCGAGCAGGTTCAGCCATTGTCGGGGAGACTCCAATTCCATGATGTCCAATGTAAACACCTCTTTGACGTATACAACATCTCTTATGTTTATGTTACCAAAAACAAGTCAAAAAAGCCAACCTGCGCTGGCTGGCCGTATTTTCTGGAACGATTTCCGTCAACGCTGTCGTCGCCTTCCGGTCCGGAGCGGCAAGAGGTCAGGCGAAGGAGCGTGGAAACCGGTTGCTCGCAGCGCCGCCCATCTCCGGAGCATCCTGATCCGTATACAAGCCCGGGGTCAGGAGAGACGGTATGTAGCGGTCATATGAGTGGTGATCTGCTTCAAGCGAGAGCGGACATCTTCAAGCCACGCCTGATCGTCGAGCGATTGGGCCAGCAGCAGCAGATCGAGCAATTCGTTGATGCGGCTTTCGATGATCGCCTCGACCGGCACATGCTTGTTTTCTTTTCTCGTGACCTGGAACAGCAAGTGCGCCAGTTCGGATAATTCATTGAACAGCACGGTGCTTTTCTCCGGCTTCGTGCCAAGCGTGCGGATGTATCCGGTGAGCTGCGACTTGACCGGCGGATAAACCTCCGATCGCTGGCAAGCGTCGCACGAATAAATCGGCACGTTCTCAATTTCCACCTTGTTTTGAAAAATAACGGTGCGCAATCGAATGTTCATCGTCGCTCCGCAATGGCACGTTTTCTGCACGGCCACAAGCACTCCCTTTCCGACCGGTCTTGCTGTCCAATCCTTGAACAGGTTTCGATACAACTTATTCGATTTTTCCCGACAAACTCCTTCATCCGCCAGCTAGTATTTTTTGCTAGACCGGGCGTCAGCCCGACACGCGGCGGACGAACCGTTCCAAGGGAGGCCATGCAAGCAGCAGCATGGCGAGCGCGGCGCCGATCCCATCGTTGCGAATATCCAGAAGGTCCGGCTCGCGGCCGGGAACGAAGCTTTGATGATATTCGTCGGTCAGCCCGTACAGGACGCACAGCGCAACCGCCAGCGCTTTGCCGCTCCAGGCGGCGGAACGCGGCAGCAGCGCCCAGTAAAAGGTCGCAGCCAATATAAAGTACAGGGCGAAGTGTCCCCAATTGAAGCTTTCCATCCACGGAAAAAAGGTTTGGAACCAGGGCAGCAGCGTATGAAGATCGTCGCCCGACTGATGCGACATATAGAAAATAACGGCCATCCAAATGACGGCCGGCAGCCAGCGGAACGCCCGCTTCATTCCGGTCTCCCCCATCTCTTCGTCGCTCTCGCCGTTCGTAACGCATGTCTGACGGCTCTATTCATTATGACGCATCGAGCAAAAAATGCAATGGTTATATGGTACAATGGGACGTGGAGGGATGCGTATGAGACTGGAAGGAAAACGGATCATCTGCTTGATTGACGAGGAATTCGAGGACTTGGAACTGTGGTACCCGATTTACAGAGCCCGCGAAGAAGGGGCGGTCGTGCTGCTGGCCGGCGCGGCAAGCGGCAAGACGTATCACGGCAAATACGGCGTACCGGCCGTGTCCGACATCTCGTTCGACGAGATGGACGCCGCAGCGTGCGACGGCCTGCTCGTTCCGGGCGGCTGGGCGCCGGACAAGCTGCGCCGTTATCCGCAAGTGCTAAAGCTTGTCCGCGAGATGGATGCCTCCGCGAAGCCGATCGGCCAGATTTGCCACGCCGGCTGGGTACTCATCTCGGCGAAAATATTGGCCGGCCGTACCGTCACCTCGACGCCGGGCATTCGCGACGATATGGAAAATGCTGGAGCGGTCTGGCTGGACGAGCCTGTCGTCGTCGACGGCAATCTGATCTCGTCCAGACGTCCGCCGGATCTGCCTCCATACGCCAAGGCGTTTTGCGACGCGGTAGCCGGGAGCTGACGTCCCGCGTATCCGCAAATACAGCGCCAAGAGAGGTCGACTACAACGCGAAAAAAGGTTGGACAGAGGCAGCTTCTCTGTCCAACCTTTTTTGCATCTCATTCGACCCGTCAGCCAAGCTAACGGGCAGGGCAAGCGCATATCCGCCAATACCGATAAGACCCGAAGAGTCTAGCGGTCCCGCTCGCGTTCCGGCGTCCCCGGAACGGACGTTTCCCTGGCCTGCAACAGCCCTTTCATTTCCGCGCTGGTGCGGCAGTCCAGCAGCCGCTCCAGCAGCCGCTTGCCTTCCTCCTCGGAGCTCTCAATCAGCCGGCTTTTGACGTCGAGCAGCGACTGGGCGGCCATGCTCAGATCGTGAACGCCCAGCCCTAGCCAAATCGGCAGCGCGTCCGGGTCGCCGGCCAATTCGCCGCACACACTGACGGATATGCCATGCTTTTGGGCCGCCTCGACCGTCAGCTTGAGCATCCGCAGCACGGCGGGATGGAACGGCTCGTAAAGATGCGATATTTTCTCATTCATCCGGTCCACGGCAAGCACGTACTGCACGAGATCGTTTGTGCCGATGCTGAAAAACTGCACTTCTTGGGCAAGCATATCCGCGATCGCTGCCGCCGCGGGAACCTCGATCATAATGCCGACCGGGATAAGCTCGTCGAACGCGGTCCCCGCGGAACGCAACTCTTGCTTGGCCAGCTCGAGCACGTCCCGGGCTTTGCGGATCTCCTCTACGGACGAAATCATCGGCAGCAGGATGCGGATGCTTCCGTACACGCTCGCCCGCAAAATCGCCTTCAGCTGCGTCTTGAACATGTCCCGCCGATCGATCGAAATGCGGATTCCCCGGTAACCGAGAACAGGGTTCTCTTCTTCGGGCAGCGAGATGTAATCGAGCTGCTTGTCTCCGCCGATATCTAGCGTGCGAATGACGAGCGGCTTGCCTTGCAGCTTCTCCGCCGCCGCCTTGTATACCCCGAACTGCTCCTCTTCCTTCGGCCAAGTCGTCCCGTCCATGTACACCATCTCCGTACGGAACAAGCCGACGCCCTTCGCCCCGCGTTTCAACGTCTGCTCCAGCTCGTGCAGGGAAGCTATGTTGGCCAGCAGTTGAAATTCGCGCCCGTCGCGCGTCACCGCCGGAACGTCAACGATCGACTGCAGCCGCTCGCGCTTCTGCAGCAGCGTCTGCTGCCTCTCGCGATAAGCGGCGCCCGCATCGGCGTCAGGGTTGACGTAGACGTGGCCGCTCTCGCCGTCGACAATCAACCAGTCGCCGGTTTGCACGCCGCCGTCGATCCCGAATACGAACGGAATGCCCATTGCCCGCGCCATAATGGCCGTATGCGACGTTTTGCCGCCGGTGGCGGTGACGATGCCGAGCAGCTTCTCGGAGTCCAGATGGGCCAATTGTGACGGCGTCAGCTCCCGCGCGACAATGATGAACGGCTGGTCCTCCGGCGGCTTCGCCTCTTCGAAGGCGCCGAGCAGATGCTTCAGCAGCCGGGTACCAACATCCTTGATGTCGAGCGCCCGCTCTTTCATATATTCGTCATCGAGCAGGTCGAACATATTGACGAACTTGTCGACCACTTCCTTGACCGCCACCTCGGCCGCCTTGTACTGCCGCTGGATAATGCCGGCCACCTCGTTCATGAATACCGGGTCTTCCAGAATGGCCAGATGGGCATCGAAAATATTCGATTCCTCGACGCCGAGAACTTCGGCGATTTCTTGCTTGATCTGCGTAAGCTCCGTCTTCGATATCCGCACGCCCTCGTGCAGCCGCTCGAACTCGAAAGCCATATCGTTGACGTCGATCGCGTTCTCCGTCATGTCCCATTCCCAATCGGGCAGAACAAACGCCTTGCCGATGGCGATTCCCGAAGCTCCTCCGTTGCCTTTAACCATGCGTTGGGTCACCTCCCGTGAGCTTGGCATCCGGTTCGTCGCCTGGTTCCTTCATAATGACCGACATGACGGACGCCTGGCCTTTCTTCACGTGCTTGAACGGGGCGAACGCCCACAGCTTGACGGTATTCGGATTCGTAATGACCATCGGCGTAGCCAGCGACTTGGCATGTTTCTTGAGCTTCTGCAAGTCGAAACGGATCAGCAGCTGACCGATCTCGACATCGTCGCCCTCTTTGACGACCGCCTGAAACAGCTTGCCCTGCAAATGGGAAGTGTCGATACCGATATGCAGCAGCACCTCGAGTCCTTCCTCCGTCCGCAAGCCGATGGCGTGCATCGTCGGGTAAATATGCACGATCTTGCCAGCTACGGGAGCGAGCAGTTCCCCCCGTTCCGGATAGAAGGCGACTCCATTGCCGACGAGCTTCTGGGCGAATATTGCGTCCGGAACCTCTTCCACCGGGATCATATTGCCCTGCACTGGCGCATGAAAGTGCACCTGTTTGATTTCCTTCTGCATCACCCTGACGATTTCCTCGCGGATAAGCTCCGAGAACGTTCCGAACACCACCTGCACGTTTCCTCCCCCAAGCCGGATGACGCCGGCGGCGCCCAGATGCTTCAGCGCATTGATGTCCATCAGCTTGTCATTGGCCAGCGTCAGCCGAAGCCGCGTAATGCACGCCTCGATCTGGTTGACATTGTTTTTGCCGCCCAACGCCTGGAGAATCAGCGGCGCCCGGTAGCGGACGTCGCCGGCCCATTCCTCCAGCGACGAGCCTTCCTCCCGGCCCGGCGTCGGCAGCTGAAACCGCCGGATCGCCCAGCGGAACAGTACATAATAAATGCCGGCAAACACGAGCCCGATCGGAATCAGCAGCAGCCCGTTTGTCGCCAGATGCTCGTTGATGACGAAGTCGATGGCGCCTGCCGAGAACGAGAAGCCGTGATGAATATTGAGCACGTAAGCGAGCCACATCGCGATGCCCGACAGCAGAGCGTGCACGACGAACAAGTACGGAGCCACGAACAGGAAAGCAAATTCGATCGGCTCGGTGACGCCGGTCAGGAAAGAGGCCAGCGCTGCGGTCAGAAACGTCGCCTTCACCTTCGGTTTCAAATCTTCGCGGGCTTCGTGAATAATGGCGAAAGCGACCGCGGGCAGCGCAAACATCATGATCGGGTAGAGACCGGCCATAAACATGCCCGCGCCGGGATCGCCGGCGAAGAAGCGCGGCAGATCGCCGTATACGACGTGCCCGTCCTCGCGCATGTAAGGCCCGATCTGGAACCAGACCACGTTATTCAAAATATGATGAAGTCCGAACGGCACGAGCAGCCGATAAGCGACCCCGTAGACGAAAGTTCCGATCTCCCCGTGCATTAAAATCCATTGGCCTAACCGGTCCATGACCGATTTGACGGTAGGACCGACCTGGATGACGACTGTCGAAAACATAATCGAGGCAAAGCTCATAAACAGCGGCACAAACCGCGGGCCGCCAAAAAACTGTATGTATTCCGGGAGCCGGATCGACTTGAAACGGTGGTAAGAGAAGGCCGCCAGCAGCCCGATCATGACCCCGCCGGCCACTCCGAGCTCGAAGAAGGTGCCCATATAGGTTTTGGTAAGCGAGAAAAAAATAAAATAACCGAGCAGCGCCGCCATTCCGGCAATGCCTGCATTTTGCGTCAAGCCGAGCGCAACGCCGATCGAGAACAGGAAAGGCAGGTATGTGAAAATGGCCGTGCCCGTATAGCTCATCATTTCGCCGAAACGCTCCATGCCGATCCATTCCCATGGCAAATTGCCGAGAAACAGCAATATCGCCGCAGCCGGCAAAGCAATGGTCGGAATCATAAGCGATCGTCCGAATTGCTGCAAATTGCCCGTCCAGTTCAAGAGTCTCCCCCCCTTCCATCCTTCATCCTAAAGCTTCCTTCCGTTTTTGTCAAAATGAAATCGTCCTATCCGAATGCCGGATAGGACGACGGTATTCAACGAACGTTCCAGTCGGGAAGCTGCGTCTTGTAGCCGGTAAACTGCTGATGCGCCTGGGCAATGGCCTGCTGGTCGGCCGCATTCAGCTTGTACCAGCCTTTCTGAAACATCAGGTCGAACAATTGGAACTGATTTTGATGAACGTCCTGCAAAATCGTGCCGACCGTTTGGCGAAGCTTCGGATTTTGCATTTCGTTCAATCCCGTATTATAACCGGACGTCAAATATTTCTCAACCGATAAAATATCGTTGATCCGGTCTCTATCGCTGAATTCCGGTCCGTTCGGCTGGGCCTCTTGCTGCGATGCGGGCACCGCGATCTGCGTCGCCATATCGAATCCCGTCCTTCCTTATGGAGTTAGCCTTGCAGCTCCGCCAAGATCGTCTCGTAATGAGCCTCGTGACGCTGTCCCATCTGCACGATGGCTTGGCGAATGGCCGCATCCGTGCAAGCATCTGCGGCGTCTTTGCATTTTTTGACCGCCAGCAGTTCCCAGGACAGGAAGTCTTTCAAATAAAGCAGCTCCTTGTCGGAGATCAGATTGCGGTCTGTCGTCGTATTCGTTTGCTGCGCCATCGAAAAAGCCTCCCTTCGTTCTGAATAGAAAGAAGAAGCGGTGCGCAGCATGGCCGCCCGCCGCTTCTTCTCATGCGCTAGTTAAATGCGAAAGGAGTTCATTGCGGAACTGCTGGACATGCCCGGCTGCGAGGAATCCGAGCGCAAGTACTGGTCGTGTCCCGCTTGGTTGCCCCGGTAGTTAGCCGTGTGGTAGGATTGCTGCGGCGCGAACGTATTCGCTTGGTACTGAATTTGTTGTTGTTGTTGATATTGCTGTTGGTTTTGCTGCTGGTTCCATTGCTGGGAGGGGTTCTGCGAATCCGAACGCAAGTAGTTGTCGTGACCCGCCTGGTTGCCGCGGTAGCTCGACGTATGGAATTGGTTGATCGGTTGGAAAGAAGAAGCGCTGCTTCCGTATTGATTGGTCGTGCCGAACGACGAAGCCGAGCTTGCGCCGAATTGCGAAGGACTTTGCGAATCCGAGCGCAAGTAATTGTCGTGGCCCGCTTGGTTACCTTTGTAAGAGGACGTGTGGAAGTTTTGGCCGAACGATTGCGCTTGGCCGTAAGCTTGCTGCTTCTGATCGTACTGCGATTTGACCATGCCTACCGGCTGGTACGCTTTTTGTTGCTGACCGCGGATTTGCGTGCTGCCGGCAATGCCGTAGCCGGACGTTTGACCGAATGAGGAGCCTTGTTGGTTGTTGTACACGAGTGGTGTTCCTCCCACAAAATAAAAAGTCTTCAGTAACGGGTTCGTATTCGTGCGGCGTTCCCATTGCTGAAGCCTCTATTATTGTCTTCGGTTTTTTGTTTTTTATGGCTGGAAGTCGTTACTTGTGCGGCTGCAGTATAGAATCCTCGACTTTGATGCAGCGGTCCATGATCGCTTCGATTCCTTCCGCCTCCACGACGGCTGCAGCCTCTTCGTTGAAGATGCCCTGCTGCAGCCAGAACGCCTTAGGCTTGTGCTTCATCGCGAGCACGGCTTGGGCGACGGAAACGGTCTCCTCGCTCCGGCGGAATACGTTGACGATGTCCACAGGCTCGTCGATGTCGGCAAGAGACGGATAGCTTGTTTCGCCCAATACGGTCTTGACTCCTGGATTGACCGGGATGATCCGGTAGCCCTTCTGCTGCATCGCCTGCGACACCATGTAGGACGTGCGGTCGGGCTTGTCGGACAAACCGACGACCGCGATCGTCCGGGTTTGCTGCAGCAGCTCCTTGATCCGTTCTCTGGAAGGATTTTCAAAAGACATCATCAACGCCTCCGTTCGTTTCGTTAGTTGTAGGACAGCGCTTGTTTGCCAAGGGCGTCCCATGTGGCCAAAAATTGTTCCTTGTTGATCTTCTGCCCCTTTTTGCCGCTGAGCGGATCGTTTACATATACGTTCTGCTCGTCATAGCCCACAAGCAGCACCGCATGCTCCATGAAAGTCGTCTCGATCGGCCCGATCGGCGTGTCCCAGGTCACCCATTTTTTTGGAACGTTATAATCGATCGTAGTCCAGATGACGACCGGGAAGCCTTCGGCGATTTGACGTTCGATGAGATCGAACTCTTTTTGGGTAAGGTCGATCGCCGACGGAATGTTGTCTTTCAGCGTCGGGAAAAGGCCGGAATGGTAAATCCCGAAGCCGCGCGTCTTGCCGGTAACGTCGCCGACATAGCCGGTACTCGGATTGCCCCAATAGGCAATGGCACCGTTCTCCCAGCGAGCCGGGGTCGGGTCCTTGACCATCTCCTTGACCATTTCCATCTTGGTTTTGTTGATGCCGTAATAATTCAGCAGCATCGTCAAGCTTACAATCTCGCAGCCAGGCGGCAGCTCGGGAAGCTGTCTGACGATCGGCGCGTCCAGCATGGCGGATGGCGGCTTCGGCTTGACGACCGGCGGCGGTTTAGCCTCCCCGGCTCCGCCTCCCGCCCCTTCCGCCAATACGACGGAAGAGGCCGGAGATTCGCCTAAAAATTCCTTGCCGGTCATTTTCGCATAGAGCAACACGCTGAACACGCCGCTTGAAAACAGCAGGCCGAGGATGAGAAATATCGTAAACAAATATTTAGCCAGGTTCAGCATCATTAGCATACAACCATCTCATTTGCTTCGTGGTGGATGGAACAAGGCGCTTGTTCAGTCGATCAGCTCGACCTGGGCGCCAATCGATTTCAAATGGTCGAAATAGTGCGGATACGATTTGGCTACATGGTGGGCGTCCTTGATCGTAAGGCCGAGCTTCGAACGGAGACCGACGACGGTAAGCGCCATAATGACCCGATGATCGAAGTGAGCGTCGATCTCGACTCCGCCTTCCACGCCCTCGGGCTTGCCGTGAACGATAATCTCGCTTTGCCGCTCCTCGACGTCCGCACCGGCTTTGCGCAGCTCGTTCAAATAGTCGGTAATGCGGTCGCATTCTTTGTAACGCAAATTTTCCACATTGTAGAAGCGCGAGGTTCCTTCGGCGAATACCGCGGCCGCCACCATGGCCAGCACGGCGTCGGTAAAATGGTCGCCGTCGAATTCCACGGCTTTCAGCTTGCCATTGCCTTTGATATGGACGATGTCGTTGTCGTGAGTCAGCGGCACTTCCATGGCGCGCAGCACATCGATTACGGCGCGCTCGCCCTGCTTACTCTGCTCGGCCAGCCGCAGTACGCGCACATCCGAGCGGGTGACCGCAGCAGCGGCCAGCACCGCGGCGGAGCCGGGATAATCGCCCTGCACGATATATTCTTTCGCTTCATAGCGTTGCCTACCCGGCACGCGATAATGCATCAGATCCGGGCTTGCGTCGATGGTGATGCCGGCTTGCCGGATGACTTCCAGCGTCTGGCCGACGACGACCTTCGACTTCAGATCGTGCAGCACCACAATTTCGCTGTCCTCGTCCAGCAGCGGCGTCATGAACAGCAGCGAGCTCAGAAACTGCGAGCTGACGTTGCCGGACACTTCGATACGCCCTCCCTTGGGCGCTCCGCCGCGGATCGTAATCGGCAGCTTGCCTTCGCGGTGCTCGACCTGCACGTTCATCTGACCAAGAGCGGCGATCAAATCGTCATGCGGCCGTTTGCCCAGCGAGTCGGGGTATGTGTTGACGAAGGTCAAGTCCGTGCAAAATGCCGCTACGGACATCAGGAAGCGCAAAACCGCCCCCGCATTGCCGACATTCAGCTCCCGGATCTGCTTCGGATGGCGACCGAAGCCGCGAATCGTCATCGTGTCGCCTTCCTCGATCAGCTCGGCGCCCAGGTCGCGGATGCAGCGACGCATGGCATCGCTGTCCTCGCTATGGGCCGGGAAGCGGATCGTGCTTGTCCCTTCCGCCAGCGCGGCGACAAGCATGTAGCGGGTCGTATAATTTTTTGAAGAAAGGGCGTTAATTTCGCCTTCCAGAACCGGTGTCTGCTTCACTATCGCTTTCATGGTCGGGCAATCTCTCCTCTGTCTATGCTGCAAGGGTATCGTTATTTCCGGCTTTGCCGTTCGGTTCGCGCCGGTACGCCGATGCAAGATTTATTGTCAGTGTACCATACGGGGCGGCCGTTTGGAATGATTTCGTCAGTCCGCCATCAGCTGTTCAACAATTTCCGCGGCAATCTGCTCCACGGTTTTGTCCGACGTATCGATCCGCACAGGAGCGAAGTCGTAGGCGTGCTTGCGCCGCTCCAGCAGCTCGGGCACGGCTTGCTCGGCATTGCCGCGCAGCAGCGGACGGTTCGGGTCGTTCTGCACCCGCTGCAAAATCGTGCCGATATCGGCCGTCAACGCCACGACCAGCCCATTTGCCAGCATGATTCCGCGGTTTTCCTCGGCCAATACGGCCCCGCCGCCTGTCGCCACGATCTGCCCTTCGCGTCCGTCCAACTCGCGCTTCAACGCTTCCGTCTCCGCCCGGCGAAAATACGGCTCGCCCTTGTCGGCGAACAATTGCGGGATCGTCGCGTTCTCGGCCTCCTCGATCGAGGTGTCCAGATCGACCCGGTTCCATCCGAGCCGCTCCGCCAACGCTGCCGCCACGGTCGATTTGCCGGTGCCCATAAATCCGATCAATACGATATTGCGCACGTTTATCGTTCTCCTCTATCTTTTTCCAAAGCTCTCTTGTCTATCATAACGAATCGGCCCGCGAAAAGGAAAGCCTCCATCGGAAAAATACGAATAAATCCGATACGGAATAGGTATCATGAATAACAGGCCATTTTATACGTTAAAGGAGATGAACATACAGCCGATGCAGCAAGCCGCTTATCCAGTTCCGCCGGAACGCCGGCTCAGGCAGATTTTGAGCCCGAACCATCCGTTGTGCAAGGACGATGTCGTCTGGGTGCTCGAATTCGTCAAAAAAAAGGTGGTTGAGCAAGATCCACGCTTGTTGGATTTGCCGCAACCACGCTTGTTGAAAAATTTTCAGCATTTCGCCGAAGCCGCCACGCTGCTCATGCAGCGCCGACCCGGCGTCAACGAGGCGGACCGTCTGCGTGCCTCCTTGCTGGAGGCCGCGCACGGACTGCTAACCGATCCCGCCGCGCCGGAACGGCCCCGTTCCTCTTAGGCGACTAGCAAGGACTTAGTCCATCCAGTGGAAATGGAATGTGCCCTCTTTATCTACCCGTTGGAACGTATGCGCGCCGAAGTAATCCCGCTGCGCTTGAAGCAGATTGGCCGGAAGCCGCTCGGACCGGTAGCTGTCGTAATACGCCAGCGCCGACGCGAAGCAAGGCGCCGGAATCCCCCTCGCCACGGCAACGGAGACGACTTGTCTCCATGCATCCTGATAAGACTCCACGACTTCTTTGAAGTACGGATCGAGCAGCAAGTTGCGCAAGCCCGGCTCGCGATCGTAAGCGTCCTTGATGTTTTGCAGGAAGCCGGCGCGGATGATGCAGCCGCCGCGGAAAATCATCGCGATATTGCCGTAGTTGAGGTTCCAGTTGTATTCGTCGGACGCTGCGCGCATTTGCGCGAATCCTTGGGCGTACGAGCAAATTTTGCTCGCGTACAGCGCTTTGCGCACGGCTTCCACGAAAGCGGCCTTGTCCGGCGCTGCAGGTACGTTCTGCGGGCCTTTCAGCAGCTTGCTGGCTTGTACGCGCTCGTCCTTGATCGCGGACAGCATGCGGGCAAATACCGATTCGGTAATGATCGACAGCGGCACGCCGAGATCGAGGGCGCTTTGGCTTGTCCATTTGCCGGTGCCCTTCTGGCCGGCTTTGTCGAGGATGACATCTACCATCGGCTTGCCCGTATCCGGGTCGGTTTTGGTGAAAATATCGGCGGTAATCTCGATCAAGTAGCTGTCCAACTCGCCCTTGTTCCATTCCGCGAATATTTCATGAAGCTCCTGCGTGTTCAAGCCCAGTACGTCTCTCAGCAGCTGGTATGCTTCGCAAATCAGCTGCATGTCTCCGTACTCGATGCCGTTATGCACCATCTTGACGTAGTGGCCGGCACCGTCCGGACCGATATACGTGCAGCACGGATCGCCGTTCACTTTGGCGGAAATGCTCGTCAGGATCGGCTCTACCAGCTTGTACGCGTCCTCTTGGCCGCCCGGCATAATGGCAGGGCCTTTCAGCGCGCCTTCTTCGCCGCCGGATACGCCCGTTCCGATAAAGCGGATGCCGCGGCCTTCCAGATCCTTGTTGCGGCGCTGCGTGTCCGGGAAGTAGGCGTTGCCGCCGTCGATCAGAATATCGCCTTCTTCAAGCAGCGGCACCAATTGGTTGATGGTGTCGTCGGTCGGCTTGCCGGCCATGACCATAAGCAGTATTTTGCGCGGACGCTCCAGCGATTGTACGAATTCCTCAGGCGAGTAAGTAGGAACCAGGTTTTTGCCCTTGGCTTCATTCGCGATCAGATCGTCCGTTTTTTCGCGGGAACGGTTGTACACCGATACGGTAAAGCCGCGGCTTTCGATATTGAGCGCCAGATTTTTGCCCATGACGGCCAGACCTACGACTCCGATTTGCTGTTTCGACATGAATTGCTTACCACCCTTATCCGAAAGTATGTAATGCATGATTCTATACGAGCACTTTCTTTATTCTATCCCATTTTCATCAAATTGTCATAGCCCCAAATCCGCCGTCCACCCGAAGCAGCGATCCGGTCACGAATCCGGACGCCTTGTCCGAGGCCAAATAGACCGCCGCGCCTTGCAATTCGTGAGCTTCCCCGAACCGGTTCATCGGCGTATGCGTCATAATCGAAGCGGTGCGCTCCGGCGACAAAATTTTACGGTTTTGCTCGGCCGGGAAGAAGCCCGGTATAATGGCGTTGACACGGACGCGGCTCGGTGCGAACTCGCGTGCGAGGTTTTTGGTCAAGTTGTTGACCGCGGCCTTGGAAGCCGAATACGTGAACACTTTGGACAACGGAGGCTCGGACGATACCGACGAAATGTTGATAATGCTGCCGCCTTCGCCGCTATCCACCATATGCTTGCCGAACACCTGACAAGCGAGCACGACGCCCTTCAGGTTGACGTCCATAATGGAGTCCCACTCCTCCATCGTGATGTCAAAAAACGGCGTCGGGCTGTTTTTGCCCGGACAGTTCATCAGCACGTCCACCCGTCCGGTCCAGTCCAGCACCTCGGCCAGCACGCGGCGCAGGTCGTCGGCGTTCGTCGCATCCGCGCTGAAGCTCTTGGCTTTGGCTCCCGTCTCCTCGATCTGCTTGACCACCTGCTCGCATTTCTCCATATTGCGTCCCACGATGGCGACATCCGCGCCGTGTCCGCCGAGAGCGACGGCCATGGAGCCGCCCAGCGTGCTGTTGCCGCCGATAATTACCGCTGTTTTGCCGGTCAAATCGAATAAATTCATCATGCCACATTCCCTTCGGATTTGTTTATGAATGCCGTTTCTGAAAAGCCGCGATGGCGTCGAACTGCTCTTTCAGCTGATAATAGACTTGGGTGTAAATCGTCGTAAGCTCCCGGTAAACCGCATGGTTGACGGCATCCGGCTCGTGGCGTACGGTCGATCGCACCCAGTCGTGAATCGAGGAGAAATCGCGGATTTCCCCGAGCGCCAGCAAGCCGAGCTGCGCCGCGCCCAGACCGGAGCTTTCGATCGAGTCCGGCACGGTAACGGGCGTCCCCAGCGTATCGGCCATAATTTGTCGCCAGAACGGCGAGCGGGCAAAGCCGCCCGAGGCGCGAATTTCCTTCGTGCGCCCGCCCAACTCCTCCAACGCCAGCGCGACCGAATGAATCCGGTATACGACCCCTTCCAGCACGGAGCGAATCATATGCTTCTTGTCATGGAACAGCGACAGGCCGAAGAACACGCCGCGCGCGTTGGCGTTCCAGTAAGGGGCCCGCTCCCCGGCGAGCAGCGGCAGGAAAATAAGCCCGTCCGAGCCCGCGGTTACCTGCGAAGCGAGCTCCGTCAAGTAATCGTAAGGATCGAGACCGCGCTTGCGGCCTTCTTCGGCCTCCTGCGTCGCCAATTGGTCGCGCACCCAGCGGAACATGATGCCGCCGTTGTTGATGGCTCCCCCGACGACCCAGAAGTCTTCCTTGAGCGCATAGCAGAACAGCCGGCCCTGAGGATCGGTCAAAGGCTCGTTGACCGTGCCGCGAACGGCTCCGCTTGTGCCGATGGTGACCGCATAGACGCCCTGCTCGAACGCTCCCCCCCCGAGGTTGGCCAGCACGCCGTCGGAAGCTCCGACGACGAACGGGGTATCCGACGGCAGCCCGAGGTCCGTGGCGTAGGGAGACAGCAGCCCTTGCATAATACGCGTAGTCGGGACCGGTTCGGACAGCTGCTCCTTCGATACGCCGGCAACGCCGAGCGCTTCCTCATCCCAGTCGAGACGGCGCAGATTGAACAAGCCGGTGGCGCTCGCCAGCGAATAGTCGATAACGCATTGGCCGAACAGCTTGGCGAAGACAAATTCCTTGATGCCGATGAATTTGTAGGTGCGGGCGACAAGCTCCGGCTCGTAGCGGTTCAGCCACATCAGCTTGAGCAGCGGGGACATCGGATGAATCGGCGTCCCCGTATTGCGGTAGATGCCGAGGCCGTTCCGTTCCTCCTTGAGCGGCTTCACGAATTCGACGCTGCGGTTGTCCGCCCACGTAATGCAAGGCGTCAGCGGGTTAAAATCGCGGTCGACCGCGATCAGGCTGTGCATCGCCGAGCTGAACGAGACGCACAGCACCTCGGAGCCGAGAATGCCGGCTTTGGCGACCACGTCGCGGATGCCGCGGACGACGGCCGCGAATATTTCCTGCGGATCTTGCTCCGCTCTATCCGGCGTAGGGGTATAGAGCGGATATTCGATAGAATGGGAAGCGACGACGCGGCCTTCGCGGTCGATCACGAGCGTCTTGGTGCTCGTCGTCCCGAGGTCGGCGGCGATAACGTATCGCTTGCTGGCTGTATCGGTCATTTCGGCAAATACCCCTCATCGTCGAACTGCAAATCATAAGGCTCCGTCAAAACTTCGATATCCGGGTGACGCCGCGCCTCTTCCAGCAGGTTGACGGAAATTTCGATCTCGCCGAGATGCAGCGTGTCGCGAATGCGGACGAGCTTGCATGTCGTGTAATCGAGGATGTTGCACGTTTTGACCGCCGCCTTGATCGCATACAGGTCGTTCTCCAGCGTCGTCGCCTGCTTCGTGGGCGCACAAACGGTGGAGGTGAGGCCATTGGCGTAAGTTGCCGGCCAATCCGTCTTGTCGGCGAGCCGCTGCGTCGTGAAATCGGCCGTGCCGACGCCGTTGGCGTTGCCTTTCGTTTCCGGAGTCAGGTCGAGCACCAGCATCTTGGATACGTCCGGCCCGCCGTGGGCGTAAGGCGTCGGATACCGTCCGGTAACGTTCGGGTCCATGCCGTCGCCGCTGATGTTTTTACCGATATAATCGATCACGAGCACGTCGATCTGCTCGAACAAAATTTTCGGCAGACGGGATTTCGCTTCCAGCAGCAGCTGCTCCTCCCTAGCCTCGATGTCGGCTGCCGGAAGCACCTCGACGCGGCACGTTTCATCGTAGGCGTTCTCGACGAGCGCCACTCCAAACAGGATCGGCAGCTTGTTCAGCATCAGGTTAGCCATCGCCGGCACGTTCTCGGCCATATATTTGAAGCCCAGCTGGTGACAAGCCTCAGCGCCCTTCTGCTTGCCGAGCCCGATGGCGATCATCTTCATGATGCCGCTTTCGATCCGGCCGCGGAACGCCGTATGCGGCTTGACGCGGTTGATGACGACGATCGCGTCCGCTTCGTAAGCGTATTTATCTACATAAACGGGGAGGCCGCTGGCCATTTCGTCGATCTTGACCACTTCCATCGACGAAAGGATCGGGGCGCCCATCGCTTCCTCGGTGACGCCGAGATGGTGCAGCACGTCCCGCTGCCCTTCGGCGGTTGCGCCTCCGTGGCTGCCCATGCAAGGGACGATGAACGGTTCCGCTCCGGCTTCCCGGATCGCGTCGATCGTGGTGCGGGTGAACTCGGCGATATGGGCGACGCCGCGGCTGCCGACGGCGACCGCTACGCGCTGCCCTTTCTTCACCGTATCGATTGCACCGGGCTTCTTCAGCTCCTCGCGAAGCGCGCCGATGTAATCCTCCACCGTAGCGTTGTCAAACTTTTGCCGAATCCGCACCATCTGCGGAATCGGAATATCGTCCAGCAAAGTCCGTAATATGCTCATGCTTGCCCCAGACCTCCTCAAAAATCGTTGTTACTCTTGCTTGTGCAGGGTACCCACCGAATCCCGGATCAGCAGCTCCGTGTCCACGAACAACGTTTCCTTATGCGGAAAACCGCGCTCGATGACCGCAAGCAGCTTCTCGGCTCCGATGCGGCTGATCGTCTCGACCGGACGTTTCACCGTCGTCAGCGCAGGGGACAAAAACGCCGAAAATACGTCGTCGTCAAAGCCCGCAACCGATATATCGCCGGGAACGGTCAGCCCGCTCTGGAAAATCGCCTTCATCGCGCCGACCGCCATCTCGTCGCTTGAGCAGAACACGGCCGTCGGCAGAGGCTTCAGCTGCAGCAGACGCTGCATCGCCGCATAGCCGCCCTCGAGCGTATAACCCCCGATGGCATGCAGCGTTTCGTCGGTCGGAATGCAATGCTCGCTCAGCGCTTGCAAATAGCCGCCCTTGCGCGCCTGCGACGATTTGAACGACTGCTTGCCCTCGATAAGGGCGATCCGGCTGTGCCCCTGGCGTATCATATGGCTGACGACGCGGTACACGCCCGCTTTGTCGTCGGCCAGCACGTTGACGGGTGAAAGCTGCTCGTTGTTGCGATTCAGCACGACGAGCGGGATGCTCTTGTCCGCCACATAGCGGATGAACGACTCGTCCCCGTCGCTCTGGCTCATGACGATAATACCGTCGAACGTCTTGCGGGTCACCGCCGCGTAATTGCCGTCGTAATCGTCGATCCCGTTCACGATCAGATGATACTTCGTGTTGACCACGCTGTGAACGCCTTTGACCGTCTCGTGAAAAAAGCTGGAGGACGTCCCTTTCGACAACGTCGAAAAAAACAGCCCGATATGGTACGATCGGGCCAGCACCAGGCTTCTTGCGCTGTAATTCGGAGAATAA
This sequence comes from Paenibacillus hodogayensis, assembly GCF_039536325.1. Taxonomy (NCBI): domain Bacteria; kingdom Bacillati; phylum Bacillota; class Bacilli; order Caryophanales; family Paenibacillaceae; genus Paenibacillus; species Paenibacillus hodogayensis. Next base: position 595,366 of record NZ_BAAAYO010000008.1, read on the forward strand.
TCGAGACGCTCGGCTATGGCCCGGATTTTCCGTTTCGTGTCTTCGTGAATGAGCGGACTGTCATTGAGCGCCCTCGATACGGTCGTGTGCGACACGCCCGCCATTCGGGCAATATCTTTGATCGTTACGGACATCCTACCACCTCTTGTCGCCTTGATCATAGCATACAATGCACACGTTAACAAGATGTAATGCGGAAGGCATGCCCGCGTTCGTCCGCGCTGTCCGGAGCTTATGAGCGATTGTGCGGAAACCCGTGCTCTGTATGCGAAAACGACCGTCTCTCGCCCGGAGGCCAAGAAACGGTCGTTATGTCAGAATGGTCCGTCCTTTATTCATTTCACATCTCCAACTGCAGCATCTCGCTGCGCATATCCTTCAACCGCTGCACGCATTGCGCCGATTTCGCTTCATCCCCGGTCTGCAGTGCGTCGTGCAGGGTGGCCAACTCGTAGTCCAGCTCCAGCCGGAGTACCGCCGTCCGTTCCTCGGCGCGCTTCGATTTGAAGGCCTGAACCATCTCATCCAACGTTACGACAGGCTCCTTTTGGAATAGCACCTTATGCTCGACCCCCGATATCTCCACCATGCGGATTATTTCCCCGAACATGATGTTCTCGATAACGATTTGACGTTCGCGAAACCGCTTAACAATGGCATGACCGCGCGTATCCCCTATCATCTTCTCCATTAGCTCGGCCAGCTTCTCGTCCTTGAAGGAATAATCGCCGACAATTTTGTAACGATCCCCGATACGCTGGAATTTGAGCTTGATCAGCTTACGGCCGGTACGGATCGATATGACGAACTGCTGCTCGTTCTCGTTCCAATACAAGGAGTAGCCTTCTTGAATGAGCGACTTGATGAAGTTGCGGATTTGCCGCCGGTCAAACCGCAACTCCAGGTTGCAATATTCCACTTCATAGCTTTTGTTCACGGCAATCCCCTCCTTGATACAGTAAGCGTTATTGTCGTTGCCACGTTTCATGCTGCGGCGTCCGATGCATTCCGTTGCTCCCTCGCCTTATACGAGCCTGGCCGAAGCGACTGCCAGTCCGTTTTCGGACGTTTGCCGGATTTTTTTGACAGAATGTTCAGACAACTCTTTCGCTTACTCCTATCTTATTATGGATCATATGATTTAGCAACTTGGTTTATTGATTATTTTTAAAGACGATTGCGAAAAAAAACCAATGGAGGGCAGCGATTCGCCCTTCCAAGCTTTCCGACCGGCAGCCGACGACAGCGCCCTCCGGACCGCCAAGTCTTATCCTTGCCGGCTTCTCCTCTGCCGCTCGCCGAAAGGACGACAAAAAAACGCCCAAGACGGATCTCTTGGGCGAATGCGGTATGGGGAAGCTGCCCGAAGCGTTTAGCGCGGGAACGGGTCTTGCGGCGTTCCCGTCGATTCCTTCGGATACGATTTCCAGCCGGTGCTGGACACGTTCCATTGCTTATCGTACGATTGCCAGAAGCGGATGTTGTATTGGATAAACCATTTGTCCATCCCTTTGGCCAGCACGGTATATTCGTTCTCCCCGGCAAGCGGGCTGATCGTGTACCCGGTCTCGTTCACGCCGAAGTATGAGTTCAGCGCCTTGAGCTTGTCCTCGCTAACGGTGCCTTCCTCGACGATCACGTATTTGCGCTTGTCGCCCTTCACCTCATCGCCCCAATAAGGCCGGACCAGGTCGAGATGAACGTACATCTCTCCGGTGAGCTTCTCCTTGGAAAGCTTCGGGTTGCCCATGTCAAGCGGAATTTTGTCGATATCCTTCCAGCGCAAATAAGTGTCGCCCTTATACAGATTGACCAGCGTCGGGTACGCGACGTCTTCGTACGTAAATTCATAGGCAATCGGCGTGTCGAGCGTAATTTCCTCCTCTACTTTGACCACCGGAGGGACGATCGGAGCGTTATTTCCTTTCGTTCCCGTTCCGCCGCTGCCGCCTGTTGACGGAAGGGGCGTTTCCGGTTCGGGCTGGGCTTGCGGAACGACCGGCATGGCCAGCTTGATTTTTTTGGCGCTTTCGTCCCAGCTTACGACCGCTCCGAGCAGTTCCCCGATCGTTTTGAACGGCAAATAGCTGCTGCCTTCGTAAATAAGCGGCGTCGCATCCTTGACCGCCTTCCCGTTGACCTCCACCTTGAAATCGGGCCGCAGGTAGGCCTCTACCTTCTCCAGCGTGTCCTTGGCATATACGCCGCTCGTAAAGACGACACCCATCGCAATCGTCAGCCCTATCGTCTTGCGCAGACGGGCCTTATTCGCCATGTTCCGCTCTCTCCCATCGTGAATGAGTATGGATCTCTTTTCCAGCATTTATTATACCTTACCTGCGCCGGACCGGCCACTGCCGATACGTCCGGAAGATGTTACGACCATTTGCGCCCGCCGCCCGATTCCTGTAGTCTAAAGCGTAGAGGAACAAAACCAAGACGATAGAGCATGAAGGAAGTGAGCGCCGATGTCTTTTGCAGGCTTTTTGGAAAACGATTTTGACGTGTTTCATATCGACGGACTCGAGTCGCGGATGGAAGGCATCCGGACTCAAATCCAGCCGAAATTCAAGAAGATCGGCGAAGCGATTTTGAACGATACCTCTTTGCTGGCCGGACACGAGATGTTCGTACATATTGCACAGCATGCCCGCAGAAAAGTAAACGCCCCTGTGGATACGTGGATGGCCTTCTGCGAAAATAAACGCGGTTACAAGCAATACCCGCATTTTCAAATCGGCCTGTTCGACGATCGCGTGTTCGTCTGGCTGGCGCTAATTTACGAGCTGCCAAGCAAGCGGAAAATCGCCGAGACGTATTTGGAGCACCTGCCGGATCTGCTCCGCCATATTCCCGATCATTTCGAAATTTCCCCGGACCATATGAAAAAAGATTCGTTCCGCGTAAGCGATCTCGGCGAGCAAGGGGTACGCGATCTGCTGGAGCGGTTCCGCGACGTCAATAAAGCGGAGCTGCTGATCGGCAGAACATTTGCGAGAACGGACCCGCAAGTTCATCGTGCGGCATTTCTGGATACGGTAAAGGATACGTTCTCCACCCTTGCGCCGCTGTACGGCATGGCCCGGTCATAACGATCGGCAGTTTCCAAAACCGCCTGTCATGGCGGTTTTTTTGTATACGCAAAACAGCCCGCCATCGGCGGACTGCTGCGCACCTTCCATTCTCCCTACCCTTCCTCCTTGACCTCCAGCATTCGGACGATCCACGCCGCCGCTTCCGCACGGGTCGAAAGCGCCGATGGAGCGAACGTCCCGGCGGTCTTGCCGCCTACAACGATAATCCCCATCTTCTCGATGCTCGATACCGCTTCTCTCGCCCACTCGGGAATGGAAGCATCGTCCGTATAGCCGGTCTTGACGATACCGGCGGGGGCCAGGCCGGACGCGTGGAACACCGCGGCCGCCATCTCGGCATGCGTAATGTTCGCTCCGGGCCGGAACGTACCGTCCGGGTAGCCGCTCACGATGCCAAGCTGCAATGCCTGCGAGACCGAGCTTTGCGCCCATATGCCGATCTCGTCCTTGTCGCTGAACGCCGTTTCCGCCGCCGGCACATCAGGCTTCAACCCGTTCATCAGCATAACGACGAACTCGGCGCGCGTGACGCTGCCGTCCGGCCGGAAGGTGAAGTCCGGATAGCCGTTCACGATATGGCGGTCGTAAGCCGTCATGATATCCCCGCTCGCCCAATGGCCGCCGATATCGGAGAAAATGTCGGGTGCGGGCGCTGCCGTTCCCGGCAGTACGGTAATTTTGCTTACAGCGATGAAGCCTCCGTCGGCGGTCGTTACCCTGACGACAGCCGTTCCGGGCGCTTTGCCCGTTACTTGGCCCGATTCGTTCACTTGGGCGACGGCGAGGTTGCTGCTGCTCCAGGTTACCTGCCGATTGGTAGCGTCGGCAGGCGTAACGGCGGCTTTCAGCCGGGCGCTTTTCCCTGCCTGAAGGGACAGCTCGGCCGGACTCACGGTTACGCTGTCCACCACGATCGCTCCGGGAAAATTGGATACCGTGACTTCGCATGAAGCGCTCTTTCCCCCATCCTCCGTCTTGGCGGTTATGGTAGCCTTGCCGGCCGAGACGGCGCTTACCCTGCCCGTGCTGTCAACGGCGGCAATCCCGCTATTGCTGCTGCTCCAGATCACTTTCCTGTTGGAGGCATTGACCGGAGTCAGAACGGCCGATAAGCTTTCGCTTGCTCCGATTTGCAGCGCAGTGGAAGACTTGTTCAACGAAATGCCGGTGACCTTGACGCGGAACGCATACAGGGTGAGAACCGTCTTCATCATTCCGATCGCATACACCGTACCGTCGTTTCCTACGGCCGGGGCGATAATCTGATCCGGGGTACTGATGCCGTACCTCCACTGAAGACTGCCGTCCGTCAGATTCAAGGCTTGCACCATGCCGTCCGCCGTAAGGAAATGAATCGTATCGTTTGGACCGATCGCGGTCGACGTAATCGCTTTTGAGAAGACGGTCTTCCATTTCAAGCCGTTATCCGGACGAATGGCATATACCGTCTGATCCGAAGCCCCGGCATATATCGTGCCGTCGGCTCCGACGATCGGGGAGAACGGGGTGCCCCCCAGGTCATGTTCCCACTCCTTCTTCCCGCTCGGGCTGATCGCGTACAGCTTGCGGTCGGCCGCCCCGACATAGATCATGCCGTTCAAACCGACAGCCGGCACCGTATTGACGACCCCTCCCGCCTGATAGGTCCACTTGATGCTCCCATTCGGCTTCACGGCGTAAAGGGTATCGCTGCCGTTGCCGACGTAGATCGTGCCGTCTTGGCCGATGGCCATGTAAGCCGTCGTAACAATCCCCAGCTCGGATGCCCATTTCTCCGAACCGTCGCTTGGATGAAGCGCATGAAGCGTTCCGTCCGAGACGGCGACGTACACTGTGCCATCCTCTCCGAATACGGGCCGGGAGCTTACGGGACCTAACGGAACCGACCATTTCTTCGTACCGTCGGGATTGACCGCGATGAGGGTCCCTTCGTTGTATTTGACGACCCCCGTTCCTACATAAACGACGCCGTCCGGCCCCACCGCAGGAGCGGTGAGCAGCGGATAATCGGGGATTTTGTACTCCCATTGCCGCTCGCCCCCGCTCGTCACGGCGGACAGGGAGCCTACCAGCGTCACGATCGCATAGTAATTGAACCCCAGATAGACCGTACCGTCCGGCCCGACTGCGGGAGGCTCATCCGCTATGATGAAATCCCTGGTCGGATAAAACCAGACCGAACTGACGTTTCCCGCGTTTGTCGTCGGAGAAGCCGGCTGGACGATATCGATTTTCGGGAGGTTCGGCACGGGCGTCACCGTAGTCGAACCATCCAAGGCCAGCGCGGCAGACGGTCCGAATAGGCAAGAGAAAAGCATCGTCCCGATTACAAGTCGCGCAATCCGCTTTTTGATCACAATAAAGCCACCGCTCCCTTTACAAATTTGCCGATATATCGACAGCAATCCGAGCCTGCCCGTAATCCTTTCATTGCAACAGTAACATATTGGAAACCGAGGCGAAATGCTCCTAAAGGAGGAGAAGAAACAGATTCGCATGATTCTCCAAAGTTTGGCACAAGCTAACGGGGAATTCAGACGACGAAAGGAAAGGTGATGTCCATGAACGCCCGCATTACGCTCAAACGATTCGCTTTGGGCGCCTTTGTCCTCGGCCTGTCGGGGACTATCGCGTTTTCCGCGCACGGTCGGCTCGCCCAAGCATCCGCTTTCGATCCGGCAGCGCCGGAAACAAGGCAGGAGTCCGAAGGAACGAAACATTCCCCAGAGGGGAAACATCCGCACAAACGTTTCTTTTTGTTCGAGGACGCGGCGTCCATCATCGGTATTGATCAGACCGAGCTGAAAAAACAGCTCGAAGGCGGTCAAAGCCTCGCGCAAATCGCCAAAGCCAAAGGCATTGCCGAGGAGGATTTGATCAACCGGCTGCTCGCCATCCGGCTGCAAAAGATCGACGAGGCGGTTAAATCGGGCCAATTGCCGCAGGAAAGAGCCGACCACATCAAGGAAAAGCTGCCCGCCCATCTGAAAATGCTCGTAAACAAGACCGACTGGAAAGAATGGCGCAAGGAGCATGGCGCCAAAGAGGAGGAGAAGGGCGAGAAAGGCAAGGCAGGCGAGAAAAACATGAAAGACAAGAAAGACAAGAAAGACAAGGAAGGCAAGGAGCATCACTCCAAAAAGGCTAAGGAAACGCAGGCCGACAACGAGGAGCTTCCATTCTAACCTTCCTAACCTTCCCTGCCGGGTGTCCGCAGCGCTCCGGAAGTTCCGGGACGATTCGCTTTGCACATTCGGCAGACATGCCCGCTGCCGTTAAGATGGCAAAAACCGGCCTTGGTTACAGGGCCGGTTTTTGCCGGTACGGGACTGTCCGTTCCTATCCCGATGCAGCGTAGGGAGACGCCCGGGTTTGCATGAGACGCCCAAGGAATGGTATTTTGAAAAGGGCATGGACATCATTCGATAAACGGAGGAACAGACGATGGCGACAACGATAACGGATTCGGCCGTATTGAGCAATGGAGTACGCATGCCGTGGCTTGGACTGGGCGTATGGAAGGTTACCGAAGGCCAGGAAGTGGAGCAGTCCGTCCGGGCGGCGCTGGAAGGCGGCTATCGCAGCATCGACACGGCGGCGGTATACGGAAACGAGGAAGGGGTCGGCCGGGGACTGCGCGCAAGCGGCGTAAGCCGGGACGAGGTGTTCGTGACGACCAAAGTCTGGAACGCCGATCAAGGCTACGATTCGACGCTGGCCGCTTTCGACGTCAGCCTGAACAAGCTCGGTCTGGACTATATCGACCTGTACCTGATCCACTGGCCGGTAAAGGGCAAATACAAGGACACCTGGAGAGCTCTGGAAAAGCTGTACAAGGACGGCCGAGCGCGGGCGATCGGCGTCAGCAATTTCCATGTTCATCATCTGGAGGATCTGCTGCCGACTGCGGATGTGAAACCGATGGTCGATCAGGTCGAATACCACCCCCGCCTGGCTCAACCGGAGCTGCTTCGCTATTGCAAGGAGCAGGGCATTCAGCTCGAGGCCTGGAGCCCGCTTATGCAGGGCAAAGAGCTGCTCGAGCATGAGCTGCTGACCGGATTAGCGACCAAATACGGCAAGACGCCGGCGCAAATCATTTTGCGCTGGGATATTCAGCATGGCGTCGTAACAATTCCGAAATCGGTCACTCCTTCGCGTATTCGCGAAAATGCGGATATTTTCGATTTCAAGCTGTCCGATGAGGACATGACGCAGATCGACGGCCTGAACCGCGATTCCCGCGTCGGACCGGACCCGGACAATTTCAATTTTTGACGGTGCTTCAATAAAGCCGGAGACGATCCGACAAGCCTGTTCCCCGCGGGGGGACAGGCTGTTTGGATTGCGGACGGCCCTTCCATAAGCCGTTCATGCCCGGCACGACCGCTTCGAAAAGCGAACCTCGAGTAAGGCCCGTCCTCCTGTCAGCTCCCGGAAGATCTGCGCGCGTAAAGCTCGCGGAATTTCGTCGGCGTCATCCCTTCGCGCTCCATAAACTTTTTATTGAAATAGCTGGCGCTGGCATAGCCCGCTTCTTCGGCAATGCGCTTGACCGGAGCGTCCGGCTGCTCCAGCAGCCGCTGCTTGCCGTATTGCAGCCGGCACAGCGTGACGAACTCGAGCGGCGTCATACGCATCGCTTTGCGGAACTGCTTGCAAAAATAAAACGGACTAATGCCCGCCCGCTCCGCCCAGTAGGCCAGATCGAACGGCTCCCGGGCTTGTTCCTGCATAAGCGGCAGCAGCTCCGGGATGCGCTCCGCCAGCAGGACGCTTTTGACCGGCGAGAACGGGACCGCCTGATTCATGAACTCCATCAGAAAGGAATACGTGTACGTAGACAGTCTCGTCTCGTACAAAAGCTTGTGCTCCTTCGCTTCCCTGTATAACGCCCGGTGCGCATCCTCCAGCGGCTTCAGCTGGTTCAAGGACCATAGCGTCGAGCGGTGAAAGCCGTGCTGGGTCAAAAATTCCTTCAGCAAGTCCCCGTTGAAATGCACCCAGCGCACGTCCCACGGATCGTCCTCCGAGCTGTAATAGCGCTGCTCCTCCAGCGGAAAATACAAAAACGCATTGCCCGCCTGCAGCGTATGAACGACCCCCTCCGTTTCGACATACCCTTTGCCCGATACGAGAAAATGAATGTTGAATTCGTTGAGCGCCCCTTTCGGCCGGTAAATGCCGTGCTCCGGGCCGTCACAGTACCAGCCTACCGACAAGGGCTCGCAGAAATAACGGCGCTCGGGCAGCGTCAGAAGTTGGCATTGATGAATCGGCATATGCTCCGCCCCCATTTTCTATAGGACAAAATCGTGTCATCCTTATCAAAATATTATTATATTTATTATAGGATCGATCTATTATAATGACAATATCATAGTAATGAGGAGTGAATCACGCATGGTTCAGGCAAAGCTGCGCTGGGGCATCATCGGCTGCGCGAACATCGCGATCGGCTCGGTCATCCCCGGCATCCGTCAATCCAAACGCGGCGAAGTCGTCGCCATCGCCAGCCGCGGCGAGGAGAAAGCGAAACAAACAGCCGAGAAGCTGGGCATCCCGAAAGCTTACGGAAGCTACGAGGCGATATTGGAAGACCCCGATATCGATGCAGTTTACATACCGCTTCCCAACAACCTGCACAAGGAATGGACGATTCGCGCGGCTCAGGCGGGCAAGCACATTTTATGCGAAAAACCGTTCTCCATCGATGCCGCCGAAGCCGAAGAGATGGTGGCCGCCTGCGCCGAGCACGGGGTGAAGCTGGCCGAGGCGTTCATGTACCGCCATCATCCGCGTTACGCCAAAATCAAAGAGATTATCGCCTCCGGCGAGATCGGGACGATTCGCGGTATTCACGGCGCGTTCACGTTCAATAGTTCCCGCAATACGACCAACTTCCGGAACGACGTGTCGATGGGAGGCGGTTCGATATACGACATCGGCGTTTATCCGATCAGCGCAGCTCGGCTTCTGCTGGGCAGCGAGCCGGAGGCGGCGACGGTTCACGCCATGTTCTCTCCGGAACACGGCGGCGTGGATATGATGGCCTCCGGTTTGCTGGAATTCCCCGGAAGCGTCGCGCTTACGTTCGACTGCGCCATGTGGGCGGCCAGCCGCAATACGCTGGAGGTGCTCGGCACCGACGGACGGATCGAGCTCCCTTCCGCTTTCGTATGCAGGCCGGACGAGGAACCGGTCTTCTACGTAACGACCAAGGACGGGCGGCGAGAGGAACGGACGGAGCCGATGAACCAATACAGCCTGCAAGCCGACGATCTGGCGGCAAGCGTGCTCGACGGCGCTCCACTGGCATTCGATCCGTTCGACACCGTACTGAACATGCGGGTCGTCGACGCTTGTCTCGAATCGGCGCGCACCCGTTCGCGCATCGTCATCGCCAATCAGTAATGGAGGGGGAAGCGACAATGAACTATTTCGAAATACCGGGTCTGCACCAGCCGATTGCCCAACTGATGATGGGCACCGATTATTATAAGCCGGAGCTGCTCGATACGGTCGGCAAGCTGCTGGACGAGTATGTGGAGCTGGGCGGCAATGCAGTCGACTCGGCCTACATATACGGGGGCGGCAATAGCGAGGAAACGATCGGATTGTGGCTGGAGTCGCGCGGCAACCGCGATAAGATCATCGTTCTGACCAAAGGAGCGCACCACAACGCCAACGGCCCGCGGGTCAACAAGCAAGCCATCGACGAGGAGTTCGCCGTCAGTCTCAAGCGGCTCCGCACCGACTACGTCGACTTGTATGCCCTGCACCGCGACGATCCCAACGTCCCGGTCGGTCCGATCATCGAAGCGCTGAACGAGCATATCGCCGCCGGACGCATGCGCGCGATCGGGGTTTCCAACTGGAGCCACCAGCGCATTCAGGAAGCCAACGACTATGCGGCCGCTCGCGGTCTGGTCGGCTTCTCGTTCAGCAGTCCGAACTTGAGCCTAGCGAAGCCGAACGAGCCGTTCTGGGCGGGCTGCATATCTGCCGATGCTGATGCCTGCGCCTGGCATCGCGAGAAGCAGCTTCCGCTCCTGTCGTGGTCTTCGCAGGCGCGCGGCTTCTTCACCGGCCTGTTCACGCCGGAAGTGCGCGACAATGCCGATCTTGTGCGCGTCTTCTACAGCGACGACAACTGGGAGCGCTACCGCCGCGCCGAACAGCTCGGCAAGGAACGCGGCGTATCGACGATCCAGATCGCGCTCGCATACGTGCTGAACCAGCCGTTCCCCACGAGCGCGCTCATCGGGCCGAAAAACAGCGCGGAGCTTCAGTCGTGCCATGACGCTACAAGCATCAAGCTGACCGACGCAGAGCTGACCTGGCTTGACTTGTCTGGCGAACGCTGAGCAAGCCGCCAAACGCATAACAAAACCGCGAGGCCAAGCCTTCGCGGTTTTTGTTTGTTCGTATTTTTTTTCGATATCGGCTATTGGAGCAATGTTGCGGCGGCCGGCCGCTTCGATTGGAACGACAGCGCGATATCCAGATACGGGTCGCTGTTCGACAGCATCCCCACATCCATCCGTCCGTCGCCGTTAAAATCGTTGATCAGCAGCTGTCCGTCGCCGTGGCCCCACGGCCCCATCCGCGACAGCAGCTCGAACTGCAGCGGTCCGGTCTGCTGGTAGACGGCCAGCATCTTCTCCTCCGCATTCCAGAACAAAATATCCTGCTTGCCGTCGCCGTTGAAATCGCCGATCTTCACCTGACCTTCTTCACCTGTCGGGATCGTGAGCGCAAGCACCTTACGCTTCCACTTTAACGAAGCCGTGTCCGGAACGAGCTCGATCCAGCGGGAGGAGTGCGGGAAAGGCACCAGCAGCGAATCTTTGCCGTCCCCGTCGAGATCGCCTATCGTGAGCCGAACCGGCGAATGTTTATCCCAAGGCCGCGGCTCCATCAGCGTCAGCTCCCCTTTCCTCAATACGAAGCTTTCCAACTGGCTGCTGTCGGCCGTCTCGCCGGCAATGACCCATTCGCCGCCTCCCTGCCTCAGAGCGAACATATTGGACCAGCCCGTTCTTCCCGTCTTCCAATTGCGGGAAAAGACGAACTCGTTTCCTTTGGAGCGATACACTTCCATCGTTCCGTTGGCGCGCATCACCCACAGATCGGCTTTGCCGTCGCCGTCGTCGTCCATCAGCGTCCAGACGTCGCCCTTCGAATATTTAAGCTGGCACCACACTTTGGCCGGAAGCGGCGCTTCGTTGCGCAGTCCGCGGAAGTTGCCCGCCGTCACCGTCACCTGCCCGCGCAGCCAATCCCAGCTGACAATGTCCGTCTGCCCTTTGCCGGTCACATCGGCCGCCTGAACGCTACCCTCCCGCCCCATTCCGACATTGACGCTGTGAGCCGGTATGAACGGGATGAGGTCGGTAACCGACATGAACGTATAGCCTTTTTCCGCAAGCCGGGGAAGCAGCTTCTGCAAAGGGCTCTTTTCCGCTGACGGATACCGGTACAACGGCAGCCCGTCCTCCATGACCGGGTCTCCGGCATCGTCCGTAACGGCGACCAAATGTTTGAATTCCAAAAACGGATGGAAGAAAAAAGCCGGAAGCTTGTTTGATTTGCCCAATTGGTTCGTAATAATATCGATATCGCGATTATAAGGAATGTAAGAGAGTGGCGTGGGCACGTAGACGGCTCCGAGCGAAGGCGATCCGTAGCCGGTGTTGCGGCCCGTCGAATATTGCGGTTGAAGCGCATTGCGGTTTTTCTGCACATCCGCTTGAAAGCTTAATCCGAAGTAGTTGCGGAAAACCGCGTCCTGCTCGGGCAGCGTCCGATAATGAGGCGCTTCCCAGAAGTAAGGGAACAGGCCGATGCGGCGAAAAATGTCCACACCCTCCTCCACCCGCCGGGACGCATACTGTACGGTCATCGATTCCGGCACATCGGGCATATAAAACTCGTTGCCGATGCCCGACTCCTGATGTCCATCCGGCCGGTACGCATCGCCAACCTGATGCGTGTAGCCATGCATCCCGATAACCGCCCCGGAACGGGCGGCATCCTGGAGCAGCCTGTCGAACGATCGGACGTACGCATCATCCGTCTGATCGAGCGCGACGTCGTACCGTGTCCCGTCCTTCGCCACATTCAGCCAGCGGGGGATGAGCGCAATCTGATAACGGATTCCTTTTTCCTTCAGCATGCCAAGAACGGCCCGCAGCTTGCCAAGCTGCTCCGGCCCTTCATACTGTCCGCCCGGTCCTACATCCTCGAGGCGGACCAGAATTCGCTTGGGCTGGTTTTCATTGCCTACCGCCGGGACAAGATGCAGCGCGTAGAGGAGCACAAATGCGACCGACACGGCCAGCCAAAACCGTGAACGGGATCGAAGCGCTAGCAGCCACCGTTTCAAAGACGAATCCCTCCTGATGTCAGGGTACACAATGGCGTAAATGCATCCCATTCCGATGGCCGATTGTTAAGGCACTTCGGCGGCCATGTAAGGACTTCTCGGCCGTTGGATACGAAGACGAGTTGATGCTGAAATTTCGGCCGATACGGTCCAAGGTCCGACTTTGTACGGGCGCTACGCTGCAGCACCTTATGCTATTTGCTTGTATTATATCTAAACCGTTTCCAAAAAGCATCAACAAAAAATCCCTCCCCAAGCAAGACGGAGAGGGATTGAAGCCGTTCGGATTTGCGTCCCGCCGGGACTTGCGGCGCACCGCCTATCCGGCGGCGCTTTCCGCCTTAGCGGTGTGCCGGTCGGCTGCTTGGAACGACAGCAGCAAAGCGATCGCAGCCAGGCAGAGAACGCCGCCTATGGCGAACGGCAGATTGATATGGAGCTGGTAAGCGCCCATGCCCATGAGCGGTCCGGCGATGCGGCCGAGGCTGTCCATAGACGAGTTAAGCCCCGTCGCGACGCCTTGTCCGACCTTCGTCTTCTGGGAAATGAGCGAAAGCACACACGGACGGATCAGCGAGTTGCCGGCGGAGAATACCGTTAAATACAAGCATGCCGTGAATAGGCTCGACGACAGCAAAATCAGGAAGAAGCCCAGCGCCGACAGCAGCAGCCCGATGCCGATCACCTTCGGCTCGTCGCCGGGCTTGACCAGCCTCCGCACGACGCCGCCCTGAATGCCCGCCCCGACAATGCCGCTGACAAGGAACATGATGCCGATCTCCATCGGACCCGCGCCGAACTTGATGGCCTCGAAATATTGCAGCGTCCCTTCCATGCCGGCTAGCGTGAAGGTGACGAAAAACGACATCATGTACAAATATTTGAGCGGTCCGGAGAACGCTCTCCAGCGGGAAACCCGTTTCTGACCGCCGCGCTTGTCCGGGGGAAGCGATTCGGACAGCCGGGCTGCAGCGACCGCAAACGCCACAAAGGATAACGCCGAAGCGACGAAAAACGGCACGGACATGCCAAAGCCGGTCAACAGGCCGCCTACCGCAGGGCCGAATATGAAGCCGAGCCCGATGGACATGCCGACAAGTCCCATCCCTTTGGTGCGGTTTTCTTCGGTCGTAATGTCCGCCACGTAAGCGACGGCGCACGAAGTGGCTGCCCCGGAGAACAAGCCGCCCAGCAGTCTGGAAGCGTACAGCAGCCACAGCTGATCGCCGGCGAGCCCCAGCATCAGGAAGCTGACCGCGAAGCCCAGCAAACCCGTCAGCAATACCGGCCGGCGCCCGATCCGATCGGATAGCGAGCCCCAGAACGGGGACATCAGGAACGAAACGGCCGAATACAGCATAAGCATCATGTTCAGATGGAAAGGCCCGACAATTTCCGGCAATACCGGGATAATGATGCCGAACCCGATGAAGATGGTCATAAGAAGCAGCATAATCGCTGAAAGTTGCTTTTTCACGTACAAGCCCCCGAATCTATAAATGCGGCGCTGCAGCGCGCGCAGCGCTCCCCTTATTTTACCATAGCTTTGCGGTTGACAAAAATGAACAATTGAAGAACAAACAGCACGGCCAGGACGATTCCGCTCGTCACGAAAGGGGCCTGGTAGCCGAGCGAGTCCCACAGCTTGCCCGACAGAATCGGTCCGATCACGTTGCCCGAGCCCTCGATGGTCAAGAAAAACCCCCATATGGCTCCGCGCTTTTCCTTCGGGATGACGGAGGCGATCATCGCGTTCCATGACGGGATGAGCAGTGCGTAGCCGATGCCGAGCAGCGTAACCAGCGTCAAAATAAGCGGAATGGACTTCACGAACGTAAACGTAAGCAAAGTCAATGAGCTAATAACAAGCCCCGCGTTAATGAACCAGCGCGTCCCCCAACGGTCAACCAGCTTGCCGACGGGAATGAGAAACAGCACGGTTACGGCTCCTCCCGCGACCAGAAACATACTGTACTGCGAAGGTGTCAGATGCAGCACCGTGCGCGCATAAAGCGTCAGCACCGGCGTCAGGAGACCGAGCGCGAACGTCTGGGCGAACAAGGCCGGGTAGAACGCCCAGCTGACGTGCAGCGAATGCTTGACTTCAGTCATGTATTGGCGGATTTTGGCCGACTGCCGGCTCCACAGCCCCGAGCTAGGACGCCGCTCGGCGCGTCTGTCCCGAATCGCCTGGATGAGCGATTTCAAGCTCGCTTCGCGGCCGTGCGCCGGCAGGAAGTAGGTGACGACCACGCAGGCTATCGTCAGCAGGACGAGAACGCGGAACGCCGTCGTGTACGTTTCGCCGACAAAGAAATTGATGACGACCGGACCGAGCCCTACGCCGGACAGCCAAGACATATAGATGACCGACATCATCGTCCCCGCGGCCTTCTCCCCTACCGTTTCCGTCGCCCCGGTTATGACGCAAGGCCACAGGGGCGAGGTTCCGATGCCGAGCAGCGTGCAGGCCAGAATGATCCACGAATAGTGCGAAAAGGTCACCATAATGATCACGGATGCAAACGTAAAAATAACCCCGGTCAGCATTACCGGACGGTAACCGACTTTATCGATCAGCCAGCCGACGGGGGACCGGAACAGATTGTCGCCCAAATACTGGAACGCCATCGTCCAGCCGATGATGAAGGTCGAGATGCCCAGCACCGATTTCATGTAGATCGGCAGGATGGATACCAGTATGGCGCCCTTTACAAATTCTACAATAAACATAATAACGAGGAGCAGGACGACAAATGGAGTAAACAATTGTTTTTGCTCGAGCCATAGCTTCTTTAGCCGGTTCACGTATCCACCCTCTGACCATGCCCTGACCGGGACATGCTTCCGAATTGCGCCGCCTTGCCGGCGCCCTCTCTCCATTGTGCCCCAAATCGCGGCCCGCATTACCTGAAAACGGAAATCCCCCGTTTTCCGATCAAAGCCTGACACGGATTTTTAACTTGCAAGTGGGCGTGTTTTTGATATACTCAACCTTGTTTGCAACTTACCACTTGGCAGAATGCCCGGAAGGAAGGGATGACCGCGTGGATCATAACCGCACCCCTTTGTTTACCGCATTGACCGAACATGCGGCCAGACGCCCGATTCAATTTCATATTCCCGGACATAAGACGGGAGCGGGCTCGGACCCCGAGTTCCGTTCGTTTATCGGAGACAACGCGCTCTCCATCGACTTAATCAATATAGCACCGCTGGACGATCTCCATCAACCGACCGGCGTTATTTTAGAAGCCCAGCAGCTTGCCGCCGACGCGTTCGGCGCCGAATATACGGTATTCTCCGTCCAAGGGACGAGCGGGGCGATCATGACGATGATCATGTCCGTGGTCGGAGAAGGGGATAAAATTATCGTGCCGCGCAACGTGCACAAATCGATTTTGTCAGCGATCATTTTTTCCGGAGCGAAGCCCGTGTTCCTGTCCCCGGTAAGCGACCCCAACCTGGGGATCGATCACGGCGTCACGACCAGCTCCGTCCGCAAAGCGCTGAAGCGCCACCCGGACGCCAAAGCCGTGCTCGTCATCAACCCGACCTATTACGGGGTGTGCGCCGATCTAAAGGAAATCGTTCAGCTCGTACATAGCTACGACATTCCGGTTCTTGTGGACGAGGCTCACGGGGCGCTCATTCACTTCCACGACGATCTGCCGCTGTCCGCCATGGCCGCAGGCGCCGACATGGCCGCGACGAGCGTCCACAAGCTGGGCGGCTCGATGACGCAAAGCTCGGTGCTGAACATTCAGGGCCCGCGCGTCAACCAGCGGCGCATTCAGACGATTATCAGCATGCTCACCACGACCTCGACGTCCTACCTGCTGCTCGCTTCGCTCGATACGTCGCGCCGCAAGCTCGCGCTGGAAGGCAAGGCGATGGCGGAGCACGCGATCGGACTGGCCCAATACGCGCGCAAGGCGATCAACGAAATTCCCGGGCTGTACTGCTTCGGCGAAGACATACTCGGCACGGAGGCGACCTTCGACTACGATCCGACCAAGGTGACCGTCCACATCCGCCATCTCGGCATGACCGGATACGACGTGGAGAACTGGCTCCGCGACCGGTACAATATCGAGATCGAAATGAGCGACATGTACAACATCCTCTGTCTCGTCACACCGGCGGACACGAAGCAAAATATCGATATTTTGCTTGAAGCGCTGAGCGTGCTGGCCGAGGAGCATGCGCATAACGAAGCGAACGAGCTCGTCGTGAAAATCCCAGAAATCCCCCAGCTGTCCCTGACGCCGCGCGACGCCTTCTACGGCGATACGGAGCTGCTGCCGTTCAAGGAATCCGCCGGACGCATTATGGCCGAGTTCATCTACGTCTATCCGCCAGGAATTCCGATCCTGCTGCCGGGCGAGGTGATCTCGCAGGACAACATCGATTATATCGTCGATCATTTGACAGTCGGCCTGCCGGTCAAAGGCCCGGAAGACCGGACGATCGAATTCGTCAAAGTCATCGTGGAAACAAAACCGATTTTTTAATTTTTCCGCACCAAAAAAAAGCCTTCGAAACCGCGTCCAGCGCGTGGTTCGAAGGCTTTTTCCCTTCCGCGTATTTCCCGTCCCGTCTTCAGCCGTACTGCTCCTGCATCCCCATCGACGGAAGAAGCTGCTTCAGAAAAGCGGACACCTCCTCCGCCTCACGGTCGTTCAGCCGAAAGGCCCGCTGCAGGTAGGCAATATTGTCGAGGTCCTCATGATCCAGAAGGGAAGAGCGGTTCGTCTGCATACATACGACCAAGGGCTTGCCGAAAAACGCCGTCGTGTACACAATGCCGAAATCGTAACGGGCCAGATCGGTGGCAAAGCCGATAAACTGGATGTTCGCCTGCTCTCCGGAATCGTACAGCCGCTCAAACATATTCGCCACGCTCCTCATGAGTTAGAATTTTCAGAATATTCTTGTTATATTACAAAAATACCACGGTTTCTCAACCGTTGACAACAAAAATATCTTTTTGTTTGCTAGGAATCGTTGACTTAAAGTTTAGTTCAAGGTTTATAATAAAGGGGCTTTAGACAAAGAAACGCAGAAATAAAACTTTGGATTTGGGGGAAATCGCTTTGTTTACAATTAAAGAAGCATCGGAGAAATTAAATTGCCCCGCTCACACGATCCGATTTTATGATAAAGAAGGGCTTCTGCCCAATATTCGCCGGGACGATAACGGTAACCGTATTTTCGATAAAAAAGATCTGGACTGGATTCGATTAATGACATGTTTCCGTGCGACCGGAATGAGCATAGCGGATTTGAAAAAAATCGTTGAACTTGCTCTGCAAGGCGAAGCAACGATTGGGCAAAGAAGAGCCATCCTAGAAGCACACCAAGAAGAAATCAAGAGAAAGCAGCAAGTACTCAATGAAGCTTTTGAAGCGGTGAGTCAAAAGCTGGAGGTGTACAATCAGATTCAAAAGGGAAATCCTGAAGATCGTTTTCTTACGTATTTTGACGAAAGGCCTTGACTTAAAGTTCACTTTAACCCTTAAGATAATCGATGAGCCATGCCCATTTCATTATCTGGAGGGAATACGATGAATAAAACAGTCTTGATCACAGGTACCTCAACAGGCTTTGGCCAACAATTGGTCCTTCAATTTGCCAAGCGTGATTGGAATGTCGTAGCTACTATGCGGGATACATCCAAAGCTGCCCTTGAATTTAGCCAGTATGGCAACATTCAAGTTTTGGAGTTGGATATTACAAAGCCTGCGAAGATCCATCAGGTTATCGATGCGGTCACCCGTCAATATGGACAAATTGATGTATTGCTTAACAATGCCGGTTATGCCCAAGCCGGTGCTTTTGAAGAAGTAACGGTCGATCAAGCGCGAGAGCAGTATGAAACGAATGTTTTTGGCGTTATGAGCACCATTCAAGCCGTTCTACCACAAATGCGGCAGCATCGTTCAGGACATATTATCAATATTTCGTCGATGGGCGGAGTGCAAAGCTTGCCAACCTTGTCCATTTACTGCAGTTCTAAAGCAGCGCTTGAAAATCTAAGCGAAGGCTTGGCCGCGGAAGTCAAAGAGCTAGGTATACACGTCACGCTTGTTGAGCCTGCCGGATTCAAAACAGGCTTCCAAGGGAACACGCAAGAAACGACTAGTCTAATACCCGATTATCAAGCGAAGTACGATTGGTATCATGAACTTGCCAAAACCGCGCCTTACGGCAATGTGGAAAAGGCCATGTCAGCCGTTGCCGATATCGCGGGCACGGACAACCCCCCAAGGAGACTGGCTTTGGGGAGCATGGGGCTCGTTATGGCTCGCACGCAGCTTCATTCCATGCTGGAGGAATATGAAAAGTGGGAGTCCGTTACGGCAAGCGCAGATTAATGTTGGACACGTTCCGCCGGGTTGTAAATCGATAGGCGTAATGCTATGATGTTGTTGGAAAAAACGGAACGACAAGGATGGTGTAACGATGGCGCAAAGCGCTTACATTTATCTTGTGGACGGATCGGCCGCCTCCACCTTGACGCTTGACGAACTGAAAGAACAACTCGGCCGTTACAGGGAGCAAACCGAGCTTACCGGCAGGCAGCTGGGATGGGATTATGCCGCCTCCGCCTTTCCGTACACGATCGAAACGAAGCCCGAAGCCCAGGGAAAATGGTTTTATTTGAAGGGCAGCAATCCTTTGTACAAATACATATTGTTTGGCGTCGGGAGCAAGTCGGTGGAAGACCGGGAAAAAACGTACGTCCAGGTGACGCTGCCGGACGACGCTACGCACGGGGACAAGTCCAAGGGTAACGAGCTGTGCAAATATTTGGCCAAGGGACTGAAGGCCGAGCTGCGACTGTTCAACGGAAGAACGATGTATTTCAACCCCCGCAAGTAAAAGGCGCACAACAAAACCCCCTTCTCCGCGCATCGGAGCAAGGGGGCTCATTGATTCAAGATTCCGATTCCGTCACCAAAATTTGCTCGTATACCGCCGTTACATGCTCCCACTCCGCATCGTCCTCGATGTTGACCAGGAACGACTCTTCGCCTTCCTCGTCAATCCGGAAAATGATGCTGTCCGCTTCCGGGTCGTTGCGATCCAGCAGCACGGCGTAAGCTTTGTTTTGCGTCTCGAACGTATATACGATCACCATTTCGTGTTCGTTGCCGTCTTCGTCGGTCAATATAAATACATCTTCTTCGTGCTCATCGCCGCAACCGCAGTTTTCGTCGTGTTGATGCTCGCTCATGCCAGGCCCTCATTTCATCGATTGGATTTCAAACCGTACCTATCGTACCATTTTCCAAATTCTCGGTCAATGAAGGCATTTCGTGAATAACGGCCTCGAACACGGCCGTCACGCCGTTATTCGGATACGATCGTCTTCTCGGACACGACGGAATACTCGTGAGCGTCGTCCAGCTTGATCTTGAACTGCACCTTATACTTGCCGGTCGAATCGAACGTGACGCTTTCCAGCGGCCAGCTGTACCAGAAGCTGTCCTTGCCTCCTTGAAGCGTTACCGCATTCGTGGAGCGTATAATCGCCCCTTCCGGAGAAACCAGATCGATCTTGAACGATTGGATCGGCGTCGTCAGGCTGTCCACCTGGGCCGCTACCACGAAGTCAAGCTTGTTCCCCTTGCTCACTTTGCCAAAAGGCGTTTTCGGCGAGTCGTCCTTGGCGATATCTTTGGCGACGAACATATGTACATTCGGCTTGTACAAATACGCCGTTTTCGAGGCATCATCCCATTTGACGATCGCATTCAACGAATCGGACAGCTCGCGCAGAGGCAGCACGACGCGGCCGTCGATCATAAAGGCGGGAACGTCGCCGGCCGGCACTTCCGTGTTGTTGACCTGCACGCGGACTTTGGTATATCCCTGGTATTCTCCCCAAGGCGAGCCTGCATAAACGATTCCTGCTCCGAGCACGACCAGGGTAGCGGTAAGTGCGGCAAGCCGTTTCATTTTCATTTCAAAAACCTCCATCAACCATGTCGTTCTGTACAGTTAGACGCCCGGTCGAATGAAAAGTTGCGCTTTCCGGTCAGCGAAATATTTGCAATTCGAGCTCAAATCACTTACAATTATTATCCAAAAATGGGAAGTTAAATAAATTCAATCATAATGCCCACTATTGCCAAATTATTTATAATACACCAGAAGTCAAACGCTTGTAAATAAAAATTAACTTTCCCAGATTGAAGTTACGTCACCGTACAAAATCGGGTAAACTGATACAGATATAACCATTTAGAATGAGGAAGCGGGAGTCAGCATGAGCCAGTATGTCGGACTGCATGTCGAAATCGACAAAATGAAAAAGCTCCTGGAACGAACGGCTAAAGAATACATGTATAACTTCAGACACCCTCAGGTCGTCGAAATCAGCCAACAGCTGGACCGCCTGATCGTGAAAGTAATGAGGCATGATTCCTGACTTTGTTAACCACCAAACTTTCACCTTTGCCGCAATGGCTTGCGGCAAAGGTTTTTTTCATATCCGCCCAGCGGTTCACTTCATGTATCGGGTGAGCACGCAAGGTATTCCGTTCCCGACCGCTCCCGGCTGCTCCATCCGCTCCATATAACGAAGCCCGCGGGCACACTGTTTCTTGCAGACGGTACATACGTCGGAAGTCACAAATTTGTATTGCGCCTGGGGTTTAGCCGACGATACTTGTTTTTTCGTTTTTTTCCCTGCCATCGCTCGTTCCTCCCGCCAAAAATCTCGATCCCGTGTGAAATCGCACTGTATTCTATGCGGGAGCGGATGAGCGAGTATACGCGACTGTCCCGGCCCATTCAATTTATTGCCGAAGTCTCAGGAGGGGGAGTGAAAAATTTGTCGAATTAGGACAGTTCTTTCTTTAAATCTCTGTGGAAAAATGATACATTTAACGTAATGTGCTTTTGGCCGAAGGAGGAACCGTATGAGCATGGAGATCCGGATGATCGGCACCGGCTCGGCATTTGCCAAAAAATATTTCAACAACAACGCACTGGTCAAGTGCAACGGCTATACGCTCATGATCGACTTCGGCATTACCGCCCCACTGGCCATGTATCACATGGGCCTGCCGCTCGACTGTATCGACGGCGTATTCGTCACGCATCTTCACGCCGACCATATCGGCGGCTTCGAGGAGCTGATGCTGCGCCTGAAATTCAATTATGGCAAAAAGCCGAGTCTGTTCATTGAAGAAGGTCTGATCGCTCCGCTGTGGAACTGCTCTCTAAAGGGCGGGCTGGAATTCGGCGCGGAAGGCCGGCAAACACTGGACGATTTTTTCCACGTCGTGCCGCTGACCGTCGGGAAGCCATGCGAAATCGTTCCCGGTTTTCGTCTCGAAATCGTGCCGACCCGTCATTTCCTCGATATGCCGAGCTATGCGCTGATTTTGAACGACTACTTGTTTTACAGCGGCGATACGGTGTTCGATCCGCAACTGCTGCAGGCCGTTCACGAGCGCGGCTGCTCTCATATGCTTCACGATTGCCAGTTGGATGGCCACGGACTCGTCCACGCCACGCTGCCGGACCTGCTGACGCTGCCGGAACCGATACAAAGGAAAACATGGCTCATGCATTACGGGGACAACATGGAAGCGTTCGTCGGCAAGACAGGCCCTATGGTGTTCATTCGCCAGCATCAGTCCTATTCGTTTGAACCGCCTGCCCGAACTTAAACATGCTTTTCTTTTCTGCGAGCGCTTCCCGAGAGAGCGCTCCGAGCAACGGTAAAGAAGCCGGGCGCATCGCCCAGCTTCCTCCCCGATCGCCTGTCCATAGCCAGCCGTTTTTGGCTCCCGGTGGACAGGCTTTATCGCGCTATACCGCCTCAGAACGTCGGCAGCTGATCCAAGTTGTTGCTAGGGTCGCCGTCCGCATCTCCGCGAATGTACGTATCCCCGTCTCTTCCTTTAAAAGCATTCACGCCTTGGATCGCACCCGACTGGACTTCGTTAAGCGCCTGCTCGTAGTTCAATACGCGACCTTTGCATGTTTTGAACGCCGTAATGTCGCCGTCGCCGTTTTTTTGCACCGCAACAAAACTTTCTCTGTCGTTGTCCGCTTGGAAGCTCATAGGCTCGTCTCCTTTTTTATCGTATCCTTGAAAGCTCTGTTAGCTTTCCCGGAAGAGACGGTTTTTATGGTTGGCCGCGTTCAATCAGAATGGTTGTCCAGCTTCTTTGCCATCCGGACGTGCAAAATGCCGGCATCGTAAAACGTTTCCTCGGATACGGCGGTATAGCCGATTCGCTCGTAAAAGGCCCGGGCTGGCAGCTGCGCGTCCAGCAGCGCGGCCGCGTAGCCTTCCGCCGCGGCAAGACGCTCCAACTCCTCCATGACCCGCCTTCCCAGTCCTTGCCCCCGGCGCTCCAGCCGCACCGCGACGCGCTGAATTTTCGCCGTCTCTTCGTCGTATGCTTTCATCCGTGCGGTAGCGACCGGCTCGCCCGCTTCCAGCAGCAGCACGTGCCGGCAAGGCGCCTCGAGCGTGTCCAGCTCGTCGATCTCCAGATCGGCCGGCACCTGCTGCTCGACCACAAATACTTCCCGGCGCAGCCGCAGGCATAGCTCCAACTGATCCTGTTTGTTCACGACTATCGATTCCATCGCTGTTTCTCCTTCTGATGTCCTTTGACTCGTATTATAGCACAATCAGTCGAAGCATGGACGAACGCTCAGTCGTTCGGATCGTTGACGACTTCGCGCCGGTTCGTTCGCCGGTTCAAAAGAAAGAAGGCCCGCCTCACCACGCTGCCGATGAGCTTTGGCGGGCGAGGCGCGCGGCCTTCGACTATTCCGTGGATGTGAATGGTTTACTTGCGGGCCGAGCCTCTGCGCGCGATACTCCGCGCAGCTTCGCATCCCGCGCACCGCGGTTTGGCGGCCACCAAGACACGGTTGGCTTTGGCGATAAACCGGACGTTCAGCTCGCCCTGGCCTTGGGCGTTGGAAGAGTAGGACCGCAGCCGCGTCGCGTTGGCTTTCAGCAGCTGCTTGACGCGGCTCGGCTTCAGCCTCGGATACCGCTGCAGCAGCTCGGCGACGCCCCCGGACACGATCGGCGTTGCCATGCTCGTGCCGGACATGCGGAAGTAGCTTTTGCCAACACGCGCGGACGGATCGCCAATGTCAAGCACCGAGCCCGGAGCGCGCAGCGACACGATATTGACGCCCGGAGCGCTCAAATCGGGCTTCACCCTTCCTCCCGGCGCCGGTCCCCTGCTGGAAAAGGCAGCGACTCGGTCGTCCGCCTGCAGCACCGTACCGCGGTCGTCGACCGCTCCTACCGTAAGGAGCAGCGGGCTGATGCCCGGCGATTCGATCGTCCCTTTGCCGGGGCCGGAGTTGCCGGCCGCGGCCACGACGACCAGACCGGCTTTCCACGCCCGCTCTGCGGCGCGGCATACCGGGTCGTCGGAGCAGCGGGCAAAGCCGGGCGAACCGAACGACATGTTGAGGACCCGTATGCCATATTTTTTCCGGTTGCGCAGCACCCAGTCAACGGCGGCGATCACGTCCGAGCTGTCCGCCTCGCCATCGGATCCGAACGCCTTGACGATGACCAGCTTCGCCTTGTCCGCCGGCCCCCGGTATTTCCCTTTCGAGCTGTAGCCGTTGCCGGCCGCGTCTCCCGCCACATGAGTGCCGTGCCCGTTATCATCGTACGGCTTCTTGCGGCCGTTGACAAAATCTTTAAACGCCTTGATCCGGTTGACCGGCTTCGTCAAGTCCGGATGAGGGTAGGCTCCCGTATCGATCACCGCGATCGTAACGCCTTTTCCCCCTATGCCTTGCTTTTGCAGCTCGGACGCGCCTACAGAGGGCGTGGCGACATTGAGCGTGACCCGTACTTTGCGGTCCAGATGCACCCGGGTCACATTGCGGTGACAGCAAAGCCGCCGCAGGCCGGCCAACGAAATGCGCGCGGACATCGCCTGCAGGCGGGTCATCCGCCTCAGCACGTGAAAATGCCGGGCATGCGGCTTCAGGCCGCGCTTCACGGACTCGACGCACTGCCGCGTCGGCTTGCGGTCGAACTCGATAATGACGCGGATCGTTCCTTGGCGTTTGCGCCCTTCTTTGCCCGGCAGGCTGGCAGCTACCTTCCTGCGCAAATGGGGACTCATCTTCGGATGAAGCGCGGCGCGTTTTTGCTTCTCGCCGGATCGTTTGGGCATAGCCGTAATCATCACCACCTGTACGTTTGCCATAGTATACGCAGGGCGTCTGCCTCCGGCGTGGGCTCCTTGGCGACCTGTCGGAAACGGCAAAGAAGCCGGAGCGCAAGGCTCCGGCTTCCGTCCGAACGGTTACGAACCGCTCACAGCTTATGATGGGCACGGCTTATAATCACGAGCAGAATGAACAGCACCAGAATGATTCCCGTAGAGGAGTAGCCCGCGCCTGCCGTACAGCAATGACCATGATGATGACCGTGGCTGATCGGAGCCACGTACGCCGGAGACACGAACGTCGGAGCGACGTTCTCGAACGGGGCGTTTACGTGCGCACCCATTACCGGAGCCGCCGCGTTCATATGAGCTCCCATCACCGGGGCTGCCATATTCGACATCGGCATGGACATGGGCATCGACATGACGTTGGCCGATCTTTGCATATAATTCATTATTGCACCTCCCTTTCGCCTTCAATCTACCCTCAGTCTATGGAGGAACACCCATGGGGAACACGGATAAACACCCAGTACCGGGCAAAATGGACGTTTGCCCAGAAGGTGGATGCGGGCCGAAAAAAACCGTCCGTTGCGGAAAAGCGCATCGGTTTGTGTAAAGATTTGTTGGGCAACAATGAATTTATGCGGATTTGTTCAACGTTTTGTCAAAAAGACGTCAAAAGGGCGAATGGATTTGAAATCCAAAATATCGTATAATCTGTGAAGTGACATTTTCGACCGAGGAGGACCACACATGTATAAATGGATCATGTCCGTTTTGTTTTTCGGAGCGTGTACCTTGGGGATCATCTTCCTGCTGGTTAGCGCCAAACCGGAAAAAAGCGAAGAAGAAGCGGGAGCGGAAAGCGGTAAGCCTCAGCTGAAAATTACGGCAAGCAATTTCCAGTTCGACCAACCGGAATACAAGGTGAAAAAAGGGGAAACGCTGCAGGTCGTCTTGAAAAACAAAGAAGGCACCCACGGCATCGACATCGCCAAGCTCGGCATTTCGCTTAGCGGCAAAGATTTGTCCAAGGAAGTTACGTTCGATACAGCCGGCACGTACGAGATCCTTTGCTCCGTACCTTGCGGCACGGGACACGTCAATATGAAAGCAAAACTGATCGTCGAGTAAGAACCGGAGAGGGACAAGCGCCCTCTCCTTTTTCATGTCCAACAAAAGCCTCAAGGCTCAGCCGTCCGCGCGCTCAAGCAGCCGCTCGCGCTCCATATATCGCATCAGCTGCTGCTTCTCCCGGTCCGTAAACCCGTATTCGCTATCGCAGCCTTCCTCCAGCACGACATAGTGAATTGGCTGTCCGTCCGGATCGCATACGACAAGCGCGCCCGGCTCGGTCAAGTCCGCTGGCCACGCCGCCCCGTCGCCTGCAGCCAGTTTCACATAAATGTCAATAAGCGGCCCGCGCCGCTCTACGACCGGGGCATACGGCTTGAGCTCGGCCTCGAAATAGAGCTCCGCGTCAAATTTGATCATGACAAGTCCCCCCTTCCTCCGCCCATTGGTGTATAATGATAGAAAACCCGATCCATTAGCGAGGTGAACCGACCGTGGCGAAAATGACCGACGACCAAATCCAGGAGCGTCTTAACGCCCGTCCGGGCTGGACGCTCAAAGACGACAAATGGCTCGTTAAAAAATACAGGTTCCCGCAGTATATGAAAGGCATCGAATTCGTCCAGCAGACGGCGATGAGCGCAGAGGCGCTTAACCATCACCCGATGATCTCCATCGAATACCGGCTCGTGACAATCAGCGTCACGACCTGGAGCGAGGGTGGCATCACTGCGCTGGACTTCGAGCTGACGGACCGGTGCGATCGACTTTACGGGGCGATGTGCGGCACCGATTGAATCGCGTTCCGGAGCGACCGCTAACGAGCGGCGCTCCGGTCTTTTTTTTCCGCGCCGGCGCTCTTTCTGTTTTTGCTCCAAGCGTAAGCCAGCAGCCCGCCCAACCCCAGCAGTTCGACCAGGAAAACGACCGCGTCCCAGAAGCGCGCTGGCTGCTGCGGCTCGGCGAGCCAAGGCACGATCGTCGTCACCGACACAATCAGCTGCGGCGCGAAGAATACGGCAATCAGTGTCACACTAAACACATAGCCGGCGGCGTAAAATAAAGCATACCACCGAACCGCCCGAGTCTCCTCCGGCTGCTTCTGCGCACTTCTTCCCTTCCACAGCTTCCCCGCCAGCCAGTCTCGGCTCCGCTCCATCAAATTGTAGCAGCCCGTCACATTTTCCGCCACATAATACAAGTCTGTCTTCATATAAAAGCAGCATTGGAACGCCAGCTTGACGAATACGTCAAGCGCGGCCAACGCAGCCAGCCCTCCGATCAGCCCGGACTGTTCGGGAAAAGCCGCTTGCAGCGCCAGGCATAGCAGCAGCACGAGCTGATCGACGCCCATCCCCGCCAAAAACGCCACATTCCGCTGCTTCGGCGTCAGCCGCCATATCCCGTCCATCTCGGTCTCGAATACGACGAACACGAACCGGTGGCCGATGCCAAGCCGAGCGGGCAGGCCGAACGAACGCACTGCCATAATGTGCCCCAGTTCGTGCAGCATAAGAAGCACGAAAGACAGCCCCAGCCAGACGACGCTGTTGAGTACCATCGAATCGAAGAGGAACACGTCCCCATAACGCGGAAACAAATCCGGCCTGACGATCAGAATCGCCGCATTGGCCGCGATCGCGCACCCGTACAACAGCAGCAGCAGCGGATGAAACCAGAAGCGGGCAAACGACGCGGGAATCCAGGCGAAGCCGCCTTGACGGTCCCCCGCCGGTCGGCCGGCCCCAACGCCCCCCTGTGCGGGACCTTCGTCCCGGCGCAGCGCGACTCCGTCCAGTTCGGCAACGAGTCCCATCTCCTGGAGTTGGTCGGCGAACCCGATGACATCCACGTCCTCGCGGGGAAACCGCTCCCGCAGCTCCGCCTCGATCTCGCCGATCGCCGCGCCCTCCTGCATCCGTTGAAGCGCCCGCACGCACAGCTCGTTCATCTCGTAATAGTCCCCCGCCGCGGCATCCTCGACAATGTAGCCTTGCCGGTCGGGACGAATTACGAGCTGCACCGGGGTAAGCCTGCTTTGCGCCGTTACTTTCACCTTGCCTGCACTTCCTTCCTTCTATTCGTGCCCGACGACGTTCCTATTAAAAAGAAAAGGACGCGGCCGGAAACCCGGCTGCATCCTTGCGCTTGCTTACCACCAAATTCCGCACCACCAGCAAGTGGTTTTCACCTTTACCAGTTTTCTGATCTTCATTAACGTTCACCCCCTTTCCAGTTCGGGACGGCCGGCGGCCGTCTGGGCTTCCGTCGGCGAGTCCTCGTCGCGGCGCATCCGTGCAACGTACTGCACAAACAACGGGAACACATCCTGAAACAGCTCCACGACAACAGGATCGAACTGGGCGCCTTTGCCTTGAACGATACGCTGGTACGCTTCCTCGACGGTCAGCGCGTCCCGGTACGACCTTCGGGACGTCATCGCGTCGAAGGCGTCGGCGACCGCCGTAATGCGCGCCAGCAGCGGAATTTTGTCCCCGTGGAGCCCATCCGGATACCCTTTCCCATCCCAACGCTCGTGATGGTGAAGCACGACGGAGACCGCATTTTGCAAGCCGTCTATATGTTTGATTGCATTGACGCCTACGACAGGGTGCGTGCGAATAATGTCGAACTCGGCTTCGGATAAGGAAGAAGGCTTGGTCAGGATATGATCGGGAATGCTGACCTTGCCCACGTCGTGCAGCAGGCATGCGTAGTAGTACGCCTTCATTTCCTCTTCGGAAAAACGGTTCAACTGCTTGGCCAGAATGAGCGAGAAATAGGCGACCCTTTCGCTGTGTCCCCGCGTATAAGGGTCTTTCAGCTCCAGCGTAGCGACGATTCCTTTCACGATCGCTTCCATCTGTCCGTTATAGGAATCCCGAATCGCATCGACGTAACCGATAAACCGGTTCAGCATAATATACGACATGGATGACAGGATCGGGTAGAGCGCCAAAGGCAAAATAAGCGCGGGCTGTTGAAGCGTAACCAGCAGCAGCACGTACTTGGACGTAATGCCCCCGATGACGATCCAAAAATATTTCTTGTTCAAGAAAATGGGTGAAAACAGGACAAAAAGCACTTCTGCCACATTGCTGGAGTCGTATGTAAGGTCAGAGCCCACGTAAAGGAACAAATCGTTCAGCACCGAAACGGCCAAGTATACATAGATGTATACATATTTGACCATCGCGGGCTTGTGCTTGCGGATCAAGTAGAAGGCGACAGGCAGCAGAGCAAGATGGATCAAATAAATGCCGTAGCCGATGCCCCCGGGCGGAAGCCCGACATCTCTCGAATGGCTCACAAACTTGGGATAGAAGTAAAAGTAGAAAGCGTCGAAAGAGAAACCGATACCATAAAACAAAACCAAAAACAATTTGATCGCCCGCTGCTCCTGATTCATGACCGTAGAATAGAGCAATCCTTTTTGCATTCGGTTACCCCTCTATCACGCAGGTGTCGGCCGAACTTTGCAAAAGGCGAAAAAAGGAAATAATCTTATATTTGACTATTTCGACCTTTATAGCAAAATTCCTGCAAAATCATCCACGTTATTCGAAATAATTTAAAATTGTGTTAATTCCGCTCAGGAGCGTCCTCCATGACGTGCAGCATGGAAATAGGAAAACTGGCCTCTTCCTCCGAGCCCATCCGTCCCCATGCCATAACGCCGTTCACATAGGTCAACTCAAAAGGCTCCGAAAAGCCAAAGACCCGGTACGTGCCCGGTACGAACGATGCGGCGGAAAGCAAATAAGCCTTGATCATCCATCGTTTTTGAGTCCTGATTTCCGTCTGACTTGGAAATTCAGCCTCGCCCTTTTCGGCCTCCAGCCTGTCCAGCTCGGCTTGAAGCTCTTCCCGGGTCATCTCGCCGTATCGTTTCATTTTCCTCCTCCGCTAACTCTGGAATGGGTAGTTTCAACCAATTTTCGGTCTCATTTTTACATTATCATATCTTGTCGATTTTTCACAACGTGAAAAAAGTATGAGAATATATACGTTTGGCTCTCCATCCACCATTTCCCAAGCCCTAGGTCGCAGTCATAAGCTGATTTTGTATACCCAGAATACGTCCGACCGGGACTTGCCGCAAACAAGGCCCGACACCATTCTCCACGGAAAAAACAACCTGCCGCGAAGGCAGGCTGTTCCATCGGTTTTCAATAAGGAGAGTAGGCGTCCTCCGCCTGTTCTCATCGTATCGCCGCCGAAGCGGCTTGAGCGCCCGGACAAGCGTTATCGCCGCCGTTATGGACGATACGAGAGAAGGAGGATAATAATCGCAGACGTATGTACGATACCACCGCCTCTGCGCGTTTTTCTGCAAGCGTACGCGTTTGTTATGATTACCCCATTTCAGCGGCTTTGAAACAGGGCCGGCCTATTAATGTCTGCCAATAAAATGAATTATTAGTATTGACAAGCTCACCCATCCCTGCTATTCTAATAACTACCGCCAGACAATACGATCTGTTAGCTCAGCTGGGAGAGCACTATCTTGACAGGGTAGGGGTCAGTGGTTCGAGCCCACTACAGATCATTTAAGAAAGAGCCCTTGCTCACGCAGGGGCTTTTTTGCTTGCCTTGATACCCGTACAAACTCCCATCTAGAGAAACGCCAACTTGCCCAAGCAATCAAGAATGTCTGCTATGGAATTCCTCTAAGGCGCTTTACAGGCGCTGCTTGAATATTGTTCTATGATTTAGGGCAGTACCGTAATTCGGAGATAATTAGCCCATCAATTAGAAGGAAGGCGACATACCGTTTGAATTATATGATCATAGCCTTTTCTTTCATCGTTTCCACGACTATATCCGTCTTGTTCACGAGGAATAGAAACAACAAATGGTTAGGTATGTTATCGGCGTTCTTGATCAATACGCTGCTATTAGTAGGCACAGCATGGTTTCTATAGCGTATAGAGGACGAATCCAGATTGTTTGGAATCGATTTTTCCGGTCGTTATACATTGGTCATCGGTATCCCCATCATAACCTGGATGACGTTTATCGTTCTATCTTTTTTAAGAAACAGGGAAGCAAAAGCAGACGTATAAATGGCTTCTCTTTTTGGCGAAAATGCGATGCTCGGCTTTGCAAGGCCATCTACCCTACTTTGCCGCTTTCGTTTTCCAGCCTGGCAATCCATTCGAGATACGCTTCCTTGCGGATCCGCCGGCTGTTTCCGGATTTGAAGCTTTTCAGTTCGCCGCTAGTGCAGCGCAAATATACCGTGTTCGTGTGCCAGCCCATTAAAACGGCGACTTGTTTGACAGTCAGAATATCAGGAAGATGGTTCATACGATTCAGCCCTTTCTGTTCATCGTTCACTGTGATGGGGGTTACTCCCCTATAGGCGACACGCCGACCGCTGCGCGCCTGCTCGACAAGAACACCTGTTCTCATTATAAATAGAGAGGCGCGAAAAGTAAATCCCTGCCCGCGACCAAAAAATATTAAAAATTAGGTTGACATGCCCATCGGATCTTGGTATTATATTACTTGTCGCTGATGAACATGATCTGTTAGCTCAGCTGGGAGAGCACTATCTTGACAGGGTAGGGGTCAGTGGTTCGAGCCCACTACAGATCATTACAAGCAAGAGTCCTTGTGAAGCAAGGGCTCTTTTTCTTTTTGTCACATATGTGCGGCGACGGTCGCAAACGTCTGATACTTGGGCCTCTGCCAGGGACGAACGAGCAAGGCGTACACTTGCAGCCCGCTCCCCCTCTCGCTTCCGCACGGATAACCGGAGCAAACGATCCGCGAACGAACCGTTGCTTTTTTTATTCGCCTCTGCTATATTGTATTGCAAGGTACTTATTTTTTTGAGCAGCTATCTTGCATAACAAGGGAGTGGATCGATGTCAACATCTACCCAGATGTTAAAAGGGATATTGGAGGGCTGCCTGCTGGCCGTGATCGCCCGCGGCGAAACGTACGGGTACGAAATGATCGAGAAGCTGGAACAGTTCGGATTCACGATGGTCAGCGAGGGCAGCATATACCCCGTACTGATCCGTTTGCAAAAGGAAGGGTTCGTATCCACGGTTATGAAAGCTTCGCCCAACGGTCCCAAGCGCAAATACTATTCGATTACGGATGCAGGACTAGCCGACTTGCAAGATTTTCAGGAGAAATGGCACAACCTTTCTCTGGCTGTCGGCGCTTTGTTTCACACCAAACCAACCCGAGAGGTGGATTAATATGCTCTCTCCGCAAGCGGACAGCTTTTTGACGGACCTCAAGACGTACTTGACGGTACATGGAAAAAATGAACGGGAGATCGCCGAAATCATCGGCGAGTTGGAGGATCACCTTTACGAAGCGGAAAAGAACGGCAAGCCCATCGAAGCTATAACGGGCAGCTCCCCCAAAGCTTATATGGATCAGCTTAAAGACGAAATGAAGACGGACTGGCGAGGAATCGCGTCGCTGCTTATGCCGCTTTTTCCGCTGGCTCTAGCTTTTATTATTTTGCCGGACGCCCTTCGCGGGAAAGCCTCCTATACGATAGCCGATATAATCGGCACCATATCCGTCTTGATCTTCGGCACGGCGGCCTTCGTGCTGCTGCTGCGCCGAGACAGCTCTCGCGTCCTTTCCCGGGGTGCCCGCAAGGTTTGGTATGTTACTATAGCCGCCGTACCGTTGGCGATATTCATCGGTGTCCAGTTGCTTGATAAAACGGTGCCGCTGACTCCGCTCTTCGTCCCGACCGCTGTCCAAAACCAATGGCTGGCCGCCATCTGCCTCTTGTTCCTGATCGGTTACTCCCTTATCGCTAGAACGTGGGTAACCATCCTGATCCCGCTGCTTTTGATCGTCCCCGGTTTTGCAGCCGAACGATGGACGGCCTCCGGAAACGGGCGCGCGTGGTTAACCCTCGGCATCATGGTCGCGGCACAGGTGCTGCTGCTCGGCTACTTGTGGCTTAAAAGCAAGCGCCGACGTTGGTAGCAGACCCGTGGATGACCCATAAAAATGCCGCACAGGTTCCGCCTTCATTATGTTATTGATATGTTCCTTTACAGGAATATTCTGAGTGGGGTATCTTATAATCATGCATTCGACTTTAAGCGCTCTGGCCGAGCCTAACCGGCTGCACATTGTCGAGCTTCTGCGCGACGGCCCTCTTTCCGTGGGGGAGGTTGCCGAGCGCCTCGGGCTCAATCAACCGCAAGCTTCCAAGCATCTGCGCGTCCTGAGCGATGCCGGAATTGTGGAAGTTCAAGCGATCGCCAACCGGCGAATCTACAAGCTCCGGGCTCAGCCGCTTATAGAGCTGAACGACTGGCTTGACACGTTTCGGAGCATCTGGGAGGATCGGTTCGATCGTTTGGACGACTACTTGCGGGAACTTCAGGAACAGGAAAGAAAGCCGGACAGCGATTCTTAAGTCCGCCGGGTCGCATCCCGGAAGCGGCACAATCGCCCTATACGCTGCCGACGAGGGCCGCCCTCCGTTGCCGCAGCAATTCGGTTCGAAGTTCCGCTTTAAGAAAAAGCAAGCTATCGCACGATATTTCGCGCGGCAGCTTGCTTTTCGTAATCCTACATATTCCCTTGCTTACTTATCCCCGATCGGAGTCATGCCACAGGTTCCGCCTGTGCGGATTACTTCTTGATCTGCACCGCTCTTAAAATGACAGTCACCGCTTCTGCACGGGTGGTGTTTTCTTTCGGCTTCACTGTACCGTCCTCATAACCGTTCAGTAATCCTTTGGCCGCTGCGGCAGCAAGAGCGGCGCGAGCCCAGTCGCTTATATCGGCGTTATCCGTGAAACGGCCTAACTCCCCGGCAGAATCGATATGTGCGGCCCGAACGACAATGACGGCCATTTGCTCGCGGGTAATCAAGTCGTCCGGACCAAAGGTGTCCGCATCGTATCCGGTAACAACGCCAAGGGCGGCCGCCGTCTCGATTGCGCTTTGGGCCCAATGCGCTTTCGTATCGCTAAACCCTTTGCCTGCCTGCGCCTGGAGATGAAAAGCTCTTCCGATCATCGTAACAAACTCGGCTCTCGTGATGCTCTTATCGGGTTTAAACGTATGGTCCGGATAGCCGTTAACGACGTCTAGCTGAAGGAAGTCGCGAATGCTCTTTTCGGCCCAATGTCCCTTGATGTCGCTAACATCCGCTGCGTTCGTCGGAGGAACCCCCTTCTCCTCTTTAGCCGACATCAGAACGGCAAACTTCCCGAAGTATCGTACGGTTCCCGACACCGTCCCTTTAGCTTGATCGATTTTCTGGTCATCCGCCTGCACCCATTTCTGAGTTTTCTCGTCCAACCGATACAGCGCTACAGTAGATTTGGTGAAATCGATTTTCGTTTTGTCGTATGGCAAAGTCAGGGTAACGGCCTTGTTGAAATCACCGGCTTTATTTTTCTTGATGTCGTACCTTTCACTTACCAAGCTCATGAGATCGCCAAGAGACAGTGCTGGCGCGCCGATTATTCGATCTACGGTCACCTGAATATCGCTGTCTATCGCGCCGATCGGCACTTCGATTTGCACACCATTCAACTGGAGCGTCCCTCCGCGGGCAGCCAAAATGGTTCCAGAGTTGACAGGACCGCCGCCATATCCGCCTCCTCCGCCATTAGTAACGGTCGGAATAACCGGCGAGTAAAAGACATAAGTCGTGAAGTGCTTCGTCCACACGACGAGGTCTTCGCCAACTGTAATTCTGGCGTCCCCGCCCGCTGCAATTTCGCGATCGGCAGCAGCCTGCGTATCCTCTGTAACCGAACCTGTGATCGGGATTAAAGCACCATTTTTTATATAACCGGCCAGTTTATTTCCCTGTTTCGGGAAGAGTAGACGCACGGCTTTGTCAAAAGTCAGCATGACCTCCGATGACCCTATTTCAATAACTCCGCTCACATTGCCGTTGCTGACCGATACGCTGCCCGCGCTCTTCGCTTCAGGCAGCTTGATGGTGCCATCCCACGCCGAAGGAGCCGTCACTTTCGTGCCTTCCGGAATGACCGCCAGCACGGTCCCCTGGGCGGTTTCCGCCAGCACCTCGATCAAGGGGAGGGTAACCTCCCGGCTCGATCCTGCGTTCGTCGGCGTGACTGCAAGCTTCGCATTCGTAACGCCCGACGGAACGGTAATGGTAGCCGGATCGCTCGTTATCGGAATGGATGTGTTGGAAACAGCCGTTATCGCTACAGCTCTTTTGATCGTCACGGTATAGGTCGATTTCGTTATGCCGTCTTGTGCCGTCACTTCTATGGTCACAAGCGTTCTGCCGACATTTAACTGGATTTCCTTCGACGTTGTCGCTACGGCGTTTATTTTTACAGTAGCAAGGGTTTCTTCGGGAAGAGCACTTAACGTTAGGGTATTGACGCTATTCCCTACAGAGAAGGTGTAGTCCAAAATAGCCTTGTTATACTCCAAACCGGTCTTGCTTGCTTGCAACGATTGCAAGGAAGCATTACTGTACGCTGCGGATGCCCTATTCACGTATACCAGATAGGTTTGAGTAGAGCCGTTTTGAGCTGTTACGGCCAATTCCAGCCGGTTGACGCCCACATCAAGCGGTACCGGAGGAGTCGCTGTACCGCTGGTGAAGTTAAACGGACCCCATACCAGCACATTGTCATTGTTGTACAAGCTGCCGACTATAACGGAATTGCTGTCATACACGCTTGCCGTAACGCTAATACTCGATACTTGGTTAGTCACATGGTAATGATACGTTGCTCCCGTCACAGATTCGGCCATCAAGGGCAGCCCGCCGTTCGTCAGCGTCAACGCAGTCAGACTGGGGTTCCCTCCCACAACAGCAGCGCGCGTAACCACCACGATATAAGATGCGGTCGTCCCATCCTGAGCCGTGACCGTGTATATCACGGGAGACGTAAAGTCGTTCGGCGTCAGTCCGCTTAGCTGCGGAACGTTCCCTATCTTCACCGTCGATCCTGCGGAGTTCGTGAATGTTGCGATCAGCGACGTTACCGGTGTACCAAAAGGCACCGTCACTTCAACATTTGTTCCATCAATCATACCCACTGCTGGGGGCAGGACAAAGCTGAACGCCGTGAGGTCCTTCGCGCTGCTCGCCGCTACAGTAACCGTCACCGTGTAATTCTTCGTCGTCCCGTCCTGGGCCGTAACCGTGTACGTAACCGGCGACGTGAAGTCGTTCGGCGTCAGTCCGCTTAGCTGCGGAACGTTCCCTATTTTCACCGTCGATCCTACGGAGCTCGTAAACGTCGCAATCAACGAAGTTACCGGTGTGCCGAAGGGCACCGTCACTTCAACATTGGTCCCATTGATCGTTCCTACCGCCGCTGGCGAAAAAACTGCGAAGCTGAACGCTGTGAGGTCCTTCGCGCTGTTGGCTCCTACAGTTACCGTCGCCGTGTAGTTCTTCGTTGTCCCGTCCTGAGCCGTGACCGTGTAGATAACCGGCGACGTAAAGTCGTTTGGCGTCAGTCCGCTTAGCTGCGGAACTACTCCTACCGTCACCGTCGAATTTGGAGAGCTCGTAAACGTCGCAATCAGCGAAGTTACTGGTGTACCAAAGGGCACCGTCACTTCAACATTGGTTCCATTGATTGTTCCTACCGCCGCTGGCGAAAGACCTGCGAAGCTGAACGCCGTGAGGTCCTTCGCGCTGTTGGCTCCTACAGTTACCGTCGCCGTGTAGTTCTTCGTTGTCCCGTCCTGAGCCGTGACCGTGTAGACAACCGGCGACGTAAAGTCGTTTGGCGTCAGTCCGCTTAGCTGCGGAACTACTCCTACCGT
>NZ_BAAAYO010000009.1:0-176028 GCF_039536325.1 Paenibacillus hodogayensis
CTCCTGGATGTACTTCACCGTTCTTTTCTTAAAATCTTCGTTGAAATGCTGTTTCTGTTCTACCATTTCCGGACACCCCTTTCTTCGTTACGTTAATTATCTAACGTTCCTTATTCGGTGTCCACTTTCTATGCTAACCGCATTTTCGCACAACAGGCATGAATCGGAATCGCTTTGGAGACAACTTGTGTGAAAAACCGTACAACTCTCTTCATGCTTCGTAAGACGTTAGGGACCAAGAGGCTCTCTGGAGCTTCACATCATGTCAAGCACTGATTTTAAGGTAGAGTCAAAAAAACTTTCCCTTCGTTTTTGCCGCCGGACTGTGCAGAGCGAACTGCCTCCTTTACATCGGGCAGGCTATAGCGGACCCGGGCGGGCATGAGCGTCAATCGTCCGTCCAGCACGAGCGCCATCAATCGGCGGAAAGCTTCCTGCCATACCGGAGGAGCCGCGAGCCGGTTCCAGTGACGCAGGTGGAACAACCGGACGTCGGCCTGGGTTTGCCGAGCAATCTCCGCTCCGTTGACGGGTATCCCCGATAACAGCCCTATGCTTAAAAACACCGCGCCAGGCTTCAGGCAGCAAGCCATCGTCGTCCCGGCCGCGCCGCCCACCGAATCGACCGCCGCATCCGCGCCGGCGCCGCCCGTCAGCTCCATGACGGCCGGACGTAATTCCGTTTCCGCCGTATTGACTACAGCGAAAGCGCCGAGCCGCAGCAGCTCGGCGGTATACGCGCCGCTGCGGGTCACGGCGATCAGCCGGAAGCCTAACAGCTTCGCCAATTGGGCGAACAGTCGCCCGATCGCGGAGCCGCAAGCATTGACGAGCACCGTGCCGCCGGGTTGGAGGCGCAGCGCCTCGGTACAGACTAACCACGCCGTCAGCGGGTTAATGTACATTTGCGCGGCGCTCTCGTCGTCCAGACCGTCGGGAACGGATACGGCATACTCGGCCGGGGCTGTCACGAACTGCTGCCACGTCCCTTCCCCTCTCAAGGGCAGCACGCGCCGTCCGATCAGCGACCGGGAGACGGAGGGGCCAGTATCCTCGATAACTCCGATCCCTTCGTAGCCGGGAACCGCCGGCAAGCCGATCCGGTGGGCATAAGCGCCGGTAATCGGGATCAGGTCGGACGGATTGATCGGGCTAAGCACCATACGTACCAACACCTCTCCCTGGCCGGGGCGGCTTACCGGTCCGGTTTCGACGCGCAGGACGTCGGACGGATTGCCGAACTCATAGTAGGTAATACGCGTAGCTTCCACAAAGCATGCTTCCCCTCGTCGTTGAACATCCGTTCGTATACGTTCATCTAAACACGTCTCGCGGCCTTTTTCAACTCTCCGTCCCCATCGGGTGTCCGCCGCCGTCAAGCAAGAAAGGAGCCCGCCGGAATGGCGTGCTCCTCATAAAAGGGTTCGTGACGGACACTTCTCAATGAGCGTCTTGATGACTCAGGGCGTATTTGTCGCGGGCGAGCAAAGTCGCCGCTACCATGTTGCGCAAGGAGGCGACCGTCTCCTCCAGCTTTCTCGTCTTGAGTCCGCAGTCCGGATTGATCCAGAACTGGGCGGAATCGAGCACCTTCAAGGCGCGATCGATCATGGTGCCGATCTCCTCGACCGTCGGGACGCGCGGGCTGTGAATGTCGTAGACGCCAAGCCCGATGCCCTTGTCGTAAATGTGCTCCTCAAAGCTACCGATCAGTTCCCCGTGGCTGCGCGACGTCTCGATCGAGATGACGTCGGCGTCAAGCGCCCGGATCGAATCGATCATATCGTGGAATTCGCAATAGCACATATGCGTGTGAATTTGGGTTTCCGTTTGGACGGTAGAGGTGGACAACCGGAAAGCCCGGACCGCCCAGTCCAAATACCCGTCCTTCTTCTCTTCCTTAAGCGGCAGCCCTTCCCGAAGCGCCGGCTCGTCGACCTGAATCATGCAGATCCCGGCCTTCTCCAACGCCTCCACCTCGTCCCGCAGCGCCAGAGCGATCTGGTACGCCACCTCTTCGCGGGACTTGTCGTCGCGGACGAATGACCAGTTCAGGATGGTGATCGGACCGGTCAGCATACCTTTGACCGGCTTCGTCGTCAGCGATTGCGCGTAGACTGTCTCCGCGACCGTCATCGGCGCCACAAATTCAACGTCGCCGTAGATGACCGGCGGCTTCACGCAGCGGGAGCCGTAAGACTGCACCCAGCCGTTCGCGGTGAAGGCGAACCCGGCCAGCTTTTCCCCGAAAAATTCCACCATATCGGTCCGCTCGAACTCGCCATGCACGAATACATCGAGGCCTAGCTCCGCCTGCAGATCGATCCACGTCTTGATCTGCTCCTTGATGAAAGCGTCGTACTTCTCTGCGCCCCACTCTCCCTTGCGCCATTTTTGTCTGGCACTGCGGACTTCCGGGGTTTGCGGGAAGCTGCCGATTGTCGTCGTCGGAAGCAAAGGAAGCTTCCAACGCTCCTGCTGCGCCTTGCGCCGCACGTCGAAGGATTCCGTTCGGGACGAAGGCTGCTGAGTAAGTCCGGCGATCCGTGCATGCACTTGCTTGCGGGCCCGGGACGGCGATTGCTCCAGCGCCTTGCGGCTGCGGTCGGATTCGGCCAGCTCGGCGGCGAAAGCTTGCGCGCCAACGTTCGCGGCTTTGGTCAACAGAGCGATTTCATCCAGCTTTTCATCGGCGAAGGCGAGCGCCTCCCGCAGCGTCGTATGCAGCAGGTTCTCCTGTGCGGCGCTTACCGGCACGTGAAGCAGGCTGCACGACGGCTGCACGATGATTCGGTCTGCGGATACGGCTTGGGTCAAGGCGTTCAATGTCTCCAGCTTGCCTTGCAGATCGGCTTTCCAGATGCCTCTGCCGTCGATCAGACCGGCGCCCAGCACTTTGTCCGCAGGGAAACCGTGCTCGCGTACCGCTTGCAAGTTTCTCCCTTCGTCATGCACGAAGTCGAGGCCGATCCCATGCACAGGAAGCGAGACGACGTCCTGGTAACGGTCAACGGACTCGAAATACGTTTGCAGCAGCAGCTTGATGCCCGGCACTTCTTTCGTCAGCGTCTCGTAAATGCGGGCGACATGGGCCAGCTCGTCGCCGCTCAGCGAAGAGGACAAAATCGGCTCGTCGATCTGCACCCAAGCAACGCCCTCGGCTTCGAGCTCGCGCAGAACTTGTACGTACAAGGGCAGCAGGCAATCGATCCAGCCGGCCAATCCCTCGCGGCCATAGCCCTTGGACAGCTTCAGGAACGTATAAAGACCGACGAGCACTGGTCTTCCTTCGATGCCGAGCTCCGTCTTGGCTTCGCGGTATGTGTCCAGCAGACGGTTGCCGGTCAGAACGGGGTTCGCTTGATCCAGCTCCGGCACGATGTAGTGATAGTTCGTGTTGAACCATTTCGTCATCTCGCAGGCGGTCGCGTCGCGGCTGCCCCGCGCCATCGCATAGTAGACCGACAAGTCCGGCTTGCCTTCCAAGCGGCCGAAGCGTGCCGGAATCAGGCCGAACATGACGGCCGTGTCGAGGATATGATCGTAATAAGTGAAGTCGCCAACCGGAATGATCTCAATTCCCCGCTCCTGCTGCGCTTTCAGATTGCCGAGACGGATCGCTTTCAGCTCCGCATGGAAAGCCTCTTCCTCCAGCTTCCCGGCCCAATACGCCTCCAGCGCCTTCTTCCATTCCCGGTTCCGTCCGATACGGGGGTAACCCAAATTGCCGCTTTTCATATGCTAACTCTCCTCTTATCTGCGTGTTAAAAGAAAGATAACATATTCGCTTTGCTATAGCGTAAATCCAAATTTCTATAGCTGGTTATAGCCGGAAGCTATAGGTAAGTCGTCCCTGTCCGGCATCGGGACGGAACTTGGCGCGATGCCAGAGCATGAGGAGGCGGGAAAGGAAAAAAGCCCTTCCGTTCGGGCGCGAAGCGAAAAGGCCGAATCCGTTTATGCCTACTAGAGCAAGCGGCGTTTGGGCAAATGTATAATGACATTGAATTGATCGCCATGAATCTCGATTTTGATCTCTCCGCCGTGCAGCTCCACGATACTTCTCACGATCGAAAGACCGAGACCGGAGCCTTCCGTATGACGGGATTCGTCCGCTCTTTTGAAACGCTCGAACAATTCCTCCGCAGCAAAATCGATCTCGTAGGCCGACGTATTCTGAATTTTGAAGAGAACCTGGTCGTCGGTTTCATCCAAGTAAATATAGATCCGGGTGCCGGGAAGAGAATATTTCTTAGCATTGCCGATTACATTTTCAAAGACGCGCCATATTTTATTGCCGTCCAAGCTTGCATGGATCGGGAACTTGGCTATTCTTTCTCTAATCTCAAGGGAAGCATCCCCTGCATGGGTTCTGAATTCGGCGATAGCCTGGGTCAATAAGGTGGCCACATCGACAGATTCAATATCCAGCTCCACCGTGCCGCTGGCCATTTTCGACACCTCGAACAGGTCTTCGATCAATAGCTTGAGCCTTAATGCTTTGCGCTCGAGGATTTGAACATGGGCTCTGGCTGTCTCGGAAGGAAGCTCCTCTTTTTTTAACAGATCGACATAGTTGATAATGGAAGTGAGCGGCGTCTTCAAGTCATGCGATACGTTGGTGATCAGTTCGGTCTTTAAACGTTCGCTCTTTATTTGAT
This sequence comes from Paenibacillus hodogayensis, assembly GCF_039536325.1. Classification (NCBI taxonomy): domain Bacteria; kingdom Bacillati; phylum Bacillota; class Bacilli; order Caryophanales; family Paenibacillaceae; genus Paenibacillus; species Paenibacillus hodogayensis. The sequence continues at coordinate 4,662 of NZ_BAAAYO010000009.1, forward strand.
TCTCCAGCGCATTTTGGTACCCGGCCTTCATGTTGTTCAGGTCACTCGCAAGTTTGGATAGAATATCTTTCCCGGACTCTTGAATCGTATATTGAATATTGCCATCGGCAATTTCTCTCGCTCCCTTGACGATCGCGGCGAACCTCCCAAGCTTGCCGAGAACATACGGAACGACGAACAAGATGTACAAAACCTCGTAGAAAAGGAGCCAACCGAGCTCGTTGCTGCTCGCATACGTAGCCGCCCGCCATCCGACGATGCCGGATATCGCCGTTAACAAGAATAGAAGGAGCAATCCCCAGGAAATTTTCCCATTCTGCAGCACAGCCCTTACACAGCGGCTCCATAGGCGAATGTAGTACGTCGTCACGCTTCCCCGCCACAGCTCGCTCCGATCAGGGGATGCGTTCCGGCGGAAGAACACCTTGCCTGCCAATACACCGACTATGATAACTAGCAAAAAGAGCTGGATCCATACAAGGATAAACCACTCCACGTACAGTCTGCCGACGAAAAATCGGTTAATCAGAATGACGATCCACAGGATCGCCGCGGCCAGTATGACCAGAAGGTCGACAGAAATTCGCCGGTTCGCTTTATTTTTTTTCGATTTTATATCCAATTCCCCATACCACCTTTAAATATTTCGGGTCTTTGGGATTGATCTCGATTTTCTCGCGGATATTGCGAACATGCACCGCGACCGTATTCTCCGAGGAAAAGATCGGTTCATTCCACACGCGCTCGTAAATCTCTTCGAGCGAGAAGACCCTCCCCTTGTTCTCCATCAATAACTCCAAAATTTTGTATTCCTTAGGAGTCAGCCTCACATCCTCGCCATCGACCTCAACCGTCTTTGTGCTTTTATTCAGCACAAGGCCCTTGACTTGAATAATCTCGTCCTCGTTCGTCTGAATAGCGCCTAGATTCGTAAATCTCCGCAGCTGGGAACGAACTCTTGCGATGAGCTCGAGAGGATTAAACGGTTTGGTCATGTAATCGTCGGCCCCCACGTTAAGGCCCAAAATTTTGTCATTATCTTCCGATTTTGCCGAGAGCATAATAATCGGGATGTTTTTGCTTTCGCGAATTTTAAAGGTCGCTTTGATCCCATCGAGCTGCGGCATCATCACGTCCATGATGATCAGGTGGATCGTTTCCTTTTCCAAGATGTCAAGCGCTTCCAGCCCATTCGAGGCCGTAATGACGTCGACACTGTCGCTTCTCAAGTAAAGGACGAGCGCTTCGCGAATTTCCAATTCATCGTCCACGACAAGGATGTTCATTTTAGCCATTGTTTTTCACCTTCATAGGAAATGTGCTTATTTTTACCAAGTCGGCGCTGCTATATTCCGGGAAGCCGCCGTTGTCCGGACTGACGTTTGCATGCGCAAGCGCAAGCTCGACCGGCGATACCTCCCTGTCCGTATAAAATCCATATACCCCGAAGCTGCTCAGCAGGTCCATGGTCCATCTGCCGTTAACCGTATGAACATAGCTTCTGACCCCCAGATCCTGCAGAGATCGGACTAGATTCGGGTTCATAAAAACGCGATATACAGGCATGGCTACCGCCGAAATGTGTTTCTCCTTAACAAACTGTAAAATACTTGTGGCCGAAGCGGCGGTGTTGTAGAGCGAATACATGTTGTTGGGAAATGGATAAATGCTCATGACCGTATCATACATGGCCGGACTAAATAGTTCAGGAATCATTCTGTTCAACAGGGAAGGGTCTGCCCGGAGCGTTTCATTGACCAAATGCTCAAATTGCCGATGGATATTTTCGTTCCCGCTTGCTTTCATATCAATAATCAAATAAAAATCGGGATATATCTGCATCAGTTGGAGAATATCCGGCCATGCGAGGGGACGAAATCGACCTTGAATAAGCGAGTTTTTCGTTAGATCCGGCTGCAGGTTTTGCGACCAGTCGTGTCTTGCAACCAGCTCCCCCTCTTCCGTCTGCAGAAGATCGACTTCAAACAAGCGGAACCCTCTATGATAGTTGGCGATGAATGCGTCATAGGAATTCGTATACTTGAAGCCTTGTATTCCGCCCAAGGCATGCGCGATCAACGTATTCGCTTTCCAGCCGTCGATTGGCCCAACTGCGATTTCCCGCTCTTTCCCGGACCAGATGAGCCCCCATCCGCACCAAATAATAAGAACGGCGATCAGGCTCCAACATACGGTTTTTTTGATCATTCGTTTTAGCTCTCCTTTCTATACCGATGATAGAAATACTACGGCACAAAAATAAAGGAGGGCTGGGGAAAAAACGAAAGAAACGATGAAGATTTTTAAGAAACGCCAAACAACCTTGATTGCTCAAGGCTTCTGACGTTTATCGGGGCGGGCTAACTGGAAGCCAAAGTCTCGTGCAGGGCTTCAATATAGGCGGAGGCGAGCTTGGAAAGAGCGGCATTCTGGTGACTAATCCAGCCGACATGGAGCGTCTCGTCGCTGGCGAGCGGAACGGGAATGATCTCGTTGCCGTTCAGATCGGCGCTGAGCACTCCGGTCGAGATCGTGTATCCGTTCAAGCCGATCAGCAGATTGAACAGGGTCGCCCGGTCGTTGACGCGGATGCTTTTGCGGTGCGACAGCGTGCTGAGAATTTCCTCGGAGAAGTGAAACGAATTGTACTCCCCTTGTTCGAAATACAAATACGGGTAATCCTGCAGCTCGTCGAGCGTCACGACCGCCTGCTTGGCCAGCGGATTGCCGATGCTTATAAAAATGTGCGCCTTTGCCGTAAACAGGCTCGTAAACGTCAGGTTGGCGTCCTTGAGCAGCCGGTTGATCACCTTGGAGTTAAATTCGTTGACGTACAATATGCCGATCTCGCTGCGCTGGCTTTTGACATCCTGAATAATTTCGTACGTTTTCGTTTCCCGCAAAGCCAGTTCGTATTCCTCGTGGCCATGCTCGCGGACCAGCTTCACGAAGGCGTTCACCGCGAAGGCGTAATGCTGGGTCGACACCGAGAAATGCTGCGGCGAAGGCTTGGCGTTCAGGTAGCGGTTCTCCAGCAGTTCGGCCTGCTCGATCACCTGCCTGGCGTAGCCGAGAAATTCCGCCCCTTCCTTCGATAGCGTAATGCCTTTGTTTGTACGTTCGAAAATCGTAACCCGGATTTCTTCCTCCAGCTCTTTAATCGCATTCGAAAGGCTGGGCTGCGACAGAAACAGCCGTTTGGCCGCTTCGTTCATCGACCCGCGGTTGGCCACCTCGATTACATAACGGAGCTGCTGTAAGGTCAACGCGCATCGCCGTCCTTTCTTGTTCGGTCGTGAAAGATCACCTATCGGCTTCTAATGCTTCATCACAATACCTGTCACGACGAAAAAAGCCGCCTCGACAAGGCGGTTTTCCGGTTATGACTTCCGGTTATGACTGCTTGCAGAGATCGCACGCTCCTCTGTCTGCCGGCCGGTCAAAGGAACAGGACCAGCAGCAGAGCGATAAGGGCTGGCAAGCCCTGGACGAGCAAAATCGATTTTTTCGCGGTGGCCCCGCCGTACAAAGCGGCGACGAGAACGCATATCAGGAAAAAAATTTCAATCTGATGTCCGACGGCGACATCGGGATGAACCAGGCCCCAAATAAGCCCCGCGGCCAAAAATCCGTTGTACAGCCCTTGATTGGCGGCCAACGTCTTAGACGCCTCGGCAGCTTGCTTCGTCATGCCAAAAGCCTTTAATCCTCTGGGGGTCGCCCACATAAACATCTCCAGATAGAGAATGTATAAGTGGATAAGAGCGACAAGCCCGACAAACAGGGAACTGACCAAAATGTTCGCCTCCGTGACGTAAGGTTCCCTCTAAGAGTACCACAGACCTGCGCGGATGCAAACGACTGCCTCCGAAGCTAGCTCTCTATTTCTATCGGAAAAGTCTGCCTTCGTTCTAGGGCACACGGTTTTCCGTTCGATTTCGGCTGCCGCCCACTCGCGGCTCCTGGACGATAATGACGCCAAGAAAGGCGATCAGCATGCCGCAGATGGAGCCCGTATTCACGTATTCGTTAAAATAAACGCCGCCGATGATCGTATTCAAGACGATGCTGAGGGAAACGACCGGAATGGCTTTCGACATCCGAATCGTCCGCAGCGCGTAAGAAAAGCTCCAGATCGCCAAGCCGTTGAAGCAGCCGGCGGCGATAAGACGGAGAGCCCCTTCAGGCGTAACGGTAGCCCACACCTCAGCGCTGTCGTAGACAAGCGCAATCAGCACATTCAGCAGCACGATGCCGGACGCCGCCCCGACGGCGAGCACTTGGGCCGGCGCCATTCCGCTGCGCAGGCGGGCTCTCAGGACGGCCGAGGCGCTCGCCCACGATAACCCGCCGGCTAAGCCGAATACGAACGCCCATGCCGTTCCGATGGTAAGCGGCATCCCGGCAGACTTGTACCCGAACATCAGAGCCAGCCCGGTCACGAAAAGGGCGATTCCGCCGACCATCGTGCGGCTGATCGGTTCGCGAAGGAGCACCCCGCCGATCAGAACGGCCCATATCGCCTGACTTTGCACGGCCGGTGACGCGATACTGAGCCCGCCGAGCTGAACCGCTACATAGAACAGCACGTTGCCCGCCAGAAATTGCAAGCAACCGTAGCCGGCGGCAGCTGCCCAACCGCTCGTCGGTATGGACCGGGGTAACGTCCGTCGCTTGACGAACGCAGTCGTCAGCGCGAGCAGAAGCAGCGGGATTGCTTGCAGAACGGCCCCGGCCGTATAGTGGGTGCCGACGGAAGCCACCCGCAGCGATATATCCGAGGCTTGAAAAAGAATAACGGTGGCGGCGACGAAAAACCAGCCGTAGCGTCCTGCCGCATGTTTCGGGGAACGGATATCCGGATGTCGAAGCGGCTGCATGCCCGTTCTTTACGACATGGCCGGTGCCGGAGCGCCGTCCTGCAAAGTCCGCTCGGCGAACAGCCGGACGACCCGCTCCTTGTCGACATCCGTGCAGACGGCGGCGTTCATAGGCCCCTCTTGCCGCTCGCCGAACGGTCGCTGCGCGGCAAAGGTCATGCCTTGCGTATACTGGCCCTTCGTTTCGACGCGGATAAGCATCTGCTCGGTCTTCACAGTCGTCGGGTCGATCATCGCCGCAATGACGAGCGGATCGTGCAAGTAGATCGGACGGTTGGGCGAGACGGCCCGCCACATGCGGATGCAATCCCCGATAAACGGCGCCGCCTTGTAGGAAGCTCTGTCCAATTGGTCCAGCGCCTCGTCTGCTGTCACATAACAGCTCAGGGTCACATCGAGTCCGACCATCACGATCGGAATGCCGGACTGGAATACGATCGCAGCCGCTTCCGGGTCGCACTTGATGTTCCACTCGTTGTAATGATACGAGTAGACGCCGCCCATCAGCACGATTTCCTTGACGTTGCGCGCGAAGTCGTCGGACAGCCGAATGGCCGAGGCAATATTGGTAAGCGCACCGATCGCCGCAACGCGGATTTGCTGCGGATGCAGCGCCGTCTGCTCGACGAGAAACGAAGCGGCCTCCGGCATGGCGCCGCAGTCGTAATGCCCCATCGCCGCTTCCGAATACTGACATGGCTCCTTGTACGAATCCCAATTGCCGGTAAGCGGAGCCGCCGCGCCGAGGGCGACGGGAATGTCGCTTCTGCCGTTCATATACAGCAGATGGGCGGCAAGCCGGGCGCGCTTGGGGCAAGATTTGAACACCGTCGTAATGCCGACAACGTCCAGCTCGGGCGAATGAAGCGCCATCTGGATGGCCAGGGCGTCGTCGATGTCGTCCCCGATATCCGTGTCGATAATGATTTTGTCTCTCATCCTTTGATCGCCCCTCCCATTAAACCTTTAATAATATGCTTCTGCATGAATAGGAAAAATACAAGCGAAGGCGCCAGTACGATAACGAGCATCGCCATAAACGTCGACCACTCGGTCGAGAACTGGCCCTTAGCGCGGAATATTTCCAATATTAGCGTACTGTTGCTGCGCGAGTTCAAGAATTCGTTCGCGAATAGGAAATCGTTCCACGTCCACATCGTATGGTAAATAATTACTGTCGTTGTAATCGGCTTGAGCAGCGGAAATACAACCTTGGTGAATACTTGGAACGGGCCGCAGCCGTCGATAATCGCCGCCTCCTCCAACTCGGACGGGAACGAGCGCATAAAGCCGAGGTAAAGAAAGAAGGCGAATACGCACCCTTGGCTGTAAAACAAGATGATCCCAGACAGCTTGTCGATCAAGTGCAGCTTCGTCATAATCTCGAACAGCGGTATAAGCGACGATTGCATCGGAATCATAAAACCGGCCAGCAAATAAAACATGAAAAACGTGTTGGACTTATTTCTGCCGAACGAGATCGCATACGCCGCCATCGAGCCGAGCAGCACGATCAGGCCCACGGCGCACACGGTAATGACCAGGCTGTTTTTAAACGCATTTAAGATCGGCGTATCGGCAAACACCCGCGCATAGCTGTCGAAGACGAACCGGGCCGGCAGCGAAAGCGGATTGAACGCCGCATCCTGGCTCGTTTTCATCGTATTGATCACCATATAATAGAAGGGGTACATGTACAGCGCGCTGATCGCCAGCATCACGACTTCCAGCGCGATCACGCCGCGTTTTTTCGTCCTCATCGCAGACGCGCCTCCCTTCCCTGCGTCCATTTCAACTGGATAATCGTAATGATGGCGATAAAGAGGAAGAGCACGATGCTCATCGCCGACGCTTTCCCGTAGAACATTTCCGAGATGCCCCGCAAAATGATTACCTGGGAGATCGAATGCGTCTCGAAGCCCGGTCCGCCCTTCGTCAGCGCGAACGGAATCTCGAACACCTTCAAGCCCCCTGTCGTCAGGATGAGCAGGCTGGCCGTCATCGCCGGAGACAGCATCGGAATCGTAATGTGGAACAGGCGTTGCCTCCAGGTGGCCCCGTCAATTTGCGCCGCTTCATAGTATTCGTGCGGAATCGTCTGCAAGTTGGCGACGTACAGCACTGCATGCCAGCCCAAGCTAGCCCATACGCCGACGATAACCGTCGATACGCGCGCGAGCAACGGGTCGGACAGCCAAGGCACGCGCTCCATGCCGAACAGGTTGTGCAGCAAGTAGTTCAGAGCGCCCGAATCGGTCGGCGAGAAAATGTACGCCCAAATGTAGCCGATGGCAAGCGAGCTCGGTACGGACGGGAAGAAAAACACCGCCCTTTGCAAATTCCGCGTCTTCATCCCCGAGTCGAGAATGATGGCGAGCGGAATGGCGAACAAGGTCACGAGCACGATGGAGCTGAACGTGTAGAACAGCGTATAGCTCATCGACGCCAGCATGGCGCTGTCATGGAACAAGTCGATATAATTGCCGATGCCGACAAATTTGTATTGCCGCGACATCCCGTCGAAATTCGTAAAGCTGTAATACAAGCTTTTCAGAAACGGGAAAATGATAAACAGCGTATGGCTGGCCAAAGCGGGTACCAGAAACATAAAGAAGATGAATTTGATTTTGCGCGATTTATGCTTCATTTCCAGCACCTCCTGTACAAGAGAGAGCATTAAGATCGGCAGCCGATCATCATGCTCCCTCTGATGAAGCTTGCCTGCTTTACTTTTTGTTCATTTCTTCGAACTTCTTATCCATATTTTGAGCGATTTGCTCCGGTTTGATTTTACCGGCCAACGTTTCCTGAAGCGACGTCTGCAGCACGTTCCGAATCGCCTCCGGATTTTGCCAGCCGCCCGACGGATTCCAGATGTCGTTTTTCAACAGCCCTTTTTTGGCATCCTCCAGCGAAGGATGAACCGCGAACTTCTCTCCGCCCTTGGCGCTAATAATTTGTCCGGTGCCTTTGTTGTACAGCTCCAGTCCTTCCGGCGTCGCCATGTACGACAGGAAGGCCGCCGCGGCCTCTTTGACTTTCGTCTTGGCGTTGATCGCGTAGGCGATGCCCGCCGCTCCGGCCCAATGCGCGTTGTTGGCGTCCACGCCCGGATAAGGCATCATGCCGAAATCCAGATTCGGATTTGCGCTATTGAATACCTTGATGCACCAAGGTCCGCCCGGCGACATCGCGACCTTCTCGGTGGCGAACTCGTTCTGCTGCTGATCCCAGCTCAAGCCGAGCATGTCTTGCGTCATCAGGCCGTTTTTGTACATGTCGTTGTACCACAGCTGCGCCGGAATCGTCCAACCGTCGACGTATTTTTTCTTGCCGGCGTTTACTTCTTCGTCGAATTTCGGGTTTTTGGCATGCGTCTCGGTAATGAATAGACCGCTTACAATGTTGGCCGCCATGTCCTGTAGGTTATCCAGATAAGGCGTAATGCCGGCTGCTTTCAGCTTTTTGGAGGCATCGATGAATTCTTGCCAATTGGTCGGCACCTGCACGCCCGCTTTGGCGAACAGCTTCTTGTTGTAGAAAATCCCCCCTGCCCAGGCGCTTTGAGCGAAGCCATACACTTTGCCGTTCGCCGAATACGTCTGCTTGTTGAAGTCGGAGACGATCGACATGAACGGTTCGTTGGTCAAATCGAGCGCATAGCCGGACCGGATAATATCGTCCTTGTTTTCGTAAGCCATGACGAAAACGTCTGTAGCCGAGCCGGTCAGCAGCGTCGTCTTGAGCTTCTGGATGTAATCTTTCGTCGGAGGCGTGAATTGGAAATCGATCTTGATGTCCGGGTATTTCGCTTTAAAGCCTTCCAGCAGGGGCTTCATCGCATTTTCGTTTTCCCAGGACATGACGCTCAATGTAACGGGCGAAGGTTTGGTTGTGTTAGCGCTTTCCTTTTGACCGCTACTGGAACTGGAACAACCCGAGATGAGCAGCGATACCGCCGTGAAGCAGACAATCGATGTTGTGATCTTTTTCAACTTGCTTCCTCCCCTTTGTGCTGCGTATCGTTGTGTCGTACGACAGTTCTTATCGTAACGGAATTCCGGGCGGATCGAAATCAAGTTTGTTGCGAAATCGTTGTTTATATTGCTCATCCGTTCGCTTGTTTGTATTCCTGCGGAGAGACGCCGACATGCTTTTTGAACAGTGTGCTGAAATGCGACGTGTTCTCGTAGCCGACCTCTGCGGCGATCTCGTACGTTTTCATCGAGCTTGTGACGAGCAGATGCTTCGCTTTGTCCAGCCGGTAGCGGATCAAATAGTCCCAAATCGTTTCGCCCGTCATTTTGCTGAACATGCGACTTAAATAATATTTGCTGACGAACAGCGTCCCGGCCATCAAGTCCAATGAAATATTCGTGCGGAAATGAACGCCGATATACGCCTTCACGCTGCGCACCAGTTGATCCGTCTGCGCCTGCTCCGATTGCAGGCGCGCGGCAAGACCGACAAGCTGGTCGATCAAGTAGCTCTGGACCTGCTCCAGCTTGCAAAACCGCGCAATTTGCTGCAACTCGTCCATCAGCCGCCCCGTGCCTTCCGCATCCGAACCGAACTCGCTGCGCAGCAGGAACAACAACTCGTAGCAGCTTTGGCAAACGAGCTCGGGCGAGGTCCGCTGGTCCCGGAACGGCTGGGTCCATTCCTCGCGGATATAGGCTGTGCAGCTGTCCATCTGTCCGCTGCGCAGCCAGGCGCCGATTTTGTCCTTGGCCGCCGTCGCATTTTTGTCCGACCGGCCCTTACCGAAAGCCAGATCGCAGTATCGGTTGCCGCTGCTGCCGGAATAAAATCCGCCTTTGATCGCTTCCTTCGCCTCCGCGTAAGCGGCAACAACCGCATCCGTTCCCGTATGGACGTTGCTGAACCCGGCGATGCTGCCGTCCGGCAGGCCGTACTGCCCGATCATAGCCCGCTGAAGTTCGCCATCGTCGACGCCCGCGCCCGGATCATAGAAGCAGACGAGCTCCAGCCGGTCGTTATGGAGCAGCAGCGTATACGTCCGATCCCCGTCTGCTGTCGGCTCGGGCGGAGCGACAGGCGAATCGCACTCCATGATCATGCAGCAAAAGGCCCCCTCCGTCACCTGGCTCAACTGCGGATCGAGCGCCATCTGGGCGAACGGACCGGACTGCCGAGAATGCAGCAGCCGAATTAGTTTGCGCTTATGCTCCTCAAGAATGAATTGACGGATCTTGTTTTTCATCAGCGTAACTTCCTGATTGAAATCCTGCTCATGCTCGATTTCTGTGGAAATCCGGTTCAAAATATCGAGCAGCTTCGCCTTATCGATCGGCTTGAGCAAGTAATGGCTTACGCCGTACTGAATCGATTGTTTTGCATATTCAAACTCGCCGTAGGCGCTCAGCACGACGATTTTACACGGAAGCGAGCGGGCGCGTATCGCCTGCATCAAACCCAGCCCGTCCATGATCGGCATCTTGATGTCGGTGATGACAATATCGGGCGACGTTTGCTCCACCAGAGAGAGCGCTTCCTCGCCATTCGCCGCATAACCGACGATACGCATATTCAAAGCTTCCCAGTTCAAGCTGTTCCTTAAAAAGCCGATAACGGCGGGTTGATCGTCAACGAGCAATACGTTAATCATGGCTTCATCTCTCCCGGAAGTCGAATGTCGACAATGGTGGAATTTCGCGGGTTGCCGGACACGGACATGCCGTACTCTTCCCCGTATTTCATCTTGATCCGCTGCTGCACGTTGCGCAGGCCGATTCGGCTGCCTTCCCCTGATGTAGAGCCGATCTTCTCGCTCAGAGCCGCGAGCTGCTCCTCCGTCATGCCGATACCGTTGTCCGCTATCCGGATCAGTACCCCTTCTTCATCGCAGACACAATCCACCGTAATCTTGCCGCTGTGGAATCCGTCGGCGAAGCCGTGCACGATGCAGTTTTCGACGATCGGCTGCAGAATGAGTTTCGGTATGGCGTAGGTTTCCAAGAGCGGGTCTGCGCTAATGGACGTGTGCAGCCGGCCTTTGTATTTTTGCGTGTATATGTTCAAATAGCTGCCGATATAGTCGAGTTCCTCCCGCAGCGTGACGACCTGACGCGTATAGTCCATGGAGTAACGGAACAGATGGCTCAAGGCGACCAACAGCTCCGACGATTCCTCGTAGTTTTCGCAGACGATCTCGGTCTGGATCAGCTGCAGCGTGTTGAACAGAAAATGCGGGTTGATTTGCGCTTGCAGCGCCTTGAATTCGGATTCCTGCTGCACGATGCGGGATTCATAGTTTTCCGTAATGAGCCGGTTGATCTCGGCCACCATATTCTCGAATTTATCCCCGAGCAGTTGAACCTCGCCGTAGCCGTACGATTTCGTTTTCGGAGTAAAATTGCCCGCCTCCACTTGCTTCATCCGGGAGACGAGCAGCTTGAGCGGCTTGCGGAGCTGGACGGATATCCAGGTGGAGATGCCGATGATGGCTGCGATCGCGAACAAAATACTGATATACGTCGTCGCCTGCAGCTTGTTGGCGTGATGATAGATCAGGTTCATCGGCACTTGGGTGACGATTTTCCAGCCGGTCATTTCGGAGGTCGTGTACAGGATCATCATGTTCTGGCCGTCGATCGTCTGTCGAAAACGTCCCGAGGAGCCGGCGTTGATCCGCTCGAACAAGCCGGGTTCGTACGCCTCGCCGACTCTGCTATTGCCTTGGTCGAACAAAATTTGCCCTTTGCCGTCGAGCAGAAACAACTGCTGGTTGTCGGCAATCCGCTTCACCGGCAGCAGGTCGCCGATTTTGTCGAGATTGAGGTCGCAGATGACGACCCCGATCGCTTCGCGGTTCTCGTCGAAGATCGGCAGGGCGACAGACACGGTATCCGTATTGTATTTACGGTCCAGAACCGTATAATACTCCCTTCGGTGCAGCCCAATAATTTGCAGCTGGCTTTCTTTCCAGTTCAGAGCGTCGCGCACCCACTGCTGTTCGAAAAAAGGGTAGCTCGTATTCATATATTTGCCGGAATACAGATTGTTGACGTAGCCGTTGCGGCCGATGACGAGAATATCGTCAATGTACGATTTGAACGTGTTGATATTGAATGTCAGTTCTTCGATGGCTTGGTTATGGGCAAGCCGGTCTACCCAAGACATATCCTGATAGTGGCGAAGCGAGGCGATCAGCGAGGAATTCGTCGAGAGGAGCGCGATCGGCGTTTTGGCATCGTTTACATACAAATCGAGATTCGCTTCCGTCTGCTCCATCATCTCCGTCGTGTAGTGAACGATCTCGGATTCCAGCGAAGTCGAGGACTCGTAATAATTAACCGCCCCGAGCACAATCAGCAGCAACGTTCCGAACAGGGAGAAATAAACGATCATCCGATTGGCGATACTTTTGTTCAGGAAGCTTCTCATTCCGTCCGTTAGGCCCATGCGGTCATCCCCCGGTTGTATACTGGTACGTCGGCTGTACGGTGCGGTTCAAGGCCAATTCCTTTGCGGATACTGCGGCCCTGAATACCGTTTAGCGACGACAAACACCCCGTCCCGGGATGCGCGCTTATACTTTACCTTATTTGCCCGCAGGATAGCAATACGGATATTTTGTTAACATAGTATTTGTTATGTAAATTAAAAAGCGGCCGATAAGGCTTCTTCTCCCGAATCAAGTTAATTTTATTTCTCGCATCTATTTATATCATTAATATTTAATATCATTAATTAAATATCAGATCCCGCCTCCTTTCTCTTGCAATAATCGAACAAAATCTGAAGATATGCTAAGTTTCCCGGATGGAAAGATGAGCGTCCGCCTCACCCGATTTGCTACAGTAGAGATGTACTTACAAACGATTGGTGGAGGCGATTTCCTTGTTACAAAACGAAAGCTTGATATCACCGGAGGATACGGCGTATTATAACCATAACGGATATTTATTGTACAAAAAGCAGCTTTTTTCTGAACAAAAGTTGAATAAGTTGACGAACATTTTTGAGGAGCAGCTGGCCTTGAAGGGCTCGAAGCTGTCGGATGAGCTGGATACCCCGCACTTCCGCGATGAACGGCTGTTGGAGTTTTTGCTCGCGGATGAGGTGCTGGATCTGGTGGAGCCTATTCTCGGTCCGAATATTGGGTTGTGGTCGAGCCATTTTATCTGTAAAGATCCGGTGGTGGGGCGCGCCACGCCATGGCACGAAGATTCGGCCTACTGGAAAGGCCGCGTGAGCAGCTTCGATCACATCGTGACGGTCTGGCTGGCCATTGACCGCAGCAATCAGGAGAACGGCTGCATGCGCGTCATCCCCGGCACTCATAACAACGGGTTTTCCGAGTATGAGGCCGTGGACAAAAGCACGAACTTGTTCCGGTCGCAAGTGAAAAATATCGACGATTCGCAAGCCGTCTACTTTGAACTGGAGCGGGGCGAATGCTCGCTGCACGACAGCCGGATCATCCATGGCGCAAAGGCCAATACGAGCCCTCACCGCAGGTGCGGCTATACGATGCGCTATTTCTCCACAGAAACGCGAGTCATTCCGGAGCGTAATGAGAATCACAAGGTATGGCTTGCCAGAGGGCGGGATGTAGCGGGAAGCAAGTTTGAGAACGTATAGACGCCTGTGAGCCGAAAGGAATGAACCGATGAAGCGGGAGATCTGGCCGCAGCCTAGGCGTCTGTTGAATGAGCAGTATATGCAGCTTAACCAGTCATTCAACATCTTTGTGCAGCGTCTGCCGAAGCCGTCTCCGCTTCATTGGCACGAATTTTACGAGATGTGCGTCATGAGCAAATACGGCTGTTTTCCCCGACAATACCAGCAGCATGGGCGACGGGATGTGAATGGTCCTGGCTCTCCCCCGCCTTAAACGCCGATCCTCTCGATTTATGAGGAAGAAAAATTCGTTATTCGAGGTTCCCCAAATGAGGCTGAATATTACTTATGAGAACAACATTCCGATTAACGCATTCCGCTGGACGCCCAACGAAAAGTTGGAACCGCTTCACTTTCATTCAAGTTTGGAAATCGGCCTCTGTATTTCCGGTAGCGGCATTTTTTATTTTGGCGAGAAGCAGTACCGGGTCGGAGTCGGCGATATTTTTATAGTGAATAATAGGGAACTCCATATTGCCAAATCGGATGAATGCAATCCCAGCACCTATATATTTATCAATTTCGATCCGCGTTTGTTACTTGATGAGGAAGAATCGTTGCTGCTGCCATTCGCTTATAATTCCGATTATTTCGACAATCGCATTACTTCGGCTTCTCCCCTAGCTGCACCGCTCGGGGCATTGATTGGACAAATATGGAACGAGCTCGACGCCAAAGAGGACGGTTATAAAAGCATGGCCAAAAGCGCCCTACTCGAGCTGTGTGTGCTGCTGCTGCGCCATTATTCGACTAGCATGTCGAAGTTGGAGTGGAAACGGATGACCGATACGTTCCGACGGATGCGTCCGGCTTTGGCTCTGGTTGAAGATCGCTTCCGGGAGCCCCTGGAGCTGACGGATATTGCGGATGCTCTCCTCCTTAGTCCCTCCCGGGTCAGCCACCTGTTTCAGCAGGAGCTGGGCCGCTGTTTTAAAGAATATTTGCTGGATCTGCGAATCAATGAAGCGAAACGACTGCTGATCAGCACGAACCTTAGCGCCGCAGACGTTTGTTTCGGGAGCGGCTTTCAGAGCATCCCTTCCTTCTATCGTCTTTTCAAATCCACCGTAGGGCTTTCTCCACTCGATTATCGCAACAAATTTTCGGTGCACGAAATTATTGAGAATACAAAACAAGAGCTGAGTAGATGACTCGCATGTCCCCCGGCTATACTAAACTTACATCTTATTAATTCGATGGGGGGCATTCATATGGCGGGTTGGACGTCACTAGATGAATTGGTAAAAAAAGAAGTCGTGCAACGAAATCAGGAAGGCTGCGACGTCGACGGCTACGCCGAGAAGGTCGCGGCAGCAGGGACGGATGAGGCGCAATTGATGGCTCTTTACAACGAATTGGCAGCGCTTCCAACTCGAAGCGATTTTCCTTACGAGGAGCCGTCGGAACTGGAGGATATTCGTACTCTGAGGCCTGACGGTCCGCGCAAGCTGAACGATTCGCTGGATGAGGCGCAATGGCAGGACAAATTTTATGGCGCATGGCTCGGCCGTAGCGCCGGCTGCGCACTAGGCAAACCCTTGGAGACATGGCACTACATGGGCGGAACTGAGAGCAATCCGGGATGGCGCAACGTACAGCTTTGGTTCGAAGGGGCCGATGCCTGGCCGATTCGCGGATATACTCCAATCGAATCCCGCGCGGAGAAGGAGCATGGCTTGGCGCTTGCCTCCGCCAGCTTGAGAAGCACGAGAGAACGCATCCGTTTCATGGAAACGGACGACGATATACGCTACACCGTGCTCGGCTTGATTATGCTGGAAGAGAAAGGGCTTACCTTCGATTCGTTCGACATCGGAAAATTGTGGCACAGACGGCTCGTCTATAGACAGGTTTGTACCGCAGAGACGCAAGCTTATTTGAATTTCGCGCATGCGACTTCTCATCAAAAAGGACAAAGACCGGACGACTGGAACTCCCGCAAAGATTGGGTGCGCACGTATTTGAATCCATACCGGGAATGGATTGGAGCGCAAATTCGCGCCGACGGCTTCGCTTACGGCGCAGCCGGAAACCCCGAACTGGCTGCCGATCTTGCTTGGCGCGATGCTTCTTTATCGCATGTAAAGAACGGCATATACGGGGAAATGTTCTGTGCAGCCATGATCGCTGCCGCTTTCGTCGAAAGCGATCCGGAGCGTATCGTGCGTATCGGGCTAAGCGAAATTCCGCGCAATTGCAGACTTTCGCACGACATCGAACTTGCGATATCGATAGCCAAGGAAGCAAAGGATCAGGTCCAGCTTGTCGATCGCATTTGGGAGACGTTCAAGCACTATCACCCTGTCCACACGAACAACAACGCCGCTCTAGTCGCTGCTTCCCTTATTTTCGCCAAAGGCGATTTCCAAACCGCCATCGCCACTTCCGTGCTTGGCGGCTGGGATACCGATTGCAATGGAGCAACCGTAGGCTCCATCATGGGCGCTACGCTTGGCGCAAGCAAGCTGCCGGCAAACTGGGTACAGCCGCTAAACGATACGCTATACGCGGAATTGATCGGCTTCCACCCCATCTCCATCTCGGAATGCGCCAGACGCACTTATGATGTGTTTCGCAGCATCCGTGCTTCCTTGGACCTCGGCGGCGCGTAATTCCGACCGAGCGCAGGAAATTCGTTAGCATTGCAATTGACGAGAAGCGGCGGAATGCACGTCGCTCCCCCACTGTTGATTGCTCTTGAAAACCAGATTGGGAAAAAAATACTAGGAGGGTTCCATTTGCGTAAAAAACATGAGAAGCAAGCCGTTGTCCTTAGTGTAGCCATGATGTGTTTCTTGTTAAGTGGCTGTGGTGGTCAGCAAACAGAGAAGGCCGGGAAAGCCGTTCAAAACGAGCCTCTTTCGATTAGCACCAATCCGGTAACGCTGCGGATCGCACTCCCCTACAATTGGGTGCAGGAAGCCGAGTTTAAACAGTATATCGAGGAGCCGGTCAAAAAACGATATCCGCATATTTCGTTTGAAATTTTTAATTTGGCGGCAAAAGGCCAAACGCTAGACGAACTGATAGCAGCCGATCAAATTCCCGATTTGGTGATGACCGCCTCCCCCCTCATGGAGCGGTATATGGGCAGAGGCTTGGAAGAAAATATCGAGCCCTTGATCAAAAAACACGGTTTTGATCTCACTCGATTGAACAAGACCGCAGTGGATGCGGTGAAAATCGTCAGTCAGACGGATTATTTGACCGGGCTTCCGTGGACCATGCATTTTTATGCGAACTATTACAATAAAACGATCTTCGATAAGTTCGGCGTAGCCTATCCGCGCAACGGAATGACCTGGGAAGAAACCTATGAGCTGGCCAAAAAGCTTACCCGCAATGAGGGTGGCGTTCAATATCGCGGACTTGAACCGGATGGAGCCGTCAGAGTATCATCCGTCTTGTCCCTCGGTTACGTAGATCCAAAAACGAATAAGGCTTCAGTGAATACCGATAGCTGGAAAAATGTGTTCGATTTGCTGAAGAAAATATATGAAATTCCCGGAAACGGAGAAGTGAAGCTTTCCGGCAACGCCATCAATCAATTTGCCAAAGACGAGACGCTGGCGATGTATCCCTCGCTGAATCTGTTATCCAATTTGAAGGATGAGAAAAAATTGAACTGGGATATCGTTCAGTATCCTTCGTTTAAAGAGCTGCCAAATACGGGTATGCAGGTAGATGAGTACATTTTGCATATAACAAAGCAAAGCAAATATAAAGATCAAGCGTTCCAAGTGCTGGCCACCCTCCTGTCCGAAGACGTGCAAAAAGAGATTGCCCGCGTCGGCCGCATTCCGACCTTGACCGGTAAAGACATTGAAGAGGAATTCGGAAAATCTTTGGATTTCACGAAAGGGAAAAACTTGAAAGCCGCTTTCTTGTCTCAGCCTTCCAAGCCTTTTCCGGTTACGAAGTATGACGCTCGTGCAAAACAAATCATACTGGAATCCATGAATTCGGTTGTGAAAGGGGCAAAGGATATTAACACCGCTTTGCGCGAATCCGAGGAAAATATTAATGTTTACATTGCAAGTCAATAAAAGAAAGCGCTTTCCGATAAATAAAAAATGCGTCATCACAGTCCAGCTTCTCTGAAAAACCATTCTTCCTCCTGTCTTAAAAAGAGGGCGTTCTCCGCGCCCTCTCCCCCTTCAATCATGTTCGTGCCGTCAGCCTCCCCTTTCGGCTCGCCCATCTTCCTCGTTAAAACTTCTAGGTCTCTTATCCGTTTCATATTCTCTTCGGCACATAATACCTTTTAGGCGATTGACAACATTAATATTTAATGATATTAATTAAAAAAATAGCAACATGGCGTTAATATCCGCTTAAACAATGGGGTGTATAATAAGGATATTCGGGTACAAAGTCAGAACGGAATCCTTTTCAGACCTGACTTTGCAAACAGGTGGGAGGTGTGGGTTGTGATTGTGCTGGATATCGTGTGGAACGGACAAGTTCAAGAGACACTGCGGCCTACCAATCAAAACCGGCGGGAGTTGTATTGGTTTATTGTGGACCGTCTGCCGGCCCTGACGCAAAAGTACGGACCGGATATTACCGTTAGTCGGAGAACGGTTCAGGAATGAAAGCAAACACACCCTATACGGGTGTGTTTTGGAGTTTCAAATATTTGTCGATAATCGACGAGACGGCCCCGATTCCGATCGGCTTGCTTATATATTCGTCCATTCCCGCCGCCAAATATTTCTCGCTGTCGCCCTTCATCGCGTGCGCCGTAACGGCTACGATAAAGGGCCTTTTGTACGGACTTCCCATCCGCTTGATGAGCCGCGTAGCTTCGATGCCGTCCATGCCCGGCATCTGCACATCCATAAAAATGATGTTGTACGAACGCCGTGCTGCCGCCTCCACCGCCTCTTCGCCGTTAGGAACGACCTTGACGCTGTAGCCGAGCTTCTCGACCATTTTTTTCAAAACGAACTGATTCACTTCATTGTCTTCGGCAATCAATATTTGCAGCGGGTACAGCATCCCGTCGTCCCCGCCGTCCAAGCCCTCGCGTTCCTCGGAATCGGGAAGCTTATGGACCGGAAAGCGAGCGGTGAAGGCAAAGACCGAGCCGTGCCTTCCCGGCCCGGGCTCGTAGCTGATGTCGCCGCCAAGCAGCTGCACGAGCTTCTTGCAGATCGCCAAGCCGAGCCCCGTTCCTTCCGCCTTGCGGGTCATGAAATGATCGGCCTGATAAAACGGCTCGAACAAATAAGCCGCCTTTCCTTCCGGGACGCCAACGCCTGTATCGCGAACGGAGAACCGCAGACAGGCATCGCCGTCCTCCTCGTCCTCGCATTCGACGGAGATCGCAATCCCGCCTTCGACCGTAAACTTGACGGCATTGCCGAGCAAGTTCGTCAGCACCTGCCGCAGCTTCGTCGCATCACCGAGCACAAATCCCGGCACGTCGGATTCGATCGATGCGTTCATGCCCAAGTTTTTTTCCAGCGCTTTGGGCAGCATAATATTCAACGATTCGGAGACGACGGCTCTTACGCTGAACGGTGCCAGGCTCAATTCCGCCTTGCCTGATTCGATTTTGGAAAAATCCAATATATCGTTGATGATCGCAAGCAGCGTACTGCCGCTTTTTTTGATATTTTCCACGTACTCCTGCTGCTCCGCATCCAGTGCCGTCGCCAGCAGCAGATCGGTCATGCCGATGACGCCCGTCATCGGAGTGCGGATTTCATGGCTCATCATCGCCAGAAACTCGCTTTTCGCTTTATTCGTTTTCTCGGCGGCTTCCTTCTCGATGATCAGCCGCTTCTGCTCCGTCATGTCTTTGGCGATCATGTAGAACCCGACATTTTGATTATGAATGATGATCGGCGCCAGGGTGGTCAGCACCTCGACGGACCGGCCGTCCTTTTTTCGGATGAAGTTGATCGACTTCTCGACGGCGCTGTATTCGAACGAAGCGGAGAGCGCCTCCGCCACGTTATTTTTGCCGATTATCGCTGAGATGCTCGTTCCTACCAGTTCTTCGATCTGGTACCCCGTCAATATTTCGGCCATCTGGTTGCCGTTGATGATGATGCCGTCCAGAGCGAACGAAATGATCGCATCGTGATTGTACTTCTTCAGCGACGTGTAACGTTCGATGCTCTCCTGCAGCTTCTGCTCGACCACCTTGCTCCTCGTGATGTCGATGACTTGCGAGATGAAGAACAGCGGTTCCCCGTCGTTTTCGTCGCGTACGAGCGAGATATGCAGAGAGGCAGACAGGCGGCTGCCTTTGCGGTGCATATAGTTCCGCTCGAATTCGAAAGTGGTCGTATCGCCCTCCAGCAGGCTCCGCAGCAAATATTCGTCCTTCTCGTCCGGATCGATAAAGTCTACCGCCGGAAGCGACATCATTTCCTCCGCCGAACTCCCGAACATACGGCACACCGCAGGATTGACACTGATCCACTTCCGGTCTATCGAGATTAATGCTACGCCGATCGGGGCGTTTTTGTACACATGCTCAAATAAAACCTGGTGATCTAATACCTCCATATCCGGCATTGGCCTCCCCCCGCATTTCTTATGTCTTGCATCCATTACCCCGAATCGGCTGGCGCGAATCATTTTTTGTTCCAGCTGTCCTTGAGCGGTACGATCCGGTTAAACGAAAGCCGCTCGCCGACCGTTCGGACCGAATCTGCGGCAAAATAGCCATGACGGAAAAACTGAAACCTTTGCTCCGGCCCCGCCTGTTGGACGGAAGGCTCCAGCAGGGCGCCGCCAACGACGATGAGCGAGTCCGGGTTAATCGTATCGGACCAGCTGCCGTCCTGCGGAATATCTCCCTCCAACAGCAGCTTCTCGTACAGATGAATGTCCGCCTTTACGCCATTCTCCGCCGATACCCAATGAATCGTCCCCTTTACTTTGCGCCCGGTAAAGCCTGTGCCGCTCTTCGTCTGCGGGTCGTAGGTGCAGCGCAGCTCCGTTATATCGCCGGTAGCCGGGTCCTTGACTGCTTCCTCGCATTTGATGAAGTACGCGCCCTTCAGCCGTACCTCGGCATTCGGGCTCAGCCGGTGGAATCCCGGAACGGGGTGTTCCATAAAATCATCCCGCTCGATATAGATCGTTCCGGAGAACGGAACGTCCCGTTTGCCCAGCTCCTCGTTCTCGGCGTTATTCTCTATGCGGACAAGCTCCGAACCGCCCTCCGGGTAGTTGGTAATGACCACCTTCAATGGCCGCAAAACAGCCATGACGCTCATCGCCTTCCGCTTCAAATCCTGCCTGAGACAGTGATCAAGCAGCGCGATATCTACGGTGCTGCGGGTGCGGATGGTGCCGATCTCTTCGAGAAAGCCGCGGATGCTGTCCGGCGTGAAGCCTCTTCGACGGAAGCCGCGCAGCGTCGGAAGTCGCGGATCGTCCCAGCCTTCCACGTAGCCTCCTTCGACAAGCTGCCGCAAAAACCGTTTGCTCGTCACGACGCCCGTCAAGCTGAGCCGGCCGAATTCTCTTTGCCGCGGAGGCTCGGGGATTTGCAGCTCGTTCAATACCCATTCGTACAACGGCCGGTGGTCTTTGAATTCGATGGAACATAACGAATACGTGATGCCTTCGATCGCGTCCTGGATCGGATGGGCAAAGTCGTACATCGGGTAAATGTTCCATTGCCGGCCCGTGCGGTAGTGCTCGGCGTCGATAATCCGGTACAACACCGGGTCGCGCAAATTGATGTTCGGGGAACCCATGTCGATTTTCGCGCGCAAAATCTTGGAGGAAGCCGGGTAAGCGCCTTGTTTCATGCCGGCAAAGAGCTCCAGGTTCTCCTCGACGGAACGGTTCCGGTACGGGCTTTCCCTTCCCGGCTCCGTCAAGGTTCCTCGGTATTCCGCCAGTTCCTCCGGACCGAGATCGCAGACATACGCTTTGCCGCGCTCGATCAGGAAGACGGCGGCCCGGCATATTTGCTCCGAGTAGTCCGAGCCGTAGTAAATATGGCCTCCCGGATCATACCCGAGCCAGTGGAGATCCTCGATAATCGCGTTGGCGTACTCCGCGTTTTCTTTCAAAGGATTCGTATCGTCAAAACGGAGATGGAACGTTCCGTTGAACGTTTGCGCGACTGTATAATTGGTGTGTATGGCGTAGGCGTTGCCGATATGCAAATAACCATTGGGCTCGGGAGGAAACCGCGTGCGCATGTCTCTGCCGAAAGCCCCTGCCTCCAGCTCGTCGCGTATAAGCCGGTATATACCGGTTTCCGCTGCATATTCATTCTCTCTGGTCAATGGGGACTCCTCCTAATGAATCGGATTAAACGGCCAAGAAAACAAAAAAAACTTCACCTCCAAGACTTGTCGTCTTGGGGACGAAATTTTCGCGGTACCACCCCAGGTTCGTTAATATGTCGCCATATTAACCTCTTCAAGTACGGCATTGCAAACCATGCGATACTTTATCTCTGTAACGGGAGCTCCCGTCATGCCATCCCCCGTCAAGGTTCCGGCATGCGGCTCGGAGGCTTGATTCGGGAAAACGCTCTTGGCTCCTTCTCAGCTGCCGGAGCTCTCTGGACAAGCGCGTCTTTCCTTACTCTTCTCGTCATCGCCTTTGAATATTGATATATAATAACAAATCGTTCAAAGCTTGTAAACCGATCGCTTGAACAAGCGCCTGCAAGGGAGCAAATAACGCAACCGTTCTTAAGCGTGCTCGCGTTCCTCCCGCTCGGCTTCGGCGGAATCGATGTGCCGGACCATCCGGTTCAGACGGACCGTCTGATGGCCGTAGTCGTACATGGCCGCCGCCACGATCAGCAGCCGCAAGGAACCGTCTTTGCTTGCGCGGTAGCCGTCGGTAGCCTGCTGCATAAACCGGTCGTTCGCTTCTTCGATCGGAAACGAGTTATGGCTGCCGGACTTGAGCTTGTCCTCGAATTTGAGCAGCACGTGCTCGTGATACTTAATAATTTTCTCCAAGTGCCGGTCGTAGCTCTTGTTCATGTCCGGCGTTCGTTCCGCCTGAAAAAAATGCTCGTGCACCGCTTCCAGCACCTCGTAGCCTTTTTGCAGCGTGAACAGCAGCTGCTTGTCCACGACGAGCTGACGCGTTTGACGGTACTTGGAGCGCTTCAGCTTCTTGTGCTCCTCTTCCAGCAGCTTGTACTTGGCGGCGAGCGAGATTAGGCCGTCCTGGAGTGCCTGCTTCTGCTCGCGGAATACCTTCTCCTTCATCTCGTCCGATACGGCCGTGCGAAGCAGCAGAGACAATTGGGTAAATACCGCACGCACCTGCTCGTGAAACTGCGCCTTCGGCCTCGGGGGCAGGAACGCGATATTGATGACGAATGCCGAGACGATGCCGATCAGGCTAAGCAGAAACCGATTCAGGGCAAAGTCCCACTGTCCGGACGCCTCCATCACGGCAACGACCGTAACCAGCGTCAAGCCGATCGTCTCTTCCATCTTGAATTTGATGCACACCATAATGACCAGAATGCATAACACCCCGATGGCGATCGGTTCGTTGGAGAAATACATCCCGGCCAGCAGCGCGATGGCCGCCCCGAGCGTATTCGTCTGGACCTGGTCGAGGAAATACCGCCAGGAGCGATAAATGGACGGCTGCATGGCAAAGATCGCCGCAACCGCGGCAATGACGGGAGGAGTGAAGTGGAGCCAAGAACTTATGTACAAGGCCAAGGTGACAGCGATTCCTGTCTTGAGCATCCGGGCTCCGAATGTCATGGGGCTCCTCCTTTCAATCTAAGGTAACAAGGAGAATTATACAATCCGCCCGGCAATCCAACAAGTCCGCCCGGTTAGGCGGATGCCCCCGTCCCGCATGATCGGCGGCATCGCTGCCGCCAGCCCGCTGCCACTCCTGGAGGTGGGCAGCAAAAAAACTTCCTCGTCGGAAGTTTTTAGCAGTAATGCTTTGAGACTCGTATGTCCTTAGCGGGTCGCGGCGTTCAATTCGTCGACTTTCTTGTTAATCGATTCTTCCATGTTCCGCAGCCCCGTGTTCAGATCAACCTCGCCCGTAAATACGTTCAGCAGAGGCGTCCAATAGCTGGCCTGGGTTTGGCCCGACCATTTGGAGAACGGGGCGGGAGCGGCCGCTTGAGACGGTATGACCGGCTTCAGGTTTTTACCCTTCAACTCCGGCACGTCGGCGCCGAATACGTCGTTTACGGCTTTGTTACGCAGCGAAGAGATCGTTCCTTGCCGCGAAAGCATTGTCTGGAACTCGTCCGACAGCAAATACTCGATGACGCGGAACGCTTCCTTCGGATGCTTCGCGCTGGACGTGATTCCGATATAGGTAGCGGGGGATTGGGAGCCCGTGCCGGGCTTGGACGAAAACGCAGGAAGCGAAGCGTAATCCATTTGGAACAAATCTTTCGTAACGGTGGCGGGATAAAACGTAGTCGCTTCCATCGCGGTTATCCCCTTCACCCCGAACCGGTTCCAGTCCATAATCTCCTTGGCCTGCGGGGTCCCCACCTCATTGCCCGGAATCTGGTAAAAGCGGCCGAAGTTGCGGATCAGCTCGTTCCATTGCGCATTATTCACGCTGGCTCGCCCCGTCTTCGAATCGATCCATCCGAGCGACAGCTGGTTGTAATCGATCACATGGGTGGAGAAATCCATCCCCCGATACTGAACCCCGCCCTCTGTACGAGTCATCTTGCGGGCCAGCTCGTACACTTCGTCCCACGTCATCCCGTCGCGCGGCGGCGTTACACCGAACTTGTCGAACAGGTCCTTGTTATAGTGCAGCACGACGTTCCTCATCGACAAGGGCAGCCCCGTAACCCCTTTATCGAAGGTGTCCTGCATAACCTGAATCGGGCCCGGGTACAGCCGGCTTTGGTCGAATTTGAATTCTTTAATCAGCGCGGACATGTCGTAAGCCAGTCCGAATTGCCCCACATCCCGAGGGTACGCGATCGGATCGGCGTAAAAAATGTCGATCGGCTGACCGGACGATACGATGTCGGCGGCGTTTTTGTTTCCGTACACCGTAAACCGGATATGCGGGTATTTCCGTTGAATATACTTGCCGTAAGCTTCCATAAAGCCCTCTTCCGATACGTAGCGCCCCCCGTAAATAAACAGCTCGACCGGCTCCGGAGCGGGTGGAGTGCTACTTTCTTTCTGCTCCGTCCGATCCGCGGCGCCCGGCTGACTGCCGGACGAACAAGCCGATACGAGCAGTGCCGTTACCGTTCCGGCAAGCAGACAAAGCGCCACGTAGTACCGTCCTTTTTTCTTACTCATGCCCTGTTCGTCTCCTTTACTATACCGATACTTTCGAACCTCCTTCAATATAACGAAGAACAGCAGCGGGCGGCGGACATTAATTGAGGTCAAGAGGGCCACTTTTTACCGGAGACCGGCTTCCACTTGTATTTCACTGTGCTACAATAAAGAAAACGATTGCAAAGGAGCTGTTTTATGGTTCTCGCCCCCCGCTATGAAGACTCCTTGAATCACGATCTTTATGGAAAAAGCCGGCTTCCGCTTTTTATTATGGAGAAGCGCATGGTCCGGGATTACCCGCTCCATCATCACAATTTCGCGGAGCTTAGCCTCGTTGTCGAAGGAACCGGTACGGAGATTGTCAACGGGAAGTCTTGCGGTTTCAAACGGGGAACGGTTTCCTTGCTGCTGCCGCATCATATCCATGAAATCCGGGTGCACAACGCCCCCGTTCATAAGTATAATTGCATGTTCGACATCAATCTGCTTTTCTTGAGCCCGTCCGATCATCCACTCGGCGAATATTTGCTGCAAACCGGGCAGCAGCTGCCCTCGCACTACGAGCTGGATGAAGATCAGACCGTCTACATGCAGCGATGGTTCGACTCCATGAAGTCGGAATACGAAAGCACGCTGTTCGCCAAAGAAACGTCTCTGCGTTCCAAGCTGCTGGATATCCTCGTATTTTTGACCCGGACGCTGTTCGCCTCTTCGGCAGCGGACACCTCAGTCGTGCAATCGCAGAGCAACGTGCTGGAGCTGCTTAACTACTTGCACCTGCATTATAACGAGGAGCTGTCTCTGACCACGCTGGCCGACCGGTACAACTGGAATACATCGTATGTGAGCCGCCTCTTCAAGCAGCATGTGGGCCAGACGTTCGTTCACTATCTTCACTCGTTGCGCGTAGGCCGGGCCGCGAGCCTGTTGGCCACGACCGACATGGACATCGTCGATATTTCCGTCGAGGTCGGTTTCGATCATGCCCGCTCGCTTCGCCGTGCGTTCAGGAAACTGAAGGGAATGACGCCCGGGCAGTATCGCGAGACGTACCGGTCCGGCTTTAAGCCGTCAACGGGAATACACGCTTGATCCAGCCGCTCGCCCGGGCGCAAATAAGGAACTGCGCGATTCGCAGTTCCCGGCAATAAACGATGTGAGGCAGCGCCCGCTGCGGCTTCAGTTCGAAACGACCTCCTCCAGAACCGCTTTATAGGCGGCTGGCACGTATGTGACGGCCTTCGCCTCCGTTACGACTTCGGCATACATCGTGTCCGGCTGCGGATTTTGCAGCGTATACCGGATAACGGCCCGTCCGTCCTGCTCGAAGCGAATGCCGACAACCTGAATGCCGTAACCGGCGTTTGGCTTGGCGCCCCGGGATAAAGTGACCTTATTGACTTGGTCGTTCACCTTCTCGGTCTGGAGCGTAATGTCCTCCGCTTCTACCGGAGGGCGTGTTTGGCTGGCGGCCGCATCCAGTGCGTTATACAGCCAGACGGCGGCTTCTCCGCGGGACAGCGGGGCCGTCGGCAAAAAGCTGCCGGTTTTGTCCAGTTCGGCGATTTTATAATGTATCAGCCGTTGAACGGCCCCTTGATTTCCGGGAGTAATCGCAGCCTCGTCGGCGATCGGGAGATGAATTTTAATCATCGGAAAGTTCGCCTTCTTCTCCAGAGCGCGCATCAGCAGGCTGCCGAATTGCTCGCGGGTGACCGTTGCCTGGGGGTTGACGTCCTGCGGAATGTCCAGATTGTTGTAGTAGGCGATAACGAACGCGTCCGCATACCATGCGTCGTCCCGGACTTGGGCAAACAGCCCGGAGGCGACCGGAGGCTTGGCGAATTTCATCGTATCCAGATTGTAATCGAATGCTTTGACGATCATTTGCAAGCTTTGCGCGTAGCTGATCGTTTCCTTCCGCGCAAAACGCTCGTTGTCGATACCCGAGACGATTCCTTTTTGCTGCAAGCTGGAGACGGCCGCAGCCTGTCCGGCGTCGACGTCGTTGAAGGCGTAAGCCGTTCCGAAAGCCAGGTTGCCGAACAGTATGGCGGCGGATGTAAGTATGGCTGCTTTCTTCATGAGGTTTCTCTCCTTATAAGTCCGGTATGCTCTGGCCAGAGTTGCTATTCTAACGTCCGCGCTCGCCGAAATGTTGCAGACAGCCCCGAAACGGCAAACAAAAAACTCCCGAATCGCCAACGATTCGAGGGAGTTTTGTGATCTCGGAATGAGACGGCCTGCGATCTAAAACCAAGCGCCGACGATGCCGCCAATGTTCCAATTGCCGTCCGAACGGCCGAGCAGCGTGATCGAATCGCCCGGGTTCGCCGACTGAACGTCCGTACCGGAGCCGACCGGTTTCCGGATCGAAGCTCCCGCTTGCGGCACGAGCCGGACGGCGAAGGCAGACTCCACGACAAAGCGGAACGAATGCCCCTCCTTCGCTACCGGCAGCGTCAGCTCGACCGATCCGGAAGCGCCGGCGTTCGTCAGCGTATGGCCGATCCGGCTCGGCGTAACCTGGCCGGATGCGGTGAACGCGTAGGTCGGAGCCGGGACGCTGCGGGCATCGATCTGCTGCGCGACCGGATCGATATGGTACAAGCTTTGCGCCCCGCCCAGCACCCGGCAATCGTCGAACGTCACGTTGCGGATGATCTCCGTCCCGTTGCGCTTAGCCGCAAAGCCGCGAACGATTTGCGCAGTCGGGCGGGAGTCGATCGATTCGCAGCCGCTGAACGATACGTTGCCGATGGAAGCCCGGACCTGCTGCGGAACGGTCGCCACGATGAACGAGGAGCCGTAGCCGTAAGGGTCCTCCGGCGCGTTGACCGTGTTGCAGTCGACTGCCCGGCAGCGGACAAAGGTCGTTTTCACGCTTTCCGCGGAGTTGGACAAGACCGAATAACCGGCGTACTGCTCGTTCTCGGCGGTGCAATCGATAAATTTCACTTCGCCTTGGATCGCCTTCACGCCGTCTCCGCCGTAGTTGACCGACGAGCCGAACGAGTTGCCCTTCGTGCGGCATTGCTCGAATGTAATATCGACGCGCTCGTTGGCAGCCGTCATCCGGTGAAGAGTGACGAGAAACCCGCGACCGTCGTTGCCTTCCGCCACGCAGCCGACAAACCGGACGTTTTTAAGCACGTCTTTGCCGGAATTGTTGTTCGGCTCGATGTCGACGCCGCTCTTGGGCGCCGTTCCGGATGTCTTGACGAACTGGCAGCCGTCGGCCAGAAACCCGTCCACGGAGATGACCGAAAGGCCTTGTCTGCGGTTGTTGCTCGCTGTGCAGTCGCGCAGTACGATATTTTTGCAGTAGGGCAACGTCGACTCGTAGTTGCCGACGTAGAAGCCGTCGCCGCCGCTGTCGTTCGCATTGAGACGCTCGATCGTGACGTTCTCGCACCCGCTGATATCGATAATATGCGCCTGCTCCCCGGACGGGTAAGCCGGCTTATTCATTCTCAACGTCGCGCCGTTGCCTTCGATGCGTACATTTTTGACGTTTTTGATCCGAATAAGCCGCTCGTACGGAGCGTTGCGGTTTAAGGTATCGATCGCCTGGACGATCGTGCCCGGCTCGAACTCCACGACAATATCGCCGGGTACAATCAGCTGTCCGGACAAGTAGAAGCCCCCGGTCTGCTTCGGGATGTAAAGCCTCTTGCCGGCGGCTGCGTTCAAGGCGTTCTGCAGCGCTTGCGTTTCGACGGTCGTGCCGTCCCCTTTGGCCCCGAACCAGGAGGCGCGTACCGTGTCGCCGACTACCCGCTTGAACCGCTTGCCCCCGGACGTCACCACGACCGTACCCGTATTGTCCGCGCTCGACGTATCGGCCGCATCGCGTAGAAACAGTCCTTCCTTGCCCGGATCGGTCACGTAATAGGCGTCGTCCGGACGGGCATCCGCTCCGCTTCTCAGCTCCGCCAGCGTCACGGCTACGCAGAAGTCGATGTTCTCCAAATCCTTCCAATGAAAGGAATTACCCGCTCCGCGACTCAAACTTTCGTAAACGCTTTCATTGACGCTTTGACCATGCGCTAGCTTTCCTCCCGCACCCAGGATATTGCCTGTCGCCAACGCCGCTCCCGCAACCCCGAGCGAAGCGAGCAACTTTCTTCTGCTAATCGTTTCCATTCTTATTTTCCTCCTCTTTCTCTGTCGGTTCGACTCAAGCCGGCGATACGGTAAGTGCACCGGAATCGCTTACGCCTACAATGTAAACGGTTCCTCCCGGCGATGCCAGCTTCAACGCCTGATTCGTCAATCCTCCGGCGGAACCGAGCGGCAGCCACATCCCGGGCGTCCCGTCGGTCACGCATACCCAGCCGACCGGCGATAGCGAAGACGGCTGCACGTTCCACAGCAGACTCCCCCTCTTCCATGCGCCGGCAGTCGGAACGGCCGCAGCCCATCCGGTGAGCGTCCCTTTCGCCTGGATGTCCGGCGATGTCCATCTGGTCAGATTGGCGCCTCCGGAAACCGCTACCCCTGCCCCGGTGAATACATTGTCAGTCGTAATCCGCAAATCCGAGCCGCTTGCAGCCGCATCCACCAGAATGCATTTGACGGCGCATTCGGTGACGTTGCCGTCAAACAGCGAATCGGTGACGACCGCACCGAAGAAATAGCCTCCGTTCGTCCCTCCCAGTATTTGGTTATCGACGATTTGGTGACGACTCGTTGCCGTTGTCCCCGCGAAACGAACCGCACCATCGGACGAAGCCGGATTTTTGACGAGATTGTCGGCAAACCGGATCGATTGGCAGTTTTGGAACGTGACGGCGACCGCGCGAGCCGCGTCGAACAAATTGCCCGCTATGACCGGAGTGGTCGCATTGGCCACATTCCAGCCGGAAGGACCCGTGGAATAGTCCCGGTTTCCGGATATCTCCAACCCTTTCAATACATTCGAGCTCGTTATCATCCGCCCGGCGCCGTAAAACTCGTTGTCGCGGATGGTAACGTTTTCAGCCGTCCCGGCGGTTGTGCTGCAGCGGAACAGGTAGCTTGCTTTGCCTTTATTGCCGGCAATCGTGATCCGCTTGTTCGGATAAGCCGGATTCGGATTGTAAGAGTTTACAAAATAAATTTCGCTGTAAAACTCGTTGTCCTCGATCCAAACGTCCTCGACGATATCAGAGCCTGTCGTCGACGTATTCGGCTCCAGATCGATCGCAGATACGTACGGGTACGGATCGCGGACGACGTTGCGCTCAATCCACACCTTACGCCCGGATACGACCGCTACCGCACAGCGGCGCGGGTTGCTCAGCACGTTCTCGCGAACCTGCACGTTCTCGCTTGGAGCGACGTAATCCGAGCCGATGTAGACGCAGTCCCCATACGGAGCGTGCAGCCAGTTGTTATGGACGTAGACGTTCTGCGAGTGCGATATGTAAATATGGTGGGACCATTCGCCGAGCGTGCCCGAAGAATAGCCGCCGTTCAAGTACAACCCGGATACGGTGAGACCGCCTCCTTGGTAGCCGACGATCATAAACATCCGCTTCGCGAGCGAGCCATTCGCCCCGTCCATGCGGATTTCCGGCATGCCGACACCGAAGATCGAGTTCGTCAGCGAGACGGACGCGGTCAGCTTGTAGTACGACGCTGCGGCAGGTACCAGCACCGGCTTGCCGGTAACGGCGGCGGCCTGGAAAGCTGCCGTATCGTCGGTCGTGCCGTCCCCGACGGCTCCGTAATCGAGTACGTTCACCCAACCTGGATCGGCGGTGCCAGCTAACGACGGACTAATGCCGTACACGCTGGAGGTTACGCCCGCTGCGGCGGCTGCGCCCGGAGTCAGCAGCTGCATGAAAGCGCCCCCCGCTGCTACGGATAATCCGGTCGCGCCTATAGCTGCGAGCAGCTTGCGCCGCGTCAACCCCGCACCAGCCTCTCCCTCAAGCAACGCCTTCTGTTCCATTTGCTCCCTTTCCATACCCTTGATACCGTTTTCAAGCTTGTGCGAATCCGTCATTTTCATCCCTCCGTTTTGGAATGGGTACGCCGCGGCGTACCGGATACGTGAAAAATTGCGGGTCGTCCAAAAGCTATATAGAGCAACGCGAGGCGGTTCGCGCAAAGCCGAAGTCCGGTTTTGCGCTTGTACGCCATGCGCAATTCCGCGTTCATTCCGATAACGGCCGTTGCAGTGGATACCGTTGATCGAAATGTCCGCTTCCTTGCGCTATGGCATACCGGGTCCGTCGCGGTGTTGCCGGCATCATACTACGGGCGCAAGCAGCCAGTCGGTGCGCCGCCGCTCCTTGGCTTACCTTTTTCCTTGACTTACCCTTTCAGTCCTGTCGAAGCGACGCCTTGCACAAACTGCTTCTGCGCGAACAGGAACACGATCAGCACCGGCAGCAGCGTTATGACCGAACCGGCCATAATGAGCGTCGTCTTGTTTTCCACCTCGTTGCGCAAAAACAGCAAGCCGAGCTGCAGCGTGTACAGATGTTTGTCCTTCAAGTAGATCAGCGGCTCCAGCGTGCTGTTCCAAGCGCTGATAAACGTGAAGACGGCCAAGGCGGCGAGCGCCGGTTTCGTCAAGGGCAAATAAATTTTGTAGAAGATCTTCCACGGATTCGCCCCGTCCACCCAGGCCGCGTCGTACAACTCCTTCGGCAGCGACTTGTAAAACTGATGCAGCAGGAAGATGCCAAACGCTCCTCCAAGAAAGCTGCGCAAAATAAGCGGGTAGTACGAATTGAGCAGGTTGAATTCCTTCCAGATGAAATAGGTCGGAATCATCGTCACCTGCGACGGGAGCATCATCGTGCCGAGCATCGCCAGAAAAATAAGTCCCCGCCCGCGAAACTCGAAGAAAGCAAGCCCGTACGCGACGAGTGCGCAGGAGGCTACCATGCCGACAAGGTCGAGCACGGTCACGAACACGCTGTTAGCCGTATATCGCAAGAAATTGATCTCCAGCCATACCCGCTTGTAGTTGCTCCATTCCACCGGATCGGGAATGAACCGCGGAGGCAGAAGCAGCTCGAAGCCAGGCTTCATGAGCGACGTCGAAACCATCTGCGCGAAAGGCACGAGCATAATCAACGCGCCTGCGGTCAGAATGAGGTAAGCGGCCCACTGCAAGCCGCGAGACGGTTTATTCATAGTGGACCCACCTCTTCTCCATTTTCTTCTGGACCATCGTCACGAGCAGAATAATCAGGAACAGCGCCCAAGCCCAAGCCGATGCGGCCCCCATCTTCACGTTCACAAAGGCATCGCGGTAGATCAAAATGTTCGGCACCATGTTCCGGTCGTGGACCGCATTGATGTCGCCCTTATCGCTGAGCATGACGAGAAAGACGTCGAACCCGTGGAATGCAGAAATGGTCGACAGGATCATAACCATATACACCATCGGGGAGACGATCGGAATCGTCACTTTGGTGAAATACGTCCAGCCTCCGGCCCCGTCCATGCGGGCGGCTTCCATAATATCCTTCGAGATGTTCTGCATGCCCGCAAGCAGCAGCACCATCGAATACCCGGCGCCTTTCCATACGTTCACGACCGCGACCGCCCCGATGACGAGCCACCATTTGTCGCTGCCGATCCAGTCGACCCGTTCGAGGCCGAGACTTTCCAGCAGCCAGTTGAGAATGCCGTAGTCGTTATTGTAAATCCAGAGCCAGATCAGTCCGCCCGCTACCCAAGGCGTGATGACCGGAAGGAAGTAGACGACCCGGAACAGCGCCTTGCCGCGGATTTGCTGATTCAGCAAGTAAGCGAGAATCAGGGCGACGAATGTCTGAATCGGCACGAACAACAGCGCGAAATAAAAGATGTTGCGCAGCGATAGCCAGAATACGTTGTTGGAAAACATTTGGGTCCAGTTCCGCAGGCCCACCCAGGTCGGCGGGTTGAACAAGTCCCATTTCGTAAAAGTCAAATAGAGCGAAAAAATGAACGGGAATATGAAAAAGACAACAAGCTGCAAAAGAAAGGGGAGGGTGAAGCTGAAGCCCCACCAACCTTGTTTACGCATAGTAACACCTCATCCTCGGGCTGATGCCCGGTCCACTCGAATCATTTATTTGTCGTCGTCGAGAATCGTTTGAACCTTTTGTTGGATTTCCTTGGCGCCCGCTTCCGGAGCCGTTTTGCCATCCAGAATGTCGTTCAGGATCGGAGTCGCCGCCGCGCGCCATTCGTTCCACGTCGGGTTTTCGTCCAGCGTGCCGCCTGCTTCCTCCGTGCCTTTGGTGAACGCTTTTTTGTTCAGCGGTTTCGTCGTTTGCTTTTCCAACGCTTCCAGGGTCGACTTCTTCACCGGCAGGCTCGCGCCGCTTTCCGCCAGAAGGGTTTGCGCCTCGTCGCTCAAATAATATTGCAGGAACGTCCACGCCGCTTCCTTCGCTTCCGCTTTGGCCTTCGAATAAATGAGCCATTGGTTGACGACGATCGGCACGAAGCGCTTGCCGGTATAGCCAAGCGGCATTTTAGCGATATCCCAGTCGAGGTCGGGCTTGTTTTTGTTCAGGCTGACCTGCTGCGACGTTTGAAGGAAGGTCATCGCCACCTTGCCTTCCTCGAAATATTTCATCGTCCCTTGCTGCTGGCGCGTCGGGCTAATTTTGTCCTTGTTGATCGTATCCGCCCACTTCGTCAGCCCTTCAATCGACTTCGGATCGGTGAACGTCGCCTTCGTCATGGACGAATCGAGCGCGGAGCCGCCGGTCGCCTTCATCCACGGAATCCAGCCGAGCGCGATGCTGTTGGCCGTGTTGAAGCCGAAAATATCGCTTTTGCCGTCGCCGTCCGTATCCTTGGTCAGCTTCTTCGCCGCATCGATCATGTCCTGATACGTCCAGTTGTCCGTCGGCAGCGGCACGTTGTTATCCTGGAACAGCTTCTTGTTGTAGGCGAGCGCCGTCGAGTTGATGCCGTGCGGTATGCCGTACACTTTGCCGTCCGTCGATTTGGCGGCGGTCAGCGCTTCGATGTAATCGGCCGTTTTCAGGTCCCGCTTGATGTAAGGCTCGAGGTTCTCCGCCACGCCGCGTTTGCCGTAGCCCACTATGACCGCGTTTTCCTGGAACCAAATATCCGGCGGGTTGTTGCCGGCGATGCTCGTCACGATTTTCTTCGTAAAATCGGCCCATGGCGATTCGTCGATGTCCAGCTTAATGTGCGGATATTTGGCCTGAAAGCCTTCGATAATTTTTTTGTTCGTAATGTCATAAGCGCCGGGCAAGCCGATTTTAAGCGTCACTTCCTTCGGGGCTTGCGGCGTCGAGCCGCCGCCGGTATTGGAAGCGTTCTCAGTTTTGCCGGACCCGCCCGACGAGCACGCGGTCAGCGCGAGGGCAGTCGCAGTGGCAACCGTAACTAAAGCCGTTTTTTTCATTTTCATAGATAGACCTCCCTTATTTGAACGATACAAGTTAAACTTTATTTGCACTTACATAAAACACGGTTTCCTTTACTATTAAAGGCTTTTAGAGATATTTCACTTACACGTGTTCTTTTTTGCTGCACATTAACCTTCCGATGAGGCAAAAAGTCGTTTCTGCCCAAGCAAATTCGCCGAGCGAAGCAACTTTATTCTATTACACGTGTTCTCTAGCAGTCAAGCATTTTCGACTCCGAGTTCGTCGCGCAACGTCTTCACCGATTTGCGCAAATGCAGCTCACAGCCGATCTCAATATCGGCCCATTTCTTTTCCCCTCTGCCATCGCGATCGGTCAATATATCCAGGGCAGACGAAGCCAGCCTGTCGATCGAAGGCCCGACGGTCGTAAGCGGCACATCCATCCGTTCCATCTCGGGAATGTCGTCGTATACGACGAGCGAATAGTCGTGCGGGATTCGGATCTTGCGTTTACGAAACAGCTTGAGCAGCTCGAAGGCATACGTCTGGCTGTCCACGATGAATGCCGTAGGACGGTTGTCCCCGTCCAGCAGCTCCTTCATGCTGTCCTCGGTGACGGCCTCTCCCGGCTCGATTGGCACGAAGTAACGCTCGTGGTAATCCAGTCTAAATTCCAGCAGCCCTTGCGTGAAGCCTGTCAGCTTGTCGGAACGGTTGCCGATAAACGTAAGCTTGCGGTGCCCTTGATCGGCCAAATAACGGACGGCCTCGTACACGGCCGATTTGCGGTCGACTCCGATATAATGGGTCTGTTCCATTCTCCCGCCGCCCATGAGCAGCATATTGCCGTGAAACAGTTCCCGCTGCTTGATGAAGTCGACGGACGGCTGCCATCCGGGAGCGCACCAGAACACGATCTGGTCGACGAAATGCTCGTTGAATATGCGCAGCGCTTCCGGCGGTTCGGCCAGCGACATAATTACGTCAAGACCCCGGTTTGCCGCTTCCTTCTGGATTTGCAAGCCCAGATGATAAAAAAACAGTCCTTCGATTTTCGGCCAGATGAGCCCGATCGAATTCGTCTTGCGGTCGACAAGCCTTTTGGCGGCCAGGTTAGGTACGTAATTCATCCGGCTGGCGATGGCGACGATTTTTTTGCGGATGTCTTCGCTGACGCCCGGCGCGCCGTTCAACGCTTTCGAAACGGTCGGATGGCTGACTCCGGCCTCTCTGGCAATATCTTTAATCGTAACTTTCATCGATATGGTGCTCTTCCTTTCCGGACTTTTCGCTTTTGCTCTCTACTCTTGTTTATTATATTACACGTGTTCGCAAATGTTAAGAGCGAAATTGAAAAACCGGACTGCGGGCAAGCAGCTCGTCGAATGAAACCGGGCCGGAACGCCAATACCTCCCTCGTTGCATAATAAATACGTTATCATTCTAACGCAACTTATCGAATGTTTCTGCCGATTTATTGCGGGATTCGGACATTTCTTCGCATATCTTGCGCAAACGTTTCGGTAAGAAAAAAGACCTGTCCGATCGGACAGGTCCACGCGCGAAGAAAATAGGCAGTCCAACCGCATCCCGCGCGAAGCCGGCGAACCGGAGAGCGAACGACCGGACTGTTCCGATCAGATCAGCAGATTGAATAAGGTCGGGTTTTTATTGATTTCGACATACTGGATTCCTTTCGCCGCCATCCGTTCGATCAGCGGACCGTAGTCGTCCTTATGTTTCAGCTCGATGCCTACGAGCGCCGGCCCGTTCTCCTTGCTCGTTTTCTTCGTATATTCGAATCGGGTGATGTCGTCGTTCGGTCCGAGCACCTCGTCGAGAAACTCCCGGAGCGCTCCGGCCCGCTGCGGAAACTGGACGGTAAAATAATGCTTCAGCCCTTCGTAGATGAGCGAACGCTCCTTGATTTCCTGCATTCTTTCGATATCGTTGTTGCCGCCGCTTATAATGCAGACGACGTTCTTCCCGGCGATCTGTTCGCGGTATTGATCCAGAGCCGTAATCGACAAAGCGCCGGCCGGCTCGGCAACGATCGCATTTTCGTTGTACAGCTCCAGAATGGTCGTGCACACCTTGCCTTCGGGGACGACGACGAGATCGTCGATCACCTGGCGGCAAATGTCATAAGTAAGCTCCCCGACGCGCTTGACGGCGGTGCCGTCGACGAACTTGTCGATCTCGCCAAGCGTAACGATCTCGCCCTGCTCGAACGATTGCTGCATCGAAGGAGCCCCCGCGGCCTCGACGCCGATCAGCTTCGTATGGGCGCTGATGCTCTTGATATACGCTCCGACTCCGGCCGCAAGACCGCCTCCGCCGACTCCCGCGAAGACGAAATCGACGGTTTCGCGCATATCGGTCATCAGCTCCAGACCGACCGTTCCTTGTCCCGCAATAATTTTCCGGTGATCGAAAGGATGAACGAACTGCATTCCCTCGCGTTCGCTGAACGCCACCGCTTCGCGAAGCGAGTCGTCGAACGTATCTCCGCGCAATATGACTTCGATATAAGGACCGCCGAACAGCTTGACCTGGGAAATCTTTTGCCTCGGCGTCGTCGTCGGCATGAATATATTCCCGCGCACCTTGAGCGTCCGGCACGAATAAGCGACGCCTTGCGCATGGTTGCCCGCGCTGGCGCACACCACGCCCTTCTCCAGCTTATCCGCCGGCAGACTGCTCATCAAGTTGTAGGCTCCGCGGATTTTAAAGGAACGGACGACCTGCAGGTCTTCGCGCTTCAGATAGACGTTGCAGCCGTACTTGTCCGACAATATATAGTTATGCTGCAAAGGGGTATGCGTAATAACGTCTTTCAACACATGACTTGCCATAACGATGTCTTCCAGCCTGATTGTTGGACTATCCATGTCTGCCTCCGCTACACGTAATTTCATTATTATACACCGACTGGGGAGGCTGTCCAGCATATTTTGCCCTGTTCAATCGGCCGACCGGCCAAAACAGGAAAGTTCGCCCGGTTTCGGGTCTGCACCGGCAAACGAAAAACCGGCCCCTGTGAAGGGAAGCCGGCTTATTGGCTGCGCGGACGGTTATTCCGGCTCGCTTTTCGTTAATTGAACTTGGCTGCGGATCGTCTGCGGATTGCTCAGCAGGTTGAGAATCGGGCATGCCTTCTCCACCGCTTCGTGCAGCGCGGCGATCGTCTCCTCCGATTCAGGGGAAGTGATGTGGATCGTGTATTCGATGTTGTGCGGGCAAATCGGAATATGCTCATAGCCCGGCCGTCCGGCCAGAGGATGCATCTCCCCCGTCACCTTCACCTCCAGCGAATCGAGCTTGACTTGACGGTCCGCCGCCTGGATCAGCGTAATATGCGTAATGCAGCTGCCCAGCACGCCAAGCTGCGATTCCGGCGAGCTCGGGCCGAGCTCGTGGCCGGCGAAATCGTCGGGGCTGTCCGAGATGATCTGAAAATCGCGGATGCGAATCTCGCGCACCCCGCTGCGCCCTGCCGCCCGAACGGTCGCCTTGAGCGTATTGGACTGCAGGTTCGGATCGTTCTCGAACCGTTCTCTCCGCTCCAACAGAGCATTGCGCTTATGGGTCAAATATTCGTTTAATTTCGACATGCGTCCACTTCTCCTATTCCGGATTTCCATTGATTTTGCCAAGTTCGATACGTACGAGACGGCGGCCGTCAGCGGGCGGCTCCTGATCCGTAATGGACCAGTACGCGGAAAGACTCGACCGGAACTCCTCCAGCTGCGCATCCGTCAGGCGGATTTGATCCAGGTAGCCTTCTCCCTGCTCGTAGACCAGATTGGCTTCCGCTTCATATTTGAGCTTCAAGAGCGTCCGGATTCCGTAAATGGTGTTGTATTTGATGCGGTAGCCTTCGGAAACCGCCGACCGGACGGTCTCCCAGTCGGTACGGGCCAGCTCCAGCAGCTCGTCGTAGTTCAGCTTATCGGGCAAGGACGGCAGCGAATCGACGTCCCCTTCCCGAAGCAGCGCCAAAATGCGCTCGTCGCTCAGCGATCCGGCACGCAGCGTCTCCAGCACGATGGCCGACCATTGCGAAATGCCGACTTTTTCCCCGCTTGTTTGTTGTGGTTTGATTACGTCTTCTCTCCTTTCCAAATATAAGTTGAACGAAATCACTTCCTGAAAATGGCCAAGTGAGATGGAGAAAGGGATCTGCCTTGCAGCGAGTTTTGGAGTTGAGAACAAGATGTCTGAGCGGCAAGGCAGTCGTTTTCGGATTGAAACGGGCTTCCCAAGCTTTCGTTCAACTTAAATAGCTCTTAAACCAGCCCGCGATCCGGTTGAGCCGCTCGATTCGCAGCTGCGGATGTCCTTTGCGCGACAATTCGTGGCTGGACTCGGGGAACCGGACGAACTGCGTCGTCTTGCCGAGCTTCTTCAACGCGGCGTACAACTGTTCCGCCTGCTCGATCGGGCAGCGTAAATCGTTCTCCCCGTGCAAAATGAGCAGCGGCGTTTTCACGGCTTCCGCATAGGCAATTGGCGACTGCCTCCAGAACGCTTCCGTATCGCGCCAGGGACTCCCGCCGATCTCCTCCTCGGCAAAAAAATAACCGATGTCGCTTGTGCCGTAAAAGGACAGCCAGTTGGAGATCGAGCGCTGCGTCACGGCAGCCCGGAACCGGTTCGTATGGCCGACAATCCAGTTCGTCAAAAATCCGCCGTAGCTGCCCCCGGTTACGCCGAGCCGGGTTTCATCCGCGTTCGGGTCGTGCTTGATTACGTAATCGACGCCCGCCAGCACGTCCATATAGTCCCCGCCGCCGTAGTCGCGGCGGCAGGCGTCCGCGAAGCGTTGGCCATAGCCGTGGCTGCCGCGCGGATTGGCATAGACGACGCCGAACCCTTGCGCGGCCAACAGCTGAAATTCCAGCATAAACGTGCTGCCGTACATCGCATGCGGTCCGCCGTGAATTTCAAGGACGACCGGATACGGCTTCCCGCCCCTGTCCTCCTCCGCCCCCGCAGGCTTCATATACCAGCCGTGCAGCGCACCGCCATCAGGCGCCGTCGTCCGGAACGGTTCGGGAGCGCTCAGCCGGACATCGTCCAACAAAGCGTCGTTGCTGCGGGTCAGCCGCGTTTCATGGCGCGTCTGCAGGTCCAGGCGGTACAAGTCGCCGGGCGACAGCGCGTCGGCGGAGGCGATCCATAGCGTTCCGTCGTCCGGCTGTCCGGCGAAATGGTACACTTCGCGTTCTCCTTGCGTGATCGGCACATACGCGCCGCCCGCGCCGAAACGGTACACCTGCACATCGCCCTGCACGGAAGCGAGCGCATAGAACGATTGGCCGTCCCGGCTAACGAGCAGCGGCGTCGGCAGTGCGGAGCGCATATCGTTCACGACGGCGTTGCCGATGTGCACGTCCAGCCCTTCACTCAGCAGAGAAGCCTCGCCCCCGTCTGCCGGTATCACGTACAAAGCGTTGTGCGTGGCGCCGGCAAACCGTCTGTCGTGGCCTATAAAAGCCAATCGGGTGCCGTCCGGCACGAAAGCCAGCCGGTGAATCGCGTAACTGGCTTCCGTCAGCTTGCGCAGCGATCCCTCTTCCAGATCGACCGCGAACAATTCCTGCGTCAAAGTCCGATCCGGGTCCGTCTCTCCGTCCAGCCTTCTGGCTGCGAAGGCGATCCGCTTTCCGTCCGGCGACCAGACGGAAGTGAGTACGTCGAAGCTCGGGTCCGTCACGGCCCGCACCGGCTCCCGGCCGTCAACCGCATAGACGTATAGCCGGGTAACCGAGCCGGTCCAGATGCCTTCTCCGTCGGCTCGCCATTTGAGCCGCTCGACCACCCGAACCGCGGGCGCGGCGGTCCCTTTTGACGACTGACCGGCCGGCTTGCCGTTCAGCAGCAGCCGTTCACCGTCCGGCGACCAGGCGAACGAGCCGACCTCGATATCGTCCGGCGTTAGGGCGAACGCTTCGCCTCCGTCCGCGGGAACCGCCCACACCTGCTGACGGTCTCCCCGCTTGCGGATAAAAGCGATTCGCTTCCCGTCCGGCGACCACGACGGCGAGCTGTCCTGCTCGCCCGCCGTGAACGTCCGGTCTGCGGAACCGTCCGCCCTGACCACATGAATTTGGGAACGGTATCCGCTCCGGTCCTCATTGACGGTTCGGGAAACGTAGGCTATGCTGGCGGCGTCCGGACTCGGCGCGGCGTCGCCGACCCATGCGAGCCGGTATAAATCTTCGGCGGTTATCGGTCTTTTCATCCCGTACTCCTCCTGTTCGGATTGGCGTTGAATCCGATCTTGGTCTTATTTGCCGGCTTTCAGCGAAATTTCGTCGGCGACGTACAGCTCGTCGAGTCTAGGCTTGTAATCGATCTTGTCGCTGACGCCGTAGCGGCCCTTCAGCTGGAACAAATAAACAGCCGGACGATCCTTGACGATCTGCTGCTGTACCGCCTGATATTGCTGTTCTCTTTCCTTGGCATTCATGTTTTTGGCCGCGTTTTTCAGCAGCTTGTCGACTTCTGCATTGTTGTAATCGGTGATGCCTTTTGCCCGTTCGATCTGGTATTGGTCGAGCACACTGCCGTCGAAGTCGGAGTTGCCCCAGCCGAGCAGGCTCACTTCGTTCAGCGTTTTGGAGTTGAGCTTTTCGGCGAACTTGTTCTGCTCCAGCAGATCGACGTTCGCTTTGATGCCTACGGCGTCCAGCATGCCGGCGACCGCTTCGGCCACTTCCTTGAACATGTTGTTCGCGGAAATGTTGATCTTCAGCCCATCCCCGTAGCCCGCTTCCTGGAGCAGCGCCTTCGCTTTCTGAGGATCGTACGCAAATTTGTCGAACAGGCTGTTGTCGGCGCCGAAATTGCCCGGCGTTACTTGGGTTTTCGTCGGAATGGCCGAGCCGCCCATGATTTTGTCGGCGATCTCCTTGTTGTTGACGGCGAGCTCGATCGCTTCCCGTACTTTCGGATTGGCGGTCGGTCCGTCGCCTTGCGTCTTGAACCACATCTGAATGACGCGTTGGATCGGCGCGAGCACGGCGTGCGTCTTATCGTTCTTCTCTACCCGGTCGACGTCGCCCGGCGCGATGTTGACGGCAATATCGACCCCGCCGGTCAGCAATTCAGCCGCGCGCGTCGAATCTTCCGGAATGGTGCGGAATACGACTTTATCCCATTTCGGCTCTCCGCCGTAATACGACTTGTTCTTCACCAGCTCCACGCGATCGTCCTTCAGCCATTTACTGTATTGATACGGACCGGTGCCGACCGGATTTTTCAGGAAAGCGTCGAAGCCTTGATCCTTGATGTACTTGGACGGGAAAATGCTGGCCGTGTTGCCCGACAAACGGTTGAGCAAAATCGGGTCCGGCTCCTTCGTCGTAATGTCTACCGTGTAATCGTCGACGATCTGGATCGCGTTCAGGTTTTTGAAGGTAGAGTTCGCGATCAGCTTCGTATCTCCCATCACGCGTTCGAGCGAATATTTGACGTCCGCCGAGGTGAACGGGTCGCCGTTATGGAACTTCACGTCCTTGCGCAGAACGAAGCGCCAGGTGAGCGGGTCTTTCTGCTCCCAGGAGGCGGCGAGCAGCGGAGCGATCTGGTAATTCGCGTTCGCGTCCTTCTTCACCAGGGAATCGAAGACGTTGACGAGAACGGCGGACGTCAGTGTAATGTTGTTGTTCTGAAAATCGAACCCTTTAATATCGGAAGCGTGAGCAATCGTAAGCACCTTCTCGGCAGCAGGCGTTCCGCCGCTAGCGTCAGAGCCGGGCTTGCCCGAGCATGCGGTCAACGCCAGCGCGGTCAGCAACAGAAAAATAAGAGCTTTGGAATACATTCGTTTCATCTTGTGTATAAACCTCCTTGTTGTGGTGAACCCCTTTGTGAATTGGCCTAAAAAGATACGTTATAAAGGAAAATGGCACGCGACCGCATGGCCGGCTTCCTCCGTCAATACGGGGGCGGTCTGCCGGCACAAGTCCCGGGCGTACGGGCAGCGGGCCTGGAACGGGCACCCGGGCACCGCCGCGACGGAGTCCCCGACCTCCCCCTGCACGATGACGCGCTCCTTCCGCTCTCCCGGATGGGAGGCCGGAAGCGAAGCCAGCAGCGCTTCGGTGTACGGATGCCGTGGGTGCGCGAACAGCTTGTCCCGCTCGGCGATTTCCACGATCTTGCCCAAATACATCACGGCGACCCGGTCACTGATATGCTTCACCGCCGGCATTCCATGCGAAATGAACACATATGTCAGCCGGTACTCTCGCTGCAGCTTCTTGAGCAAATTGAGAATTTGCGCCTGAATCGACACGTCCAGAGCCGATACGGCTTCGTCGCATACGATCAGCTTGGGCTTCAGCGCCAAAGCGCGGGCGATGCCGATGCGCTGACGCTGGCCGCCGCTGAATTCGTGCGGGTAGCGCGACATATGATGCTCGCCCAAGCCGACGGCTTCCAGCAGCCCGGCGACCTCGCGGCGGATATCAGCTCGCGGGACGGTTCGGTGTATGCGCAGCGGCTCGGCAATCGTATCGCCGATTTTCATGCGCGGGTTCAAGGACGAATACGGGTCCTGGAACACGATCTGCATATCGCGGCGGACCGCATGGAGCTTATCCGGCGGCAGCCCGGTCAACAATTGCCCCCCGAAGCGGATTTCCCCTGCGGTCGGCGGCAACAATTGCAGAAGCATCTGGCCGACCGTCGACTTGCCGCAACCCGATTCGCCGACGATACCGAGCGTCTCCCCTTCGTACACGTCGAGGTCGACGCCGTCCACGGCGCGAATATAGTCGGCCTTGCCGAACAGCCCGCGTTTCGTTTCGTAAAATTTGCTCAGCCCTCTCGCTTGCAGCAGGGGCGGCGCAACTGGCGCTTCGTTCATGTTCCCGCCTCCCTTGGGTGAAAGCAGCTGACTTCGTGCCCATCGCTGCCGACCGTCTCCAGAATCGGACGCTGGCGGGAGCAGAGCTCCGTCGCATAAGGGCATCTCGGCTGGAAGGCGCAGCCTGTTGGCAGATCGGTCAGCGGGGGCACGGTACCCGGAATCGAATACAGCTCCTCCCGCTGCTGATCGATCGTCGGCATCGAGCCGAGCAGCCCGCGGGTGTAAGGATGCTTCGCATTGTCGAACAGCTCGGTTGCGGTCGCCTGCTCAACGATCCTCCCGGCATACATGACCGCCACCCGGTCGGCCATTTCGGCGACAACGCCCAGATCGTGCGTAATAAAGATAACGCCGGTTCCGGTTTCCCGGCACAGCTTGCGAATCAGCTGGAGAATCTGCGCTTGAATCGTCACGTCCAGCGCCGTGGTCGGCTCGTCGGCGATAAGCAGCTGCGGCTTGTTGGACAGCGCCATGGCGATCATCACCCGCTGGCGCATGCCGCCGGACAGCTGGTGGGGAAAGCGGCGGAGCGTCAGCTCCGGATCGCGGATGCCCACCTGGCGGAGCAGGTCCAGACTTTGCTCGCGCAGCTCGCGCTTGCCGATCTTTCCGGCGGTGCGGATTTTCTCGCCGAGCTGGTTGCCGATCGTAAACACCGGGTTCAAGGCGCTTAACGGGTCCTGAAAAATCATCGAGATGCGGCGGCTGCGAACGTCGCGCATCTGCTTCGGGCTAAGCCGCAGCAGATCGGCGCCCTGCAGCTTGACGCTGCCGCCCGCGATCGTTCCGGGAGAACGGATGAGCCGCATGATCGACAGGGACGTCACGCTTTTGCCCGAGCCCGACTCGCCGACGATCGCCAGCACCTCGCCTCGGTCCACCGCAAACCCGACTCCGTCCACCGAGGTCACTGTTCCGCTCCGCGTCGGGAAGACGGTGGTCAACCCGCTTACCTCCAGCAGACGGGACTCGTCCCCTTCGGTCTTCGCCGGTTCCGTCGTCATCGGCCTCCCCCTTTCCCCATGCGGGGGTCGAGCTTGTCCCTTAACCAATCCCCCAGAAACGTAATCGACAGCACGGTAATCGTAATCGCCAAGCCCGGAAAGGTGGATACCCACCAGCTTGAAGCCAAATACTGTCTGCCGTCGCTGAGCATGCCGCCCCAAGTGACCGTCGGAGGCTTGATGCCTAAGCCTAGAAAGCTCAGCGACGCTTCCGTCATAATCGTCGAGGCTACGTTCATGGTGGCGATAACGACAAAGGAGGACAGCACGTTCGGCAAAATATGTTTG
Source organism: Paenibacillus hodogayensis (assembly GCF_039536325.1). Taxonomy (NCBI): domain Bacteria; kingdom Bacillati; phylum Bacillota; class Bacilli; order Caryophanales; family Paenibacillaceae; genus Paenibacillus; species Paenibacillus hodogayensis. The sequence goes on from NZ_BAAAYO010000009.1 coordinate 48,942, forward strand.
AAAATGAGCCGCGCGCTGCCCGCCCCGACGGAACGAGCCGCACGCACGTAGTCGCGCTCCTTGGCGCTCAGCACCTCCGCGCGCATGACCCGGGCGTAGGACACCCAGCTCGTAACGCCGATCACCACGATAAGCGTCAGCAGGCCCGGTCCGAGTACGGCCATGACGAACAAGATGAGCAGCAGCGTCGGGATCGCCAGCAAAGCGTCGATCACCCTCATGACGATATGGTCGATCCATCCGCCGAAGAAGCCGGCCGCAATGCCGAGCACCGCGCCGATCGACCCCGACACCGCAACCGCGCTGATGCCGACCAGCAGCGACATGCGCGAGCCATACAGCAAGCGGCTCCAGATGTCCCGCCCCAGATGGTCGGTGCCGAGGAAATGATCGGCCGTCCCGCCCTCCATCCACATCGGCGGCAGCAGTCTCAGCGACGATTGAATGGTAATGGGATTGTGCGGTGCCAGAAGCGGAGCGAACAGGGCGGCTGCGGCGACGATCAGGAACAGAACTGCGCCGATGGCGCCTGTCCCTACCCGCAGCCTGCGCCGTCGGGTCCGCTTGGCTGCGGGCGCCAGGGAAGGGATGGCTGCTCCTTTCGCCTCTATGTCCGATGACTGCAAGGGTCGCTCCCCCTTCCTTCTAATGGTATTTAATGCGCGGATCCAGCAGCCGGTAAGTCAAATCGACGATAAAATTGACGACAATGACCAGTACGGCCACGACGAACGTAGCCGCTTGTACGATCGCCATATCGCGGGAATTCATCGCGGAGAGCATCAGCTGACCGAGACCGGGCCAGGCAAAAACCGTCTCGACGATCAACGCCCCGCCGATCAGTTGCGGCAATTGCAGCCCCATAACCGTCACGACCGGAATCAGACCGTTGCGGAACACGTGCTTGAAGATTACGGTCCATTCGCGCAGCCCTTTGCTTCGGGCCGTCAAAATATAGTCCTCCTGCATAATATCCAGCAGGCTGGCCCGAATGAGCCGGGTCATCTCCGCCGCCATCGCCGCGCCGAGCGTAATCGCGGGAAGCACCAGATGGTTCAGCGTGCCTCTTCCGGAAACAGGGAATAATTGCAGATTTACCGAGAATAATAAAATGAGCATAATGCCGATCCAGAAGTTGGGCATCGCTTTTCCCAGCACCGAAACGCCGGAAATGCCGAAGTCCCAGAAGGTCGATTTTTTGATCGCGGCAAAGGTACCCAGCGGCACCGAGATGACGAGCGCGACGAGCATGGAAACGACAGCGAGCTCGAAGCTGGCGGGCATGCGCTCCAGCACGACGCTCAAGGCCGGTTCGCTGAAATGGTACGATTGTCCGAAATTGCCGTGAAGCAAATGGTTCAAAAAAATCAAATATTGCACGAATATAGGACGGTCCAGGCCTAGCGCCTGGGTCAAAACCAGCTTGTCCTCGTCCGTCGCCGTTTCCGGCAGCAGCAGCGCCACCGGATCGCCCGTCACCTGCACCAGAAAAAAGACGATCGTCGCGATGATGAACAGCGTAGGAATCATCAGCAGCAGCTGCCGAAACATATACTTTTGCAAAAAAATCACCTCAATCGTGACCCGCCCCCATAAGCCTCCATAACAAAAAAGAGGCCTACATCGGCGCACGCAAAACGAGCGCCAAGATGATAGGTCCCTCTAGCTGTCTAGTCGGTAACTCATCGAGTTTGTCCGTTTATACTATTATAATTATTCCGATCAGTCAAGTGTGTTTTTGTCGTATGATGGTGAATGTTGTCGATTTTTGGAAATCGTTTGCTTCCGGCCCGATGCGGCCAGCAGTGCGTACAAGATAGCTGCCAGCGCAACCAGCACGGCAAGCGCGAGGAACAGGTCGCTGTAAACGAGCCCCGGACCGCCGCCATGCAGCGGGTTGAGCTTGACCCCATGCGCCCCGACATCGAGCGCCCGCCCGAGCGCCGCAGTCGACACCGCGCCGGAGATAAATCCGACCATGCTGAACAGCCCCATGCCTACACCGGTCTGATCCCCAGGCAGCGTTCCCGAAACCGTATTCGACAAAGCGATCTGCATAAATGTCTGCCCGACGTTGGCCAGCACGAGAACCCCGGCGATCAGCGCCGGCGACGAGCCGGCCGCCCATGAAAGCAGCACAAACCCCGAAGCCAGCAGCGCAGCCGCTCCGCCATACAGCGCCGCACTCCCCCGCCGATCGGCAATTTTCCCGCCTAATCGCCCCAGAAACGCGGCCATGGCTGCGGCCGGCAGCATCGTCAGCCCGATATGACGCGGAGCCAACCCATTCACGTTCCCAAGCAGCAGTGGAACGAGAAACGGCGTGCTGAAAAAGGCGCATGAGGAGGCAAACGCTACGAGCAGACTGAACGCAAACCGTTTGTTGCCGAACAACAGCGAAGGCCGAATGAACGGCTCCCGCGTACAGCGAATACGGATCCCGAACAAGCCGAACAGCACACACCCCGCAACCGCAAGCAGCGGTCCGCCGCCCGTCAGCGCGCCAAGCCATGCCGCCAACGTGCCGCCAAGCAGGAGGCCGCCCCACAGATCGGTCGGCTTCGCCGTTCCTTTGGCATCGTCCAGACAGGAGCGAAACAAAGGAAGCGCGATCAGGGCGAGCAGAGACAGCAGGAACAACAAACGCCAGCTGGCCGCGCTCGTAATGAATCCAGCAACGGACGGACCGATCGCCGTGCCGAGCGCGATGCCCGTGGCGGTTACCCCAAGCGCCCGGCCTCGCGTCTCTCGTGGAAAATAACGCACCGGTATGATCACCGACGCGGCTGTTATCGCCGAAGCGCCCGTCGCCTGAAGGACGCGCCCCAGCACGACGATCCAAAACTCGTTGGCCGCCATGCCCGCAAGCGAACCGAGCGCGAACCCGATGAGGCCGAATGTCAGCAGGTCCTTCAATTTGAACTTGTCGGCCAGCTTGCCGTACGTCACGGAGCCGATGGCAAACACGATCATGTACGGCGTTTGCATCCAGCTGGCTTGCGAGGGCGATAACCCGAATTCGGCGCTGATCTGCGGGAGCGCCACGTTGAACATCGTCGCGTTCATGACGGAGATGGTGAGGGCGAAGGCCAGCGCAAGAAGCAAAGGTTTCTCCTTCGTCAGCTTTACGTAGGAATTTGAATTCATATCGAGCAGCCTCTTTTCCAAACACGATTTTCCCCTTATTATAAAAATTGACAATTCATATCGTCCAATCTATTATTTTGCTTATTATGATAAACCCGATTCATGATTAACCCATGAGGGAAGAGGTGCAAGCCGGATGGAATTGAACCAGATGGAATATTTTTTGACGGTAGCGAAGCTGCAGCATGTGACCCGCGCTGCGGAGTCGCTATCGATTACACAGCCGGCGCTCAGTCATTCGATCGCCAAACTGGAGGAGGAGCTGGGGATGCCGCTGTTCGAGCGCAGCGGGCGCAACGTCCGGCTTAACGCCTGCGGCGAGCTGTTCGCCGCGCGGGTCGAGCGGGTGCTGCAGGAGATCAAGAAGGGCAAGCAGGAGCTGGAGGCGTTTGCGAATCCGGACACCGGGGTCGTGTCCATCGCGTTTCTGAACATTTTCGGCACGCGGCTCGTTCCGTGGTTTATCAGCAAGTTCCGGGAACGCTATCCCGACGTCCGCTTCGAGCTGCAGCAAGGGACGGACAGCTTCGTCCGCAGCCGGCTGGAGACGGGAGCGAGCGATTTGTGCATCTCGCTGCCGCGCTGGGACGAGCCAGGCTTCGCTTGGCATCCCGTCTGCTCGTACCGGCTCGATATGGCCGTGCCAAGCGGCCACCGCTGGCAAGACCGCGGCAGCATCGGGCTCGCCGAGCTGGCCAGTGAGCCGTACATCGGGCTGAAAAACCAATGCGGCTTGAAAAGCGTCCTCGACAGGCTGTTCGCAGCGGCCGGAGTCAAGCCGAACGTTCTCTACGAGGCGGAGGACTTGCCGACCGTATCCGGCTTCGTGTCCGCCGGTCTGGGCATATCCGTCCTGCCCCGGTCGTACAGCGTCGAATTGAACGGCATCGCCTGGGTGCCCCTCGATATCAGGGCAGCCGAGCTTCCCGTGGAGATGGGCTGGAAGGAGAAGCGGCATCTCTCTCCCGCCACCGTCCGGTTCCGGGATTTTCTGATCGACAGGCAGCACTATTTACCGGCTTGAGCGCCCGCTTTCGCATAGCGGTTTAGCGGTACAGGCAGCCCCAGGTTGCCCCGCAGCGTATCGCTTTCGTACTCTTGGCGGAACAGCCCACGCTGCTGCAAGATCGGCACCACCTCATCGACGAATCGCTCCAGGCCGTCCGGCAACACCGGCCCGGCGACGAAACCGTCCGCTCCCCGCGCTTCGAACCGCTCCTGAATGCGGTCGGCCACTTGCTCCGGCGTGCCGATCGCGAACGCGTCCCGCGGCGTCGCCACCTGAAGCGCCGTCTGGCGCAGTGTCAGCCCCCGCTCCCTGGCGTTGCGTTTGAAGCGCTCAATCATACTGCGGTAGCCGTTGCGGCCTACGTCGCCGAGCTCGGGAAACGGCTCGTCGAGCGGATATTGCGTAAAGTCATGATGCCCGTAATACCGGCTCAGATTGTCCAGCGCTTCCTCGACCGACACCAGCCCGGCCACTTCGGCGTACCGGCGCTCCGCTTCCTCCGTCGTGCTGCCGATGATCGGAGCGATCGCCGGGAAGACGAGCAGATCGTCGGGGTTGCGGCCCAGCGCGGCGGCCCGCCCCTTCACATCGGCATAGAAGGCGACCGCCTCGTCCAGCGTCTCGTGCTCGATGCCCGTGAACACGGCGTCGGCCTCGCGGGCCGCATACGCCCTCCCTGCGTCCGACGAGCCTGCTTGGAATACGACCGGATGGCCCTGCGGAGAACGCGCGATATTAAGCGGACCCTTCACCGAGAAAAAATCGCCGCGATGGTGCAGCGCATGCAGTTTGGCCGGATCGAAAAACACCCCGGACGCTTTGTCCCGCAAGAACGCGTCGTCCTCCCACGAGTCCCACAGCCCGCGCGCGACGCGCAGAAATTCCTCGGCGATGCGGTAGCGCAAGCCGTGATCGGGATGCGCCTGCGGCTGCCCGCCCTTGCCGAAGTTGAGCGCCGCGCCGTCGATGGCGGACGTCACCACGTTCCAGCCGGCGCGCCCGCCGCTGAGCATATCCAGCGACGCAAGCTGCCGCGCGGCCGTGAACGGGTCGCTGTACGTGGTGGACAGCGTGCCGACCAGCCCGATCCGCTTGCTTACGGAGGCCATGGCACTGAGCAGCGTCAGCGGCTCGAAGCGGTTCAACGTATGGGGAATCGACTTCTCTTCGATATACAGACCGTCTGCGATAAACACAAAATCCAGCTTACCCTCCTCCGCCTTCTCCACCCACTTCCGATACACGTCCACATTCACGCTTGCGTCGGCAATCGCATCGGGATGTCTCCATGTCGACGTCCCTCTTCCGACGCCAAGCAGCATGGCGCCAAGCTTCAGCTGTCTGCGTTCGGCCATCGTTCGTCCCTCTTCTCTTTGTTGGTTGCGGCGGTCAGCGCGCATCGAGCGGAGCCGGGTGCAAGCGCCGCAAAAACTGCCGCGTGCGCTCCTGCTGCGGCCTCGCGAACAGCGCGGCAGGAGCCCCCTCCTCCACAATGGCGCCATCGTCCATAAACACGACGCGGCTCGCCACCTCGCGGGCGAAGCCCATCTCGTGGGTGACGATCATCATCGTAATGCCTTCGCGGGCCAGGCTGCGGATAACGGCCAGCACCTCGCCCACCAGCTCGGGGTCCAGCGCGGAGGTCGGTTCGTCGAACAAGATGACCTCCGGCTCCATCGCCAGCGCGCGGGCGATGCCGACGCGCTGCTGCTGTCCGCCGGACAAGCGGCTCGGGTAAGCGTCCAGCTTATCCGCGAGCCCCACCTTTTCCAGAAGGGCCGCGCTTCGGGCCCGCGCTTCCACCTTGGGCATTTTTTTGACGATCAGCAGCCCTTCCATCACATTTTCCAGCGCAGTCTTGTGCTTGAACAGGTTGTACTGCTGGAACACCATTGCCGTTTTGCGGCGCAGCTCGTGTATGTCCCGCTTCCTTGCGTACCGACAGTCGACCGTAAAGCCGCCGATGGCTATAGAGCCTTCGTCCGGCTTCTCCAGGCAGTTTACGCAGCGCAGCAGCGTCGTCTTGCCCGAGCCGCTCGGGCCTACAATGACGACGACCTCGCCGTCCGCGACCGTCAGGTCGATACCCTTCAGCACGCGATGGTGGCCAAACGTTTTGACAAGGCCGTTCAGTCCGATCATGCCGCGCCTCCTTCTCCGTAAGCCCGCAGGCGTCTCTCGATAAGCGCCGCCGCGCCCTCGACGGCCGCTGTCAGCGCCCAGAAGAGAGCCGCTGCGGCCAAGTAAGATTCAAAATATTTCCAGTTGTTCGAGGCAACGATCTGCGCTTTGGCGTTAATGTCCACGACCGATACGGCAAAAACGAGCGTGGACGCGTGCAGCATGCCGATAACCGCGTTAGACAAGCTGGGGACGGCGGCGGCAAGCGCCTGCGGCATTACGATGCGCCTCAGCGTCTGGGACGGCGTCATGCCAAGCGACAGCGCGGCCTCCGTCTGTCCCCGGCCGACCGCAAGCAGGCCGGACCGGACCACCTCCGACATATAGGCGCCGGACGTGAGCGAGAAGGCCAGGAAGGCGAAGGCGATCATCGGAATGGAAGCGGTATTCACTTTCCAGCCGCATATCCCGGCCAAGCCGTCGATCAGCGCCGGAAGTCCGAAATAGACAAGTAACAGGTGCGTCAGCATCGGCGTGCCGCGGATAAACGTCACGTAAGCGGCGGCGGCCGGGTAGAGCACGGGAACCCGATACATCCGGACGACAGCGACCGCAACTCCGATAAGGAAGCCGCATACAACCGCTACGAACGTGACGAGCAGCGTAGTCGGAACGGCGGTCAGCAGCTCGATGAACGCCGTTCCGATAAAGGCCAAATCGAGTTTCATAGGCTAACGTCTCCTTTGCCTGCCGGCCGCCGAAGCAGCAGCCGCATGCGGCGGCTTCGCCGCGGGACGTCGGCGGAAGGCTCCCGCTCGTGGCGGAGCAGGCGCCGTTCGGCTTGACGGAACAGCTTTTCCAGCGCGAGGCTGATCAGTAAATAAATAAGTGCAAGCGAAAGGTACGTTTCCGTAAAATGTCGCGTCAGCATCCCGAGCGTCTGCGATTTGCCGGTAAGCTCCATCACGCCCAGCGTAAATGCGAGCGACGTGTCCTTGAGCATCGCGATGACGGCGTTGGCGAACAACGGCAAGGCTACCGGCAGCGCCTGCGGCAGCACGATGCGCGTGAACGTCCGGTAGCCGCTCATGCCGATGGCGTACGCCGCCTCCGCCTGCCCGCGGTCGACCGCCAGAACGGCCGACCGGATCATCTCGGACATGTAGGCGCCGCCGTTCAGCCCATAGGTTGCGATCACAAATAGCAGCACCGGCGCCCGCGTCACATCGATATGAGCAAACTTCAGCAGCTCGGGCAGCCCGTAATAGAACAAGAACAGCTGGATCAGAATCGGGGTTCCGCGAAAGAAGGAAACGTACGCCTGCGATATGTTTTGCAAAACCGGCACGCGGTACAGCCGGGGCAGAGCGACGAGCAGTCCGGCAATCAGACCCAGCAGCGTCGCGCCGGCGACGATGCGCAAGGTCACGTCCAGCGTCGTCAGCAGCATCGGCACGAAGCGGAAGACGTAAGCGATATCGAATGCGGCGCCCAAATTCCCGCGCCTCCTCTCTTTGCCGGATAGCTTACGGTGCGGGGCTTTTCGTATAATCCGCGCCGAGCCACCGTTCGCTTAGCCGCGTGAGCGTGCCGTCCGATCGGATCGCTTGCAGCGCCTTGTCGAACGCGTCCGCCAGCTTCTGCTCCGCCGGATCGTCCTTGCGAAACACGTACAGCACCTCGCTGCTGTCGAGCGCCCCGCCTACCGATTTCAGCTTACCCTGCGGGTCGATGAGCGACAGCGTGAAATCGGCGGCAAGCGTCGCGTCGACGCGGCCGGAGGCCAGCTGGCTGACCGCATCGTCGGCGGCGCCGCTCTGGTATACGATCGATAAGGCGTTGTCGTGCGCCTTGTTGTAGTTTTCCAGCAATACCGCTTGGGCGCTGGTGGCGTTGGTCAATACTTTCTTGCCTTTCAGATCGTCGAGCGTCTTGATCGGGCTGTTGTTGTCCTTGCTGACGATAATTTTCGTCTGCCGGTACGTGTATGGCTCTTTATTGAACAAATATTTTTGCTCGCGCTCTTTCGTGCGCAGCATTTGCGCGGCAATGACGTCGATTTTGCGCGTTTCGAGGCTCAAGAGCAAGTTCGTAAAATCCATCGCCTGCAGCTCGAACTCATAGTCCGGCAGCCTCTTGTCGATTTCCTTGACCAACTCCACGTCGAATCCGGTCAAGTTGCCCTTCTCGTCGATGTAGAACACTTTGGGGTAAGTCGTGCTCGTGCCAATCACGACCTTGGCCGCCTTCTGCTGCGCGGCTCCGGCCGCTTCCGCAGCGGCGGTTGCGGCGGCTGGCGCAGACGGGGCGGTCTGGCCGCCCGAGCCGCAAGCCGACGCCGTCAGCGCGAGCGTCATAAGGGCTGCGAGTGCATGTAACCTGTTCATCGTTCGGACTCCTTCTGTTTTTGAGAGACGGCGATACTATTCGTATAATTCCCATCTCTTTAATGTGTTTTATTGCTGCGTCAACCTTACCATCCGCCCGCTCCGGCCGTCTAATGAGCCTTTTCGATCTTTTTGATGAAAAACATTCATGAGACGATCCCTGCCGCGAGCCCGCTCGGACAAAAAAAAGAACCTTTGCACCCCGCTAGCTTCATACGCGGGTGTAAAGGTTCTTTATCTTACTTATTGCCGATTCGACGCTTCCTCTCCGTTCAGAGCCTCATGCAGCTTCTCCGGGAAATTGATTGTCATCCCATCGACACCGCATTGCAGGCAGTGGCGCATCAGCGCTTCGTCCTTCACTTTCCAGGCGCGCACCTCGAAGCCTTCCCGCTTCAATAGATTCACCTGCTCCTTCGTGAGCGTCTCCGCATTCGGGCACAGCTGCCCGACCCGGGTTTCCTTCAGACGCTCCAGCAGATCGGCGTCCCATTGGTTCGCCAGATAGCCTAACGGAATGTGCTCGTCCAGACGGCGAAGCTGCCTAAGGCTGTCGAAATCGAACGACGTCACGACGGCATTGGACTGCAATTCGTACTTCCTGACGACGTGCGCCACCTCTTCCTCGATTCCGTCGTCCTTCAGCTCCAGAGCAAGCTTGAGCGGCTTGCGGCCGAACAAATGGGCGAACGTCTCGAAGCTGATCAGACGTTCTCCGGCATAAGCCGGGGCAAACCACGAGCCGGCGTCCAGCTCTTGCAATTCCGCCCATGTATAGTCGGTATGGCGGCCGCTGCCGTTCGTCGTGCGCTCCAGCCGGTCGTCGTGCAACAGGAAGACGACGCCGTCGCGGCTGATGCGCAGGTCGGTCTCCAAGCCGTTCGCTCCTAGCTGGATGCCGTAATAAAACGCCGCCAGCGTATTTTCCGGGGCATATTGAGAGGCTCCGCGATGAGCCAAATTCATGAACATACAGGCGTTCCCCTATTCAAATTATTTATAGGATTTCATATAATCGACCACTTCGGCCTGTAGCTTGTCCATGATCGTCTGCGGGTCGAGCTTCGGATCGTTGTGCACCGCTTCGATCGCATTGATAATACCGGACCAGATGAGCGCGTCGGCCGGGTGAATGCTTTCGCCGCGGAGGAATTGCGCCTGATCGATCGTCACCTTGAAGTTGGGATCCTTCGTCAGATGCTCCTTGAAGCTGGGCAGCTCGAACGCCGACGTTTTAATCGGAATGTAACCGGTTTGCATCGAGTTTTTGGCCGTATTGTCCACGCTGGTCAAGAACGAGACGAGCTTCCAGGAAGCTTCCTCATGGGCTTTGTCGGACTTGAAGATGCCCAGGCCGTTGCCGCCGATCGGCACCCAGCGCTCTTTGATTTTCGGCAGGAAGGCGACGCCGATCTCGAACTTGTCCCCGACTTGTTTTTTCATTCCGGCCAGACTGGCCCCCGAACGGAAAAGCATAGCCAGTTTGCCGGCGTTAAAATCTTCGGTCGACGTTTTGATCTGGTTCGGCGGCATCACTTTGGAGACGTGAACCGCATCCTGAATGGAACGCAGCGTCTCCACCGCCTCTTTGCCGTTCAGATTCGGCGTTCCGTCTGCTTTGATCAACTGCCCGCCGCGGTTCCACACCATAGGCTGGAAATACCACGGGCTGTCGCTGCTCAAATTCACGCCCCAAGTTCCGTTCCCGGCCAGCTTTTTGCCGGCTTCGATCAGTTCGTCCCACGTATCCGGCACCTTCACGCCGTTTTTCTCGAAAAGCGTTTTGTTGTAGTATAATACCGGCGTGCTGCTTTGGAACGGAATAACCCACTTCTTTCCTTTATACGTATAGCGCTGCCAGAAACCCGGCATGACGTCCTCGATTTCGGCTTTGGACATGAAGCTTTCGATCGGCAGCAGCTTGCCGCTGTCGGCAATTTGCGGAATCGCGTGGCGCTGTCCGAGCTGGACGACATGCGGGGTCGTGGCGGAAACGATGCCGGCCTGCACCTTCTTGGCCATTTCGTCGTAATCGCCCATAAACTCCGCCTCTACCTTGATGTTCGGATTGGCCGAATGGAAGGCGTCCAAGTAGTCTTTGAGCAGCCCGCTGTCGGTTGTCCACATCTTCAGCGTAACGGGACCTGCGGGAGCCGCGCTCTTGCCGTCGGCCGAACCGTTCTTGTCCGCGCCGTCACCGGCCGGATTTCCCGAACCGCCGCCGCAGCCGGTCATGAATGCCAACAATACCGCCATCGATAGAAAAGCTGTTTTTTTCAACTTCCTCCGCCTCCTGATTATCGATTCGGACCGTCTGACGCAGTCCGTTTATTTAAGTCCGCTCGTGATCATGCCGCGTACGAAATATTTTTGCAGGAACAGGAACAAAAGCAGAATCGGCATAATGACGAACGTCGAAGCGGCCAACAGCTGCGGCCATTGCGTTCCCAGCTCCTTGTCGACCATATAGCTGAGCCCGATCTGCACCGTCCTCATCTGCGTCGTGTTCGTTACCAATAACGGCCACAGGTAGCTGTTCCACGAATTGATAAAAGCGAAAAGGCTGAGCGTCGCGGCGATCGTCTTCGATATCGGCAGCACGATGCGCAGGAGAATGCCGAAGTGCGAGCAGCCGTCGATTTTCGCCGCGTCGAGCAGGTCGCGCGGAATGGTCAAGTAAAACTGCCGCAGCAGAAAAATACCGAACACGCTTGTCAGAGCAGGCAATATCATGGCCAGATGGGTATTGATCAGCCCGAGCGACTTGATGACCAGATAAGAAGGGATCATCGTCGATTCGAACGGAATCATCGTCGTGGCGATGAAGATCAAGAACAACGCCTGTTTTCCTTTGAACGACACGCAGGCGAACGCATAAGCGGCCAAGCTGCACGTAATGAGCTGTCCGATCACCGTAGCCACGGAAATGGCCAGGCTGTTCAGAAAAAAGCGGCCAAACGGGGCCCGTTGCCACGCATCGATATAATTGCTCCATTGCCACGTGCGGGGAAGTGTCAAAATGTCGCCGCTGAAAATTTCATCCGGCATTTTCAACGAGCCGAGGAACATCCATAGGAACGGGAACATCATCGCCAGCGAAAGCACGATCAGCAGCACATGCTTGACGACAAGAACGGACCATGCCTTGAGCTTCCGTTCGGACACGTTGAGGGTTCGCGCCGGCGCCGCGCCCGCGTTCCTCCATACTCCGGTAGTAGCTTTCAACGTTACCTTCCTCCCGATAAGCGATTTATTGATAATGCACCTTGCGGCCGATTAAAGCCATTTGCACCCAGGTGAGCAGCAAAATAATGACGAGCATCGCAATGGCGATGGCCGAGGCATAGCCCATCTGGAACCGTTCAAACGCATATTTCCATAAATGCATGACGATCAGTTCCGTACTCTCCGCTGGCCCGCCGCGGGTCATGACGGAAATTTGCGTAAATGTCTGCAGTTGTTCGATCGTCAGATAGATCAGCAGGAAGAACACGGTCGGCGTCAGCAAAGGCAGCTTGATCTGGGCGATGATCCGGAACAAGCTGGCGCCGTCCACCTTGGCCGCTTCCTCCAGATCCACGGGTATGGCTTGCAAGCCGGCCAAATAGATGACGACGCAAAACCCGGTCTGCTTCCATATCGCCATAATGGCCAGCGACAGCAGCGACGTATCCGAGGCGTTCAGCCAGCGAAGAGGACCGATTCCGAACCAGGCCAGGACGGAGTTGGCCGTCCCGTAATCGGGGTGATAAATATACATCCAGACGACCGATATCGCGACAGTCGAGGTCACGATCGGCGCGAAAAAAAACGAGCGGTAAATCGTCATCGCAAAGCGCAGCCCTTTATCCAGCAGCAGGGCGAACCCCAGCGACAGCAGCATCGAAGCGGGTACCGTCATGACCGCGTACAGAAGCGTCCGTCCGAGCGAATTGTAGAACTTCTCGCTTGCAAGCAGGCTCCCGTAGTTGTCCAGTCCGACGAAGACGGGCTTCGGCCGCATCATGTCCCAGGAAAGCAAGCTCAAGCCCGCGCTGTAAAAGATCGGAATAATGACGAAGACCAGCAGCAGCAAGGCGGCGGGCAAAATCAGCAGGTACCCGATGGCGTTCTCGCGCAACCTGGCAGCAGTCATACGACCACCTCCTCTGTTTAGGTAAATGTCCGGACCCTTCAGTCTTATGGACAAACTCGGACCGACATCGAAGTTATTGTAAACCGGATTCATCATCGGACTGTTAACAGCATTATTAAGAAATTGTCAACAATCGTGAAAGCGCTTTCTTTTGTAGGCGAAACAAACGCGTCCCGCCCTAGGCAGTCGTGTGTTAATTACTATTAAACGAAACCATCAATCGCCCTCTTCCTTGTCAGCCTGCACCCGTCTGCGGTGCCGGACAGTTTTCATTATAATCGTCCGCTTGTGTTCCGTGAAATAGTTAGATACAATGCACCTATAATAAAAAGTTATAGGAAGGGACGACCGATATGCAGCTGCGAGACATCCAGTACACGGTCACGGTGGCCAGGGAGCTGAGCTTCTCCAAGGCGGCCCACAAGCTGTTCGTCAGCCAGCCGGCCTTGAGCCAGTGCATCCGGAAGCTGGAGGCCGAGCTCGGTACGCCGCTGTTCATCCGCGAGAACAGCACGGTCCGGCTGACAAGCGCGGGAGAGCTGTTCGTGAAAGAGGGCAGCGAAATTTTGCGCATGAGCGAACGTTTGAAGCAAAGAATCGCCGATACGGGAGAGGAGCAGCTTCGCATCGGCATTTCTCCGTTCTACAGCAAGCTGTACCTGCCCCGTATCATTCCGGCGTTCAATAAGCTGTATCCGCGGGTCGCGCTGGACATTACGGAAATGCATTCCGCGGCGCTCGAACAGCTCGTGCGGGAGGACAAGGTCGACTTCTCCATGATCCCGCTCCCGCTTGCCGATTCGGAAATCGAATACCGGCCTATTTACCAGGAGCAAATTTTGTTCGCCATACCCAGAGACCACGAGCTGCACAGGAGTCTGACCCCTCCGCTGTCGGGCGGTATGCCCTTTATCGACCTGAGGTTGGCGCGGAACGAGCCGTTTATTTTTTTGAAAAAAGAGCAGAAGTTTACGAGTATGGGGTTCCGTTTATGCAGCGAAGCCGGATTTGCGCCCAACATCGTTTTCGAGACGATGAACTGGGATACGGTGGATGCGCTTGTCGCCAACGGCATGGGGGTCGGGTTCGTGCCGGAAATTTTGACGGGCTCGTCTGCGCATGCGGAGAAGCCGACGTATTGCCGCATGATCGGCGAACATACGACCCGTTCTTACGGCGTAGCGTACAAAAAAGGACGGGAGCTCTCGGCCTCCGCCCACAATTTTATCGATGTCGCCCAAAGCTCATTTTACAAAATCGGGACCGAGAGCGGCTGATGGCCGGCCGAGTATCCGAACGGCTCCCGCCTCCCCTGCGCGCTCTCTCGGCAAGCCTGCCGCGAGCTTAGAACGGCAGCGTCTCCCCCGCCTGCAAAGAAAACAGCCCCTGGAACGTCTCCTCCTCCAGCTGCCTGCGCAGCGCGTCCGTCCCGTCCTTCGCGGCGTGAACGAGCAAGCTTCGCCGGCTCGGCACGGCCCGCAGCATCGCGCGCACGTCGGGCAGCCCCTGGTGCACCTTGTAGCTGACGAACAACGCCCGGCAGCGCCCGGCAGCCGCCGGGACTTCCAGCAGCGTGCGGCCGAACGAGCCCGGCGCCAGATGACCGGTCAGGATAACGACATTGTCTTCGCTACCAACCAGCCTTTCATAATACCATTGGGCTTTGGCCGAATGCATCATCCCGTCGCTCGTCACGATGATTCCGCCCCTGCCGGACGTCAAAAAGCGCTCTCTGTGCACGTCGTCCTCCGCAACCTGGAACGAGCGGCCGGCAAGCAAAGCGTGAATCCGCTCTACCGCCCCCGGCTTCAGCCATTCCGGCCGCAGCGCGAGACGCTCCAGCCCTGCGAGCAGCTCTTTCTCCGCCAGCAGCGGACAGTCCGCGAACGTCTCCCGCGCCCACAGCAGGAGCTCCTGGCCCCGGCCTACCGCCGGTACGGGCAGCAGCACGGTCCCTCCGCGCTCCAGCGTATGCGCCACCGCCGAGCGCAGCCTGCTTATTTTCTCGTCCTGCCTTTCCCTGTCGAGCCCGTAAGCCGCATCCACAATCGCCAGATCGATCGTCTCCGGCGACGTCGCGGAGCAGTCGGTCCATTCCGGCGAATCCGCGGCAAGCAGCGATGACTCCCCCGAGTAGTCCCCGGAAAAAAAGATGCGCTTGCCGTTCAAATCCAGCTGCAGCCAGACGGAGCCGAGCAGATGGCCGCTTCTGCCCCACCGGGCGCGTATGCCCGGTGCGGCCTCGAACCAGTGCCGCGCCGGCGCGGCGTCCTCCAGATAAGCGCAGCGGATGGCGGTGATATGCTCCGGGCCGTAAGGCAACCCGGCGGCGTGGCGTTCCGCGTACGTTTGCCAGGAAGCGAAGTACCCGGACAGCTGCTCCTCCGTTTCGCGGGTCGTCCACACCGTCCCGGCGTACCCCATTTTGTACAGCAGCGGGATCGCCATCGAATGATCCTCGTGCGAATGGGACAAAAAAACGGCGTCGAGCTGCGAAACGACCGTTTCGTCCAGCAGCGGGTATTCGCCGGCCCCCGCTTTTTTGACGCCGCAATCCAGCATAACGCGAACCCGCCCGTCGGATAGTACATAACAGGAGCGGCCGTGCTCGCCGGCCCCTCCCCATACGGTCAATTCAGTCATGTCACATTCCACTTTCTCTTGGCGCTCAAGTAATTGATAACAAGCAGCATAACGGTCGTCACCCCGACGGATACGACGGCCATCGCCATGCCGAGCGACACTTTGCCCTGCTCGAACTGGGCGAATATATAGGTGGCCGACGTCTCCATCGAAGGAGGCAAAATCATCAGCGAGGCGACCAGCTCGCGGATCGAGATCGTGAAGGTCATCATCCAGCCCGCCAGCATGCCCGGCACGATCAGCGGCAGCAGGATGCGGCGGAATACGTAGAACGGCTTGCCGCCGAACACCTGCCCGGCCTGGAACAAGGCTGGATCGAGCTGCGAAAAGTTGGATTTGACGTACTGCACCGTATACGGCAGGAAAAAAACCACATACGTCAGCACGACCATGCCATACGTGTTATACAGCGGAATCGGCATCCAGGGCGCGTTCCAGACGAGGATGAGCCCGACGACGATAACGATGCCGGGAACCGTATTCGGCAGCAGGCTGAACAGATCGGTCAGCCGCTGGGGCCACGTCTTGGAGCGGCCGATCGTCAGCGCGAACCAGGTGCCCAGAATAACCGCAATCGTCGCGGCAGTCAACGACAGGCTCATGCTGTTCAAGAGCGCCTGCATGCTTTTCGAGCCCCATGTCAGCAGCTCCGCGTAATAGTTCAGTGTCAGGTTGTTCCAGGCCAGCCCGACGCCGCGCAGCTTCATCAAGGAAGCGGCGATGATCGAGAAATAAGGAACGCCTATCGATACGACGAGCAGTCCGGTCACATACAGCCAGCAGGCGAGCCGCATGCCAACGTTCAGCCGGTACCGCTTGAAGCGGGAGCCTTTGCCCCCGACCAGCCGGTACGAGAACCGGCTGCTGACGACCGACTGCACGTACCAGAGCAGCAGACACGTGCTGAGCAGCACGGAAGCGAGCGCGGTCGCCTTGCCGAAGTCGATCGGCCAGCTTGAAATATATTTATGAATTTCCGACGTCAGCACGTAGTAGCCGATCTTGCGCCCGAACGTAGCCGGCGTTCCGAATTCGGCGATCGTCTTGACGAAGACGAGCAGCGCCCCCATCGCATAAGCGGACAGCAGCAGCGGCATGACGATTCGGACGAACCGGTACATAAACCGTCCTCCGTGAACGGCGGCCGCGTCCTCCTTGCTGCCTCCGATCTGGATCAGCGCATTGCGCAGGACGAGATACAGAAACGGGAACAAGTGCAGGCTCATGATGAGCGTCATGCCGCCGAAGCTGAAGAAGCGATCCGACCAGCCGGCCGCGAACGGCGCAAGCTGCTCAAGGTAGCCGTTCTTCTGCATGAACAAAATCCAGCCCATCGAACCGATGTAAGGCGGCGTCATAAACGGAACAAGCAGGATGACGTCCAGCCACTGATGCCGGATCAAATCCGTCTTGGCCATAATCCACGCCAGCGGCAATGCGAATACGGTAGCGCCGAGAACGACGCACAGGCCGAGCCAAATCGAGTTCAGAAACACTCCGGCCAGATCGCTCTCCATAATCGTTCGCAGCGGAGCAAGAAAGTCCCACTCGCTGTCGGTACGAACGCTGGTCAAAAAAATAGAGAAGAGCGGGACGACTACCAGCAGCACGAGCAGCAGGATCGCCAGAGTCATCCCGAGAAAAGGGTATCGTATTGTTCGGTTCAAGTTATTTGAACATCTCCGTAAATTTTTTCGTTGCGGCTTCGCCGTTCGTATCCATCCACGTCCAATCGACCTTCATAGTCGGAATTTGGTCCGCGCCGGCGCGATCCTTCGCCTTCACGTCTTTGCGCCCCGGAAGCAAATACGTATCCGCCACCATCTTCTGGGCTTCGTCGGAAAGCAGATAATCGATGAACGCCTTGGCGTTGTCGACGTTTTTGCTCGACTTCACGATGGCTGCCGGACGGGGACTGATGACCGTTCCGCTGGCCGGGTAAACGATGTCGACCGGCTCGCCCTTTGCCTTGGCCTGGTAGGCCATGTAATCGACGCCTGCGGCTACGACGCTTTTCGCGCCCGTAATGACCGGATCGAGCGCCTCCTGGTTGGCTCCCGCCTGGGCTACGCCGTTCTTCTTATACTGCTCGAACAACGACCACCCCGCCTCGCCCTTGACGTTCAAATAGCCGGTAATAAAGTCGAGCGCGGAGCCGGACAGCGCCGGGTCGGGAATGTTGACTTTGCCTTTCCACTCTTCTTTGGTCAAGTCGTCCCATTCCTTGGGCGCCGTTTTGACGAGCTTCGTGTTGTACACGATACCGAGGGCGGAGGCGCTGTAGCCGAAGAAATGACCTTCCTTGTCCGACCATTCGGGGATCAGCTTATCCGCATTGACCGCGCTTTTATACTCCATCGTCAAGCCGCTTTTTTTCAAGCCTTGCGCGGAAGGCAGCGATGCCAATACGACGACGTCGACGACCGGGTTCGCCTTCTCGGCTTCCATACGCGACAAAATTTTGCCGGTCGTGCCTTGGAACATTTCGATTTTGACCCCGGTTTTCGCTTCGAATCCTTTCTGAATCCCTTCGGCCAACTCCTTCGGACCGGCGCTGTACACGACCAGCTTGCCGCTCAGCTTCTTCTCTTCTTTGGGCGCTTCCGTCTTTGCCGGCGCAGCGGCCTCCGTCTTAGGCGGCGTCGGAGCGGCGCTTCCGCTTCCGTTCGTATTCGTGCCGGCCGGCTTCGCGCCGCATGCCGTCAATCCCAATCCCACTGCCATCGTCAACAGCAGCATAGCCCCGCTTTTTACTTGTTTCACTTGTAAGTCCTCCCTTAATTGGCTTTCATCTGATGGATTTGCTGCGGGGAGACATAGACCCGCATCGTCTCTCCGACGGGTAAACGCTGGTGATGATAGGCCGCCCAAGTTCCCATCGGCCCCATATCCAGCTGCAGCTCGTATCGCTCGCCCACATAGCTGACGGTCGCGATCGTGCCGGTATAGCTGCTTTCCTCGCGGTGCTCTGCCGTAAACCGGACATGCTCGGGCCGAATCATCGCGCGGTCCCGCTCGATCCAATTCGACTTCCCAATAAAACGGGCGACGAACGGATGGTCCGGGCGACGGTAGATCGTTTCCGCATTGCCCTGCTGTAAAATCCCGCCATCCTGCATGACCACAATCTCGTCGGACATCGACATCGCTTCGATCTGATCGTGGGTGACATACAACGCGGTCAGCCCCATGCGTTGAACGAGACTCATCAGCTCGACCCGCATCTCATCGCGAAGGACCGCATCGAGCGCGCTCAGCGGCTCGTCGAACAGCACCAGCCGCGGCTTCGTCGCGACTGCGCGGGCGAAAGCGACCCGCTGCTGCTGGCCTCCGGACAGCTGGTCCGGATAGCGCTGCTCCATTCCGCTCAAGCGGACCATCGCGATCGCCTCCTGCACGCGTTCCCGCAGATCCTTCGTCATCTTCGCCGCCCGCAAGCCGAACGCGACATTTTCAAACACAGTCATGTGCGGCCAGAGCGCAAAGTCCTGAAACACCATGCCGAAGCCGCGGCTGTGGACCGGTTTGTCCATCCTTCGCGAAGAAGAATGAATGCATTCGTCCCCGATGCGAATTTCGCCGCCGTCCGGCTGCTCCAGACCGGCGATCAGACGCAGCAGCGTCGTTTTGCCGCACCCCGAGGGGCCGAGCAGCGTCGTGAACGTTCCCTGCTTGATGGTCAAATCCGTCGACTTCAAAGCCGCGACCTGGCCGAACGATTTGCGGAGTCCGCTGATTACGACATCCATGTTTCTTCTCCCGCCTTCGTTTGTTACTGGTTCAAGTGTACAAGACAAACAATCGCGAAGTGTTAGCGCCACGTAAAGCTACTGTTAAATTTATCAATGGATACTATATAGTTTCATAGATTTAATCTATAATAATCCTGACCGAATCGAACTTGGCGGAGGATGAGCAGCATGAACATCAGTCTGTTGAAATTTCAAATCATCGAGCTGCTGGCGAAGCACGGGAAAATTACGTCCGTGGCCGACGCCCTCGGGCTGAAGCAGCCTACGATCACCTTCCATATGAAAGGCTTGGAGCAGGAATGGGGCGTGCAGCTGTTCGAGGCGCGCGCAGGCAAAACCCATTTGACGGAAGCCGGCTATGCGCTGCTGCATTATGCGGTCAAAATCAACGCGCTGGCCCGCGAAGCCGGCCGCGTCGTGCAGGAGTTTGCCGATGCGGGACGCGGAACGCTGAGCATCGGCGCGAGCTATGTGCCGGCGACTTACGTGCTGCCGGTCGTGCTCAACGCGTTTGCCGCCGTTCATCCGAACATTTCGATTTCCTTGGCCGTCAAGACGTCCCCGGTCATCGAAGAGCTTCTGGTCCATCACGAGATCGATCTCGGCATTATGTCGGCGGAGCCGTTCCAGACACCTTCCCTGCATTCGGAGGCAATCTGCGAGGACGAGCTGGTGCTGATCTGCGCCCCGCAGCACCCCATTGCCCAGTCTGCCGATCCGGACCCCGAGCGGCTGGCCCGGTTTCCGTTCGTCCTGCACGGCCAGCAGTCCAGCACGCGGCGCATGACCGACAAGTGGGTACGCGCCAACGGCATCCGGCTCAATACGCTGCTGGAGCTTGACTCGCTGGAGGCGATCAAGCAAACGGTTATGCTGGGCAACCACATCTCGTTTATTTCCAGACTTGCCGTTAGTCAGGAAGCCCGGCAGGGACTGCTGGCGATCAGCCCGATTCCGGGCAAGACGTTCAGCCGCTTCGTTTACTGCGCCGTCAATGTGGACCGCAAGCCGTCCGCCTTGATGGAATCGTTTGTCTCCCATCTGCGGAAGGTCGAGCTTTAGTAAGATTCCTTTTTTTTACAATAACTACATCGGCCGTTGACATGGAGAATACACAATCCGTTTACCGTTAAGCTTGAACGCAGGCAAAGACTTGCGTCGACTATACCGGTTAAGGGAGATGAGCTTGATGAAATGGAACAAAGCTTGGACGGGAGCGATGGTTGCCGCTGTATCGACTTTATTGGTAGGCGTCACGCTGTGGGCGGCCCCGCCCGTCAAATCGGCGAGCAACATGGTGCCGGACTACGAGGTGAAGCTGCTGATGAACCCGACGGCGGTGCTGAACTCCGATCATAAGCTGAAAAGCGGGGTGCGCAATGCGTTCGACATGCCCGATACGGTGACGAAGATGAACGTCTTGTTCATGGACACCGACAACCGGGATTTGTACGACAACGGCTGGAGCGCGAGAATCCGCAAAATCGAGGACAAAAACGACTTCGAATTGACTTACAAAAAGCGCTACCCGATTGTGAACGGCAATATTGCCGCGGCTTTGACCCAAGCGAACCTCGAAGGGTTCGACAGCACCGATACGAACTACGAGGCGCAGGTGGAATGGGGCTATCTGAACAAAACGCTGAGCATCTCGACGAAAAAGACGGGCAAAAAATCAGGCTACAGCGGCATGGACCTGCCTTCCGCCAAAGATTCCCGCAACCTGCTGACCGCCAACATCCCCGGTAAGCTGGATCGCTGGCTCTATACGGGCTGGGGGACGGTCATGCTGAACGACTCCCGTAAGTACGGACCGGTGCTGGCCAAACGGTATATCGGCGAATGGAACCAGACCGAGCTTTACATCGAAATATGGCCGATCAAGGACGCCGACGGCACCGGCACCGAATATATCGTCGAGGCTTCGTTCAAAACAGCCAACCAGACCGACGCCGCGTCGAAGCAAAGCCAGCTCATCTCCTATCTGCAAGGCCAAGGCTGGCTGCTCGCTCAAGATTCCTTGAAGACGCAGCTCATCATGGACCGGTACTGACGGACCGGAAAGTTCGCACAGGCCCCTTCCTTTTCATACGAAGACGCTTCTATCTCCCGTTTTGTTCCGGGGCGAGGGGGCGTCTTCTTCGCTTGAGCCGCAAGCCGTGCCGCGGCTAGCCGGGTACGGATTACAAAATCCACCACAATGTCATACTAAATACCGTTCCAGCTTGTTATGATGGAGAGGACAACTCGGAGCCCCGCCGGAAGACGATCGAACGAACAAAAACCGGGAAGGATGAGGAACGATGAAGCTGCAAGGGAAAGCCGCCGTCATTACGGGGCCGCATCGGGAATGGGCAAGGAAATGGCTCTGCTGTTCGCCAAAGAAGGAGCGCGCGTCGTCGTCGCCGACATTAACGAAGCGGCGGTCAACGCCGTCGTGCAGGAAATCGTCGCTGCCGGAGGAGAGGCTGTCGGGACGGTGACGAACGTTGTCAAAGAAGAAGACGTCGCGCAGATGATCGACACCGCCGTCCAGCGTTTCGGCAAACTGGATATATTGGTGAACAACGCCGGTATCATGGACCAGATGATGTCCGCCGAAGCGGTGACGGACGAGATGTGGAACCGCGTCATGGACATTAACGTTACCGGGCCGATGAGAGCCATTCGCAAAGCGATCCCGCTCATGACGAAGCAAGGTCACGGCGTCATTATTAATACGGCTTCCGTCGGCGGGCTGTACGGGTCGCGAGCCGGCCTCGCCTACACCGCCTCCAAGCACGCGGTCGTCGGCATGACCAAAAATGTCGGCTTTCAATACGGCAAGCTCGGCATCCGCTGTAACGCGATCGCCCCGGGCGCCGTCGCCACCAATATCGGCACGGGCATTACGCAGCCCGATCCGTTCGGGTTGGAGCAGGCGATGGCCGGCATGGGCTTGCAGCGCGGTGAAGCGGCCGAACCGGTGCGCATCGCGACAGTCGCCCTGTTCCTCGCCTCCGACGACTCCAGCTTTGTCAACGGCACGGTCATTACCGCGGACGGCGGCTGGTCGGCTTACTAAGCTTCTGATCGCGCCCGCCACCGGGGACAGCTGGACAGACGTCAGTCTAGGGCGGTTCGGGTAAACAAGCGTAGCGGTTACGGGACAACCCTGATCGTTTCGTTAGAAAGTCGCTTCATCTACACGGTCAAAAAGCCGGCAAGCGAGCAGTCCGTCCAGGACTCTCCCGCTTCGCCGGCTTTTGCCGTTTGCCGTTTTCTTTACGTAAACCTTCGTCTGCGCGCTTATCGCGACGTCAACCGCTTCCGGACCGCGCCAATCGCCGCGATCGCAAGCGGAATGACCAGCACATGCAGCATGGAATAGACGGACCATACCTTTTGGATAATTTCCCCGACATAAACGGTGTTGATGTACGTATTCCAGGCAATGACGAGCACAAGCATGGCCAGCGGATAGACCAGCGGTTGGTAGCTTTTCAGCCGACATAACGTTTGGAACCCTTTCAGCATCGAGAAAAACAGCAGCATCGTCTTCATGAAAAACGTCAGTACCCAAATCGTGATGAGTAGTCCTTCCACGCGCTGCAGGAAATTGCCGATATTGATCGTCTTGGCCAGCGCGAAGGCGGGAAACGTACTGTTGGCGGACTGCTGGACGCCGAGCACAAGCACGCTCAACAGCACGACGGTCGATAGCATCAGAGAGCCCAGGGCGGTTCCTGCCAAGTAGCCGTGTGAAGCCTTCTTCCCTTCCCTGACGAGCGGAATGAACATAAGCAGCACGACCAACTCCTGAAACATCGCGGAATGCAAGCCGGCTTTGACGACCGGGGCCCAGCCTTTTTCCAGAACGGGCTTGATGTGATTCCAATCGATCTGGGGCAGCAGCGCGAGCGCCAGAAAAAGGAACAGGACGATGACCCATGGAAACATCAGTTCGCCTACGCGAGCCAGCACCACGATGCCGAGACGGGCGCACATGACAACGGCCGCCAAAAATAGGATCTGGATCGCTTCGATCGGCGTCTCCGGCATAATCTCGCTGGACAGGAAAAAGCCCAAGTTGCCGAGCAGCGTGCCGGCCAGAATGAGGAAATAAAACAAATACAGCAGCGTCAACGCTTTGCCAGCCCATGTCCCGAGCGCCGCCTCGTGTATTTCGAACAGCGTCCGGCCCGGATACAGCCGGGTCAGGACGATATAAAGCGCAACCATCGCCATATTGATCATCAGGCTGACCAGCGAGGAAAGCCAGGCATCTCCCCCGGCGGTTCCCGCCAGCCCGGCCGGCGTCACCAGGATGGACGTTCCTACCGTCAAGCCGAATGTCATGATAAAAAACTGCCGTCCGGCCAGACCGTTCTCCCTCATTACGCACACCTACCCTATCGACGGTTATGATAGCAGCCCGCTCAGCGGCCGCGTAGCCGCGCGAATCCAATCGAGCGGACGGGGCATGGGCAGCCCCAGCCATTCCGCCCCGATGGCGGCAAAGGCGATGGTCCACAATATCCCGAACACGACCGTATCCCGCGTCGAGCGCAGCTTCAACAGGCGAGGCGCTTCCGCAACCGGGACAAGGAGAAACAGCAAGGCCAGCGTCATGCTCCAGTTTATCATTCCCTCATCTCCCGTCGTACCGGCTGGACGATGGAACCGATGCGCCGTATGGTAACGTCCGCTTCGACGCTCACCTTCATCCCGCCGAAGCTGTCCTTCCATCGTTCCCGGTATTTGGCCCACACGCTTGGATATTTGCGGTGCAGCACCTCGCCAAACCCGAATATATCGGCCCCGTATTTCGTTTGCACTTCATGAATATTCCCTTCGAGAGAACGGGCGAATTTCTCGTTCAGTTTCTCCTGAATATTCTCGATCGTAGCCGGTTTGCTCAAATCCATCGAGCATTCTGCCGCATTCAGGTTCGTCTCGACGTCCAAACGAACGGTAAACTCCGGCTTGCCGTCTTCCCCGAGCGAGACGTCAATATCGCTGTCCGAATGGACAATTTCCACCCCTGCGATGCCGCTGCCCGGACACGGCACGTAGCCGATCGTCGTATGGACCTCGTCCAGCACGTAGTTGGCGGTCTTGCTTGAGCTTTCGTCCAGCCAGCCGACTAGCCGATCTTCTTCGAACACGCCCAGTCCGGCATGCTGGAGCAGCGCGTCGGGGTCGATCTTATGCAGGTTGCCGAGGGAGCTTCCCTTTTCCGCGCTGCCGGTCACATGAACGCCGGACAAGACCGGATTGGAGCCCTCCCGACCGAGCTCGGTAATGAATTTTTGCAGTGTGACTTTTCCCGTAGCCGCCCATTTCTGATGGGAAATCACGATGGACGTGTACAGCGAATTGGCGGGAACATGCTCGAACGGTGTCACGATCTTCAACACGTCCGCAGCCTGGGCTCCGCGAGAGACAAGCAAAAAAAAATCGGTCCGGAGCTGCTGATTGCGCGAAATAAAATCCAGCGTATCGCTAAGCCCCTTTCTCGCAAGCGCCTCGCCGAACACCAGCACGCGGACGTGGGACAAATAAAGCATCCGAGGCGCTTCTATGAGCATCCGCTGCAGCGCGTCCGGAACGGTCCTTCCTTCCGAGCTGTATGTGATGACGGGTGTCGCTCCGCTGGTGCTCTTCTGCGTTCTCACCTCATTGGGATTGAGTACCTGCGCCGTCACGGCGTAGCCGTTCTTGTGCAGGTCGATACCGAGCGCCACGACGACCGCCAGCTCATTCAGCTCCTTCCGGCTCCAGCAGCCGCTAAGCAGGACGGACAAACACGCAAGCAGCAGCACCGTCTTTGCCGCGCGGCCCCTCATGGCGCGCCTTCCTCTTGCCCGGGCGCCGAACGGTCCGGGCTCTCATGGGCGAAATATTTCGCTACCGTTCTGCGGGACAGCCGCAGCAGCGCATCCTTCTGGCTTCTCCAGGTGAAAGGCGCGAACGAGGTCATATAGGGAATGCCCATGGACTCCAGACTGCATAGATGCAGCCCGAGCATCACCATGGCAATGATAATGCCGTACAAGCCGAACGAAGCGGCGATCCCCATCAGTACGAATCGCAGCAGCCGGACCGAGATCCCGATGTTGAACGCCGGCAGAGCAAAGTTGGCGATCGCCGTAATGGAGACGACGATGACCATCGCCGCCGAGACAAGTCCGGCCTCGACCGCCGCCTGCCCGATCACGAGCGTTCCGACGATCGATACCGACTGGCCGATCGATTTGGGCAGACGGATGCCCGCCTCCCGCAATATTTCGAACGTTATCTCCATCGTAATCGCCTCGATAAACGCCGGGAACGGAATGCCTTCCCGTTGGCCGATCAGGCTCATCAGCAGATTGGTCGGTATCATTTCCTGATGGAACGTCGTAATGGCGATATAGAAGGAGGGCGTCAGCAGCGAGATGGCGAAGCATAAGTAACGAAGAAGCCGGACGAGGCTGGCGAAATCCCCCCGCTGATAGTAGTCCTCGCTGGATTGGAAAAACTGGGCGAACAGCGCCGGCACGACCAGCACGAACGGGGTCCCGTCCACGAACACCGCTATACGGCCTTCCAAAAGCGAGGAGGCGATCACATCGGGACGTTCGGAGTTGTAGACGGTCGGGAACGGGCTGTACCGCCGGTCCTGAATCAGCTCCTCGATATAGTTGCTTTCCAGGACACTGTCGAGTTCGAGCTGTACGATCTTGTCGAGCAGCCGCTGCAGCACGGCGGGATCGGCTTTGCCTTCGATGTGCATAACGGCCACATCGGTCTGCGTATCTTTACCGAGCTTCGTCTGCCAGAGCCGCAGCCGCGGGTTCCGAATGCGCCGCCGGACGAGCGCCGTATTGTCGCGCAGCGATTCGGTGAAGCCTTCCCGCGGCCCGCGGACGACGGACTGCGAGCTCGCTTCCTGCACATCCCGCTGCTTCAGCTGCTCCGTCCCGATAGCCAGCGCGCGGTCCGCTCCTTGCAGAAAAACGACCGTATTGCCGCATAGCAGCGCGGCGGTCGCCTGTTGGAGCGTTTCGACGGACGCTACTTTTCCTTCCCGCACGATACGTTCCCGAAGCAGTTGGAGCAAGTCCTCCCCGGACCGCTCTAAGCCCGCATCGCGCCAGTTGACGTCCTGATGAATCGCTTCGAGTATGTGCCGCGGCTCGGCCATGCCTTCGATATATACCAGGAACCCGGGAACTTCGCCGAGTACGATATCGCGGTAAATAATATCCGGACTGTCGCCGATCCGCTCGCGCAGCGCCTGCTTGAATGAAGAAAGCTCCGCCCTCCCCCCGTCCGGGAACAAACCGTCTTGCACCGGAACTTCCATACCGTCCGCCCCCCTTCCTCTGTCTGGTTAGGGTATCCAATTGCCGCGGATTCTATCAGAACGCGCAGGCAAAGGAGGGCAGGTCATAAGAAAAGCGTCGGATCGAGTTTAGCAAAATGAGCGGCGCGGCACGAAAAAAAGCCGGTTCCGCGGCTTTCGGCTCTCCGTAGTGCTCGAAGGAACACTAAATTGGCAAAATGGCGGACAGCCGGCGCGGATAAGGTTCTTTCGGACATTAGCCGAGGCCTCCACCGCGAAAAAACGCCGGTTCCGCGGCTTTCGGCGCTCCATAGTGCTCGAAGGAACACTATATTGGCAAAATGGCGGACAGCCGGCGCGGATAAGGTTCTTTCGGACATTAGCCGAGGCCTCCACCGCGAAAAAACGCCGGTTCCGCGGCTTAAATAAGCGATGACGGTTAACTTCGGTAACGATGGCTTTAACGGGGTGCGCAGATAGATTAAAAAAGCTTCGGATCGAAGCCAATTCGATGAAGCGCAGCCGAATTTTAGAGGTTGCTTTTCTTGGTACAGAATGTCGCTCTTCGACTTACACCGATTTACTGATTTACCGCTTTACCACTTTAGCGAAGTTAAACTTTCTGCAACGTTAAAAAAAGCCGCAGGCAGGCGTCTACGGCTGTTCACTCTAGCGAGTGTACGTTCATTCAATTGGTCCCGGTCTCGGTCACCGGCACAGGCATGGGCCGAAGGAAGCATTTCGCAAGTACGGCCAAGTCTAAGACGTATTTCATGGCTGCGCCAAGTCGGAAGAATCTTTCTGAAAGCGGTTATGGCTGTCTTTCAGCTTGAACAATCTCCAGGAGGCCAGCAAGGCGACGAGCAGACAGACGAGCCACGGCAAGCCCGGTCTGCCGAGATGTGTGCCCAGATCGTAGAACCAGCCCCCTACAATCGTGCTCAACGCACCGCCGATCGCCAACGAGTAGCCGTTAAAGCCGTAATACGAGGCGATCTGTCGCGGAGGAGCAAACGTCGGCACGACATCGATCAGCAGCGGGCCGGCGATCATCGTGCCGAGCGCGAATACGACCGAACCGGCCAGCAGCAGCCACACATTGAAGGCGAAAACAAACGCGAACAGCCCGAGACCCATGACGAGCGTGCCGAGCCCGATCAGCATAAACCGGTTTTCAAACCGCTGAATGAGACGGGTAACGCGAAACTGCAAAACGACGACCGACAGCGAAATAGCGGCATAGACGTAAGCAACGCCGCTCTTGCTCCCGGTTACCGTCTCGGCCAGCTGCGGCAGCGTCAAGAACAGCTGCATGAACAAGTAGTAATATCCGACGAGGATAAGCGTGTACGTGACAAAAGGCTTGTCCTTGAATATCGTCCGGATGTCCGCGAACACGCTGTCGCGCGAGAACTCCACCGTGAGCCTCGGCAGCGACCAGGCGATGACACAGCCGATCACGATATAGATGCCCCCGGACACAAGCGACAAATAAAAAAAATCGAGCGAGCTCAGCACGCTGCCGACGATCGTCGAGGAAACCATGCCCAGATTGGACACGATATTTTTGAACGAGAACAGTAATTTCCGATGCTCCTCCGGCGTGAGCCGCGCGAACGCAGCTTGATACGACGGATCGAACAGCGCTCCGCCCAGACCGGAAACGATTGCCGCCGCGAAAAACTGCCACACCTCGCCGCAGAAGGCAAACGCCAAAAAGCCGACCGCGCGCACCCCGACGCCGATCACCAGCGTCTCTTTGCAGCCGAATCGGTCTGCCACGACGCCCCCGACGAACGTCAGCCCTTGCTGCGAAAACTGCCGGACGCCAAGCAGGACACCGGTTAGCGCCAGCGACCATAGAAAGTGACCGGTCAAGTGCAGCGTCAAGTACGGAATCAAGGCGTAAAAACCCAAATTCATAAGAAAAGAACAGATGTACAGTGCTTTAATGCTGCTTGGCGCAACTCGCCACGCCTGCAATGCCATAGCCGGCCACCATCCTTTTGCGCTCCGCGTCCCCTCGTGCCGCATCTTCGGGGTACACGATAATGCACGTGCGTGCTCTATGCATTATAGCAAGGATTTGGCACTTCGGCTCCCTTTTTTTGGAGATATACGGACTGGATTATTTCAGCAGCGTGAGCGTCACCTCGACGCAATGATCGGCCATCGTACGCGGCGGCCGGGCTTTCATCATGACGGTCAGTCCGATCAGCGAGACGACGAGCGTCTGCGCCAGCGCCTTGTCATTCTCTCCGGGCTCCAGTTCCCCCGCTTTCCTGCCTCGTTCGATCGCCTCTTGAAAAATAGCCGCGAGGTACATCTGGTGTTCTCTGGTCAGCACCTCAAACTTCTCATCGTGCGGGGCCAGCTCCACGATCGTATTGATGCAAAAGCATCCCCGGTTGCGGTTTCCGGCGTATTCCGCTTCGACAAGCCCTTCGAACAGGGAGCGAAAGCTTTCTTTCACAGATGTTTTGCTATGCAGAATGGAGCGCAGCGCGAGGGCATGGGCTTGCGTATATTTGCGCAGCGCCGCTTCGAACAGACCTTGTTTGTCCCCGAAAGCGGCGTACAGACTAGGTCTCTGAATGCCCATGGCGGACGTCAAATCGCTCAACGACGCGGCTTCGTATCCTTTTTCCCAGAACAGCTGCATGGCCGCGTCCAGCGCCTGTTCCACATCGAATTCCCGTCTCCGCACCAATGGCCACCTCTTTTTGTATCGATCAGTATGATATGATTGTAATCTCTACGGGCAGGTCCGTCAAATCCCGCTCCTTTCAAGCCTTATTTAATCCGGTCGATGGACATACTGACTTTATAATTCGCAAACGGCAGCAGGCCGTCGAGCAGTTCGGACAATTGCCGCGAGTCGTCCACCGTAACGGCCATCCAGTAGCAGCCTTCCCCGCTGACCCGATGTACCTCGGCAATGCTTTCCTGGCTTGCCGCATACGCCTGAAATTTCTGGTGCGCCGCTCCCGAAGAGAGGAAAACCGTTACAAATGCCCGGACGGCAGGACCGACGCGGGAGGCATTCAAACGTATTGTATACCCTTCGATAACTCCGGCCTCCTCCAGTTTGCGCACCCGCGCACCGACGGCTTGGCCGGTCAGATGAACGCGCTCGCCGATTTCTTTGTTGGACAGCCGGGCGTCAGCCTGCAGCAGCTTCAAGATAGCCATGTCCAAATGATCCAACGTCAAGCCGCTTGTCATATCGATAAACTTCCTTTCACCGCGTAAGCCGGTAAAGTGATTTGCTTTCAGCAAGTTATGTAGCGATGCACGCGATTCTTTTATAATTGTATCATACGCCATTTTCGAAAGGAGCGATTCGTGATGGAAATACAACTTGTACGTAATGCTACGCTTTGGCTTGCCTACGGCGGCCTTCGGTTTCTGGTCGATCCGATG
Source organism: Paenibacillus hodogayensis (assembly GCF_039536325.1). Lineage (NCBI taxonomy): Bacteria > Bacillati > Bacillota > Bacilli > Caryophanales > Paenibacillaceae > Paenibacillus > Paenibacillus hodogayensis. The sequence goes on from NZ_BAAAYO010000009.1 coordinate 78,868, forward strand.
CTGGCCGATTCCGGCGCGTATCCCGCCTTTCCCAATACGCCCAACGATAGACGCAATCCGCTCGTTCCGCTGCCCGGTCCGGTAGAACAGTGGCTGGCGCCCGACGCCGTTATTGTAACCCATCTCCATAACGACCATTGGGACGGCACGGCTAAAGAACGCCTCTCCTCCTCCGTTCCCGTCATCTGTCAGCCGGGGGACGATGAGCAGATCTCGGCCGACGGATTTACGAATGTGACTGCGATCTCCGAAGGGCTCGACCAAAAGGGCATCATGTTGAATCGCACTAGCGGTCAGCATGGCACCGGCGAGATCGGCAAGCTGATGGGTAACGTATCCGGCTTCGTTCTGCGGGCTGCTGGAGAACCGACCCTCTATATCGCCGGGGATACGATCTGGTGCGACGACGTGCGCGAAGCGATCGACGCCTATCGTCCGGATGTGATCATCGTCAACGCCGGAGGCGCCCGGTTTACGTACGGCGATCCGATTACGATGGACGATAGGGATATTGCGTCATTATGCCGTTATGCGCCGGAAGCTCAAGTGGTTGCCGTTCATATGGATGCCATCAACCACTGCCTGGTCACAAAAGCGGACCTGGAGCATCGTCTGAAAGAACTTCAGCTTGCCGGACAAGTCCGGATTCCGTCAGATGGGGAAACGATTGCGTACTGATCCCAATTTGCTCATCATGCCGTTCCGCAACAGCAACAACGCCCATTCCGCTTCCGCGAGGGAAGTGAATGGGCGTTGCCTTTACTTAAGGTTTTAAAGTCAAACGGCTTTTTTCGTTTTCAAAACCCCGACTGTCTGTTCCCCGGAAGCTTGCTTCACGCGTTTGATAAAGAAGGAAAGCAACAGTCCCACTATGCCAATCCCGATAATGACGACATACGCATCATTGATTCCTTGGATGGTGGCTTCCGTAATCATTTGTTCTTTAGTCACGCCTTGAGCCGCTCCTGATGCTATCGTATCCGCGAGATGGGCAGCAGTACGGGTCGACATGACCGTCACGAGTAACGATGTTCCCACTGCGCCGGCTACTTGCCGAATCGTATTCGAGATCGCCGTGCCATGCGCGTTAAGCCGACTCGGCAATTGATTTAATCCTGCGGTTTGCAGAGGCATCATGAATAAGGCCATCCCGATCCTTCTGCCTGTAGACATCAGCACCAGGTAAGTATAGCTGGTGGAATCCGTCAAATTAATAAAGCCGGCAGTCGTGAGAATCGTAATGATCAGACCGATAACGGTCAGCCATTTCGCGCCATAACGGTCGAAAAGCTTTCCGGCGACCGGCATGAGAACGCCCATCACAAGCGCTCCGGGCAAGAGCAGCAAACCGGACTCCAGCGCGGAATAGCCGCGGGCACTTTGCAAATAGAGCGGCAGCAGCATCATATCGGCATACATCACCATCGTAACCGCGATACTGATAACGGTTGTTAAGGAGAACATGCTATACTTGAACGCCCGGAGTTCAAGTAACGGATTCTCGGAGACGAGCTGTCGCCAAGTGAATAAGGCGAGAGACAATATACCTGCACCGACGAAGGATAGCACCTCCGCGCTCGACCAGCCCAAGCTTCCAGCCCGGCTAAACCCGAACAACAGCGCGCCGAATCCGATCGTGGAGAGGACGACACTGAGCATGTCGATGCTGGTTATAACGCGTTCCGATACATTTTTCAAATAAATAAACCCGCAGATAATAACGATAAGGCCCAGAGGGATCATGCCGTAAAACATCGATTCCCAAGCATAGTTTTCAAGAATATACCCGGCGAGCGTTGGCCCGATGGCTGGGGCGAAAATGATCGCAAACCCGACCATGCCCATGGCCGCGCCGCGTTTTTCAGGCGGAAAAAGCGTCAAGATTACGGTCATCAGCAACGGCATGATGATACCTGCCCCAGCGGCTTGGATCATACGTCCGGTCAAAAGCACAGGGAAGGTGCCGGAGAAGGCGCATACGATCGTACCGACAAGAAAGATCATCATAGAGGCCTGAAAAAGCTGGCGCGTGGTAAACCGCTGCATGAGATAGGCCGTGATGGGAATAAGCACGCCGTTTACCAACATGTAGCCGGTAGTGAGCCATTGCGCTGTTGCAGCCGTGATGCTGAAATCCTTCATGAGCTCGGGTGTAGCCACACTCATGATGGTCTGATTTAGGATCGCTAGAAAAGCGCCTAAAATCATAATGAATAAGATCGGTCCCTTCTTTACATTCGTACTTTCTACTGCACTGCTGGTGCTCAACCTACTCCATCCTTTCAAGACTCTCTAGACTAAATTTACAGTGTGTTATATAATCAACACTATATTAATTAGATTATAGGCAAAAGAATCGGTTTTACAAGCGACACATTGATTCGATCATGTTAATTAGTTTACATCTTTCTGTTTTTTGTCGTTTACTCGGAAAAAATACTACAAAAAAACAGAAATCTGTCGCTATTGCATCCTTAAGGAGAGGGAACGATACATGGAGAATCGAACGTCCCGCACTGATCCACGGATCCTCCGCACGCGTCAATTGTTGAAAGATGCCTTTGTAGAGCTGCTTGAGGAAATGGAGATTGAGAAAATCTCGGTAAACCGCATTGCAGAGCGCGCGACCATCAATCGCGTTACGTTTTACCTTCATTACAAGGACATTCCGGATATGATGGAGAAAATGGCGGACGAGATGAACGAGGACCTCAAACGGATTCTGAGCGAGGAGCTGCGGGACCCGACTGCCACAACAGATGAAGATTGGCCGATGATGGTTAATTTGCTCGAACACATCGCGGAACATGCGAAGTTTTATAAAGTTATTCTTGCGTCGAGACGAACGCCGATTTTTACGGAACGGATGTTGAAATTGCTGACGGAAGTCATTACGGCGAGAGTAGATAAGCTGGGAAGCGAATCCTCCGTCGGTACGACCGGCGTGCAGAAGGACATTGCCATTTGGTACGGATCTTCCGCTTTGATTGGAACGATCGTCAGTTGGCTGAGGAAGGATATGCCGTATACCCCGGCTTTTCTCGCCAAACAGTTTTCTTTGATCCGTTCTCCTCAGAAAAAAAAGTAAGCTTGAGTATGCCTTTGATGGTTCGGGATTTCTGGAGTGAAATAAGGCTGTTCCGCAGTAGTCATTCTACTGTAGAACAGCCTTTTTAACTTGCCTCCAAACGATGCTTCGTGAATTTTGACGTTGACAGCCTGCGAAATTGCGATGTATAGTTAACGGGAAATTATTTTGTACCGATCGGTACTTTAAACAAGGAGGTTTGTCCGTATGAAGACCAGCCAGAGAAAAGATACCCCGATGCCACGACAAGGGCGGAGCAGACTGACGGCAGAGCGGGAACAAGCAGCACATGCGGCCTCTGAACATGCCGAGTCCTCTCCCCTACCCCGTTACGTGCCGCTGCTGCTCGCCGTCGCCTGCGGGCTCGCGGTCGCGAGCGTTTACTTCGCGCAGCCGCTGTTGGACGATCTGGCGCGCGAATTCGGCATTGCCTCCTCGTCGATCGGCATCGTCGTCACCGTTACGCAAATCTGCTATGCGCTTGGGCTGCTGCTGCTCGTGCCGCTGGGCGATGTGTTCAACCGTCGCAGGCTGATCGCCGTCCAGATGGCGCTGTCCTCCGCGGCCTTGTTGGCGGTCGGCTTCGCTCCGAACGGTATGCTCCTGCTCGCGGGCGTAGCCGCCGTCGGCCTGTTCGCCGTCACGACCCAGACGCTCGTCGCCTACGCGGCCAGCCTGGCTGCTCCGGCGGAGCGCGGTCGAGCCGTCGGCCTGGCGACGAGCGGAGTCGTCACCGGCATCCTGCTGGCGCGAACGTTCGCCGGCACAATGACCGATCTGGGAGGCTGGCGCTCCGTCTATCTCGTCTCCGCCGCGCTTATGCTCGCGATGGCCGTCGTGCTGTTCCGCGTGCTGCCGCGAAGGGAGCTGCCGCACGAGCGAATCGGCTATGTCCGGCTGCTTCGATCGGTGCCCGCCTTGTTCGTTCAGGAGCGCGTGCTGCGCGTCCGGGCTATCCTCGCTCTGCTTATTTTCACAGCGTTCAGCATCTTGTGGACTTCGCTTGTGCTGCCTTTAAGCGCCCCTCCGCTGTCGCTTTCGCATACCGCGATCGGGGCGTTCGGACTGGCCGGCGCCGCAGGAGCACTGGCGGCGGCCCGCGCCGGCCGGCTTGCCGACCGCGGGCTCGGGCAGAGAACGACCGGCATTGCGCTGACGCTGCTGCTGGCATCCTGGCTGCCGATCGGTTACATGAACCACTCGCTGGCCGCGCTGATTGTCGGCATCGTCCTGCTCGACTTGGCGGTGCAAGCCGTACACGTGACGAGCCAAACCATGATTTTCGCCGCGCGTCCCGAGGCGCGGAGCCGGCTGACCGCCGGCTACATGATCTTCTATTCCGCCGGCAGCGCACTCGGTTCCATCGCCTCTACCCGCATGTACGCTTACGCCGGCTGGAACGGAGTATGCCTCCTGGGCGCGGCGGTTAGCGGCGCAGCCCTGCTGTTCTGGGCGTTCACTCGCAGGATCGTCTGATGATTCCATTCCGCACCTTTGGCCAATAAAATTCGATCGGCCGGTTGAAAGGCGCCATGATTGTTGATCTTGGGTGAAATCACACTATACAAAAGAGAAGTGACTGTCTTCCTGAGCACCCGAATCCCCTCTCCCATAGGTTTATTTGCCTTCCAATCGCTGCAGTTCCCGCAAATCGATCATATAGACGTGCCGTTGTCCTTCGTGTGCGGAATCGAAGCTGATCGCAGTACCAGCGCGATTCCAGCGCGGATGCAGGTCGCAGCGGAAATCTCCCGCGATGTGCGGAGGCGTGTAGTACGAACCGAGCGTCACCCTCTGTTTGCGTATCAAATCGTATACGTACAGATGCCTCATATTGTCCTGATCCGGATAGCTGTCGTACAGCATCCACCTGCGATCCGGCGAGTAGCTGCAATGGCCGTCGCTTGAAAAAGAAGCCGCGTCGACAACCTCCGGTTCTCCTTTCATCCCGGGCGCATCCTCATAAAGATAAAGCTGCTCGCCGCGCGGGCCTCCTCCGAAAATGACAAAGCGACTCTCGTCCCGCCAGTGGTAGTGGGATTGCAGCGTATACAGAGACAGACAGCGAAGCCCGCTCCCGTCCGCGTTCGCCGTCATAAGCGCGGTCAGATGTTTCCCGCTGTGGGGCGGCACCCATCTGGCCAAGAACAGAAAGCGTGTGCCGATCGTATTGAACGTAATATGATTAATTGTCAATTTGGCTTCCACCGCTTGAAACACCGGCTTGATGAACGACCAAATTTCTTCCAGACTGACGATTGGCTGGGCATCCCCAGTCCGCAGATCGACACGGAAAATGCCATCTTCTGACGGGTGCAGCTCCGAGCGGAACGGATCGGCGATATCGGCGTAACCGTACCCTGGGCGGAAATCGAACATTCTGCCAAAATTGATGCTGAGCCCATATCTTCCGGTGGGATCGACATTGGCTACAGGCCTGGCCAAATACCGTATCGCTTGCGTATGCACGTTCTGTACGACGCTGCAATTGCAGCCATCCCGCACGGTATTGTAAATCACTTCGTCGTCTGGAGCTGAAGGATTCCATTGCAGCATCGAGCCTTGTTGAAAATTCCAGGCCGTCGTTTCTGCAAATCGGGTATACCGCCCGCTGTCAATCTCGATGAAGCCAAGCTCGGCTGAGTCGCCCGCCCGCTGCATCCGGTCGCAGAAAGGCACCCGATGAACGAGATGGCGTCGGTCGTTTCCGCTGAATGCCGGGTTGTCGTAATAGCCGAAAAAAGTCTGGCCTTCTTCATCAGACAGCCTTACGGACGGCACAAGTTCCCGTTTTCGAAGTGCTGGCTTCCCCATCTTGTCACTCCCTCCTCTTGAATATCCTGATACATTTGTGATTACGGTTAACCGTGTCCGATAGGTGATAGGAAGTCGGCTACAAGTTTCTGTCGAGTTTCAGTCTCCTGTTGAATCGGGAATTCGGATGCACGCCCGATCAGTTTCACCGGAACGTGCACCAGGCTCTGCCCCGCAAGTCTACGCTTCGGTCGTAACGTCGAACCGGATCGTGTAATAGCCAGACTCCGACAGCTCGGGCAAGAACGGTGACAATGCAACCTGCTCGAGCCCGCCCTGCAGTTCCACATCCCGATACGCCACCTGTTGGATCACCCGTCTATCTTCACTCAGAATGGACACATCGACATGAATGCTCGCCGCTCCTTTGGCGTTCAGGATAACCGGATGAATCTGGTCATCAGCGCCCAGCACCACATCGGTGTTGCCGTTGCATGCCAATATGTCTTGAAATCCCATCCGCAGTCCGTAAAAGCCCAGCTTCGCATGACCGTAAAAATCGATCGGCGGCTTCTTATACGTCACGTCGTTCGCCCCTTCGGACAAGCAGCACCACACCAAGCCATCGGCTCCCGCCAGCCTTGCCCGCTTCACCGCATGGAACGCGCCGAGACATTGGAATGCCTGCGATTCCTTCCATTCCGCAAACGTGAGCGGCCGGCCGATGCTGCCCTTGTCGTACGGTTTCTCATAGGACGGGACATGATGCCACGGCTCGTTCTCCTGCAGCTGCCAATTCGGGTCCCCCGTAACGGCAAATTCCGTCAGCAGGTACGCATGTTTCTTGCTCTTCAGCAGTTCTTCCTGCCATCGCCAGTCCTGCTTGCGCAGTTGATCCCACGTCTGCCCGTATCCGTTCAGCATGACATACGGATGACAGCTGCGTACGACATGTGGCGACGTCCAGCCGTGGGAGGCGTGTGCCGGACTGCCATCCTGATCCATCGTGCCGTCATCGTTGTAATACTGGTGCCGGTCACCGTACAAGCCGCCGCCGTAGTAGAGATGGGAGCACGGGCTGAGCAGCCGTGTCGGATCGAGATCTGCGAACAGCTCGACATAGGCGTCGTACATCCGGTCAATTTCCGCCAGGTTGCCGTGAAATTCATTGGAGCCTTCCCACATGACAATCGACGGATGGTTGATTACCTGCCGAATCTGACTCCTGTACGCTTCTTTGGGCCCCCAGCCCTCTTCGTATACACAGGTCTCCAACGTATCGATCATCCGCGTCGTCCAGATGAGCATAACGCCCAACTGATCGCATATTTCCCCATACCTCGGGTCGTTCGTGCCGTAGCCAAGCATATGCAGCCGGGCGGTATTGCCGTTCATTCGTCGGATCATCATCATTTGCCATGCAATCTGCTCCGTGCTTGGACATACATGATTGACCGGAATGTCATCGAAGGGCGGAAGAAACTGCATCAAAAGCGCCCCGTTCAGCATAATCGGCTTGCCGTTCAACCGGACAGAGCCGCCCTGCTGATCAATCGTACGAATCCCCGTGACGACCGTCTCGTCGTCGACTGGCGTACCTACAGGGTCAAGCAATTGCAAGCTGAACTGATACAACACCGGGTGATCGACATCCCAATAGTCAGCCTCCATCCGAAATCTGCCGACCAGCTTTGTCTGCTCCCCCGCCTCGACAACGATCGGCTGTTCGAGCAGCTCTTCCCATGCACCCTCGGTCGGATACCATCTGCGCGCCTTCACCCGCATTTTTCCGCAAAATGGATTCGCTCCCTCATGCGCAACTTGTGCCTCAATCTCGATCTCCGCCATCCTCTCCCCGCCCACGCTGCGGGTGCGTACGACCGGTTCGCTAATGACACTTGAGCCGGTCTGCTCGATGCGCATCCGTCCCGCAAACCAGCCGTGATACACGTCGGTATTTCTATGCCACGGGTAGTAAACCTCCGGGGCTCGCGGGTAAACCTGGATCGCGAGCGTATTGGCTCCATCCGAGGTCACATAGGCAGTAATATCGATACGCGCCTGCAGGAAATGCTTTTGTTCCCGTACAAGAGTCCCATTGACCCATACATCTCCGTGCGGATCCAGCGAATCGATCACCAGTATGACACGTTTGTTCGCTTCGACAGAAAAAGTCTTGCGCAGCAGCAACGGTTTGTCTCGTTCCCGAAATCCGCCTACCGCACACGGAAGATAGGTCCGGCTCCAAGCGGAGTCGTCATAACCCCGCTGTGTCCAGTCGAGATCGATCGTATCAACAGGTCGTTCCATATCTACCTCCTCGTACGGAACACCGTTCTTCAGGCCAGACCGATAGAAACGCAAGCCGCGTATACGCCATGGTGCACCTGGATGCATCCCGCCGTCGAAAAAGATATTGTTCAACTGATCGCAAGCACACGGAAACGGAATCGGTTCCGATGTGTCATGATCGCCGAATTGGACCGTATAGGCCTGCTGCTGCCAATCCAGTTGAATGCGAACCGGCATCCACTCGCCAAAGGAATACGTTCCCGCATCCTCCATTCGCGGATGCCACATGCTGCTGCCGTATGCTTTCCTGTGACCGGTTGCCAGCCACTTGATTTTGACCGCATGCAGCGTATCGAAGCGCAGCTCGAAGCTTCTGCCGATGCTGCTGTAGTAATGATGACTGCTGACAGCGGATTGAAAAGCCGGGTCGATCCACATCTCCAACGAAACGTCTGTCACTTGCGCAGCTTCTGCGAGCACATATTTCGCACAGCATACAGGGGCAATCTCTTCGTCGCTCAGGACGAGATGTCCCTCCTCCATGGACGCGCCGGTGCCGTACAGCTTCCAGCCTGGACGCTCGCCTCCGGCCGTTGTATACGCCAGTTCGGTCAGCTCGGTTTGTTTTCGGATCGCCGTTGTCGGCCGAGGCTTCAAACGGTTTACAGCGTCCTGCAGCTCTTGCCGGGGCACGACCGGCTTCGCAAGGTCGTCATCGTCAAACCAGGCCTGCGCCTGCTTCGCATAACTTGCCAGAAAAGCAACTCGCTGCTCCGTATCCAGCACGCTGTCCGGGCCACTGAAATCAGTCGAGCCGCCCGGGCGTTTATGCCCGTCGTAATACACATACTCGCAGGTTGCAAATTGCTTCTTCATCAGTCTCGTTCTCCTTGATGAAACCTAATATTTTTCTCTTGCCGCTACAGTTATTGGTTCCGTTCCTCCAGCAGCTTGTTGGTTCTCTCGTCCGCATCCCGCAACGCGGAGTTTACGTCCATTTCTCCACTGAACACCTTCATCATGTTACCCTCAAACGGCGATCGTACTTGTCGTTCATAGGGCGAAAATTTGGGTGCGCCGACGATGCGCCCCTTGAATATGCCTGCCAGGTTTTTCTCCTTCATGTTCAGACTATCCAATTGCGAACCGAACTGCTGCTTCATGGCTGGATTGGCAAGCGTCGACAACTGCGCGTACTTCGCTGACGCCAGCAGTTGCGCTTCGTCGGAGGTGACGGCATTGATAACTTGCATCGCTTGCTCCTTGTGCTTGCTTGTTTTTGCGACAATCATCACCCAAGCGTCCACCATGCCGCTTATGCCCGGCTGGTTCGTATAGCTCGGATATTGGGCTACGTCCCAATAAGTAAATCCTTTTCGGGCTTCCGGTTCGATGGAGGTGAACACATTGGTTGTAGCCAGCATCGCGATCGTCTTCTTGCCCCAGAAATCAACTCGGTTCGTTTTGCCGTCCCAATTGCCCGGAACGGCCGCTATCCGCTGAAGCAGTTCGGCAACCTGCTTCCACTGGGCGTTCATGAGTTGGGATTTTCCCGTCTTGGCATCGACGATCGTGAGGGCGAGCGGGTAGGCGGGCCGAAGTGCCCATTCCGGATGAAGCCCGCTATACTGCACCCCGTTCTCGTTTCGGGCCAGACGTTTGGACAACTCGATGACCTGATCCCATGTCATTCCGTCTGACGGGTAACCGACAGCGAATTTGTCGAAAATGTCTTTATTGTAGTAAAGCGCATTGAAATTTTGCGAGAACGGAATGCCGACCAGCCACCCGGCGTCGGAGGCGACTCGCACCGAATCCAATACCGCCTTGTCGAAGCGGTTCAGGTCGGCGCCCGTCTGCTTGACCAGTGGGGTAATATCGGTCATCAGATCATAGGTGAACAATTCGCCCATCGAGCCGTTGGCGTGCAAGATAATGTCCGGGATGTTGCCGCTGGAAATCCAATCGTCGATTGATTTGACTGGATTGTTGCCACCCATCGGAATGTACTCGATCGAAATATGCGGATACTTGCGCCTGACCGGTTCTACGACCGTTTCCTGAAACATGACCTCATTATTCAGGGCGGCACTAACCGTCGCGCCGATCTTGATCGTGACCGGCTCATTCGAGATCGGGGCCGGCATGCCCTCGCCTTCTCGATTCGAAGTGCCGCTGCCTCCTTTGTTCAAAGCGACTCCGCTGCAACCCGCGAGCAGTCCTCCAATAGCGGCGGACAACAGTCCGGACTTCCATAGCTTTCTCGATCCAACCTTCATTGAGTTGACCTCCTCATTTGGCTTGAATCATTGACAACCTCGACGGCCTCCGTTACATTAATTGCAAAGTGAAAGAACGCGGGAGGTGCTGCTATTGTCTGCTTCCTTCTTCGAAAACTATATGTTGCCTGAACCTTACCATCTCGTCCATATGCTTTCGCGGGATAAAGGTTACCAACTGGCTGAGCATCACCACCCGATGTTTCAGATCATTTGGGTGACCAAAGGCGTCCTCCACGTTGAGCATGACGGGATAGAACATCGGTTGCGGAGAGGACAGATTTGCATCATTCCGCCCGGTCATCCGCATGCACTCTTGTCTGAAAGCGGTTACCAGCAAATCGGCATTGACCTGAGTGAAATGCCCGACCAGCGAGGAATCATCTCCCTGATGAAGAAGCAGGTCGAGCAGTTCGTCGTAGTCGATCTGTCCGATATGCTATCCACCATTTCCGAGCTGCAGGAGCATAGCAGCCAGCTTACGCTGCTTGCCAGGCTGCAGACGGCCGGGATTCTCGACTCTGTACTGCTCAACTGCCTGCGAATGCTCGACAGCCAAACAAGCCTTCGTTCACAAATGCTGGTACTGATGAATATGCACTTGTCCGAAGCCTTGAGCATAGATGAACTGGCGAACAGATTATCCGTCAGCCCGTCGACAGTGAAAAGAATCGCTAACCGGGAGTTCGGTTGCAGTGTCATGGGATTGTACAACCAATTGAAAATCAACAAAGCTCGTTTCCTGCTCCTTCATTCGGATATGAGCATCAAACAAATCGCCGAGGCACTCGGTTTCTTCGATCATTCGCATTTCTTCCGTTTTTTCAAGCAGAAGATGAATGTAACGCCAGCGCAATTCAAAAAAGCGAATATTTTGTAGAAACAAAGTGATCCAGGCTGAACATGCGCGCGCAAAGCAGCCTGCATTCCCTTCATCGGGCCGATATTGGTTATTATAGTGTAGGTAGGAAAGCGCATCCATAGATGTACTGCGCAATATGTGTGTATATTAAGGTCAGCGCGAAGCGTCGTCTCTTTCAAGTTCAATGTGCCCCCCACCCCAGCCGGCCTTTGTTTTCCTCCCTTCTTCGGAAAGTAGGTACACAAAAAGGCTGGACGGAAAATCTTACATTTTCTCGCCCAACCTTTTTATTTCGGGGACTTAGTGGACACCCCCTTGAAAATGCTTTCCCTTGCTCCGCGGCGTCAAGCATCGCGTTCCCTTCACAGCCCGCCAGACTGCATACTATCGAACAGTCGGTCCGTCTCCAGCTTCCCGAGCCTGAACGATTTGGACCGTTCCCCGAACCAGGAAAACGTATCGAAGAACGTGTTGAGGATAAGGAGGGACAAAAAGCAAAGCCATATTTTATAAAACAGGGCATTATTGCGCCAAGACCGGCCAGCCGGCACCTTCCACCGCATCGGAGCACCTCCTGCTATACGTGTCTTGCAACGATAAAAGAAAGAAGACCCTGTAATCGCAGGGCCTTCCTCGTAGATGATGCGAAGCCGATCGGAGCGCGGCTCCCGCACCCGAGAGCGCTTCACGCGGGCCGGAACCGGTTGTTGAACTGCTTGCGGCCCCATTCGACGGCAATCTTAATATTTCCGGTACCGGCCGGCGTCGCTGCCTTGAAGGCGATCGTGATATTGCTCGCATCGGCCGTAACGGACGAGATGCCGACCGCATTGGCGTCCGCCGACAGCGCCGTCGCCGTGTACCATTCCGGGACAACGCCCAGTTGGTGGGCGACCTGATAATTCGTGCTGCCCCCGTTTACCGTAGCGATTGCCCTCTGTCCCGTAAACACCAGCTCGTCTCCGATATACGATGCCTGAGAGGGCGAAGACAGCGAATCCCACACTTTCGTCAATGCGGCATTCGTCTCCGGGGAATCGACCTTGTCCCAGTATTCGAACGTCCCTTGCGGGTATAAATCGTACGTGTATTCGAATATGCAGTAGTTCGTATACCGCGGACGGCGAAAATACAGCCAGTGCTGCCCTTGCGCGTCGGCGCAGAGCACGAATTTGGCATATACGTCCGACGTGCCGTTAAACCCGTCGCCGTCCACCGTAAAGACAGGCTTGATGCCTCCCGCTTCCTTGCCGCGCGTGCCGAAGGCGAATTCCGCGGATGCCGACCGATACGAGGCTTTGCCGTAATCGGTGACCATCCGGACCCGCCCGCTGAACAGCGACCGGTCGCCTCCGATGCGGCACACCCGGAACCACTGCGCGCTGCTTTGTACGCCCGGCTTCGGCTCGCCGATGTCCCTCAGCTTTAAATAGCGCAGGTCGCGCCACGTATTCGTCCAATTTTCCGCTCCGCTCAGGTGCGAAGTACGGATCGGTCCGTCGAAGTTGGAAAACCCCGACGTTTCCGGATACTGGACATGGACGAACGTGCCCGTATACATCTGTCCTTCCGGCGGCGTCTCGCAGCGGAAGTTGCCCCATGAATCGGAAATCGTGCCGTTTTTGCCGAAAGCGATGCCGCGCGAATTGCCGGAGTTCCAGATGTTCACTTCCAGTATCGCGTTGTATACTTCATGCTTTGCCTCATTGTACGCATCGTCGCCCACCAATATGCCGATCTGTCCGTCGCGGACATTGAGCGACACGTTGCGGAACGTCGTATAGCCGTACGAGGGCATATTCGCCGTTCCCGGCTGCCGCTTGAAGACGATTTGACGTTTGCAATTGCTGATGGAGACGTTCTCCAGCGTCGTGCCCTCGACCCAGAAGTTGCGGTTGTGCAGCACCAGGCCGTCCCCGGCCGTGAAGCCGTACATGCTGACGTTGCGCAGCTTGAATCCGTACGTGTCGGATATTTCCACGCCGCTAGCATTCGCATTGCCTCCTCCATTAATGGACAAGTCCGCGATCGCGTGACTCGTACCGACCGCACCGCTCCAGACCGTCGCATTTCTCCAGTAACGGAACAAGTAGCCATTGCCGTTCCACTGCAAGTTCGTCACCCCGACCCCTTCCCCGCAAACGGTTACATTTGGAGGCAGGTCCAAATTGCCGCCCGATGCCGTGAAGGAATGCACGCCGGCCGGAAGCAGGACGGTCCCGCCGGAAACGGCAGCCGCCTCCAGCACCGACCGGAGGGCCGCGGTCGGATCGGATGGCCATAGAGCTGAATCGGTCACCCGCCAGACCGGCCGGGCTCCTCCAACCAGCGAAACCCCGCTAATCTGCTCCAGCGCGCCGGCCAAGCCGACCTGGTACACCGGGACCCATGCTGTATTGCCGATCCCCCCGTCTGCGGCGGGGTTATCCGCCGCGGTCGTATGCGGGCGCTGACCCGCCCAGCGATAGCCGGTCTTGATGCCGTCGGCGGCGGTATGCTCCAGGATGTCCCATTCCTGCGCGATAAGCACCTGCGGCCGGAATGCGCCGCGAGCCCGCAGCGGGAGGCCGCTCCCGCCCGGATTGCCGTACACGGATTGCTCCACCGAAAGCTCTCTTCCATTAACGGCTCCCGCCACAGTTCCGTACAGGACGGCGGCCGCTCCGGCGGCCCCCATCGTCGCTAACAGCTTTCTGCGGGTTAATGTCTCGCCTGGCTCCTTGCGCTCGGTCATCTGTCATTCCTCCTCGCAAACGGATCGTTTTTATTTGGACTTCAACTCGGCGATGTGCAGTGCGAAGACAAGGACGTTATAAGGCAAATACAGCAGCTCGCCCTTCGGGGAAACCGATCGGATGCTGTCCGCCAGCTTGGCGTCGTATTGGTTCAGATCGAAGCCGTATTTCTTGGCCAGCGCCGTCATATCCAGCGGCACGTCGTATTCGGCGAGCGTGCCTCCCATGTTCGTGAGCCCTTCCCAGATGATGTCCGGCGTGTCGTTGGCGGCGATCAGGTTCTGGATCTCGCTGCCCTTCTTGTTCTCGACCATCTGCAGCGTTACATGCGGAAATTTCTTTTGACGAACCGGTTGACATATTGCTCGAAATCGTCGGCGGTCATCGCCGTCTGGGTGTAAAATTTCAGCGTGACCGGCTCCTCCTGCTTCGCCGGTTCGGGCTGTCCGGCCGCTTCCGGCGAAGCCGCCTCCTTGCCGCCGCAGCCGGACGTCGCCAGCGCAAGCGCAAGCAGGGCGCCGCCTATCGACCATTTAATTTTGGACATCATCAGGACTCCCAGGTTCAGATGACTGCGCTTACTTCGATTTCAATTCGGCGATTTTTTTGTTAAACTCTTCTTCCGCTTGCTTGAGCAGCGTGTTGACGTCGGCTTTGCCGTTCACGTAGTCCACAAGCTTCGCGTTGATAATGCCCGAGCCTGCTCCGTTATAAGGAGAAGACACGGTCGGATCGGGGTATTTTTGCGAGAGCACGGCCTTGATGTTTTTGCCCTTGGCGGCCGGATTGTTCTCGAACGCATGCTCCAGCACCTTGGCGTCCTTAAGCGCAGTAATCCGCCCGTTGCGCGTCGCCTCCGACTGCACTTCCGGGTCGCTGCTCAAGTATGCGATAACCTGGAAAGCTTGATCGGCATGCTTGCTTCCTTTCGGCAGGACGAAGCCGTCGGAGAATACCCCTACGCCTACGTTGGGCTTGTCTTTAAAGGTCGGGTATGTGGCGAAATCCCAACGGAGCCCTTCCTTCTCCAGCCCTGCCATATCCGAGTTTTGCAGCTGCAAAATGTCCGGAAGCATGGCGACCGTACGCTTCTTCAGAAACTCGTCGCGGGCGTCGAAAAACGATTTGACGACCGGCGGATTGGGGAAATCGTTCGTCGCTTTGAACGTCTCGAACAGCTTTTTCCAGCCGTCTGTGGCGAGTGCGGCCTTCTGTCCGCCGGCATCCACGTACGACAGACTCAGCTGGCTTTGCATCCGATTGACGCCGAGCGGCGGCCGCAGGCCGATATATTGCTGCTCGCCCTCCTGGCGGGTCAGCTTCTTCCCCAGCTCGTTTACGTCCTCCCACGTCATATTGTCTTTCGGGTAAGCGACGCCGAATTTATCGAAAATGTCTTTGTTGTAATGGAGCCCGAAGACGAGTACGTTGTACGGCAAATACAAGATTTCCCCTTTCGAGGAATACGACTTGATATTGTCCACCAGCTTGGCGTCGTACTGGTTCAGATCGAAGCCGTACTTTTTGGCTAACGCGGTCATATCCATCGGCACGTCGTATTCCGCGAGCGCCGCCCCCATGTTCGTAAGCCCTTCCCATATAATGTCCGGCACGTCGTTGGCGGCGATCAGATCCTGAATCTCGCTGCCTTTCTTGTTCTCCACCACCTGGAGCGTTACATGCGGAAATTTTTTCTTGACGAACTGGTTGATGTATTTCTCAAAATCGTCAATCGGCGTCTTCGTATAAAATTTCAGCGTGACCGGTTCCTGCTTTGCCGGTGCCGCCGCTTTGGACGGCTCCACAGGCGCCGCCTCTTTCCCCGCGCATCCCGTCGTCCCCAAAGCTACCGTCAGCAGTACGCCGCCAAGCGCTCTTATTTGTTTTGCTGGCATCGTTATTCCCCCATCTGTATGATCTGAAAACGGATACAAATTCACAAGCAATCGGCTGCGGCTGTATGAACCGCGAAAGTAACCGCTTAATCAAAGCTTCTGTTCAGGACGGATTCACCTCGCTTTTCATCTCGTTTCAAGTTCCCTTATAAAGAACGTAGTTCTTGTATTATGGCGTGATTCTCCATTTGGTGTATGGGCAAAATCCGCAAGGAACTTTATACTTATCCTATCATGAGGTTTTCTAGGAAGGAATGTACGCTATGCCCACTTTCATGGACTATAGTATCGGCACGAAGCCGATCCGGGTTGTCGACCTTAAAGTAGACAAAAGCAAACTGAACGTCAAATCGCTGACGATTTTGGATGTAGGGCATATGCCGGGCAGAACGATTTACCGGGAGAAGGCGCGGTTCGGCAGCAAGTGGGCCGTCTGCTATATTACGGCCGGATCAGGGACGTACCGCGTGAACGACGGCGACAAGCTGCCGGTTACCCCGGACAGTCTGTTTCTCGTGTATCCGAACGCCTCATTCTGCTTCGGTCCCGATCCGGGAGGCTATTGGGACGAATATTTCTTCACCATCCAAGGTCCGCGGATTCAGGAATGGCTCGATACTTGGTTCATCCAGCCGGGAGCCGTCCGGCAAGTAACGGGCAGCGAAGCCCAAATGAGCAAAATCGCGCGTATTTTCACGCTGATGGAAAGCGGTCTTCCGAGTCAGGTGGACCGGGCCGCGCTGCTGCTGGAATCGCTGCTGTTCGAATTCATGATGGCCGAGCCGGCGTCCGGAAACGCCCGCAAGGAAGCAGGCATTCATCTATTGAACGATATCGCCGAATCGCTTTATCTCTCCTTCGACGCTCAGGAGCTGTGCGACCGACACCACATTTCTTTGTCCACGCTGAAGCGCAACGTCAGCAAGCTGACCGGCTATCCGCTGAACGAATACGTACATCGGCTGAAGATCGCCGAAGCGAAAAACATCTTGCTGAACACCGAGCTTACGTTAAAGGAAATCGCTTCGTCGCTCGGGTATAACGACGTCTTTTATTTCTCGCGCATATTCAAAAAATACGTCGGGATCGCTCCCAATCTATATCGCAAATCGGTCTGACCCCATCCGCACGAAAGCGCAAATCCGCCTTCCCCGCCTTCCCCCGGAATGTGAAAATGACCGGGCCTCTGTATAAAAAAATGGAAATCAACTCAATCTATTCCATGGGGTGATCAGATGACTCGCATGGACAATCGGGATTGGGAAGAAGCTTTGCTGCTCGCCTTCAAGCATAACTCCGATTTTATCGCAAGAACGGTAAATCTGTTTAACGATAACGTCAAGGTGTACTATATCCAAACGTTGGTCGAGCTGCCTCCGCTGCTTGCGACGCTGCACCAGATGGCGGCCGGTCCGGAAGAGGACGGTACTGCCCTTGGTCGGGTACTGCTTCCTTTCGAGCATGACGCGAACCAGCCCGCCGAGCTGCTTGTCGACGCCATGCTTCAAGGGAAACTGGTCGTATGCCGCGAATGTTCCGGCAAGCCTGTCATTCTCGATCCCGGCCAGCTTCAGAACAGCCGCTCCGTCACGTCGCCGCAAAACGAAAATCCGCTTCAGTCTTCGTTCGGCGCCTTTACCGAGGATCTGAACAAAAACATCGGGCTGCTGCGCAAGCATTTAAAGATGAAAGATTTGACGGTCGAAACCGATTATTTGGGCACAAATTCGCTGAGAAGACTCGCTTTGCTATACGTTGAAGGGAAGGCCAACCGCAAAGTCGTCCGGCAGATCAAGGAGCGGCTGCACCGCAACAAAGGCAACGACGTATACAGCTTGACGGATTTGCTCGGCGTACTGGAGCAGCCCAAGTACGTCCTCGTTCCTACTTATTTGTCCACGGAAACCCCGGAGAATGCGGTGCAAAATCTACTGGACGGCAAAGTAGTTCTTTTCCTCGACCAGCATCCGTTCGCGCTCATCTTCCCGGCGCTCGTGAAAGATTTGTGGTCCATCAAATCGGACAGCAACTACCCTCGCCTGTATGCGTTGTTCTTTTGCTATATCCGGCTTGCCGGAATTTTATTCGCGATTGTCATGCCCGGCTTGTACGTGGTTCTAAATTCCGTCAATCCCGAACTGCTGCGGATTCAATTGGCGATTTCGGTATCGAAAAGCCGTGAAGGCGTCCCATATCCGTCGCTGGTCGAGGTTCTGATCATGCTTCTCCTGCTGGAAATGGTCATCGAAGCGACCATCCGGCTGCCGAAGAGCGTCGGCCCGACGATCACGATGATCGGCGGCATTATTCTGGGGCAGGCGATCGTGCAGGCGAAGCTGGTCAGCAACCTGCTCATCATCATATTGGCCGCGTCAACGATCGCCAACTATACGATGACCGGGTACCTCAATACGATCGGCATTCGTATTTATCGGTACGTTGTGCTGATCGTCAGCGCTGTCTTCGGCATATATGGCCTTGAGGCCGCCATCATCGGGCTTTGCATTTATTTTGCCGACCTGAGAACGTTCTCCGTCCCTTATCTAAGACTCAGCGCGAAAGGAATGCCAGAAGATGAGTAGACGGCTGGTTTTCGTGTTATTCGTGCAAATCCACCTAGCCGCGATGTCCTCCAATTTCGCAGTAAAAATTTTGGAGGCCACGTCCAGAGGGCACTGGGAAGCGATTGCCGTCGGCTGCTTGCTGGAAGCGGGGCTGGTCGCCATCTATTTGCGCGGCTTGTCGGCCTTTCCCGGCAAGACGATCGCCGACATCCTAGGCGAAACGTTCGGAGTCTGGGGAACGCGGCTGATACTTGCTCCCCTCATTCTGTTTCTGTTTATTCATATCTTGCTGCTGTTCCGGTACCAGATTACGCAGATCAATATCGTACTGCTTCCCCAAACTCCGTTATGGGCGCCGGCTCTTCTTTATTTGGCGATTTCCCTGTATGCGGCCGTCAAAGGGATCAAGGTAATCGCCCGGTTGAGCGTGGCGCTGCTGTTCGTTTTTGTTCCGTTCGTCCTGTTTTCGTTGTTTATCAGCTACGCCAACTTCGATTATCGGAACATGTTTCCGATTTGGGACCCTCAGCTTCATTTTGTAAAAAGCCCCTCCTTCTATGTCAGTCTGTTGTCCTCCTCCGGCTTTTTGTTTCTCGGCTTGCTTCCGCCCGGTAAGCCGTTGCAATGGCGGGTTGTATGGCCGGCTATGCTCATTTTGGCGGCGTTTTATTTGTCGTTCGTCTACACCCCGCTATTGATTTTTGGTCAGGAGACGGCACTGCTTTTACAGTTCCCCACCGTGATGGCCTCGGATACGGTCGACCTGGAATGGATCGTTTTCGACTGGCTGCCCGCTTTTTTTGTTGTCGCCTCCAGCGCACTCGGCACCCTGGAAGTATCCCTATTGCTGTGGATGACAATTGCGTTGACGAAGAAGCTGTTCATTCCTGCTAAGGAGAAGTGGATTGCCCTCGCCGTAGGCATAGCCGCCTATGTGCTTTTTTTTCAAATTCCAAATCTGCAGGTGCTGAACCGGTACTACTCCTGGAGCACGTATTTATTGCTGTACAGCATCCTGGTCATCCCGCTCGCAACCTATGCATCGGGAATACGGAAAAGGAGGGCGTCCGTATGAATCCCGCCTCTTGGAAACGCCTTCTGCTTGCTCTTTGGTGCATCCCTCTCTTGACCTTGAGCGGCTGTTGGGATGTGAAAGATATTAATAAGCGTTACCTGCCTGTGGTCATGGGCGTTGACGAGGGAGAGAAAGAAGCGTACCGGGTTATTTTACAGATTCCGACCGTCAGGGGCGGGACGCAAATATTGGAGGACGAGGCGAAGTCGATCAGCAAGGCGATTGATCAGATCCGGACAAAGGCGGAGAAAAGCATCGATCTTCTGCACCTGCGGTTATTCCTGATTAGCGAACGGCTCGCCAAAAAAGGGATCGGAGATGTCGTCGATTTCGCGATCCGGGCCGACGATATTTCCATTAAAGGCATGGTCGGCATCGTACAGGGAAAATTCGAGAAGACGCTGTATCATCAAGTGAAGCCGACGCCGGAAGTATCGTCGTACGATTATTTTAGCGAGGAATCGGGCTGGACGCCAAGCGTAACGATTGACCGTCTGTGGGAGGCTTACCGGAGCATTCATTCTTATACCGAAGACATGCCCGCTCCTTTAATCGAGGCGGGAACGGACACGCTGTTCATCTTCAAAGGCTCGGCGATCATGCAAGGCGATAAGATGATCGGTATGGTCTCTCCGGACGAAACGATGATTCTCAATGTATTCCAGGAGAAATATACGGGGGGCACGATTGAAGTCGCCCAGGATACGAGCGTTCTGATTAAAAAGGCGAAGGTGAGGCATGAAAAAAGCTGGACGGCTGCCGGTCCCCGGTTGAAAAGCAGCATTGCGCTCGATATCGTCGTGACCGAGAGCAAGGAAGACGAAAGCAACGAGGAAATAGCCCGTAAAATCAAGCAACTGATCGAGATGCGAGCCGCGGAAATTGTGCTCAAACTGCACAAATTAAAATCGGACACGCTAAGCACCGGGCAAATTTTCCGGCCGATGCTGACAGAGGATCAGCTCAAGAACTGGAAAACGGAATGGTATCCGAAGCTGAAGCACGAAATCAGCTGCCAAGTGCGCATCCGGGACAGCATTTACTTTAAAGAAACGTGACCGCTGCGGCAGTCTTTGGCGGATGTCAATAAGCCCCCGTCCCCGCTTCTTCGCGGAGACGGGGGCTTACGCTCATTACTCGCTCACTACCACGTTATCGAAGTCCGCCGAGGACGATGTTCTCAGGCCGATTTTGCCCCCCGCTAGCGAACCGTCCGTCGTCTGGATCAGCCGAACCCCGTTCACGAACCCGGACAGCGATGTCCCTGCGAAGGTCAGCTGCAGCATGTAACAGCGATCGGGCTGCGGTGCGAGCAGCACGGACTGGAGCAGCGCTATGGAGCCGGCCGCTTTTTTATACAGCTTCAGTCGGCCCTCAGGCTCGCTAAGCTGCAAATAATAGAAGTTGTTGCCGTCCTTGTACCGGCCGATCAGATCGATCCGACTGCCGGAGGCGATGCCGGTCGGAATGACGTCCGCCCGGACGGAATAATCGCTCCATCCGGTATTGCCGGCAACGGTCGAACCACCATCGGGAGACGATTGGCGGTATACGCGGCCATAGACGTCCGAGGTGACTGTCCACGTCCCTCCTGTAGGCGTCCAGCGGTCGGCATTGCCGCTTTCGAAGCCGTCGGCCCACAGCGGCGGCGTCCCTGGACGGATCGTGTACCGTTTCGTCCCTTCGCTTTGACTGACCGCGACCTGGAACGTAATCGTGCCGTTCGTTACGACCGAAGGAACGACGGCTCCTTCCACCGTCACTTCCGCCTGCTCCGCCGAAAAGCCCGCCGGAGGCGTAATCGTTACCAGACCGCCGCTCTTGCCAGCAATGCGGCCCGTAATCGCCGACGGGTCGGCGGCGCTCGCGCTGATACCGAACTCTCCGCCCGACCGTTCCAGCGTAAAGCCGGACAGTCCGACCTTCGTTCCGTCGAACAAGGCGATGCCCTGAGGCCCGGCATATCCGGTCCGACCCTGGAAGACGGCCGATCCGGCAATCACGTCCAGCGCCGCCCCATCGCTTCCGGCGGCATACACGTACTCGCTGCCGTTCACGATCGCGCCATATGCGGCTGACGTGACGGTAACCGGTTGAGGCGCGACAATATGCAGCTGGTCCCCCGCCCCTCCTTTGACGGCATGAATATCCGGATTTTCGCCCGTATACCGATAGCCGGAGTTGTTCCAATAAAACGACCCGGAAGCATTGCCCGCCATGTCGTCATAAATGGCGATATAATCGTCGCGCAGCATCATGACCCCGCGGGCCAAATAAGGCGCGCCTCTTCCCTCAGCCCGGAAATATTGGGCGAAATCGAAGTCGTACAAAACGCCGTCAAGCGCATGCTCGCCGAGCGACTCGGACTTGCCGTCCGGGACGAAAGCCGGCAGCAGCTTGACGTTCAGCCCGTCTCCGCTCGCCTCCGAATCGTTCCAGCTTTGCCGCTTGCCCTTGGCCGCATACAACACCGTGCCGTTGGCCGCCGCATGCCAGCGGTAGCCGGGGCCGACAAGTTGCTGCACGTTGACGTACGCTTCGTGCGGGCCGCCGAAGTCGTAGCGCATGATCGCTCCGTAGTCCTGGAACAGCATGGAGCCCAATTCGGGCTTCACGCCCTGCGTTCCTTTGGTGATACTCCAGAGCAAATTGTCGCCGAGCCGCACGTTTGCCGGATTGGCGCTTTGCTGAAGAGCCTTCGCCAGATCCGGGAACAGATTGTCGAATTCCCCTCCCGGCAAATCCTTATCCGTCGCGTGAGCGCCCTGCGGCGGCAGCTGGCGGATGCCGCCCTCCGTCGGCACGAGCATGGCGATGTTCCAGTACATCCAGTCGCGGAACTTCGGATTGTCGAATAGATCCGTACCGTCGTACTGCTTCATCCCCTCATAGGCCGACATCGCCGGGCGAAGTGAGGCCAGGCTGTACGTGGACGAATTCTCGTACCAGCGTCCCCCGCTCGCATGGGTGGACGGATTGGAAGGCCTTGTGAAGTAGCTCACCCACTCTTGGTAAAACGCCATAAACTCCCGCTTCCAATCAGCCGCATCCGGATGCTCGGGGAACATGCCCGCCGTAATGGCGACAGCCTGCTTGCCATCGATGATGAAGTTGGCGTGACCGGCCAGCATCGACTTGTGCGGGAAGTTGATATCCCCGGCGGACAAGTAAGCATTAAAGGCCACTAGCGCTCTCGCCTGCTGCCGCTGGGCCGGCGTCCAGCTCCATCGGCTGTTCGCATACTGAAGCAAGGCATTGCGGTCGTTGCGCTGCGAATACGAGCCGTCCAAATACCGTTCGACGTAAAGATCGAATTTGTATTTGCGGTTATAGTCGTTCCAGTCCTTGAACGTGACGGTTTCGTTGGCTGACATCGTCGTCTCGTTTCCGGGCAGATCGATCCGGATATTCGGCTGCTCCTCCCAATCGAGCACGCGGTCCTTCATTTTGTTCAAGCTGAATTCGGTCAGCTTCTGGAACAGCCGCACCTCGGGGCCGGCTCCCCATAAGCTGCTGTACGTATAGCCGTTGAAGGAGGAATTGGCCAGCCAAGACTGGCCCTTGTAAGCAGCCGTCGAGCCTTTTACGACCACGTCCGCCCGGTCGATCAAGCCAAGCGCCCAGTGCCGCTCGCTGCCTTCCAGCTTCGTGATCATGTACTTGTCTCCGCCATAGCTGTAGAAGTTCAGGTTGTGCTCCCCGGCAGAGTTGTAATAGTAACGCCGTGCGGTTTTCCAGTCTTCGTTGCGGTACAGGCTGAACATCAAGGCATTTGCGCCGTCGTCTTTCCAAAACACGGTCGAGCGCATTACGCCGTAGTTGTTCACCCAATAAAGACCAAGCTCGTAAGGCAGCTTGCCGGTCGCAGTCAGCTTGTCGTTAAACTTGCCGGAATAAGCCGGCGTGTACCCGCCGTTGCTGACGACAAGACGTCCATCCGGATCGAGCCCGTTCATCATTGAAAATTTGAAATAGACTTTGTCGTTGCTCGTGAACCCTTCGATCGTCTCGTCAACCGTGACGTGCTGCTCGTTGTGCTGCACGGTCAGCGCCACCTTGTAGCTCTTGCCGCCGGTAAACAAATAGCTGACCTCGTACTTCAACGACAGCGCTCCCCGCTCTACAACGCGTCCGGTAACCGACAGCACCTGAATGGCCGTAGTCGCGGTCAGCGCGCCAGCCCCGGTCCAGTTCGCCCCGTCGCGCGCGATCGCGACGATCGGCGCTTTCGCCTGGCCGATATCGGCGCCTGCGCCGTACGAGACAGTGCCGTACGGCACTTTGATCTGCTGGCCGTTCGCCGCCAGCGTAGCCGTCCCGTCGTGATTGTCCGTCAAGGCGATTCGTTGTGTCGAGGCGGACGCGTCGTAGGCCGGATCGTAGTCCAGCATGAAGCCGCGGATGCCTTTTTTCGCCAGAGCCGTACGGAAGCGAAGCGTCGCTCCGGACAAATACCCTTGGGCATTCTCGGGTGCGTCGGCAAGCTCATATTCGACGGGCGTACCGTCATCGGCGGTCAGCTTCAAGCCGTTCTTCTTCACCGTATTCGCCGGGAAGACGAGCGGATAGCTCAGAAGCTCCTCGGGAAAATCGTACAAATCCATGTAATCCCGCAGCACGAACACGCGGCTCCAAATGCCGGCCCCTGCCGCCGGGACCGTGACAGTCGCGGAAGCCGCCAGCCCGCCGTCCTCGGCCCTCGCCGTGACGACAGCCTGACCGCTGCTTTTTGCCACAACGACTCCCGTCTGATCGATCTCGGCTACGGAGGCGTCGCTCGTGCTCCAGCGGATACGGTCCTTGTGCGTGGCATTCGCCGGCAGCACGCTTGGGATTAGCGTCTCCGCCTTGCCAGGCGCCAGTGTCATCGCCGACTTGTTCAGCGCGAAGCTGGCTATCGCCGTCTTCGTGACAGTCACCGTGGCCGCAACCGTCAATCCGCCGTCGCGAGTCCTGACGGTGACGACCGCTTGGCCGGCGCGAACGCCGCGGACGATGCCCTTCTCGTCGACCTTCGCCACGCTCGGATCGCTGGAGCTCCATTCTACGGTTTTGTCGGTCGTATCCGCAGGCAGCACCGTGGCGGACAGCCGTTCCGTTTTCCATTCGGCGAGCGACAGCGCGGGTTTGTTCAGCGTGACGCCAGTCGGATGGCGGACGACCACCTGCACCTCGGTCTGCGCGGTATGGGCTCCGTCCCGCGTCGTCAATGTAATGACGGTGCTCCCTTCGCGGACGCCGCTCACCTTGCCGTATTCGTCGATCGAGACGATTCCCGGATTCGAGTTGGACCAGGAGACGGTCAAATCTTTGGCGTTCTGGGGCGCTATCGTATAATTGAGCATGCTCGAGGAGCCGACAGCCAGCTCGATCCGGCTCGCGCTCGCCGCAATGCCGCTGACTGGAATCGGCGGCAGATCGTTGTAAATCGCCTGAATCTCAGCCTCCGTAAGCGCTTTATTGTACAGCTTGATTTCATCGATCGTCCCTTTGTGGAAGAAAGCCTCTTCTCCGCGTCCGATTAGCACATTGCTGGTCGGCACCGGCAGCGGTCCGTTAAACGTCGCCTTGCCCGCTAGCTTGCCGTCCGTATACAGGGAAATCGTTTTTGAGCTTAGCTCCCACGTCGCGGCCAGATGCATCCATTTCCCCCAACGCGTCGTCTGGGCGAAATAGCTGCTGATCGCCTCATGGGTCGTTTCGTTTTTAAAGGTGTACATCAACCGGGTTCCGCCTGACTCGAAGCCTAGCTCGAAGCCGTTGCCGGTTATACGGAACCCGTCGGTCCAGGATATAAATCGGTGTCGTCCTGTGACGGTCTGCTCATCGGGCCGAATCCACATTGCCACGGAAAGCGCATCGGTGAGCTGATAATCGGAGGCCGGGCCGGCGTTGACGTACGCGTTGGTACCGTTGAATTCCAGCCCGCTGCCGACCCGTCCGTTCGGCGTTAGCTGGGCGTTCGTGACGGTCGCTGTATGGCCATTTCCGGACATATCCGCCACCTTGCCGTCGGTTACCTGCTCGAAGTTCCAATGAGCGACCAGGCCGCGGATAGGCGAGTTCGGGCCGGACACATACGGCACTTCGTACACGGCCAGATTTTTCACGGCAAACGCTTCAGGCGTCCCTTCGGGCTCGACCCGCACTGCAAAACATAGACGCAGACTCGTAATGTGCTTCGCCCCGCCGTTCGGAATGATGGCGAATTTCAGGGCGGGAACGTCAGCGTCGTTAATCGTTCCGAACGTCGTGTTATTGCCCGGCTGCTGGCCGAAATACGCATTCGCGCGGAAAATGCTCGGCTGCCCGGTCGGGTATCGAGGAACCGTTACCCCGTTGTCATGCCCGACGAATTCGATGACCGCCTGTATGCCCGACGGCACCGGAGCGCTGCTGGCCGCTGTGCGTAGCGTCTGGAATTCGTAGACGAACACCGCCGGATCGCTGCCGACCGGCAAATCGTAGACGGCGTTGATCCGCTTGACGAGACGGCTCTGCGCGCCGATCGGGGCACAGAACGAGCTGCCGCTGTTGGCGGCGCCGCCCGGACCGAACGCGGATGTATCGCGGAACTCGACCGCATAGCCGCTGCCCGGCGTATACACCATCTGCGTCACTCCGCCGGTTGCGTTGGAGTTCGCGACGAACGGGTTGACGCCGTTCGTGAATGCGCTGTCAAAATCGCCGGCCAATACATTCCCGCTCGGGTCGTAAGCTTGTGCGACCTCGATGGGAATAAACGGAACGAGACCCGCCCATTGGGCGAACAGCAGCGCGGCTACGAGCAGCGATGCCGCCCAACGTCTGTACGTGCGCATCATCAGAATCACTCCTTTCGATATGTAAACGCCACGTGCCGCGTACGCCGTTTCACCCGACAACGGATGCGCCCGCCGGATCGGTTCCGGCGGGCGTCAAGGCATCCTTGCGTATCGGGTTTGGACGTATGCAGGTCGTGCGAGCGTTTCATGGTCGGACCGCGGGCATTCGCGGCGGCTGCGGGCGTTTCCCGCTTGAGTCGCGGGTGTCCGCACGACTACGCGTATCCCGCAGCTCTTACGGCCGGCTCGCTTCTCCTCCGGTCACTTTTTTTGCGCGGCCAAAAACTCTTCCAGCTGTTTCTTGATTTCGTCGCGGATTTTGTCCAGTCCCATCTTCTTCATCTTCTCGATCGCTTCTTTATAATCCGCCTCGTAGTTTTCGGTCAAGCCGAGCGAGGCGACGGTGCGCACTTTTTTGAACTCCGGTCCGACTTTCGCCAGCTCGCTCTTGATCGGCTCGGCATTCAGCGTAAAGCCGGCCGTCGTCGATTTGACGTACGACTTCTCCTCCGACAAATATTTCTCGCGCTTCTGCAGCTCTTCCGGCCAATCGGCGGGCGTGCGCTTGTAATTCGGGTTCCAGGTCAGCACATAGCCGGGGAAGCTGTAGTTTTTGCCGGGATCGACCCCGTCCGGCAGCTTGAATTTATCCGGGCCGACCGCGACCCAATGCTTGCCTTCGATGCCGTATTCGAACAAATCGTGGTTTTTGGCGTCGGCATACAGCCAGTCGAAGAACGCCATGACTCTGTCGGCGTTTTTGGACGTCGTCGGAATGCTAGAGAAATTCCACGCCTTGAAATCGGTTTTCACCGCGCCTGGCTTCTGCTCCCGCGTGCCCGGCACCAGATCGACGAGTTCGGCTTCCGCACCGGGCACCGCCTTCTTCAGCTCGCGGAAGACGGAGTTGAAGCCGGCCGTATCGGCGCCGACGGCGGCGAATTTCCCTGCCTTGAAGAATCCGGCGGAGTCTTTTTGGCTGATGATGTCTTTTTCCAAATAGCCCTTCGTGTACCAGCGCCGCGCCGTATTTTCCTGCAGGTAGAACATTTCCTTCGTATTAAGCGGCGCAGGCAGACCCGAGATATCTTCTCCGGCGAACACAACGTCGACCTTGCCGTTCTTGATGTTAAAGTGCGGGATCAGATCCCCCGCCATAATGGCGTTCAGATCGGTCGGCTTCACGTCGGCCTGCAGCCAGTTGCCGAGCGAGCTGAGCGAGCCGTTGACGCCGAACGGAATGATGCCTTTTTCGTTTTTCAGCACGGCGTCGAAATACGTTTCCAGCTCAGCCAAGCTTTTGATTTCCGGCAGCCCGTATTTGACTCGCAAGTCTTTACGGATGACGACGCCCGTCAAGCTGCCGTAGGTTTGCGTGAACGGCACGCCGTAGATGTGCTCTTCCTTGTTGCTGTCGACGAATTTGTTGTTGTTGATGTACGCATCGGGGAACGCTTTCTTGAGGCCCGGATACTTGTCGTTATTGAAGTAGGAATCCAACTTGAGAAAAGTGCCTTTGGCAATCATTTGAGGCATCGTGTTCCATTGAGCGTCGAACACCGCATCCACCTGCTCGCCGGATGCCAGCTTGAGCCCGATCTTTTCCTTCAGCTGATCCCATGGCACCCAGTTGAAGTTCAGCTTGACGTTCAGCGTATCTTTCGTCCGGTTGTAAAATTCGTCGAGAACGGCCTGCTGGTCGTTCGGCGGATCGCCGGGAAAATAAAACTGCAAGGTGACCAGATCCGGCACCTTCTTGCCGTCCGACTTGACGCCTGTCTGTGCCCCGTCCCCCGTCTTCGGTCCGTTGTCCGCGGATTTGCTGCAGCCGGCGATCATGACCGCCGACAAGGCGACCGCCACGGCGGTCTTCCCCCATTTCATCGTTTTCATGCTTAGCACCCTCCTGATCTCGTCTGTTTATATGATCCGCCTAAATAGCGGGGATCAGCCTTTTACCGCGCCTACCATAAGTCCTTGCACGAAATATTTCTGAATAAACGGATACAGCAGCACGATCGGACCGATCGTCACGATGACCGTAGCCATCCGAATCGTATAAGAAGGCACGACGATCGTGCCGATCGAATACAGCTGGTTGGTGAACGTCATGCTGCTAATAATCCGCACGATGATCGACTGCAGCGGGTATTTGCCCGGATCGTCGATGAACAGAATCGCCTTGAACCATTCGTTCCAGTATTCCAGCGCGTAGAACAGCCCGATCGTGGCGAGCGCCGGCAGCGACAGCGGAAGTACGACGCGGAACAAAATATAGATGTCGTTCGCACCGTCCATCTTCGCCGATTCGGCAAGCGACTCCGGAATCGTCATGAAAAAGTTGCGCAGCAGGAACATAAACCACGGATTGACGAGCGATGGTAGGATCATGACCCAAATACTGTTGCCTAAATGCAAATATTTGGTAATCAGAATATACCACGGCACGAGTCCCCCGTTAAACAGCATCGTGAACCACATGAAGAACATGATCGAATTGCGGTACTTCAGCGTCTTTACCGAAACGGCGTAAGAGACGGCGCACGTAACGAGCAGACTGAGCGCCGTACCGACGACCGTGATGAATAGCGTGACGGAATATGCCCGGTAAATGGTCGGACTGGCGAATATCGCCTTGTAGGCGTCAAAAGACAGCTTGGACGGAATAATCTGGTAGCCGGCCTGGAGAAGCGTCATTTCATCGGTCAGCGAGCTGCCGATGACGAGCAGGAACGGCATCGCGCACAGCGCCGCGAACAGGCCGCACAGCACATAGAACGAGGCGCCCAGGAAGCGGTCGGACAGCAGTTTCGTTTGCATGATGGTATCTAGCTCCTTCGAAGGGATGGGTCAGAACAGCGCGGCGTCCTTGTTCGCCTTGCGGACGATCGCGTTGGTCGCGAGCACGAGCACGAAGCCGACAACCGCCTGGTACAAGCCGATCGCCGACGACATCGACATATCGCTGTACTTGCGCAGCGCCCGGAATACGAACGTATCGATGACATCCGTCGTCGGGTAGAGCAGCGAGTTGTCCCCGATAATCGCATAGATCATCCCGAAATCCCCGTAGAAAATATGTCCCACCGCCAGCAGCAGCAGCAAAATCGTCGTGTTGGCCAGCATCGGCAGCGTAATGTAGCGAATCTGCTGTAACCGGGAGGCCCCGTCCATTTTCGCCGCTTCGTAAATTTCGCGGTCGATCGAGGCGATCGTCGCCAAATAAATAATGACACCGTAGCCGGTCCCTTTCCATATTTTCAGCAGCGTCAGCGTCCCCGGCCAGATGTCCGGATTCTGGTAGAACGGAATCGCGTCAAGGCCTGTCGACACCAGCACCCGGTTAATAAAGCCGCTGTCCGTCGAGAACAGCGATACCGCGAACATGGCCACGATCGGCCACGAGATGAAGTACGGCAGCAGCATGATCGACTGCGTCACCTTCTTGTACGGCCGCCAGAGGATCTCCGATAGCATGACGGCGAATACGACTTGCGCCAACAGCCCGAAGCCGATGAACAGCGCGTTCAAATATAAGGTGTTGACCGTGACCATCAACCAGTCGTTGCTGGTGAAGAAGAAATCGAAATTGCGAAGCCCGACGAACTCGCTCCCGAAAATGCCTTTGAGCGGATTGTAGTCCTGAAACGCAATCACGATGCCGAACATAGGCAAATACGAAAATACGAAAAAAAAGACGATGGCCGGCAGCGCCAGCAAGTACAAATATTTGTTGCGAACCAGTTCCTTGATGAACGACTGGCCGATGTAGGAACGGGCCGGTTCCATGGTGCATTTCGCCCCTCTCTGTCGATAGTGTGGTGTTCGGGTCGTCTCGGTATTAGCGTAAACGGCCGACAGCCCCGGACAAAAGGACGAAAGTTGGCAAAACGCCGATTTGGTAAAAATAAAGCACGCCTCAAAAGTTACGAAAACCCGGTTTGTTAAAAAAAGAACCCCGGACGCAGAAGCGTCTCGGGGTGCCGTTAAGCGATTTATTCGGATGTTGCGGAACGTTCGCCCGGCGATCGACGGAATTCGTCGGGTGTTTGACCGACCGCTTTTTTGAACGCGGAATAAAAATATTTGCCGCTGCCGAAGCCGACCAGCTCGGCGATTTTATTGGCATGCTCGTCCGTTTCGAGCAGCAGCCGCTTCGCCTCGCCGAAACGAAGCTCGCCGATATAGGCGCTGAGCGAGCGGTCGGTATGGTTTTTGAAGATCGTCCGCACGTAGTTGGCCGACAGCCCCACATGCTCGGATACCGCTTCGACGGTCAGGTTCGGATCGCGGAAGCCGGCATCGACGAAGCTTTGAATTTTGTTCACGAGTTCTTTGTTCTTGCCGTCCCGCTTCGACCGGTTAATCTCGATCAGCGTGCCCGTCAGCTTCCGGAACCACGACCGCACGTCCTCCGGATCGTCGCAGCCGTCCAGCTCGTGCATGATCGCCTTGAACGACAAGCCGACGCCGTCCGTTTCCTCATCGGTCGCCGCTCCTTGCGCCGAGCCGGCGGAAGCGAGCGCCAGTTGAGTCAGCGAAAGTAAGATTTCGTCATACGAGAACCGCTGCACCCGCTGCAAAATATCGCCGACGATCTCGTCCGCGCGTTCCTGCTCCCCCGCCCTGATCGCTTCGATCAGCTTCTTCTCCAGATCAAGCGGGTATTCGTACGCTTCCCGCTCCGGAGCCGGTATATCGGCCTGGAGCAGAATCGCGCTTTTTCCGAAAATTAGCCGGTAGTCGGACAGCCGCAAGGCACTCTTGTAAGACTGGTGAATGTCGCGGAGAGCGGCGGCCGGAGCGCCTACGGAAGCGGTCACGGTCAACCCCAGATAGCTGCGGACGTGACCCTGCGTCTTCGCCAGCACCGGCTTCAAGTCGCCCAGCTCGCCGGCTTGCCCTTCGTCCAGATTGACGATGAGCGCAATATGATCGGCTTCGCCGTCTACAGCCTCGATGGCATAGGCATAGTCGGGCCCGAACGTCTCCGAGGCGATATTCATGATCGCGAACCGGATGAGCGCCAGATCGCGCGAAGTGCTCCGGTCGGCCAGCGACTGGAACGAGCAGATGCGTAGCACGCATACTGCATAAAAGGGCGAAGCGAGCCGGATATGGTGTTTGTCCGCCATGTCGTTCCAGTCCTTCTGGCTGGCGACGGCGCCGTGCAGCAGCCTTTTCAGCAAATCCGACTTGACCGCAGGCATCCCTTCCCGCACTGAAGCTTTCAGCTCGTCAACGTTGTGCACAAGATTGTCGACGAGATGATCCAGCGCTTCGTATTCGGTATACGCCTCGCGTTCATTCGACGGCTGCGTGCTGGTCTTTACTTTGCGCAGCAGGCGGCGCAGCGGACGGACCGTATTGCGGGTAAACCAGACGGCGGTGCCGATGCTGAGCACGACGAACAAGCCGGTCAGCAGGAAAATCGCGTTGCCGAGCTTGGAGAGCGACCAGAGCAGCTTGTTGTAGTCGCCCACGCTTACGAACGTCCAATCGAACATGGCCGTCGACTTCTTGTACGCCACCAGCGATTTGCTGCCGTTGATATCCGACGTGAACGAGCCGCTGCTCTGCTCCGTTCCGAGTATCGTCTTGATGTAATCGCCTTCATCCGCTATGTTCGTGTTGACCCGGTTCATCTCAGGATGAGAGATGACCAGCCCGTCCCTGTCCACGATAAAGATCCGATTGGCGTCGTTGTCGGATTGCGGGTTCGCGAGCTGCTGGAGCGCGCTCTGCTTCAGATTGAAGACAAGCACGGATACCGGCCTGCCGTCGTGTGTTTCCTCCACGAACAGAACGGATATAGCGTTGTAATCCGCCGTCTTGTAGGCATAGGTGAAATTCACCCTGCGCGGATAAACAGTATATTCGCCCTTGAACGTATGGGTAGACACGTAATCAACGATAGCCTGGTCAAAAAACTGGTCGACCGGCTGAGCCACCGTCAGGTTGGAAAACACTTTGTCCGCCTTCCGGTTGATCACGTAAACCGATTCGATAATCGGGTTGGAAACGACGATCTCGCTCAGCTTGCGGGAAATATCGCCCATCTGCAGCGATTCGTGAGCTTCGGCGAACAGCGCGCTGAACAGCGTTCCCGCGCTCACCTGATCGTTGGCGCCGGTCGGGATATTATAAAAAATATGAAATTGGGTCAAATACCCTAATGTGGATGCCCAGTACGTTTCGACCACGTTGTACGACTGGCTGAGCGCCTTTTCCGAGCTTTTGCGGATTTCATCCAGAAAGCTGCGGGAATACTGGGCGTACATCATGAACGAAAGCGCACCGAGCAGGATAGAGCCTGTCGCGATATACGACAGCAATATTTTGAGCAAAAACCCGTTTCTGCGGATCGATGCGCGAATGCGCGACCAGCTTCCGGTCATGTCCTCTCGGCCCCTTGCGATCATATACCGAAAAGCATACCATCGAGTTCCCGCGCCTGTCTACCCATTATCTTACAGAAGAGGGACCGCTCCCTTAGCGGGACGATTCTCCAGTTCGACGATCGCCTTGGTTCGCCGCGCTGCGACTAAGGGGAGACGTTCTAGGTTGCGTCAGTGAGTAACCAATGGTTTTGACCTTCCGTTGGAATAGGCAATAAGTGAAGCAGATCAGGCAATCATCAGGACAGGATGCGTTCTACAATGAAGATAACCTTGTAACCACGACTTCCGATCGCAAGTTGATCATTTCGGTGGCTCAAGTATAACTTATATGCAGAGGAGCATCTCTTTATGCGCATTTTTGTAACAGGAGCGACCGGTTTTATCGGCTCTGCCGTCGTAGGTGAATTGTTAAACGCAGGACACGAAGTCGTTGGCCTGGCTCGCTCGGATGAGTCAGCCAACTCTCTCCTTAAAGTCGGAGCCGCCGTACACCGTGGTTCTTTGGATGACCTCGATAGCCTGAAAAGCGGTGCCGAAGCATCGGACGGTGTCATTCATACTGCTTTCAACCACGATTTTTCGAACATGGCAAATGCCGGACTAACGGACCGACGTGCAGTTCAGGCTTTTGGCGAAGCGCTAGCCGGTTCGGGTCGCCCTTTGGTTGTTACGTCCGTGATTGCTCACCTTGCACCAGGACGAATTGGCACAGAGGACGATGCTCCTGATAGTAACACTGCCGGAAAGCACCGCATCGCTTCCGAAGAGGAAGCTCTTTCCTTAGCTAATCAAGGCGTGCGTGCATCCGTGTTGAGGCTCCCGCCTTCGGTACACGGCGACGGCGATCGCGGCGGCTTCGTTCCGGCGTTAATTCAAGTCGCTAGGCGTACAAGTGTTTCAGCCTATGTGGGCACAGGCGAAAACCGCTGGTCCGCTGTGCACCGATTGGATGCAGCGCGTCTTTTCCGAATGGCGATCGAGACTGCCCCTGCAGGATCGAAATTGCATGCAATCGGCGAAGAAGGTGTATCTATTCGGGAGATCGCAGATGTAATCGGTCGTCGCCTCCATTTTCCTATAGCCAGTAAATCGATTGAAGAGGCTCCTGGTCACTTTGGTTGGCTGACGCATTTCGTTTCGCAGAACGTTCAGGCTTCGAGTAAGATGACGCAAGATTTGCTCGGGTGGAAGCCTGAGCATGCAGATCTTCTGAGTGATCTGGATGGGGACCATTATTTTAAGGTCTGATCGATACTGACAAGCTTTTGTCTTTACGAGATAATGTTGAACTTGGCCCCTTTGGCTGCTTAGCGAAGGGGGCTTTTGCTGTAAGCTCCGGTCGGGCATCATCTTTAAGAATGAGGTGTTCTTATGACACAACCAGTAGAAAACAATTCCTCAAAAAACTATACCTTAATGACCATTATTTTGTGCTGGGCAGGCATGGTTATCATGTCTAGCCTGTACGTTACCATTCCGCTTATTCCTCTGTTCTCGGATATCTTTGAAATATCCTCCACGCAGGCTGCGACTGCAGGCAGTATTTTCTCATTGGGCTTTGCAATAGGTTGTCTCGTATATGGGGCGGTATCCGAAAAGTACGGTCGCAAAATGGTTATTTGCATCGGTTTAATTGCTTTGACCTTCATTTCTCTGTTCATTGGCACGGTCCGCGACTTTACTTGGATTATCGTACTACGGGGATTACAGGGGGCGGCCGCCGCGACGTTTTCTCCTGTTGCACTAGCTTATGTTGTGGAGATGTACCCGGCGCAAAAACGGATGACGGCGATCGGATTCATCACTACCGGCTTTATGGTGGCCGGTATCGTTGGACAAGTCATGAGCGGGATCGTGAGCCAATATTATGGATGGTACTCGATTTTTTATTTGCTGGCAGCCCTTTATTCGGTTACAGCCATTCTGGTTTTGAAATTCCTGCCTAAGGGGGGATATCAGGATGAGAAATCCAGTATCCTGAAACCGTTTCGGAACATGGGGAGATTATTTGCCCGTAAGAACCTCCTTCTCGCTTATTTGGTGGCGCTTGTTCTCTTGATGTCGTTCGTCAGTATGTCGACCGCTCTGGGGACCTATTTAAGCGGCCCGACTTTCGGATTGAGCAATCAAGAAATTTTATACGTTCGTTCCATCGGCGTGTTGGGAATGCTGGTTTCTCCCTTCGCAGGCCGACTTGCCGGGCGTTTCGGCACGCTGGGGATTATGCGAAGCGGGTTATTGATAGCTATGCTAGGACTAGCCTCTTTGGGGCTAATCTCTAACTTAACGCTGCTTGTCGCTATGAGTGTTATCTTTATCGCGGGTATCGCACTTGTAGGTCCGGCC
This sequence comes from Paenibacillus hodogayensis, assembly GCF_039536325.1. NCBI lineage: Bacteria > Bacillati > Bacillota > Bacilli > Caryophanales > Paenibacillaceae > Paenibacillus > Paenibacillus hodogayensis. The sequence goes on from NZ_BAAAYO010000009.1 coordinate 113,983, forward strand.
CTCATCACGCTTGTGGGCCAGCTTGGGGGCCCCTTGCAGGGCATCGCCGTATCGGTTTATACGTTTATTCTGTTTGCGGGAACGAGCCTGGGGCCAATTATTGCCATTCAGTGCATGAAAACGGGCAGCTTCCCACTCACCTTTATATTGTTGGCAGTTGTGCTGGGCATCGGATTATTAGCCGCTTGTCTGATTCGTAACAAAGCGCCCAAAGGGGCGGTAAGCTAATGGAGACTAGTCTTGGCTTAGAATCGATTTATCTCAGCTAATCGAATCGACTTGCCTCAGCGGTGGTTTTGCTCTAAAACCATCGCTGTACCCATTTAACCATTTAACGGCTGAATTGGGGTGCGGAATGTGAGTTGCCCCTCATATTGCGGCCTGCGTCGATACGGATCGTCACTTCAAGATCGGTACAGATCTCCTGTTGGCAGAAGTGGAGGCAATGGCGGCGTCCAAACGATTACAGCATGTTTGAGGCCAAATACACCCGACGGCAAAACAGGGTACTTTGATGCGCCCTGAAAATACCATTATTTCTCCGCATGATCACTTTAAATTTTTACCATATATTCCTTTTTTAAACTCCACGTTACTCCTAAAGAAATGACATTGCGTCTGTCGTGAGCAAGTTTTGTTTGGATTCTGTAGTGCTTCCGTCATTTCATCATCTACATCTTGCTTGACCACGATATCCTTTTAAAAATGTATAAATCTTCCTCTCCAAATTCCGCACAATAGGTTCAAATGCATCCGGCTCACCGTGTAGAACCTGGTCGATGAGCTTCTTCATCTCCATGATTACACCCCTCCTTTCTTTTCATTTTGAACTTTCAGAATATATAACTATCGAAGTGAAGCGAATGAGACCGCATGGTAAAATTCTGCAACGGACCGACTGCTTTTTCTGAAACCGCGGTTGTTCTAAACAAAACTGGCGTGTGTTCTAATCGGGATAGTATGAATTGTATCCTTGAAACTTTTTTTAGACGCTATGCCGAATAGCGTATACAATAGAATTCCGGCATTGTCCATTTCACAGCCTAACGTCCGAGAGGAGATTCTTTATGACTGCATGGCGGCATGCCTTATATCCGAGCCAGCTGAAAAACCGCTTGTTTTTATCGTTTCTGCTCCTCATCCTACTGCCCTTCACGCTTGTCTCCGTCTATCATTTTCGGGAAACGGAAACGCTCCTGCAAACGAAATACAGCGAACAAAACCTCGAACAGTTGGAGACGATGAAGCATTCGCTGGAGAACTTGATGGAGGTGGCGGCGAAAACGGCGACGCTACTCGAGCAGGACCCGGCCATCGTACCCGTTCTGCGCCATCCGGAGCAGGTCGATCCCTGGTCACGGATGAAAGGCGTGGAAAACAAATTCAATAGTATCGGCAACAGCTTCTTCCTGTCAGACGCCCCCGTCTACTACACGATGCTTGACTTTCATGGTCATGTATACGCTTCCTATTCGCCGGACAAGCCGCTCAGCTACGAAGAGCTTTCACGAGAGTCGTGGTTTGTTTCCTTGACCGGCGGTTCAGCCTCCAAGTATGTATGGAACGGCTTTGAGCCGAATTACGTATACCGCGATCATACGACCAGCCCTTACCTGCTTTCGCTGTACGCCCTGCTGAAGGACGAGAACTTCGTCCCGATCGGCGCGGTCCGGATTAGCATCGATTACCGGGAATGGTTTAACCGCCTTCCGTCCCGCGCCGCATCGGGTCAAAGCTATTTCCTGCTGAACGGGGACGGCCGGGTCGTGCTCCAGCCGAAGCAATCCGCCTCCGTCGATCCAGCGATTGCCCAAGTCATCGTGGCGGACGGCAACGGAAGCTCCTATACCGATAAAGCCAACCGGACGCTGTACACCTTTAGCTACATTCCTTCCTTGCAGTGGTATTTGGTCAAAGAAGTGCCGCTGGACGTCCTATTCCGCGAAACGGACCAGTTGAAACAGCGGTTTTTTGTAACCATTTCGCTGTTTACCGCTTTATTCATGGGCATGACCCTGCTGATCGCCTCGCGAATTACGCGTCCGATTCAGCTGCTCCAGCGCAAGATGGAGGCGATGGTCATGAACAATCTGAAGATCGTGCTGCCGGAAAAAGGAAAAGGCGAAATTTTGTCGCTTACCCGCAGCTTCAACCGGATGGTCCGCGACATTCACGAACTCGTGCACAAATTCAAAATGGAGGAACGGCACAAGCAGGCGGTTCGCTTCCAGGTGCTTGTCTCCCAGATGAACCCGCACTTCCTGCTGAATACGCTGAATACGATCAAGAGCATCTCGCTGCGCAAGGGGGACGACGAGACGCACGAAATATGTATCGCTTTGGGGCGACTGCTGGAGAACAGCCTGAACACCGATGTCGACCTGATCCACCTGAAAGCCGAGATCGGACTCGTAAGCGCCTATATGCATATTCAAAACTGCCGGTACGACCAGCAATTTTCCATATCCTTCGACCTCGACGACAAGCTGCTTTACGCGCTGGTGCCCAAATTCAGTCTGCAGCCGCTCGTCGAGAACGCCATTTACCACGGCTTCGGGGCATCGCAGGCCAAAGGGAACATCACGATCCGCGTCTATTCCGACGACGGCCGCCTGGCGATGGACGTATGCGACGACGGTATCGGCATCGAGCAGGCGATGGAACGCAAACGCTCCCGCGTCCGCAAAGGAATCGGCCTGCAAAACTTGCGCGAACGGCTGGAACTGCTGTTTCCCGGCCAGGCGGATTTGCAGCTGCTGCCACTGCCGCAAGGCGCCATGGCGCGCCTGTACTTCCCTTTGCTGCTGTCGATCCCCTATTCCGAAAGAGAAGGAGGCGCTTATCATGTGGACTACCCTGCTCGTTGAGGACGAGCTGCAGGCACGCGAATACGTCAAAGCGCTGTTCGGCAAAATCGCCTCGCCGTTCCGGATAGCCGGCGAAGCGGCCAACGGCTCCGACGCGCTTGCTTATATCCGCAAGCACAATCCGGACCTGGTCATTTCGGATATCGTCATGCCCGTCATGGACGGGGTCGAGCTGCTCCAGGCCGTCAGGACAGAAGGCTTTGACACCCGCTTTGTGATGCTGACGTGCATGAGCGATTTCGAATACGCCCGGAGCGCGCTGGAACACGGCGCAACCAGCTATCTGCTGAAGCTGTCAATGGACGCGGAGGCGCTCGAGCTGACGCTGGACAAGGTAGCACGCGAGCTGCGGCTGCGCGGACGGCTGCGCAAAATCGAGCGGGAACTGCAGGGCATCGCCAAGCACGCCGCGGAGCCGACCGACCATCCCGAGCTGAACGCCGTCATCGACCGGATATTGCAGCATTACGACGAGCCGTTGTCGCTCGCTTCGCTGGCCGAGTGGGTCTCCATGGACCCGAGCTACCTGAGCGACTTGTTCCGCAAGAAGACGAGCGTGACACTTACGAACTTTTTGCAAAACGTCCGGATCGAATCGGCCAAGGTGCTGCTGACGGAGACGTCCGCCACGATCGGCGAGATCGCCGAGAGAGTCGGTTTTGCCAACGACAACTATTTCAACAAAATTTTCCGCAAATGGACGGGCGTCAGCCCCGGCGACTATCGGCGGAACGCGGACGACAACCAAAAATCGTTCTAACATTCTCTAAAAATCGTTCCTTAAGACGTTCCGGCCGAACTGATATATTGTAAAGGCAACCCGATAAAAGCATCGTACGAGGAGGTCCAGAGCGATGAAACGTTACAAAATAGGGGCGGGCTTGTTATGCGCGGCGCTGATCGGCACGACGATCGCCGGCTGCGGCGGCGGGGGTACGACGGCGGCCGGAACCGGAGATTCCGGCGGCACGACGACCGAGACGGCCAAGACCGATCCGAAGAAAGTCGTCAAGCTCAAATTCTGGGGCGGCGTGCCGATCGAAGCCGGTCCGCAGGAGGTCATGGATGCGTGGAACGCCAAAAACCCCGACATCCAGGTGGAGTACGTCCGGTTCGTCAACGACGACCCCGGCAACCTGAAGCTGGACACCGCCCTGATGGCCGGTCAGGAGGTCGACCTGTACGCGAATTACGCTTTGTCCCGCGTGAAGAAACGGGTGGACGCCAATCTGGCGGCAGACTTGAGCGCCTACAAGGACTACGACATCGACGCCAAGATGGGGCCGGACGCCAAGCAATGGCAACTGGACGGCAACTATTATGGGCTGCCGACCAAGAAGAGCATGTCCTTCCTGTGGCTGAACCAGGCGATGCTCGACGAAGCCAAGCTGCCCGTTCCCCCTCTCGATTGGACCGTAGACGATTTGCGGACGTATGCGGCCAAGCTAAAGAAACCGAACGTCTGGGGCTACGTGCAGTGGAACGGGGAACCGACCGGACCGCTCGACGGCTCTATCGCCGCAATGGGCTTGACGAAAAGCGACGGCACGTCCAACTTCAACAACCCGTATTGGCAAAAAGGACTGCAAACGATGTTCGACATGATGCACAAGGACAAATCGATGCCGTCCTACGGTGAGCAGCTGACGAGCAAAATGCCGATCGACACGATGTTTTTGAAAGGCGAGGCGGCCATGCTCGGGGCGGGCGAGTTTATTTTCCGCAACTCCAACAACTTGAAGGATTACCCCCGCAGCTTCAAAATTACGTTCGCGACTACGCCGAAAGTCGAGGCGGACCAAAAGGATTTCAAATATTCCGGAGGCGGACTTGGCGACGTCATCTCGATCAACCCGAAATCGGCGAACAAGGAAGCAGCGTGGAAGTTTCTGAAGTGGTATGCCGATGGCGGCATGCTTCCGATGGCGGCTGGGGGCCGGATACCGTCCTCTAAGTCGGTCAATGCCGACGACGCAATCCAGCTGATGCTGAAGGGTGTGGAATCGACCTACGATCTCGATACGCTCAAGAAAATCATGTTCGGAGACTTGCCCGTCGTCCAGCTGGATATCCCGCAGCAGGTCGTCGACGCTCGCAAGGAAGAATACGAGAAATATTTTCTGAATAAGCAGGACATCCAGACGACGTTGCAAAACATGGAAAAACGCCACAACGACTTCATTAAGCAAAACAAAAAATAAGGACATCGGAGTGGTGCGGCGACGGCTCGCTCGGGTCCGCCCTTCCCCCGCTTCGCACGGACGATTTCCGCATGCCGCAACGGATAGCGGCGGACCTGCTGGCACGGCTCGGGCGGCCGGACCGCCGCTCCCCGATTCCCCCAAGGACGGGAGGTACCGATATGAAGCTCAATTGGTTGCAAAGACAGCAATGGATCGGGTATCTGTTCATCCTGCCGAATATGCTCGGCATTATCGCCTTTTTCATCATACCCGCCCTCTACTCGCTGGCGCTCGTGTTCACCGATTACCAGTTCGCGAATCCGCGCTTCGGTTTCGTCGGACTAGACAATTTCCGGCGTCTGTTCGGGGACGAGCTGTTTTACACCTCGATCAAGAATACGGCAATCTTTCTTGGCTCAGTACCGGTCTCGATCGCCCTCGCCTTTGGCGTCGCGCTGGTGTTGAACCGCGGAGTATACCTTAAAAACTTGCTGCGGACGCTGTATTTCATGCCGTACATTACAAGCGGCGTAGCGGTCGCCTTCGTCTGGATGCTGCTGTTTCAGCCGACGCAAGGACCGATCAACGGCCTGTTGCGGGCGATCGGCATTGCTCAACCCCCAGGCTGGTTCGCGACGACGGACACCGCCATTTTCGCCATCGACATCATTCAAGTGTGGCTGATGCTCGGCTACAATATGATCATTTATTTGGCCGCCTTGCAGGAAATATCGCCCGATCTGCTGGAAGCGGCGAAGATCGACGGAGCGCGGCGATGGCATACGGTGAGCCGCATCATCTGGCCGCTCGTCAGCCCGACTACGTTTCTGCTGCTCGTCACCGGCTTGATCATGGCGGTCAAATCGTTCGCCCTCATTCAAGCGATTACCCAAGGCGGTCCGGGAAGCAGCACGACGGTCATGTCGCTGTTCGTCTACAAGACCGCATTCAGCTACTACGAGATGGGCTACGCGTCGACGATATCCTGGGTGCTGTTCGCTTTCATCTTGCTGATCACCGCATTCCAATGGCTCGGCCAAAAACGCTGGGTTCACTACTGACAGGGGGATAGCGATATGCGCTCGGCTCACACTACGCCAGTGCCCGCACCGGCACAAAGCAAACGGCTCCGGTCTTCGGGCGGCGGCACCTCCACCGTCGGCAAAGGACTGCTTACCGTTCTGATGCTTCTGTGCGGGGTTGCAATGGTCGTCCCTTTCCTGTGGATGGCGCTAACTTCGGTGAAAACGCCTGCCGAAGTGTTCGGCTCCTGGCTGCCGACCCGGCTGGAATGGAAGCATCATATCAAGCTGTGGAGCGGCGGGCAAAGCTTCGGCCTCTACTATTGGAATTCGCTGAAAATCTCGCTAATCAGCACGCTCGGCGCAACCTTCCTGGCCTCGTTAGCGGCCTACGGCTTTTCCAGAATCGAGTTCAAAGGAAGAAATGCGCTGTTCTTCGTCTATTTGTCGATGATGATGATTCCGCCGCAGGTGCTGTTCGTGCCCAAGTTTATCCTGTTCAATAAAATCGGCATCTACAATACGCATTGGGCTCTCATTCTTCCCGGACTGTTCACGATATTCGGCGTTTTCCTGATGCGGCAGTTTTTCATGGCCATTCCGAAAGAAATATCCGAATCCGCCTTCATTGACGGCGCCGGTCACGGGCATATTTTCGTCCGCCTGATGCTGCCGCTTGCGAAGCCCGCTCTCGCTACGCTGGCGATTATCGATTTCTCGTGGCACTGGAACGACTACGAGAACGCATTGGTTTTCTTGACCAATCCGAAGCTGTATACCGTGCCGCTTGGCCTGCAAAACTTCATTCTGGAAAACAACATCGACTATAACGGCATGATGGCCGCCGCAACGGCCGGAATCGTACCGATGATCGCCGTCTTCCTACTCGGCCAGAAATATATCATTCAAGGTATCGCCGGTTCGTCGGTCAAGGGCTGAGCCTTTCGGCGAGCGGCGCCGAAAAAAAAAAGAAAGCTTCCGCCGCGGACGGAAGGTCCGGACGGAAACCCATATTCGTTTCGTCGACTAAGGCTGCCCGTTATCGATAAGACGAGATCGAGCCGATGCGGGCATTCATGGCGGGATGCATCCGTTCGTACAGCTGCACCGCGGCATTGACTACCTCGATATCCTGCGCGCTCGTCGCCCCGCTGGCTCCTATTCCTCCATAGACCATGCCGTCCTTCATTAAAGGAATGCCGCCGCCGAGAATGACGATCCTCCCCTGGTTCGTCGTGTTAATGCCGTACGACGGCCCTCCGGGCTGTGCGGCCTGCGCCAGATTAGCGGTTGGCATCTTCAAGGCCACGCTGGTCCATGCTTTGTTCTGGGCGATATCGATTCCCGCGAGGCGGGCATGGTCCATGCGGTGAAAGGCAATCAGATTGCCCCCCTCGTCCACGATGGCGATATCTTCGGCGAGCCCGAGCTCCCGCGCTTTTTTCTCCGCTGCCTCGAGCAGCGCTTTGGCCACTTCCAGTGTGATACGCATCCGATTATACACTCCTTATTGAGTTTATCTTCAGCAGTATATGGTCATCTCCCCAGACGGGTGACGCTTCACACTCCGGATAATCCTTTCTCGAACGCATACCGGGCGAGCTGCACGCGGTTTTCCAGATGGAGCTTCTGCAAAATATTTTTCAAATGGTTTTTGACCGTATGCTCGGAGATGTCCAGCCTCACGGCGATGTCGCGATTGGACAGCCCTTTGGCGACCAGCGCCAAAATTTCCTGCTCCCTCGCTGTGAGCGGGGTGCGCTCGAATCTCGGCATGCGCTTGTGGGAGAATTCCTGCAAGATGCGCATGGCCAACTCGCGGCTGAGCGGAGCTTCGTCAAGAGCGACCGCTTTCAAGTAATGATGCCATTCCCCCGGATGCAGATTTTTCAGCAAATAGCCCTGCGCGCCCTTCTTCAAAGCCTCGAACAAATGCGCGATATCGTCGGATACCGTCACCATGACGATTTTGATGTACGGATATTTCTCCTTGATCGCTTTCGTCGCCTCCAGTCCGTCCATCGCCGGCATGTTGATGTCCATCAGGATCAAATCCGGCATACAGGCTTCCGTCAGCTCGATCGCTTCCCGGCCGCTCTTCGCCTCGCCGGCGATCTCGAAAGCCGGGTCCATGTTCAGAATTGTACGCATGCCTTCCCGGGCGTGTTTATGGTCGTCCACAATGAGTACGCGAACCAACGAATTCACCGCTCTTCCTCCTTATGAATGCGGAATACGGATCTCCCCTGCTCGCGGTTCAGCTCGAAGATCCAACCCATCTCGTCCGCGCGCTCTCGCATAATTTGCAGACCGAACTTGTCGGCTTGCCGCAACGCTTCCTCCCGGAACCCTTGCCCGTCATCGGCGACGACGCAGCTCCAGCCCGTCCCTTCCTCCCGCGCTGTAATCCAGAGCCTCCCCGCGTCCGTATGCTTGCGGATGTTGAGCAGCGCTTCCCGGACGGAGGCGTACAGCTCCACCTTTTCTTTGGGGGACAGCTTCTCCTCGGGCAAGTTCCAGCTCCACTCCGCCTGGATGCCCGTATCAGCGGCCAGATCCGCTGGCAGCGATTGCATCAGCTCCATCCACGGCAGCGAGTCGGCGGACGCGGGGTAACGCAAGCTGGCGATCGCTTGCCGGACATACCCGTTCACCTCTTGCACCGTCTGGCGGAATCCGCGAATTTCCTTCGCCTCCCCGTCGTACCGCTTGTCCAGCAGGTCGACCTGGACCGCCAGCAGAAACAGCGATTGGGCGATGCCGTCATGCAGTTCGCGCGCGATCTTCTCCCGCTCTTCCAGCGCCGCTTTCGCCGCCCGCGCTTCCTTCAGTTCCTCCTGCATATCCTCCAGCATGGAAAACAGTTGAGTCAGGAAGATCATCGTCACCGTAAACACGATGACGGTAGCCAGCCAATTGCCCATATCCATAGAAATGTACGGCAGCAAAAACTGATGACGCACATATTCCCACAATCCGATCGTTAGCGTCGGGATCACTAAAATCAGCCATTTGATCTGCTTGTAAGACACCGGCAAACCCCCTCCTTGGTCTCGATGCACACAGCAGCCGTTCTCCCTTTATGTTACTCAATATCTTGGACGCTGAGTATGACCCGATCGGGCTACTGCAGCGCCATAGATGCGAACATTCCGTGAAGTTGAGGCGATTTCTTGGCATAGAAGAGAGGTTGTGTTCGGGATGACTCCCCCGAAACGGCAGAGCACGGCATTCAATCCGGGGGTCAAACCCGCAGTGGGCATGACTCTTTGGAGCTATATACAGCTCCGGGAGGGAGTGATAACATAAAATCTTGAAAAAGGAGGGGTACTGATGCGAAATTGGATCATGGCGGTACTGTTTTTTGGAGCGTGTGCCCTGGGACTTGTCATGCTGACGGTAAGCGCCGTGCAGGACAAGCCCGACAAGGAGCAGGAAGCGAAAGGTCCTTCCGTTCCCGGCGTTACGCTGGATCAGGCATCCGCCGAGGCTTTGTACAAGCAGTCCTGCATCGCCTGCCACGGCAACCAACTGGAGGGAAAGGTCGGGCCGAACTTGCAGAAAGTGGGCGCGAAGCTGACGAACGAACAAATCTACAAGGTCGTACTGAACGGAAAAGGCGGAATGCCCGCATTCAAAAGCTCGTTGAAAGAGGAAGAAGTCGCCAATATCGCTCTATGGTTGGCCGGACATAAATAGTAAATCCGATTGGAGACTATTAGGATAGGCTTGCTCGAGGACAGTGCTGTCACATAGCAAGCCTCTCTTCCTCCTGCTGGGAAAATACGCTGAGCCGCCGCTCAACTGCAAGATGATTAGGGATGGCGATGGTTCGATTTTTTCGCGTCATGTCCTCGAATCATGGACATGCAAAGCAGCAGCACAGGCAGCAGCACCATAAACACGATCGCGAATGGGGTCCAGTTTTTGGCAAGGAAATCTTTCACATAGATCGTGTTGGGGTAGCAAATCAACGAAATTGCCAGCATACCCAGTGCTAGAGGCCAGACGAACGGCTTTTCATCGCTGACGCGGAACAATTGGGCCGTTCCGAGGGCGACGGAATGAAACGTAATGGCGATTTTGACGAATATCGATAAAATCCAGATGAAGATCATAACCCCTTCGACCCGTTCGAGAAAATGGCCGATATTGATGTTTTTGGCGAGCGTATAGGCAGGAAACAGTTGATTGGCCGACAGGCTGGCGCCCAGCACGGCTATGCTCCATAATGTAATGATGAAAAGGACGAAGCCTCCTATCGCCGTCCCGAGCACAAGTCCCCGGATACGTCCTTTTCCCTTGGACACGAGAGGATAAATCATAAGCATGACGACCGTCTCCTGCAGCCCGAAAAGGCTGAAGCCGCTCTTCAATACCGGCTTGATGCCATATTCCAGCACGGGTGTCACATTATGAAGCTGTAATTTGGGCACAAGCGGCACGATCAGCACGGCGAGAAGGAGCAGCAGCCAGGGGAAGAAAATTTCTGCCGCCCTGGAGTAGACGGCCAGACCGGCGCGGACGGCCAGACCGACTACGATGATGAATAAAATTTGCACAACCTCCATGGGCGTCTCCGGCATGATTTGAGAGGCCAGGAAAAATCCCAAATCCCCGATCATCAGCGAGGCCAGCAAATAAAAAAAGGCGACGAACAGCAATCCCGCCGCCTTGCCGAGCCAACGGCCCAGCACAGCTTCGCAATATTGGACGAGAGAAAGGCCCGGGTAGCGTTCGGCCAAGACCACATAGAGCAGCACGACAAGCAGATTCAGAGCGATGCCTATGATGCAGCCGAGCCAGCCGTCCTGCTTCGCTTCGGCCGCCAGCCCCGATGGGGCGATCAGGATCGAGGTACCGATCGTGAAAAAAATGACCAATACCGTGAACGTTCGAACCTCCAAGAACGCCTGTTTTCTCATCACGCACCCCGCCCTTCAATCGAACATACTATACAGCGCTTGCGCGAAAGGCCCTATGACGACGGCAATCCCGTCAAGCGGATTGGGCAGAAGCACATGCTGGCTCGCGGTAATCCCCAACAGAGCCCCGCCTGCCCATATCGCCGCGAATATCCACAATTCTTTCTTCTTCCGCTCTTTCCATAGCTTCGGCGCTTCCGCGATTGCGATCGATACCGACGCTACGGAATAAAAGATCGTCATCCACATCCGCTTCCCTACCTTTCGATCTGTTGCTGCACCGGCTGCAGCGTCGTCCCGGTGCGACGAAGAATCGTGTCCGCATGGACCCGAATTTCGACATTCTCAAAAACTTTGTTCCAATCCTTGATCGAATGCCAGGTTTTCGGGCTTTTGCTATGAAGCACATCGCCGAAACCGAAAATATCCGCGCCAAATTGCTTTTGAGCCTTCAGAATGGCGCCTTCCATCATCGTCTTCAGCTTCCGGTCGGACTCCTCCTTCAGCTTTGCGATAATCGATACGTCCATCAAATCCGCATCGCACTCGATATCGCTTATATTTTGTTCCACGCGCAAGCTGACATCGAATACCGGAACGCCGCCTCGTACTTTGACATCGATATGCGATCTGGCTCTAGCCACTTCCATCGAGATATTCCCGTCCCCATGAGGGCACGAGACGTAGCCGATCGATTGGGAGACCGAATTTTGGATATATTTCAATGCTTTCGTCTCGTTCTCGTTCAGCCAACCGACCATTCGGTCGAACTTGAAAGCGGCCATACCCGAATAGGTCAGGATAACAGGCGGATCGATATATTGACCGCTTGACGCCCGGTTCGCGTCGCCGCGATTGCCTACGATCTCCACCCCGGTCATTGTCGGACTTTTCCCTTGGGTGCTCAGATCGTCAATCAGCTCAACGAGCGTCATTTTGCCCGTTGCCGCCCATAGCTCGTCCGACGTTTCCAGCTTCGTGAACATATTGTTCGCCGGAATCGGATCGATGGAGCTGAACGTTTTCAATACATCCGAAGCGCTCGCTTTTTTGGCGACAACCAAATAAAAGTCATTGCGCATCTCCATGTCGCGCGAGATGAAGTCGAGCGGTCTGCCGATTCCCGTCCTAGCCACATCCTCGCCGATCACAACCATGCGCATATGGGCAAAATAAAGACGGCGGGGCAGCTTGACGGTCATCCGCCGCAGCGCCTCGGGAACGGTTACGCCCGTCTCCTCGTAAGTAATAACCGGACTTACATTGCTTCCGGCCTGTTTTTTGACGACGACTTGACCGGGGTTGACGATTTGGGCGGTGATCTTATATTTGTCGCCATCCTTATCGATGCCGAGCCCCACCACGATGCTCAGCTCGTTCAGTTCGTGGCGGCTCCAGCAGCCGGTAAGCGGCGCAAGCGCCAGCAGCAGGGCGCACCAGACAATCGTTCGCTTCATGTGCCAATCCCCTTCCCCGTCATCGCCGCCCGCGCTTTTTTTGGCGAACCGGATTTTGCTGCGGGAGGCTGGCTGGACGCTTCAGCATGTCGGGCAGCGGTATCCGGAATAAGGTGTCCTTCTGATCGGACATACGGAACGGGGCCAACGGGGCCATGTAAGGCACTCCGAACGAGGTAAGCCCGCACAAGTGCACCACAATGACGATAATGCCCATGAAAATGCCGAACAGCCCGAACGATGCCGCCAAAATCATCAGCAGAAACCGCACGATACGCGCCGAGATGCCCATATTGAAGGCAGGAAGAACAAAGTTGGAGATGGCCGTAATCGATACGACGATCACCATTGCGGCACTGACGAGACCGGCCTCCACCGAGGCTTGGCCGATAACAAGGGTGCCTACGATCGAGATCGACTGGCCGATCGTTTTCGGCATCCGGACGCTCGCCTCGCGCAAAATTTCGAAGGTCGTCTCCATCAGCAGAGCTTCGATAAAGGCGGGAAACGGCACCCCTTCCCGTTGGCTTGCCAGACTGTAGAGCAGCGTCGTCGGCAGCATCTCCTGGTGAAACGTCGTAATCGCGATATATAGAGAAGGGGTCAACATGGCAAGCACAAACGACAGGAACCGCAGCATGCGAATCAGCGTGGCGAAGTCGGGCTTCTGGTAGTAATCTTCGCTCGATTGGAAAAATTGGGTGAACAATGCCGGAACGAGCAGCGCGAACGGCGTGCCGTCCACGAGAATCGCCACCCGTCCTTCCAGCAATCCGGCAGCCACCACATCCGGCCGCTCCGTATTGAAGATGGTAGGGAAAGGAGTAATCTGCTTGTCGCGAATATGCTCCTCGATGTAATTGCTTTCCAGAATGCCGTCGATGTCGATCTTCGCGATCCGCGCGCGCACCTCGTCCAGCACGTCTTCGGCGACGATATTTTCGATATAAAGGATGGCCACGTCCGTTTTGGTCACTTTGCCGATTTTCAGCGATTCGATCCACAGGTGGCGGTTGGCGATTTTACGCCGTATCATCGACGTGTTCCAGCTGAGCACTTCTGTAAAGCCTTCGCGCGGACCGCGGACGACCGATTGCACGTTCGGCTCTTCGACCGACCTCGCTCTAAGCTCTTGCGTCCCGATCGACAAGCCGCGGGAGCACCCTTCGATCAGCAAAATGCTGTTGCCGTTCAGCAAGCCTTCGTACAGCTCTCCGAACGACACCACCTCAATGACTTGTCCGCCCGAGATGACGTTCAGCTTCCAATATTCGATCCACTGCTCCGCTTCGACCAGCTCGCTGCCGCCCGCATTGGCGGCCAGAAGCGATTGCAGCATCGGCTGCAGGTTGGTGCCGCCGTCCACATAAATAATAACGGCCTGAGCGGAAGCGGATTCGCCCCCGTTCAGCTGAATATCCCGGAACATAATATCGCTGCTGTTGCCGATCTCCCGCTTGATCCGGCTCAGGTTGTAAGCAAGCTGGTCGCTCAGCGCTTCGTCAACCCGTTCCGCCCCGTTTCCGCCCATGCTTCAGCACCAGCCCTTCTTGGACATCATCGTTTATGTGCCGTTATTGTTTGCCGTATTGGGAAATTTTACTCTTCCGCCGATGACGCGGGACGCGGACCGGACGGTCTAGCTCACTTCACGGGTCCGGTCGACCCAAGCACCGCGTTTACCGCTATCCGGATGTCCGCGCCGGCCAGCGCCTCCCCCCAGCGGTCCTCCACCTGCTTGTACGGCTCGTACGCATATGCCCGGGCATACAAGCCGAGTCCGATCGGATCGATTCGATGCTGTTTGATTTTGCGCACAAGATCGTTCAACTGGTTGCGCACCTGCTCGGCGATGAAGCTCTTCAACAAGTCGGGTTCGTTCAAATACGGTTCGCGCATCGGAAGCAGAAGCTCCGACAACGTAGCGCGCATGTCGACCCGGATATCGAACTGAAACCGGCCGTCGGAATAGGACGTTTTGACGTTCGCGTTCACGGTTTCCGTCGTAAAGCTCAGCTCGTCCGTATGAAAGGGGCCTTGTTTCGCTTCGCCTGGGACGGCGATCGTCAGACTGACCGGCCGCTTGACTTCATTTTGCAGCATGCGAAGCAAAATCGTCTCCCGGGCATCCAGCGCGGCGGCGTATTTGCCCTGATGATCGAGCAGCGCCATTCCTTGAAGCATCACTTCCCCGTTGACGACGGCGACCTGCGAGATGTAAGGGGTAATGCCTTTCTCCCAGAGCTGCCGGTGCATGTCCTGCAGCGTCGTTTTTACCGTTTCGGAGCGCACGCTTTTGGTATCTACGATTTCCCGCAGCAACAGCGGCAGCATCGGCTGCCCTTTCGTATCGAGGTATATGATTTCGGAAAGCGGTCCGTTGTAGGCGATCACCCTGGGCGTCAACGTATTTCTGGCATCGCGGAAGAAGACGTCCAGCATGCGGAACCAGTCCGCTTGCTGGAGCATCTTTTGGCCGACAAGCACGATCTGCACCTTGCGTCCGTGAATTTTCCCTGCCGAACGGGCATCCTCCTGATCTCTCGCCTCGCGCGATGTCGAAGCCTCGACGACAATTTCGTGAGCTTCGCTGCCGCCGTTCTTATTGAATACCGGATTGCTTATATAGACGAGCATGTTGTTATGTTGATCGATGTCGTAGCCCAGCAGTAAAGGGGAAGTCGTTTCCTCCAAATCGAGCCGGTCGTAGCAGCCGGGAGCCGCGCCGACGGCGGCCGCGATCAGCAGCAGCCGGGCCCATCGCCCCAACCGCTTGTTCATGCGCTTCTCCTCCCTCGGACGCTATGGCAGATCCAGATGTAGACAAGCAAGACGACGGGAAAAGCGCCTTCGCACACGATAGCGACTTGCGCCAAAGAATGTTCCATCCCGTCGGTTTCATTGAAGGTGGGAATGAAAAAAAACGAGCCGATGGCTATTACCGCCCAAAGTATCCGCAGATGATTGCGGTGGTCCGCTTGACCGAACAGCCAGTTGGTGCAGAACACGCCCATATATAGAGCAGGAATCCAGCCCAGGGAGAAGATGAGCAGAAAAAAGGCGATGAACGGCACTTCGACCCGTTCGATAAACTTGAATTCGATCGTTTTCAGCACATTGACGACCGGTTCGTTATACTGCGTTATTTCGTCGGGGCTGAAGTAGACGAAGCAAACGAGCGTCACGAATAAAAAAGCGACCATCGTCAGCGTGTTGGAGAAGACGATGCCGGCGGACGCCAGCCGCTGATGGCGCAGGAACGGGTAAAACAGAAATATCGCTCCGATCCCGGTATAGCACACGAACACCGGCTGCACCGCCGACAGAACGGGCATCCACCCTTCCTTCAAAACCGGTAGTAAATGAAGCCAATGGGCATCCTTGAGCGGGAACAGATAAATCAGCGGGATCCAGAGGGAAATGAATACGACCAGCTCCGCATAACGGCCCAGAATACGCAGTCCGTTGCGGGCGACCGCATAGGTCGGAATGAGCAGCAGCAGCGTCGTGATATACAGCGGCGTTTGCGGCAGAAGCCACAGCTTGATGTACAACACTGTTCTCACAATTCCCGTATAGCCGTAATAAAACATATTGACGGCGAATACGACCGCTGCCGCCTTACCGGCCCACTTCCCCATATAATGCGACAGCAGATCCAGCAATGTGCCGTCCGGATGGTACTTCATCACCTGCACGATGACCAGGCCGGCCGCCGTGGATACGGCCCACCCCAGGACGATGGCCAGCCAGCCGTCCGTGCCGGCCCGTTCCGCCAGCACTTTCGGCAGGGCGAGCAGCCCGACGCTGACCTGCAGGCCGAAGTTGAGAAAAACGAACTGCATGAAGGTGATTTCATTGAACGCATACCGTTTCATCCGCATCCCCCCTTTCCGAAAGTCCGGCCCGTCTCTGCCAGCCGCTGGCGCCCTGCGGTCACTTGACAGGGCCCACGCTACGAATCCGCACCTTTACAGTTACCCCGATATCGGCCTTGGCCAGCTCCGCTCCCCATCGGTCGCTTACTTGCTGATAACGGTCGAAAGCGTAAGCTCTCGCGTAGAGCCCGAGCCCGAGCGGGTCGATTTTATTTACCTGAACCGTCCGGATGACGTTCTGGAACTTCAATTGAAGCTGTTCGGCAATGACCTGTTCCAGCCGCTTCCCCTGCTCCTTTACGTCATACGGGTATAGCCGCTCCGTCAGCGTAATGGGCATGCTGACGTCGATGGCGAACTGGAAGCGATTCTCGCTGTAAGAAGTGCTGATCTTCGTCTTCACCTTCTCCGTCTCGAAGCTGAGCCGGTCGGTATCCAGAATCCCGCTTCGGGCTTCGCCGGGGATGCGGATCGTCAGGCTCACCGGCTGGTCCGCCCGCTTTTGCAAAATTTGCAGCAATACCGTTTCCGGCATATCGAGAGAAGCGGCAAACTTCCCCTTTTTATCGAGCAAGGTCGTTCCATGCAGCACGACATCCTTCTTTTTGTCCAGGATGACGGAAGAGATGTATGGCGTTACTCCTTTCTCGTACATTTGCCGGTCCAGCTCCTGAAAGGTCGTCCGCACCGTCTCCGAATGCGCACTTTTCGTATCGACCATCCAGCGCAGCAGCAGAGGCAGCATCGGCTGGTCGGGCGGATTGATGTCGATAATGTCGGAGAGCGGCCCATTGTAGGCGACCACCCGCTGCGTCAACGGATTTTTCGTATCGCGCAGCAGGACGTCCAACAGCCGGAACCAGTCGTCATGCTCCAGCAGCCGCTGGCCGAGCAGCAAAATCTGCACCTTGCGAAAGCTCAAAAACCCGAGCGTATGTGCTTCCAGCAGCTCTCTCGACTTGCGGATCGTGTCCGCCCGTTGGACGATTACCTGGCTTTGCTTCCCGCCGCGTTTACCGAACACCGGGTTTGTGGAATAGACGATCAGCCGGTTCTGCTGGTCGAGATCGAGGCCGAGCAGAAAACTGGTCGTCTGCTCCTCCATATCGATCCGGTCGTAACAGCCGGATGTCATAAGGGCTGTCCAGACGAGAAGCAGCGCAAGCAGCAGCCTGTTGTTCATGCTCCGCTCCCCCGTTTCATACGGTCGTGCATCCAAACATAAAGCAGCAGGCAGAAGGGGAGCACGTACTCCATACCGAAGCTGATCTTGCCAAGCAACTCGCTCATTTTCTCACTCAAGTCCGAATCCGGCATAAAAAAGAAGCTGCCGACGGCAAACAGCAGCCAAAACAGCAGCAAATGCCCCCGATGATCGCGCTTGCCGAACAGCCAGCTTGTGCAGAACGCGCCAAAATACATAAAAGGAGCCCAGGCAAGGGAGAAAATGATCAAATAGAACGCGATAAACAGCACCTCGATCCGCTCGATAAACTTGAACTCGATCGTTTTCAATACGATAATCGCCGGCTCGCTGTATACCGCAATCCGGTCCGGGCTGAAATAGACGAAGCAGACGATCGTAATGAACAAAAATACGAGCAGAGTCAGCGTGTTCGCAATCGCTACTCCCGCCATCGCATGCCGCTTGTCCTTCAAGAACGGGTACCAAATAAACGTGCTCGCAAAGCCGGCGAAAAAATAAAACGTGGACGGCACCGCCGCGAAGACCGGTCCCGCGCCAGCCTTGAATAAGGGCAGCAGATGAAGCCAGTGAGCTTCCTTGAGCGGAAACAGGTAAGCGATCGGAATCCACAGCGAAAGCAGAAAGACGATTTCCGCATACCGCGTCAATACGCGGAGACCGCTCCGCGCCAGCATGCCCGTCGGAATAAGCAATAGCAGCATAATGACGGACGCGGGCGTCTGCGGTAGCAGCCACGCTTTCGCCGTAAGCACCGAATAGACGAGACACGAATAAGCGATATAAAAGTAATAGACAGCCAGCAGCGCGCCTCCCGCCATACCCGCCCATTTGCCGAAATACGCTGCAATCAAATCCGGCAAGGTGCCGTCCGGGTACCGCTTCATCAATTGGATGATGATCAGGCTTGCCGTCACTGCAACGGCCCAGCCCATAACGAGGGAGATCCAGCCGTCGGTACCCGCCGCCTCCGCCAATGCCTGAGGCAAAGCCAGAAAGCCGACGCTCACTTGAATGCCGGTAATGAGCAAGATGGATTGGACAAAGCCGATCTCGTTAAACGCATACTTTTTCATTACCCGTCTCCTTCCGGATGGTTGGAGCCCTGCCTTTTCAACTGAGTAGGCCTGGCGCTGACCGGCCTTTTCTTCATTTGCCATAACGGCAGGCGGAGCAGCGCGTCCTTCCAATCGGCAAACCGCATCGGAGCGAATGGGGTGCCGTACGGCGTACCGAGCGATTCGAGCGCGATCAGATGACCGATCAGCGTCATCAAGCCGACGATAATGCCGACAATGCCGAACAGCGAGGCGGCCGCCATCATGACGAAGCGAATCAGCCTGACCGCGGCCACCATATCGTAATTGGGCAATATGAACGAGGCAATCGCCGTAAACGCCACGACAATAACCATAATGTTGCTGACCAGACCGGCCTGCACGATCGCCTGGCCGATGACGATGCCGCCTACGATCCCTACCGTTTGCCCGACAGGAGCGGGAAGCCGCACCCCCGCCTCGCGCATCATTTCCAGCGTGATCTCCATTAAAATCGCTTCCACGAACGGCGGGAACGGGACGCGTCCCCGCGAATCCCCGATCGTAATAAGCAGCTTGACCGGAATCGTCTCGAAATTGTACGAAGTGATAGCGATATAAGCCGCCGGCAAAAAAACGGCGATAAAAAAGGCAAACATGCGCAGCAGCCGGATAAAGGTGGCGATCGACCAGCGCGTGCTGTAGTCGTCGACGTTTTGGAAAAACGAGGTGAACGTAGCCGGCGCCACCAGCACGCTAGGGCTCCGGTCCACGACGACGACGATTCGGCCTTGCAGAATTTGCGAGGCGGCAGCATCCGGACGTTCGGTCAGGATGAATTGCGGGAACGGGGAAAACGGATTGTCCTCGATCAGCTCCGCCAGCTCTCCCGTATTGATAATAACATCGATCTCGAGCCGACGGATGCGATCGGTCAGCTCTTGCAGCAGCTCCGGATGGACGACGTCTGCCAGGTATAGAACGGAGATTTTCGTATGCCCCCGCTGCCCGACCGAAATTTCCGTAATTTTCAGCTCGCGGTTCGGAATATACCGCCGAAGCATGGCGATATTTTGACTTCCTGTCTCCACAAACCCTTGATGCGCACCTTTTAATGAAGCTTCGAGCTGCGGGTCCTCGATCGCCCGTTGCGGCCAGCCTCTCGTATCGAGTGCGTACGCTTCCTGGCGGCCTGCAACCAGCAGGACGCTGCTGCCCTGAAGGATGGCCATCTCGATCTGCGGCCAACTGTATAGAGGATGAACGCGCCCGACCGTCACTGTCAAACCGTCGGTGATATCGCCCCTGACCGAATCGAGCTGAAGCGGCCGCAGCACGTCGTTATTGATCGAGTTTTTGTCCGTCAGCCCATCCAGATAAACGAGTGCGGCCGGCTCTCCGCTTTGTTTAATGATCAAATGCCGTATATTCAAATCGGGGGTTTCCGTGAAGATCGACTTCAGGTGCACGACATTCGCGGCCAGATCGCCGCCGATCAAATCGCCGTCCTGATGTTTGTCGGGACGCTGCGGCTGCGACGTCCGGTATTTCTTTTTGCCAAACCATCCCGCCCACATCGTACTCACCCCGGCATTTCAGCATTGTGACGCACCCCTTAATGTCCCCAGCGTTTGCCAGCTTATGCAAACAACAGAAAAAGAGGCAATCCCCAGTCACCTGTCGTGACGGGTGGAATGCCCCTTGCTCCGATCCGGGACGTGCCCGGCGTATAAGATTGAATCGAATGCGTGGTTAAATTACGCTTCCTCGACGGAAAGCTTGTCCAAAGCCAGCTTCGCCCGCTCGCGGGCTTCTTCGACCGAACCGGCCGTCGACAGCGCGACTGCCATCCGTCGGCCCGTCTTCGTGACCGGCTTGCCGAATACGCGCACCTGCGTATAAGGGACGGACAGCGCTTCGCCGATTCCGGCGATCCGGTAATGCTCCAGCTCGCGGTCGGCCTTCAGCGGCCGGCTCGCTCCGGGCGTCGTCAAAGCGATTTCCGGTATCGGAAAGCCAAGAATGGCGCGGACATGAATCGCAAATTCGGATATATTTTGCGTCACAAGTGTAACAAGTCCGGTATCGTGCGGACGCGGCGAAACTTCGCTGAAATACACCCGGTCCTCCGTCAGAAACAGCTCGACGCCGAATAGCCCGTATCCGCCCAGCTCGTCCGTAATCGTCTTGGCGATATGCTTCGCTTCCTCGAGCTGATGATCGGTCATCGCGTGCGGCTGCCACGATTCGATGTAATCGCCGCTCTCCTGAACGTGCCCGATCGGGGCGCAGAAGCTCGTACCACTTACCGACCGGACCGTCAGCAGCGTAATCTCCGACTGGAAGCGGATAAACTCCTCGATAATGACCCTTCCATTCTGCACGCGTCCGCCTTCCATGGCTATGTTCCAGCAGCGCTCGATATCCTGCTCTTCGCGGCATACGCTTTGCCCCTTGCCCGACGAGCTCATGAGCGGTTTAACGACGCACGGGAAGCCGGTTTCGTTGACGGCTTGCACGAATTCTTCGTATGTATCGGCGAATTTGTAGCCGGCCGTGGGCAGTCCCAACTTCTCCGAAGCGAGCCGGCGGATACCCTCGCGGTCCATCGTCAGCTTCGCCGCCCTGGCGGTAGGAATGACGCGATGCCCTTTCTCCTCCAGCTTCACGAGCTCGGACGTCGCCAGCGCCTCGATCTCCGGCACGATCAGATCCGGCTTCTCCCGTTCGATAATCTCCCGCAGCCGCTCTGCGTCAAGCATGTCGATCACATAGCTGCGATGGGCGACCTGCATGGCCGGCGCATGATCGTAACGGTCGACTGCGACCGTCTCCACGCCAAGCCGCTGCGCCTCGATAATGACCTCTTTCCCCAACTCGCCCGAACCCAACAGCAGCATTTTCTTCGTATGCCACATTGATGTCGTCCCCCGCTTCACCCGAATAATCGTTCACAATTGCCCGATCCGGCGCGCGTTCTTGAGAGAGCGTCGCCGAATTTCCCCGCATCCCAGCGTAACACAGCGCTTTTGGGGAACGCAAGAGCGTCGGACTCCTTTATTCGGGCGGCGCTCCCGCTGGCAGCGTGACGGTCACCGTCGTTCCTTCACCGGCTTGGCTGTCCATGCGGATCGTGCCGCCGTGCATGTCGACGATTTTTTTGACGATCGCCAGCCCCAGGCCGCTGCCGCCCTCGGAACGGCTGCGTGACTTGTCGGCTTTGAAAAACCGCTCGAATACGTGGAGCCGGTCTTCCTCCGACAGGCCGATACCCGTATCGGACACTGTGACCGTCCAGGCTCCCCTCGCTTCCGCGATGCCGATGCGGATCGTGCCGCCCTCGGGCGTGAACTTGACGGCATTGTGCAGCAGATTCATCCATACCTGGCTCATTAAATCCTCGTCGGCCACAAGCTCGCACGGCTCCAGCTCGATGTCCATTTCCAGCTTTTTGGATTCCCACTGCGGTTCGCACGCTAGCACGATACGGCGAATCTGCTTGTCGAGCCGATAGCGTTTCCGTTCGAACGGATGGCGCGCGGAATCTAGCGATGTCAGCTTGAGCAGGTTGTCGCTCAGCCGGGAAAGCCGGTCCGTTTCCGTCTCGATGATCGACAAATAGTCGTCTCGTGCTTCGCGGGACAGATCGGAGCTGCGCAGCGCACGGGCAAATCCGCCGATGGACGTAAGCGGTGACTGGATTTCATGGGAAACGTTGGATACGAATTCCTGCCGCATCCATTCGATCTTCTTCAGCCCGGAGGCCATATCGTTGATCGATTGGGTCAAGTAGACGAGGTCGTTATGGTTGCCGCCATCCCGGCGCTCTCGTCGCGGCTTGCGGTTCCCGCGCGGCTTTCGCACCTTGCGTCCCTGCACCGTGTCTATATCGAGATGGACGTTGAAATCCCCCTTGGAAATTCGATTCAGCGCCCCGATAATCGTCGTCCAAGTGCGGATCCGCTGCGGCGTTCCGTGTGCGAAAGCGATGATGCCGAGAATGAGCAAAATACCATTGAGGATCAGCTGCGGCGTCAGCTGCTTGACGAATCCGTGAAAGAAGCCCGGCGCTTCCCCTTGAACGAATAAGGCGTACGATGCCTCCCCATTCCGTACGGGCCGTGCGACCGTTGCCACCCCGCTCCGGAACGGGTTGGGACGGTTCAGCAGACGGATCGTCTCGCCTTCCCGCACCTGCCGCAGCTCCGACTCGCCGATTTCTTCAACGGACAGAGGAACCGGTTCGTTTCCGTACCACCGCTCTTTCCCCGCCGGATCGATCCACCCCGCGCGGACGCCCATCGTAACCGCAAGCCGTTCCATCAAGCTGTCCGACTGCCCCCCTGCTTCTTCCCGGACCGAGGCTAACGTATTCAATTCTTCGAGCAGATCGCTCCAGACCACCTCCTTATCCCCGCGGCTATGCAGGAAGGAGGAAGCCGTATAGGCAATCATCCACACCCCGTAGAACATGAGGAACAACATGAACACATACGGCGCGACTTTATACCAGGGCGGCCTCTTCATCAATAAATCGATTGTGGATGCCGGCTCACCGGCGGCCTTGCGCTTGCGGTCCGTACTCATGGCGCCACCGCCCGCCGGGGACGATTCACGGCTGCGGTGCGGTGCCCTCTGCACCCGTGTGAACCGTATGCGGCAATGCGTAGTTCGATCATCGCTGTTCTTCCCTTCATGTAAGTAAGCTTTGCTTGGCGGTTTACGCTTTATTTATAGCATACACCACCGCCGCCAAGTTAGACGATCGGCGATGCGGGTGTGGCTGCGAGTTTCTACTTCCTACTATAGAACGGCTTTATGAACCCAATATGAACGCGTGGCCCGATCATGCCAAAAACGCCCTCGTCACCGCTTGGTCGGCGGGAACGAAGGCGTCCTCGAAACGATTACTTACCCTGCTTTTGCTTAAACGAATCTTCCAGCTCCTTGATGATTTGATCGCCGCCCTGACTCTTCCATTTCGCCACGAACTCGTCGAACTTCTTCAGATCGGCGCCCATAATAATCTGCGTGAACGTCGAGTCGCGGAACGTGTTTAGCTCCTTCAATCTGGCGATCTTCGTCGGGGACGTCAAATAGTTGGAAGCATCCTGTATCTGGTATTTGTTAGTAATCGCCACACCGAGCGCTTGCTGCTGACGGAGCGGCGTCGCTTCCAAATAACGCGGCCAGCCGTTCAGACCGGGCGCCCACGTATAGCTTTGGATGCCGTGGAAGTTGCCATCCTTGTCCGTTTGCGTTTTTTGATCGATATGGTCGGTGACCTGCTTGATTTTGCCGTTCTCGATTTTGTAATCAACGCCCTCGATGCCCCAGACCGACAGCATCTGGTTTTCCATCGTCAGCCCTTTGTCGAGAATAGCCAGCAGTCGCTTCGGATCCTTGGTTTTGGCGCTGATCGCGAACACTTGCCCGAACGGGGCGCCTTGCGGAGCGACATACGTGCCGTTAGTGCCCGTGATCGCGTCGGCTAGCGTCAAATATTTGTAAGGCAGCGCCGACTGGTCGGGCAGCTTCTCGTCTTTGCCGAGCTTGCCCGCCTTTTTCGATTCGAACGTTTCGATTTGCGTATCGTAGTCGTTGGCCGTCGACCACCAGCCCATCCACGAGAACAGCTTGCCGGCGTACAGCTTGTCGCGCAGCTGCTCTTCTTTCAAGGTCGCGAACTCTTTATCGATCAAGCCGTCGGCATACATCTTCTGCAAATACGCCAGCGCGTCCTTCATTCTCGGGTCGATATCGAAGTTGCTGAACTTGCCGTCCTTCTGCGTAAAATACCCCGGCGTCACGCCGAAGGCGCCGAAAATATGGTCAAATGAATTGTTCGCGTACTTCACCTCGCCGATTTGCGACGTATAACCTCCGAGAGGAATGATGTCCGGCTTCGCTTCCTTGATTTTTTTCAGCGCCGCATAGTAATCGTCCAGCGTCTTCGGCGTTTGCAGGCTGAGCGACTGGAGGTAGTCGGTGCGCATGACGATGTTCCACCGGTAACCCGAGCCCGGTCCGCCGGCATACGGTATACCGTACAGCTTGCCGCCAAGCTTCGCCTGCTCGAGCACCGCCGCCGGCACTTCCTTGGCAATATTCGGCGTGTCCTTCTCATTGATCAGCGAGGTCAGATCGACAAATGCCCCCTGAACCGCATATTTCTGGAAATCGTCGGCAAAATCGATTCGTACGACGTTGGGCACGTCGTCGCTGGACATCTTCAGATTCAGCTTCGTCTTGTACTGCTGGTTGTCGACCAACTCGACGTTGAATTTGACATTAAGCGCTTTCTCAACAGCGGCTTTTATGACGTCTTTGTTCGGATCGTACGGCTTGGAGACGTCGATCTGACGGAGCCACTTGATCTCGTAGGGCTCTTCCTTCTTGGGCTCCGAGCCGTTCGCCGCATTGCCCTGCGGCGCGGGAGTCGCTGTCTTGGGGTCGTCTTTGGAGCAGGCGGCCAGCGCGACGGAGCTTGCGAGCAGAACGGACACGGCGGCGTAAGGCCATTTTTTGGCGGATTGCATGCAAAAGACCTCCTTTTTCTTTGTCAACCTTTAATGGAGCCGACCATCATGCCTTGCTGGAAATATTTTTGCACGAACGGATACAGCACGAGCATCGGCAGCGCAACGATTATGATGCAGGCCATCTGGATGCCGATTGTCGGCGGCGGAGTCGTCCCGGCCGCTTCCAGCAGCTCCGGAGGCAAGCTCGAATTGGCGATGATCGTCCGCAGCACGAGCTGCACCGGCGCCTTGTGCCAATCCGAAACATACAGCAGCGCGTTGAAGAAGTCGTTCCAGTACGTCACCATGTACATGAGCCCGATCGTCGTCAGCGCCGGCCGCGACAGCGGCAGCACGATTTGCCAGAAGATGCGGAACTCCGAAGCGCCGTCGATCGAAGCCGATTCCCGCAAGCTTTCGGGCAGCGACTCGAAAAACGTTTTCATGATAACCATGAGGAAAGCGCTAAACGCCATAATGAGAATAAGCACGATGTTCGTATTCAGCAGACCGAGCTGCTTGACGGTAATGTACAGCGGAATCGTGCCGCCCCTGAAAAACATCGTGAGCACGAAAAACAGCAAAATCCATCTCCGCCCGGGCAAGCGCTTTTCCGCCAGCGCATAAGCGGCCGTCGTCGTCAGCAGCAGCGCCAGAGCGACGCCTCCCGCCGTATTGCGGATCGTCGTGCCGTACGCCTTGTACAGCATCGAGCCTTCCTGCAGCAGGTAGCGGTAATATTCCAGACTGAATTGCTTCGGAAACAAGATAAAACCATTGCTGTCGATAAAATCCGTATACGGCGTGACCGACACGACCAGCACGTACCAGAACGGCAGTACGATAATCAGAGTAATAATCGTCAAAATCGTATAGTTCAACCCGACGAATACGTTTTCATTCCATGTTGTTTTCATTCGTTGTCCGCCCCTTTCTTGCTCACAAAATGCCCGAGTCGCCGTTGATCCGTTTGGCGATGGCATTCGTCAGCAGAACGAGCGTCAAGCCGATGACGCCTTTGATCGTGTCGGCCGCAGTAGCCAGACTGACGTTGAACTGCTCGATCCCCATCCGGTAAATGTACGTATCGAGAATATCGCCGACCTCGTACACGATCGGATTGTACAGGTTCAGCACCTGATCGACGCCGGCGCTCATGATGAAGCCTACGCGCAAAATGAACAGGACGACGATCGTGGTGGCGATGCCGGGAAGCGTAATCTTGAGCATCCGCTGAAACCGCGAAGCTCCGTCCACGATAGCCGCTTCGTACGTTTCCGGGTTGATGCCCCCGATAGCGGCGATGTACACGATGGCTGCCCAGCCCATCTCCTTCATCGCGTCGGAGACGACGAGAATGCCGCGGAACAGATCCGGTTCGGCCAGAAAGTAAATTTCCTTGCCGCCCAGCCAGTTGATAATCCGGTTGACGATACCCGTCTGCGGCGACAGCAGAATCGTGATCAGACCGCCGTACACGACCCACGAGACAAAGCGTGGCAAGTAGACGGCCGTTTGCAGCGTCTTGCGGTACCAGGCGATGCGGATTTCGCTCAGCGCCAAGGCGAGCGCAATCGGACAGATGAAGCCGCTGACCATTTTGTACAGGTTGATAATAATCGTGTTCTTGAGCGCCGAGACGAACATGTCGGAGGCAAACAGCTGTTTGAAATGCGTCAGCCCCGCCCAGGTGCTGCCCGAGATACCCTTCACATAGTTGTAATCGAGAAAAGCGACGCTTACGCCGTAGATGGGCAAGTAATCGAAAATGAAAACCCATACGGCCGCCGGCAGCAGCATCAGGTACAATAGCCGGAATTTCCATAACCGCGCCCAGACGGGTCTCATACCTGCCCGTACCGGCGCGGCCGCAACGTTGGCAGCCGGTTCCACTCGCACTCCTCCGTTCTCTTGATGTCTATTTGTCTATTCAGCCTCGCATCGCCGGCCGGCGCTTTACGAAAAGGCTTACATCTTTAGCATATAAAATCAGAGCCCCGGAATAAACCGGGGCATCGGACGATTAACCCGGGGAAAAATCGGATGCCGATTTCCCCGGCCAAGCGAGCGGCAGACGGACATGCACGCAAGTACCGCTATCTGCGGGCATGTAGCGAAGCCCATACCGGTCGCCGCAATACAGCTTGATGCGCCGTTCTACGTTGCGAACGCCCAGCCCGGACGTCTGCGCCGGCAGCTCCGTCTCGGACGCGCTCCCCGCCTCCGGCTCCTCTCCTGCCAGCAGCCGGTTCATCCGCTCCGCATCGGCCCCGCAGCCGTTGTCGTGCACTTCGATCAGCAGGTCTCCGTCATCCCGCTCCACCCGAATCTCGATACGCCGGTTCGTCCGCTGCTGTCGGAAACCGTGCACCATGCTGTTCTCGACCAACGGCTGAAGCACGAAATGAATAACCGGTTCTGCGGACAGCGATTCGTCCGCCTGGATGTTGTAGAGGAGCTCTCCGTTCATCATCGCTTGAATTTCCAAATAGCTGGATACTTGCTTCAGCTCGTCGCGGAGCGCGATCACCTGCTGGCCCTTGTTCAGCCCGAACCGTAGCACGGTGGCGAGCAGACGGGCGATGCGGCTGATGTCCCGGTCTCCGGCGTCGAGCGCCTTGCAGTTGATCATATCCAGTGTATTGTACAAAAAGTGCGGATTGATCTGGGCATGCAGCAGGTCCAGCTGAAGCTGCTTCTGGGCGATGTCCCGGACGTACACTTCCTCGATCAGTCCATTCAGCCTCGCGATCATGTTGGCGAAGCCGCGTCCCAGCAAATCGACCTCGTCGATATAGGCCGGCTCCAGCCGTGCCGGGGGCTGCAGCTCACCCAGCTCCACCCGCTTCATCAGCGAAGCGAGCCGCGTTACCGGAACGGTCACTTTAGCGGCCACGCGCCGGATAAGCAGCGTCGTCACGACGATGCCGAGCAGGCTGACTCCGACCGCTATGGCGGCCACGACGGCGGTGTAGTCCGCAAGACGGCTTTCTGGAACGATGGAGATCAGCTTCCAGCCGTTATCGTATTCCCCCCAAGCGATAAACGTCTGCTCCCCGTCGATCTTCCGCGTCAGCAGCCCTTGTCCTTCTCCTTGCGCCTGACCGTTCATGCCTGCGGTGAAAGAGTCCGGCAGCGTGCGTCCGAACGGATAGCTGGTGCCGTAGACGACCCGGTTCTGCTCGTCCGCCAGCACGAATTCTCCTTGCAGAAGGCCGACCTGATTCAGGACGCCGCGTATGTTGTTCAGGGCGTAGCCGACGACGACATAACCGAGCTCGCGTCCGTCCTTGGCGCTCACCTTGCGTTTGGCCACGTAAATGTGCCCGCCTATTCCGTCCGCATTGCCCGGTTCCGCCCACCATACCATCGGGTTGCCCGATTCGGACAGCTTGCGGTACCAGTCCTTGTCCTTTACGTCGTCATTCTTGTAAATGCCGTTGACCGTGGCGAAACGGTCCGTCGCCAAATCGTACAGGCCGCTGCCTGCTCCCACAATAACGGTCACGACGTACGAAATTTGCGCCTGGCTCCGCGGATCGACCTCGTTCAGTAGCGACATGAGCGAGATGTTCTCGAACTCGGTGAACAGGTCGTAATAGTCGGAAACTGCATCCGCTTTGGAGGCGTACCGTTTCTCAAGCAAATTCTCGATTTCCCGGCTTGATATAATAAAGCTTGGAATATTTTTCAAGCTATTGAACTGATACCACAAGCTCCGGTACACATAATTCGTCGACTGTCGCACCGACTTCTCCGTCTGGTCGTTCTGAATCCAGACGATCACGACGCTGGACAGCACGGCGAGCAGGCAAACCAGCGCGACGATGATGAATGTCACCGGCATCGCGATTTTCTGATAAAGCCTTGCCGAGCGATTGCGCGTTTTTGCCACGGTAATCCCCGCCCTTCTCGATCAAAGCGTCCGGTTCCGATACTCCGACGGCGTGCAGCCGTGATGCCGCTTGAAGCTGATCCGAAAATGGTCGTGGTCGGCGTAGCCAATCCGCTCGCATACCTCGTACACCTTCATGTCGGGGTCCTGCAGCAGCCGGGCCGCCAGCTCCATCTTCTGCGCGATAATATAGTGATTGATCGTCGTGCCCACCGTTTCTTTGAAGATCGAATTAGCGTATTTCTCGCTCAGATTCGCTTCGTCGGCCACCTGCTGAAGCGACAGCGTGCCGCTCGCGAGGTTTGACTTGACGTAGTTCAGCATCCGCTCGACGACCTTGGCATGCTTCATGCTGCCCGACAGCGCCGTCATGGAAGGCTCGCCGTCGGCTACGTTGGGCAGATGCGCCTTGACGATCTGCTTCGCCCGCTGCAGTTCGTCCCGCTGCTCGCGTTCCTGGACGATCGAACGAACGGTCCGGGCGACGACGGCGGTCAGCTCGTCGATGTCCAGCGGCTTCAGCACGTATTCGACTACGCCGAGCTTGATCGCTTCCTGAGCGTACTGAAACTCGCTCAAACCGGACAAAATGATGCATTTCGTATCAGGAAAACGGGCCTTCACCCGCCGGATCAACTCGATGCCATCCATCATCGCCATGCCGATATCGGTGACGAGCACGTCCGGCGGCGCCGCTTCCATTCGCTCCAGCGCCTGCTCCCCGTCCTCCGATACCCCCGCTATTTCCAGCCCGAGCCCGGACCAGTCGATATGACGGACCAGCGTCTCCCTGACGATCTTGACGTCTTCCACGATATGCGCTTTCATGCGGCGCAGCCCCCCTTCGAATTCGGACCGACAACATCGGCATTCCCAGTATAGCGCCAAACCCCTCCGCCGCACAGCGTTCTTTTGTTCCAACCGCGCGGGCAAGCGGGAGCATCTCGGACTTCGAAAAAAGAGACGCGAAAAAGCTGCCGACCTTTCGATCGACAGCTTTTTCGTTCGGCTATTGTTGTCCCAATCCCTCGGCACGGCGCTTTCGCGTTCGGTCACGGCCAATCGGCCGCCTCAGTCGATCGCGACAAAGGCATACCGCATTCCCGAGCCGATGTGCCGAAGCAGCGGGCGATCCTCGGGAATAACCCGGCCGAGCACGTTCACCCTCTCGTCGGCGGGCAGATCGGTGCGCGTGACCTGCACTTCCCCGAAATAGCGGATGTAGCGCGTATTGTCCATCGTAACCGAGCCGAGCGGACGTTCGAACGTATTCCGGGGAACCGGATCGAAGCCGCGCTCCCTTACGAACGGCTTGCTGATCGGCGAGCGAATGACCAGCTCCGCGGCGTCCCATGGGCTCGTATGCACGTCCGCCAGCAGCGGCTCCAGCTCCGGGGGAAGCGGATCGATCCATTTCACCCGAAGCGGAATCAGACCGGAGACGACATGACTGACCGCCGTCCACTCTTTCTCATTCGGACCCGGATCGCCGAAATAGACGATATCCGTCAGCCCTTCCGCTATCAGCTCGGCAGCGGCTTCGGCAGCCCGCAAGCGCCGGTGCGCCTCGACCGTCGGCAGCCCTTCGTGCAGCGGTCCCCGCGGCTCTGTCAAAGACGGGACAAACCCGCCCGTGGCAATGCAGAATTCGCGGAACATCCGGTTTTGGCGGCGGTAGAAGTCGATGGTAACTCCCGTTTCCCGCCGGGGGTAAAAGTTATGCACGGCGATCAGGCGGCTCAGTTCCACGCCCTCCTTCTCCAGCCTTCGCACATCGTCGCGGTTCATCGAACCCGCATTGATCTGGAACGTAAACTGCTCCGCTCGAAGGATACGCATCGTCTCCTCCATCGTAAAGCCGTGGTCGAGCCGGATGATCTCGATGCCGAGCTTCGCGAGCGGAGCCAAGTGCTCCGGATCGGCGTCGAACTGCGCCAGCGACGCCCGACTCACGTCGGCCGCGATACGCATTCCGGCTTGCGCGGCGCGCTCCAGCAGCCGGCGAACCTCCCGCCAGTCGTCCACGCTCGCCTCGGGCAGGTGCAGCGAAGTAAATAGATGCCTGCAGCCGACGCGAATCGCTTCGTCCAGCTGACGGTTCGCCTCCGCTATGCCAAGCGTCGGATAGATCGATTGTCCCAATTCCGCCAAGCGCTACCGTCTCCTCTCCGTAATCTATCTCCAGGTCTGTGTTGTATCTAGCTCCCGATCACGATTCCTACTTTGCCGTCGCACACTTCCACCTTGTAGCTGCGCGTGCGGACCTTGTCGCTGAACAGCGACTTTCCCGTCTTGATGTCGAACTCCCAGCCGTGCCACGGGCAGCG
Source organism: Paenibacillus hodogayensis (assembly GCF_039536325.1). Classification (NCBI taxonomy): domain Bacteria; kingdom Bacillati; phylum Bacillota; class Bacilli; order Caryophanales; family Paenibacillaceae; genus Paenibacillus; species Paenibacillus hodogayensis. The sequence continues at coordinate 145,299 of NZ_BAAAYO010000009.1, forward strand.
AACGATCTCTCCCTTGCGGCCGAACTGATAGGCGAATACGTCGGACGGCAAATTCGTGCCGCATATGGCGCCCGCACACAACGGAGCACCCAGGTGCGGGCAATGGTTATGGATGGCGTAATACTGCTCATCCAACCGGTAAACGCCGATTTCCCGGCCCTCCACGTTCACGACGACATGGCCGCCCTCCGGAATATCGCCAACATTCATTACGAAATGAACCGGCATGGCTTTCGTTCCGCCCTCCTTCTGAAAATCTGAATGGCGCCGCCGGCTTTTGCGCTGGTTTTACAGCTTATACAGCGCCTTCGCGTTTTCGTACAAGATTTTCCGTTTTGCTTCCGGCTTCAGCTTCTTGAGTATTTGCGTCGGCGGATCGAAGTCCCAGTGCGGGTAGTCGCTGGAGAACAGGATGATGTTCTCGGCGTCGATCATGTTGAACAAGTCGATCAAATGCTGCGGATTGTCCGGCTCCTCGATCGGCTGCGTCGACAAATAACAGTGGTCGCGAATATATTCGCTCGGCAGACGGGTCAGCCAAGGCACCGTGGAACGGAGTGCCTTGTAGTTTTTGTCGAGCCTCCACATGAGGCCCGGCAGCCAGGCGATGCCTCCTTCGATAAGCACGACTTTGAGGTTCGGAAACTTCACGAACACGCCTTCGCACACCATGCTGACCAGATGGGTCATGAACATTTGCGACAAGCACGTGTGCCATTCGATATAACGCGACGGGTACCCGGCGGCGGTCGGGGGAGTCGAGCTCCCCGCCCCTTCCGCTCCCGGATGGATCGCGAGCGGCAAACCGTTGCGCTCGCACGCCTCGTAAATCGGATGATAATAGCGCTGGCCGAGCGGCATCCGCGCCGCGCTGGAAATGATGACCTCGACGATGTCGGGATGGCCGCCGATCCGGTCGATTTCTTTCGCCGCCAAATAGGGGTCCTGCGTGGCGACGGCCATCGCGCCTTTGAACTTTTTGCTTTTGCCGAGCCATTCGGCTATCAAATAATCGTTGTAGGCCGAGCAGACCGCTGCGGCGAAGTCCGCGTCGTGGGTCGCCGAAATGTTGTACATGACGCCCGTCAATATCGCGTACTCCATGTCGAATTCCTCGACAAGCTGCTTGAGCATGAAGTCGGGGTCCGAGCCGGCTTTGCCTCCCCCCGGCGGAACCGAATCCCTCCGCAGAACGCCGACCGGCGAATAATAGCCGGATCCCGCCATGCCGATGCCGCTCGCCGCCACCCGGCTTTTCCACGGCTCGGGCAAATAAGGGACGAACGCGGAATCGTTTTGTTCGTTGTGGACGTCCACATCGATTACTTTATATATTTCGGACATGCGAAGCTCCTCCTTGCGCCGCTGCTTGCGGATTACTTGCCGTACGTGCGTTTGTAGGCGGTGTTGTACATGTTCAGCAGATCGTCGGAGCCGAGCTTTTTCGCTTGGTCGATAAATTGCGCGTACGTCGTGTCGTTGATCGGCGTTTTGCCCGTAACGAACTCGGTCATTTTTTGCTCCAGAAACTTCGTCAAGTTGTTCAGCTTCGACTTTTCCAGCTCCAGCTCTTCTTTCGTTTTGACGCTGGCTTTAGGAGCCGGGACGATGAACGGCGCATATTTCGTGTTAATCGCCTTCATTTTGTCGCTTGCGCTTCGTTCCCAAGCTTCGCGCGACAGGGCATTGTTCAGGTTGATCATGTCATACCATACGCCGAAATCGCGGCGGAGCGGAACGTAAGGCGTATCGCCGAATTCCTTCATGAATAGCGGCTTGCCGTTATCGAGCGTATACGACTTGCCTTGAATGCCGAGCGCCAAATAGTTCGTGCCTTCCTCGCTGAGCAGGTAATCGAGGAATTGAACGGCGCGGTCCTTATCCTTCACCTTAGCCGAGATGGCGCGGCCGGACGAACCTACGACGGCGCGGGAGTACAAATAGTTTTTGACGCCCGGCGCTACGACCGGCGCGATGGCGTCCAGCTCGTAATCCGCCGGAGCCCCCGCTTTCTTGGCGCTATCCGTCAGCGTGGCGAGGTTCGCTTTCCAGTAGAAGGAAACGAGCGCCTTGCCTTTCATCATCCGCTCTTCCCATTGCGGACCGGTCAGGAACGGATATTCCGGATCGAGCAGCTTTTCGTTGTACAGCTTGTTCATATAGACGATGGCGTCTTTATAGCCGTTTTCGTAAGGAGCGAATGCGTATTTGTCGGTTTGCGGATTCAGGTTGTAGAAGCCGGAGATGCCCGTAAACATGTTGCCCATTACCGTATACAGGCCGACATCCCCATTGACCGCCGCCGGAGAGTACGGATAGGCGTCCGGGTATTTCTCCTTGAGCGCTTTCAAATATTGATACAATTCGTCTGGATTCGTCGGCTCCTTCAGATTGACTTTGCTGACCAGGTCTTTCCGCGCCAGCCACACGAAGTTGAAGCCTTTGCCTTCGGCGTCGCCCTCGAGCACGGGAACGGTATACAAGCCTCCGTCCGATCCGGTCGCCTGCGCCTTTGCTTCCGGATATTTGTCGTAAAACTTTTTCAGATTGGGAGCTTTATCCAAATAGTCCTTCAGGTTGAGGAACACTTTCTCCGGTCCGTTGTCGCGGCCTTCCTGCGTGGATACTTGGATGAAGTCGGTCACCGAATTGGTGGCGATCATAATTTGCCGCTTTTCCGTGAGACCTTCTTGGCTGACAACCTGGAAGTCGACTTTAACGCCCGTTTTCGCCTCGATTTCCTTGAAAATGTCCCAGTCGGAGCGGATTTTGCCTTCGGTGCGGTCGTAAGCGAGCCATGTAAACGTAATCGGCTTTTTGTCCACGGCCGTAGTGCCGGTTTTGCCCGCATCGCCGGCGGCTGGCTGATCTTTCGTGCCGGAGCAGCCGACGACAAGGCCGCCGAGCATGACCGTGGCAACAATTGTGGCAAACGTTTTTTTCACTTGATCTGCCTCCCTTTGATCAAACAAATTTGTGTATATGTTGCAGCGTCCTTCCCCCGAACCGGGGTGAAACGCGGCTAACCTTTGATACCGCCGATCATCGTGCCCTGAACGAAATATTTCTGGATGAACGGGTAGATGCACAGAATCGGCAAGGTCGCTACCATAATCATCGCGTACTTCATCGTCTGCAGCTGGCTGGCGTCGCTCTCGGACGTAATTTTCGCGCCCGCTACGAGAATGTTGCGAAGCATGATCTGCAGAGGATACAGGCTGCGGTCGTTCAAGTAAATCAAGGCGTCGAAGAAGGCGTTCCATTGACCGACGGCCGTATACAGGCCGATCGTGGCCATAACGGGAAGCGACAGCGGCAGGACGATCCGGATCAGCACCTGCAAATACCCGCAGCCGTCGATCGTAGCCGCATCCTCCAGCTCCTCGGGCAAACCTTCGAAAAACGTCCGCATGATGAACAGGTGCCACGTGCTGATCAAGGTCGGCAGCACGATTGCCCAGATCGAATTGAGCAGCCCGAGCTTTTGCACGACGAGAAACGTCGGAATCAAGCCGCCGCTGAACAGCATCGTAAAGGCGGCCATCAACAGCACGATTTTGCGGCCGGGGAGCCATTTTTTCGCCAGCGGATAAGCCATGGCCGAGGTGACGAGCAGGGTCAGCACCGTATGAACGACCGTATAGCGGATCGTATTCCAGTAACTCCTCCATACGTCCGAATTTGCAATAATTTCTTTATAGGCGTGCAGCGTAACGTCTTTCGGAAACAGCAGCACTTTGCCGCTGGCGACCATCGCGTCGGAGCTGATGGACGAGGAGAAGACGTAGACCATCGGATACATCATCACAATGACAAACGCGATCATGATCAGCACATTGACCGCATCGAACAGCTTGGAGCCGAAGCTTTCTTTGATTTGCATGCGAATCACCTCACCATAGGCTCGTATCGGAGTATTTGCGGACAATGCGGTTCGCCGTGACCACGAGAAGGAAGCCGATTGCCGACTGGAATAAGCCTACGGCGGTTGCGAAGCTGAAGTCCGCGTCCAGCACGCCTCTCCGATAAACGAATGTGTTGATGACGTCGGACGTTTCGTAGTTCATCGAGTTGTACAGCAGCAATATTTTTTGAAAGCCGACTTCCATGAAGTGGCCGAGATTGAGCACGAGCAAGATGATCATGACTGGGACCATGCCGATGAACGTAATGTGGCGAATTTGCTGGAACCGGTTCGCTCCGTCCATTTTCGCCGCCTCGTACAGCGTCGGGTCGACGCCGGCAATGGCCGCCAAATACAAGATCGTCCCCCAGCCTACGCCCTGCCATATTTCCGATCCGACATAAATCGTCCGGAACCACTCGGGCAAACCAAGAAACATAATCGGCTCGATGCCGAACCATTTGACGAGCAAAAAGTTGACGATCCCGGTCGACGGAGACAAAAACGTAACCAATATACCGGCAATGACGACCGTCGATAAAAAGTGCGGCATGTAGCTCACCGACTGCACAAACCGTTTAAACCATTTGAACCGGAGCTCGTGGAACAAAACGGCCAAAACGATCGGCGCCGGAAATTGAAGCAGCAGTCCGTAGATATTCAGCATGATCGTATTGCGGATCAGCTTCCATGCATCGGGCGTGTTGACGAAAAATTCGTGGAAATGTTTCAAGCCGACAAATTTGCTGCCCATAATGCCCCTGCCGATCGAAAAATCTTGAAACGCGATAATGATGCCGTACATGGGCGCATACTTGAAAATCAAGTAGTACAAGATGCCGGGAAGCATCAGAAAATAAAGCGCTTTATACTTTTTCAGCACATACCAAGAACGGGCCATCTAGTCTCACACCTTTCAGCTTTCTGCAAGCGATTTCATTTCCGTCAATTCCTGTTCGCTCGTTCTTGCCCCAACTATACGGTCAGGCGACACAAGACGTAAAGCGCGCATATTTTGGCGGTGTCGCCATTATTGCGTGGGCCGCAAAACCGCGCAGCGGCCCGGGTTGGCCGGAAAAAAAAGAGACTTCCGAAAAAACGAAGTCTCGACTTGCGGCAAACTTTGCTCAAGGGGCGGAACTGTAAAGGGTCCGGTATTTGGCCGGCGTAACCCCCTCGTATTTGCGGAAAATGGGAATGAACGAGTTCCGCCCCCAATACCCCACTTTTTCGGCGATTTCATCGATTTTCAAATCCGTCTCGAGCAAGTATTGCTTCGCCTTATCCATCCGTACTTTGGCAATGTACTCCACGTATTTCTCGCCGACCTCTCCCTTGAACGTACGGCTGAAATGCCCGACCGACATGTTCATTTGCTGGGCGAAGCGCTCGATCGACAGCTCCTCGGCGTAATGCCGGTGAATGTAAGCGAGAATTTCGGCGAACGGCCGGGTCCGGTCGTGCGGCTGCCTCGGCCGGAACATCAGCTCGTGAATGTCGCGGAACGTTTGCCGGATTTCGTCCACGGTTACGCAGCGGCTGAGCCTATCGAACAGCTTCGAATAGAAGGCGATGCTGAAATCGGTTTTCTCGTATTCCGCCGCCCGAATCCATGTATTCAGCACGTCCGAGCACAAATATTTCATTTCGCTCGCACGCGCGTGCTTGCCCGCATCGAGCAGAGCGTACGTCGATTGCAGCAGGCTGTCGTACTCGCGCGATTTGCACAGATTGAAGATGCGGTTCACTTCCTGCACCGACAGGAAGCTGTCCCAGCCGGATCGGTCCTCGCGTTCGCGTTCCTCGCCGCAAATTTCCACTTCGGGGAGCATACCTTTGTACCGGAGCATGGACAAGGCATGGTCGTACGAGGCAGGCAGCTCTTGAATCGACCCCACCGTCCGGCCTATGCCGATCGTCGCCTTGTAGAAGGGTGCAAATGGCTGCAAGCAAAGCTTGATCCGCTCCGCCGCTTCCTTGGACCCTATGTCGGAATGCGGAGCGTGGTGCAGCACGCACGCCAAAATATCGGATTTCGTATGGCTGAGCCAGATCGCCATACCCGGAAACGCTTTGCGGATACTATCCCTCAGTTCGGCCAGCAGGAACGATTTGGACGTCTCCGTCTGCCCTTCCTGAACGCGCGAATAATAGTGGAATTCGATGCACAGCACCGTACGGTTTGCAGTCGGATCGTAATCGAAGTCGATTTCCTTCGCGCACGCCGTCAGCGCGGCCTCATCCTGAAATTCCCCAAGCAGCAGCTTCCCGACGAAATGCTCCTGCACCATCGGAACCATTCCGCTGACAAGACGCGACAGTTGGTTGTTCTCCGAGATGAGCATGCCGGAAAACCGCTTGATGACGTCGAAATCGTTCGCTTCCCGCTTCACCGTCGCTTCGGGCTGACGATACGTGGCGAATCCTCTTTTGATTTCGAGTATCGGGGCGTACAGCCTTCGGCTCAAATAATACGATACGCCGCTGCCGAGTACGAGAAAGAAGCCAAGAAAGACGAGCGACAGCATGCGGATCATGCGCGCAGGCTGCAGCAGCTTGTCGAGATCGACTACGCTGACGTACCGCCACGAATCGTTAAACGACGACGGAATCGACGATACCGCCTTTTTATTATCGATGCCCGCGCCGGCCGCCATGGCGCCGCTCTGCACGATCGGACGCCCTTCTCCATCGGTAATCGCCGCTCCGATTATCCAGTCTTCGCTATTGCTGATTTGCTCGCGAAGCGTATCCTGCTTCACATCGAGTACGAGATAAACGTCCGGATCGGCGGAATTGAACGGATAGCTCATGACGGTTGATATGACGGTATGAGGGGATGCCGAGGTGTCCGGAGAGATCGGGCTTACGTCGACCCGGTACGCTTTCGTAAAATACATCGTTTTTTTACCGGTCAGATGAAGGAACAGATTGTCGCGCTCCGATGGAGCGATCGGGTATTTGTAGCGGAAATAATATTCTTTGCCGGAGTCCGTCTTGGAATCGATCACGAGGTCGTATTTCGCCAAATAGATATAGGCGTTCGAGACGAGATCGTCGACCATGATTTTGTCCAGCTGGTCCATCAGCGAGTGAAGCCACTCGTTGCGCTGCTGATTTTCCGGGGAATCGCCGGCGACCTGGAGGAAGCTTCGCAGCGTGGAATCGCTCAGCACGCGAATCATATCGGTTTGTATGGAAGAGAAAGCGTTGTCAATTTGCTCCGAGCTGTTCCTCATCACGATGTCGTTTCGGTCTCTCGCATCATCCTCGATCAGACGGACAACGAATATGTACGTAAACGTAATCGCGACAATAACGGGAATAAGGAACAATACAAAATATTTGGCGAAGAACTGCCAAAACAATGCAATACGAGGCTTGTGAAAGCGTATCATACGAGCTCGTCACCTTCCTTCTTTACGCGTAACCGTCGGCTGGTCCGCATTTTCATTATAGTAACCGCTTACAAATACAATGTATAAAAATTATATCACCTTGAAATATTATTTCAACAGTTCTGGACTGACTGCGTAATATTTGTTTGTGTAAACTATATTGTATAACAAGTTAGTTGTCACGAAGAGAGGGGATTGCTTGTTTTGAAGGAGAGAGCTATGGGTATGAAATAGTGGAGAAATTAAATAGCGCGGATTTTACTTCTTCGGGAGGTCCAACGAAAAAAATAATATTCCTTAGCAGGAAAAGGAAAAGAGGAAATAGAGGAGTTTAAGCGCGATGGAGCGATATCTCAAGCAGTGTAAGCAGCTTTCCTATTGCAACCCTATAATGACGGCGGAGGCGGCGACGATCGGTTCGATGCAAGCCCCCGGATAACCGCCGTGACCGCCCTGGCCTCCTTCGTTCAACTTATTGCGGCTTCGGCTCCCCGCTCCGGTCCATAACCATCAAATATTGCTCGTAACGGGTTTCGAAACCCGCCACTTTCAGCATATCGATCACTTCCGGATTGGCAGTAGACAAGTTAGCCGTGCTGCGCGTGCATGCCCGGTCAAGCGGCCCGTAGACGCTCCTCAGCGCAAAAGCGAACAGAGCGTCGCGATCCTCTCTTCCGGGAGCTGGCTCGCATTGAAGTAAGTTTGCCGTCTCCATATTCCCTTGCTTGTCGAAGGTTCGGCTAAACAAAGCATATGCCGCCGCTTCGCCGAACTGATCGCGCACGATCAGCGCTTCCCCGTTCTTGATGTTATGCCACATGCATTCCCAAGCGGCCACATCCCGATAGAAATCGAGCTCCGCCGCAGCCGAAGCTTTGCCGTATTCCGCCTGCAGCCCCGGTGATGAATCCGGCACCGGGAAGCTTTGTTCATCCAGCGTGCCCTTGTGCACCAGTCCGATTATCCGGTCGGTTTTGCTAAAACCGCCGCTTTCATAGGCCGAAATCGCATGCTCATTCCGGCAAACGACCTCCAAAATCGCGCAATCGACACCTTCTTCCGCAAAAACCCGCTGCGCCTCGCGCATCAACGCCTTGGCGATTCCTTTGCCGCGATACTCCGGGGCTACCCCGGTTCCTCCGTTCCAGGCCCATTTGCGGCCGTCGACGATCTTCGTCGCGATAAATACGAAGCCTGCGGGATCGTCGCAAACGAACGCGGCTACCGACAGCTCGGGCTTGATGGAGTTCGCCGCAAAGCTGTTTAACAGTTGTTCCATAGTTCTTGTCATATCTGAATAATAGCCGGTGAAGCCGCGGTTCCACAGTGACAACGCTTCGTCGAACGTACAAGCGTTCAGCCTCCTGTATTGGATCGTTTCATTCCCCATGAGAACACCTCAATATTAAAAAGAATGTGCTTCAACATCAAATCTTTATACGTTATTCGACCTGCCTGCCGTAAATCCTGCCCAACAGCTTCGCCGCATACTGTACGAACTGCTCGCCGATTCCCGGGGTTATCCGCTCGCTGCCGTCCTTCAAGCCTGCTGTTAAGGAACCAAAGTCAAGGAGTCGTACTTTATATCCGCCCCCGAAACCGTTGTGCTTGCCGATACATGCAAAATTAATTGCGTAGCGTGATTGTTATTGACGACTCGCGCGCTCAAATCGGCTCCCCCCGCCCCCGCGCCTATCACCTTAATGTTCATGCCGACCGGGAACAGCCGGGTCAGGCCGCTTCCGACGGTAAGGATGTTGGCGCCGCTTGTTATACTCCCGGTTGTCACTGCGCCGGTGTAAAGCGAACCGTATCCGATTGTCGGCTGACTGACATGCCATCCCGGTTGTCCGGATTGGTTATAAATGACATCCCCGTATTTCTGCACAATACCGGACCCTGCGCCCCCCGTCGGCTTCGCCGCCCAGAAGGCATTCATATACGATGGATTCAGATAGTAAGCGGTTCCGATATTATGAATAGCGTTATAGCAAATTTGCAAGGACACCCGTTGATGGCTGCAGGCGACAAAATATTTCGGAAATTTATTCAAGTCCGTATCTGTATGGAGGACAGCGGGATTCACCGTGTTATTTTCAATGCGTACGCCAAAAATGCCCCCGCCATTATTCGGAATGCGAATAGCCGCCGTTTCGGCCCACGTAAATGCTCCTGCGCAGCTCTTGATGCAGTTGTCGACGACGCTTCCCTCAAAGCAAGCATAGTTCAGGACAATGCCCGACTGGTAATAATTGTCGATCACATTGTTTTCTACGATGAAATTGGTCATACACGAGAGCTTCATACCGCCGTTAAGCACATTCGCCGTCGGCCCAAAACCGTCGATCTTGTTATTGCGAATGGCGACCCCTTCTGCCCATATTCCGCTAACCCCTTGTACGAGAATCCCGTTGCTTCCGACGTCCCCCGAACCTTGCTTGACGATGTTGCCTTCAATGATCACATTTTTCAAGACGGGGTTGGAGACAAAACCGGCTGTATTCTGAACGTTGATCCCGCAATAGCAATTTTCGATGTAATTGTTGAGAATCCACACATTTTCTCCGCCATGCAGATCCAAGCCTTCCCAGTGGGGGTTGTTTAAAAACTTGTTATTGACGATCCATATGTTCTTGGGCCAATTCGTTCCTTCGTTCAGAACCGTATTTCCCGTAGCGAACGTATAAGCGTTGCCTGGAGCCGACACTGTCGTAAGGGTATCAAAGGTGCTGTTGTACACTTTGATAATGTCGCAATCCGGACCGACCAGCATGCAGCAGTACGCGATGCGATAGAACAGACAGCGATCGACGTATACATTCGTGCAAAATTTAACGTCAAATGTCGAATAGCCTTGAACCTCCGTAAGCGTACACCGTTCCAGCGTCAAGCCGTCCACATAGTTTGCTACAATGCCGTCTTTCCATTTGGTCGGAAGGGTTGGATACGCAGCAGCCGTGCCGTTGCGTATCGTCAGATCGCGAAGCTTGATGTTCTTCAGCCGCGATCCGACCGTGCCGATAAGCGAAAGGATTCCGTTGTTTCCAAGCGAAGCATGGTCGCGGATCACGCTCAGTTCCGCATTCACGCCCCGAAGGGTAATATTCGAAGGAATCGTAATCGTACTTCCGATCAGATAAGTCCCGGCAGGAAAAAACACGACTCCTCCGCCGGCGGCGCTTACATCGTTAATCGATTGCTGAATCGCGGCCGCATCATCGGCCGCACCGTCGCCCTGCGCACCATTCCACTTAACATTCGTCCCCCTTGCAGCAAATTCGGCATCCGCTTCCGCCAATGTTGCGGGTTGAGCGGCTTCCGCCGCTTGCGGAAAAGAGCCGACACCTATGGAACCGGCGGCCAGGGCAACGCCGGCCATGCCGAGTGTCGAGAGCAGCTTTCTCCGGGACATTTCCGATTGTTCGGTACGATTCGATTCCATTGTTAGTCCTCCCCTTACTACTCCTTCAAAGCGCCGATCAGCACGCCCTGGACAAAATATTTTTGCAAAAAGGGATACATAAGCAAAATGGGAAGCGTCGAAACGATAATAGTGGCGTATTTGATCGTATAGCTGATCGACGCTTTGTCGATCGCCGCCCCTCCCTGCATCATGTTGTCCGTATCGTTGCTGATCAAAATATCGCGCAATACGATTTGCAGAGGAACGAGATCCCGGTTGCGCAAATAAATGTTCGCGGCAAACCAGGAGTTCCAATTGGAAACGCCGTAGAACAAAATCATGACCGCAATAACAGGCATAGACAACGGTACGATGATGCGGAACAAAATCGTCCAATCGCTCGCGCCTTCCATTCGGGCGGACTCCTCCATCGCATCGGGGATCCCCTGGAAAGAAGTCCGCATGACGATCATATTAAACGCGCTCATAGCCCCGGGAACGATCAGCGCCCAGCGGGTATCCATCATATGCAGGTTCTGGATCAGCAAATAGCTGGGAATCAGTCCTCCGCTGAAAAACATCGTAAACACGATCATAAACATGATCGGATTTTTCCACATGACATTTTTACGGGATAATCCATAAGCCGCCAGCGTGGTCATCAATAAATTCAAGGAGGTGCCCACAATGACGTAAAACAGCGTATTCTTGTAACCGGTCATAATCATCGGGTTTTCCAGCACCGCTTTGTAAGCATCCAGGCTAAACCCTTTCGGATAAAAAAGAAATCCTCTCGCTTTAACCAGCAAACTCGGTTCGCTTAAAGAAGCGAATAACACATATACCATCGGGTACAGGGTGATGACCGACAGCAAAACCATCAGTACGGTATTCAACAGATCGAAGCTTATTTCCCCGGGTTTTCGTTTGGCAAGCATAGCGCGCCTTCCTTCCTGACGCAGTATCCCTCGTGATTGTGCGAATGCTCGTCATTACCATAATCGAGTTCCCTGCAGCCTCTTGCTAAGATAATTAGTTATAATCAACAAAATGAAATTGATAGACGAGTTAAACAGTCCGATCGCCGTGCTAAAACCGAAGCTGGCATCCAGTACCCCCTTGCGGTATACATAGGTGCCGATCACATCGGCGGTTTCGTAGGTGACCGGATTATACATCAACAGCACTTTTTCATCTCCGACAGCCATCAGACTGCCCATCCGTAAAATAAACAAAATCGCAATGGTCGGGAGAATGCCGGGCAGCGTAATGTGCAGCATCTGCTTAAAACGGCCGGCCCCGTCCACCTTGGCCGCTTCGTATAAGCTGACATCGATCGTAGCGATCGCGGCCAAATAAATAATCGAGCCCCAGCCGATCGACTGCCAGACGCTAGAGGCCGTGTACAGCGTTCGAAACATCGACGGCTGCTGCAAATACGAAGCCGCTTCCCCGCCAAAAAAGACCGCTATCCGATTCACCAAGCCGTCCGAGGATAAAAAATCGACCATCATCCCGACGATCACGACCAAGGAGATGAAATGCGGCAAATAGACGATAGACTGCACCGTTCGCTTGAACATGCGGCTTCGCAATTCATTCAGCAATAAGGCAAGCAGTATGGAGGAAGGAAACACGAAAACAATATCGTAGAAGCTTAACAAAAGCGTATTGCGCAGCAGCCGCCAGAAATAAATGCCTTGGAAAAATTGCTGGAAATAGCGGAAATCGTTCCATGGGCTGTGCCAAATTCCTTTGCCCGGCGAAAAATCCTTGAAGGCGATTTGAACGCCATACATCGGATAATAGTGAAAAACAAGATAATAAAGAACCACTGGCATCAACATGAAATAAATGATCTTGTTCCGCTGAAAATCTTTCAGAATACGATGTCTCAACCCCATCATTCCCCTATAGCTTCGCTTTTCGTAAGTCCTTACTTGCGCTGGTTATAACGGTCGAGAGCCGCTTGCTGAATTTTGACCGCTTCATCGATGTTCATGCTTTGGATTTTCTTTACATACTCGTCGAATTTGTCTGTTTTTTCGATGCCCATAATAAATTTGTTAATCATTTCTTTGTAATAAGTGTTCACGTCGCCCATAATGGTGTCAAATTTGGCCCCTTCTTCAACCGTCAACGTGACGCCCGGAAGCCGGCCTGTTCCCGTGGCAAGACCCCAAGCTTTCTTAGCGGCGGCTTGCTGCGGCCTGGCGGCAACCTGCGAGCCGACTCCGCTGTCGTATACGAACGGCCCTTGTCCGTTCGAAACGGCAAACTTGGCCAGTGCCTGGCTAATCGATAGCTTATCGGGATTTTTGAGTATGGTATCGGTGAATTTCGGCTTGCCGTTTTCCATCTTGTAGCTGACCCCTTCAGTCCCGAAGTTGAACAACAGACTCCCTTCCCGACTATAAGCATAATCCAGCCATTTGATGATTTGCTCCGGATTTTTGCTTGCAGTTGTAATCGCCGCGCCGCTGCCGATGAAGGGCAGGTTGCTCATGCCGAAGTTGTTCTTGTCCCCGGCTTTCAAGACCGGGAACGGCGCGCCGACCAACTCGAAGTTCGGATCGTTAGGCGTCATCGCATCCATATACTTGCCTATGCCTGAGCCGACATACCCGACAAGCGCCCCCAGCTGCTGGCTCGTCACTTTGGAATCTCTCAGTTTGCCGTCCGTAACCAGGTAATCGTTATCGATCAGCTTCTCCGCATACCACTGGTTCATCGTCTTCAAGAACTCCTTGAAGACGGGCTGCGTCGGACCATATTTAACTTTGCCATTATCCAGGTAGAACGACGTGCCGACTCCCCATGCGCTGCTCCATGCTTCCAAATAACCCTGATCGAGCAGCAGCGGAATTTCGTCGTTTTTGCCGTTGCCGTTCATATCCGTCGCTTTAAACGCTTTCAGTGCCGTGTACCATTCGTCGATCGTAGTCGGACTTTGGAGTTTGGCCTTGTCCAGCCAATCTTTGCGAATGATGGGTCCGAGAAAGGATGCGGCCTCTTGATCCGGCGTCAAAAAAGGCATCGCGTAGATGGTGCCGTCATCCAAAGTGATCGCTTTTTTCATCTCCGGGTTATCTTGCAAATACTTCTTGAAATTTGGCGCGTACGAATCGATCAATTCGTTCAATCGCAGAATCGTCTTGTCTTGGATCGCAGCACCGGGGCCGCGCGGAATGTCCCTCCAGTTCCAATAGATCACATCGGGCAGCTTATTGCCCGCGAGCAGCAGATTGAATTGATCGGCGGCAGTCCCTGCAGGGTGTTGAAATTCGACCTTGGTTCCCGTTCTTTTCTCGAGTTCCTTATACATGGCCATATCGTTGTAGTCTTTGTTGACCGCTTTTTCATCCGAATTCATCGCCACCCAATAGCTTAATGCAGCCGGATAAGCCGCTTCCTTCTTGGTAACCTCGCTGCTCCCGCCGGCCGAAGGGCTCGGGGAAACGTTCCCCGGCTGATTGGACTTGCTCGTATCCGTACAGCCGGTTGCCAGCGCCGCAAGCAGTGCTGCCGATACCGGTAGAACGTGAAATCTCTTTCTCGAGTTGCTCATTCTCAGTTCCTCCCTTTTTTTTCATAGGCAATATAAGTTGAACGAATGATGGAAGCCCGTTGCATGCCGCCTTTCCATGAAGTTCTTTCGTTCAACTTATTTAGTTGACCTGTTCCCAACAATAAAGCGGAAGGTACGATTTTTCTATTTCCAATATTCGCGATTCGCTATCTGCAGCCCCATTCGGGCATTGTCCGTCTTCACTTTCCGTTATCCGATATCCGATTCGCCCCGCGTAGCTTCCCGATCGGCCGGCAGCGTATCCCTATAGAGACCGGGCGTAACCCCTTCCATTTTTTTAAACACGCGGATCAAGCCGACATCGTTCACGTATCCGACCTGCTGAGCGATTTGCAGCAAAGTCAACGAACGGTCCTGCAGCAACCGCTTGGCGTGGGCAATCCGCATTTCCACGACATAGTCCATAATATTTTGCGATGTTTGCTTCTTGAAGAAGGCAGATATGTACTTGGGCGTCAAGTCGAATTGCTCCGCCATCGACGTCAAATTGAAATTATTGTCCGCGTAGCGGTTTTCCAGGTATTGCTTCATGCCATCAAGCAGCTTGTCACTGTGCGAAGAGTGATGTTCTCTTGTCAATTCGCAAACCGCTTCATAACATTCCTTCGTTTTTTGCAGCATCTCGGCAGCCGTGGCACGGCTGAGAATCGTTTTGACAGGGTCGTACTTTTCATGAAGCACATGCAGAGCATGCTGCGCGGAAGTCGAATTCATCAGCTTCAGCAGCGTGCAGACGATATCGAAAAACAGACATTTCCCGTTCTCCGGACTGACTTTGTGACTGACGAAGTTCATTTCGTAGATTTGATCCAGCAGCTTGTCAATGGATGAATAGTCGCCCGCCTTGGCATAGTTGAGAAGCTGCACCTCCAGCTCGAGCGGAAAATGGTATTGATTTTGCTGGAGCCCTCGCGTTTCGTCGTACATAATGACGGAATTACTGTCCTTGACCAGTTTATATTCGAGAGCCATCAGTGCCTGCCTGTAAGCGAGTTCAGTCTGTTCGATCTCGCGATGAATCTCGCTGACGGCGATCGTCGTTTGCAGGCGAAACCGGCGATACAAAATCGTTTGGAACTCCTCCGCCAACGCCTTGATCTCATGCTCGCCGCTCGCCGCAGTTTGCCCGCCCAGTCCGGCCAACACGGCCAACTGTTGTCTGTCCAGCTCGGTTACGTAGCCTTCCCCCTTCATTAGCTCCTCGCCGAGATTCGATACGATGAAGCGAATGAGCGCCCATTCCCGTTCGGAATCTTCTTTGGCAAAAGCGCTGCTGTCGTCAATATCGATCAGCATAACCGCAAATCCGTTGACAGGGATCCGGATGCCCATCTCCTGCCATTCCTCTTCCGTCATGGCCGCAACGTCAACGCGTCCGCGGAGCAGACGAGAAAGGAAATTGGCTTGAATGATCGGCGTCTGGCGGGTCAGCTTGTCGCGCAATTGCTTCTCCTCATAAGCGGTGCCGGATAACATTCGTTTGATATAGTCAAATTCATTCGATTCATTCGATTCATTCGTATCTTTCGTTTCCGCGCCTTTCGCTTTCTGCAGCAGCTGCACCATTTCGCGAATCGGGTTGTAGTTGCGATAAGCAAGCAGATAAGAAGCTATTGCGCCTACAAGCAAATAGAAACACAGCAGCATGATCGCGTACGATTTGAGCTTATTCACGCGCTGCATGACAACGTCCCGGGGAACGACCGCGATATACGTCCAGCCGTTATCCTGCGAAACCGTTCGGGAAACGACCATCGTCTTTCCGCGATCATCCTTGACAGCCGTGTGAGGCGGATCGGATAACATCCTTTCCAGCATGTCGGGAATGTTCCATTTCTTGTTCGAGGGCTCCAGCAGAACCTGCTTCTTCGCATCGGCAATGTAAATTTGCGCCTGGCTCGCCATTTCGATCGTGTGCAGCAGATCGCCGATTTGTTGTTCGTCGATATTGATGACGAGGGTTCCTTTTATCGTCTTGCTTCCCAGAGGCAGCGTTTGCAAATACGAAATAATCCGCTTCTGGTTCGACCCGGTACCCATAATGACCGAAGGAACAAACTCGGAAACATTGTACTGCCCGAGCTTTTCCATCATCGATCCTTTATAGGAAGCATCGGCGCCAACCATCATCGTGGAAAAAAAGGTTTCGACGTCCGTTTTCGCGTCCGGCGTCATCACTGTTTTGGCGTCTTGCAAATAAATATAGAAATCGTTCATCCAGCCGATGCTTGTTTTGATTCGCTGCATATCTTTCATGAAATCAAAATACATGTACCGTTCCTCAATGGTCGTATTGTCCGTCAGGTTTAACAAGTATTGCAGCTTCGGGCTCAAGATCATTTGTAAGGCCGCGCCGTTCATTTCCTTCATACGGGTATCGACGACTTGCTTCACCTGATCCAGCATACCCAAATAAGCGCGTCCGGCGGTATCGACCATCTCCGTTTGAACCCGGTAGTAGAGAACGCTTCCAATACTGACCGATACGAGCAGCACCACCATATAGGAGATGAGAAACTTGAAAAATACACTCTTTCGATTCACCCGTTTTGTCCGGAAATAACGCAGCTCTGTCATGGAAATCCCCCTCTGTCTAAAACCCTTACCCTTGATTATATAGGGAAACGATCAGAGCTTGGCAACCATCTGCACTTCCGAATTCCCTTGATCATCCTCACGGCGTTATATCCACGACCGTTATTTGCACAGCGCTGGACCTAATCCCCCTATCCCCGTAGACGGATGCGACAACGTTCGTTGTACCTGCCGAAACCCTTGTAATCAAGCCTAGCGGCGTCACCGTTGCAATGCTTGGATCTTCACTTGCGAAGGAAGCGCCGCTCAAATCGCGGATCGAATGAACCGTAGCCGATTCGCCAACCGTGAGCAGCTGCTTATCGGCTTGCAGCCAAAATCCGATGTCTTCATTCAGCCGCAGCATGCGGTAGTACACTTTGAAGTCAAGCGAATTCGGGTTTTTGCCGATGACCTCCAAAGTGACGGTGTGCGTGCCGGCGTCGAGAGTTTGTTGTCCGATCGAGGCGTTCGAAAAGGGAGTCAAGCTCGTATCGAATATGCCTGCCGGATGACTGCTGTCGCCGTCAAAATACACTTTGACGATCGCGCCGCTTTCTGGGATTAAGCCGGGACCTTTGAACATTTGAACGGAAAATGTTTTGGAAGCCGCCACGTTGATCGTATAGGTGATCTGATCCCCGACCTGCTCCGCGTTGAAAACGTTGTCAATTCCACCCACCGTCAACGTTCTGCCTGCCGTCATCGTAGGCGTTCCTGCAAGCGTCGAGAAAATATAGCCGCCGTTAAAAAAGGAATTGTTGATCCCTTTGAACAAATACATCGACGAATACGTAATATTGGTCCCTGTTCCGAACTTGTTCATACCGACCTGTATGGCTTCCGTCATTTGTTTGGCCAGTCTCAGGCCATATTCGGGATTCGGATTATACATCCAGTTATTATAAACATACAGTCCTGTCTTCGGCGCATTGCCAACATCGAGCGCATAGCTCATTTCGTTAAAGGAATTATGGATGATTTCGAACGTGTTGTGATGGACATGGACGATATCGCCGCCGCAATTGCACGCCGGGAAATCATGCATATCAAAGCCGGGTTGTACCATATTTCCCCCGATATAATTGTAACGGGCTTCATAGCGATCGTTCACATTCCCGGTTGCGGCAATGCTGTGGCGGTTCCAGTCAAACTTGTTGGCTTCAATTAATACGCCTACATGGGTTGTCGCGGCATTCCCCGTAATGACAACGCCATAGCCAAGACCCGTTCGCCGGTTATGATGAATGTCATTGTGATGAACATGGCCATTGCTGCCCAATACAGCCGCATACGTCCATCCCATCAGTTCATTGTTGTCGATTTCGGGCGCGTATGTCGGAAGAATCTGGACACCTGTCGTGACGGGAATCCCGTATGTGGAGGTCCCTTCCTCATTGTCCATTCCGTCAATCCGCAATCCTGTTATTCTCACGTTCGTACCATTCACCTGGATCATCGTTGCTCCCGGCTTATTCAGGTACAGACGCCCTCCTTGCGACACCGTCGCGTCCGGCAGCAGGCTCCCGCGCCCGCTCGCAAGCGTAACGCCGCTTGGGAGGACAAGCGGCGGCGAACTGCTCATGTCGATATTGGCGTTATCGTCCACGTAGATGACAGACCCGGAAGCAGCGCTATTGACTGCATAAACCAAATCCGCAGCTGTAGCAACCACAACGGGAGGCACGGAAACCGCTTTATTATATCCTTGTCCTCCTCCGATCGGATTGCCGGTCGGGTTCGATTCCGCGCCGTAATGATTGTCGTTGTAAAGCGTGACCGGACTATCGGCAAAACTGCTCAGTGTCCCCCCTAACACCATGCTTAGCAACATAATACATACCACTGCCATGAACGTTGTCGTTTTCCTCATTCTTCATTCCTCCTTGTCTCCCCATAACCATTGGATTTGTATCTAACTATAGAGACAAGAACGTATCATGACCACTTCCTGATTTCCCGATTGGTTATCTCGTTTCCCTACTCCAATTGCTTTCTTGCCAAATTTCCCGTTCTGTCGCAGCGGTATCCGATTGCCGGCTATTTCCAAACCGAGCCGGCGTATGTAATAATCTAATCGAATGCTTGAAAAAGCGACCATTCCACCAGAAGGAGTGCTGCCGATTGAAATTTGCTCCAAGAAGAGACCTCTGGCTGTCCGTTACGCTCTGGGCGTCAGTCCTCGCTTTGCTTGCCTGTGGCTTGACTCCGCTGTTCGTGGGAGGCGCTGGTATCGTCGGCGGCATGCTGCTATTTCTGCTCTGCTTTACGGCGGGCGGCTTCGTCGCTTGGCTGTGGCTGGCCACCTGCTACGTCATCGGCGGGGACGGTTTGCTCATTCGTACCGGACCTCTGAGCCGCACCGTACCTTTTGCCGGCATCAGCGAAGCGAAGACGATCCGCTCCGTCTCAGCCAGCGCCGCCACCTCGATCCGACGCATCGAGATCCGTTACAACAAGTACGACTTCGTGCATATTTCCCCTTTGGACGAACAGGGCTTTATGACGGAACTAAAAAAACGTTGCCCCCACATGCGTACCGAAATACGCCGGGACAACGCCTAATGTTCGATTGAAAATTGGCGACAGCAGGAGGACAAGCGGACAGCATCATCCTCCCTCTGCGCTAAACGTCACGTGCAGCCCCGGCGGTTGCCGTCGGCTTTCAATCCTTTTCTTGCCGCCCGTCGCCAAGCAGACCGAACAGCGCTTCGGGCAGCGAGAACTGCTGGTTGTTGATCATAATGCGCGTCAGCTCGTTCGCCTCGCCGTCTTCCTGCTCCTCGCGGATCGACTGGATTTCGTTGTGCAGCCGTTCCATCTGCCGATCCAGCGCCGCCGCCGCATCCGCGGCCTCCTTCAGCTCGCGAAGCAGCTGAGCCGGCACCGTTTCATTGTATTTGTAATAGATTTTGTGCTCCAGACTGGCCCAAAAATCCATCGCGATCGTTCGGATCTGGATTTCCACACAAGCGAATTCCTTTCCATCGGACATATAAACCGGCACCTCGACGATAAGATGAAGGCTCTGATACCCATTCGGCTTCGGGTGCTGGATATAGTCCTTGACCTCAACGATTTTCAGGTCGCTTTGCGCCTCCAGCATATCGCGGATACGATAAATATCCGACAAAAACGAGCACGTGATCCGCAGCCCCGCTATATCCTTGACATGTTCCCGGATGCCGTCGAACGAAAGGCCGCCTTGCTTTCTTTTCAGCTTGTTCCATATGCTTTCCGGCGACTTCAACCGTGATTTCGTATGCTCGATCGGATTGTAATCATGCAGCAGCTGAAACTCCTCCTGCAATATTTCCACCTTCGTTTCAAGCTCGTTCAGGGCGAACTTGTACATCATCATAAAACGGGTAATTTCGGTTTTGATCAGTTTGAATTGCTTGATCTGCAAAGCGTTCATCCGTTGTCTCCTTAAGTGCGGAATTCGGTACATACCCTCGTCCTTATTGTAGCATCAAACGAAGACAGACGGAAACAGACCTCAGCCCGATTCGAATGGCCTTCTGCAGACGGATGATCCGGACAAGGTTTCGCCGCCGTTGTCCGGTCGACCCGTGCCCTATTGCACGGAAAATTCGACGTACAGCGTTTTCCGGATCGGCGTGCCGACTCCCTCGACCGTTTTACCGAACCGGTAATCGCCGGCCGACAGTCCTTTGAAAGCGATCGTCTGCTCCCAATGGCTCCCGGGCTTCAAATTGTAGCCGATTGACGCAACCGCTGCATTTTTCCCGGCCGGAACCGGCTTCCAGTCGCCGTCTGTTTTACGCTCGATCAGATAGTCCAGCCCGAAAAACAAGGAACTCGGACCCTCGTTCGATACCGTCAGCACCGGTTTGCCGTCGGCCGGGTAAACCGCCCGATCGAGCTTCAGCGACGCTTCCAGCTTCTGCACGGGAACTTGAATAGGCGACAGCACCGTATCCTCCACGACCGGACCGTTCATAATTTCCGCCGTCAGGAAATAATAAGTCCCTTCTTGCTCCGGCAGCTTGGGGGTAAAGCTGGAGAACGCGACCGTCGGATCGATATGGCTCGTTTCCTCCTCGACCAAGCGGATCAGCCCGCCTTCCGGATCGCGCTCCGTCAGCTTGTAGCGGATTGTGCGGGAGGCGATTTCTTTGCCCTTCTCCGGTTCTTCTATCCGCAGCAGAATGCGTACTTCTTCGCCGGGAGAGCGAATTCCGCCGGAAACCGTACGGGAGATTCCCCGGTTCACCCCCCACGCATCCGTCGGCTGTTGGAATTCATGGTACTGCTGCTCCTGGTGCGCGTTCTCTTGCTTCGTCTCATCCGGGCCGCTTCCCATCGATAGCGGAGCATGAAGGTCTGCCGTATTTTCCCACTCCGGGGTTTTCGCGGATGGCTTATCTTGACAGCCGGCCAGAACGAGCGACAGCAGCAGCACGGAATTCCCTATTGCTTTGATGCGCGCATGAAACATTTTCTTCCACCCCTTTCCGTTATGGACGAAAGGGTCGGCCGAATTGTTTCGAATAACCCGCTTTGTTTGATTAAAAATCGAATTCGACATCCTCCAGCAAAGAAGCGGCTTTCATTTGCAGGCTGAAGCTTCTCCCTTGCGCCAAGCGGTACAGGTTTTCCAGCTCCGCGGGCAGAAAGGGAAGCGGCACATTCTGGAAGGCGTCGGCGAACGCCGCTCTGTACTCCTTAAACTCTTCATCCTTGTCCATTCTGGCTTTAACGGCTTTGTTGGCTGCGTCGTACAGCCGATCCGGTGTCTCATCCTTCTGCCGCTCCACCTCGGCCAATACCGGCTCCAGCTCGTCCAACCGCCTTAGCAATTCGTTGACGACGACCGGATCGGCAAAGTCGGCAACCGGTTCCACAAAATCGGCAACAAGCGCCAGGCTCGCCAGCGGATGCTCGCCCAATTGACGCGCCGCCCAAGGATACTGCTCGTACAATTGATCGCGGCGAAGGCCGTACCGTTCGTGCAGCACCATCTTGTTCACATTGTCCAACGTTCCGCTATGGTACTTCCTCTTGCCGATGCCATGTTCGTTTCGCAATCCGTTTTCCACGGCGTTGATGTTCAAATATTCCTCCGCATTGTGCCAAAGCTGACGGTCCGCCATACCCTCTACGCCGAACTGATCCACACCGACGAAACGGTCCGGCGTCATGCCCTTCAAAAAGCGGGAAGCGTGCCCCAACTCGTGGCCCAACGTTACGAATTCGGGGGTGACGACCTCCTGATTGTTCTCGCCGACCAACGTCTTCATCCCTTCGCCATGAATGCGCACAAAGCTCCCCGTGCCTTGGCCGGTCTGGTATATTTCGCCATCGAACTTAAAATAGGTCTGGTCGCGATTATCGTCCAAAAATTGATTGAACGCCGCAGCATCGCCTCGATCCCCGCGATACTCCGGAATCGATGAAGGATCCTTGTCGCGCAGCTCGGCTTTGTCGGCCAAGGGCTTGAAGTTGTAGTTCTTGTCGTTCGACTCCAGATCGCGCTGCGGGATCGCCTCGTTCTGGCCGCTGTCCGCGATGCCCGAGCCCTTCAGTTCTTGGACGAAGTCGGACGACACAATCACCTGCTTTTTCTCGTTGTCCTGCTTCTTATTCAATTCGGCAATCAGCTTCCGGCCGACGGGCTCCTGCAGCAGCTTAGCAATGGCGGCCAGCATGCGGTCGCGGAAGCCTTCCGTTCTTTCCCGAATTAGCAGGTTCCCCTCTTCTTCCACGATCGCTCTCCATATCGTCCGAACGGTCGTTACGTCCTCTTCTTGCATATCGCTCGCATCCACAGGGATCAGCTCGTTGTTCTCCGCGATGCGTTTCACCAGCTCTCGGTGCTCCGCCTCGCTCTCCCGTAGAAGCGATTTTAGCAGCGGCCCGTTCGGAACGACGTCGATCTTCCCCGTAACGAACCGATTAAACCAGGCGTGGATATGCGAATCCAACAGCTTCAACCCGTGCAAACGCTGTTGGCAATCGGCATCGTTCTCGTTGTTGAACTCGTTGTATTGCTCCAACCGGTCGGCGATTTGACCGAGCAGCTCGTCCTGCTTTTCCGCCTGTACCTGTTCGCCCGTGAACGCATCCCGGTCCCTCATCATCTGAATCGTCTTCCCCGAAGGGGGAGCGTACGATCGGGTCAGCCATTGACCGAATGCGCGATTCCCTATCGTTCGCTGCATCTGCACCATCCGCGTCTGCAAGGAAGTCTGCGCCGACGAATGGACCGCGGGGGCTCGCGCCGTGCGGGAACGGTCCCGTTCGCTTCGCTCCGGCTTTCGGCCGGATATTTGCTTCATCATGTCCCTCCCTTGAAGCTTCGTTTTCTCTGCTATTATATCAAACGGATGGATGGAATTGGAATTCCGAATATTTCCGTTTCTTCATCCAATAAAAATCCCCACCATCGCAGCTTCGGCGGCGAGGCGGGGATTTCAAATCATTTAGCATCATTTATTATTAATGTCATTAATCATCGTATTGTGCCGCTAAACCATATCGAATCGCGACTCCGACGTTTTGTGACATCGGCTTTCGTAGCGCCTGCGCGATCCACAACGAGATTCATCGCTGTCGGATCTAAGCAATCCACAGTGTCGTATTCACAACATAAACTTGCTTCTGCTTTACCGCTTTCAGGTTTTCCAAATCGACGTGCTTTGGAACTCGTCCGTTAATGCGGGTCATGGAATCGTGTACATCCGCCTTCGGCTGGGCCAGTCGGCACAATAGGCCGCCGATTGAAATCGGCAGCCTATTGTACGGTACATATATCCAGACACTCTTTACAGCTGTGGGCTAGGGAATTTCCGAGACTTACACCAGCTTCGAAAAATCCGCGAACGCCTTCACGTCGTCGGCTGTGACCGCCAGCAGCGCAAGCCGGTTGCGGCGCACCGCTTCATCGTCGGCCATGACCATGACCGCTTCGAAGAACCCGGCGATCGTGCCGCTCAGCGAGGACAGAGCCGCCAGCGCATCGTCCAGACGAGCCTGCTCGACGGCTTGCGCGAACCGGCCGTGCGCGTCCTGCCACTGCGTATACAGCTCGCCCTCGGCAGGCTCGGCGAACAGCGCCGCGTCGACGGTCCGCGAGTCCGCCTTGGCCGCCAAATTGCAGACGCGGTTGAACGACTCGACGGCGGGACGGAACTGCTCCTTGTTCGCTTCCGTCGCCGCCGCCGCCAACGCGTCGGCCCGCTTCAGCGTGCGGCGCACATCGTCCGCGCCCGCTCCAAGCACGGCATCGACAACGTCGTAGCGGATGCCTTTTTCGGTCAGCACGTTCTTGACCCGCAGCGTGAAAAACTCCTGCATGTCTTTGCGGATATCCGTCGCCTCCCGCTTCAAGCCACGGGCCGCATGAGAGTCCAGCGCGATTGCGAACAGCTCCGGCAATGTAAGCTCCAGCTCGTGGGCAAGCAGCGTGCTGACGATGCCCGCTGCCTGGCGGCGCAGCGCGTACGGGTCCTGCGAGCCGGTCGGCACGATGCCGATCGAGAAGCAGCCGGCAATCGTATCGATTTTGTCGGCGATGCCCACGATCGCTCCGACCAGCGAAGCCGGCGGCTTGTCTCCCGCATTGCGCGGCGAGTAATGCTCGTTGACGGCGCGCGCAACGGCGGCGTTTTCTCCTGCCATGTTCGCGTAGTCTTCACCCATAATGCCCTGCAGCTCCGGAAACTCGTAGACCATCTGCGAGACAAGGTCGAACTTGCAGATGTCCGCCGCACGGCTGACGTCGGCCCGTCCTGTCGCGTCCAGCGCCAGATGCTGCGCCAGTTTGTCGGCAATAGCCCGGATGCGGCGCACCTTGTCCGCCACCGTGCCCAGCTCCTCGTGGTAGACGATCGTTTCCAGCTTGGCGAGCGCGTCCGCGATCACAAGCTTCTTGTCTTCCTCGTAGAAAAATCTCGCGTCCGACAGACGGGCCCGCAGAACCTTCTCGTTCCCCTTCGCGACCACGTCGAGCGCCAGCGAATCGCCGTTGCGCACGGTGACAAAATACGGCTGCAGCTTGCCTTCGGCGTCGAGCACCGGGAAATACCGCTGATGCTCCCGCATCGACGTAATCAGCACCTCCTGCGGGATATGCAGGAAAGCGGGATCGAACGCGCCGCTTAGCACGGTCGGCGTTTCCACGAGAAAGAGCACTTCCTCCAGCAGATCGTCCTTGACCGCGATATGCCAGCCCCGTTCGGCGGCAAGCGCCCGGATGCCGGCTTCGATCGCCGCACGACGCTCTTCCACGTCGGCGATGACATGCTGTTCCTTCAGTCGTTCCGCATATTGCGACGGCTCCCCGATCGTCGTCTCCTGCCCGAGGAAACGGTGGCCGCGCGTCACGTTGCCCGAGGACACGCCTGTTATCTCGAACGGCACCACTTCCGCGCCGTGGAGGGCGACGAGCCAGCGGATCGGACGGACGTAACGTAGCTCGTAGCTGCCCCAGCGCATATTTTTCGGAAACGTCAGCGAAGTGACGAGCGCTGGCAGCGCCTCTGGAAGCAGCGTCGACGTCTCTACGCCTTGGCTGCTTTTGACTGCATACACGTATTCAATGCCGCCCAGTTCGCGGAAGAACAGCTGCGCCGGATCGACGCCTTGGCTGCGCGCAAAGCCGAGCGCCGCCTTGCTCCATCCGCCTGCTTCATCAAGCGCGATTTTGCGAGCCGGACCTTTCACTTCCTCGCTGACGTCCTCCTGCTTGTCGGCAAGTCCTTGCACAACGACAGCAAGCCGACGCGGCGTTGCGTATGCCTTCACTCCGCCGTGGGAAAGCCGGCTGGCATCGAGCCATTTTTCGGTTTTATCTTTCAACTGTTCCATCGCAGCGCGCACGAAGCGGGCGGGAACTTCCTCCAGTCCGATCTCCAGAAGCAAATCGTTAGCCATGCTGCACCGCCCCTTCCTTCAGCATCGGGAAGCCGAGACGTTCCCGCTCCTGCAAATACGTGGCCGCAACCGAGCGCGCCAGATTGCGCACCCGACCGATGTAGCCGGTTCGCTCCGTTACGCTGATCGCCCCGCGGGCGTCGAGCAAGTTGAACGTATGCGAGCATTTGAGCACATAGTCGTAAGCCGGGAAAACGAGGTTCAACTCCATCGCGCGTTTCGCTTCCGCCTCGTAGGTCGAGAACAGCTGAAACAGCATCTGCGCGTCGGATACTTCGAACGTATACTTAGAATGCTCGAACTCGGGCTGCTTGAACACGTCGCCGTATGTAACGCCGGCCACCCATTCCAGATCGAACACATTTTCCTTCTCTTGAATATAGGAGGCGAGACGCTCCATCCCGTACGTAATCTCCACCGCCACCGGATGACAGTCGATGCCGCCTACTTGTTGGAAGTACGTAAACTGCGTAATCTCCATCCCGTCCAGCCACACTTCCCAGCCAAGCCCCCACGCGCCCAGCGTTGGGGATTCCCAGTTGTCCTCGACGAACCGGATATCGTGGCTGCGCGGGTCGATGCCGAGCCGGTTCAAGCTTTCCAGATACAGCTCCTGAATGTTGTCCGGGGACGGCTTCATGATTACCTGAAATTGATGATGCTGGTACAAACGGTTCGGGTTTTCCCCGTAACGGCCGTCCGCCGGACGGCGGGACGGCTCGACGTAAGCGACGTTCCAGGGCTCCGGTCCGATCGTGCGCAGAAACGTCATCGGGTTCATCGTACCCGCGCCCTTCTCCGTGTCGTACGGCTGCACGATCACGCAGTTTTGCTCCGCCCAGAACTGCTGCAGCGTAAGCATCATTTGCTGAAAATTCATTGAGTGTTCGCTCCTTTGCTGGAATGGGACTGATGCGTTGAAGGCATAAGGCTGGGGGCAAACACACAAAAAAAGCCCCCGTCTCCACGCCGGCCTTCACGGCCGACGTAGGGACGGAAGCTTGGCTCCCGCGGTTCCACCCTACTTGGTTTTCCCGATACGTTCAAGAAAACCCGCTTTTTCCGACTGAAGTCTCTCGGGAGCGCCCTTTCGCCGGGTCCGTCTCTCCGGGCTTGCACCTGTCCCGGCTCGCTGCTGATGCCGACGGTATTCGGCTACTTTCTCCTTCATAGAGAACGATTCAATTATGATGCTATTTTAGCCGAACGGTTCGACGATGTCAAACTGTCTATTGAATCGCAAAACGAAGCGGGCCTTGCATCGTAAGCCTATGGAAACGGTTCTCCAGATTCTTGACAGGCTCCGGAACCGTGGGCTATATTTGGCTGCAGGGCTTCCTAATAAAGGGGATTTATTGGAATGAGCAAGCGCAAAATCGTTATCGTAATCGGTCTATTTCTAATATGTTTAACTACAGTACGGAGCGCGTGGATGATGCTTCAAGCGTCCCCCGGCCATGTCCTGGCGGTCGGCGGCCAATTGGACTTGAGAGGCTGGGACCCCGCCTCCCGGCCTACGTTGTCGTTGTACGGCCAGTGGGAATTGTATCCCTATCAGCTTCTGACGGTGGGGCCGGAGAACGCTGGGGCGCAGAACGAAGGAGCGGAAATCGTAAACGTTCCGGGTCTCTGGAGAGCACACGTATCCAATGGGAAAGGCTCGCCGTTCGGCTACGGTTCTTATCGGTTGCGCATACAGGTCGAACCGGACAGCACCCGATCCTACAGCATCCGGGTTCCCGTTATATCGACTTCCTCGGCGCTGTTCGTCAATGGCCAACTGCTCGCTCAATCGGGGCGGCCTGCCGAAACCCGCGAGACGTATACGGCCGGGGCGGTCCCGTATTCCGCTTCGTTCACGACGGATCGAAACGTCATCGATATTGTCTTTCAAGTCGCCAATTACGACGATAGCTTCATAAGCGGCATCAGGCAGTCGGTCCAATTCGGCACGGAGGCCGCCATCGACCGCTCCTATTGGTTTTCCGTCGGAACCCAGCTTTCCGTATGTCTCATTTTGTTGATGCATGCCGTCTACTCGCTTATTTTGTATGCGTGGGGAGCCCGCCAGAAGGCGCTGCTCTACTTTTCCGCGTTGACCATCTGTGCGATCGTGACGATTCTGATTGACGATGACCGAATTTTGCCGGCGTGGTTCCCGGTGTCCTTTGAATGGACGTTGAAGCTGTACTACTTGTCTTTCTTGGGTGTGGCCGTCTTTCTGCTGCACTATGTCAAGCAGTTGCTGCCGCCTTTCCCGATTCTCCGCGCAGCAGGCTCTTATTCGATCTTGTGCGGCTTGTACGCCCTGCTCGTCCTGTTCCTGCCGGGACGTACGCTTTCCCATGGGTACCTCCTGCACATAGCATTCGTGGCCATTCCATTCTTCGTTCTCCCGGTTCTACTCGTGCTCGCCATACGCAGAGGCGTACCGGATATCGTTTATTTGGCGCTCGGGGCGACGGCCATCAATCTGAACCTGGTCTGGGGAATTATCAAAAACGTCGGCTCGGTCGAGCTCGGCTATTACCCGTTCGATATGCTCGCGGCCTTCACTGTCTTTGCCTTGTACTGGTTCAAGCGGTATTTCCGCATTTCCGCCCAGACGGCCAAGCAGGCCGAGCAGCTGCAAGCGGCCGACAAGCTGAAGGACGAGTTTCTGATGAATACGTCCCACGAGCTGAGAAATCCGCTTCACAGCATCTTGAACATCGCCCAGACGGTTCTGGAAAGCAACGCCCGTTATGAAACGGAACGCATCGACACGAACATGAAGCTGCTGATCGACGTGGGCAAACGGATGTCCTATATGCTCAACGACTTGACCGATCTGACTCGGCTCAAGGAAAATCGTATCCGTCTTCACCCGGTCCGCCTGCGCGTCCAGACAGTCGCTTCCGGCGTCCTGGACATGGTCCGGTTCATGACCGAGGGCAAACCGGTCAGGCTCGTCAATAACGTCCCCAACTCTCTGCCTCCCGTTCTGGCGGACGAAAACCGGCTCATTCAAATCTTGTTCAACCTGCTCCACAATGCCGTCAAATTCACCAATGTCGGACAAATACGGATCGATGCCTGGGCACAAGATGGAAAAATGCACATCCGCATATCCGACACCGGGATCGGCATCGATAAAGGTATGCAGAAACGCATCTTTACAGCTTACGAGCAAGGCGACGCGGATGCCTCGTCGAGCATCACCGGTCTTGGTCTCGGCTTGACGATCAGCCGCCGTTTGGTCGAATTGCACGCCGGCACGCTTACAGTGGAGTCTGCGCCCAACCGGGGCTCGGCGTTTACGTTTTCCATCCCGTTATTCGACCCGTCCGGCCTGCCTGCGGACCGGCCTTCGGCACAAGAGGTCGTATCGGTCGTAACCGAGACGGCTGCGACTGCCGCTACCGCAGACGACCCGGAGTCCGCCGTCCAGCTGAAACCTGCCGACGAGCCGAATCCGGCTGAAGCGCACTTCCCCGGTTTTTCAATCGATGCCGCAGAAGATCGGCCGCGCATCTTGGCGATCGACGACGATCCCGTCAATCTGCATGTGCTGGCGGGCGTACTGTCCCGCGGCCGTTACGATATCGCGACAGTCACGAGCGGCCCGAAGGCATTGGCGCTGCTGGACAGTAACGTGTGGGATTTGATCATTACGGACGTGATGATGCCCGGTATGTCGGGCTATGAAGTGGCCCGGATCGTCCGCAGCCGCTTTTCCCATTCGGAGCTGCCCATCCTGCTTCTCACGGCGCGGAGCAGACCGGAGGACATAGAAGCCGGCTTCCGGTCGGGGGCCAACGATTATATTACGAAGCCCGTCGACGCGCTGGAGCTGAGGTCGCGGGTGCGGGCACTGACGGAGGTGACCCGGACGGCGCGCGAGCGTATCCGGATGGAAGCTGCTTGGCTTCAGGCGCAAATTCAGCCGCACTTCTTGTTCAATACGCTCAATTCGGTGGCGGCGCTCAGCGAGATCGATACCGGCAGAATGCAGACGCTGCTCGTCGTATTCGGCAATTACTTGCGCGCCAGCTTCGACTTCCGCAATTCGGATCGGGTTGTTCCGCTCCATAAAGAGTTGGAGCTGGTCCGGGCCTATTTGTTTATTGAAAAGGAGCGGTTCGAGAGTCGCATTCAAGTCGTCTGGGAAGTAAACGAGAACTTGGTGCTGCAAGTGCCGCCACTGTCCATTCAGCCGCTCGTGGAGAATGCGGTCCGTCACGGGGTGCTGAAGCGTGCCCGCGGAGGAACCGTCCAAATCCGGGTTGCCGAGGAAACAGATTACGCCGAAATAACCGTCCAGGACGACGGCATCGGCATGGACGAGCAGACGATGAGCGCTCTTCTCTCTCAGGTCCAGGCCGGGAGCAGAAACGGGGTTGGTCTCGCGAACACGAATCGCAGACTGATGCAACTGTACGGCGAAGGCTTGCGGATCGAAAGCGCGGCCGACCAAGGCACAGTCGTTACTTTTAGAGTGAAAAAATAGTCGCTTCTCGTGCCAGCGAGCCTTGCGGGACTATATATGATTTCGAGAAAAAGACCTCACATCTCGTCGCGGGATGTGAGGTCTGAACATGTTCTGCCTGAATTTGCGCTAGTGCTCTTTCTGGCACTATCCCGCGCGGAACGGCCCAACGTCGCGAAATAATGTTCTTTCGAGCATAAACCTGGGCCTCCCGACTAGAATACGGCTGATCTGCGGCCCTTCGCCCAACATTAGTGCTCTTTCTGGCATTATCCCGCGCGGAACGGCCCAACGTCGCGAAATAATGTTCTTTCGAGCATAAACCTGGGCCTCCCGACTAGAATACGGCCGATCTGCGGCCCTTCGCCCAACATTAGTGCTCTTTCTGGCATTATCCCGCGCCGGAGCGGCCACGTATCGCGAAATAAGGCTCTTTTGCGGTTAGCATAGAAAGTGGACACCGAATAAGGAACGTTAGATAATTAACGTAACGAAG
>NZ_BAAAYO010000010.1:0-411309 GCF_039536325.1 Paenibacillus hodogayensis
CTGTTCATCAGAGGCCTTGACTCCAGGGTGTATAAATTAAATATTTTTCCTTTGGTGCAGTATTCCGGTTTTCCTTGCCGCGTTTCGTTGTTGCTGGATTCACAAGTAGACAACGTTTAATCCCTGGCCAACTAGTCTGTACTGCCCACGAAACTGTTGCCATCATAAGTCGGAACTCTAATTCCTATTTGTTTCATCTTAAAAGTTTCTATTATAGAAACCCTTACTCTTTATTTGAACTTTTTTTATCACTCATTTAGTATCAGTCTTATAAATGGGGGGTGGAAAAATGTCTTCAAATATCTATGTTGCACTGTTTTCCCTTGCGGTTAGTGCTTTTGCCATTGGAACGACAGAATTTGTAATTGTCGGTCTCCTGCAGGAAGTAGCCGCTGATCTCGGGATAACCGTAACAAAAGCAGGAACGCTAATCTCGTGGTATGCAGTGGCAATTGCTATTGGCACACCAATTGTGGCGGTTCTTACCGGTAGATTTCCTAAAAAGGGATACTTGGTGTTCCTCATGCTAGTGTTCACTGCCGGGAATGCCCTGTCCGCGATAGCTCCTTCTTATTTATTGCTGCTCTTGTCACGGATAATTACAGCCGTTGCGCATGGCGTGTTTTTTGCCGTTGCAGCGACAGTAGCTGCAGATATGGTCCCGGTTACGAAAAAAGGGACCGCTATCTCCATCATGTTCACTGGCTTAACCTTCGCTACCATTATGGGCGTTCCCCTTGGTACGTATATCGGACAGCAATTCGGCTGGCGGATGTCATTCGCCGTAGTGGCCGTATTGGGACTGATTGCTCTGCTGGTCAATCTCATAGCGGTAAAAAAAATCCAGCGTTCGGAGCACTTGCCAACCTTGAGGGATGTAGGGAGCTTGATCGTCAACCCCCGAATCATTGCGGCATTGGTAATGACGGTACTGGGTTTCGGCGGCACCTTTGCAATATTTACGTACATCTCTCCTATACTAGAAAAGGTCAGCGGGTATTCCGCATCATCCATTTCAATGCTGCTTATGGTATACGGTATTGCCGTGGCCATCGGTAACATTGTAGGGGGGAAATTAGCAAACGGGCATCCTGTAAAGACGCTGCGATTCGTATTTCTGTTTCAGGCCAGTGCCCTACTGCTGCAAATATGGCTTCTGCCCAGCAAGACGCTCAGCATTCTGTCACTCCTTTTGATGGGCTTGTTCGCGTTCATGATGTCATCAGGCGTACAGGCCTACATTCTAATGCTTGCTGAAAAGCTGGTACCCTCGGCTAAGGATGTCGCTTCTGCACTCAATATATCCGCTTTTAATATCGGGATTGCTGCTGGTACGGCATTGGGCGGGATTGCGGTAGACCATATGCATATTATGGACACTGCCTGGATCGGTGCAATTATGGCTGGGTTCGCCTTTTTACTGGCCGCAGTAAACTACAAGCTGGATAAGAAACAAAATATAATTCGTTGAGGAGAGAGAAAAATGGATTTGAAAGCATTGGACCGCGAAGAGCAAGAATTGGAATTTACGACTTTTAGCCATCAAGACGCCCTTACGCTTGGAAACCGGATTGTGCAGTATGCCCAAGAAAAAAGTGTGGCTGTGGCCGTGCATATCGAACGTAACCGGGTTCCCGTGTTTACGCATCTGATGGATGGCACCTCGGAGGAGAACTACCTGTGGCTGTTTCGCAAAAAACGGATCGTCGATCATTACAACCGGAGTTCAGCCTACATCGAGACGCGCTTTAACCAAAATGGAGCTACTCACGAAGAACACTCTTTGCTTCCCGCTGCAGACTATCAGGCGATCGGCGGTTCTCTCCCCATCCGGGTCGAAAATGTTGGCGTGGTCGGGTCTGTTACAGTGGGAGGATTGACCGGCGAGTTGGATCATGCTTATGCAGTTGAGGGCATTCGCCTGTTTCTGAAAGGAAAATGAGTGGTCGAGGTAGGTCAAAAAAAGTACACTGGGTTTTAGAACACCCAGAAAATACATCCTGGGTTTATGGTGTTCAGATATTCGGATATTTAGACGAGAGGGTTGGGCGTAATGCTCTGCCCTCTCTTATCCGTGCGTTTTCGGTTCAAGCATTTGTGAAGAATTTCGTAGCAACCGATGCGTCGAATAGCGCATGATTTGGAGGTATTTTCACACTCGTAGAGAATATCGGGGATAATTTCTGCATTATCACGTGAATTGTGGATTTCCGACAAGCTCAAACCTTTTGAAGCGTATATACATCCGCCCACCATTGATGGATGGTTTGAAAAAGGCACATTGTATCGACAAAATAGGGAAGAATCAAAGGCAATAGCCGGTGAAGATCAATGACTATTTTTAAAAAAATCTTTTCGTCCAATATTATTATCATTTGTAAGCAAATGAGGTGGTCCGACAATAGGCCCAAGCTGTACAAATTCATTCCATACAAGCTAAGATGAAAGATGATTATAGCATGATAAAATCAAAAAAATCTCCATGTTGCAAGCCAAGATAACTGTACTGATGTTCTGTTCCTGAAGGCTGGATTAATAACATGCTTAGAGGTGAAGCAATGGATCAATATGAGGTTGCAACCCTAAAAAAAGGATTGCTAATTCTTGCCGAGTTGCAGCAAGGGGAACCCATGAGATTGACTGAGATTATGCACCGCTTTAACCTGAACAAATCAACAACCTTTCGTCTGCTGTATACGTTGGAAACGACAGGTTTTATTCAAAAAGAAGGTCATACTTACAAAGCCTCAGAAATAAGGGAACAATATTCTTCGTCTGTTACCATCAGACTGAATTTGCTAGTAGTTCCTCCCCTGCACCAATTAGCGCAGGAAATTGGCGAAACTGCCTATATAGGTGTTTTGCACGGAATGAAGGTCATGACGGTTCAGGTAGTGGAGGGGAATCATGCCGTACGTAGCCATTCCCGTGTAGGTGATTCTGCTTATGCCCATCTGAGTGCCTTTGGGAAAGTTATCCTGGCGCACCTGAGTGATGAACAGCTGAATGAAATGCTTACGCACCTTACCCGGCACAAAGCAACAAAACATACCTTTGACGACAACCACTTGTTAAGAGAGCATCTAAAAGTAATTCGCCAGCAGGGATACGCCATTGATGATCAAGAAACAGAAATAGGTTTACGCTGTATCGCTGCACCAATCTTTTATAACGGCAATGTAATCGCGGCGGTGGCCATTTCCGGCCCTGCTGCACGATTAAACCGGAAAAGAGATCGTGCTGTAAGTAAAAAATTGAGGGAATGCAGCGCTCAAATATCCGGTCTGATTTGAGCCCGCTTATCTTTAATCTTGCGACAATATGCGGATTTTGTTCATTCCGCCTTATTCATGGCTACTCCATTTTGGTTGGTTGTCCTATTCATGGCGTTTGTTATGGTATACGCGGTGTATGGAGGTCTCCATATCGTCGGACGTTGCAGTGAAATCATCGGACCTCTCATCATCTTTAACATAACATTGTTCAAGATCCTAACCATCGTTAATTATCGCCCAGAACGTATTCTTCCACTCTTACGAATCGAGGGCTTTATGTCGGTGTTAAAAGGTAGCACTTTAGTTTTTTCATCAAACTGTGCCTCTACTTGTTTATGACAAGTTACGGAGCGGCTCAGTTGTTTCATATCAGAAAATGGCAGTACTTGATTTGGATCGTAGGCATCTTGATCATAGCTGTCACTCTATTTCCAAGAAATGTAGACGAGTCTCAAATAAATTACCCCCTCAATTCTGGAGAAATATCGCCTTCCCCATTTTTCTATTCGGAATTCCACTATTGCTATGGATGATCGGGCACTCGAAATCGAATGAAAAGATCCGACCAGTTGGAAGATCCGAAAAGTTAATATTGTCATGACAAGAACGAATGTCCGGCAAGCGGCCGGATTACCCGAAGGTACTCCGCAGCCGCCCGCCGGACTTTTGCTTAACGTTTATTTCTCAATCGCTCCAAGGGAGGTCAGCACTTGCAGCAGCATCGTCGCCGCTTGGCCGCGGCTTGCTTCGCCGAACGGCAGCAGCTCGCTGTCCGTCACGCCTTGCATCCATCCTTTACGAACGGAGGCGGCCACCGCTTCCTTCGCCCAAGCCGAGACTCTCTCCAAATCGGCAAAACGGTCCATTGGCTCCGGCCGGAAGCCGCAGGTTCGAACGAATCCCCTTGCAGGGCGGCAAACCGCTTGAACAGAACCGCCAGCGCTTTTCCTTGTCCTTGTGCGCGGTGCCATTATGGATATATGTTCTTGTCCTCCTACATCGGAATAAGTTGTATCGATTTCCCTCAATTTTTCATTGGAACTTTCACCCCAAAGCTGGCTTCCATGCTAGGCCTACTCATAAAGAATCTCCCTTTGGAATTAACCAAAGGGAGATTCTGCAATACGTTTACTTAATTGAGGCCTTAATAAAGTTAGTAAATATTGTAGCAACGCTTGCTCGATCAGCATTGGCCTTTGGTGCAAATGTGTTTTCACCTACACCACTGATAATGCCATTGCCCTGGATCTGTGTTACGGCATCCTTCGCCCAACTGCTCACTGTACTTGCATCTGTAAAAGCTGGCCGGTTTGTGCTTGCTAGCTGGATTCCCTTATATTTTATATAGTTATTAATCATGACCGCCATCTGCTCACGAGTGATTTGTGCATCAGGGTCAAATCTTCCATTGCCTACCCCTGAAACAATGTTCTTATCTGCTGCCCAAGCAGTTGCCTTGCCATACCAAGCATCCATGTCAACATCTTTAAATTCGGATGTCTTGTATCCGGACAGGTCCGCTCCCTCCATATTTGCAATTACCATGGCAAACATAGCTCTTGTCATTTCAATATTTGGCGCAAACTTACCATCGCTTACACCACTAAAGAGCCGGCGAGCTGTTACAAAGTCTACTGCCTCTGCATACCACTGATTGCTTGCGACATCCTCAAAGTTTACTTTATTGTAGCCGATAACAAACTTTGAGAAGTGGCCGAGCGCCATCTTTACTGTACTTGTTGCAGCATCA
The DNA here is from genome assembly GCF_039536325.1 of Paenibacillus hodogayensis. Taxonomy (NCBI): domain Bacteria; kingdom Bacillati; phylum Bacillota; class Bacilli; order Caryophanales; family Paenibacillaceae; genus Paenibacillus; species Paenibacillus hodogayensis. Next base: position 5,026 of record NZ_BAAAYO010000010.1, read on the forward strand.
AATCTGCCCATTACATGTTTGAGATTTCCGTTAATATCCAAATAATAGACGACTATTGAGTTTGTATTTTCTCCTTCTTTTAATGTATAGGGAACTGTTACGGTTGCATAGCCGCCATCGAAGTTTGATATCTTATCGTTGCCGCTTGTTACCGTAAAGTCAAACACCGGTCTGTCCGCAACCATTTCTAGGATAGCCGCTGGCACGGAAAGTGTTCCCGGGTCTACAACACTTACTGAAACTTTTACATCATCCTTGGCTGCACCTGCAATCGTTGTTAGCACCTTATTGTCAAAGGTAATCGATGCGACCGGTGTAGCAATCGTAAGTGCTTCCGCCTTGCCTTCGGCTACTGCGCCTACAGATGCTCTTGGAATAGTCAATTCAATTGTCTTCGCATCTGCCGGAGCTTCTACCTTGATTTCAACCGTACCGCTTGTGGCTTCCGCAAATGCAATGGCATCTGTTACCGCTTTTTCTGTAACTGTTGCAAAAGCTGCGGTGCCTGCATCAGTTTGTTTAATTTCCGATGGTACTGTTACCCGGTTTTCGTCCGATTTTGAAGGCTCTGGTTTTGAAGGCTCTGGGTTTGGAATAGTTGTTCCATTGTTATTGCCAGTACCACCACTACTGTTGTTGCCGTCGTTGCTGTCACCGCCGTGGTCTTCTCCGTTCGGTATGTTTTCAAACTCGGCCTTCAATGCAACCTGGCTAGCGGGCATCGTAAATGTAAACGGATTTGCTGTATAGCTTTCATTTGCAAGACCTGCCGCTGTCCATTTTACAAAGCGTTGTCCGTTAGGAACAATAGCCTTTACCGTAACTTGCTCGTTCTCCTTAATCTGTGCAGGACTGTCTACCGCAGCTCCACCTACCGTAATTGTACCACCATCAACAGTAAGGGCAGATACTTTCCTATCCTCTACAAGTAAAGGGATGGTGTATTCACTGGAGTTCAAGTCTGCAAAGGTAATAACGAGATCATATGTCCCCGGAACCAAATTACCATACTCCGGAAGTTTATTGATGTCGTCATGGGCAATTTCAAGCCGTTCCGGCGGCGCGCCATAGCCTGTGCTTGGGAACCAATAGCAGCCGGCGGCATCAAGAACCAGTGCATTGTCCTTCATGATCTTTACGCCTTTTACCGCTTTCCGCCAATTCTCAGGCTGAATACCCAAAGCGCCGCGTCCAAAGTCTACCGTTACCCAAATATGGGCTTCATCCCCCTTGTTGTAATAGGCACTCGTTGAAACAAGGCTTGGAGCAACACCGGAAATAGAACCGGAAAGCTTGAAGGTGACGTCTATCGTGTGCACGGCGGTAACATTCGTAAAGATATACTCGCCTGCCGCAGCAGCTGCAGCGTCTGCCACTCCGTCAACTTTTACCGTGTCAATCTCGTAATATTGGTTTGGAGTGAATGTAAATTTCTGATTCTGTCCACGCTCGACCAAAACATATCCGTTTGGAGAAATCGTCCCGCCTGAACCTGAAGTTGCAATAATGGTTACGAAGCTATCTTCCTCTCCGCCGCCGATTTGAATAGTTCTAGGTACGGGTACGTTGTTCGTTGCATCCCAATCCCAAACGTTGGCAAAGTCCCAACCAAGTACCTCAAAAACTGTTTTTTGCGCAAAATCGGAAGCCGTTTTTCCGACAAAAGTAGCGGGAATTCCTGTGGGTAGTCCACTTGTACTTAACTTATTACTGTCAAAATAGTTGACTTGATTTTGGTCGATGATCGGCCTGCTGCCAGACCAATAGCCTGCGATTTTGCCAGGTGTTGTCCCGTATACGGCATTAATCACCGTGTTTCCATTTAGGGTTTGGAGCAGACTGCCTGAAGAACCGCCCATATCACCAACAAATGCACCTACATATTGGGCTCCGACCGGCCCTGCAACCTTACCATTCACATAGTTATTCAAAATAACTTTTCCGGTTGTAGTATCTCGTTTGGTAAGAGGCGAACCTGAGCTGTTCCAGTTCGTAGTTCCAATCAACCCTCCAACTGGACTTCCATAAACTTCTGCGGTTACGGAACTATTTTGCACCGTTCCCGCATGGAGCAAACCTACAATACCGCCCGTATTCCCGGCACCGGTTACTTTTCCTTCCACAGAGCTGTTTTCAATCGTGCCAATGGAAGTTCCCGCGATAGAGCCTGTGATATTGACGCCGGTAATATCTACATTCACTAATTTAACATTCGCCACTCGGCCGCCTGCGCCTATATAAGCAAAAAAGCCGGTGTTATTGTTGCTGCTTGAAATTTTTAAATTTCGTATTGTATAACCTTTCCCGTTAAATGTCCCTATAAATGGAGTCTGAGTGGCGCCTCCACCGATTGCCGAAAAGGTCACATCGCTCATATCAATATCCGCCGACAATTCGTACTTTCCGTCAATCGGATAGGCGGTGGTGCCAAACCCTGCCGAAAATGCAACCAATTCGCTTGCTGTTCCGATTTTTATGGCTGACGAGCCGCCGCCGGCAAGAGGTGTGACTTTAGCTGTGGCGGAGCTTGTTGCGACTCCATTGTAAAAACCGGTTCCTGTGGCAACGGTGCGCAAATACATACCTACATCCGCCGCTTTGATCGTATAATTCGATGATGTTTCTCCTGCAATGGCTGTCCACACCGTACCGTCCGCCGAGCGTTCCCATCTGAAAGAAGCGGTAGCGTTAGAAGGAGTAACGGCTGCACTCAAGGTTTGTCCTTCTTTAGCAATTCCTGTAACGGCAACATTCGTTATGGTCAACTCGTTGACGTCCTGCGGGACCTGAGGATAAGTCCATGTCGACAAATTAGGAGTCCGCGGTTTATTCGTGACAAGTGCGTTGGTATCCCCGCTTACCAATGTGCCATTGGAATCAAATCCTTTGCTCGTCACTCTGATTTCGGTCGGTGAAATCGAAATATTTGCAAATCCCGGTCCTATTGCTCTTACATCGACATAAGCCATTTTTGAAGCGTCCCTATTGTTGCTTACGAAATAAGGTCCGCGTCTGTCGTTATTTCCGGAATAGTTCGTAAGATAGGTTGTTCCGTTGCCATAAGTCTGTGGCTCAATGTTTGCGCCATTCGCATACAGCTTTGTACGGACATAGAGATGGTCGTGTCCCGCAAGCACCACATCAACTCCCGCTTCATCGAAAGCGTTTGTCCAGGATGCGACAGGGTCTGCCATACGATACCCAAAAAGAGATTTATGTATAATCGCAACACGCCATTTGGTCGGGTTTTGTTTGACGACCGACTTCATCCAATCCTGCTGCGCTTTGATTTGCGCGGCACTGTTCTGGTCCTGGTAATCCATCATCAAGAAAAGCGTGTCGCCATAAACAAAGTAGTAGTTGCTGGACTCGAACTGCATTTTGTCCATACCCGCTACCATTCTTTGCGTCCCGTCGCCGCCGCCGTAAAAGGATGCGCCATTTTTAGGCGGATTGTAGCGTCCTAAAAGATTTTGCAACGCGGGGTCCACCGGGGCCCAGCTGTTGTTAGGCGCCCAGCTATTGCCTGCGCCGTCGTACTCATGATTTCCTGTCCCCATGTACAGTGGCATACGCGCAAACGTATTCGCATTGGACTCAAAAAAACCGTCCCATTCCGAGGTATCGAAACCATAAGTGACCTGGTCGCCCGAGCTGACAATAAACGAGGCATTCGGGAAATCATCAAATGCTTGATTAAGAGCTTTAGCATTGTGACCATCATTATTGTTACGAGCTGCATGTACGTCAGTAACCCAGTTGAAATTAAATGTATCGAGATTGCTGGCAGGAGCTGTAAAGCTGGCCGGTGATGCAACGCTTGTAACATTCGTTTCACCGTCGCCAACGGAATATACATATTCCGTTCCAGGCTCAAGTACGGCCGTTTCCGCCTTATGGCTTTGTATAGGCGCAACAGAGTACGCAGTCCCTGCGCTATTATAGTTAGCTTTTGAGATGGCGCTTGAAAGGTCTACCGTTTTATTCGTTCCCACAACAACATCTGTAAATTTTCCGCCATTGCTTTCAAAGTCTGATTTTTTAGCGTAATACAGTTGCGTTGTCTTCGTTGTTATTGGCGTTACCCAGTTAAAGCGTGCAATATACTTGCCTGTTTCTTGCTTAAACGAGTCGAACAAGAAGGTTACGGAGGTAGGCGCATTGCCGCCGCCTGTCGGCTGGGTTATCTTATTCCCTGATTTGGTAATGGTGAATGTATCGATGACTTGGAAAGGATTCTCAGAGCCAGTAGCTTTATAGTACGCTTTATAGATTATCGCATTGCTCGTAACCTCCACCTTGCTGTACACACCTGGCGAATAGATGGCCCCTCCGCCCGAACCCGCTTTGTTGATGCGAAGGTCATAAAAGAAATCGTTCCAGGATGTGTCGCGGCTGGGGTCCAAACTGTAGCCATAATTGTAAACCGATCCGCCTATGACATAGGTAGGAGCTTCGCCGAGTTTTGCTTTTTCAAAGCTTCCTGTACCCGACGCAGTAGAAGTTGTCTTTAAAGTGGTTCTAGCATAAGCATGCTCATGACCATTAAATACCAAATCTACGCCTGCATCGGTAAGTTTTTTACCCGTTACATTGTCGATTTGATAGTGACTTGAACCTGGGTCATAAGGGGGGACATGAAGGTAAACGATTTTCCATTTCTTAGCGGTCGTTGAAGTCTCATCAGCCAAAAATTGCCACTGAATAGCGTTGTCAGCGGAAGAAGCAAAGGAATTAAGAGAAATAAACAAGGCGTCCCCATATTCAAAGGAATACACGGTTCCTTCAGCAACTGAAGACAGTCCGCTTGGTTTCCGTAAAGATTTATGGTTAAATCTTGCTTTATACTGTACAAAATCTCTGTCATAGGATGCGCCGTCATGGTTACCCGGGGTTGCCATGATGGGTAGCGTATCTAAAAGATTTTGAGCTGCATCAAAGAAATACTGCCATTGGTCGGAAACATTCCCATCCTCTACTACGTCACCCATATGAAGAAGAAACGCAGCATCCGGTTCATTTGCCTTAATATAGTCGTATAACTTGGCTGTATTGTCAAACGCGCTTACAGATGTCCCCTGTGTATCAGGGGTGATCACAAAAGAAAACGGCTTCTTGCCGTCAGGATCGACAGGAGAGGTAAAGCTAGCTATAGCGCTATATCCGCTACTTGCGTTGCCAACTTTATAATAATACTTTGTTTCAGGAGTAAGATCCTGAACAATAACGTTAAAGGAATGGATAGCTTTAAAGCCAGTCCGCCTATTCTCTGGAAAAATATCCGTGGCCTCTGGAGAAGTCATTGTTGCGCTTTTTATTACACCACCAACCAGGTCAGGTGATGTACCATAAATAATTTCTGAATTATTCACTGTCGGATCGGTTACCCAATTAAAGCTCATCGCCGATTTACCTGCTTCTGCGCCTCCGGCCAAACTTATTGCAATTTGTGACGGAAGTGCGGCAGGCGCTGCTGCAAACGCTGTCATAGGCGATGCAAGGCCAGAAACTGTTAAAAGCACTACTAGAATGGCTGCGATAAGTCTTGTCGTAGATGTTATTGCTCTGTACACTCCAAGTAATTCCCCTCTCAGTAAGATATACGGCCATTATGATTGTCATTTATTAAATCCGATGGACTTTTACGTTAAGAATACGTAAAAATCTAATATCCTTGCACTTGGCTGCGGTAGGCGCTCACCAGCCCCGTTCGGGACTTTCACCCTAAGATGACGCCCATCCTGGGCGTACCAAAAAAACCACAACGCGAGGATGAGTCGCATTGTGGTTGAAATAAGACTAGTTATTCCGAACAATTTGCAGGTTGTTTCATCTTGTTTTAAACATTAACAAGACTGTAGGGCTGTTGTTGAGAAACACTCCAATATTTAACCCATAGGATTGCCGCTTAGGCAAGCTAATGCTTCCTAATTACTGCGGCAAACCTATGCTTCCAAGACAAAGCCCTCTTTTTTCAGGGACTCCTTCGTTACTTCCTTTCCTATTTGCCACTGAACTAACATTCTCCGTCGTAATTATGAGGTCGCGTACTTCAGTAAAGTTTTTGTCTCAACCTGGCCCTCCTAGAGTGACTGGATGTATCGATCATTTCGCATTTCACATTACAGAAGGACCACTACCGCGTCAGAAATAGTTCTACGGTTTTTAATATTTTCATTACATCAAAAACACGTCAATGGAAGGAACATTCTATGATATGTTTTGTCATTCAAATTTTCTTGGATTTTTTATATACTCTTTTTGTTTTCTTGACAGCCATGGCCGTTCCCTCACTCAGCTACAGCTCACCGAATGATCAATTCGCCCGGCGCCAGTGAACGTAAATCCGGAAGCCGCGGCTGAAACAGCGCTAAACTGCACGTTCAACAAACGAAAAAAGGAGCTCCTGCGTAGGAACTCCTCACTATCGTACCTGTTAGCATAGCAAGAAAGAGCTATTTTGTTTCAATGACTGGCAGGGCATTTACACGGTGCTTTAAATAGAACATGATCGCGGCAAGGTCGATGTTAATAAACTGCACCGGATCGTTATGTATTCGTTCCGCCAGTTCGTCTATGGGAATCCAGCGAGGGTTTTGCGTACGGTCACCTTCTTTGAGCAAATCACCTTCTGCCCGGCAAATAAAATAATAACCGACTGAATCGATGCCTCCTTTAATGGTCTGGTACGCGGCAAATGGCCGAATACATTCGACAGCATAATCCGTATTGATCCCTTCCGTATCAATACGTGTATCTTCTCCTTCAATCCAAGTAACATCGAGACCGGTTTCTTCCTTTACCTCGCGACGCAACGCAGCTGTTAAGGACTCGAACTGCTCCACCCCACCTCCCGGCAACTCCAGTTGCTTCGGTTGATTCGGCTTGTTACGGGTTTGCACTACAATTTCGGTTTTCCCATCACGTTCACGTTCTACAATGGCACGGGCATTGACAAAAAACAATGGCACTCTCTCCTTTTTAAAATTGGTAATCATCTATTTAAAATTCGTTATTTTCTACAATTTCCCTGCACATCCATTGAGCCGTTAGCGCAACGAAGCAGTTGATGGATGATTATTAGGCCCTGTTAGAGCCTCGCGAACGTGATGTAATCGACTTGGACAGGCTCTGCCGATTCGCTCCGAAGTGCCCGGTTGATCTGTCCCCGGTGATATTGCCCATGTAAGAGGACCTGCGACAGGATGTCCCGGACGGACGTTCGGAAGGGAACCCCGCTCTGGTTCGCATAGTCGATCATCTCGTCCAACTCGGATTCCTCGAGCCCTTCGATATAGACGCGATATTGCTCGGCGTTTTCTTCGAACATCGTCCGGATCGCCATCAGGTCTTCCGCTTCCTCCCACAACGAATATTGCGCGCTGCCCTTGCCCTGCAATCGGGACAGCCAGACTCGTTCCGCGACCGCGACGTGCCGAACTAGCCTCAGAAGGTCCTTATTTTTCGTCTCACTCTCCTCGAGCGCGTCCAAGATGCGTCCGTCCGCCCAGTACAGGTGGTCCATCATGCACTTGATCGTCTTCATTTCGGTTTCCCCCTCTTCGTCTCCTCAATTACTTGAACCTACTGTTATTCGTTAGTTTAATGGATTGACCTTTTCAGTTAAGCCCAAGTAAACGTTCTATTTTACTTATCCACCCAGGCTTATAAAAATAACTTGTTGGAACACCTTGATAACCTTCATCGTCCCAACCCTGTTTTTTAAAGTGCTCAACACGTTTTCCTGGGGCATCTGTTGGGGTTAGTGCTGCATCTTTTATAAAGAACATATCACAGACGACACATCTTAAGTAATCGATCCGAATACCTGTGCCATAAGCTGTTTCGAACCAATTTAGTTCGTTACTACAATTAGGGCAGTAAAGTGTGTACTTATCTCTTAGCCAGCTAGTAAGCGCCATTAAGTTTGACCTCATTCTTATACATATTCTCCTTACGAATTCGGCGAAGTTACTATTCGATCCTGTCCGCTAACGCAACGACGGCAGCCGAACATTTTCACCGGCTGGGTTGTGTAACGATTGAGCTGGGCTAGTGAGTAATAATTCAATGCATATATGTTAGTAGTATCCTCTCGAAACTAAAGTCTTGTGCAGTGTGTCAACCAGTATCTTTTTGTAGCGTTTAAGAATGCGAAACCCTCTTCAATTAGCCCCAATGCCTTTTCCGGTGATTGTTCTTGTGGGTAGTAAGACTGCACCGAACAAAGGAAGTTTGCCGCCATGTCCCCTACCTCTAATTCATTGGAGAGCAGAGAGACCGCCTCTTGTTTTTTCAGATTCCATATACGAATGCCATCTTGATGAATTACAGTAAGTAACTGAAAAACAACAGGCCATACTACCGTGTCGCTTCCGGCTCCAACAATTGCCCGGCCAATAGTGAAAACTACCGGGAATAGGCGGCAAATATTTATTAGTTTTTGGAGATATAACACTGAATTGAATGTAACGGAACGGATGAACGTCAATTTCGCTTAATGCTTTATGGAGATTGATGCAGGTTTCAATAGGCAATGTATCTGATTCGTTAAGACCTGCTTCATCCACATAAAGCACGTAATCGATATCGCTACTACCAGAAATGATACCACCTTTAACAGCTGAACCTTGTACTATCAACCCTCTAAAAGAGGACTTAACATGATTTAACATGATTTCACGCACAGCTAAATTGATTCGTTGAGCAGCTGATTGAATGGACTCTTCCAATTTGATCACCTCATAACTGACATAGAGAAATTATGATATCGTCTCAAATTGTAACTAGATTGTCAATCTTTTTCGAACTGTATCAATAAAGAGTATTAAGAAAAGGCAGCCGATTATTCTGGCCGGCTGCCGTCGTGGTATCTTATTCAACTATCGTCCCGTTGGCGTAGCGTTACTCGTTACTGCCCTTCGGTTTGTTCCATGATAATAAATATCGGTAATAGAAGCGGCGTCGCAGTATTGCCCCTGGCAATACCTCATGAGCCACTCGTCCAATCTCGATTAATGACTCTTTAGGATGGTTTCGTTGATAAGCTTGCAAGCGATCATCACTAGTAATTGAATACAGGAGCGGCTGTTCCGGTGTGAAGTCCGAAGCAGCCGCTCCTAGAGGTTCCGCCTGGTCTTACCCATTAAAGCGGGCACACGTTTTTGATTCGCTAGACGCACCCTGAAGCAAAAAAAGGAAGAACTCGAACTGGCTCTTCAAGGCTATTCCTAATTCGAAACCTGCAAGCGCTTTCGCAACGGGTGAAGACTCTAGACCAATCGTAGACACATTTTTGAAATCAACGATATAGGCCATCTCCATCCTCCTCGTATCCATTTATTTTCTGTTAACTGGATCGATATCCTAGCTGCGCTGAAGCGGTTGATCAAGATGCAGATGGACCGTTCCGTCCTTATCTTCTTTCTTTGAAATCGTTGTCCTGAAAATCGAGCGAAAGATCTTGCTTCATTCCTGTTCCTCTCTAAGAAGCTGATCCAGACGAACCATATTTTGTTTCCAAAATTTCTCGTAGTACGATAACCAGTCCTGAAGTTCCTTCAGCGGTGCGGGATTAAGACGGTTTCGCGTCTCACGGCCGACTTTACGCTCCGTCACAAGGCCTGCTTCCTTCAAAATCATCAAATGCCCGGAAACAGCGGTGCGCCCCATCGCAAAATGCGGAGTCAACCGATGGAGCGGCAATTCATCTGCATCCGCCAGCAGTCGAATGATTTCGCGCCGGGTCGGATCGGCCACGGCGTAATAGACATCCCGTATCTGTGCAACTGCGCTCATCAACTCCAACTCCCTCGTATGAAATTAAAAAGATTAGTGCTTTGATTATAGGACAGTAAATAGTGTCTAGGCAACAAAGCGGAGGAATTGGGGAACTAACTCATCAATGGGGGACGCTCGATACAGTGGAGATAGTAAAGTATCCGGTGTACTTTCTGACCATTATCGGAATTTGGAAAGTACTTGGGACGATAGCCATTCTCGTGCCGCGCTTTCCTCGGCTTAAAGAATGGGCGTATGCAGGCATATTCTTTGGAATGATAGGCGCAGTTGCATCCCATGCATTCGTGGGGGACTACGGGGCTTATGCGTATCATATTTGGAGCACTCTAGGTCATGCAATCCTAGCTCTCGCCTCATGGGCGCTACGTCCGAAGAGCCGCAAACTATAAGGAGGTGATGCGTACGAGAAAATCCTATCAATGAGTACCATGAGGAAATGCAAAACTTATCTAACAAGGAGATGAAGTCATGCAAGCACGCATGAAAAACCCTGCAATGATCATATCCGACGCAATGAAGGCAATTCAGTCTTTAAGGTTGTGAACGATAGGAACTGTGTGCGGGATGTGTTTGATGCTATAGCGAATCCAACAGACGTCGATAGATTCGAACCGGAATCTCGACTGTCCAAGGACTCGAGGGCGCCAAGTGGGGCTGGACGAGCTGGTGCGGCGAGCTTGAAAAGGTATTCGAATACTAATCGCCTATTTGACCAAAAAATTAAAACCGGCTGCATACCGTATGCAGCTGGTTTACAGAATGGATTGTCAATTCATATCTATCTTCTTGAAAAGTTATACTTTTTTCTTCCAGGCGATTCAGCTTGTACATAGTGGCTCTCGTAACCGGAGATGCAGCTCATTTTTCCAGAGGGGTGGCTCACTACTTGCCGGAATAACGGCTCTATCGGACCGAAATATTCATGAAGTCCCTCTCCACCCAAAGTTATTAACAAGGCTCTAGGGCTGTAGTTGAGGCCTACCCCCAAAATGAAACAGCGGCGGACTAGAGCGGCACTCAGGAATCGGGACCGGGTCCCGGCAGCTTCGTCCGAACCGACATGCCCTTCCCGGTAACCTCGAATACGACTTCCCCTTCCTTGTCGGTGCGGCGGATGTCGGAGCCGATCTGCTCCAGACGCTCCAGCACGCCCGGATTCGGATGGCCGTAGCTGTTGTTGCGGCCGGCGGATATGACCGCCGTCTGCGGCTTCCAGAACGCCAGCCATTCAGCGGTCGTCGACGTCTTGCTGCCGTGGTGGGCGATTTTCATAACGTCCAGCAGGACCGCAGGTCCGCCGCCGCTCGTCCCCGGTGCGCTTGCCGGCGAACCCGACAAGCTCGCGGTCGCAGACGCAGTGCTGTTGCGCCAGCCGGACAGCAAGCCTGTCTCATTGTCCGCCACCATGTCGCCCGTGAACAAAAAGCGCGTATTGTACATCTGCATAAGCAGCACGACGGACTCCCCGTTCTGGTCTTCCGCCACGCGCAGCGGGCGGTCCGCTCCGGCCGAAAGCATCGTCAGCGTCGTATGCCGATCCAGCGGCCAAGAAGCTCCTTGCGGCACAGTTGCCAGCCGGGCGCCCTTGCTCATGGCGGTTTCGAACAGCTTGCGCGTCGAAGCGCTGCCTTTCCACGTTCCGTTCATGACGATCGTCCGGACCGGAATTTGCTCGACAACGGCCTGGAGGCCGCCGATATGGTCCTGATCCTGATGGCTGAAGACGAGCACATCGATCCGGTGCACGCCGCGCTGCTTGAGCAGCGGGACGAGCAGCTTGCGGCCGACCTCGTACGGGTCTTTTCGTTCTTTCCATTCCTCTCCCGGCTTGCGGAACGACAAGGTGCCCCCTCCGTCGATCAGCATATGGCGCCCTTGAGGCGACCGGATCAGAATCGCATCCCCCTGCCCGACATCGATAACCTGCACGTTTCCCGTCCGGTCGAGCAAGCCCGGGTTGTATCCGTACCACAAAAACAGCATGAACGCCGCCACGGCGGCCCAGGCTGCAGACGGTTTGCCGCCCTCCCTCCAGCGCATCGTGCCCGCATACGCCGCCCAGAGCAGCGCATAGAAGAGGATGACCCACAGCAAGGAAGGCTTCGGCCATATTAGCCGCAGCGGATCGTGGGTGGCAGCCCTATCGATCAGCCAGAACGTGGCGCCGTCGAGGCCGCCCAGAAGCCAGCCCAGAAGCGTGCCCGCCCTGACGGACATGGCGCCGACAAAAAGCGTCAACGTTCCGAGCGGCAGCACGATGAAGCTGATGAACGGGACGAGCACGAAATTGGCGAAGGCGGACAGCAGCGAGACACCGTTGAAATAATAAACGGTAACCGGGAACGAGATAAGCTGGGCGACGATCGTCACCGACAGCAGCGAATTCCAGGACGGCTTGCGGATCGGCAGCAGAGCCGAGAAGCGCGGCACCCCGACTATGAGCCCGAGCGTAACGAGAAACGACAGCTGGAAGCTGACGTCGTACAGGAAATACGGCTCCCACAGCAGCATCAGCACAGCGGCCAGTCCAATAATGTTCAACGTATCTTTCCAAAGGCCGCGTCTTGCCGCATACAGCCCGATCATCGCCATAATGCCGGCCCGCACGGCCGATGGGGAGGCCCCGGCAAGCGCCACGTACAAGGGCACGAAGACGAGCGTAATCGTCAAGATGCGCTCCTTCGTCAGGCGAAACAGCCGGAGCACCCAGATGAAGCCTGCTACAAACACGCCAACGTGCAGCCCGGAGATCGCGAGGATATGGGTCAGGCCGAGCTGGGAAAACTGCTGGTACAGCTCCGGGTCCATGTCGTCGGTCAAGCCGAGCACGAGGCTCTTCAAATAACCCGGATCGGGGCTCCCGGGAGGGAACAGCCGGTCGAACACGCTTCCGAGGTACAGACGGATATCGTCGTTCAAGCGCATCGCCCGATCGGCGGCAGCGCCTGTTCCGAAACGGGAACCGTCGCTCTCGGACAACGCTGCGACCCGCACGTCATCCAGCCCTTTGGCGGACAACAGCCAAAACGTATGCTTGCGGTACAAGTAGACGTCGTAATCGAAGCCGCCGAAATTGCGGGAAGGCTCCGGAGCCTTCAGTGCGCCGGTTAACGTGATCTGGTCTCCGCGCCCCCACGCAAGCGCACGGTCCTGCTCTTCCCGCTTCAGCAGCCGAATCGACACCTGCACCTTGTCCCGGACACTTGCCGCATCCTGCTCCGGCGGGAAGGAGACGGTGCGGGTCAGCAGCGTAAACGCGACCTTGTCTCCGTCCACATCGACCCGGCTTGCAATCGTGCCTTCGAGCAGCGCCTCCCATTCCGCCGCCCCTGCCTTGCCCGTTTGTACCGCGGTTTCGGGCAAGGAAATCGTCGGCACGTTGCGGGCGTCGTAACCCTGGTAATAGGCGGCGGCCGCTACCGCGACAAGGGCAAGGCCGGCCCAGCGGCGGCCGGGAAACGCCACAAGAGCGGCAATCGCGGCCAGCGCGGCGGCGAGAATGGCGATTTTCCAAGACAGCATACCGGATGGAAGCCTGCTGCCGATCGCCATGCCGAGCACCCACGCGAAAGCGAACAACGTTAACGGCCGTTTCATGACGAAGCCTCCCTTCCCGTGCGGCAACCCGATCGGCTAGGTCCGTTTAAGGAGGCTTCAGCGTATCCCGATTTGTTCGCAAGCAAAAAAAAGCACCCCTTCCGTTAAAAGGAGGTGCTTCCCCACATGTTTCGATGACAGGAGGAGGCGATGGCGTCGCCCGTCCTCCCCATTATCAATTCGTTACTTCCAAGTCGATGCCGGCCGGAGGCTCGTAGTCGGCCAGCTGACGAAAGCGGATGCCGCGGGTCACCATCATCTCCGTCACCTTTTCCTTATCCTTCGGATAAGTCCGATGGTAGACGATTTCGTTGACTCCGCTGTTCGCCAGCATATTGGCGCACGTCCAGCACGGCTGGTCGGTCACATAAACGGTCGAGCCTTCGCGGTCGCTGCGGTCGGTGAACAGCAGCAGATTTTGCTCCGCATGAATCGTCCGAATGCAGCGCTGCTTCTTGACCATTTCGTCGCGGCCGTCCACCCGCTTGACCTCGTACTCCTCGACGAGCATGCACCCGGCTTCCGAGCAGTCCGGGACGCCCATCGGCGCCCCGTTGTAGGCCGAGCCGAGCAGCTTCTTGCCCTGGACGAGCACGGCCCCGACGCGTCGGCGCGGACACTGCGAGCGGGTTGACGCCATGTAGGCGATATCCATGAAGTAAGTGTCCCAGTCCTTGCGTCTGCTCATGGCGGGTTTCCTTACTGCTGGCTTGCGCGGATCGCTTGATCGAGATCGTGCAAAATATCGTCGATGCCTTCGGTTCCGACCGACAGGCGGATCATGCCCGGCTCTACCCCGGTCGACAGCAGCTCTTCTCCTTCAAGCTGGCTGTGCGTCGTGCTGGCCGGGTGGATGATCAGCGATTTGGAATCGCCGACGTTGGCCAGGTGGGAGAACAGCTTGACGCTGTTGATCACCTTCTGACCGGCTTCCAGGCCGCCCTTGATGCCGAACGTCAGGATGGCGCCTTGGCCCTTCGGCAAATATTTTTGCCCGAGGGCATACGACGGATGGCTTTCCAGCCCGGTGTAGCTGACCCATTCCACGCCCGGATGCTTCTCCAGAAAACGTGCTACCGCAAGCGCATTGGAGCTGTGCCGCTCCATCCGCAGGTGCAGCGTCTCCAGCCCTTGCAGCAGCAGGAACGAGTTGAACGGGGAAATCGTCGCCCCGATATCGCGGGCCAATTGAACGCGCGCCTTGATAATATAGGCAATCGGTCCGACCGCATCCGCATACACGACACCGTGGTAGCTCGGATCCGGTTCGGTCAAGCCAGGGAACTTGCCGCTTGCTTTCCAGTCGAACTTGCCGCCGTCGATAATGACGCCGCCGATCGACGTGCCGTGGCCGCCGATGAACTTCGTCGCGGAATGGACGACGATATCCGCCCCATGCTCGATCGGACGGAGCAGGTAAGGGCTCGGGAACGTATTGTCGACGATCAGCGGAATGCCGTTCTCATGGGCAATCGCCGCGATCGCCTCGATATCGAGTACGTCGCCCTTCGGGTTGCCGATCGTTTCCGCATACAGCGCCTTCGTGTTCGGGGTGATCGCCTTGCGGAAGTTTTCCGGGTCCGACGAATCGACAAAGTTCGTATGGATGCCGAGCTTCTTCAGCGTAATCGCGAACAGATTGTACGTGCCGCCGTACAGCGTGCTGGACGAGACGATCTCGTCGCCAGCGCCGGCGATATTCAGAATCGAGTACGTGATGGCAGCTTGTCCGGAAGAGGTCGACAAAGCGCCGACTCCGCCTTCCAGCGCGGCAATCCGTTTCTCGAATACGTCCGAGGTCGGGTTCATAAGCCGGGTATAAATATTGCCGAACTCCTTGAGCGCAAACAGATTGGCCGCGTGTTCCGTATCGCGGAAACCGTAAGAGGTAGTCTGGTAAATCGGCACCGCACGGGAAAGCGTAGTCGGGTCGATCTCCTGGCCGGCATGGACGGCCAATGTGTCCAGGGAAAGCTTGCGTTGTTCGGTCATAGGTAAACGGTTTCCTCCTTTATATATTACCGGTATGTAGTAACTTCAATATTGTCTCATATTTTGCAGCCGTTGAAAAGACGAGCCTTGGGTTTGCAAGCTTTTTTTCACAGGTCAGGGACCGACCGTAATAAGCGGCTTTAACGTTTCGAACGTCTTCGCTCCGATCCCTTTCACCTTCTTCAGCTCGTCGATCGACCGGAACGAACCTTGCCGATCCCGGTGGTCGACGATCGCCTGCGCTTTCGAAGGGCCGATGCCCGGCAGCTTGATGAGCTCCGCAGCCGTCGCCCGGTTCAAATCGATAAGCCCGCGGCTATCGAACGTCTCTTTCGGACCCGGGCTGCCGGCATCGGCAGCAGAACCTGGCGAATGTTCCGCCCCGCCCGCCGCTTGCGGCGCTGCCGGCTCAGCGACCGGGGGATTTCCGCCGTCCACGGCAACGGCCCCGGCAGTCGCTGCACTCCCGGCGACGGGCGTTTGTCCTGTTTTGGACGAACCTTTGCCTGCCTTCCCCCCTTGCTCCCCTCCGCCGGCAAACAACGCGGCCATTTCCGCATCGCGTACCGTCACCGCGGCGTTATGCGCGACATTCCCTTGCACCAGACGCACTATCGCCCACAGCAGCAAGGCCAGCGTGCCCCATATGGCGATCGCGGTCCACCGGGCCGCCGATTTCGTCTCCATCTTCTTATTCTCCTCCTTTTTTTGGGACATCGCGTCATAATCCGTGCGCATGATGCGTATACATCAATGAAATGGCGGGCATCTGTGCTTAGGGGAACACCCCGGGCCCCGCCTCCCCGGCAACCGGGGAGCAAACTATACAGAGCGAAGCGTTTATTTTACCGGGAGGGATCGCCGCATGAAGATTGGTTTTATCGGAACGGGCAGCATGGGAACGGTGCTCATCGAATCATTCATACGCTCCGGAGCGCTCCAGCCTTCGTCCGTAATGGCGAGCAACCGCTCCCGGGACAAAGTGGAGCGCCTCGCAGCCCAGTATCCGGGACTGACGGCGGCCGACTCGAACAAGCAAGTCGCCTCCGCCTGCTCCACCGTCTTCCTGTGCGTCAGACCGCTTGTTTTCAAAACCGTTATCGATGAGATTAAGTCCTGCGTCAAGCCCGACACGACGGTTATCTCGATCACGAGCCCCGTTCTGCTCAAGCATCTCGAATCGTCCCTCCCCTGCAAGGTGGCGAAGGTGATCCCGAGCATAACGAACGGCGTGCTGAGCGGCGCGGCGCTGTGCATATATGGAGAGCGGATGAGCGATCAGGACCGGGCGGCTCTCGAGTGGCTGGTCGGCATGATCGGCAAGCCGGTCCGCGTGTCGGAGCAATTCACCCGCGTCGCTTCCGACATCTCCAGCTGCGGCCCGGCCTTCCTCGCCTACTTCGTGCAAAAGCTGGTCGACGCCGCCGTCGAGGTAGCCGGCCTACCCCGCGAGGAAGCGACCCGGCTCGCCGCCGATATGGTACTCGGCACCGGCAAGCTGTTGAACGAAGGCGGCTTTACGCCGGAGACGCTGCGCCGGCGGGTCGCGGTGCCGGGCGGCATTATCGAAGC
Source organism: Paenibacillus hodogayensis (assembly GCF_039536325.1). NCBI lineage: Bacteria > Bacillati > Bacillota > Bacilli > Caryophanales > Paenibacillaceae > Paenibacillus > Paenibacillus hodogayensis. The sequence continues at coordinate 21,988 of NZ_BAAAYO010000010.1, forward strand.
CGGGCTCGAGCTGATGGAACGCGAACTGGACACGACGTTCGTCCGTCTGCTGCAGGCGACGCATGCCAAATACGACGAGGACGTCGAGAAGGTCGAGCAGCAATTTTACGGTCAAATTGTAGAATAAACGGCCGGCCCTGCGCCTGACGGAACTGCTTGTTCCCTGGCGAGGCCGACCGTTTTTTGTTTGTTTGCTTATCGGTTTATCGTTTTTTATACCTGCGGTTAACCGACGACGATGTTGACCAGCTTGCCTTTGACCGCGATGATCTTGCGCACCGTCTTGCCGCCGGTCGCCTCCTTCACCTTGTCGAGAGCCAGGGCGATTTCCTGCATGCCCGCCTCGTCGGTGCCGCTGGCGATTTTGACCCGGTCGGCGATTTTCCCGTTCACCTGCACGACGATTTCGACTTCGTCGTCGACCGTGAGCGCTTCGTCATACGTCGGCCAGGCCGCGTACGTGATGGACTCGCCGTGTCCGAGCTTCTCCCACAGCTCCTCGGCGATATGCGGGGCGATCGGGGACAGCATTTGCACGAAATGCTTCATCGCCTCGACCGGGAGCGCTTCGGCTTTGTACGCCTCGTTGACGAAAATCATCATCTGGCTGATCGCCGTATTGAAGCGAAGCGCTTCGTAGTCCTCGGTTACCTTCTTGATGCTGCGGTGCCAGGTCCGCTTGAACGCTTCGCTGCCTTCGCCGCCGATCTTGGCGTTCAGCGAGCCGTCCTCGTTCACGAACAGGCGCCAGATGCGGTTCAGGAAGCGGAACGCGCCTTCTACCCCGTTCGTATTCCACGGCTTCGTCGCTTCCAGCGGCCCCATGAACATTTCATACAGACGCAGCGTATCGGCTCCGTATTCCCCTACGATGTCGTCCGGGTTTACGACGTTGCCGCGCGATTTGCTCATCTTCTCCATGTTCTCGCCGAGAATCATGCCCTGGTTGACCAGTTTGTAGAACGGCTCCTTCGTGGAGACGACGCCGAGATCGTACAGCACCTTGTGCCAGAAACGGGCGTACAGCAAGTGAAGCACCGCATGCTCGGCTCCGCCGATGTACAGATCGACCGGCAGCCATTCCTTTTGCAGCTCCGGCGAGCAGAGCGCCTCGTCGTTGTGCGGGTCGATAAAGCGCAAGTAGTACCAGCAGCTGCCCGCCCATTGCGGCATCGTGTTCGTCTCGCGCTTCGCCGGCTTCCCGGTTTCCGGGTCGACCGTATTGACCCATTCCGTTACGTTGGCGAGCGGCGATTCGCCCGTACCGGACGGACGGATCTCGTCGACTTCCGGCAGCAGCAGCGGCAGCTCGGATTCCGGCACCGGCTTCATCGTGCCGTCCTCCAGGTGGAGAATCGGAATCGGCTCTCCCCAGTAGCGTTGGCGGCTGAACAGCCAGTCGCGCAGCCGGTAGGTCACTTTTCCTTGGCCTTTGCCGTTCTGCTGCAGCCATTCGATCATGGCCGCGATCGCCTGCTCGTTGCGCAAGCCGTCGATCGAGCCGGAATTGACGTGCTCGCCGTCGCCGGCGTACGCTTCCTTCGTCACATCGCCGCCCTGCACGACCTCGATAATCGGCAAGTCGAATTGCTTGGCAAACTCCCAGTCGCGCTGATCGTGGCCCGGAACGGCCATAATCGCCCCGGTTCCGTAACCCCCGAGCACGTAGTCGGCGATCCAGATCGGCGTCTTCGTGCCGTTGACCGGATTGATCGCGTAGGCGCCGGTGAAAACGCCGGTCTTATCCTTCGCGAGATCGGTACGCTCCAGGTCGCTTTTCATCGCGGCTTTCTCCTGGTAAGCCTTCACGGCTGCCGTCTGCTCCGAAGTGGAGATGACGCCGACCAGCTCGTGCTCCGGCGCCAGCACGCAATACGTCGCGCCGAACAGCGTATCCGGGCGGGTCGTGAAGACGGTCAGGCTGCTGCCGGAATGACCTTCAATCTCAAATACGACCTCGGCTCCCTTCGACTTGCCGATCCAGTTGCGCTGCATATCCTTGATGCTTTCCGACCAGTCGAGTTCCTCCAGGTCCTCGAGCAGCCGTTCGGCGTATTCGGTAATTTTCAGCACCCATTGGCGCATCGGCTTGCGGATGACCGGATGGTTGCCGCGCTCGCTCAGGCCGTCGATGACTTCCTCGTTGGCGAGCACCGTTCCGAGCGCCGGACACCAGTTTACCGGAACTTCGGCCACATAGGCGAGCCCTTTCTTGTACAGTTGGATGAAAATCCATTGCGTCCATTTGTAATAGTCCGGATCGGTCGTGCTCAGCTCGCGGTCCCAATCGTACGAGAAGCCGAGCGACTTGATCTGCCGACGGAAATTGTCGATGTTCGTGAACGTAATGTCCCGCGGATGCTTGCCCGTGTCGAGGGCGTGCTGCTCGGCCGGCAGGCCGAACGCGTCCCAGCCCATCGGATGGAGCACGTTGTAGCCTCTCATCCGCTTGTAGCGGGAGACGATGTCCGTAGCCGTGTAGCCTTCGGGGTGACCGACGTGAAGGCCCGCCCCGGACGGATACGGGAACATGTCGAGCGCGTAAAACTTCGGCTTGCCGGAGTTTTCCAGCACCTTGAACGTCTTGTTGCGATCCCAGTATTGCTGCCATTTCGGCTCTGAGGCGAGCGGATTGTATCCTTGCGTCTCTTTTGGTGTATCGTTCTGCTGCGTCATTGTTCGCACTTCCTCCCATTGGCCCCAATCGATTTCGTCACCATTAAAAACCAAAAAACCTCAGGTCACTAGCGTAATCGCTAGGGACGAGAGGTTGTATATCCCGTGGTACCACCCTAGTTGGCACGGACCGTACTTCGGCCTATGCCCACTCTACCCCTTAACGCGGGGACGACGAGCCGGTTTGCCGGACGCAGCGAACGCTTTCGCATAGCGCAAATCCGGGTCATACCGTTGGCTCCAAGGCGAGTTCGTTTGTCTCATTGCCGGCTTGCACCCGTACGCCAGCTCTCTGCGGAATGAGAATACACTACTGTTCCTTATCGACGCCTGTAATCGATATATAACTTTTTAACATTATAAATGCTGGATAGCGGCAAAGTCAAGCGGCCGACACCGTTTCGGAGCCGTAAACGAGCGCCCTACCACGGCACGCCGTCGTCGCCCCCGCCGCCATGCCCGTAAGGAACGTCCGGCTGCGGCTGCGCCGGCTTCTCGATCAGCTTGCGCGCCACGTCCTCGAACGATTCCGGATGCAGCAGCTCGACCGGGGAGAACCCTTTCTCGAACTGAAACGAGTCTCCTTCGATCAGCAGCACGTACCGGCCGTTCAGCGAAGCCACATGCACCGATTCGCCGTAATCGGAAAGCAGAGCTTTGACCGATACGCCGTCGAGTTTGAACTTCAACTCGACCTCGGGCTGGTGCTCGACGATGCGCATCGTCGCCTCGCTCACCTGCTCGTGGCTCCATTTCTGCTGAAGCTCGCGCTGCTCGCTCGCGGCCCACAGCTCCATCTCCTCGGCCTCGCGCTGCTTACCCTCGTGCTCGGCCGGCTGGTCCTGCCATTTTTGCTCGATATAGTCCTGCACCATGCCCATGACCTGCTCGTTGATCAGCTCCGGCACGGACGGCTCGTAAGAGACGAATTTGAGGAAATCCTCAAAATAACGCGCATGAGACGACTGGTGCAGTTTGATCTCCCATTCCTCGAGCATCCCTTCCTCGGGCATATGGGGGTATTGGATCGCCTTGATGTTCTTGGCGCTAATCGCCATCTCGACGTGGCGTACGAGACTTTTCTCGTCGGCGATGGAGGCGATTTTCGGTTCGAAGTCGCATTTCATCACGAACAGCATCGGATCGTCAAACCACCGGCTCAGCTTGGCCGCCGCCACGATCAGCGCGCCTCCGCGAACGGCGCTCGTATCCATATAGGCCCGGACCAGCTCGTCGCTCGCGTACAGAAATTCCTGGCCGTTCTCCGCGAACCGGATTCGCTGGAACAGCGCATAGTTCGGATTGCCCGCCAGCTCGAAGCCCGGCTCCACGATAAATCGCCCCAGCTTGGTCGGCACCTGCTCGTTGGACGGATGTCTTTCGGCTTTGCGCTTGACGATCCGGGCAAACTCTCCGTCGAGAAACTTTTTGATTTCGCTCGTTTCGTACGATTCGCGGTCGAGCGTCTGGTAATGTTTGAACGATTTGGACGATTGGTCCTCCGTTTGAATGACGAAAAAAGATAAATATTGGATAGAAAAATCCACGGCTGCAACGCTCCTTAATTCGGTTTCTTGCTCAGTAGCGCAAAGGCCCCCGCTGCCGCCGGCATCGATTCGCGCCGTACGGGCGTGCAAGGGCCCGGACTTCTACTTTATCAAAAAACCGCCGAGCTGGGAACCCGGGAGAAGTCCCGTCGGCAGGGCAATCGCATGAGACACAGTACGGCTATGCAGAGAAGACGGAGGGGAGCCTTTGGGTCCGCAAAAGCGTCGCTTACTCGAATCTGCTCAGCACGATGACTGCATTATGGCCGCCGAAGCCGAACGAGTTGGACAGACCGGTGCGAATATCCGCTTTACGCGCAACATTCGGCACATAATCCAGATCGCATTGCGGATCGGGATGCTCCAGATTGATCGTCGGCGGAATGATTCCGTCTTGAATCGTCTTGACGAGCACGACGGCTTCGATGCCGCCGGCTGCGCCCAGCAGATGGCCGGTCATCGATTTGGTCGCGCTGATCGGAATGTCGTACGCTTTGGCGCCGAACAGCTTTTTGATCGCTTTCGTCTCCGAAAGGTCGCCGATTTCCGTAGACGTGGCGTGCGCATTGATCGTATCGATCTCCTCCGGCTGCAGACCGGCGTCCGCCAACGCCTCCTTCATCGCCCGATAAGCCCCGCCCCCTTCGGGATCGGTCGCCACCATATGGTAAGCGTCCGAGCTGGAGCCGTAGCCGACAATCTCCGCATGAATGTGGGCGCCGCGCCGGAGCGCGTGCGTCAGCGATTCGAGCACGAGCACGCCGGCCCCTTCCGCGGCCACGAAGCCGTCGCGCTGGGCGTCGAAAGGCCGGCTTGCCCGCTCCGGCTCGTCGTTTCGGGTGGACATCGCGCCTGCGCTGCCGAAGCCGGCAAGCGACAAGTCGATGATCGTCGCCTCGGAGCCTCCGGCTATAACCGCATCCGCCCCGCCCCGCTGAATCAGCTTGAACGCTTCGCCGATCGCATTGTTGCCGGTCGCGCAGGCGGTCACCGGAGCCAGCGTGGGCCCTTTCAACCCGAACTGGATGCTGACCTGGGCGGCCGCCATATTGGCGATCATCATCGGCACGAGCGTCGGGCTTACCCTCCCCGGTCCGCGTTCCAGCAGCGTACGGTAATTGTCCAGCGTCGTCTGGATCCCTCCGATGCCGGAACCGATATAGACGCCGACCCGCTCCTTGTCCGTTTCTCCGGCGAGCAAGCCGGCATCGTCCAGCGCCTGTTGGGCCGCCGCGACGGCAAATTGGGTAAAGCGGTCCATCCGGCGAGCTTCCTTGCGGCCGAAAGCCGCATCGGGATCGAAATCGCGCACGAGGCCGGCAAATTTCGTTTTATAAGCTGACATATCGAATGTGTCGATTGGAGTAATACCCGAGCGGCCGGCAATCACAGCCGCCCATAATGTCGGGACATCGAGTCCGAGCGGGGTAATGACTCCCATTCCGGTAATGACTACGCGTTCCATGTGAACCATCCCTTTCGTATGAAGTTGCCTCTGACTTTACTAAGCATGTCACATCCGTTATCCTATTACAAGTTATAGCTTATCCTGGTATAATCCATGATAGGAAGCAAGGGAGGCGACCGTCACAGAATGAACAACGATCCGCGCATGCAGGCGCTATCCGAATTTTTGACCGCCCACCGCGCCAGGCTGACCCCCCAGGCGGTCGGCCTGCCTGCCGGCGGACGGCGGCGAACGCCGGGATTGCGCCGTGAGGAGGTCGCCCAGATTGCCGGCGTCAGCACTACGTGGTATACGTGGCTGGAGCAGGGACGCGACATTCGCATGTCCGCCCAGGTTCTGGAGCGCATCGCCTTCGCGCTGCAGTTGAATGAAGAAGAGCGGCGCTACTTGTTTACGCTCGCCCTGGAGCAGCCCGCTTCGGCGCGGGCCGAAGCGCCGGAAGCAGAGCTTTCCCCCGCGCTCCGGCTTATTGTGGACGAGCTGCGCTTTTGTCCGGCGATCATCTCCGACCGGCAGTGCGGCATTGTCGGCTGGAACCGGGCGGCGGCGGCGGTATTTATGGATTTCGCCCATGTGCCGGCCGAGGAGCGCAACTTGATCTGGCTGCTGTTTACGCGCAAGGAGCTGCGGGCGCTGGCCGCCAACTGGGAGCATTTCGTCCGCGGCTTCCTGGCGCTGTTCCGGTATTATTACGGCAAATATGTCGGGGATGCGTGGTACGGGGAGTTTATTGACCGGCTCAGCCGGCACAACGGGGAATTCCGCTCGCTGTGGGACATCAACGACGTCAGCTCCGCCCCGGAGGTACGCATCGAGTTTCGGCACTCCAAAGCGGGCAAAATGCTGTTCGATTTGACGTCCTTGCAGGTACAGGGCGCATCGGATTTGCGATGCAGCATCTACACGCCTTCGCCCGGCTCCGATACCGAAGCGAAAATGAAGCGACTGATGAGCCGCTTAAGCGAGAAATGACAACGGAACCGCCCAAGAAGCCGGTATGCCCGCTCGTTCAAGAGCGTCCCGCGGTCGAACGCAAAAAAGGCGCAAGTTCGTCGCAAACGCCGGAGCGTTCACGCGAATTTGCGCCTTGCAGCGGACAAGCCTTTCTATCAGAGGTGAAACGGCCCTGCTCGCGAATCAGCTTTCGTGAGGCACCGGCTTGGGCAAAATCGCCCGGAACTGGGCGGCCGCTTCGATGGACGCCTGGAAATCGGGGCTTGCGCTCAACATCCAGTTGCGGTGCAGCTTCGCTTCCTCGTCTTGCTCCAGCTCGCCGTAAGGCCAGCCGTCCCCTACGCCGACCGAGTACTGCTTCATCAGCAGCAGGAACGCATTGCTCCACTGGCGGGTTTGGCGGATCGTCGGCACGAACGGATAATATTGATCGTAGGCCGCACGAATCAGCGTATGCACGACCTCCTGCAGCACGGACGGGATGTCCGCGCCGGACAGCTTCTCCGCCAGCTCCGGCGGCAGCTCCGGCTCGTCGGTCGACGCGTGGCGCTCGTACTCGTCCTCGGTGACGACGCCCTGCGCCTTGGCGATCCACAGCTTCATCCGGTCCAGCGCCGGCTTGTAAGCGGCCGGGACGGAAATCGTCAATTCGGGCTCCGGGTTGTCCAGATTGATGACGTAAGGTTCGCCCATCTTATGGATCTTGATATTGCCGCGTACCCCCAGCCAGCGCAGCGTCAGCAGCGCCTGGGTAATCACCTTGCCGTTCAGATCCTCGTTGCGGCATACCCGGCGTAGCAGCTTCTCGCTGCGCGGATCGGGAATCAGACAAAGCAGGCGGACGGCGGTAAGCGCCGAATCCGTATCCTGCTCCAGAGCGGCCTGAATGCGGCTGAATGTGGCGTCGAGCGTACCTTGCGACAGCTGATCCAGCTCCATCTTCCGGCTTGCGAACTCCTCCAGGCTGAACACGCCCTGCGCCTTCAGCAGCGCTTCCCCCTGCTGCTCCTCCAGCTTGCGGTAGTTTTGGTCCAGCTCGTCGGCAAGCTGACCGTAATTGTCGCGCTCTTCGCTCGTGAGCCCGAACCGCTTCGACATGGCGCGGAACCATTCCGCAAGCGCGAGCGGGCTGCGCTGGAACATCATCATGGCGAAGGTGACCAAATTTTTATCGAACGGCAGCCCTTCCTGCCGGGCGTAGCGGGCCAATGCGGTTTGCGCGTCGTCTTCCCGGCGCATCAGGGTGAACGACATGATGAGCCCGTTCCAGGAAGCTGCGTCCGTATTGTCCTGGGCTACGGCCTGATAGAAGGAGAAAGCAGCCGCCCCGTAAGAATCCTGATCCAAATAGTAGCGTCCCATTTTGCCAAAATCCGCGAATGCACTCATCATCTCTCGACCCCTATTCCATGATAAGAAAACACGTCCATGACGTACTTCAAGTTGAGCGACCGCGTTGGTAGCGGAAGTGATTGCCGGTTCGAACTTCGTCTTGCAGCCGGCGCCCCATATCCGTTGCGATTGGAAGCGGATACGCTTCCAGTTCCGGTCCGCTCCGTGTAACGGCCGGACCGTCGGCAATGGTACTGCATACGGTACTACAAGTATACCGTACAAACGCACGAAAAGCAGCCTTTTGGGGCTGCTTTCGCCAATTTTTCCTCATAATCGACGTTGCGGGGCAATTCCGGGCGTCTCTTGCGGGTTATACGCCAAGCTGCTCGCGCTTGCGCACGTATTTGCATACCGTCTCAACGTAGGTCGCGTGCGACCACGTCAGCGGGGCGACAGACAGCGGCGTTCCGTCGATCGGGTGAAGCTGCTCCGGCAAATTCCCGCCGGGCAGCGTCCAGCCTGCAACTTTCTCCAGAGCGGCGCGCGGCGCCTCCAGATCGTTCGCCGTCAAGGCGGTCTCGATCTGGAAATTGGCCACCCACAGCGTACAGATGATCCACGGGTTGCCCGGGATGCGCTCGATGTCGCCGCTTTGCTGGAAGTAGTAGTCGTTCGTATAGCGGGCGATGCCTCCGACGTCGGTCCGGACGGCGAGATCGGCGGCGATGGCGTTCATCGTCCGGCTGACGCGCTCGTCGCTGGCCGGCAATACGCCGAATTCGAACAGCCCGAACAGGCTGCTTTCCAGCGTCATATCCTTCTCCCAGCCGTGCTCCCGCTGAACGAGGCCTCTCGCGAACCGTCCCGTCTGCTCGTCCCACAGATGGGCCAGCAACCCCCGCTTCATCTGCTCCGCGACGAGCCGGTAATGGTCGCTGCGCTCGTAATCGCCGAACAGATCCGCGAAGAAGGACGCGGCCATCAGCCCGCCGTACACGCTGGAGACGGTATACGTCCAGATGCCGTACCGCTCCTCCCACAGATCGTAGCTCGGCAGCGGCAGACCGAGCTCCGGATCGATATAGTTGCACAGGAAGGACGCGGCCTTGCGCACCAGCGTCGGGTAGAGCGCCTGCGGCAGCTCGATCTCGCCGTGGCGCTCGTAGTCTTTCCAGAGCGCGAACAGGACGAGCGCCGTCTCGTCTTCCTGGATCGGCAGCCGCGGCTCGTCGCCGACGATGTACGGATGCCAGCTCGAGCCGACCGTCCCGTCGGGATTGTACTTGTGGTACAAATACCCTTCGGGGGACAGCACCCGGTTGCAAAAGTGGAAAAACGGCGCAATCGTGCCATGATAGCCCGCCAGCGACATCGCGGCGGCGATCAGCGCCCCGTCTCGCGGCCACATGTAGCTGTAATGGTCGCGGTTGTACTGCAAAATATCGGTATCGTTCGCCGCCAAAATGGCGCCGCGCTCGTCGATCTGCGTGCGCACGATCAGCACGCTGTGCTTGAACAACCGGACAACGGCCGGCGACAGGTCGCCGAACCGGTCCCCCACCCGCGACAGCCAGTGATTCCAGTAAATGACGATCCGGCTCAGCAGCTTCTCGGGCTGGCTCTCCTGCACATATTGATCGAGCCGCTTCACTTCGGCCAGGTCCTGTCCGACAGCCATCCAATAGTAAGCCGTCCCTTCGCCGCGCGGCGGCAAAACGACGCGGAGGCTGATCGTGCTGTCCACCGAGCCTTGGGCGATGGCGTTGCCCATCAGCTCGCCGTCCTCGGCGTCCCTCCATGTCCCTTCGGCGGAATGGAACCGTTTGATGCCCGTCGTATACTGGTGAATACCGCCAAGCCTCGTGCTGCCGTTGAACATGAAATAATATTTCTTCTTATAATGAAATACGGTCCGATTGTCCGGGTAGTAGGCCGCCGTGTCGCCTACCTCGTTGCCGTCGATCATCAGATCCTGATGAAAAAACAGCTTGACCTCCTTCGGATCGCCCGTCAAATTGCGGATAAAGATGCGCTTGATGTAAATGCATTCGCGCTGATGCACCCCGTCGTTCATTTGCAGCTCCAGGCCGAACCGCTCGTGACGGGCGGTGACGTTCGTCACGAGCGAGTTCTCGATGTAGCCGAGCTCGATGCGCCATTCCGGGTCGTCCAGCCAGGCGAACTCCCCGTTGCACCATATGCCGAAGCGGCAAGCTTGTCCGCCCGTATGGTTGACTTGTCCGACATAAGGGTAATACATATCCCGAATAAAGCAGCGGTGGTCCAGATTGATCAAGCATTTGCCGTTGCCGATGACCAGATGTCGCGCCATGCCCACAGTCCCTTCCGTAGCAAAATCATCCCGTAGCGAGCTCTCGGTACAATTGATGGTATTCCTTGGATGAGGCGTCCCAGCCGCAGTCCTTCCTGGAGCCGTTCAGCACGATGCGTCTCCAGGCGTCTTCGTCCTCGTAAAAAGACAACGCGCGCTGTACCGTATGCAGCAGATCGTGCGCCGAAGCCGGACCGAAGCTGAAGCCGTTGCCTTCCCCGGTATATTCGTTGTAAGGCTGAACCGTATCGCGCAAGCCGCCGGTCTCGCGTACGATCGGCACAGTCCGATAGCGCAGCGAGATCAGCTGGCTGAGCCCGCAGGGCTCGAAGCGCGAGGGCATCAGGAACATGTCCGAGGCGGCATAGATGCGCCGTGCCAGCCCCTCGTTGAAGCCGAACCATACGGCTATCCGTCCCGGATGGCGCTCGCAGGCTTCGCGCAGCATCGACTCGAAGCGTGGCTCGCCCGAGCCGAGCACGACCAGTTGAAGCCGCTCCTCCATCAGAGCGGGCAGCGCTTCGCCGATCAGGTCGAACCCTTTTTGCCCGACGAGTCTCGAGACGATGCCGATAAGCGGCACTTGTCCGTCCTCGTCCAGCCCCAACTCCTGCTGCAGCGCCGTCTTGTTCAGACGCTTCTTGGCCAGCGAATTGCGGTACGGCACCTTCACATTGACATCGTTCATCGGATCGTAGCTGTCCGTGTCGATGCCGTTGACGATGCCGAGCAGATCCCCGGCCCGCTGCCGCAGCACGCCGTCCAACTGCTCGCCGTATTCGGCCGTCTGAATTTCGCCCGCGTAGGTCGGGCTTACCGTCGTAAGCTTGTCCGCGTAACGCAGCCCCGCCTTCATGCAGCTCCCCGCCCCGTAAAACTCCAGCCCGTCCTCACCGAACAGGTCGTCGCCGACCGAGAGCAGATCCTGCAGCAGATCCCGCGAGAATACGCCCTGGTACATCAGGTTATGGATCGTAAACACGGTGCGGATCTGCTCGAAGCCGGGATGATACGCATACCGGGTGCGCATCAGGAACGGGATCAGTCCAGTCTGCCAGTCGTGGCAATGCACGACGTCGGGCAGCCGTTCCTCGCGGCAAAGCGCCTCCATGAAAGCAAAGCTGAAGAAGGCGAAGCGTTCCGCTTCGTCCCCGTACCCGTACAAGCTGCCCCGTTTGAAATAATACTCGTTGTCAATCAGCAGAAACCTGACGCCGTCGACCGTCACTTCCTCCAAGCCGCAATACTGACTGCGCCAGCCGAGCGACACTTGAAACATGCCCTTCCCGGTCGTAGCGGCGGTCACTCCGGCGGGGATTTGCCCGTATTTGGGCATGACCACCGTTACATCCACGCCGCGTTTGGCCAATGACTTCGGCAGCGCTCCGACCACGTCGGCCAATCCGCCGGTCTTTACGAGCGGCGCCGCCTCCGACGCCGCGAACCAGACGTTCATTTCCATCCTCCTCCGCATTCGTTGCCCCGTCCCACATGGGGACTTACAGCTTTCCTCAAGGGAAGCGGCGAAGCTGCGGCCGCAAGCGGACTGCAGTCCTTCGCCCGGTTATCCGGCTTCAAATCACGTTGCGCTTGATCGCGACAAACGGCGTATCCGTCGAGCCTTTCAGCCCTTTGGCCGGACGCACCTCGACTTCCTTGTCGAGGATGCAATTTTCCAACGAGCTGTTCTCTCCGATAATGCCGTTCTGCATGACGATGCAGTTGCTGATGACCGCACCCGGACGCACCTTCACCCCGCGGAACAAAATGCTGCCGTAGACGGACCCCTCGATCTCGCAGCCGTTCGCAATCAGCGAATGCACCGTCTCCGAGCCGCGCCGGTACCGCGTCGGCGGCTCATCCTTGACCTTCGTGAAGATCGGACCCGGACGGAAAAACAGCTCGTTCCATACGTCGGGGTTCAGCAGTTCCATATTGTGGCGGTAGTAGGCCGGGATCGTATTGACGACGCCCAGCGTCCCTTCGTGCAAATAGGCGTTCACATGCAGCTCGTTCAGGCGCGGCAAAATCGCGTGACGGACGAGATGGTCCCGTCCCTGGGCAAGCGACGTTTCCACCAGCTCGATCAGCAGCTCCTTGCGCAGCACATACATCTCCATCGAGATAATATCGCTCGCCAGCCGGCCGTAATGATCCTGCATATCGAGCACGCGGCCGTCGGCATCCATGCGCACTTTGCGGGTGAGGCCGGTTTGCGCGCCAGGCCACTCCTTGCACACGACGGTGATGTCCGCGTTCCGTTCGCGATGCTGGGCGAGCACGCGGGCAAAATCGATGTTGCATACCATATGGCTGCGGGTGATGACCACGTACTCCTGCTGATTGCGCGCGAAAAAATCGCGGTGGCGGTAAAAGTGGTACAAATCCCCTTTGCCGAAGTCGGACTGGTCCTCCATAGCCGGCGGGAGCACGAACAGCCCGCCTTTTTTATGGTGCAGGTCCCAATTGCTGCCGGACCCGAGATGGTCCATCAACGACCGGTATTTCGTATGCGCGAATACCGCTACGTTCGGCACGCCCGAGTTGACCATCGAGGACAATACGAAATCGATCAGCCGGTAACGGCTGCCGAAAGGTACGGTTGCCAGGCAGCGTCCGTCTGTCAGCGGGCCCATCTGCTCGGTTTCGTGAATCAGGTTGACGACGCCCATCATCGGCAGCTTCATCCGATCTTCGCCTCCTTTATCGTCGGCTCGATCTCGATGACCGACCCGCTGCCGACTACGGCGATCTCCGCCGAATCGAAGCTGCCGACCATGCAGCCCTCCCCGACGACCGCCCCTTCTCCGACGATCGCCCTCACAACCCTGGCCCCCCGGCCGATGACGGCGTTCGGCATTATGACCGATTCCTCGATCAGGCTGCCGGCGCCGACCTTCACCCCGTGGAACAGGACAGACCGGTTGACGCGTCCCTCGACAACGCAGCCTTCGTTGATAAGCGAGCACTGCACGCTGGCCTGCGGCGATACGTATTGCGCCGGACGGTTGGGGTTTACCGAATAGATGCGCCAGGAGCGGTCGCACAAATCCAGGGCGGCGTCGTCCTCCAACAGGTCCATGTTCGCTTCCCATAAGCTTTCGATCGTGCCGACGTCCTTCCAGTAGCCGCTGAAACGGTGGCTGTACAACCGCGCCCCGCCATGCAGCAAGGCCGGAATAATGTCTTTACCGAAATCGTTCGAGGAGCTAGGATTCGCCTCGTCGCGCAGCAGCGCATCGCGCAGCGCCGGCCAGGAGAACACGTAGACACCCATCGAAGCCAGGTTGCTGTTCGGCCGCTTGGGCTTCTCAGCGAATTCCACGATTCGCCCGTCCTCCGCCACGCTCATGATGCCGAACCGGCTAGCGTCCGCCCAAGGCACAGAGATGACCGCGATCGTGGCGTCGGCCCCATTGCGCTTATGGGTTTCGAGCAGCTCGTTATAGTCCATCTTGTATATGTGATCGCCGGATATGATCAGCACGTATTCCGGATCATACCCTTCGATAAAGCCGAGGTTTTGATAAATCGCATTGGCCGTTCCCTTGTACCATGTACCGCCCTTCTGCCGCACGTAAGGCGGAAGCACGTGCATGCCGCCCTCCTTGCGGTCGAGCCCCCACGGGCTGCCGATTCCGAGATGGCGGTTCAGCTCCAGCGGCTGATATTGCGTCAGCACACCCACCGTTTCAATGCTGGAATTGACGCAGTTGCTGAGCGTAAAATCAATAATCCGGTATTTCCCTCCAAACGGTACGGCCGGTTTGGCCAAATCTTTCGTCAGAACGCCCAGCCGGCGACCTTCCCCGCCGGCAAGCAGCATGGCAACACATTCGTTACGGCGCATATCCGAATTCTCCTCTCAGGGTGTGGTGGCTTGCTTGCCGCGATTGCCGTCCGTCCGCGAACGGAGCGGCTCGAGCAGAATAAACGACAACGGAGGAAGCGGGAGCTCGATGCTGAAGGGCATCCCGTGCAGCTTGCGCCGGTCGGCCTTCACTTGCCGCATCTGCCGTTCCTTGCCGCCGTATTCCGCTGAATCGCTGTGGAATATGACGCTGTAAACAGAGCCGGACGGCACCCCAATGCGGAACTGCGGATAATCGGTGCGGGAGAAGTTGCAGACGGCCACGAGGTGGCGTCTGGCGTCCTTCCCTTTTCCCCGCCGGACAAACGATACGACGCTCTGCGCCGCATTGTCCGGATCGATCCAGCGAAATCCGTCGGGAGCGTGGTCCCGTTCCCATAAAACCGCCTTGGCGGCGTACAGCCGGTTCAAATCGTCGACGCAGCGCCTTATGCCCGCATGCAGCGGATAATCGAGCAGCAGCCAGTCGAGACCTTCATCGTCTTTCCATTCGTCGTATTGACCGAACTCGCCGCCCATGAAGAGCAGCTTTTTGCCGGGAAACGACATCCAGTAGCCGTAAAACAAACGCAAATTCGCGAATTTTTCTTCATACGTGCCGGGCATTTTGTTGAGCAGGGAGCGTTTGCCATGAACCACTTCGTCATGAGAGAGAGGCAAGATGTAATTTTCGGAGTAGGCGTACATCATCGGGAAGGTAATCCAGGAATGTCGGGCCGGTCTCTGTTCCGGATCGGTCTCCATGTAACGGAGCATATCGTTCATCCAGCCCATATTCCATTTGTAGTTGAAGCCGAGACCCCCTTGGTAAGTGGGCGCTGTCACTCCGGGCCAAGCCGACGAATCTTCGGCGATCATCAGCGTGTCCGGGTAATAACGGAATACCGTTTCGTTCAGCTTGCGCAAAAAAGCCAGCGCATCCAGATTCTCGAAGCCGCCGTGGCGGTTCGTCGTGTGCATTTCCGGAGGCTTGTCGAACCGCAGATCGATCATGCTGGCGACCGCATCGACCCGCAAGCCGTCAATATGGAACAGCTCGAGCCAGAACAGCGCGTTGGAAATGAGAAAGCTTTGCACCTCCGGCTTGCCGAAGTCGAACGCCAGCGTTCCCCACAGCGGCTTCTCCGCCTTGCGCGGATCGGCATCCTCGTAGCAGGGGGAGCCGTCGAACAGCCGCAGGCCGTGGTCGTCCTTGCAGAAGTGGCCGGGTACCCAATCGAGCAGCACGCCGATGCCGCGCCGATGGCAGCGGTCCACGAGCAGTTGCAGGCCCGCCGGAGGACCGTAGCGGCTCGTGGCGGCGAAATAGCCGGTCGTCTGGTAGCCCCACGATTTGTCGAGCGGATGTTCCGCCCATGGCATCACTTCGATGTGGGTGTAACCGCCGGCGGCGACGTATTCGACAAGCTCGTCGGCCAATTCCGCATAAGTCCGGAATTGCTCGGGCTGCTCCATCCGCCACGATCCGAGATGCACCTCGTAAATGAGCATCGGACGTTCGTATGGCGGGCGTTCCGCCTTGCGCTTCATCCAGGCGGCGTCCTTCCAGCGGTACCCGTCCAGCCTGGCGACTACGGAAGACGTCGCAGGCCGCAGCTCGGCCTGAAAGGCGAACGGATCGGCCTTCAGCCGCTTGTCTCCCGTACCGTCGATCAGCTCGTACTTGTACAGCGTTCCTTCCCCGATGCCGGGAACGAAGCCGCTCCAGACGCCCGTAAAGCCGCAGCGGCGCAGCGGGTGGGTGGAGCCGTCCCACTCGTTGAAGCTGCCGGCCACGCGCACCTCGCTTGCGTGGGGCGCCCATACGACGAACTGAACGCCGTCAGCGCCTTCGACCGTCCGCAAGTGGGCCCCGAAGGTGCGATAGGCGCGGAACAGCTCGCCGTGATTAAATAAATACAAATCCTGGGAAGCGATGGACGGAAAAGCTAACGCCGTCATGGGCGGGGCACCTCCTTGCAGCAGCAGATGGATAGCAAACTTGACCCTAATGTTATTTTTTTGTAAAGATATCTAACAAGAAATGAAGCTTTAATCTGATTATAAGTGAATTCCGGAATATTTTCACCATAATTTCCAAATTAATTTTCATTTCAGAGCCCAATTGTATACTAAACAAGCTATATCATTCAATACCCAGAAACGGTATCAACAAAACATATCACCATACGACAATTTTCCTCACTTCACTAAAAATAAAGTC
Organism: Paenibacillus hodogayensis; assembly: GCF_039536325.1. Taxonomy (NCBI): domain Bacteria; kingdom Bacillati; phylum Bacillota; class Bacilli; order Caryophanales; family Paenibacillaceae; genus Paenibacillus; species Paenibacillus hodogayensis. Next base: position 38,374 of record NZ_BAAAYO010000010.1, read on the forward strand.
GTCAAACTTCCCTTGAGCCATGCGGCTTGCCCACGGAACCCCCGCCCAAACGGGTCCGCGGCGCGCCGGATTCGACAAAAGTTTTTAAATAGAGACATAAAAAAGACATGATTTTTCTGTATTTTTTTCTAATTACATACATTAGACTCATTTATTAAAAGACCGGCAACGCACAATAAGCGCTCCACCGCATGATGGAGCGCAACTGTTCCCTGTCGATTCCCGTTCGCGCACAAAGTTCCGTTGTCGAGCAGCCGTCCCCCTATCCTTTCAGACCGGTTGAGGCGATGCCCTGCACGAACTGCTTCTGCGCAACCAAATAAACAGCGACGACCGGAATCGTTATGATCACCGCTCCCGCCATCAATAACGACGTATCCACCTCGCTATTTCCTTTGAGATACAGAAGTCCCAAAGGCAAGGTGAACAGTTTTTTGTCCTGCAAGTAAATCAACGGTCCGATCGTATTGTTCCAGGCGCCCATAAACGTGAACACCGACAACGCCGCAAGCGCGGGCTTGCATAGCGGCAAATAGATTATCCAAAATATTCCTGGTGGCGAGTACCCGTCCATCACCGCAGCCTCGTACAACTCCTTCGGCAAACTCTTGATAAATTGATGAAGCAAAAAGATGCCGAATGCCCCTCCCAAAAAGTGCGGAACGATCAACGGATAGTACGTATTCAGCATGCCGAATGACTTCCAGATGAAATAACTCGGAATGAGCGTCACCTGAAACGGCAGCATCAGCGTTGCCAGCATCATCAGATAAAGCGGCTTTTTCAACCGAAAGTCGAACAGCGCCAGGCCGAAGGCAACCAGGGCACACGACAGGAGCGTCCCGATCAACTCGATGATCACGAGAAACGTGCTGTTGAACGCGTAACCGGCAAAGTTGACACTCTCCCATACGACTTTGTAGTTGCCCCATTCAATCGGATTCGGTATCCACTGCGGAGGCAACTTGGCGACAGCCCCCGCCGTTTTGAGCGATGCGCTGACCATCCACAGAAACGGCAGGAACATCGCGATCGCTCCCGCAACAAGCAGCAGGTAAACAATCGCTTTGCCGATCACCTTAGTCATAGTGAACCCACCTTTTCTCGAATAATCGTTGGAACAGCGTAATCGTCAAAATAATGAGAAAAAGCGCCCAAGCCGCTGCGGAAGCCGGCCCCATCTTGGAGAGCATAAAGGCATCCCGGTAAATGAGCATATTGGGCACCAAATTTCGTTCCGGCACCATCGTCACATTGGCTCCCCACATCGCGAGAAACACGTCGAACGCCTGAAACGCCGAGATGGTCGAAAGAATCATGACCAAATAAATCATCGGCGATACGAGCGGAAGCACAATTTTGCTGAAATACTTGAACCCGGACGCACCGTCGATCTGGGCCGCCTCATGCATCTCCTTGGAAATGTTCTGCATGCCCGCCAGAAGCAGAATCATCGAAGAACCGATTCCTTTCCACACCTGCACGAACGCGATACTGCCGATGACAATCCACCACTGTCTGCTTGTCAGCCACTGCACAGGACCGAGATTCACCAAGCTCAACACCCAGTTGACCAACCCGTACTGCTCGCCGTACAAATAGTTCCATAGCATCCCCCCAGCCATCCACGGTGTAACGACAGGCAAAAAATAAAGAAGACGGAACAAGGTTTTGCCGCGAATGGCTTGGTTGAGCAAATGAGCAACGATCAAGGAGAGTATCGTTTGCAAAGGGACAAAAATCAGAGCGAAATAAAACACATTGCGGATCGAAATCCAAAACGTATGTTCGGAAAGCAGGTTTTTCCAGTTTCTCAGACCAACCCACTCGATCGGATTAAACAAATCCCACTGCGCAAACGATAAGTACGTTGAAAACAAAATCGGAAACGCCACAAACACGACAACATGAATCAAAAACGGTAGCGTAAAGATGTATCCCCAATAGCCTTGCTTCTGCATCGGCACACCGCCTTTCCTCTATTAAAAACGGAAAGGTGAAGCACGCTCCAGCGGTTGCGCGCTTCACCTACGACAACAACGAACAGTAACGGTTTATTTGTTCTGGTCGAGCACAGCCTGCACCTTTTTGTCGATTTCCTGCGCACCCGCTTCAGCGGAAACATTGCCGCTGTATATGTCGCCGATAATCGGCTGGGCAACCCCTCTCCATTCGTTCCAGCTGGCATTTTCATCGAGCGTCGTACCCGCTTCCGCGATACCATCGGTGAACGCCTTTTTATTCAACGGCTTGCTTGTGTTTTTCTCCAGCTCCTTCAACGCCTTCTTGTTGACCGGAATGGACGAGCCGCTGTTCGCCACAACGGTTTGCGCTTCCTCGCTCAAGTAATATTTCATAAATGCCCAAGCCGCTTCCTTCGCCTCCGGCTTCGCTTTTGAGTAAATGAGCCAAGAATTCGTCACCATCGGAACATAGCGCTTGCCGTCTACGCTTTTCGGCATTTTCACGACATCCCAATCGGCATCGGGGAAGCTTTTGTTCATCGTGGTCTGGTTGCTGTATTGCAGGATATACATGGCACCTTTGCCGTTCGCAAGCGCAGGCAGATCGCCCCCCTGCGCGCGGTTAAATTCCAGGGTTGATATATAGCCTCCCTTTACACCGTCCTGCATCGCCTTCAAACCGGCAATCGTCTTTGGATCGTGAAACATCGATTTCGTCTTCGTTTCGTCAAGCGCTTGCCCGCCTGCCATCTTAATGAACGGAAACCAGCCCTGCGTAATGCCGGCATTTCCGATCAAGCCGTAAACCTCGTCTTTTTTTGACAGCTTTTTGGCGGTCTCGATCAGATCCTGAAACGTCCAGTTGTCCGTAGGCAGCGGAACGTTGGCGTTGCCGAACACTTTTTTGTTAAACGCCAGCGCGGCGGGGTTGATGCCATGCGGAATGCCGTACACTTTGCCGTCCGGCGTGCGTGCCGCGTACAAAGCGGAGATGTAGTCGTCTTCCTTCAGATCCCGCTTGATATAGGAAGACAAGTCTTCCGCTACGCCTCGTTTTCCGTAGCCAAGAATGACGGCGTTTTCCTGGAACCATAGATCGGGGGCCGTATTGCCGGCAATTTGCGTCGCGACCTTCGAGACGAAATCCCCCCACGGCGAATCGTTGACTTCCACTTTGATATGCGGATGCTTGGCAATAAACCCGTCGATGATCTCTTTCTTGGTGACATCGTACGCCCCGGGAAGCCCAATTTTCAGCGCAACTTCTTTCGGCCCCCCCGCGTTGTTCGATGTGGCAGGCGATTCCGAAGATGCGTTTCCTCCTCCCTTTTCGCCTGTATTGGATGAGCAGGCTGCCAAGGATAGTGCAACGACGAGCGAAGAAATCCATACGGATGTTTGTTTCATGTGAACCCCTCCTGCTTTTTGTCTCGGGCCGGAGACGATTCCGACCCGGATTTGCTCCATTCAACCGTGTACGTTCACATCATCAAGCCAAGCCGGTCCGTTCACATTGGTATCCGCTTTGAAGTACACTTGAATTTTCCTTGTTTGCTCCGCTGCAACAAACGTTAATCGGTACTCGGTCCAGCCGCTGTTGTTTTTCGTTTTGGTCCAATTGTAGGCAAGCGTCGTATCGTCCTGCTTCACTTGCCGGATGCCGAGCTCGACCGCACCGCTGGTCGATTCGTTTTTCACCCAGCCGGACAGCACATACTGCTTGCCGGGGACAACCGGGATGCTTTTCTCGTTTGCCGTATTGATCACATTCCAACTGTTGGTCGGCTTCGGATCGATCCGCGCCGAAGCTTGACCGCTATGCGCCACCGTCCGATCCCAGACTGCACTTGCGGTGTACCACCCGTCTGCTTTTACGCCGCTGGAGGCTTGCTTCTCAAAGCCCCCGTTATAGACCAGATTCGTATCGATGTGAACATGAAGCGGAACGGAGGCGTGTACGGTATCGCCAACCTTCGCCAAAATGTCCAGCTGATAGACCGCTTCCGTAACCGTATGCGGAACCGTCAAGCTTCCTTCCACCCGTTTCGTTTCCTTGCCTCCCATGAGGACAACGGAAGGCAAATAAACCGCGATGGCTACAGACGACGCAAATGACAGATCTACCGCGATCGCCTGCATGGAATGGTTCGTCAGGTCAAGCGCAAACGAATGCGTCCCGGTTCGCTGCAGTTCCAGCCGATCCGAATCAAGCACGGCCTTCAGCAGCGCTTGTACCGCAATCGGGCTCTTCGCGGAGGCTGCAAGCGTTTCCCCTTCGTACTGGAATTGAACGACGGCTGTCACCTGGTAGTCGCCAGGCACGGCATCTTCGGGAATATCGAACGCCAGATGGGACGCTGAGCTGTCCGAAGCGCTCAAACTGCCGATGTCATCGTGAACCGGTATCATGCCGGCAATCCCCGGCAGCGACACATACACGGACACATGCACATTTTGCAAAGTTTTGTCCGTTGCGTTGCGGATCTGAACGCCGACCCCCAAAGCATCGCCCGCAGCCACCTGTTTGGACGCAACCTGCAGATCAATTCGCAGAGCGGCTTGCACAATGGATTGGATCCGGGCATCGATCTGATGCAGGACATTGAGCATCTCCGCTTTCTCCCCTCCAAGCACAACGTCGTCCTGCTGCTCTGTCCACTGCACCAGCTGCGATAACGCTTTCAGAAAGGCGATCGCTTCCTGCAGCACCCCCTGTTTGTTCGCTGCGCCCAGCTGCAAGGCTTGCTGCAATTGTGCCAGCAGACCCGCGAGCGCGTCCGTTTTGACCGCCCAATCGGGATGCGGAGTCATCCCCTTCGCCGCTTCCAGCTGTCCGAAAGCTTCATCCGCCTTTACCGCAAACGGAACGATCCGATATACAAGCGTCTGCTCCGCGGTCAGCGCGATCTGCTGCTCGCTCTCCCAGCTCGCCCATTGTTTTGGCGTACCGCCATACAGCAGCTGCATCTCGTATCCGGGTACAGCGATCGGCAAAGCGGCCGTTTGGTTCTGCTTGGTCAAATTGATCGCGACCGCATAGCGCTCGCTCCCGCGCTCCCATATGCCCCACTGCACGTCATTGCCAATGTGCTCGTCAATCTTCGCACCTTGTGTTACAAGCTCGCCAATGAGCCCCAGCTCGCTCTTGAACTGCACGAGTCCCGGCCATAGCTCGGATTGCTGCAGCTTCCATCCGGGATCGGTTATGGAGTAGTAGGCAAGTCCTTTACCTCCCGCCAAGACGGATTGATACGCCATATTGCGCACCTGATCGATCGTCGGAAGATAGTCGTACACCGTATTTGCCAAGCGGAACGTTTGCAGCACCGTCCAGATCGGCTTGGCATCGTCAACCGCCGCTCTGGCCAGTCGCACGCTTTTGCCTACCGCCGAGATCGGCTGCATAAAGTCTTTTCGGTACGGGTACACATCGGTTGTCAAAATGTCGGTTGCCTGCCCCGCCGTCTCGAATGCATCGTAATCCGTGATGTAGGTCGGATGCACGGGATCAATCGCACGGACCTGCCTGTAAGATTCCAGCAGCTCCCACTGAGGCACTTTGTGCAGACTCGGTTCATCCATTATCATCCACGCAAGCACGGCAGGATGATCTTTAAACATGGCTACATATTGCCGATTTTGCTCGAAGTTTTCTTTCACCTTCATGTTGGTGTACAAGGGCACCAACATTTTCAGTCCGCTCGCATGGGCCGCATCGAGCTGCGCTTTCAATTGGGCCGCATTGCTGGCGAAGCGGCCTTGAATCGTATTGATGCCGATCGCGAGCAGATCCGGAAAATCGGCAGGATCGACATGATAGCCGATGACCGGGAAGAACGGTTGACCGTCCACATATAGCGGGCCATTCGCCGGAAGCGCCGTCGGACGGGCCCAGCGATAAACCGTACGCTCCAACTCGCCGATCGTTCGCAGGGCATCTTCCCTTAACGTCACGACAATCCGATAAGGCTGCTGCATATCCATGACGGTCGGATCGAATGAGACATGCATCTCCAGAGCCGCAGCGATGCCGTTCTCCTCAAAGACGATGACTCCCGTTTCATCGGCAACCATCTTGATATCTACCGTTTTATTCGATGTTATCCCGTCCTCGGGCGAAGTCTTGACTTGAATCGTTCCCGCGGTCATATCCGGATAGTAGTACACGTTATTCGTTTGAACCGATACGAGTTGAGGCGGACGCTTCGTCTGGACGACGGATGCATCGTCGAAGTAGGCCGTTCCTTTTCCGAACAAGCGCAAGTAGACGTACATATACTTGGTTCCGGACGGTACTTCGAGCTCCTCGCTCAGCTCATGCCATCCCCCGTCATTCAGCGCGGCGGAAGCTTTCACGTCATATCCGGAAACCCAGTTCTCGGACGTATTCTGCGGCCCTTTGTAAAATTCGAATTTCAGCCCGACGTTGCCGGTCACATTCATCGCTTTGAACCAGGACGTTACCTTGTAAAAACCGCCTTCCGATACCGGAATCGGCTGCATAACCCACGGGTTGTTGCTCGCGCTCGTGAAAATCGACATGCCGTAATTCCCGCTCCGGACCGCTTCCGGGACGGCCTGCATAAAATTGCCCCAGCCGTCCTTGATCGGCGACCAATTGGCGGCAATACCCGCGTTGACCGCCTCAAACCCGCCATTTTTCAGCAGTTCTTCAACGACCAGCGTAACGGATACGTTGGCCGTTTGATTGGCCGCAACAACGAACGGTTCCGAGCTTTTCTCCACAAATCCCACTTTATTAACGGTCAATGTGTGATTGCCGGCCGGAACATCGGATATGGAGTATGCGCCGGACGCATCGGTGATCGCCTGTTTGCCGGTGCCGAGCACGACTACTCTGGCTCCTTCCAGCGCCACATTGCCAGGACCGTATACCGCACCCGAAACAGCGCCAAGCGCTGTCTCCGTTCTGAACGTATCGTCGTCATCCACCTGCGCGTACCCTTTGACTTGAAACGCGGATAAGAGGAGAGTGAGTATCATCAGAAAAACAAGCTTTTTTTCGACAAAACGCATTCGACGCATCGTAGCCCCTCCCGATTGGAACGTAATGGACGTTCGCTTCACTTCGGCCAATCCAAAAACTGATTGTCCTCCAGCAGTTTTTGCCGCAGCTTGGCGTAGTCGACCTCCTGCACCGAACGACCGTCCTGAAGCGCAAGAGCCGCTGCCGTCGCAGCCGACTGGCCGAGAATCATAAAGACCGGCTCCATCCGGATCGAGCCGAATGCAATATGCGAGGCGGACAAACAAACCGGCACAAGCAGATTGGAGCATTGTTCGCCTTTCGGTACAATAGCCCGGTACGATATCGGGTACGGCGCCGCCGCCGGAACTTCCACATTCCCTTCATTGATGCAACGTCCATCCAGAACGACTCTTCGGCAGTTATGGGAGTCCATCGTGTACGCAGCAAGACCGATCGAATCGTCCACCGTTCTCAATCTTCTGCAATGATGCTCGGTCATGACCGTTTCGGCAATCATGCGGCGAGCTTCACGAATGTACAACTGCGGCGTCCAGTGCCCCGTCTCCGTAAACTCGTCAGCCGGCAGCCCCCATTTGCGCACTTCTTCGCGAACCGCCCTCGGTACCCGCTCATCGTTGCCAAGGAAATAGAGCATCCCCACATTGTTGCGAACATGCGCCTGGAAGATGTGTTCGCGCTCGGCGTAGCTTCCTTCCGGCCAACGGTAGTTTTGACCGATAAAATCGGTCGAAACCGCTCCTTTGTTGTTCAGGTCGCTCTTGCCGTTCGGCATCGCGATGTGCAGCAGCAGCGCATCCCAGATCCCGCCCTGAATATAGCGGGCAAGCAGAGTGAAGTCATCCGGACAATAGCCGGGAGGCTCGGGAAACGGAATTTGGTTCGCCTCCACATTCGTTAGACAAATGCGGAAATTGTACGCTTGCACACTGCTGTCTCCCTGCCCTTGGCGACCGAGAGGCGCATCGCTTACACCCGCCAGCAATCCGCTGTCCGGTTTCCCTTCGATTGTGTACGGATCTACCCAAATTTTGAAATCGTGTTCGCGGTCGCCGAAATGAATGCCGTTCAACACTTCCTTATACGTGTTGTTGGATTCCCGGCCGACATGGTACGAAACGCCTGCCTGCGCCATCAAATCTCCTTCGTAGGTGGCGTCGATAAACATGCTTGCCGCAAATGTATTCCCGTTCTCCATCGCGATCTCCGCAATGTTTCCGTTGCGCTTGATCACTTTGTCGAGGTGCTGCTCCATATATACCTGGATTTGCTCCCTCTCCAGCCATTCCATGAAAATCGCTTTGGCAACGCTCGGTTCAAACGTCCACTGCGTGCCGTCTCCTTCTGTCGTTCCGTAGTGTTTGCCCAGTGCGAGGTAAAACTCGCGGGCAATGCCTCCGATCGCCCCCTTGTGCCCGATATCGGTTGCGCCCAGCCCACCGGTTGTCAACCCTCCCAGATGGCTGCCAAACTCGACAATGACCACCTTGAGCCCCATTCGGCTCGCCTGTACCGCAGCGGCAATACCGGCGGATGTTCCGCCGTAAATACAAAGGTCCGCTTTTACGGTCTCCGGGAAAGCTTGCTTCTGCGCGGGCTTGTAGTACGTTAACGAACTGAAATCGTGCATGAATCCGTACTCTCCTTTTCTTCGTCATGCGAATGAATACACTCGTAGAATAAAAGGAATTAAGTTATATTTCTAGTTTCATTTTGATTTCATTTTCTACTCAAATTACAAATTCACCGATTAAACAAGACTATCTAGAATCACCATCTCATAAGATCCTTCCTCGGGCTCCCATTCTACTTAAATCCTATATCAACGTTTTTATAAATAGCTCCATTTTTGTTTCATTTTTTGTTACAATGAATTCAGATCCTTATTGAACTCGTAAAGGAGCTTGTACCGTCATGCCAAAACCCAAAGTAACCTTGCATGATTTGTCCTATCGTCTAGGGCTTTCCATACATACGGTGTCGAAAGCGCTCCGCGGTCTTCCCGGCATGTCCGAAGAAACGAGGTATGCGGTCAACCAGATGGCGAGACAACTGGGCTACCGTACGAAAGAACAAAAACGAAGCCTTAATGTGGAGAGGATTCAGTTATTCCCGGAAGTCAAACACCGCTTTATGCTCATCATTGCGCGAACGAACAGCGGCTCCGCCTTAAACCAGATGCTGCTTGTCGGCTTGCAGGAGAAGCTGTCGGAATTCGGCCATTCCATTGAGACGGTCATTGCTCCCGAAACGTTCGACAAAGACGGTGCGTTCGAGGAATGGGTGGACAAGCACAACATCAAGTACGCCGACGGCATTTTCATTCCACCGCTTACCGCGCCGGGGCTGGAAAGCAAGCTGCTGTCGCTGGCCATCCCTCGCATTATATTGAACTACGCTCCTCCGGCAGTGGACGCAGACAGTGTGATCTGGGATGTCGAAACGGCGATCTATCAGTCGGTGCGCTATTTTCTGGAGATGGGGCATACCAATGTGCTGTTTATCGGGGAAAAAGAAGCGCGCGGTCATTTGCTGCGCTGGAAAACCTTCGTGGAAGCGATGAGGGAAAACGGCGAAGACGTACATGCCGACGATCATGTCACAGACGTCATTTCGAACAAAGAGCAATGGATGAACATCGTCACGGAACGGCTTCAACGACGGAAACCTACGGCGATCCTGAGCGCGCTGGGCAGCCGACTGCCCTGGATTTATTTGGCGTGTGACGCAAACGGGCTGCACATCCCCGATAATTGCTCGCTGATTTCGCTGGAACACGACAAAAGCGATTTTGTGCCGCAGCTGTCAAGACCGTTTCTCCTTATTAAGGAAACCGGGGTGCGCGGAGCGGAGCGCATGTTGTGGAGGCTCGCTAATCCGCATTTGCCCTATGAGCACACCCAGCTTCAAGGCGGCTTCTATAGGGGCGAGACCGTCAAGCCGCTGCAGCGCGCAGGGCAGGGGGCGTTTCCGAAAAATCGATAACCTCGCGTTTGAAGAACAAATCAACGGCATGCCCAAATAAATGGAGGGCATACTTCCCCATATAAGCCATCCACAAGTGGATGGCTTATAGGGCACGATTCGCGTTATCAGTTGACTTTAACCTCTGTAGGGACCAATGTAGAACCAACAATTGAACCATTACCCAGTTGCCCCATATCGTTGGATCCCCATGTGAGATAAGAACCCTCGCGGCTTAACGCACTGCTGCTTAAGTACCCGGCAGACAAAGAGTCCACAAGTACGTCGGTTGCCACTTTAACAGGGAGCAGCCTTGTAGCTTTCGTACCATCACCGAGTTGACCGTATCCATTATACCCCCAAGTCCAAACGATGCCGTCCGTTCCCAAAGCCATACTATGGAGACCACCGGCGGAAATTTGTTTTACAGGGGGTAAGGCAGCCAGCTGCACAGCCTGTAAGCGCGAGATCACGGTGCCATCGCCCAGCTCGCCTTCCCCATTATATCCCCAGGCCCATACCGTGCCGTCATTTTTCAGAGCCATACTGTGATAAAGTCCGCTCGATAGGGCGGTGATCCCACTTAAGCCCGCTATCTTCACGGGTGCTGAACGATTCACCTCCGTTCCATCTCCCAATTGGCCTAATGCATTAGACCCCCATGCAAATGCAGTACCATCGCTTCGAACAGCCTGGCTATGGAATGCACCGCTTGAAATGGAGGCAATGGAGTCAAGGCCCGATACTTGGACTGGTGTTACTCGGTCAACCGTAGTATCATCGCCTAGTTGGCCATATGCGTTTAAGCCCCATGCCCACACGGTCCCGTCGCTTTTCAAAGCCAACGAATGCTGTTGCCCTGCTTGTATGGCAATTACATGGTTTAGACCGGGCACTTGTACCGGTACAAGCTTCGGTTCTACCGTACCGTCGCCTAATTGGCCAACACCATTACTTCCCCACGCCCATACGGTACCATTCTGCTTCAATGCAAGCGAGTGGTTCTGGCCAACGGAAATGGAGCTTATAGAATCCAAGCCTATGACCTTCGATGGGAGTAGACTGTGAATAAGTTTATCCAGTCCCACGATTCCCAGCTTGTATCCTCCCCACTCCCACACGGTTCCATCTTGCTTAACAGCTGCTGTGTGAAAGGCGTTAAAGCTGCCCATCGAAACTTGGGGTGTTATTTGCAAAGCAGCGTCGATAAGGCGGAGTGTCACCTCATTGCTTGCCAATGAAACATTCCCGGCCGCATCCTTCGCTCTGACCGTGAAGCTATAGCTGGAACCCGCCACTAATCCAGTAATTGTTGTTTCGAGTGTACCATAAGTCACACTTGTTACTACAGACGCACCCTTGTAAACCTCATAACCAATGACACCGATATTATCTGCTGCGGCTGTCCATATGAGGCTTACGCTATCTGCCGTGCTCCCGGCCAATTTCAAGAGCGGAGCGCTTGGTGCAGATCCATCCTTGGGGAACCCGGCCACAGGAATAAGGATTGGCGGAACATTGACTTCAAGCTGCGGCTCCTTCACCTGTGGGGCTAAGTAAACGTTCTGGCTAACAACTGTGCTCGGAGTACCTGGATTGCCGGGACTGCTTTCTACCTGATTCATCATTGCAAATGGATGGAGTAATACAGCTGTCATAATAACAAAACTTACCGAAGACTTATTCTTCATAGGATGCACCCTCCCCAGAGCTATTACCGATTATTCAATGGCAACTCCTGCGCTTGCATACCCGGTTACCGAATTTACAAAAGCCATACCTTGGGCTGAAATGGAATATACCAATATATAACGATCACCAGCCGCTACGGGTATACTTAAACCCGTTGTAGTCCCGCTTATTGTATCTCCTAAAGAAACAGCGTCCGTTAAAGACGGCGCTAATGTTACCCCAGCTCCTGGCACTACAGCAAATGTGTTGTTGGCTGAAGGACCCGCTGATTTATACAATTGAGCCTGCATGGTTACCGACGTTCCTGCCATAAGTGTTAATGGAGTAGTGTTACTAAAAAAGGCGGAAATCGATGTGATTTTTCCACCACGCGGAGTTATAAATGCATAATTAATAACTGGCCCCATTGTCGTACCGGTCAAATCAATATTGCCACTCGTAAGATTAATTCCTGTTGCGGAAGATCCAAACCCAATCAAGCTTGCCGTACCTGTCAATCCACCTAGGAGGGTTGTCATAGTGATCGGCCCCCCAGACGCAAAAGGGATAAGCGAACCTGCGCCTGCTGCTCCGGCTGCAGCTATCAGTGTATAGTCTGGAGATACTCCAGGCACTCCTGTTGGTGGTGCAACATTTGTAATATAGGTACTGCCATTAAACGTTACTACCTGTGCTGCGGAATAACCGGGAGCTATTGCCGGATCGAATGCCACCACTCCATTTAATCCAACCCCTGCTGCACCTGTTGATCCGGCTGGGCCGGTCGCTCCGGTTGGCCCTGCTGGTCCGGTTGCTCCGGCTGGCCCTGCTGGGCCGGTGGAACCTGCTGCACCTGCTGGGCCGACTGGCCCTGCTACTCCGGCTGGTCCTTGTGGTCCTTGTGGTCCTTGTGGTCCGGTGGCACCTGTTACTCCGGCTGCCCCAGCAACACCTGCTGCAGCTATCAGTGTATAGTCTGCGGATAATCCAGGCACTCCTGTTGGTGCTGCAACATTTGTAATATAGGTACTGCCATTATGCGTGACTACCTGTGTTGCGGAATAAGCGGATGCTGCTGCCGCATCGAATGCCAGCACTCCATTTAATCCAACCCCTGCTGCACCTGTTACTCCGGCTGGCCCGACTGGTCCTGCTACTCCGGCTGGTCCTTGTGGTCCTTGCGGTCCTTGCGGTCCTTGTGGTCCTTCTGATCCTTGTGGTCCAATTCCACCCGATTGTCCATCTGCTCCTCTTGAACCTTCAATTCCTACATCACCTTTATCGCCCTTGTCACCTTTATCGCCCTTGTCGCCCTTGTCGCCCTTGTCGCCCTTGTCACCTTTACCTCCTGCCAATCCTGGAACAAGTGGCGGCGTGGATGGTGCAGATGCAGCCCCCTCAGCAGTTGATGCTTCTACGAAAAGCGCATGGCTGCCATTATGTACGATTGTTACCGCTTCACCTACTTGAATCGTCGATGCTAGTCCATTCTGTCCATAAACGATAGAGTCCGAGCTTAACTGATATGCAACTTTTGCTCCTATGCTATTCAGTACTACAATACTAGTCGCAGTCAGTTCAGCAATATTCCCTCGAGTTATCCGATCGGACAAGCTGCTAGTATGTATTTCAGCGTTACTCAAAACTGTCGCCAGTTGAGCCCGTGTGATCGTTTGCTTTGGCTTAAATGTATGATCGGGAAATCCATCAACTACTTTATACTGTGCCGCTGTATTCACATAACCGACTGCCCAATCTGAAATATCAGAAGCATCGCTGAACGGCGCTGCTTTATTGGCGAGTGCTGTAGACTCGGGAGATTTGCCCATGGCTCGAATAACGATCCTTGTTACCCATTCACGGCTGGCTGATTGACTCCCCCAGTTGGAACCTGTAAGTTCTACCTCTTCACCTGGTACAATCAGTCCTTTTTCAAAAGCAAGCTTAACCCAGTTCTGCGCCCATAAATCGACTTTGAGAGTAAGATCAGCAGGTTTAGGAACAGCCTCTTCAAAACCTAGGAATCGAACTGCCATAATGACTGCTTCCTGATGGCTTACAGGACTATTAGGATTGAAGTTGCCTAAATCATCGCCTTCAACAACTCTTAGCGCAGCAACCTTTGAAATATATTTGGAAGCCCATGAGGATGAGCCCACATCCGAGAACGCTGCAGCGTCTGCAACCCCATATTTTAAAGGTCCAAAATTAGGAAACAAGGTTGTAAGTTGCCCTACTAGCAGTAACGCGATTGCCGACGACTTATAAAGCTTTGACTTCTTGCTTTTCATTGTCATTACCTCCATTAATTTGAAATATAGCTTGAGGCGGCTCTAAAACGATATCGAAAATGCTACGGCCTATGGCCATTGGGTGTGTAAGAGCTTAAAACTGGCTTAGTCTGTGCTGCATGCTATACCACCTTTCAAAAGCATGAAACTTTCAACTCCTTCTATCACAAAGTCAGACCTTAACCCGTATTTATGAAATGACCTAATCTCTTGCTCAGTAAGAGATCAGACCTTTCCGAATACGCAGAATTAGCTCTGACTTTGTACTGTATAAGTTGAACGAATGTTGGAAGCCCATTTCATTCCGAAAAGGACTGCCTTGCTGCTCAGACATGTTGTTTTCAACTCCTGGATTGAAAAAAAGACTCAGCGGAATAGAGTTGAGAGCCAAAACTCGCTACAAGACAGATCCCTTTATCCATTTCACTTGGCTATTTCCAGAAAGTGTTTTCGTTCAACTTATATAGTTCCTTGCTTTGTATTGTCATAGACTACTATTATTATAAATGTAGGCTATGAAAGACTTCTGAAAGAGAAATAGCTGTCATCAAGGAGCGAGCACGGTAGCTCCTTGATGACAGCTATTTCGTTAGATTCATACCACAGGTGTTCCCACGACAAAACCCGTTAAGATTTCGGGGGATTCTGCACCTAGTCCCGAAGATGTCGAAATAACGGAAGGCGACTGTACGACTGTTATTGCGAGTAGCGGCTACGACATATTTCGCGTCTTATTCATGCGTCAGCGCAGTCACCTTCCTGAAATGGAGGCGATTCTAGATGCGGGGAGATTGCCTGAGGACTGACTTCTTATCCGTAAAAAAGACAGCAGAGAGCTCTCCCGAGCTCCCTGCTGTCTTCTATTGTGCTGGAGACGACGCTTGTCCGCGTCTTAGCTGTTCAGCAGCAGCGATTCCGGATCTTCCAACAGTTCCTTCACCGTAACAAGGAAACGCACGGCTTCGCTGCCGTCCACGATGCGATGATCGTAGGACAGTGCGATGTACATCATCGGACGGTTTTCCATCCGCTGCTCGTCCAGCGCAACCGGACGCCACTGGATTTTATGCATACCGAGGATGCCGACCTGCGGCGTGTTCAAGATCGGCGTGGACATGAGCGAGCCGAATACGCCGCCGTTCGTGATGGAGAAGGTGCCGCCCTGCAAATCGGACAGTTGCAGCGTGTTGGCGCGCGCCTTGCCGGCCAGATCGGCGATCGTCCGCTCGATTTCGGCGAAGCCGAGACGGTCGGCATCGCGTACGACAGGTACGACAAGCCCTTCCTTGGCCGATACAGCTATGCCGATATCGTAATATTTTTTGGCGAGAATCCGGTCGCCGTCAATTTCCGCGTTCAACAGCGGGAATTTCTTCAGCGCTCCGACAACCGCCTTCGTAAAGAACGACATGAAGCCGAGGCCGATATCGTTCTTCTCCTGGAACGCCTGCTTGCGGCGCTTGCGGATATCGAGGATTTTCGACATATCCACTTCGTTGAATGTCGTCAGCATGGCAGCCGTACGCTGCGCTTCGACAAGCCGCGTGGCGATCGTCTGACGGCGTCTGGACATGCGGATAACTTCGATCGGCTTCGCCGGATCGTCAAGCACCGTGCCTCCTGCGGAACGGTTGGAGGCCGGTTCGATTTGCAGTTTGGCGGCTGGAGCTTCCGGCGCCGCTGCGGCGCTTTGGCGCGGCGTCGTCAGATCGCTGAGGCCGATGCGGCCGTTCGGGTCGACTGCGGCAACGCGCTGCAGATCAATGCCTTGCTCGCGTGCGAGCTTGCGCGCCGACGGGGAGGCGACGAATGCTCCACCGTCGGTTACTGGCGCCGGAGCCGCAGGCGCAGCGGCAGCGGGCTTGGCGGCTGGCGCAGGCTCGCTTGCCGCAGGCTTTGCCGGCTCGGCAGCTGCCGGGGCCGCGCTTTCCGCCTGAGCGGAAGCGGCGCCCTCGCGGATCGTGCCGACGACTTCGCCCACTTGCACGACGTCGCCTTCGACTTTGCGGATTTCCTCGATGACGCCGGAACGATCCGCGTTGACTTCCAGATTGATTTTATCGGTTTCCAGTTCCAGCAGCATATCGCCCTGGTTAACCGTATCTCCTACTTTGACCGTCCATTTGGCAATTGCGCCTTCGGTTATCGATTCTCCCATTTCGGGTACTTTGATGTCAGACATGTACTGCGCCCCCTTGACGGTTTTTTTGTAAAAAGCTGCGATCCATCGTGTTGGCGAGCAATTGGCGCTGCTCGAACGCATGAACGTTCTGGTAACCGCTGGCGGTGCTGGACCGCTCGCGTCTGCCGGCATAGCCGACGACTACGCCTTCCGGCGCCAGCTCGCGAATACGAGGCTCCATGAAACTCCACGCCCCCATATTGCGCGGCTCTTCCTGCAGCCAGACGATTTCCTGCAAATGCTTGAAGCGCGCGACAATGCGGGAAATCTCCTCGGCCGGGAACGGATAAAGCTGCTCGACGCGAATAATGTGCAGCCAGCTCCAATCGGCATTCGCATCGCTCTGTACGGCTTCCTCCAGATCGATCGCGACTTTGCCGCTGCACAGCACGATCCGCTCGACTTGGTCCGGCTGCTGCCCGAGTCCGGGCTGCTCCAGCACTTTCTGGAAGCTGCCGTTCGCCAGCTCCTCACCCGGCGAAGCGACGCGCGGATTGCGGATCAGGCTCTTCGGAGCCATGACGATCAGCGGACGGGCTTCCTCCGTTTGTGTCGATGCCGCCTGTTGGCGCAGCAGGTGGAAATATTGCGACGCGCGGGTCATATTGACAACCGTCCAGTTGTCTTCACCGGCAAGCTGCAAATACCGTTCCAGACGGGCGCTGGAATGCTCCGGCCCCTGTCCTTCGTAGCCGTGCGGCAGCAGCATGGTCAAGCTGGACTTTTGCCGCCATTTGCCCCGGCCCGCCGCCAAAAATTGGTCGATAATGACTTGTCCGGCATTCGCGAAATCGCCGTATTGGGCTTCCCAGATGACGAACGTCTCCGGGGCGAATACGTTATACCCGTATTCGAAGCCAAGCACGGACGCTTCCGACAGCGGACTGTTATGGATCGCGAACGATGCTTTCGCTTGCGGCAAGGCGTGCAGCGGGCAGAACAGCTCTCCCGTGGCCGTATCGTGCAGCACGAGATTGCGGTGCGCGAACGTGCCGCGCTGGGAATCCTGGCCGCTTACGCGGATCGGTTTGCCATCGGCCAAGATCGTCGCGAACGCAAGCGTTTCGGCCAGCGCCCAGTCGACCTTCTCACCGTCGTCAAGAGCCTTCGCCCGCCGTTCCAGAATGCGCTGCAGCTTCGGATACGTGCGGAAGCCTTCCGGACGCTTGAGCAGCTCCTCGTTGATGCCGCGCAGCTGATCGACCGTTACCGGCGTAATCGAGCTTGTCGTGTCCAGCTCGGTCGGCAGGGCGTTCGGCTTGGCCGTACCGTCCCGCTCTCCGCTGGCCAGCATTTCTTCGTAAGCCGCTTGCAAGTTAGCCAGCGTTTCGCGACGAATCGCCTCCACGCGTTCCGCGGTAAGCGTTCCGTCCGCTACAAGCTTGTCGGCATACAGCGTTGCCGCCGTCGGATGATTGCGAACCGCTTCGTAGATGATTGGCTGTGTCGTTTCCGGATCGTCGGATTCGTTATGGCCGTAGCGGCGGTAGCCAATAAGATCGATCAGGAAGCCTTTCTTGAACCGTTCCCGGAACTCGCAAGCCATGCGGATCGCCAGGAGGCAAGCTTCCGGATCGTCCGCGTTCACGTGCACGATCGGAATTTCATAGCCTTTGGCCAAATCGCTGGCGTAATAGGTCGAGCGGGAATCTTCGCTTTCGGTTGTGAAACCGATGCGGTTGTTGACGATAATATGAATCGTGCCGCCGTTGCGGTAGCCCGGCAGACGGTTAAAGTTCAACGTCTCGGCCACAATGCCTTCCCCGGCAAAAGCCGCGTCGCCGTGCATGATGACAGCGGCAGCCAGACTTTCGTCCTGAACGGGGTTGCCCCGGCTGTTGCGGTCTTCCTGGGCTGCGCGCGCAAAACCCTCCACAACCGGATTGACGTACTCCAAGTGGCTCGGGTTATTGGCCAAGGTCAGACGGATTTGTTTGCCTTCGCTTTCTTCGACGGAGCGGTTTGCGCCGAGATGGTACTTGACGTCGCCCGTCCAGCCGTAGTTGATGCCGATCGATCCTTCCGACGGAACGAGATCGCGGTTCGGCGAATGATGGAATTCGGCGAAAATTTTGCTGTAAGGCTTGCCGAGCACGTGTGCGAGCACATTTAAACGTCCCCGATGGGCCATTCCCATCAGGATATGCTTGCCGCCTTCCCGGGCTACCGAACGGACGATTTCGTCCAGCATCGGCACGAGCGAATCGTTGCCTTCGACCGAAAACCGCTTCTGACCGACAAACGTGCGATGAAGGAAAGCTTCGAACTGCTCCGTCTGAAGAAGTCGGGTCAGCAGCTCCTCGCGTTCCTTCGCATTGAGCGCTTCCGCAGCGGGAATGCCCTGCTCCACCCGCTTGTTCAGCCAATCGCGCTCGCGTTCTTCATGCACATGGCTGAATTCGTAGGCGGTCGTTTGCGTATAAGCCTGACGAAGCCGCTCGATCGCATCCTGGCCGGTAACGACCGAGTCCGGTGCATTTTCCCAGATCAGCGAGGCAGGCAGCGTTTGCAAATCTTCCTTGTTCAAACCATATGTTTCAGGCTCCAGCAGCCTCGTATTGGCCGCGGCGCTGAGCCGAAGCGGATCGATATCGGCAGCCAGGTGGCCATATGTGCGAATATTCCAAACCAGCTTTCCGGCCGCGACCGCCTTCCGGACAAGCTCCGGATCGACCTTGCCGCTGCCTGTTGCCGTCTGAGCGGCGTAAGACTCTTGGTACGGTGCCGCATCTATGGCAGGCGGCGCTCCCCACCGTACGAACAAATCGCGGAACGAAGCGTCCACGGATTCAGGATCGGCCGCATAGCGTTCATATTGTTCTTGCACGTATCCGAGATTGGGGCCGTAGTAAGTTCTCCACAGCTTCTCCATATTCCTCTCCCCAGTCGTCATTGACGTATAACCTCCTAATCCCTTCCGGGCAAAGAGTCGTGTCTTCGCGCCGAAGGCATACCACTAGCATATAGCTTAAGTCCAGTATAAGCGAAATGAATCATATATAATACAACTTGTTTTGCATGATATCGATCTAATTTTGATATAGGTTAAAAAGAAGGAATTCGGGGAACTGCCGTCGTAGCTCATACAGTTACTAGCATTCCCCGTTCCACTCCTTATGAAACTGTTCCAGATAACCTTCCATAAACCGATGACGCTCCGCCGCGATCGTCCGGGCCGACTCCGTTTCCAGCAGGTCGCGCAACCTCAGAAGCTTTTCCTGAAAATGATTGATCGCTGTAGACCGCCCGTTGCGATACTGCTCCTTCGTCATTGTTTCGCGCGGCGGCAGCTGCGGTTCATGCAGCGGATGTCCTTTCCACCCCGCGTAAGCAAACGTGCGGGCAATGCCGATCGCCCCGATCGCATCGAGTCTGTCGGCGTCCCGGACGACGCTGCCTTCCCGCGTTCGCATCGGCCCGGTGCCAGTGCCGAACGACAAGGTCGCGATAATGTCCAGCACATGATCCCGGGCCTCCGTGTCGATCCGCTCTCCATTCAGCCAATTCTTCACAAGGTCCATTCCGCTTTCCTTGGATGCGTTCAGCTTCTCGTCCGCCACATCGTGCAGAAGCGCGGCCAATTCGCAAACGAACGGATCGGCGCCTTCGGACGCAGCCAACCGCCGGGTCATCCGGACAACCCGGTCGATATGCGGCCAGTCGTGTCCGGACGAATCCCCTTCATGGACGGAGCGGGCGTATTGCGCGGCGCGGCTCAGTATGGCTTCAGCCTTCCTGTCGATCTCAACCCCCGCCCTTGCCTTTGTTTCGTTTTCTTTCGAATCTTCCCCGGCTCGCTATCCCTTTTTCACGCATACGAAAAAAGCGCGCTCCGTCTCGGGCGTCGGCGTTTTGTGCGTAAAATCGGCATACGATCGAATTTCCGCAAACCCGGCCTCCTTCAGCCAATGAGCGATGCGGTCCAGCGGGTAAGCGCGCTGCACGTGCCGTTCGTCGATACGCACATAGCGGGAATCATCCGCTTCCGCAGCTTTCCGTTCTGGCGCATCCGCCGCCAGCCATTCCGATTCGCGGATGAATATAGCCAGGTCGTGCTCGATCTCGCAGCGTTCCTCGTCCAGCTCGCTTGTCCAAATATACGAGACGTCGTCGTCGCGCAGCGTGAAAGGCTGCATCTCGGCGTAAGACCGCAGCTGTCCTTCGGTATGAACATCGAATATGAATACCCCGCCATCCTTCAATCCGGCGAACGTTTGCCGGAAAGCGTCGCGAAGATCGTCTTCCTCGGTCAAATAGTTGATGCAGTCGCAGCAGGAAATAACCGAGTCGACCGGCTCGGCCAGTTCCCATTCCGTCATATCCTGCTGGAGCCAGGTTACCGAACCGCCCTGCGCAAACGGAAACGTTCTCTGCTGCCGTTCCGTTTTGTCCTGGGCGACCGCGAGCATATCATCGGATAAGTCGATCCCGTATACCCGAAGGCCGGATTGGGCCAAAGGGATGGACAAATTGCCGGTGCCGCAGCCCAGATCGACGATCGATGCCGGCTTGCCGAATTCCTCCCAGCATTGACGGATGAAGCGCAGCCACTGGGGATACGGCATATCCTCCATCAGTCTGTCGTAAATGTATGCGAATTGACCATAGCGCATTAGTATGAACTCCCCCTGTCAAACGGAGCGGGCATCCCCTCTCCCCGCTTTCGATCCGGCCGTCCTCCCGGGAACGGCCCTTGCCGGGTTACTCGGCGCTTTGGTCCTGCCGCTCTTTCAGATGCGTCCAACTGCCTTGCTGAACGATCAACCCGTCCTTCATCAATTTGCCGAGCGCCCGTTTGAAGGCCGCTTTGCTGATGCCGAACTTGGAGGCGATCACATCCGCCGGCGTTTCGTCGGAATACGGCATGGCTCCGTTCGGGCGCTCCTTGAGCAAAGACAGGATGCGATCCGCATCCTCCATCCGGCCGACTTGCTTCGGCTGCCGCATCGACAGGTTGACGCGGCCGTCCTCCCGGACGAAGACGACACGCACGCTGACCCGCTCGCCTAAGCGGAGGGGGCGCGTACGCTCCTTCTCGTGAATCATGCCGATCGCCCCAAAGCCGAGCACGCCTCCTTCGCATACGACGAAGGTGCCCATTTGCAAAGGCTTGTATACGATCGCTTCCGTTGCGGTATTTTTCCACGATTCGGGAGCCCGAAAAGATAAGGCGGACAGTTCCCTCTCCCCGGCCAGCTTGGCGGTCATCCTGCCTTGCCGGTCATGGTTCAGCAGCACGTAAACGCGGTCGCCCGGCTTCGGATGCAGCTCCTTCATCTCCGGCAGCTCGGAGGCTGGCAGCAGAAGCTGACGCCCGAGTCCCATCTCCAGAAAGCAGCCGAACCGGGGATGAATATCCGCGACTTCCAGCAAGCCGACCTCGCCGAGCCGGATCAACGGTTTTCGCATCGTCGCCGACAAGCGGTCCTCCGTGTCGTGGAACAAAAATACTTCGGCTTCGTCACCGGGCGCGACCGAGCCGACCACTTCGCTGTAATGCAGCAGCACGTCGCGAGTTCCGTTCGTCAGAAAGAAGCCGTTGGGCGGCACTTCGCGCGCCACCTTCAGCCTGACGACGGTCCCGGATTCCAAGCGGTCCTCTAACGGCTTCATACGAGCTCAACCACTTTCGCATCGGACCACAGTCGCTCGATGTTGTAATATTCCCGCTCGTCGCGGTGGAACACGTGCACGATAACGTCGCCCAAATCGACCAGCACCCAGCGCGCCGCATCGAACCCTTCCATGCTGCGCAGCGTCATGCCCAAATCCCCGGCCACCTTGCGCACCTCCTGGGCGATCGCTTGCACCTGCGTATCCGAATTGCCGTGACAGATGACGAAATAGTCGGCCACGAGCGAAATTCCTTTCAGATTAAGCACCACGAGGTTATGCGCCTTCTTGTCCTCTATCGCTTTGACGACCTCGTTCATGACTTGCTCAGGCGTTTGTTTCATCTGCATTCCCCTTTCCGCTGCGATTTTCTTCGATCAGCGCATTTCGCGCGACAACCGCTTGCGGATATATTTTTTTTCCTTTGGACAGCAAAAATTGTATCGTCGAATCGAACCCGGCCACCAGAGCACCCTCCAGGCTATGTTCGGCACTTTCGCGAATATTATGCACGCCGGGAAAATCCCGGCCCGGCTCGATATAATCGGCCAGACAGATGATCTTATCGAGAAGGGTCATCTTCTCGCGGCCGGACGTATGGTAGCGGATCGCATCCAGCACCTCGGCATCCTCGATGCCGTAACGGCTACGGACGATCTCCGCCGCCAACGGCCCGTGCAGCAGCTGCGGATCGTAGCGCAGCAGATCCGGGTCCAGCCCGGCCGCCGCGTATTCGCTCCGCTGCTCGGCTATCGGCCAATACTTGCAGTAATCGTGCAGCAAGGCGGCAAGCTCCGCTTTCTGCACGTCGCCTCCGAAACGCTGCGCCAGTTCGACGGCGGAATCGATGACGCCCAGCGTATGCTGCCAGCGCAATGCAGGCATCTGCGCCTGCGTGTCTTCTCTCAACCGCTCAAGATTCATACAACCGATTCTCCTCGATATAGGCGAATACCGGCTCCGGCACCAAATACCGGACCGACTTGCCGGACCTGCGCATATCCCGGATCGCCGTGGACGAAATGCCGATTTGCGGCATCGCCACAGTTAGAACGCTGGCCCGGATGGCGGCAGGAAGCTGCCCCGCGTCCGCCGAGTAGCCCGGACGGGCGAGCCCGACGAACGTAATCATCTTCACCAGCTCGTCGATCCGCGTCCAGTTGGGCAAATATTGCACCATATCCGCGCCGATAATGTAATAAAAATCGATGTCCGGATGCCGTTCCTTCAGCTCGCGGACCGTATCTACCGTATAGGACGTGCCTCCCCGGCGAATTTCCGTCGTTTCCTCGCGGAAATGCGGGTCGCGGGCGATCGCCGCCTTCACCATGTCGAGCCGCTGAGCGGCCGTCGCCTTGGGGGCGTTGGGCTTATGGGGCGGCGTATTGGTCGGCATAAACCATACCTCGTCCAGTCCCGCTTCCTCCCTCGCCCTCTCCGCCGCCAGCAGGTGCCCTTGGTGGATCGGGTCGAACGTCCCTCCCATAATGCCTACCTTCATCACGGTCACCCCTTTAAGGGAGCTCGATCTTCTTGTTCTCCTTCGACTGCTTGTACAGCACGACCGTCTTGCCGATCCGCTGTACGAGCTCCGCCCCGGACTGCCCGGACAATTGCGCCGCGACTTCGTCGCTGTCCTCCAAACAATTGTTAAGCACCGATACTTTGATCAGCTCGCGCACTTCCAGCGCTTCCTCGATATGCCGGATCAGATGATCGTTGACGCCGCCTTTGCCGACTTGGAAAATCGGGTTCAGGTGATGCGCCTGCGACCGCAAATAGCGTTTTTGTTTACCTGTCAACATGTTATGATCAATCTCCCTCTATGCTTCAAAACGCTTCAAGAACCGCTTCCCGCATCGCGGCGATGGGCGCCTCGCGACCGGTCCAATATTCGAAGGCGTAAGCGCCCTGGTACACGAACATGCCCAAGCCTCCGTGCGTCTTCGCGCCTTTTGCTTCCGCCTCCCGCAGCAGCCGCGTGACGAGCGGGTTGTATACAATATCGCTAACCGTCAGCCCTTCGTGAAACCAGGACGTGTCGATCAGTACCTCGTCCACTTTCGGGTGCATCCCGACCTCCGTGTTGTGCACGATCAGATCGATCTCGTCCCGCACGTCCGCTATCGCTTCATAGCTCATGCCTTCGGCGGGGGCAAAGGGCCGGATTGCTTCGGCCAGCTCCTCGGCCTTGGATACGGTCCGATTGGCGATGCGAACCGACGCAGCCCCTTCCTTGGCCAGCGCATAGGCGACGCCGCGCGCGGCTCCCCCCGCTCCGAGCATCAGCACCTTTTTGCCGGCTACGGCAAAACCGGCTTCTTCCTTTAAAGAGCGCACGTAGCCGATGCCGTCGGTGTTGAAGCCGGTTAGCTTGCCGTCATCGTTCACGATCGTATTGACCGCGCCGATCGCCCGGGCGTCCTCGTGGATATCGTCCAAATAATCCATCACTTCCAGCTTGTGCGGAATCGTCACGTTCACCCCGCGAAACTGCATGGCGCGAATGCCCGCCACCGCATCCTTCAACTGCCCCGGCTTAATATGAAAGGCGGCATAAGCCGCGTTCAGTCCCAGCTCGCGAAAAGCCCGATTGTGCATGACCGGCGACTTGGAATGTTTGATCGGGTCGCCGAATACGCCATGCATGACCGTTCCCGTATCCATCTGCCATTGCTTCATACCGCTTGCTCTCCCCGTTCCCGTTATGCGTTGCCGGTCATATCAATGAATCCCGCACGGCCACCTTGACGCCCTTCGGCGCGTGGATGACGATTTGCGCGCCGGCGTCGCTGTTGACCGCAATCCAGCCGAGGCCGGAGATCAGCACGTCACTCTGGGCACCTTTGCGGATGCGGAACGAATGCTTGACGAGCGGCGGGAGGTTATCCAGATTTTCCTTGGAAGGCGGCGCGAGCATGACTCCCTTATGCTCCTCGTACAGCTCGTCCGCGCGCTCCAGCTTCGTCCGGTGAATCGGCATCGCATTGGACACGTAGCACGTGAACGACTGGCGAGCCCCCTGCACAAAATCGAACCGGACCATGGCGCCAAAAAACAGCGACTGCTCCTCGTTCAATTGAAACACCGACGGTTTGATCGGCTTGTCCGGCAGCACGGTTTGCAGATCGCGCTTGTTGACCAGCTCGGTCAGCCGGTGCGTGTAGACGATTCCCGGCGTGTCGATAATGTCGCGTCCGTCGTCAAGCGGTATTTGCACGAGATCGAGCGTCGTGCCCGGAAAAGGCGACGTCGTCAATTCCGCCTCCAGATCGCTGTAGTCGCGAATGAGCCGGTTGATGAGCGTCGACTTGCCGACATTCGTCGCGCCGACCACATAGACATCCTTCTTGC
Source organism: Paenibacillus hodogayensis (assembly GCF_039536325.1). NCBI lineage: Bacteria > Bacillati > Bacillota > Bacilli > Caryophanales > Paenibacillaceae > Paenibacillus > Paenibacillus hodogayensis. The sequence continues at coordinate 63,421 of NZ_BAAAYO010000010.1, forward strand.
CGCGATGGCGGGCGATCGCTTCGACGACGCGGTCGAAGCCGATATTTTTTTTGGCGCTGCACAGCACGACCTCGGAGGTGCGCACCCCGTGATCCTTCGCTTGCTTCTGCACCCAGTTCAGGATGCGGTTGACATTGATCGCCTTTGGCAGCAGATCGACTTTGTTGACGACCAGCAGGACCGGATTTTGCCCCACAAACCGATGCAGCCCGGCAATCAGGCTGCCTTCAAAATCGAACAGGTCGACGATATGGACGACAAGCGCTTCCTTGCCGCCGATTCCGCTCAAAATTTTGAGAAAATCGTCCTGATTCGGAGTGACGCTGGATATTTCATTGTAATTCTTGATCCGGAAGCAGCGCTGGCACAGCAGCGGATCTTTGTTCAACGCCGCCGCGGGAGCATAGCCCAGCTTCTCGGGCGATTCCGTCTGAATCGCCACGCCGCATCCGGAGCAACGAAGATCGTTAACGTTTGTCATGCTGCGAGTCCTCCCCTTGCATCAAACCTTTGCGTTTCATCCAGGAAATAGCCGCCTTCTCGACCCGCCGGTTGACTTTTGTAAAAAAGCCTTCGTCGGCGGGAGCGATCGGCGTAACCAGGATCGTGTACAAGCCGAGACGATTGCCGCCCAGGACGTCCGTCAGCATCTGGTCGCCGATGACGACTGTCTGTTCGGGGGCCAGCTCCATGATGCCGAGCGCCCGGCGGAATGCCGTGTTCCCGGGCTTCTTCGCCCGGAATATGTAAGGAATCGAGAGCGGGTCGGAGAACCGGGACACGCGCAGCCTGTTGTTGTTGGAGACGATGACGACTTTGAAGCCCATCGTTTTCAACGCTTCCAGCCAGACGAGCAGCTCCGGCGTCGCTTCCGGATGCTTCGCTCCGACAAGCGTGTTGTCCAGATCTGTAATGATGCCCCGAACCCCTGCGCTCCATAATGCCTGAACGTCGATTTCATAAATCGAGCGGACGTTTTTTTGCGGAATCAATTTTTTCAGCAAACGCCATTCATGCTCCTTTGCATCCTTATATATACGACAAACTATACCATAGATGCTCATACCCTGCAAAAGAGATTCCAAGGCCATCGCTTCGCGGCGTGGACGAGTCGAGCGCGATTAGCCCGCATTATTTCCCGCGCAATGTCCGATGCGGATGTTTGGCTTCCAGAGAGCTGCATGATTTAATTCCAATCTGGATACCTTAAGGAAGAAATGGAGGCGATCCTGTTGAACAAAGGCCAACAAATAGCAAAGCTTCAGCAATTGGCGGAAAGTAAAATCGCAATTGAGGCTGTTGAAAATAAGCAAGCTTATGCATCCAGCCGGGTAGAGGAACAAAACTTCCCGGAAGCGCCGGATCAAGAACAACAAGAACAAGACGAGCAATAATCTTGTCATGGAAACCCTATCAGGTAAAAGAGAAGCAGAGGGCTTGTGCCGCCAAAGGCGCAATTCCCTCCGCTTCTTATTCGCGCTTGTCTAGATCGATGTGGACTTGTAGTTCTCTTTTAGAAGCTGCTTGGCGATGTAAAAGATTTGTCCCATATGTTCCGAATAGTGTGCCGCGCATTGATGCAGCGTGTCCAAATTCGTTTTTTCGTGGCTTCTGACCTTCTGTTTTTGCTCCAGTACCTCATCCGTAATGCGAGAGAGAATATCGATGACCTGCTGAAATCTGGTTTGAACAATGGTTTCCAGCTCGGCTTTCGGGACGAACGACTGTTTCAGTTCTTCTTCGCGATCTCTACTTATTTCTTCATGAAGAATGCCTTTCAGAATTCTCTCCTTCAGGTTTCCTTCGATATGCCTGATTAAGGTAGAGATGCTCAGACTCTCCGGATCGGGGCGCCAATTGACTTGTTCGTCATCAAGCTGTTGCAAAGCTTGAAGGGTCCGCCTTTGCAATTCTTCAAACTTACGGATCAACCAGTCTCTGTTAAAATCATACGTCATCGCCATTCCTCCTCTATATCGTATAGCCGTGATCCTGCTTTCATACAACGACCAGAGACGCTTCCAAACCCGTCCGAACGGGCCTGAAAACGTCTCTTCCGTCATCATTACATTGCAACCCGAGACGTTACATCTCTTCACGCAGCTTGCTGACGGTGCGCGCGATCGACGACAATTCGTCTTCGGTAATGCGCGCGTCGCTGTATTTGGCCTTCTCGAACAAGAACAGCAGCGATTCGAGATCCTTTTGCAGCCACTTGTCCTTGCTCATCCAGCGCTGGGCGGTCTCGCGCGCAGTCTCGTGCTCCGAGCGAGCATAGCCTTTGCGCTTGGCAAAGCGCAGCAGCCGCTCGAATTCGAGCACCGCCTTCTGGTTGGCATCGAGTTGCCGGCCGACCGGAACGAGCATACGCAGTCCGCGAAGGCTGCGGCGGTTCACCCAAAGGAACATGCCAGCGATGGCGGCGGCAACCGCCCCCGCTCCCCATCCTACGGCTTTCGGTACCGCTACGCCCGTATCCTCTGCAGGCACGGTCGACTCGTCGGTCGTCGCAGGCAGCGGCTCCACATTCAATTCCTCTTGAGGAACGAACGTCGGCAGCGCAAAGCCGGCGGTCGGCTCGAACGGAATCCAGCCGTAGCCGGGGAAGTAAATTTCCACCCACGAATGCGCGTCGGAATTGCGCACGGTGTAGTCTCCAGAGCCGTCCGGGTTGAGCATCTCTTCGGGGAAATTCATCATTTCTTCCATCATCGCGCTTGCTCCCGGCGTATAGCCCTTCACCCAGCGGGCGGGGATGCCAAGCGAGCGCGCCATAACGGCCATCGACGTCGAATAGTAGTCGCAATAGCCTTCTTTGATCTCGAACAAGAAGCGGTCGACGAAGTCGCGGCTTTTACCCTTGCTCAAATCCGGCGTATTCGTATACGAAAACGTGGTGCTCATATAACGCTCCAGCAGCTTCACCTTGTCGTACATATTCGTGCCGGAAGCCGTCACCTGTACGGCAAGCTCCTTGACGCGATTCGGAAGCGTCTCGGGAAGGAACAAATAATCTTCCAGTCCCGCGCGCGTCGGCAGCTCCGACGGCACTTTGCGCAGCTCCGCCTCATCCACGACCGGCACTTCGGAGGTAAGCGTGTACGATTGCGGATAAGCCTGACGTCCGGTTCCCGTCCACCGCAGCTCGCCGAGCCGGGACGACCATTGCAGCGGGGCCAGGCTTGCGGCCGCTCCGCCGATCGAGATGCTCTGCACCTTGCTGACCGGATACGCGCCGAACAATACCGGGTAATCCGGAACCGTCTCGCCAAGCACCGTGACCGTCTGCGTCACCTCGACCGTCTTGCCCAAAGACGGAGCAAGACGAGGGTCCTGCGGCAGCGGCGTGTCGGCGGCAACCCCGACCAGCGGCGTCTTTCTCTCCACGTCGCTCATAATCCAGCCTTTGCCCGTGTAGAGCGACCGCGTCTCGCCCCTCCAATAACTGCGGTGCGAGGTAGAGACCGACATGACCGGGGTATAGTCGAACGAGAATTCGCCGCCGAGCGACGAGTCGTTCCGGCTGTAACCGGACGAGGAGTCGCCGCTCAGCACGGAGGTCGTGCCGAAGCCTTTATTGAAAAACGTTATTTGTTCGCCGCGGATATTTTTCCACAACGTATACGGATCGGTAACGAGCGCTCTTACGTCGGGAGCGAGCGTCCCGAGAAAGACGACAAGCGACACCAGAAACACGATCGGCAAAGAAATGTTCAACGGGTAGTCGGATAAATTCGACCAGCCGACCGGGTTTCGTTTCTTCAGCCCGGCGAAATGGCGGATAACGAGCAGGAACAGCCCGCAGAAAATCAGCATCGCCACCTGCAGCCACAAGACGACAAAGCTGAACGAATCGCGGAAGGCGAGCGCCCCTACCGATACGACCAAAATGACCATAATCCGCCATTTGACCTTCATCGCCCACAAGGCGAAAAGCGATACCAGCCAAGCCGTCAAGGAAAACCAGACAAACGGTGCGAGCTGTATAAAATTGTCGCGAAACAGCCCTCCGACATCATTCCAAAAAGCGCCCCATTCGCGAATCGAATGGAAGGAACGACCGACCGGCGCATAATCCAGCATCGCCCCTAGCACAAACAGCACGCCCGCGGCCTGCAGAAGCCGTCTCCAGACCCAATGCAGCCGGGGGAAAAGCTCCACGACGAAGACGACGAGCAGCGTGAGCTTGACGATCGTTACCGTCTCCGCCAGCCACACCTGATCTTCCTTTGCAATCCACTGCACGAACTGTAGCAAGAACAGGCCGGTAAAAATCGCGGTCAGCTGTTCGGGCCAATCTTGCAGCAGCCAACGTCTCCACAAACGCTCCTTCATCTTATGATCGCCCTCCTAACGAAAGCGCCAAATCGTCAAGCGAGGCAATCGCATAGCCCATAGTTCCCGTAGCTTTCATGTGCAGCTTCCAGCGATCCTGCTCGGCAGCGGGAACGTCGCTGCACACCCAGATGTGACAAGGGTTCATCTGCCGCTGCTCGATCCAGCCAAGCGCCGGAGCCATCGCTTCCCCGTGCTGGGGCGAGATGACGGTGAAGAAGACGCCTGGCATAAAGAGGCGTGAACGGTCCTTCAGCACGTCAAGCAGCGCATACGGCCCGTCGGGCTCCACATCGATCAGATGATTGACGATCAGCTTCTGATGGCTGGCGCTAAGCCGCGGCTCGAAATAAGTCGAATCCTTGCCTACCGACAAAAGTCCCAGCGCCAGATCGCGACTGCTTGCGTAATCGATGAGCGAAGCCGCAATCGACACGGCCAGCTCGAAATGCTCCTTGTTTTTGTAGGAGCGCATATTGCGATCGAGCAAAATAACCGTCTTCGGCAGCGATTCCCGCTCGAATTCCTTTGACTTCCATGTGCCGGTCTTGGCGGTGGCGTTCCAGTGAATACGGGACAAGCGATCTCCGTAAATGTACTCGCGTACTCCGTTGATCTGCGTCGTCTCCCGGTGCGAACGGGTCGTCGCGGAGTGGTGGTGCATGCCGCGGAACAGCTGGTGCAGCTGCTTCCAATCGCGGATGTGAACCTTTTGCGGCAGCACGCCGAACGTGTACGGCAGCTCGAGCCGTCCTCTGTGCCGGAACAGCCCGAATATGTCTTCCGTTGCACAATCCGTATTCCCGAATTCGTAAAAACCTCTGCGCAGCGGCGGGGTCCGGTACGACACTTCCCCTCGTCTCTTCCAGTCCGGAATGAGAAACGTCTCGAACACATGCTCTTCCCCGCCCCTGCGGACAAGTCGATCTTTGACGGAGACGTACGGCACGGGCCAGAAGCCGGGAATTTGCACTTGAACTTGAACGGCCAGCGACGTTCCGGCCTCTACGACCGCCTCATGCTCGGCATTGAGCAGCGTCCGTCCGCCCGTCGTCTTGGAGATGCCGCTCCAGCGGCTTAAAGCCAAATACAGGCACAAAACGGCTACGATGATAAAAACCATAAAGGCGAGCTTGCCGCCCTGAAACAACAGGAACAGGAAGCTGAACGCGAATAATGATGCAATGCCCCAGAAGCGGGCCGAATATTTGGCGAATATGCCCATACGCTATGTTCACCCCGTTTCCGTGTCCCTCCCGTTATTTTTCGAGACGGACCGGAACACGCACTTGTTGGAAGATGGTGTGGAATACCGAATCGATGGTCAAACCTTCTATTCTTGCTTCGGAATGCAGAATCATCCGGTGCCCGAGGACGAAGGGCGCCAAATATTTAATATCGTCGGGGATCACGTAATCGCGTTCGCGCAAATAGGCAAGCGCCTTGGCGGCCTGAAGCAGCGCGATGGTCGCGCGCGGGCTGGCGCCAAGAAAGACGGAGGAATGCTCGCGGGTTTTGCGGGTAACCGTGACGACGTAATCCGCCACCGCTTCGTCGACGTGCACGTCGCGCACGCGCCGCTGCATATCGGCGATCCGGCTCACGTCTGCAACCGGTTCCAGCCGCTCGACCGGATGGCCGCCCGCCTGGGCATAAAGCATCTTCTTCTCGGTTTCGTGATCGGGATAGCCGAGACTGAACTTCAGCATGAACCGGTCCAGCTGCGCTTCCGGCAGCACGTACGTGCCCTCGAAGTCGATCGGGTTTTGCGTCGCCAGCAGCAGAAACGGCGTCGGAAGCGGATGACAGTCGCCGTCTACGGTGACGTGATGCTCCTCCATCGCCTCGAGCAGCGCCGACTGCGTCTTGGTCGTGGCCCGGTTGATTTCGTCGGCCAGCAAAATATGGGTCATGACCGGGCCCGGCCGGAATAGAAACGTCTCCTGCTTCGGATGGTATATCGCTACACCGGTAATATCGGTCGGAAGCAGGTCGGGGTTGCATTGGATGCGGCGGAACTGACCCTGCACGGATCGGGCCAACGCTTTAATCAGAACCGTTTTGCCGGTTCCCGGTACGTCTTCGAGCAGAACGTGCCCGCCGGCAAGCGCAGCGGTCAAGAGCAATTCGACTTCAGCGGCTTTCCCCAGAATGCAGGATTCCAAATTGGCTTTCAGTTGTTTTAAAATGGACATATCTTCCATAATTAGTGCATCCATCTCGTCCTGCTCCTCTCTATGATCCGTTGTGCCGTTCCGTTGGAAAGTTTGTCTGTGCCGTTCGCGAAAATCGTTATCGCTTACGGGGTTCTGGGTGTATATCTTCTATTCTACAAGAATAAAAAAACCTCGTATAGCCCCTCAGCATTAGAAAAAAGTAACTTTAGGCCGAAAAACGCGAATATACGTGTATACGTTTGCACCGGTAAAAAGTTTCAATATAAATCCCGAAAATAAAACCGGCCTCCCAAACGGGAAGCCGGCTTCGAAACGAATGTCCCTATTATTTATATACTTGCAGCGTTACTGTGTTCGATTGGCCTACGACGATATTTTTGGAATCGAGCACCTTCACCTGAATGACGCTTTTCCCGCCCTTGAGCGCTTCCGGCGGCACTTTGGCGCTCAGCGTTCCCTCCGGATTGCTCCTCGTCTCCAGCGCCTTGCCCGCGGCGAACACCTTGGCGAGCGCCGGAATGTTCTGGCCGGTCACGGTAATTTCCGTCTCCGACCCTTTCTTGAGCGCATCCGGCGTAACCCGGTCGATCTCGATCGGACCCAGGCCGAGAAAATAGTCCGGGTTGACGATTTTGTTCTTCAGATCCCCGTAGGCGTAGCGGTCGCCGAACAAGATGTCGTACTGCAGCATCTCGTACTGCTTCATGTCCATCTCCGACACTTTCATCCGGGCGTAATAATTTTTCGGCGGAATAACCGGCGAGCGCTTATACAGATCGCTCAAAAATTGCGTATAATACGTGCCCGGAATGTTGGCTTTATTCAGCACATAAGGGCCGAGGAACGCCGGGCTCATATCGAGCTTCTCTTTCGGCTCCGACAAATAGTTGTTCCACACGACGACCGGGGTCCGGTACATTTTATCCAGAAAATTCGGATCGTTGTCGCCCGTAATCCATTTCGCGTCCCGGTAAGCCTTGTAGTCGTCCCCCAAGTAAGGCAGATGGTCTCCGAAAAAGACGATCATCGTCGGCTCGCTCTGTTCCCGGTAATGTTCAACCAGCGTTCGAAGCATATTGTCCGCGTCCTGGGCACCTTGCGCGTACGTTTCCAGCATGCCGCGGGTATCGGAGGAAAAGTCGCCTTCCACCTGAATCGTATTCTCGGCGAATTTGCCCGGGTAATAGTGAAAATGATTTTCCATCGTATTGGCGAAGACGAATTGGGGCTGCTTGGATTTGCCCGTCTGCCTGATAATCAGCTTGGCCACTTCGTTGTCGGCGATATAAGGACCTTCGTAGACCGGATCGAAAAACTCGAGCGGAATATATTGCGCGAAGCCGAAATTCTCGTAAACCTTGTCGCTATTAAAATACCAGCGGTGAAACGGACTGATCGCCGTGGAATAATAACCTTGGCGCGCCAAGATGCTCGCCAGCGAGTCGACTTCGTGGGTAATATGCTGATTGTAGGGGATTGTCCCCTGTGGCAGCAGCCGCATCGAATTGCCGGTCAACACCTCGAACTCCACGTTGGCCGTCCCTCCGCCGAACTGCGGCGAAAGCAGCGTACCGTTCGTAGACGTCTCCATTAACGAGTGGTAGAAGGGCATCGGGTCGCGGCTGAACGTCACGTCCTTCAATTGAGTCGGGTCCCACAGCGATTCGCTCAAGACGACAATAATATTCGGCTTGATCTCCTCCGTAAGGCCCGCCCCTCCGCCGACCGGCGTCCCGGATTTGGAGACGATCGCATGAACCGCTTGGATATCGTAGTTTTCCAGCTTGCTGATGCTCATATATTCGAGATTCATAACCGTAGCCAGCAGCCAGCCGTTCGTATCGACGTTGGCGGACTGATCGTAATTGATCGCGCTGATGCCAAAAGCGCTCTTGACCGGCAGCGGCTTGTCCGAATAGGCCACCAGCACCAACGCGACGGCGACCGTAGCAAGCGCAACGCGTTCTTTCCAATGAAAGACTTTGACGATATGGCCCGTTTTGTACAACAGAAGCCAGCCGACTCCTGCAAATACGATCAGATCGGCGAACAGCTGAAACGTAAAAATATTTTTTAAATATTCGACCATGTCGCTCGCTTCGCCGGTCAACACAAAATCCCAGGGCAAAAGCGGCACCCCGAGCATTTTGGATTTGATTCCCGTAATGAGCGCCAGAACGAAGCCGATCGCCGAAACGATCCAATAGGAAAGCCTGAGCTTGCCGGTCGCAGCCGTCAAGACGAGCCAGGCCCCGAAAATAAATAGGCCGTTCAGCAACAGCGCAGGGATATGCAGCACGGACCATTCCATCGCCCCCCAAACTTTGTCGCGGCTCAGCGCCTCCATGAACAGCACGAGCCAGCCGGACAGGACGATCATCACGTACCGCCGCTTTAAATAATCCTTGGCGACGCTCCACCAGTTCCCCATATGCATTCTCCCAATCTTTCGCGGCACCCGTTCGCGGATTCGTTAACAATTGATGTCATTATATCACGTCCGTAAACGCGCTTACAAAACTATATTTGTGGCAGCCGGACCAATCTTTTTCCTGCTCCCGGCGCGCGGCCGGCATGGGCGCCCAAAGGGCGCCCTAACAAAGTCGGAAAGCCCGCCGGGTTCGGCTTCGTCGGCCTTAAGCACGAAAAAAGGGCGGTAAATGCCCGCCCCCCTTCATCCCTTCGGCTTGACGAAGGTGGCGGCGATAAAGGAGAAGATTATCGCCGCGGATATGCCCGCGCTCGTCACCTCGAACATCCCCGTAATGATGCCGATCCAACCGTGCAGCTTGTACTCCTGAAGCGCGCCGTGCACGAGCGAATTGCCGAAGCTGGTAATCGGCACGGTCGCGCCCGCGCCGGCAAATTCGATAAAACGGTCGTACAGGCTTTTGCCGCCGATCACGATGCCGTCCACGACCGCTCCGACTACGACCAGCGTGCTCATCGTATGCGCCGGCGTCAGCTTGGCGACATCCATAAGCAGCTGGCCGACGACGCAGATTGCCCCGCCGATGATGAAAGCCCATACGAACTGCATAAAATGATCCATCTTAACGGCTCCTTTCGCTCTCGAATGCAACGGCGTGCGCGATACACGGAATGCTTTCCCCTTGCTGGAAGCTAAGCGGGGACAATAAAGCCCCGGTGGCAACGACGAGCAGACGGTTCAGCTCCCCGCTTTGCAGCTTTTTCAGCAGATGTCCGTACGTAACGACCGCCGAGCAGGCGCAGCCGCTTCCCCCTGCCTGCACCGACTGCTTCTCCACGTCGTAGACGAGCAAGCCGCAATCGGTATAGTTCGTCTGCTTGATCGGCACGCGATGCTTCTCGAACAGCTCGCAGGCGATGGAATAGCCGACGGACGCCAAATCACCGGTCACGATCATGTCATAGTGCCCAGGCTCGATAGCGAGATCGCGCAGATGGGCCTGGATCGTATCGACCGCTGCCGGAGCCATCGCCGCCCCCATGTTGAACGGGTCCTTGATGCCCATGTCGACGACCCGGCCGATCGTGGCGGACGTGATGCGCGGCCCGTGCCCGTCAAGTCCGAGTACCGCCGCTCCCGAGCCGGTAACGGTATACTGGGCGGTCGGCGGTTTCTGGGAGCCGTATTCGGTCGGGTACCGGAACTGTTTCTCGACCGTGCAGTTGTGGCTTGCCGTAGCGGCCATGGCATGCTTCGCGCAGCCCGTGCTGACGAGCAGTGATGCCACGGCCAAGCTTTCCATCGAGGTCGAGCAGGCTCCGAATACGCCCAGGTACGGCATGGTCAGCGTACGGGCCGCAAACGTGGCCGATATAATCTGGTTCATCAGATCTCCCGCCACGAAGCACTGGATGTCTCCGTTTTGCAGGCCGGCATTTTCCACCGCAAGCTTGGTCGATTCTTCGAGCAGTTTCCGCTCCGCCTTCTCCCAGCTGTCCTGCCCAAGCATCAGATCGCCGTGAACGATATCGAAATCGTCGACGAGCGGACCTTCGCCTTCGTCCGGGCCGACAACGGTAGCGGTCGACAAGACGACGGGGGGTCTGGCAAATTTCCATGTCTGGTGTCCTGTCAGCATGGTCAGCCTCCCTCCAGACCGAGCAGCATATGGATAATGCCGATGACAAAGGCCGCCACCGTACCGAATACGATGACCGAACCGGCCAGCTTGAACATGTTGCCGCCCGTGCCGAGAACGAGCCCTTCGCTGCGGTGCTCGATCGCCGCCGAGCACATCGAGTTGGCAAAGCCGGTAACCGGCACGGCGGTTCCCGCTCCTGCCCATTGGGCCATTTTGTCGTATAAGCCGAAAGACGTCAGCACGACCGATATAAAAATAAGCACGGCCACCGTCGGGCTGCCCGCCGTTTTCTCGGTAAAGCCGAAATAATGAATGAACATTTCCATCAGCAACTGCCCGATCAGACAGATCGCTCCGCCGGCGACGAACGCTCTCAGGCAGTTTTTTACGACCGGCCGCGGAGGCTCCTTCTTTTTGGCGAGCGCCTGGTATTCCTGCTGAACCGGGGTAAACTTCTTCTTTTTTTGGGCGGCCATCGATGCCATGCGCATTGCTCCTTTTTACTTCGATATCGCTTGCCTTTTTTAACGCTTCAAATAGGGCTCGATTTCCTCGATCACGCCCTGCATTCTTTTGACGCAGCTCTCATAGAGCTTTCTCGGCTTGTTCTGATCCGTCGCCAGCGCGAACAATTCGAGGTCGGCCTCGCACTTGCGCAGCGTCGCCCACAATACTTCGCGCTGGCTCGGCTCGGGCACCTTGATCTGGTCGTCGTACAGATCCACGGTCAGTTGTCCGTAGCCGTCGACCTGAGCCAGATAGACGTTTTCGATCGCAACGCCTAGTTTCTCCAGTTCGGTGCCCAGCCATCCGCGGCTGAAACCGGCCGTTGCCAACGGCTCGTCCATCATCTCGCCGTCCATGATGACCGTTTGCGGCTCCTGCTCGTTGGGAACGCGAATTCCCAAACTCTTGGGCGTTAGCGGCTGGTTTTCCTTGGTCATCATGACGCTGACGTTGCCGTCCGTCTCAAGCACGGCGAATTCGACGTCGGCGACGCGGAACGCGTTCTTTTTGCGCAACTCCTCAAGCAGCTCGTCCGACGTGAACATCGACTTTTTCAGATTGTCCTCCAATACTTTGCCGTCCTTGATCAGCACCGTCCCTTTCCCGTCGAACCAGTCGCGAACGAGCTTGCTTTTGAGAGACAGCTTTTCCATCCCGAGCGGGATCAGCGTCCAGACGAGAATAGCCGCGACGCCCAGCATAAAATGGCTTTCGACCTCCAGGGAAATAAAGCCCGCCACTTCACCGAGTGTAATTCCTACGATATAGTGAAAAAAATTTAACTGGGAGAGCTGCTTTTTGCCCAGCAGCCGGGTCATCAGGAACATCACCGCAAGGGCGGCGGCGGACCTCCATACAATGTGAATCCAATGCGGCATCATCGTTCTCACCGGTTCTTTCTGTATTAGATATGTGATCGTTGTTGTTCGACACCCTTATTATTAGTAAAAGAAACGGTTGCTTTACGTGTAAATTTTTTACAGATATGAGAGCTGAAAAAATGGGAATAGTATGTGTTGGAAAGGGAGGTGAATGGAACATGACAGTAGCAGCTCAAGTCAAAACTTGTCTCGCTTCTTTGAAAAGCGCGCAAGCGAGCTTGGAGCAATTCGCTCTCAGCACGCAAAATCAGGACGCCAAAAACGTATTTACGTCTTGCGCTCAAACGACGCAGCAAGTCGTCGACCAAATCAGCTCCCGCGTCTCGCAATTGGAAAACGAAGAGCCTCAATACAAAGGCTTCTAATCCGCACTCCAAGCATCGCAAACAGCCGCCAGTCATCCCGCTTCGGGGTTCTGGCGGCTGTTTGCCGCTGTTCTTTATTCGCTTTATACGCAAACCATGAGCACGATCACCAGCAAAATGAACAGGACAAGCACCAACACGCTCCAGGGCATGAAATCAAGCTCCCATCATCGTCGGACTTCTCCTCCATTGTATGTCGGGAGCCGGCAGTCGTGCCGGGACATCGGCCTATAGGGGCTACCGTCTTCTCGCGACACCTTCGGAAACTCGTCAGACGCCCATGCGGAACACTGCGTTCTTCCAAGACGCAACCGGCATATGCCGAGCCATCACAATGGCCTCCAACGCCCGGTAGGAAGCCGTTTCCGTATGCATCGCGTCCATAAAGCCACGCATTTCCTCAAGCCGCCCCTTGTGCCGCAGCAGGCTCGCCACCAGGCTCAGCAGTTGGCTTTCGTCTTCCGCGCGCAAGGCGACCCCGGAGCCGGTCAAAAATTCGGCATTATCTTCTTCCTGCCCGGGCAGCGGCCGATACAGCACCATCGGCAGCCGCATGGCGATGGCCTCCGACGTCGTAAGCCCTCCCGGCTTGGTCACGATCAGATCGGACGCCCCCATATACTGCTCCATATTACGGACGAATCCGGTAATTTTCACATCATGGCCCGGCACTTCGGCTTGCAGCCGCTCCTCCAGCTTATGCTTCAGCTTCTCGTTGTGCCCGCAGACGACAACGACCTGCAGCGCGCGGTTTTTGGCCGATTCGATCATGAGGCGGACGATCCCTTCGTTCATCATGCCGTACCCGCCGCCCATCAGCAGCAGCACGGGCCTGTCGACCTCAAGACCGAGCCCGGCGCGCAGTGCCGGGCGATCTGCAGCTATCGCGCCTGTGCTGAACGGCGGGCGGACCGGAATGCCCGTCACTTCGATGCGGCTGTCCGGCACGCCGGACTTGAGCAGTCCGCGGCGTACCTTTTCCGAGCCGACAATATATAAATCCGTTCCCGGTTGAACCCAATAGCTGTGGTCGGTATGGTCGGTGATGACGGTTACCGTCGGAATGTCCGTCATCCCGGCGAGCTTCAGCGCCGACATGGCGGCGGCGGCAAGCGGGAAGGTGCTGACGACGACTGTCGGGCGGACTTCCTCCAGCAGCTTGACGATGCGCTTCAGGCCGTACCAGCGCAGCCGGCTGCTCATCGAGGACAATGCCGTCCCTTTGCGGGTATGACGGAACAAGTAACCGTAGACGGAAGGAAATTTCTGCACGCCTTGATGAAAGACGGTCTTGCTGATGCCGTGCAGCCGCGGAAGCGTCCATTCGATAAAATCGACGATAACCGGCTCCGTATCCGGTCGGGTCAATTCGCATGTTTCCAGCAGTGCCTGCGCCGCTTGTTTATGGCCTTCGCCAAAGGGCCCGGACAACAACAATATTTTTCCATTCATCTTCTTCACACGCCCCATTCAATAGCTTATGGCTTCATCATAACGCCTCCGGGCCGCTCTTCGATACAGACCGTCGGCGTATTCGTTCCCGTACCTAGGTCCAGTTCGCGTCCCGGTCTCCGCCGAAACGGCCTGTACGTCCCTTTTACAAAGTATACAGACCGAAGTTTAAGTTTTATGCCCGGAATTTCTAAATGTTTTCTTAACGCTATGCTATAATTGTCACATTCGGATTACGGGAGGGACGTACGGTGGACTTCGGCGCACTATCCGAGCAGGACGTGTTTTCCGAGGAGCTTCGCATCCTGGACGCCGCCAAATCGGAATTGGCGGCTGGCAAGCCTCCGGAAAGGCCCCAAATGGAGCAGCTTGTCAAAGATTACGAAAAGCTGCTGAAAACGACGATGAAGCTATCTCGCATCAGCGACATTCAAGGCCGAACCTTGAAGGAGCGCGAGCAGGAGGTGAAGCTGGCCAAGGCGGAGCTGGACAACCTGGAGCAGCTGCGCAGGCAGCTGATCTCGGATATCTCGCATGAACTGCGTACCCCGATTACGTCCGTGCAAGGGTATGTCAAAGCTTTTCTGGACGACGTCATTCAGCCCGATGCCGCCTATTTGACGATGATCTACCAGAAGCTGCTGACGATCAATCAGCTTATCGCCGATCTGTTCCAGCTATCAACCTTGAAGGCGAACCGGCTTCCGCTTCATTATAAAGACGTTCCCTTGCGGCAATGGTACGCTTCCCTGCAGGGCAAGCACGCGCTGGAAGCGAGCCGGCAGGGCGTCGAGCTGATCGTCGAGCCGGAGCTGCATGTGGAAGCGAGGGGCCACTTGCACCCGGACGAGATCGTCGTCCATATCGATGCAATCCGGATCGAGCAGGTGGTGACGAACTTGCTGGACAATGCCTTGAAATTTACGCCGGCGGGCGGCACGATCCGCATAGCCGGCCGTCTTTCGCGCGTCGCTCCGAAGGCGGCAACGTTGTTCCTCCCCGATATCGACCGGGATGCGGACCGTTTCTGGTTTACGTTGACCGTGGATGACACTGGCGAAGGAATCGATCCCGAAGACATGCCTTATTTATTCGAACGCTTCTTCCGCGCCCGGCGGCCGCAAGGCGAAGCGGAAGACAGCGGGGCCGGCCTCGGGCTTGCCATCTCGAAGGAAATTATCGGCCGGCACGGCGGGCAGATCGGCGCGGATAGCGAACCGGGACACGGCAGCCGCTTTCATTTTTCGCTGCCGGCTTACGATATATGCGGGTTTCTGGAGGACGACCCGCGCCGGTGATCAGACAAGCTTGCATCTAAATGAGTCCAAGGAGGAACGCCGCATGATCCATACGTTACTTCACATCCAGAACGTGCTGCGCGACAACGGCATCCTGATCAGTTTTGCCGGTCGCCTGTCCCAAGGCTTGATTGAAGAATACGGGACGGCCGTCAAATCTTATCTAGAGACGGAGCAGCGTCCGCGCAACGAAATTTTCGATATTTTCTCGATTTTTATCGAGCAGACGCAGAACATTAAAAACTACTGCTCCGTCAAGGAGCAAAGCCCCTTCTCCGACACGATCGCAAATTCGTGCATCGTCACGATCGGGAAGACGGCCGGCGGCTATTACGTCTGCTCCGGCAATGTCGTGGACAATACCGAGCTGGGCACGCTTGTCTCCCGCATCGACGCCCTCGTTCCGCTGGATAAGACGGCTCTGCGGCGGCTATACAAGGAAAAGCTGCGCGAGGACCCGCCCACCGGCTGCACCGGCGCGGGAGTCGGACTCATCGACATCGCCCGCAAATCGCGCGAGCCGCTGGAATATACCGTAACCGAGCTGGACGGTCATTTATCGTTTTTCACATTGAAAGCGATCGTATAGGAGTGATGCAGATGCTACCATATCGTATTGAAGGAACGAAAAGCTCCCCTGCCGTCGATTTCGATCCGATCGCCAACCGATTATTCGTCAGCGGGCAATCTTATCCGGAAAACGCGTTCAAATTTTACGAGCCTATACTGGAATGGCTTTCCGCTTATTTGGCCGAGCTGCCCCGGGAGACGGAGACGGTCGCCGAGTTCCAGATTCCGTACATGAACACGAGCAGCACGAAATGCCTCATGATGGTGCTGGACAAGCTGGATACCGCTTACGCGGACGGGCACTCGATTCGCGTCAGATGGATATGCAACCCCGACAACGAAAGCGAATTCGAATGCGCAGAAGAGCTGAAGGAAGATTTGAGCCTGCCCTTTGTCATTACCGCCCAAGAGGTCGAGTAGCATGAAGGAAACCGGACCCTCCAGTCGTTCGGCCTTCCGCCATCATCCGTTATACGATTCCAGCGTCGCCAAAGTGTCGGCGTTCGCAGCCGTTCTGCTCGTCGTCTCGATTATTTTGATCGGCGCGATATCCTACGCCATTACGAGAGGGCAATCGGTCAAAAAGCTGAAAGAAAACGATCTCGTCTATATCGGCAGCTCGATCTCGGCCAAAATCAGCGGCACGATCGAGCGGGCGCTGGAGACGTCGCGTCTTATGGCGAACGACCATGAAGTGAAGCAATGGATTGTCGGCGGGGAGAAGCAGGACGGCAGCGAGCGGGCCGTCATGGACAAGCTGAGCGCGCTGAACAAGGAGCTTCAATACGACAACAGCTTTATCGTGACCGCTCCAGCCGGCCATTATTACGCGGAGAACGGCAAGCTCATCGACATCATGTCCCCTGAAGACCCTGACGACAAATGGTATTACGACTATTTGAAAACCGGCAAGACGCTCGACCTTTCGATCGATTACAATGCAGAGCGGCAGGATACGTCCGTATTCGTCAACGCTTTGATGCAAGCCGAAGGCAAGCCGATTGCCATCGTCGGAGTCGGCTTCAGCCTGCGCGATATGTCCGCCAAGTTCGCCGATTACAAATACGGCGAATACGGCAGTCTGTGGCTGACCGATTCCACCGGCAGGATTTATTTGTCGGAAGAGCTCGATCAGAACGGCAAAAATATCGCCGACTTTCTGCCTTCCGACACGGCGCGGGAAGTGATCGCCAAGCTGGACCAAGAGCAGAGCGTGTTGGACTACAAGGGCGAGAACGGCCGGATGAACGATCTGATCCTGCTGCCGGTTCCTTCCACCGGTTGGACCTTGGTCGTCTCCGTGGACCGGAACGAGGCGATTTCGTATCTCAAAACGATTCAGGGGCAGACGGCAGCCGCCGTAGGAATCGCCGTATTCTCCGTGCTCTTCTTCTTCAGCTACACGTCGCGCCGGCTTGCCGACCCGTACAAGCGGGCCGTCACCCTCAATGTGGAGCTGGAACGGCAAATCGCGCTGAGGACGAAGGAGCTGGCCGAACAAAACGAAAAGATGCTCGACAGCATCGATTATGCCAGCCGCATCCAGCAAGCCGTGCTTCCGTCGGCCGCCGAGCTTGCCGCGGCGCTTCCCGATCATTTCGTGCTATGGAAACCGCGAGACGTCGTAGGCGGCGATTTTTACTGGGTCCGGCAAGTGCGGGAAGGCGTGCTCGTAGCCGTCGGGGATTGCACGGGACATGGCGTGCCGGGCGCGTTCATGTCCATTATGACGGTGTCCATGCTGGACCAGATCGTCAAGGGCGGCGGTACGTGCGAGCCGGCCGACGTGCTGTCGCAGCTGAACCGTTCGATCAAGCGGACGCTGAATCAGATAGGCAAGGAAGGCTTGACCGACGACGGTCTCGATATCGGGCTATGTCTGTTGACGGAGCGGGGCGTAACGTATGCAGGGGCGGGATGTTCGCTTTATATCAGGAAGGCTGAAGGACTGGTGGAGATCGAGGGGAACCGCAAATCGCCCGGCTACCGGAAGACGCCCGACGATTACGCGTTCATCGCCGCGCACGTCGAAACGGCCCCGGACGATAGACTATATATCGCTACGGACGGCCTGACGGATCAGAACGGAGGAGAGAAAGATTATTCGTTCGGGAAAACCCGGCTGAAGCGCTGGCTGGAGGCCAACGCCCATTTACCGCCGGAGCGGCAGAAGCTTCTGCTGGAGGAGGTGCTGGCGGAGTATCGGGGGGCGGAGCCGCAGCGCGACGATATTACCGTATTCGGCTTCCGGTCGCCTTATCGGACCGATTCGCCATAGCCCCGATCGGGACAAACGCCGTGCCGGACCTTGGGAGGGCGTTCCCGTGGATGATCCGACTGGCTTTCACGAGCGGGGCGCGGTCAGCGGGGACTAGCTCCTTCGTACCGGTAGCCCATACCCCGTACGCTGACGATATAGCGCGGCTCGGCAGGGTTATGCTCCAGCTTCTTGCGCATATTGTAAATGTGCACCATCACCGTACGCGGATCGTCGTTGCTGTCCCTCCCCCATACTTGCTCGTACAGTTCGGAGGCGGAGAATACTTCGCCCGGACGGTTGGCCATGTACGCAAGAAGCTGAAACTCCTTCGCCGAAAGCCGCACTTCCTCGCCGTCCGCATGGACGGTCATTTTTTTGGAATCGATATAAATTCCTTCGACCGGTATGGTCTGCTCGGCCATTCTTGTGCCGACCGCCGAATTCTGGTAACGGCGATAGATGGGCGCACGGCGCATGTTCGCCTTCACCCGGGCAACCACCACCGCCGGATCGAATGGCTTCGGAATATAGTCGTCCGCCCCCAGATTCAGCCCGTGGACGATATCCTCCGATTCGCCGCGCGCGCTGACGAACACGATCGGAACGTTGGAGACGCTGCGTATTTGTTCGCAGACTTCCAGACCGCTCATCCCCGGCAGTTGAATGTCGAGCAGGACCAGACTGGGCTGCGTTTCCTCGAATTCGCGCAATGCGGACAGCCCGTCCACCGCTTCGACGGTCACAAAGCCGTTTTTACTTAAGTAGAGCCTGAGCAGCTCGCGGATTTCGTTGTCATCCTCGACGATCAGCACGGTTGCATGATCCGCAGAATCCACTACCGTTCCCTCCCCATCATGCTGGCAATCCCCCTTCATTGTACCATCTTGGAAGTGGATTTCATATCCATGCGGCGGAAACGACGGTGAATTACAGCGCCTCGGAAAATTCGACGTCGATCAGCAGGGAGCCGTCGGGGGAACTCGAGACGAGCAGCGGCAGATCGCCGCTTTCATCGGCGAGTCCTTTGCAGCGGACGGTCAAGCGGCATGTATGCTTGCCCGTATCCCGCTTGAGCTTCATCGAGAAGCGCCGTATCGCTTCGATCAGCTCCTCGTACGGCTCCTTATCCTTTAGATCGAACAGAAAAACGTCCGCAGACAGCTCCAGATCGTCCTCCGACTGCCGGACGGCGACTGTGGCCGTCCATGGCTTGGCATAGCTATGCTCCAGCTGAAAGCCGTACAAATCCCCGGTAATGGGAAGGGCGTTCCACATGATAAGCTCACTCCTCCTTCGGGCCGATCATCTGTTCGGGACGAACGACCTGGTCGAACTGCTCGCCGGAGAGGAGACCGCTTGCGATCGCCGCTTCCCGCAGCGTCAGCCCTTCCTTATGCGCCTTCTTCGCCACCTGGGCGGCCTTCTCGTAGCCGATATGCGGGTTCAGCGCGGTGACAAGCATAAGCGATTGCTCCATATGATGGCGAATGACCGTCTCGTTCGGCTCGATGCCTACGGCGCAATGATCGTTGAACGAATGCATCGCGTCGGCCAGCAGTCTGGCGGATTGCAGGAAATTGTAAATGATGACCGGCTTGAACACGTTCAGCTCGAAATTGCCCTGGCTCGCGGCGAAGCCGATCGCCGCATCGTTGCCCATCACCTGGCAGACGACCATCGTCAGCGCTTCGCTTTGCGTCGGGTTCACCTTGCCCGGCATAATCGAGCTGCCCGGCTCGTTCTCAGGAATGGAGATCTCGCCAAGACCGCTGCGCGGGCCGCTGGCCAGCCAACGCACGTCGTTGGCGATCTTCATCAGATCCGCGGCGAGAGCCTTGAGTGCGCCGTGCACGTAGACCAGCTCGTCGTGGCTCGTCAAAGCGTGGAACTTGTTGTCCGCCGAGGAGAACGCCGTCCCGGTCAATGCGCCCAGCTCCTCGGCCACAAGGGCGCCGAAACGGGGGTGCGCGTTGATGCCGGTTCCTACGGCCGTGCCGCCGATGGCCAATTCCCGCAGCGCCTCGGCGCTTTGACGGACCATCCCTTCGGTCTTCTCCAGCATCCGCTGCCAGCCGCTGATCTCTTGGCCGAGCGTCAGCGGGGTCGCGTCCTGCAGATGAGTCCGGCCGATCTTGATCAGATCGCGGAACGCCTCGCTCTTGCCGCGCAGCGTCTCCTTCAGCTTGGCGATCGCCGGCAGCACGTTGTTCTCCACCGCCAGCAGGGCCGCGACGTGCATCGCCGTCGGGAACGTGTCGTTGGAGCTTTGCGACTTATTCACGTCGTCGTTCGGGTGAATGCGCTGCTCGCTGCCCTGTTCCGCCAGCAGCTGATTGCCGCGGTTGGCGATCACTTCGTTGACGTTCATATTGGACTGCGTGCCGCTTCCGGTCTGCCAGACGACGAGCGGAAACTGGTCGTCCCAGCGCCCGCCGGTTATTTCGTCCGCAGCCGCCACGATCGCCGCTGCCTTCTCTTCGCCGAGCTTGCCTAGCTTGCGGTTGGCCAGCGCGGCGCTTTTCTTCAGCAGAGCGAAGACGCGGATCAGCTCGATCGGCATCAACTCCCCGCCGATCTTGAAGTTTTCGAAGCTGCGCTGGGTTTGCGCCGCCCATAGCTTGTCCGCGGGAACCTTCACTTCGCCCAGCGTATCTTTCTCGATTCTGTATTCCATCGCTATAGTCCCTCCCGTGTATCGTGTATGCTCCATTATTTCCTTGCGGCGGAATCGTTATCCTGCTATCAGTTTATGTGATAATGATTATCATTGTCAAATATTAAAAACCTTCGCCGCAACGTCCTTGGACGGCATACGGCGAAGGTTTCGGTTTAAATTTCGTCGATCACAACTTCGTCCAGCTTGCTCCGTATGGAGCGGAACAGATGGTCATGACCGTTCTGAGTAAAGTGGAAGGAATCGTAAAACCAGCCGGAAATGTCGGTTCCCGATCGCCATACCGATTGGATATCCTTCTCCGCATCCGCCAGAAGCAAGCCCCGCTCGGCTGCGATCGACCGCAGCGTATCGTTGTACCGGGCGAACGGCTCCGGATAGGCCGTGTCCTCCAAAGGCTGTTTCCAGCCGTACGTTTCGCCCGATACGGCCGATACCGGTCCGCTCGTCCACAGCAGGCTGGCGCACCCGATCGCTTCCGCCTTTTCCAGCATGAGCTCGATGTTTGCCCGGTATGCTTCAACCGATATCGGCTTCCTCCAGTCGTTAATGCCGAAATTCAAAATGAGCAAATCCGGCTTCAGCTCGCCAACTCCTTTGTCGAACCCGTCCAGCCCTTGCGCGCTCGTCCAGCCGCCTTTTCCCGAATTGTGCACCGTAGCACGCTCGTTCATCTGTTGCAAATGTCTTCTTAGCTGCGATACCCATGAACCGTGGATCAGATCCGGGTTCAGGCCGTTCTCTCTCGCCTCGTGCCAGCCTTCGGCGACGCTGCCGTAAGTCCAACTGTCGCCGTAAGCGACTACGGTAACGGGCTTCCTCTCCAGCAAATTTCGTTTCCATGTCAGACCGGGTCCGCTCACACCTTATCTTCCTTCCCGCTCCTACGAGAGCAGCATTTGCTTGATTTCGGTTGGCCGCATGGCCTTCAACTGCTTCTCGTACAGCTCCTTGTACAAGCCGCCCTTGCGCAGCAGCTGCTCGTGCGTGCCGGTTTCGGCGATCCGCCCGTTGTCCATGGCGATGATCTGATCCGCACGCACGACGGTCGCCAGGCGATGGGCAATGACGAAGGTCGTGCGGTTTTTCATCAAACGGTTGAGCGCCTCGGTGACCAGCTCCTCGGACTCGGCGTCGAGCGCCGACGTGGCCTCGTCGAGAATCAGGATGCGCGGGTCCTTCAGCAGGGCGCGGGCGATGGCGAGCCGCTGCTTCTGACCGCCGGACAGGCGCACCCCGCGCTCGCCCATCACCGTGTCGTAGCCCTTCTCCCACTTGCTGATAAACTCGTGGGCGTTCGCCGCCTTCGCCGCCTCGTACACGTCCTGCACGGGAGCGTCCGGACGTCCATAGGCGATGTTCTCGTAAACGGTGCCCGAGAACAAAATGTTATCCTGCAAAACGACCGCAATTTGCTTGCGCAGGTCGTGCATGTCGTAATCCTTAATGTTTCGCCCGTCCAAATAAACGGCGCCCTCGTCCACGTCGTAAAAGCGCGGGATGAAGTTGATCAGCGTCGACTTGCCCGCGCCGCTCGGTCCGACAAGGGCGATCACCTGGCCGGGCTTGGCGTGGAAGCTGATGTTTTCCAGCGCTATCCGCGACTCGGTCGTCGTCGGCAGCGGGTCCGGCTTCGTTTTCGGCGGAATCCAATAGAACGATTTCGGCGGCTTTTGCCGTTCGACAATGTCCGGATCGAAGCTTTTGCCGTTTTTGGACACAGGAAGCTCCGTCTCGTACGTAAACGAGACGTTATCGAAGCGGATATCGCCGCGGCATACCGGAAGCGGCAGCGGATTGTCGGCATTTTTCACATCGGGCTCGATGTCCAGCACCTCGAATATGCGCTCGATGTTCGTCATGGCGTTCTGAATCGTCACGTTGACCTCGGCGAATCGCTGGATCGGCCCGTAGAGCTGGCCGAGAAAGCCGTTGAAGGCGATCAGCGAGCCGATCGACAGCTCTCCCTTCAGGACGAGCGCGCCGCCTACCGACCACGTGATCAGCGTCCCGGAGTAGCCTACCGTCTGGGAGATGCGCCCCAACGTATTGGACAGGATCTGGGTGGACATCGAATGGTTGACGTGCTGGTCGGACTGCTTGTCGAACCTCTCCAGTTCGGTTTGCTCGCGGTTGAACGACTGGACGATCTTCATCCCCGATATGCGTTCCACCAGCACCCCTGAGATGCGCTCCATCTGGCGGTTGACGGAGCGGGACGCAAAGCGGATACGCACGTTCAGGTTCGTGAAGCTCAGGTAGTAAATCGGCAATATCCATAATGAGAGCAGCGCGAGCTTCCAGCTTAACGAGAACAGGAAGAAAGCGGCGAAGACGACCATAATCAGGTCGAAGGCGACGTTGATGACGTTCGAGCCGACCAGATTTTGCGCCCCGTTGACGTCATTGATCACCCTGGATAAAATGCTTCCGACTTGTCTGCTGTCGTAAAAGCGCTGCGACATCTTCTGGATATGCTCGTACAGCTGGCGCCGGATGCCGGCTACCATGCGGCTGCCGAGCCGCGACATGACGTTGTTGCGTATGAATGTCACGATGACGCTCATCACATACAGCGAGGCGAAAATCGTCACGATCTGTCCGAGCGACCAGCCGGAATCGGCCTGGCCGAGCACGTCGTCGATCATGATCTTCATCAGCCACGGTCCGGTGAGCGGAACGATGAACTGCAGCAGGCCCAGAATGACGATCGCCAACAGGTAGTACCTGTACGGCTTGACGAATTGCAAATACCGGCGGACCAGTCTCTTGTTGGCCGGATCGAGCGTCTTCTTGAAGTCACCCGCGTTTTCCACGCTTGTGTTCCCCCTTGTGCGGCCCATGGTCCCGCTTGCTGGCGGACAGGGTCAGAGCTTGATACGGGAGGCGCGCTTATCCGATTCGAATAGCGCGTCCATTGCCCGCGCTTGCGTAAGGATGGGCAGGCCGCGATCTTCCATCGCGCGTCCGGCTAGCACCAGAGCGGCGAAGTTTTCCGCTTGCAGGCGGAACGGCTCTACCCGGCTTGTCGTGAACGATGTCGTGTCTCCATTTACAGTTACTTCCAGCGTAATCGTCCGCGCGTCGGCGTACTGTTTGACTTCCAGTTCCCCGGCCGTACCCCGGATGCGATAGCCGCAGCCGTAAGGCAGGTCGAGGGCGCCCGTCATATGGGCCACTCCGCCGCCCGGAAACAGCAGCGTGCCGGCAAAACGCACATCGACGCCGTCAGCGCTGCTGCGCATCATCTGCGAATCGACGTATTCCGGCTCCTCGCCGAAGTGAAAGCGACTCCAGGAGACGAGATAGCAGCCTACGTCGTACAGCGCTCCACCGCCCCAATCGGCGTTCATGCGGGTGCTCTGGGCAGAGGCCTGGAACGAGAAATTGCCGGTAAACACCGCAGGCTCGCCGATTTTGCCGTCAAGTATCGCCTGCCGCGCATACAGATGCCCTTCCATCGTCCGCCAGATGAACGCTTCTTCCGCCCGCACGCCGTGCTTACAAGCCAGCTCCACGATCTCCGTGGCGTCTTCGGCGTTCAGCGCGAACGGCTTCTCCAGCAGCACATGCTTGCCCGCCTTAATTGCCTCGATCGCCCATTCCTTGTGCACATGGTTGAGCAGAGCGATATAGACGGCGTCGATGTCCGGGTCGTCCAGCAGCTCCCGATAGCCTGCATAGGCTCTCGGCACGCCGTACAATTCGGCTGCCTTGCGGCTATTCTCTATCGTCCGGCCGGCTACGCCGAGCCATTCGCCGTTTGCCGCTTGGCTTAAGGCAGGTCCCCCTTTTCCCACGATATTGCCGGTTCCGAGAACGCCAAAGCGCAATACTTTCATCTGTGTTCCTCCCTGGTTACGTATAATGTCGTTGTCAACCTATACAGTTCCAGACCGGCGAATGTTTTCCTGCCTCCATCCATCTTTTTCCTACTCATTTTAATGGACCCGCACCGACTTGTGAAGATTGCTGGGAGGGGGGGAGCCGCCTTATGGCGACAGGACGGTTCATATGGAATACATTTTCCCCCTTCTGCTTCAAAATGCTTATTATTTTGAGCATGGAGAGGGGATTCGGTCAAAACGGGCGTCCTTCCCGGAAAACAAAACAAGGCGGGCCTGTTCGCCTCGCCTTGCCTTGCATGCGGCTTTCGCAGGGAATAGCACGCCTAGTCGGTCCGGTCTGCCGCCGTTATTCGTCTTCCTTGAAAATAGGCTTTATCGTCAGCTCGAACGCGAACTGCTTCTCGTTCAGCCCGTATTGCGGCAGCAGCTGCGGGCCGCAGGAGTTCGATCCGACGCCGCTCATTTTGTAATCGAGGTGCACGATCGTCTCGTCCCTCCGCTTCAGCTCGTAGGCATGGGCCGCCGCCGCAAGATCCGCGGGCGTATAATGCGAAGCGTTGAACGAGAAACCTCCGGGGGATGCGAATTGCAGCCCCATGCCCAGCGCGCTCGAGACGATCGCCCATTCCGTGCCGTAGCGCGATCCCGTCTCCTGCGGCTTGATATATGGCTGGGACATGCCGTCGACGGTCGTCGCATAACGGCCCTTGCGCACGCTTTGCCGCTTGTCGATATAGCTCTCGTGCGGGCCGAAACCGTAATAGTCCACTTCTTCGTTTCCTTTCGGCATCGTCAGTTGCAGGCCGAACCGCGGCAGGAAGCCAAGGCCGTCCCGGACCGTTACGCTC
This sequence comes from Paenibacillus hodogayensis, assembly GCF_039536325.1. Classification (NCBI taxonomy): domain Bacteria; kingdom Bacillati; phylum Bacillota; class Bacilli; order Caryophanales; family Paenibacillaceae; genus Paenibacillus; species Paenibacillus hodogayensis. The sequence continues at coordinate 88,709 of NZ_BAAAYO010000010.1, forward strand.
GTATGCAGCGCGGCCTCTCCCGTTCCGTCGAACCGCCAGGTGGCAACCCCGTGAAGCAGCGGGGGCTTCGAATACCCGCCGAGCGAAAACCGGACGACGACCTCGACCGCCGTATCGCCGGACTTGCTCCAGCTGCAATCGTACACTTTCGCGACGGCCCGGTCGATCCCTTCGCCGCTCCAGCCGCTCTTCACGCGCATATCGTTGTCGGTCGGAGCGCGCCAGATAGCGAACTGCGCCGGCTCCGTCAGCATGCGGACGCCGTGCCTGGAAAGCTGCGAGACCATTCCGGACTCCAGATCGAACACGTGCCGGAAGTCGAACCCTTCGATGACGAGCAAGTCGCCGTCCAACGAAGTTTCGATGGCCCCTCCCCCGCATGCCGTAACGTCCGTCGCGGCAACCGCGACCGGCAGCTCCAACTGGGCGAAGGCGATCTCGTACCCGAACTCCGCCCACCGCGTCCGCTCCTTCAGCCGGAAGGAGAGCGTCAAAACCGGCGCAGGCGAAGCCGATTCGGGCAGCGTATACGGCAGCGCGACCGTTTGCGACTCGTGCGGGCCGGCATCCAGCTGCCAGACGTCCCCTTGACTCGTCACCTCTCCGCCGATCTCGACCGTCCAATGCAAGCCGATATGCGACAGATCGGCAAAATCGTACAAATTCGCAACCCGTACACGGCCTGCCGCCAAATCGTCCGCCTCGACACGAATCGGGGCAATGACCGCCTTCAGCTCGAGCAGTCCGACATGCGGCTTCCTATCCGGCGAGACGAGCCCGTCGATGCAGAAGTTGCCGTCGTTCGGCTTATCGCCGAAATCGCCGCCATAAGCGAAGAACGGAATGCCGTCCGGCGTCGCGGTCGCGATCCCGTGGTCGCACCATTCCCATACGCAGCCGCCCATCAGCAGCGGATATATGTAGATGACGTCCCAGTAATCCTTCAAGTCGCCGGGACCGTTGCCCATCGCATGGCTGTACTCGCACAGGAACAGAGGTTTCGTATGGTCTCCGTTCGCGGCGTACTCCTCGATCGCCTGCACGGACGCGTACATACGGCTTTCCATATCGAGACAGGCGGTGTCCTCCGAGCCCTTGTAATGCGGCGCCGCCCCTTCGTAATGAACCGGCCTGGAGTGGTCTCGTCCTTTCGTCCATTCTGCCATGGCGATATGATTGGCGGCATAGCCGGACTCGTTGCCCATCGACCAAATGATGACGGAGGCGTGGTTTTTGTCCCTCTCCACCATACGCACCGCGCGCTCCACGAATGCTTCCTTCCAGTCCGGATCGGCGGACAGCTTATGGAAAGCGCCCTCCGCCCAGCCGAAAGCCGAGCCGACGCCGTGACATTCCAGATCGGCTTCGTCGATCACATAAAACCCGTATTCGTCGCATAAATCGAGAAACCGCGGATCGTTCGGGTAATGGGAGGTGCGGATCGTATTGATGTTGTGCCGCTTCATCAAGTCCAGGTCGCGGATCATATGGGAGACCGGAATCGTCTGCCCGAGCGAGGGGTGCGAATCGTGCCGGTTGACGCCCTTCAGCTTTACCGCTTTCCCGCTGATCGTAAAGACTCCATCACGAATGGTGACCTCGCGGAAGCCGACGCGAAACCGCAGCACTTCGCCGCCCCCATACAGGTACAGCTCGTACAAGTAAGGCTGTTCGGCATTCCACAGGATCGGCTTCGTGACCGGAAGCGCGAGTTCTCCCTTGCCGTCGATCTCGGCTTCGGCCCTCGCGACCGGGTTGCCGTCCGCATCCCTCAATTCGGCGGTTACACGCACCAGGCCGGTCGTCTCGACTTCCGTGCGCAACACCGCCTCGCCGAAGCCGTCCGACAGCTCCTGGCGGTTGAACGCGTCGCGGATATGCGCCCGCTCCCGGGCCAGCAGGTAGACGTCGCGGAAAATGCCGGAGTACCTCCACAAGTCCTGGTCCTCCAAATAAGTCCCGTCGCACCATTTCAAGACGAGCACGGCCATCCGGTTGAGTCCGGGGCGCACGTGGGCGGACAGGTCGAATTCCGCCGGCACCCGGCTGCCCTGGCTGTAGCCGACGAAAGCGCCGTTCACCCACAGGTAGAAGCAGGAGTTCACGCCCTCGAAGACGACGAACTTGTCTTTGTCCGCCCACTGCTCGCCGATGCGGAAATCGCGGATATACACACCGGCCGGGTTGGCGTCCGGCACATACGGCGGGTCGAAAGGAATCGGGTAGTTGATGTTCGTATAATGCAATTGGTCGTATCCGTTCGTCTGCCAGCAGGACGGTACGATCAGCTCGTCCCACGCTCCGGCGTCGAAGCGTTCGTCCCGGAACGCCGGGTCGACCTGCCTGACGCCGGGATGGTAACGGAATTTCCAGGTCCCGTTCAGCGTCTGGTAGAACGGAGAGCGGCCCCTCTTGCCCGCCTTAGCCGAAGCTTTATCCGCGTATGGAATATAATGCGCTCTCGGCGCTTCCCGGTTCACCTGCAGCAGGCCGGGATTTTCCCAATAGTTGTCGATCCGGTTCATCTTATCGCTCCTTGTCCGCGATTCCCGCGCTAGGCGGCTCTCTGAAATCATCGCATGCCCCCATTATAGTTGTGCTATACTGATTGACATACATCCAAAACGGACAATATCCCGCACAAAAAGGACATGATCGTTATGACCGATCCGCATATCCCCATCCTCCCGCTGCGGACGAACTTGCACCGCCCGGCCGAATCGGACATCCCGTTCGGCGTCTATACCGTCGGAACGGAGCGGCAGACCGCGATTACGCGCATGAAAGGCTTTTCCGCGGATCAGCTGCATGTGACGTTCAGCGGAACCGGCATATTCCGCCCGCTCGGTCAGGACAATTGGGACATGATCGAGCCGAACACGCTGCTGTATATCCCGGCCGGATTTCCGCACGAATACGTGCCGCAAAGCGCCGAGCCTTGGCATGTCGGCTACGTCACGTTTATCCAGGAGCATGTGGGGGCGTTGGCCGGCTGGGGTTTCGGGAAGACGCCTTACCGGCATCGCCTGGGGGATACGGACAGGCTGCTGGCGCTGACGGAGCGAATCTGGTCGCATTCCGGCCCCGACTACGATGCCTGGCATTCGGCCGAGCTGCTGTTCGCCTTTTGCCTCGAATGCAAAAAGCAAACGGCCGCCGCTCCGCCGGAAGCCGCTGACGGCTTCGTCAAGCCGCCGCGCTACCGCGATTCCGTCGCGGACAGCGCCGTCCGGTTTCTGCACGACCATCTGCACCGCGAACTGACCTTGCCGGAGCTCGCCGCCCACGTCGGCTATTCGCCCAAGCATCTGAACCGGCTGTTCCGGCAGGAGCTGGGCGTAACGCCGATGCAATATTTGCAGCGCATCCGCCTGAAGACCGCCGCGCTGCTGCTTGAGGAGCAGCCGGGCCTGAACGTCCGCCAGATCGCCGCCCATATCGGCATGGAGCCGGATTATTTGACGCGCCTGTTCCGGCGCTTCTACGGGCTGACGCCCTCGGAAGCGAGAGCGCGCAAACAGCCCGGGGAGTAACGCTTCCCCGGGCCCGCTCCGTTTTTCGTACAGTATCCGCCAATTTGCCTGCTTGCTCCGCCACCGCCTTACCGGTCTATTCGTGGGCTTCAAGTGCTTTTGACGATTTGCTGGTCGACGATTTCCAGCTTGTCTTCGATCCGCAGCTCGACGATCTCCTTCATCCTCTGCCTGTATTGCAGCGGGGACAGTTGCTCGCTGGCGGCAAACCGCCGGCTTAAATAATGAACGCTCTGGAAACCGACCTTGGCGGATATTTCCGTAATGGACATTTCCGTATTCGCAAGCAGCTGCTTCGTTTCGTAAATGCGCCAGTTGTTCAAATACTGCATCGGCGTCAGCTGATATTTGCCGTAGAAGACGCGGCACAGGTGCGCACTGCTGACCGCAAGCTTCCGGGCGAGCTCCTTGAGCACGATTTTGCGGTCGCAGTTCGCATGAATATAGCGGATCGCCCGGCCGGCCAGGTCGTCGCCCGCCTCGGCTTTGACCGGAAGACGCTTGGCCGCCGGCTCCCGTTCCGCACCTTCGTCCGAGTGTCCCGCCGGCCCGGCTCCCGCTCCTTCCGCTTCCGCTCCGTACAACCGTCTGATGTTCATAATGAACTCGATGAAATGGGCCGTGATGATCTCCTTGAATTGCGGCCGGCAGTAAGTCGCCTCGTCCAGCATCGCTTCCAGAAGCAGCTTGATCTTGGAATGCGGAGCCTCTATGCGGATGGGCATCGCCTCCAGGCAAGCCTCCAGCTGCGAATCGCCGACAAGCGCCTTCACCTCGACGGTGCGGAGCGGTTGGGAAGCGTCCGAGACGAAGCTGTGATACACGCCCGGCTGAATGACGAACATATCGTGCTTGTTCATGCCGCAGACGGCTCCGTCCGCGCTTAGCGTTCCGCTCCCCCCGACGACGTACATCAGGTGGTGGAAGTTATGGCAGTGATTGACGACATGGCTTTCAAACTTGTACTTGCATCTGGAAATGGAAAGTACCTTGGTCGATTGGAAGCTCATTCGTATCCCTCCTCCCCGGCCGGTCCGGACGTCTCGGCAAGCAGGCGGATCGGCATGCGCAACGCGCGACTGACGGCGTTCGTCATCGCTTCGCCGTCTCCGGCTCCCGCACCGATAATTTTTCCGCCAGCTTGTCGCACAGCTCGTCATCGTCCAGCAGTCCCGCCCAATACGACTTCAATTGTCCGGCCAATACGCGGTTCATTCTCCACGGAACGTTCAGCTCGCTGTGCAGGCGGTAAGAAGCCACGATTTCGCGGTACAGCCCGTACCGGGCGGGGACGTTCATGGACGTCGGGTTCGAGGCCTCCCCGATCTGCTGCAGCGCGGGCACGCTTAACGTATAGGTGCGGATAAGCGTCTGCGCCCTCTCCGTCCCGAAGTACTCAGCAAGGATACGGGCCGCCTCCTTATGGCCCGAATCGCGACTCACGCCGAACCCGATCGCCATCGCCAGCGTACGCGGCTCGCCCATGTTGGGGACGGGCGATATATCGTACTCGAGCCCGGCGCCCCGGAACTCGTTCATGCCCATGTAGCTGGTCAAAATCATTGACACTTTGCCTTCCAGAAACAGCGCGTTGATCTCGTCGTTGTTCTCGGACAGATAGAACGGGAAAATGTCGCGGTCGCGTATAATCCGCTTGCCGAGCCGCATTCCTTCCAGCAGCGCCGTGCCGCGCAGCTCGCCCAGCCGTCCGTCCTCCCATTCGAAGCGCCCGCCGCTTTGCAAGAGGAACAACGGCCACCGGTTCTCGGACAGAAGATGGAAGCAAAACCCGAGCCGGTTGCCGCCTGACGACAGGACGGCGGCGTTTCTGGCCAAATCGTCCCACGTCCATCCCCCGTGAGGCTCCGGAAGCCGGCATTCACGGAAATGCGAACGGTTGTAGCAGAGCACGATCGGCGTAAAGATAGCCGGCAGCACATACTGAACGCCGTCTGCCCGGAAAGCCTCGTTCAGGAAAGGGAACGCCTCCGGCGCGCCGTCCAGCGGCTCCAGCATCGTCGCCCGGCCGTCTTCCCTCAGCTCCTGGAATTGGGTGGAGTCGATGGCGAACACATCGGCCTGACGGCGTTCGCCGTCGTCATAAAAGGAGGACAGCTCATTGTAAGAGATGACCTCTACGCGCACCCATGGATGCTGCCGGTGAAAATCGTCGAGAAGCCGGCTCAGACTAAAATCCCGTTCGATCGAATAGGTGCAGGCCAACGTCAAGCGCACCCGCGGGCGCTGCGCCGCGACGCGGTTGCCGACCCGGGGTATTTTCTCGATCAGCCCATCTTCCACCAGCTTCTCCATCCCTTTGCGCACCGATTTGTTGCTTAACCGGAAACGCTTCGCCAGCTGCGGCTCGGACGGCAAATACGAGCCGGCCGGGTATATCCCGTTCTCGATATCGGCCCGCAATTCGTCCGCCATCCGTTCCAGCTCGAGCCGAAACTGCTCGCTCGTCGGTTTTGCTTTCATGATCGCCGCACCCCATCTTCCTGTTCTGTTCCTCGCTCTTTTCGTAGTTCCCTTATCTCAGAACCTCGTACACCGTGATGTCTATTCCAGCAATGAAAGAACATCAATTTCACTGAAAACGTTTACCATATCCCCAATATAAGACATCACATCAGTGCTGTCAACACCATTTAAGTACACCACAATCATAAATAATGATATTATATACACCAGTTTAATATCTTATAGTGGACCTGACGATGACCGGAGACGGCCAATGGTTACGATACGGGGATTTTGACAATATACGGCCCATATTTCGGAGCATAAAAAGCGATGAAAACAAAAAAGACACCGAAGTTAGGTGTCTTCACGCTCAGACGATCTCCGTATCTTCCGCATTTCCCCACTCTTCCCACGATCCTTCATAAGGCCGGATGTCCGTAAAACCGAGCAGCCGCAGCACGAAATACGTGTGGGCTCCGCGCGAATTCAGCTGGCAGTAAGGGACGATCGGTTTGTCGGAAGCGACATTCAGCCGCTGAAACGGCCGCAACAGCTCCCCGTAGGACTTGAAAAATGTTACCCCGCTTGCCGGGTCCCGTTCAAGCGCTTCCGTCCACTCCAGGTTGACGGAGCCGCGGATATGTCCGCCGTGGCGGTTGTGGCGTTTGTTTTCCCCGGAATATTCCTCCGCGGATCGTACGTCGAGCAAGAGACTGTCCCGTATGCCGGACTGAATGTGCCGCTTGGTCGCGATCAAGCTTTCTTGCGCGCGCACATTCGTCAGGCGCCCTCTGGCGGGTTCCGGCACGACATTCGTACTCGGCTTCCCGGCCTCCTCCCATGCCGCGTATCCTCCGTTCAACAGCTTCACTTTATCCTTCAGCCCGTAATATTCCATGACATAAAAAAGCCGGGCCGCTGCGGGACCTCTCCCGTCGTCGAGTACGATGACGGTTGTATCGTCGCCGATGCCCGCGCTCTCCAACAGATCGCGAGCCGTCTCGGCCGCAACGACAGCACGGGCCGTGTCGTCCTTGAGACGCCCCTGATCGAATGAAATCGAACCCGGGATATGCCCTTGCGCATAGCCCTCTCTGCGGGCATCCAGTAAGACGATGTCCTCTCTCGCCGCATTGCGCTCCACCCAGTCGACATCGACCAGCAGGTGGCCGTTCGGATACGAATCGTTATACTCCGACATGTTCGATTTCACCGCTCCTTTTTGACCGATATTGTTCCGTAACATCCTGATGAATCGCCATCCATCGCCCCGCCTGTGTCAACCCGAACTTGGTAATGTAGCCTAATTGTACGGTCGCCCCCTTACATTGTCAACTAATCATAGTTATTTACTTGGTTTAATAGGATAGAAAGAATCCATCCCTTACGTGCAAGGTTGGATTCTTTCCATGGATACCATACCGTTTCAGATCTGACCTTGTACTAGATCACCCAGCCTTCCGTTTTGCTTACCGCGACCCACGTGGAGACGCCGAACGCCGACGCGAGGCGGTCATCGCTTTTTTACTTTCTGCCGCTCAAGTAGGTGTCGATATCTTTGTTCGCCTTCTCTTCCGCGGCGCGCAGCGCGGTGTTGACGTCCGCTCCCCCGATGATGGCGGGTGGAGCCGTGTCCAGGCCGTCCCATGCTTGCGATTCGTAAGCGGTCGTATTCGGCAGCTTGCCGAACGGGTACTGAAAGACGGCGGCGGTGTTCTTGCCCTGAAGCAGCGGCAGCTTCGTACCGAATTGCTGCCGGATCGCCTTATCCTTCAACACGCTGATCCGTCCGTTCTGCGAAAGGAGCAGCTGCGCCTCGGGCGACGTCGCGATGTAAGAGAGCGCCGCGATTGCCTGTTCCTTGTGCTTGCCGGCGGCGGAAGCGAGCAGGTAAAGGGGCTTGGCCGGACCGGACGTCTTCGGCTGGTCGGAGGAATACGGCATGGGCGCCAAATCCCAGTTCAAGCTGCCTCCCTCCTGCGCAATGAGGCCGTAAGCGGCCCCCATCCACTGCGGATAAATCGCCAGCCGCTTTTCCTTGAAAAAGTGCTCATGGGTAATTTTGTTGTCGGCACCCGTATCGACCCATTCCTTGACCAGAGACAGCGCCCGCTTCCAGCCTTCCGTCTGCAGGTCGGCCTTGCCGGTCTTGACGTTGAGGACGGGCAAGCCGAGCTGGAAGCCGACCGTATATAGGTCGCCCCATCTGTAGCCAACATATTGGACGCCCGCCTCGGTGCGGCTCAGCCTTTTTACCAGGCTCATCAGGTCCGTATAGCTCATCTCTCCGGTCGGATACGGGATCGCAAACCGGTCGAAAATATCTTTGTTGTAAAACATCATATATTTGTCCATATAGATGGGCAGGCCGTACAGCTCCCCTTTGGCTCCTAGCGCACGCACACCGTCCAGCGGGTCGGCTTCCATTCCGTTCAGATCGACCTTCGACTGCTTCAACGGCTCGTTCAGGTCAACCGGATATTTCAGATCGATCGCGGTGGACAGATTCGGATAATCGGTAATGACTAGATCGGGCACGCCCTGACCGGAGGTGATCAAATCCGGCAAAGAAGCTCCCGGCTTCACCTCCACGAACTCGATCGCGATGTTCGGGTACTTCTGCTTGACGGGAGCGGCGATAAACTGCTCGACCGCCTCCTTGGCCACCAGTGTATTGAACCACATGATTTTCAAGGTAACCGATTCCTTGCCCGCTTCCGGCGCTTTGCCCGGATCCGTTCCGGGCTCGGCTTTCGTACTCCCCTTGCTGCAGCCTGCCGTCATTGCTATTGCGGCGGCCAGCAGCGCGACCCTCGCCGCTTTTCCATTCCATGCCGTCATCGTCATGCTCGCTCTCCTCCTGCCATTGCTGGATACGACCTCGTTGCCCGGCAAGCGGGACGATCCGTTTCCGCATCGGACGTCCGCCGATTCAACCATCACGCGACATCCCCCTTGGTCATCCACATCCGTCCAGTCCGTTATGTAAGCGCCGTCATGAAACGCCGGCCCTGTTGACATCTCCCATTATATAAAGGATCGGTAACGGATGATTTAGTAAAAGCCGTCATTTTTTTGTACGCTGTTGATGTGAAAGGACCCTGATTAGGCGGACCGGCAGCAGGAAGAAGGGACTGCTTTCGCAGCGACTGCAAACCAAACAAAAGCGGCTGCTCGCGCAGCCGCTGTTCTCTGTTGGCGCTATTCTTTTGGCGCTATTCTGCTTGCGCTTCCGTTGCGCCAAGCATTCCGCCGCTTACCATTCCGCTACCGTACCGTCTTCCTGACGCCATACCGGGTTTTTCCACGAATGCCCGATCGCCGCCATCTCGCGTACTTTTTCCTCGTTCACTTCGATGCCGAGACCCGGACCGGTCAAATTCGCCACGAAGCCGTCCTTGTAAGCGAACACGGAAGGATCCTTCAAATAATCGAGCAGATCCGAGCCCTGGTTGTAGTGGATGCCCAGGCTTTGCTCCTGGATAAAGGCGTTCGGCGAGCATGTGTCCAACTGCAAGCACGAGGCGAGGGCGATGGGCCCGAGCGGGCAATGCGGCGCGACCGCGACATCGTAGGCTTCCGCCATGGCGGCGATTTTGCGCGTCTCCAGAATGCCGCCGGCATGCGACAAATCCGGCTGGATAATATCGACGATGCCCTGGGCAAGCAGCTCTTTGAACCCCCAGCGGGTGTACATCCGCTCGCCGGTAGCGATCGGACACGACGTATAGCGGGCAATCTCCCTCAAAGCCTCGTTATTTTCCGGGAGCACCGGCTCCTCGATAAACATCGGACGGTACGGCTCCAGCTCTTTGACCAATATTTTGGCCATCGACTTATGAACCCGGCCGTGAAAATCGATGCCGATGCCGATATCTTGGCCGACCGCTTCGCGGATCGCGGCAATACGGGCGATGGCCGCCTCCACTTTGACGTGCGAATCGATATAGTGCATCTCCTCGGTGGCGTTCATCTTAACCGCCGTAAAGCCGGCTTCCACCTGACGCTTGGCCGCTTCCCCCACATCGCTCGGGCGGTCGCCGCCGATCCAGCAGTACACCCGCGTCCGGTCGCGGCAAGCGCCTCCAAGCAGGTCGTATACCGGCGCGTTGTAGAACTTGCCCTTGATATCCCACAGCGCCTGCTCGATGCCCGATATCGCGCTGGACAAAATCGGCCCGCCGCGGTAGAAGCCGCCGCGGTACAGCACCTGGAATATATCCTCGATGCGCATCGGGTCTTTGCCGATCAAGTAATCGCTCATCTCCGTTACGGCCGCATGCACCGTATCCGCCTTGCCCTCGACGACAGGCTCTCCCCATCCCGAGATGCCCTCGTCCGTTTCGATTTTCAGGAACAGCCATCTGGGCGGTACCTTGAACAGCTCCAGCTTCGTTATCTTCATCCGACTTGCCTCCTAAGGATCGTTTTCGGTGAATCGAACAGGCACAGCTCAGGAATAGCGGTCCCGGTACTCCTGGGGCGTCATGCCGAATTGCTTTTTGAAGGCGTGATTGAACGAATGGGGCCTCTGATAGCCGAGCATGGCCGATATTTCGTATATTTTGTCATGGCCGTGCTTGAGCAAATATTCCGCCCGGTCCATTCGCACGCGCTGCATGTAGTCGCTCAAATTGTCCCCGGTCTCCAGCTTGTATATTTTCGATACGTACACCGGATGCAGGTGGACATGGTCCGCGATCGACTGCAGCGACACATCCTCGGAAATGCGCTCCTCGACGAAGGCGCGGATCTGGTTGATCAGCAGCGCGCGCGAGTTTTTCGTCTCGCGGTTCATATCGTCGCGAATCCGGTCCAGCATCCGGTACGCCCATTCCTTCAGCTGAAGGACGGAGCGGAACGGGATGCCACGGATCATCTTGTCGTACTCTTCGCCGATCAGCACGGGCAGGCTGCGGCTGCTTTTATGGACGATATAGGCGAACGCCGACGCCATGCTGAAGTACACTTCGAGCAGCAGCTCCTGGGACTCCGCGCCACGCTTCTCCAGCTCTTGAAACAGCGCTTCGAGCTTCTCGCGGATCGCGTCCCAGCGCGCCGCTTCCAGCAGATGGATCAGCGTCGGCGGCTCGTACAGTCCCGGCAGCGGTGTCACATCGGCCCGCCCCGGCTCGTCGCTCAGCCGCAGGAACAGCTCCTGCTCGCTGCCGATCGTGCGGCGGAACGCAGCCAGCGACTGGTTGTACAGCTCCGACAGCTCGGACGGGAACGTGCCCCAGCCGCTGACCAGCACCGAGATTTTCCCTTTCAGGTAGCTGCTGACGGCCGTTTGCAGCTGCGAAGCCGTGCGCTCCAGCCAGCTCGACGCCTCCGGCGTATTATCGGACGGGCTTCTGGCCGTCATCGCGAACACCAGATAATCGTGCGGATCTTTCGTGTACCAGCTGTCCATCCTGGCGCCGAACAGTTCCTCCACCATATTGCCGATTGCGTATTCCATCAGCGACAAGCTGTGGGCGTCATACCGCAAGAAGTATTCCTCGAGCCGGATCATCATCACCGCGAAAGGCTTGCCGCCTGAATCGCCGAGTCCGAGCATCTGCATCTTGTCCTTGAGCATCGAGGCGGACAGCTTGCGTCCCTGCAGCAAATCGCCGAGCAGGATGCTCCGCAGCGCTGGCATATGCTCCTTCAGCGTGTAATCGAGCCGCTGCCGCGAGACGACTTCCTCCCACTCCCGGGCCAGCTTGTCCATGACGCGCTTCACGGTCGCGACAAGGTCGTTCTCCGTCACCGGCTTGAGTAGATAATCTTCCGTCCGGTACAGAATCGCTTCCTTGGCGTAATGAAAATCCGAATGGCCGGAGAGCAGGATGCATCTCGTCTTCGGCCAGCGCCGCTGAATTTCGGCGATCAGCTGCAGTCCGGTCATGCCGGGCATGCGGATATCGGTGATGACGATGTCGATCGAGAACCGTTCGAGCAGCGCCAGCGCCTTCTCGCCCGAATGCACCCCGTGCACCTGCCCGATGCCGACGGACGGCCAGTCGATCGTCGTCGAGAAGCGCTCCACGACATGGACCTCGTCATCCACGATCAATAGTTGAACGATGGTGTCCCGCTCCTTTCCCGCCGGACCCCGGCGCCACCAATCTTCCGGCTCGGTTCCATGTCAGCACCGCCTTGAGGCCGCCTTCCGGGATAGCCTCGAAGGTCAGCCCGGAGCCTTCGCCGAATTGATAATAAAGCCGCTGATGCACGTTCCAGGTACCGCGTCCGATACGGTCGGTCATCGGCGTCTCCAGGCTGGCGAGCAGCCGTTCCAGCTCCCCGCCGGTCAAGCCCGCCCCGCTGTCGGCCACCACGATCCGGTTGTAGCCGTCGTCCCGTTGTCCGGTTATCGCGATGCGTCCGCCCTCGGGCCTGCCCTCGATGCCGTGCACGATGGCGTTCTCCACGAGCGGCTGGATGAGCAGCCGTGGCATCGTCTCGTCCAGCATCTCCTCCGGAACGGCGATATCGTACTGCAATCGGTGCATGCGCATGCTCTGGATTTCCAAATAGTGCCGGATCAGGTCGAGCTCGTCCTTCAGCGTCACCGTCTGGTCGTCGACCCGGGTCGTGTAGCGGAAATATTCCGCCAAATGCTGCGACATGGCCACGACGGAATCGCGGTCGTCCATTGCCGCGGAATTGATAATGAAAAACAACGAATTGTACAAAAAATGCGGATTGATTTGCGATTGCAGCTGTTTGAGCGTCGCTTCGCGCGAACGGATTTTCTCGGCATAGACGTCTTCGACCAATACCTGGATCTGCTCGGCCATTTCATTGAAGCGCACGATCAAATAATCGAATTCGTTTTTGGAGCGGTATTCGATCCGCGTCGACAGATCGCCCCGCTTCAGCCTCTGCATGCTGCGGATCAGATTGAGAATCGGCCGCTGCACGTTCCGGTACAGCAGGAAGGAGGCAAGCATGCTCAGCATAAGCAGCAGCCCGACCGACACGTAGAACAGGTTGCGCGTTTTGGCGATCGGAGCGAGCACCCGCTCGACGGGCTCATAGTCGACCATATACCAGCCCGGCAGCTGGCTGGATCGGACGTAACTGACCAGCAGCTGGCGGTCTTCAATCCGGAACTGCAGCTGTCCGGACTCGTTCAGCGCCCCGTCGTTCAGCAGTGCGATAACCGGCTGGACCGTCTCTTTGTCCGGGGTGCTCGAACCGATCGGCTCCTCGCCGGGCTTGTACAGAAACGGATCGCTCTGCTTGTCCTTCTTGTACATATCGAGCAGCTCGCTAATGTTTCGCACTGGGAAGCTGACGTGATACAGCGTCGCCGCCGCCTCGACCTGCTTGGCATTGGCCGGCTCGACGATTTCGCGGATGAACGCGGCTGTCGGAAACCCGCGCGTCTTGTCCTGCGCATACGTCCATACGCTGTGCACATCTCCGCCCCACGTCCAATTCGAGGTGCCGTTGACATAAATATTGGACGACAAGACCGTCTTTTCCTGCGGCTGCACAATCGACAGATCGTTGGAGAAGGGGCTCGATACGCTTTGCAGCCCTAACTTCTCGGTGATCCTCGCTTGCTTGGCGAGCATTTCCGGAAGCGCCCCGCCCGGCTTGTCGAGGTAATCGCGGATATGGGGGTCTTGCCCGAGAATGACCGGGAACATCGCCAGGTTGTCGATCGTCGAATCGAGCTGGTTCAGAAAAAATCGGAGCTGATTCAGCCCCGACGATTGGATTTGCTCCCGCACCACCTGGTTGGCGGTCCGGTTGGAGAAGCTGTAGAGCACCAGGATCGGAATCAGGAGCAAGACGACCAGGATCAATATTCTCCCGAATATGTTGACCTTCCCCGGCATGTCCTCTCCCCCTCCGACCGATTCTCTCTCGCTGCCGTTATCCTTTTACCGCGCCTGCCGCCAATCCGCTAACGATATAGCGCTGCGCCAGCAGGGCGATGATCAGCACCGGCAGCGTAATGATGCAGGCGGCCGCCATGAGCGCGCCCCAGTTGATTTCCGAATACGACATGAAGTTGAACACCGCGATCGGCAGCGTCTTCGTCTTGTCCCCGGCAAGTATAATCGAGAACATGAAATTGTTCCAGGAAAAAATGAACGACAGCAGCGAAGACGTGATGACCCCCGGTCCGGAGATCGGCATGATGATGCGCAAAAACACTTGATGGTGATTGCAGCCGTCGATCAAGCCGGCTTCCTCGATCTCGGTCGGCAATCCTTCGAAAAACGAAATCATAATCCAGATAATAAACGGCAAACCGACGAGCATATGGCTCAGAATCAACGCCGTATACGTGTCGACCAGATTGATCTTGGAGAACAGAATGAACCACGGGATCAGAAACGTAATGCCCGGTATGATCCGTGCCACGAGAATGACCAGCCCGAGCTTCTGCAGATGGTGACGGGCGATGGCGTAGGCGGCGGGCAGCCCGAGAATAAGCGAGAGCAGCGTCGAGCCTACCGCCACGATCAGGCTGTTCCATATAAATTTCAGAAAGTCGTATTCGCGGAACACGCTCGTATAGTTTTTGGCCGTCGGTTTGAACCAGAAAAAGTTTTCCGACGACATGATCTGCGCCTGCGTCTTGAAGGACGCGATCAGCATCCAGATGAACGGAAAGGCGAAGACGATTACGACGAGCAAAGTCAGCAGCGAGTAAAGCGCATTGATGCCGCGTTTGTTTTTCATCAAGCCGCCTCCAATCGTTTGCGCATCCAGATCATGAACAGCGTCAAGCCCATGACGAGCAGGAAGAACAGGACAAGCAGCGACGAAGCCATCCCCAGCTTAAAGTATTGGAAGCCGAGCACGTAGCCGTACAGGTTCAGCGTCTCCGATGCGAAGTTCGGACCGCCCTGCGTCGTCGCGTAAATGATATCGAACGTCTTCAGGACGTCGATCAACCGAAGCATCGCCGCCACGAGAATCGTCGGACGGAGCAGCGGAAGCGTAATCGAAGTAAACTTCTGCCAGCCGTTCGCCCCGTCGACGTCGGCGGCCTCGTACGGGTCGCTCGGCAGCGTGGCAATGCCCGCCATAACGATCAGCGAGATCATCGGCGTCCATTCCCACACGTCCACAATAATGAGCGACGGAATGACCTGACTAGTCGACGCGAGCCACAGCAACGGCTGGAAGCCGAGCGACTTCAGCATCATGTTGGCTACCCCGATCGTCGGCTCGTAGATCAGCATCCAGACAAGACCCATGGCTACCGGCGTGGCCACCATCGGCAGCAGGAAGATCGTTTTCACCACATTTTTGCCGCGGAACTGCCGGGCCAGCAGGACGGCGATCGCTACGCCGAGCACGACTTCGGCGACAAGCGCCACGATGGTGAAGTAAAACGTCGCGCCGACGGAATGCCAGAACCGCCCGTCCTTCATCAGCTCGATGTAGTTGCTCAGCCCGACCCATTGAGGCGGCGTAGTAGCCGACATGCTCCACTCGAAGAAACTGATGCGCACCGTATAAATAATCGGGAACAGCATCATGACGAGAACGAACAGCACGGCGGGAAGCGTGTAAATCCATTTCAAATTGCGATCAAACCAGCTGTATTGCACGGAAGTATCACCCCTCTTGTTGGACAGCGGAATAGGAAAGCCAGAAAAAGGGCCACCGCGTGACCCTTTTCTTCACATCAAATCGGAACGTTGCGTTAAGCGGGCTTTATTTCGTTTTGTCTTTGTCCACGATCGCTTGCAGCGCGGCGTTCGCTTTGTTGGCCACGTCCTGAATGTTCGTGGAGCCGGCCATCACCTGCTGGACGATCTCGCCGACCGCGTCGCGGGCCTCGCCTACGCTGATGACGACAGGACGGTCGTGGTCGACGCCGGTCGATGCGCTTTGCTTGATAATCGGCACCAGCTCCGCCGGGAAGCCGGTCGTTCCTTCGGCCTTGTCCCACACCGAGGTGCGCGCGCCCGGATTGCCGATCTGCTGTGTCTTCAGCACGATTTCCTTGCTCGACGCCCACTTGATAAACTCCCATGCGGCGTCTTTGTTGGCCGCCTTGGAATTGATGGAAAGCCCCCACGAGGTGATGCTGTACGGCTTGGAGCCCGCTTTGCCCCCCGGGAATACGGCGAATCCGACCTGATCGGCAAACTTCGATTTTTCCGGATCGGTGACGTTTTTATACAGCGAGTTGGCGTCGGTCAGGAAGGCGACCTTGCCTTGGGCAAAAATCCCGAACGCTTGCGGCCAGGACATGTTCAGCACCCCGGGAGGACCGAAGTCGCGCAGCAGCGTGCCGTATGTCGTAAACGCCTTAACCGCCTCCGGCGTGTTGATCGTCGCCTTGTCGCCGTTCATAAAGTCCGCGCCTTCGGAATACAGGAACGAGGATACTTGCGTAACGAGCGGCGAGCGCTGCCCCCGGGCGACGAAGCCGTACATTTCCTTGGACGGGTCGTGCAGCTTCTTGACCGCGGCGACAAGCTCGTCCATCGTCTTCGGCACTTCAATGCCGGCGTTTTTCAGCAAGTCTTTGCGGTAGTACAATATTTCCTGCTCCGTAATGATCGGAATGCCGGCCAGCTTGCCGTCAACCGTAACGGAACCGATCGCCGATTTGGAGAAATCCCCGAAGTCGTAAGCGGCGTCCTTCTGCGAATACTCGTCGAGCGGCTGCACCCAGCCGTTTTTGTAGAATAGCTTGCCTTCTTGGAGCGGACGGTACATGAACACGTCCGGAGTCGCCGAGCCTGCCGTAAACTGCACGGTCAGCTTCTGAGTGAGCTGGTCTTCGAAAAAGCTTTGCACGTTCACCTTCATCCCGGTCTTCGATTCGAACTCCGGCAGCAGCGGCTTGATCGCGTCGCCCCACGGATGGTTCGCCGTCACGAGCGTAATGCTTTTGCCCTCGAACGGCTTCGCGCCCGCGCCTCCTCCTTGGGTAGCCCCTTCTCCCGCGTTGTTCTTGGTCCCGCCGGCGCAGCCTGCAACCATGGCCGTCGTCAACAAAACGGCAATGCCGGTTCCGGTTAATCGTTTCGCTGTATGTTTCATGTTGACCCCCCGTTTTTGGAATAGTTGTCTCTTATCCAGATTACCCGAACTTATTTTCTCAATATATAACTAATACTAAACATCGATAACAAAGCTTTAATGATTTTCCGGACAAAAAAAGAACCGGAAGCGATGCTTCCAGTCCGTTTGAGGCATATGATTTTATTGAGCTCCCGCCAAGGGCAGTATCGAACGCAGCGTCGCCGCAAGCCGTTCCAGATTGTTTACCTCGATACGGTGATTCGGCTGCAGACCGGCTTCGTCCCTCGTCCGGCATGCGGTCGTCAGCGGCAGACCGATGCTCTGCAGATGGTATTTGGCGTTGACGGGGTAGTATTGCAGCTCGATCAGCGAGCCGACCGACAGGAAGCTTTGCAGCAGCTCCGCCGCCGTTTGGTCTTCTTCGCCGCGCAGACCGACCAGACGCACGTACAGGTCCGGGTGGAAATTGGCCATCACCCCGCTGAAGCCGGCAGCGCCCAGCCTGAGCGAATCGAGCAGCGTGGTCGTATTGGCGT
This sequence comes from Paenibacillus hodogayensis, assembly GCF_039536325.1. Lineage (NCBI taxonomy): Bacteria > Bacillati > Bacillota > Bacilli > Caryophanales > Paenibacillaceae > Paenibacillus > Paenibacillus hodogayensis. The sequence continues at coordinate 106,242 of NZ_BAAAYO010000010.1, forward strand.
TGAACAGCTTGAGCGGACTTCCGGCAACGGCTGCGAGCTTTGCCTCGATCTGTCCGATATCGCAGCTCGTGTCCTTCAGGAACAAGAAACGGCCGGTTTCCGCGCACCAACGGAGCAGTTCCGGAGACAGCAGCCTTTTGTAAGGATAAGGGCATTCGTAAATACCGAACGATAGCTCCGGCAAAGCGTCCAGCAGCAAGCGGGCGTTAGCCTTCCACTTCTCTTCGTCCTCGTGCTCGGCCGCGAGCCGGTTGCTGACCAGCACGACCGCATCCACGCCCGTAGCGCCGATGGCCCCCAGCTCGGCAATCTGCTCCTCGATCGAGTCCGCGATATGACCGGAGGCAATGACTTGAACCCGGCCCGCCGCCTTCTCCTTGACGAACCGCGCCAGCCCGACCCGCTCCGGCAAAGACAGACGGAACATCTCGCTGGACTGGCACACCGCGAACAAGCCATGAACTTCTTGCGCGATATACCATTCTACCATCGCCTCCAGCGCAGCGTAGTCCACCTCGCCCGCAGCCGTGAAGGGCGTAACCATCGTAGGCCATATCCCGTCGGCTATCGATTGTTTCATTTTCGGTTCCTCATTTCTTTTTTGTTCTAAAATAAAGAACAACGTTCCGATAATATTATAAAAATAAAAAGCGGTTTGTTCCGCCATCGAGAACGAGGTTCGTTTTTTTAATTCTTCTTTATTTTAGTACAGCCCCGTGTCCTTTACAATCGTTTTTTGCGCACGGGGAACGCAGCTTACAGCTTCTCCTCGATCTGGCGGACCAGCTCGCCTAGCTTGGACGCATAGGCGCCGATCGTATTGTCCTCGAAACGAAGCGACGGTCCGGATACGCTAATGCCGGCGACGACCTGTCTTTTTTTGTTCAAGATTGGCATGCCTACGCATTTGATGCCGTATTCGTGCTCCATGTTGTCGATGGAATAGCCCCGCGCCCTGATCGCCTTCAGCTCCGCAAGCAGCGCCTCCCGTTCCGCGATCGTTTGGTCGGTGTACTTACGGAGTCCTTTGGCGCAAATCGATTCCACCGTTTCGGCAGGGAGAAAGGCCAGCATCGCTTTGCCGATGCCCGTACAGTACAACGGAGCCTTGACGCCGAGCATGGAGCGGGTAGACAGCTTGTTTTTAGGGGAGCACGATTCGAGGTAGATGACTTCGGTGTCGTTCGGCATGCCCAAATAGACGGTTTCATTGGCGAAATCGGCCATTTCCTGCATATACGGCAGCGTCATTTTGCGGATGTTCATATTGGCGGAGATGACGTTGCCAAGCTCCAAAACTTTAAAGCCGAGCCGATATTTTTCATTTTCCGCGTTTTGCTCCAAATAACCGGCTTTGACGAACGTATCGACGATATTATGAACATTGCTCTTGTACAGCCCGAGCTGCTCGCTCAGCTCGGTAATGCCGCGCTCCGGATTGTCGACCGTGAAGCAGTCCAAAATACGCAACGCTTTATATAAAGACTTCACTTTAATCTCTTCCGCCATCGGACCAGCCTCTTATCTGTTCAATTTAGTAGTCTTTCCATTGATTTCATCTTAATGGAACCGGGCCGGTTTGACAACTTCTCATTTGCTCGCAAAACCTCGTTGGAGGTGGTGCCGGGTCAAAAAAAAGAAAATTTGAAATCGCTTTAAAAAAGGGTTGATAACCGGTGCGCGATGTTTTATTCTTGAATCATTCCGAATAAAAAATGAACGATGTTCTTTAATGAAGAACATTAAAACGTTCAAAGAGGAGACAAAGCCGTTATGAGTCAAACGACCGCTACAGGCTGGAATATCGCCAACCCCGAACAACTGTACAAGGCAGCCGTATCCGACAGTGCTTCTTACGGGACCACCCTGCACCTCATGCGCCTCGCTCCGGGAGAAGGCTCCCTTACGGCGGATTGGATCGATTTCGCCGAGGACGCCGTCCCCCATCGGGAATATTCGCTTGAATACCGGACGAGAGGCGGAACGGATGCGACGGTCATCCCGCTTGGCCGCGGCCGGGGAAGCGGCGCCGCGACGATAACCGGGCTGACCGACGGTACGGACTACGAGCTGTGCATCCTGGCGGAGCAAGCGGGTTCTCCCGAACCGGAGCGCAGTCCATGGAGACTGTTCCGTCCCGGTCACGTGCCTGGAACAGTTATCAATTACATTCACCCCGAGGATTACACGTACGGTTTTTCCGGCCGCTCGGTCGCCAGCCCTTCGATCGTCCGCCTGCCGGACGGCTCGCTGCTTGCTTCGCACGATATTTTTTGGGGCAATGAAGGGCAAAACACGTCGATGCTGTTCCGTTCCCGCGACGACGGCGCAACATGGTCGTTCGTGCAATTTTTGTACCCATGCTTCTGGGGCAAACTGTTCTTGCACCGCGGCCGGCTATATATGCTGGCGACAAGCACGGAATACGGGGCGCTCTTGATCGGCCGTTCCGATGACGGCGGAGAAACGTGGAGCGCTCCTACTGAGATTATTGCCGCAGGCAGCCAGAAGGCCGGAGGCCCGCATAAGGCGCCGATGCCGGTCATCGAGCACAACGGCCGGTTATGGACCGGCATCGACTACGGCTCGTGGACGCTCGGTTCCCACGCGTCCGGGCTCGTCTCCGTCCCGGCTGACGCGGATCTGCTCGACTCGTCCCAGTGGACGGTTATGCCGTTCCTTCCTTACGATCTGGAATGGCCGGGAACGGTCGGCGGAACGAACCGCGCCGGCTTGCTGGAAGGCAATGCGGTCGTGACGCCGGACGGCAAGCTGGTGAACCTGCTCCGCTACCAGACGAACGGCGGCAACCCGGACCACGGCCGGGCGATTATGCTGCAAGCGGATCCGGATCGGCCGGAGCAACCGCTTACCTTTTACAAGGTCATTCCCTTTTACGGCAATTTGTCCAAATTCACGGTTTATTACGATCTGGACTCGGCTTGCTACTGGTCGCTCGTCAGCCGGGTGAAGCCGGACAAAACCGGGCAGCGCAACATTCTCGCTCTCGTCCGCTCGGCCGATCTGGAGCATTGGGAGATCGTGCAGGACGTCCTCAACTACGAGGACAACGGCTGGCCCGAGGACTTCAAGAAAGTCGGCTTTCAGTATATCGACTGGATCAGCGACGGGGACGATATCCTCTTCGCCTCCCGGACGGCGATCAACGGAGCGTACAATTTCCACAACGCCAACTATTTGACCTATCACAAGATAGCGAATTTCCGCAGCCTTTAGTACAAAGTCAGAGCTATTCCTGTGTATTCCGGAAGGATCGATCCCTTGAGGTGCAAGGGACTCGGTCCATTCCAAGGATACCGTTCAAGGTCTGACTTTGTACTTGCTCTCCGAGCCCGAGCTGCGCTGGGCAGCGGGCGGCCATGCCGCCTGCTCTCTGCGCAGCCGGCGCCGCTGAGGCAAGCCCGTCCCCTTGAAGAACGGCTTGCTTCCATTCCCTTTCTACCATTCGGAAAAACAATCCTCAATCAACGCCTCGAAGGAGTCCGCCAACGTCTCAAGCTCTCCCGTATCGTGGTAATACATCAGCACCTGACCTTCGGGATTAATCATAATAGGATCGCCGGCGCCATCTATCGATATTACGTAGCTGCTGCGCAGAATCTCTTCAGCCGGCTCCCCCTCCTCTACTTGCTCTCGAAACCCCAGCGTCAAACTGACCACCGTTTCTTTTCCGAGACTGGAACCGTTAGAGAACCCCTTGACCTCCACCCCTGCATAAGCTCCCCCAAATGTCTGTATAAAATGAACGTAGTCTGCATGAAAACGTACATTCAACCGTTCCTGCGCCTGAATGATTTCTTCTTGGCTTGCCGGACTGCCAACTAAAGTAGAGTTATCCTCGCGAAATAGGAACGCCTTTAATCGTTCCATTAGCTCCTCGTTCATAGGGGCTGCCTCCTAGCCGATGGTTTGTGTGGTGGTACAAAAGCCTTGATAAAAGCCTTGTTCGCACGTATCATCCCCGTCCGCTTCCGGATTTAGCTCCTCGACTGGCAAGCCACTGAACGAGTTCGGCAGCGGAACTGCGTTTTGCTGCGTCCAGTGGAGTGAGTCCATCCCAAACGGAAATCCAGTTCAGTTCGGCCCCTTGTTCGAAAAGGTATTCTGCAGGTTGGAGCTGCCCTCCGTGGCATGCGCACCAGAAGGCGACGGTAACCTCGCCCGGAGGAGATGAGCTATTCGCTCCCCAAGGATATCGCTCAGAAAGCTTTTTCCCGGTGAAATACGCCTTTATTTCGTCCATCTGCCCAAGCGCAGCCGCATGCCAGAGTGCCATCATCGCCCCGCGTTCAACCAATCTATGGGCGGCGCGCCATTGGGCGAACGCTACGGCATCGTCCAGCGGCGTGCCGCCGGCGATCACCGCACCTGGCGCTTCAATGTCGGCGCCAGCATCAAGAAGCGCGTCAAGCACCTGAATATCATCGGAGCTCGCAGCCCAATGAAGCGGTGTCTCGGCGTGCGGACCCGTGTAACGGGCGTTCACGTCCGCGCCGCACTCGACTAATACGCCCACGGCGGCCGATCCGTTTGGGAAGTGACCGGGCCAGTCGGTTACCACATGCAGAAGCGTTCTAGATATCCTACTCCTTTCACCTTCGTTGGTATTGTCCCTTCCAATCATCCTTGCCGTTGCCAGCCCCGGATTCTCGACGAGCAATCGCTTCAACGATGGAATATCGCCAGAGTGAATCGCTTTAACAACAGCTATTGCCAACGTATCATCTTCGTAAATTAATTCCACCTCCAAACCTCCTCCAAAAAGCTATACTCTATCGCCTATATCGCTCACTTTTTCGGAATATGTATTGACTCTCCTCCTGCAGGAGGCCCTAAGATGACATTCGAATAGATGACGAAAGGGGCAAACGTAAATGTCAGAATCCATTCGACTGCTGCGGAATGGCTTTGTTCGAGCAGAAGTCGCCGGATTCTGTTTTTTTGCAGCATTCCTAATCATGATTCCGCTATTCCGGAGCAAAGATCAAAGGGATCGGTCGTCGGCATAGTTGGAATCACCGCCTGTGCATTTCCGTTAAAGGAACGATAACAAGGCCGATTTGTATGTACTATGTGATTTCACTACTTAAATCCCAAGACTCTTCTGCCATGTTAAGAAGTTCCCGAACTACTGAAAACAGATGACTCGATCTGTCTTTCTCATTATTTCTATTGTCCTGCTCCAAGTTACTAAGCAGCTTATCAATAACCATGATAAACCTAAGCGATGCAGTAGTAGTAAAACCAAAACGAGCAAGCTTAGCATTTCCATCCCAACCTACCTCTCTAAGTCCTTGGAGATAATTTAGAAATAACTCTTCCTTGTAGTCTGATGCTTTGTCAATTGAAATCTTCTTCTTTAATAATGCATATCCAAATATTCGACCAAGCTCTTCTCCTACACCTGAGATGCTTGCAAACTGCCAATCAATCGCTATTAATGAATCCCTGTCATTCAATTTCTCTAAAAAAATGTTATCCCAATGTACGTCTTGATGGGCAAATACACGAGGCAGTAGTTCTAATGTCTTCAGCAAACTGTTTACACGAACCCTATTGTTTATATAAAGCTCCCACATATAATTCTTATCATCAAACTCTTTCAAATAAGATTCCCAAATAGCTTTTTGCTCCTCAATAGGTTTAGCATAAGCAGTACAGACCTCTACCCACGAACGCATCCAGGAACGGCATAAGAAAGACTCCGTTGGGAGAGGAGTTCCTGTTAGGTAGGCGCCATTATATTTTCCGAGTAAGTAGGATATTTTACACATATGCGTTAAGGACCAGTCATTCTGGATAGGTTCAATGGCTATATCATCAAGCCAGATCCAGACCGATCCATCAGAATGCTCTTCTACTGCATGACATATGGGAGCACGTATATCTTGCGGTAACTGATTCAGTATTCCAGAATCGTAAACCAAAGCTTCTCGTTTCCAGTAATAGTAGTGATTAACTTGATTTCGCATAAAATCAGGCTTCAATACTTTGATAATCAAAGTATAATTTTGACTTTCATCGTCTTTTATTAAAACTGTACAAGATACTCTATAGACTGAGCTTTCTTCCTTGTTTTTTCCAAGTGGACTACAGTTCCATGATATCAACTGAAAAATTTTAGATGGTACAATTCGCTGTAACAGTGACTCTAAGAAAGTAGGATCAATACTAATTTCTTTTCCATTTCTTGTGGTTACCATTACTATTGGACCTCCATTTATTTGAAATTATGGATTTTTTAAATATTCTTGAAACTGACCAAAGTTCCTTCCTGACTATCTTTTAAATCTCTATTGCATGAAATAAAAACGGTGCTCCGCTTAAATAATTTTTTATTATGGCTTGTGCATAGGGCTGTTCTTCTATAAGTCCTTCTGTTTCTCGTGAATCGGGAGCATGGTGACAGTAATTTTCGATCATAACCATCACTGCAAAGGTCTCCAATTCAGGAAGCCAGCCGTCTCCCAGTCTCCTAATGCTCTGGTAGCCCTTAATGACCAGCTCCCTTTGAGCGGGATAAAGCCTCAAGATGGTATGTGCAATATCATAAAGAAAATATCCAAATCCACATCTTCCAAAATCGATCGGGCAAGGCTCGCCATTGTAAAATACAATGTTGCCTTGGTGCAGATCACCGTGAATTAATCCGTAGCTCGCGCTATCCTTACACAGTTTGATAATCCTCTGAAGGATCCTCTCAGCCGCTGATTCGTATAAAGCATATTCTGCGTCTGTCAAAAATTTATCATAGTGTTGCGCCAGACGCTCCAGCGCTTGTCTAAAGCTTTGCTCCCCCCAAACGGGGCGCGTGAAGTTAGAGGGTATTTCGAATTGCTGTGAGGCTTGATGGAGATTTGCCAAGAGGATTCCCTCTTTATAAATTTGGTCTTCAGAAAATCCTTCACTTTCGTGAACGCCCTCCACCCAACGCATCAGTGAGGCGTAAACGTGGGAACCGTTCTCTTGATCAATTCTTACGGTTCTGAATCCGTTTCGATCCAAAACTCCCCGAGGAAGAGGAGTATTCACTCTTTCATTTAAAGCATCCAGCCAAACGATTTCGGAAGTAATCTCATCGTTATTCATTCCTGAATGGATACGGAGTAAAAAAGACCCTTCTATACTTGTTCGTATGATAAATGTACAAGTATCAGATAGTTGATTAAACCGAATTTGTTCCCAATCCAAGTCATAGTTTTGTAATGCTCGCAAGGCCGCGCCCTTTAACTGCACGATTGTTTTCTTTATATCTTCTTCGGAGCCTATTTTAAATACCCCTGTCATGGAATCCCCCATTCATTAGTACACCTTCTCAAAACTGATATTAACTTAAATTTTTTATACAAGGGGAGGAATTATTTTCTTTAATTAATCTCGAATGTAAATCGATTATTCAAAAATGCAGTTAACTCGGGAACTCCTGAGCCTGCTCGAAGCGAAACAATGGGGTTTGAGTCATGGAGAGTTATACTCCTGCGGGTTGACTATATCACTAATGTCATCGTTTACACTAACGCTGAAACCAATTTAATGGAGGAATCAAACGATGACCATTTTGGTAACAGGAGCAACCGGGAACGTAGGCCGCCATGTAGTCCATACACTCTTTCAATCTGGACGATCTGTACGTGCGTTGTCGCGAAATCCGAAAGCAGCAATTCTGCCTGAAGAAGTAGAAGTTGTATACGGCGACCTTACTATGCCAGAAACTCTCGTGCCCGTGTTAAAAGGGATCGAGGGCATTTTCCTATTGACGAGTAGTGCTGGCGGTTCCCCGCTACAGACCGGAAGCGAAATTATTGAACTTGCCGTGAAGGCGGGGGTTCGTCGAATCGTTATGTTGTGGAATGGTGAGAAGGGAACAGTAGAACGGGCAACGGAGGCTAGCGACCTTGAATGGACCCATATTCATCCTTATTGCGAGTTCATGTCCAATACGCTTGCGTGGACCGAATCCATTCGTACGGAAAGAGTCGTTCGGGAGCCATTCGGAGACACGCCCAATGCCGTCATCCACGAGGCTGATGTCGCAGCGGTAGCGGCAACCGTATTGACGCAGGACGGACATGCCGGAAAAACCTATGTGTTAACGGGGCCTGAAGCCCTCACACCACGCGATAAAGCACGAATGATCGGAGAAGCGCTTGGTCGGAATATTCGATTTAGTGAACTTTCGAAAGATCAAGCTCACGAACGAATGAAAACAATGAACCTTCCCGAAGACGTGATTGAGTATGTTCTCCATTGGCATGAGAATCTTCCTGCAGAAGCCTACACGGTGGTTCCAACCGTTAAGGAGGTTACCGGTCAACAAGCACGAACCTTCGCACAATGGGTTACAGCTCATATTCAAGACTTTAGCTAACGGAATCAAATCAAAAGCACTCTTTAACGTTGAGGGTGCTTTTGATTGTAGTGCTCTTAAAGCTTATGTCATACTCTAGTAAAAGCTCGAATGATCAAGCGCAAAGGAGACATTTTCATTGAAGATTAGTCAATTAGCCCAAATAACCGGTGTAAGCATCCGATCCATACGCCATTATGAGAAAAAAGGACTCATAAAGGTTTCTCGTCTTGCCAATAATTATCGCGAGTTTGATGATTCCGTTGTCGACTTGATTCATACGATTCAATTATATATTGGTTTGGGGCTAACAACGGATCAGATAAAAGACATATTGTATTGCAAATATCCCGATAATCCTGGAATGGACAAAAAAAGCGAATATTGCGAGGAATTATTGCAACTCTATCAAACAAAACGGAAGGAAATTATCAAACAAAGGAAGGTACTTGCTGACGCTCAATTCCTTTTGGAAAAGCAAATCGACTTCATGAATGAAAACCGAGATCATGGAAGTTAGTCAAAAACGACGTACAGCCTGTAGGAAAGGTACAACGCCCCCCTCTCGCCTGCCCGCCGCCACATTTCGACAATGCGACGAACTTCCTGTTTTTTTCAAACCCTTCAAGCGAAAGAGCCTGACCACGTCACAAAAAGCTAGGCGGTTGCAGGACGCTGTGCGCTAGCGCCCACGCCGGTTGACTCCTTTATTTGCCATGGGATAACATGGTTGATGATAAAGTAGGATAGGGGTCTTACAGCCTTTCGGCCCAATCCGACACCGTTCCCGACATCATTGGCATGATGACCGATCTCATTTTCCCGGAACGACCGCACGGTAAGCGGGCCGGAGCGTAAGGAGTACAACCTGTATGGACGACACTTGGATTCGAAACGCCCAATTTCTTATTGTAGACGATCAGGAATACAACGTAAGCTTGCTGGAGCGCATTTTGCAGCGGTCCGGCTTCACCCGTTTTCACTCGACGAACGACCCGCTTCGGCTGGAGTCTCTCTACAACGAGCTTCAACCGGACATCGTTCTGCTTGATCTGCATATGCCGGTCATGGACGGCTTCGCGGCGCTCAAGATGCTGCGCGGCAAAATTACTGACCAGCACTACTTGCCTATTCTCGTCCTCACCGCCGACGTATCGAACGAAGCGAAGCAGCGGGCGCTGCTGGATGGCGCCAACGACTTTTTGACCAAGCCCTTCGATCGGACCGAGGTCATTCTGCGCATCACCAATCTATTGAAAACCCGTTATTTGCATTTGCAGCTGCAAAACCATAATGCCGATCTGGAAAACCGGGTCAAAGAACGGACCCGTGAGTTGGAGCACGCCCAGCTTGAAATTCTGGAGCTGCTCGGGCGAACCTCGGAATACCGCGACGACGTGACGGAGCAGCATACGCGCCGCGTCGGGCAAATGGCCGGCCAGATTGCCATGGAGCTGGGCGTGCCGGAGAGCGAAGCCGAACTGATCCGGCTCGCCGCCCCGCTGCACGATATCGGCAAGATCGGCATTCCCGATCACATCTTGCTAAAGCCCGGCCGGTTCACCGAGGAAGAATTCGACCAGATGAAGACGCATACCGGCATAGGCGCCAACATCCTCGAAGGCAGCCTGTTCCCCGTGCTGCAAGTCGCCCGCACGATCGCGCTGACCCACCATGAGCGTTGGGATGGCAGCGGATACCCGTACGGCTTATGCGGCGAGGACATTCCGCTTGCGGGCCGGATTGTGGCCCTCGCCGATTTTTACGACGCGCTGACTCACGAACGGCCCTACAAAAAAGCTTGGACGGAGGCGGAGACGCTGGAAGAAATCCGCAAGCAGCGGGCTTCCCATTTCGATCCGCAGGTGGTCGACGCATTCCTCAAAATTATACATAGGCAGGTGTCTTGTTCATGAAAGGCATGGTTTTTACGACGTTCCTTGAGATGGTGGAAGAGAAGTTTTCCGTGCGCATGGTGGATTACATGATCGAGACAAGCGACCTGCCCTCCGGCGGAAGCTATACGACGGTAGGCACGTACGGTCACGGCGAGCTTATCCAGCTTGTCGTCCGGCTCAGCGAGAAATCCGGCATCCCGGTATCCGACCTCGTCCGTACGTTCGGCGAGTATTTGTTCGGCCAGCTCGTCGAGATGCATCCCGAGTTTTTGAAAACCGCTCCCACCGTATTCGACATGCTGAAGTCGGTCGACAAATATATTCACGTCGAGGTCCGCAAGCTGTATGCGGACGCCGAGCTGCCCGGCTTCGAGTACGAAATGCCCCTCCCCGGCACCTTGATCCTGACTTACCGCTCCTCGCGTCCGTTCGCCGACCTGGCCGAAGGGCTGCTGATCGGCTGCGCCAGACATTACGGCGAAAACATTCGTATGGAGCGTGAAGATTTAACAGACGGGGGCACGGCCGCCAAATTCACGTTGACGAAGGAGGATTAATCGGAATTGACCGACATCGAGGTGTTGAAGCGAAAGCTGGAACGCGAGACGCGCGCGCGCAAGGAAGCGGAGCAGATTGCCGAGCAGAAGACGCGGGAAATATTCCTGGCGAACGAGGAGCTGCGCAAATTCAACGATTCTTTGGAGGAGCTTGTCCGGGAACGCACGTCGGAGCTGGCCAAAGCGCGCGATGAAGCGGTCGAAGCCAGCCTCATCAAAAGCCAGTTTCTGGCCAATATGAGCCACGAGCTGCGCACGCCGCTTAATGCGATCATCGGCTACAGCGAAATGCTCATCGAAGACGCCACCGATGCAGGCGACAGCCGTACCGCCGGCGACCTGGAGAAAATCAACGGGGCCGGCAAGCATCTGCTCGCCTTGATTAACGATATTCTCGACTTGTCCAAAATCGAGGCCGGCAAGATGGAAATGTTTCTTGAGCCGTGCGACTTGTCGAGCGTCATCCAGGACGTGCTGACCACCGTTCATCCGCTGATCGTCAAAAATAAAAACCGGCTGGAGTTTGACGCCATCCCGGATATCGTCGCGCACACCGACGTCACCAAGCTGCGGCAAATTATGCTGAACCTGCTAAGCAACGCCAGCAAATTTACGACCGAAGGGACGATTCATGTCCACGTGGCCCGTCATATGCAGGATGGCCGCCGAGGCTTTCTAATCTCCGTCAGCGATACCGGCATCGGCATGACCTCGGAGCAGATCGACCAGTTGTTCCAAGCTTTTACGCAGGGAGACAATTCGACCACGCGGAAATACGGCGGTACCGGACTCGGCTTGGCGATCAGCCAGCGGTTTTGCCGGATGATGGGCGGCAAAATTACGGTAGAGAGCGTGTACGGCAAAGGCAGCACCTTCTCCGTCTGGTTTCCGAAGCAGACCGATTCGGCGGAGGACGTCAGGATGCCGATTTCGGAAACTACCGTCTCCGTGCCAAGTGACTCGCCGTGCCGCCTGCTGGTCATCGACGACGACCCTGCCGTTCAGGACTTGATGAAACGATATGCCGGGAAAGAACGCTGGCACGTGACTGTCGCTTCCGGCGGACGGGAGGGCTTGCGGCTCGCCAAGGAGCTGCGCCCGCATCTGATTACGCTCGATGTGCTGATGCCGGGCATGGACGGCTGGTCGGTGCTGACCGCGCTCAAGAACGATCCGGAGCTGGCGGACATTCCAGTCATGATGCTGTCGATGACGAACGACAAGAACCTCGGCTACGCGCTGGGCGCTTCCGAATTTTTGACCAAGCCTATTCAGCGCGAAAGGCTCCTGCCGGTATTGAGTAAATACGTGCCCGACCCGCAGTACGGCTCGATTCTCGTGATCGAAGACGATGAAACGACCGGCGAGATGATGAAGAAGCTGCTGGACCGCGAAGGGTTTACGTCCCACAGCGCCGGCAACGGGCGGATCGCCCTGGAGCTGATGGAAACGATCGTCCCCCAGCTTATTTTGCTTGATCTGATGATGCCCGAGATGGACGGCTTCGAGTTCGTGGCAAGGCTGCGCAGCCATGAGCAATGGTCCTCGATACCAGTAATCGTCGTGACTGCCAAACACATTACCGAGGAAGACCGGAGGCGGCTGAACGGCTACGTCACGACCATCATCCAAAAAGGATCTTTCAACAAGCAGGAACTGCTGCAGGAAGTGGGCTCCCTCATTTCCGGCTGCGCCTGCAAATAAACGAACGAGGGAAGCTTATGCCTAAAATATTGCTTGTCGAAGACAATGAAATGAACCGCGATATGCTGAGCCGCCGGCTCGGTCGCAAAGGCTACGAGGTGCTGGAGGCGGTGAACGGGCGGCAGGGCGTAGACATGGCGGCGCACACGCTGCCCGATCTTATTCTGATGGATATGAGCTTGCCGGAGATCGACGGCTGGGAAGCCACGCGGCAGATCAAGGAATCCCCGGTGACGGGCCATATCCCCGTTATCGCGCTGACCGCTCATGCGATGTCCAGCGACCGGGAGAAGGCGCTGAACGCCGGCTGTGACGACTTCGACACCAAGCCGGTCGACTGGAACCGGCTGCTTGGCAAAATGCAAGGCTTGCTGGGCGGGGATGCTCCGTAATAGCGCGGGTCAAACAAACGCGGAGGCTGGACGGTAACCGGCCTCACAGCCCGCCGGACCAATGAATAATCAGCGGCAAATAAAGAAAACTGGCCACCGTGGTGACGGCGACGTTCACGGCGACCATTTCTTTGTCGCCCCCGTATCTCTCCATAAGCACCAAGGAATTGATCGCCGACGGCATGCTGGACTGCACGAACAGGACGGACGCTTCCAGCCCCTCCAAGCCGAGCAGACGGATGGTGACCCAGGATAAAAGGGGGACGATGACGATTCGCATCGCCACGGATATCCACAGCTCTCGCCTCATGGTGATGCGCCAGTTCGTTTTTCTCAGCTGCATGCCGAGCATCAGCAGCACAATCGCCGCGTAGGCGCCGCCGATCAGCTCCAGGCTGCCGTGCAGGCTGGCCGGTAGCGGAATGTGCAGGCTGTACAGCAGCACGCCCAAGACGGCGGCATAGACGAGCGGAGTCGCCGCCAGCTTCTTCAGCGCTTGGCGGGGCGAGAACGAAGAACGCGAGGCGATATACAAGCCGAGCGTATTCACCAGCACGATATGCAGCACGACGTTCGTCACCCCCAGCGTAAACCCCTGCGCTCCAAAAGCCAGCAGCAGCAAAGGCAGTCCGTAATTGTTGGAATTGGCGAATATCGTCGTCAGCTCCATCGCCCGGGAGGAAGCGGTATCGAAGCGCATCGCCTTGGCGACGGCGACCGAGGCCGCCCAGCATAGCGCGGTCTGGATCAGCGTGAACATGGCGATACGGGCGAACGATCCCCCCTCCAGATGGCTCGACGACAAGGCGCTAACGATCAGACACGGTGCGAGCACGTACAGACTTAGATCGGCGAGCACCCGCGCATCCGGCGACTTCCAGGCTTGATACACGTACCCGAGCAGACAGGCGACTACAATCGGCATGCTGACCGTTCCGAACAGGGACAAATAGGCATTCATGTCCATTCTCTCCAATCATCGTGCTGTTTCGTCTTATTGTAGGACGGGGAATGCCATTAATGAAATATATAATACATATAAAGTTTATAGCTTTCTCCTATAGCCCTCCTTCCTATAATCCGGTCCCTCAGAATTTCCTTCCCAGCCTTGCTTTCCGCACTCCCTCCAATTTAATGGACGATTTGATTAAGCAGCTCGCCAAAGCGGATAACCGTTTGCAGCAGATCGGGTCTGCAGCCGCCATAGATGGCTATCACTTTGGACCAGGTCTGGAAGGGAAATCCTTGTCACGCGTTGAAAAAAGATTTAGAAATTTTTTTCGAACCGTCGATTCCGGAGTCTCCCGTTCGTTGCCAATATAGAAGGTAATCATAAACAAGGAGGAAATTCACGATGAGATTCATGATGATTGTCAAAGCAACAAAAGATTCCGAGGCCGGCGTAATGCCAAGTCATGAGCTTTTTGACGCCATGGCAAGGTACAACGAGGAGCTGGCGAGGGCAGGCGTGCTGGTTGCCGCCGAAGGACTCCACCCAAGCTCGAGCGCCATTCGCATCTCTTATCCCGAACCGGGCGGAAAGCCAAAGGTGTTGGACGGACCTTTCACGGAAGCGAAGGAGCTGATCGCCGGCTTCACGTTGATCGAGGTGAAATCGAGGGAAGAGGCGATCCAGTGGGCGATGCGGATGCCCGATCCGCACGGCTTCGGCGAAGGCGAGATCGAGCTGCGCCAAGTATTCGAGGCGCCGGAACTGACTCAGGACCCGGAAGCGTTATCCAAGGAAATGGAAATGCGGGCACAGGTCACGAGGAAACCGAGGTCGTGAAGGAGTCCGCCGTCCACCGTACTATCGAGGGAATCTGGAGAATCGAGTCGGCCCGAATTATTGCCGGTCTGGCTCGTATGGTACGCGATGTGGGGCTTGCCGAGGATATGGCGCAAGATGCGCTTATCATCGCGCTTGAACGGTGGCCGGAGACGGGCATACCCGACAAACCGGGAGCCTGGCTCATGACAACCGCGAAACGTCGGGCAATCGATCACCTGCGCAGGAACAAGTTGCGCGACCGCAAGTACGAGGAGCTAGGCTGGGAGAACGACCAGCAGCAAGAGCAGGATTGGGATGCGGCGCTCGATGATCCCGTTGGCGACGATCTCCTACGTCTCATCTTCACAACGTGCCATCCTGTTCTATCTGCTGATGCTCGGGTGGCGCTCACGCTCCGGCTGCTCGGGGGATTGACGACCGAAGAAATCGCAAGCGCGTTCCTCGTTCCGGAACCGACCGTCGCACAGCGGATCGTTCGAGCGAAGCGCACGCTCGCGGCTGCGCGCATCCCCTTCGAATTGCCGCCGAAGACCGAGCTGCCGGCCCGGTTGTCGTCTGTGCTCGAAGTCATCTACCTCATGTTCAACGAGGGGTACGCCGCGTCTTCTGGCGGAAGCTGGATTCGGCCTATGCTCTGCGGTGAGGCGCTGCGGCTTGGACGGATATTGGCTGAGATCGCGCCCGACGAACCGGAAGTTCATGGACTCGTGGCACTGATGGAAATTCAATCGTCCAGATTCAGGGCGCGGATCAGCCCGAGTGGAGAGCCGATTCTGCTCATGGATCAGAACCGAGCATTATGGGATCACCTGCTCATCCGCCGGGGGCTGGCCGCGATCGAACGGGCCGAGCGTCTCGGCATAGCGTTCGGTCCCTACTTGATTCAAGCGTCGATCGCGGCGTACCATGCCCGTGCCCGCACGGCTTCGGAGACGGACTGGGTCCGGATCTCGGCGCTTTACGACGCTCTCTCCCAAGTCGCACCGTCTCCCGTCGTCGAGCTAAATCGTGCTGTCGCGCTATCGATGGCGTTCGGCCCGGAAGTGGGTCTAGAAGTCGTCGATGCGTTAATGCAAGAACCGTCCTTGAAAAACTACCATCTTTTGCCCAGCGTTCGAGGGGACTTTCTCATGAAGCTGGGCCGCAAGCGAGAAGCGTGTTCGGAATTCAAACGTGCTGCAACCCTGTCGCGCAATGAAAAGGAACGGGAGTTGCTCTTGAGGCGCGCTTCCGATTGCGCCGCAGAATAAGAGAAGGATACGATAGGAGAAATTCAAATGAGCCAAGAGGTTACCGAGTTTATCGAGAAAGTTAAAGAACCGTGGCAAGCCCGACTGTGCCATGATTTGCGCCAAGTCGTCCATAACGCGATTCCAGACGTACAGGAGCGCATCCAATACAACAAGCCTCATTTTCTAAAAAACAAAAAATATGCTGCGGCGATCTCCAATTCGAAGGACGCGGTAAGCTTTACGATCTTCAACGTGACGGAGCTGGAGCTGCCCGAAGGGGTGTTCGAAGGCCCTCAGGAACGGAAGACGATCAAGTTCCGTAACGGCCAAGAGATTGATGGCGCAATGCTAACCGATTTGGTAAAACAAGCCTCCAGTACGCTATAACACGAACGCCGCCCATCATTGGGCGGTTTCTTTTTTCAGACTCCCTCCAATCGGGCCTATTTTCATCTAAAAAAAATTTTTTTTCTGATGTGTCGATTCCTCGGGCGATGGTTCGTCGCTTTAATAGAGACCCGGATAAATAAACGGCAAAGGGGAATTTACATGTACATGGTAACATCGAAAGACGGCACCCAGATTGCCTATGACCAATCCGGTCAAGGCCCAGCGCTTATCTTAGTCGGAGGAGCGTTCAGCTACCGCAAATTCCCGGGAACGGTGAAGTTGGCCTCCCTGTTATCGGAGCGCTTCACGGTCTACAATTATGACCGCCGCGGTCGCGGAGAAAGCGGAGACAAGCAGCCCTATGCGATCGAACGAGAGATCGAAGATCTTCAAGCTTTGATCGATGAGGCGGGCGGCTCGGCTTATGTATGGGGACTTTCGTCCGGCGCGGTTCTTGCCCTGCAGGCAGCTGCGAGCGGGGCCAATATTACGAAATTGGCGCTGCATGAGCCTCCGTTCATAGTGGATGCTGAGGATCGCCAGCCGCCAAAAGATTTTTTCAAGCAAGTGACGGAGCTGATTGCGGACAATCGCCGTGCCGAAGCCATCAAATATTTCATGACCAAAGGGATGGGCGCGCCTTCTTTCGTTGTCTGGATCATGCGCTTGATGCCGGGGGTATGGTCTAACCTGACGGCAGTGGCGCACACGCTTCCTTATGATGCGGCTTTGCTCGAAGGATTTAGGGGCGGAAAGCCTTTACCCGCACATACGTGGAGCGCAGTCCAAATGCCGACGCTGGTGCTCGAGGGCACGGAGAGCCCAGCTTCGATGCGTCGTGCCGCTCAGGCGCTAGTCAAGGCGCTCCCCCGTTCGCAGCTGAAAAGCAAGAAGGGACTCGGCCACACGAAGAAGCTTGATGCGAAGATCATCTCATCGGAGCTTGCGACATTTTTTATGGGATAATAAATAGGAGAGGAAGAACACAATGCAAAATGCAACGACCCAAAAGAGCAATCTAAATTTGAATAAGCTGCTACTCATCGGGGGGGCGGTTTCCGCACCGTTGTTTTTTACCGTAGCCATCGTCCAAGCATTCACGCGTACGGGATTCGATATTAGGCATCATGCCATCAGCACCTTAACGCTTGGCGATTTGGGCTGGATTCAGAGTGCCGATTTTATCGTCACCGGCTTTCTCGCGGTGTTGGCGGCCATAGGAATTCGCAGTTTGCTGCGGGGCTGCAAGGGAGGTGCATGGGGACCATTGCTCATCGGGATTTACGGGATCGGCATGATAGCCGCCGGACTGTTCCGTCCGGATCCTGGCCTCAGCTTTCCTCCCGGCGCCCCTGAGGGCGTGCCGACGTCGATGAGCAGCTCTGCGGCTATCCATTCTTTAGCTTTCTTTACGGCGTTCATCTGCCTGGTTGCGGCATGTTTTGTCTTTGCCCGCCTGTTTGCCGCGCTGGGCGATCGCAGCTGGATGACCTATTGCATAGCGACAGGCGTCATTTCTCCTTTGCTTATCGCCGTGGGCATGAGCATGAATAGTTGGATCGGCGTTATTATGGGGTGCGCCGGATTGGTGGCGTTCGGATGGGTTTCCGCTCTTTCCGTGCGGACGGCAAAAAGCCTTGCATCCATCAAATTGTGGAAATGAAGGCTTTTTGCGTCTTTTTATTGCTGCTCGATCTTGTCTCTCTATTGCCCTGCTCTCCACGCCGCGTACCAGTCAGTAATCGTCTCGCTCAACGCCGACTCCAGCTCCTGGCCGATCTTGGACGTCAGCAGCCAATACTGCTCCTCCACGCCGGCGGTATCGCCGGCCGAGGCATGAAGCTTCATTAAACCGAAATAGCTGTCCTCTTCGTACGGAAAAAGCTGCTGGATGCGCCGGTACAGGCGGAACGACGCCGACCTATGTCCTTGTTCCACGTGGAAGGCGCTCAACGTTTTCGCATGATGCAGCCATAAGCGACGCAGCCGCTCGCGCTCGTGCTCGGCCCACAAATATTCGAAATCGGCAAAATAATTGCCCTCGTACTGCTCTAGCACCTGTTCATGCTCCCCAATCCGTTCGCTGTCCGGGACGCTTAAACCTTTAACCC
The DNA here is from genome assembly GCF_039536325.1 of Paenibacillus hodogayensis. Classification (NCBI taxonomy): domain Bacteria; kingdom Bacillati; phylum Bacillota; class Bacilli; order Caryophanales; family Paenibacillaceae; genus Paenibacillus; species Paenibacillus hodogayensis. The sequence goes on from NZ_BAAAYO010000010.1 coordinate 124,686, forward strand.
GCTGCTCCCATTCCTCGCTGTCGATCCGCACCCCTCCGGTCACCAACCGGTAGCCCGCTTCCAGATTCCCGCTTGTGATCGATATCATGCCGAACCCGCTGCTTTTCAACGTTTGACGAACGTGGTACACCGTCGTATAGAGCTGCTGGGCGGCCCGGGCCAGTTCGAAATCGGGCCACAGGAGGTCAATCAGCGTGTCGCGGTCAATCATCCGGTCGCGGTGGTGCAGCAAATACGCGAACAACTCCTGCGCTTTGCTCGTCCGCCACTTGAACGGTTGCGGGTCCGAGCCCGGCAGCCGGTAACGAAGCTGGCTGAAGCAGCAGATTAATGGTAGCCCGCTTGCGTCGGGCCGATCCGATGAAGCGATGATTGCCGCTTCTGTCGCGGTCTCCGTCGCGGAGAGGACCAGCGTCCCGGAACCTTCCTCCGTAGCCGGAGGCTTAAGCACGGCCGGTCCTGGGGACGAAGGCTGCCGTTCGTTCTGTCCCGTAAGATTGATTCTCCTCTCTGTTCTTGTCCTTATTCGCTGTACGGTTTTGATCAGCCGGTCTGGCTGCACCGGCTTCATGATGTAATCAAGGGCATACAGCTCGAACGCATGGACCGCATATTGATCGTATCCGGTCACGAATATGAGCTCCACGGACGGCATGCTTTCCTGCAGCCGCTCTCCCAATTGCAAACCGTTCAACGCCGGCATATGGATATCCAGAAATGCAATGTCCGGCTCCAGCTCCTTTACCGCAGACATCACCTCCGTCGGATCGGAAAACATGCCTACAATTTCGACGTCGCCGGCATGCTGCTCCAGTATGTGTTTCAATTGCTTTAATGCAAGACGTTCGTCATCCACCAATATGGCACGCATTGTCATGATCTCCACCTTAGCGCGGCGCGCCTCCCTCGCTTGGTCGCCACCGCGAACATTATACCATGCCTCCGCACCGGTCGGGTCTTTATCGTATCGACGCCGGACGCGGGTACCTTGTCAGGCGGCGGACATATCCTGCAAAAATGGAGTGTACACCTCGAAGCAGCGCTGCTTTGCCGGAATGTTCCGATGCCCTGTAAGGCCGGTATCGAAGCAAACAGCCACCGCCGGCATCAAGCTGCCGGCAGTGGCTCCCGCCCTTCTCTCTACGAAACGCTAAACTAAAGTTTTGCCTATTAATCGATCAAGCCGGTTTTTTGCAGCAATCTTCTCATCAACGCCGCCGCTTCCGCGCGCGTCATGTTGTCCTGCGGCTTCAACAGGTGACCGTCCTTGCCTTCTACGATCCCCGCGGCAATCATCCGGCCAACCGTTTCCCGAGCCCAGCCCGAGACCGTTTCCCCGTCGCCGTAATTATGCAGCGTCGAGTCTACCTCCGCCGCTCCGAGCAGTCCTTTCGGATCGATCAGACTGAAGGCGCGGGCGATCATCGCGATGCCTTGCTCCCGCGTAATGTTCAGACTGCCGTGGAACAAGCCGTCATCGAAGCCAAGCACGATGGCGAACTCGTTCGCGATCGTGACCGAATCGTGATACCAATTCGTCTTCGTGACATCGGCGAAAGGACTGGCCGGTACGTTCTGACGAAGCAGCCCCATGCCGGACGCAACGATTGCGGCAAATTCCGAACGGTTGATCTCCCGGTCAGGCGAGAACGTGTTGTTCCCCGTTCCTTGCAAACTCAACCGGGCTGCGATATCGTTCACGTCCGCGCGAGCCCAATGCTTCTTCACATCGTCGAAATCTTGCGGATTCCAGATGACGGAGTAAGTGCCGCTGCCGCGCAAGTCGTTGATCAGCGCATAATAGCGGTCATTGATTTTCGTAACGACCGTAGGGACGTGGAATACCGTACCGTCCGGGTTGACGATTACCCCTGTCGTAATGCGGTTAGGGTCGATTCCTTCGGGAAGGGCGATATATTTGGCCGCATAGCTGTTCAATTGACCTGCATCGATCGCCCGTCCCCCATGGTTGAAGCTCAGTTGCAGCTCGACCGGATCGACCAGCAGCTCGTAACCGCCAGCCGCCGCTTTGCTGCGGGCAGCCCCGACTTGCGATTCAGGCGCGCGCTTGATGCCCACACGCACATCGATATCGCCAAGACCGGTGTCATCCAAGCTTTTCGCAATGGCCGCGAAGTCCAACTGCTTGCCCGGAACCGGATAGATCGCCAGCCCGCTGCCGATGTCGAGCGTGGAGCCCGCATCCGCGATCCGTTTCAACGTCTCCGCCGTCAAGCCGTTAACCGATACGTCGCTCCGGTCCGGCACGGTAACCGCGAGCTTCTGACCGTTGCCTCCTGCCAGAACGCCGTTCAGCTTGTCTTTGTCGATCTGTACGGCTGTTTGCGTACGATCGCCTTCTTGGGTTGTCGTTCCGGTGGCAAACGGCTGCTTCGCGCCGTTCACGGTCGTGTTAAGGCCGTCCGATGCAGAAGGAGTGCCCGTGCCTCCCGGAGCTCCGGAATTTCCGCCCGTACCTCCTGTGCCCCCAGTACCTCCGGTTCCGCCGCCCGTACCGCTCTCTTCATCATCGCGGTAGACGGTCATGATATATTCGGTTACTTCGCCTTTACGGTCGGTAACCCGTACCACAATCTTGTTCTCCCCGACTACAAGCGGCAAGTTCGCACTCGGTTGCCCGTTTGGCACCCGGCTGAACGGACCGTTATTGACTTTGATTTCGATCGTTGCTTCCGGATCGAGCGCGACCGGCGTCCAGCTTTGGACGTTTATATCATTCGACACGCGCGTCGAGTAAGCTTTCTGCTCCGGATCGAACGCCGGAACGAGCGCTCCGGCCGACGGCGTCAGCGATGAAAGCTTGCCGGTTGCCCGGACGATCCGAACGGTATACGGATTGACTTTGCCATCCGGTCCTTTGACCTCAACACGAACTTCGTTGATGCCTTCGGCCAGCGGCAGGCTTGCCCAATCCGCCTGGTTGGCGACTTCCTTGCCGTTCAGGAAAAGCTTCACTTCGTTGGAGGCGTCGGCGAGCGGCTGCAGACGGACCGTATGAACCGCATTGGCGACGACACCTTCGTAATTCAAATTGCGGCTGCCATCAAATTCCGGCGTCAAGCCCAGCTCCGGCGATGCTTCCAAAGCCGTAAGCACAGGTCCTTCCGCAACCAGATTCGCTCGGGCTGCTTTCAGCGCTGCAAGCGCCGTATCGATTTCCGCCTGCGTGGCATTCGGGTTGGCCAGAACGTTTTTGGCGTTTTCCAGTGCGTTCTGCAGTGCATCCCAGCTTGCCCGGGTGTAATTGGCTTGAGTCAGAGCTTCCGCCTCTGCGGCTTCCTGCTGCAGCGGCGTTTTGTTGACCGGCACGAGCGCCGCTCTTGCCGCTTCCAAAGCCGTCTTGGCCGCGTCCACCTCGGCCTGGGTCGCATTCGGGTTGCCAAGCACAGCCACTGCGTTGACGAGGGTGGTTTGCAGCGCTTGCCAGCTTTCCACCGTGTAATTGCCCGCGACCAGTTGTTCGGCGTCGATGCCGTTTTTGGCTGCCTGCAGCGGCCCGATATCGACCAATGCCGCTTTGGCCAGTTCAATCTTGGTCAAGGCTTGTCCAAGCTGCTGCGGCGTTGTGCTGCCTGCGTTCAGCAGCGTTTTGGCCTCAGCCAGCGCCGTTTGGAGCGCCCCGATGCTGCCTGCCGTATATTTGCCCGCCGGAATGTCCGAGAGCTCGGTTTCCGTCTGTTGAACGGCGGCCCTCACCTGCTCCGCTTGGCTGCTCAGTCCTTCCAGCGCCGCTTGGAGTGCGGACAACGCATTGTCCACTTCAAGCTGGGACGCGTTCGGGTTGTTCAGAACCGCTTCTGCGGCGGCGATTTTGTCCTGCAGCGCATTCCAGCTTGCCGACGTGTAGCTGCCGGCTTTCAACGCTTTCGCGCCGCTGATTTTGGCTTGCAGCTCTTCCTTGTGTACCTTGGCAAACGTAAATACCGCGCCGTTCGGCAGCTCGCTTGCAGCAACCGTAACTTTGCCGTTATTCAGCTTGCTGATCTTCGCTTCCCCGTTTTGACCGAATACGACGAGGTAATGAAGCGCAGACGGGTCTGCCGCGTCCAGCTGCAGCGTAATCGCCGCTTCTTCCGGCCAATTCGTTCTTTGCACCTTGAACTTGCGCTCCAGCAGCTTCAGATCGTGACCGGCCGTTTCTGGCGTACTGCCGGTAAAACGGGCGGCGGCGCCGTCATCGCTGAAGGTGAAGAAGGACAGGTTGCCGATCGCGGTGGCGTTGGCCGCATTGCTCGCTTCGATGGTTCCTGCGGCGATCGTGACGAGCGCGCCGGCTTCCTGCGACTTGGACTGCTTCTGCAGCAAATCGCTGCCGTCATCCCGGCCGACGCCGGTAATCCGTTGCCCGTAGCCGTCATTGTCGCTTGCCGTCCACATCTTCTCGATGCCGTTGCTGGCTACATAATCCGTTTTGCCGCCGTTCAGGGTCACCCCGTATTTCAAAGCCAAATAACTTTCAATCCGCTGTTTTTCAAGCGGGGTATGACTCGCCGGATAAAGAATCACTTCGGCAAGCTCGCCTTTGTAATGAGACCAATTGTTGGAGTTCCCTCCGCCAAAAGTGCCTCCAATGACCGGAGTAAAGTCAATTTTGGTAAAGGAATTGTTTCCCGTAACCGTTTGAGGCGTTCCGTTCAATCGGCCTTGAGCGTCCAACGAAGCTCCGGCATCGAAGCTAGCCAAATAATAGCGGGAAGCATCGTTGAAGGAGAAGCCGCGATACGTGCTGTTCGCGCCGTTGCCCACATACAATTTGCCCCACTTTGAAAAGATGCCGACTCCGTAACCGCCCGCACGCGGGACGGCCGAGCCGATGATCGTTCCGTCTTTCTGCTTGAATACGGCATATCCGTCCTGATACGTAATCGGCTTGTCGCCCATAAGGTACTGGTTCGGATTTTGAGTCGGTTTTGTCGTATTCTCGAACGCTACAGCCGGATTGAAATTGGCAGCATCGGCCTTAAAGCCAGGAGTACCGTTAACCGTAAATTGATTCGTACCCGTTTGATCCGTCCAGCCGGAAAGCTGTCCTGCAGCGTTTGACGCAGCGTCTTTATCGGCTTTCAGCCACAGAGTTGCTCCGCTTACGCCGCCTGGGGCTTTCGCAGGCGCTTGTTCTTGTATAGCGAACGTAAAGTAGCCGGTTGGCAATGCCAGGTTTTGAACCCTGAACACATTACCGTTTTCTTGAACTCCGAATGACGCAGCGCCTGCAAAACTCGCGTCGTTGCCAACGAGCAGCTTGATATCGCTCGCCTTGGTACCGGCTGCAAAGGCGCTTTTCGGGATACTCAGTTCTACCGTGCCGACATTATTGGTGTTCTGTACTTTCCAGACTCGCTCTGCCGGCTTCCAGGTCGTGCTGTCGGCGATTGCGACCGGGGAGCCGAATGTCGTCAATTCCTTACCGTTGTCGCCCCAGATCAGATACTGGCTGTCGGCGTTTGTGAACGACGTCGTATTGAGAGAGTTGGTTTCCTGAATGGCGCCCAACCCTACCGTAATCTGTTTGCCGTCGTTTTTGCTGCGGCTTTGGCTCTGCTTTTGAGTCAGCAAGCCTTTCTTATCGTAGGCAACGCCGGCGATATTATGGGCATACGCCGTGTCTTTGGTCCAAACGACGTCATTCGCCGAATTCACATAATTGCTGTCTAACGAATAACCGTACTTGATAGCCAAGTAGGTGCTGACATTCAGACGCTCTTCATCGGTAAGTGCGCGATTATACACAATAACATCTCCGATTGCGCCTTCCCAGAACTCCCCGCCCGCCAAACTGCTGCCGAGCTTCGCAGCCGTAGTGCCTGTATTCCAGTTTTTGGTTTCGGGCCCTTGTATTTTTGTCATCTTGCTGTACAAGGCTGCCTTGTGGGCCGCATCGTAGGTGACAAAAATCTCGTCCGGTATTCCCACTTTCCAGAAATTGTTGTTATTCGTATACAGGTCGTTGCCGTTCCATCCGACAAACGCGCCTATTCCGGATAAGTTGGCAATGCCCATCCCGGTACCGTCCCCTGCGGAACCCCATGAAACGATATAACGATTGCCTGCTATGTCGTTAGGCTGCCCGATGCCTATAATCGTCCTAGGCCCTGTGCCTGTCGGAAGTTTTGCTACTTGCAAATCCAGATAGGTTGCACCGTCAAATTCGACAACCGGGTTGAAGTTCACGTTGTTCACCGTGTTGTCTTCATACATCGGCTTTTTGCCGGTTCCCGACACAATCGCATGATTGCCGCTTGGACTTTGGTCCTTCCATTCGTTCACTGGCTGATTGTTCCCGACAGCGATCCCTTCACTCGGATGAAGCCATAGCTGGAGTCCGTTCGTTATGCCGCCCGGTCCCTTCACTTCATCTTCCTCGGCAAACGTGAAGTAGCTGCCGTCGGCCAGATCGGCGCTGTTCAGTGTGACCTTGCCCCCGGTAAGCGCGACATGGTTCACGGTTCCCGCGAATGCTGGGTCGCTGCCTACCAGCAGATTGGTTTTGGCCGTCGCCCCGTCCAGTTGAATGGTGATCGACTGATCCGCCCAGTTCGTTTTCGTTACTTTGAACACCCGGTTCATCCGCTTCCACCCATTGGCTGCGGATACGTCATACGTTACAGTTCCGCCGTTGTCGCTGAACGCCAAGAACGAACGGTCATTCGGAATCGGCTGGGCGACCGCTTGATTCGACGCTGCAATCGCGCCGCCGACGGCCACCGTGACCTGCGCCCCCGCTTCCTGGGACTTGGACTGCTTCTGCTCGAGGTCGCTGCCGGAATCTTTGCCGATGCCGGTAATGCGGTTGGCGAAGCCTGCATTGGCCGTCTTCGACCAGATGACGCTGCCTGCGCTGTCCAGGTAGTCCGACTGGCCCGCATTCAGCGTAAGGCCGTATTTCAGCGCCAAATACGATTGAATCCGTTCGCGGTAAACTTCCTTGCTGGAGGAAAAGACGATCACCTCCGCCAGCTCACCCTGGAAGTTGTTCCAGTTGGCCCCTGATCCGGCCACCGTTCCACCGATCATCGGTTGAAACGAGAACGGCGGGTAATTGCTGCCCGAAAACGTCGTCTTCTCGCTTCCGTTCACGAAAGCTTTATCTGGATTTTGACCGATATCGAACGAGACAAGCCGGAAGCGCGAGCGGTCGTCGGCACTGTACGGAACGCCTTTGTATACGCCGCCCCCATCGTTATCGCCTACGTATATACTGGTATTGTGGGTGGCAAACAACGCTGCCCCGTAGCTGTTACCGGTGCCTCCGATCGTCGTCGATCCGATCAAAGCTCCATTGCTGTTCTTCACTACCGCATAAGCGTCCGCATAGGTAACCGATCCGTCACCGCGCAAATATTGCTTCAAGCCTGCCGTATTGTTGCCTGTATTGGCAAACGTCACGACCGGATTGAAATTCAGCCCGGACACGTTGTAGCCCGGACCGCCGTATACGTCGAAACGAACCGTCCCCGCCTGATTTTCCCATTTCTCCAAGCCCAGACCGGCGTCGTACGTCGCGGTGGTCACCCCGGCGTCCGCCTTCAGCCAAAATTCGGCGTCGCCAGCCCATACGGCTCCACCCCCGGGAGCAGCCGAAGCCGGTATCGGCGTCACGGCGTTGGAGACAAGGCCGATCGCCATCGTGCCGACCAGCAGCGACGAAAGTCGTTTTTTCCAACCGCTCGCCATGCCTTGCAATGCCATTGTTTCATCCTCCTGTACCCATATCGATCTTTCTCAACCGTTTTTCTTTTTAATCAATTCCTTTCCGATCTTCAGCACTTCACCGGCACGCCCCCTCCCCTTGAAAATGACAAATTCCGTAAAAATCAACTCCCATTATTCCAAACCCGAGTATAGCAACCCCGCCTATACAAAACATATACGGTCCTGAGGGGCGATTGCCCGTCCGGCGCGGCTGCTTCTCTCGCCTCCACGCCGGGGAAAAGCCGCCCGGCAGACGGACTCGGGTCGAAATCCTCTATTTTACGTGCTCTTGTAAAGCGGAACAGGCTCCGCCAACCTATCCGCTGGGTTCGCGATGCCCGCCATTTCCCCGGACACCGCCTCCTCCGCAACCGACTGAACGCGTCTGTTATATTGGTAATGCTTTCTGCAAAACCCTTTGGCATAATGCCTTTCGCCACAACGCTCGATCTCGCACCGCTTCGGCGTCAAGGACCGCCGACGACCCATTGCGCATTGCTCCCTTCCCTGTCGTAAAAATAAACCTGAACATCCGCTTTACAAAATAGCAAAATGTACTATACCAAAACTATACATACGGCTTAGGACCAAAAGCCCAATCCGGCTGAGAAAGCAGTCTTTGCCGCACAGAAGGAAAATGCCCGTTCCTGTCGAATCTATCCCCTCTATGATGACGAAACGAAACCTTCTGGCTGTCTGTCTACTATTTATCGCATCGCTTACGGCGATCCGAATCGTATGGGTCTATGCGCATAAAATCCCGGATCATCCCGCCGCCACCCGGGGGACGCTCGATCTTCGCGGCTGGGCGTTCCAGACGCAGAAGCCGATTACGCTGGACGGAGAATGGGAATTTTACCCCGGTATTTTTCTTAACGGGTCTACGATGCCTCCCTCTCCGGACTTTTCCGACCGCAAGGTTTTCCTTGCCGTCCCCGGCAACTGGAATACGGCCATACCTTCGCCTCCTTACGGCTTCGGCACGTACCGGCTGCGCATCGCGATCGATCCGGCGCCCGGCCAAGGCTTCGGCATCCGCATGCAGAATTTGCCCGCCTCCTCGAGGCTTTACGTCAACGGCAAGCTGCGTGTCGCATCCGGACAGCCTGCAGCCGACAAAGCGGACTATACGGCGCGAAATGTCCCGTATAGCACGCTCTTTTCCGCAGACGGCAGCGAAATCGAGATCGTGCTCGAGATGGCCAACTTCGATGACGTGCATGGCGGCATCGTAAGCTCGATCAAATTCGGCGGCGCCGAGCCGGTTTATCGGGAAGAGCAGCTTTCCAACCTGATGCAGTTGATCGTGGTCATGGTGCTGCTCTTGCACGCCATATACGCCGCCTTGCTTTACGGGGTGGGCGCACGGCTGAACTCGCTGCTGGTCTTCGCCCTGCTCGGGCTGTCTTCGGTTCTCCTGACGCTTGTCGACGACGACAAGCTGCTGCTCGTCTGGCTGCCCATCAGCCACGTCTGGAGCGTCCGGCTGCTGTTCGCCATGATCGTAACGGTGCCGATGCTGATGATTACGTTCTTCCGGATGCTGCTGCCCAAATATGTAGGCAAGCGCTTGTACCGCTCGCTCATCTCGCTGCTGGCCGCCGCCTTGTTGTTCGCCCTGACAGTGCCGCTCGGGTTGCTGGAAAGCTTCAGTCCGGCGCTGGTCTTGCTCGTGTGGACTCCTTTCTTGCTGTCCCCGTGGATTACGCTGCGCGCCAGCCTGCACGGAGAGGAAGACGCCCTGTACTTGGCGCTCGGTACGATCGCCGTTGCGAACAGTGCCGTCTGGGGTATTGTCAAATCTTTCTGGCTCCCTTACATCGGCTACTACCCGTTCGATCTGCTCATTTGCTTCCTCGCATTCGCGGCGTTCTGGTTCAAACGGTATTTCCGGACTGCCAGACAGACGGAGCTGTTTGCCGGCAAGCTGCAGGAGGCCAATAAACGCAAGGACGACTTTCTGGCGAACACGTCCCACGAGCTGCGCAATCCGCTGCACGGGATGATGAATATTGCTCAATCCATTCAAGAGCGCTATAAAATCATACTTGGGAAAAAAGGGGCCGACGACCTCGAGCTGCTCGTCTCGATCGGACGGCGCATGTCGTTCATGCTGAACGATCTACTCGACCTGAACCGGCTGCAGGACAGCGGCATCCGGCTTCATGTCGGCGGCGTGCATCTGCAAGCCGTCGCTTCCGGTGTGCTCGACATGCTCCGCTTCATGACCGAGGGCAAGCCGATCAAGCTCGTAAGCCGCATACCGGAATCGTTTCCGCCCGTGCTGGCGGATGAAAACCGGCTTGTGCAGATTATGTTTAATTTGCTGCACAATGCGGTCAAATTTACGAACGAAGGCAGCATTACGATCGATGCAGCCGTGCAGCGGAACATCGCCGTCATCCGGGTCGCCGATACGGGCATCGGCATGGACGAGGAGACTCAGCGCCGCGTCTTCCAGCCTTACGAGCAAGCCGAGGCCGGTCTTGCGGCCAGCGGAGGCGGGGGACTCGGGCTCGGGCTCGGCATTTGCAGCCAACTGGTGGAACTGCATGGAGGGACGCTCACTGTCGCTTCGGTTCCGGGTCAAGGCTCCGTGTTCACCTTCACGTTACCTCTTGCGGAGCGGGTCGAGGCGATACAGGCACAGGCGAGCGGGCGGACTGGCGCAGCGGAAGCGGAGGATACGGGGACTGGCGCTTTGGCGGCAGCGGAATCCGTCGACGCAGCGGCGCAAGTAGCGGCCGACGGCGGCGAGGTAGCGGACAACGCCTGGACGGATACCGACAAGTCGCGCATTTTGGCCGTCGACGACGATCCGATCAATTTGAGCATTTTGAGCGACATGCTGTCGACCGGTTCGTACCGGGTCGTAACGGCAAAGAGCGGAAGCGAGGCGCTCTCGCTGCTCGATACGGGAGAGTGGGATCTGATCGTCGCCGACATCATGATGCCGCAAATGTCCGGCTACGCCTTGACGAAGCGGATCCGGGAACGGTTCTCGCTCGCGGAGCTGCCGGTGCTGCTGCTGACGGCGCGCAGCAGGCCCGAAGACGTCGAGGCCGGTTTCCTGGCCGGAGCCAACGACTATGTGACGAAGCCGGTGGATGCGCACGAGCTGCGCGCGCGGGTCCGGGCTTTGACGGAGATGAGGCGATCGGTTCGCGAGCAGTTGCGAATCGAAGCGGCCTGTCTGCAAGCGCAAATTCAGCCGCATTTTCTGTTCAATACGCTCAACTCGATTGCGGCCCTGAGTGAAATCGACACGACCCGGATGCGCGCGCTGCTTGGCAAATTCGGCCATTACCTGCGGGCGAGCTTCGACTTTCGGAATTCGGAGCGTCTGGTGCCACTATCCCATGAGCTTGGGCTCGTCCGCTCCTATTTGTTTATCGAGAAGGAACGGTTCGAGGAACGGCTGGAGGTGGAATGGGAGATCGACGAGCATCTGCCGCTGAGTCTGCCGCCGCTGTCGATCCAGCCGCTGGTGGAGAATGCGGTCAAGCACGGCATTCTTGCCCGCCCCAGAGGGGGCAAGCTGAGCATCCGCATCCGCGATCATGACAGCTACGCGGAAATCGCCGTCATCGACGACGGCATCGGTATGGACGGAGAAACGCAAAAAAGCCTGCTCGACCCCAAGTCGGACAATCGTTCCGGCATCGGATTGCGCAATACCGACCGCAGGCTGAAGCAGCTTTACGGCAAAGGGCTGGACATTTCGAGCGTACCGGGCAAAGGGACGAGGGTGACGTTCCACATCCTGAAATGATCGCGATTGGGGCCGGCCCGGTTGTATAGGTTTCGTATAGTTTGAATGGATACACTCGAAGGAAACGATACGGATTCACCACATACTGGAGCTGCCGTATCGTAACGCAAGCGAGCGAACCTTCAAAGGGGCCGAAAACGACAAAACGACCCGCTCCCAAGAAGAACGAATCGCTCGATGATGTTCCGAGGGAAAGGAAGTTTGAACGCATGCTTGTCCGCATTTTTTTCGATAACCGCTGGATTCCGGTCAATTTGCCGGATAACTCTTATTCGGAAGCTGCTGTCGAGCTGCTGCTCGACCGGCTGACCCAAGTGCTGACTCACGCGCCGCACCGCGGTTCCGCAGGCTGGGCCGATCTGCAAATGATCGAGCTGGAAACGTCGCCGGATGGCTGGAGAACGACGCTTTATCTGAATGAGACCGCGCCGGCGACGGAAACGTTGTATTTCCGCTGATCTCCCGGTCCCTCGAGGACCGGCAAGCCCCGCCAAGACTGACTGGGGCAGTCCTACCGGTTAATAATCGTCATGGCTGTCTCCGAGCCGGTACATGCCCGAATGAGTCAGATGCAGATCGACGTCGATCGAGCCGAGCGCCAAATCGTCCAGCGGTTTGGCGCCGTTCTGCGTCGCCCTACTCCAGAGCCGGAAACGATCATGATACAGCGTATGATTGAATTGATAAATATCGAGCCCCCGCTTCCGCCCGATCGCGAACGTATGTCTGATCTCATCGGCTACGGCGCTCTCGGCCAGCCGGGTCAGCTCGCCTTCGCTCAGCTCGGCCAACAGCTCCGAAATGACCAGCTTCCCCTTGACGGATAAGGCATACTGCCTTTCGTTTATTGGCGTAATCTTCACCTTCGGACGGTCGACCGAAACCGATGCGACCGTCTTTCCTTCCCTTTTCAGCATCACGTTGCTTCGTTTCGTATCCTCCTCGACCCAGCGCAGGCCAAGCAGCTCGGCATCGCCCATCCAGACCGCCGGTTTTTGCGGCGACAGGACGAACATCCCATCGACCATCAGCTTCGGATCATCCCTCCCCCCTTCTTTCCAAACCCCCTTGGCAATCGCTATGCAAGGAAGAAGGAGGCTCGATCCCGGTTCGCGGTAATTCGCCACCACTTTCTGCAGCCGCAGCGGCCGGATGAACGAACGCTGGCGGTAGCTGTCCTCGGGCTGGAACAAGATCGAGCCGAGCGGCGACTGATGGAAGAATGGCAGCGTCACGAAAACGTCGTCGATTTGCTCCCTTGTAGCGTACACCCATTGCGTATAGCGAACTTCGCGAAACCGGATCAGCCCGTCTTTAAAATCGTCGATTCCGTGGCGCAGCGCCCGCTCGGAAAATACGATAGACGAGACGTGCCCCCAGAACATCCGCTGCTGGGCGGTCGCATACAGCTGGTTCATCGCCTCCACGACCGTCCCTCCCTGCGACTTGCCCGCCCATACCGATACCGGTCCGGTTTTTTTGCCGCTTTCCGGCTTCGCCACGTTCGCAAAGTCGACCATCTGGGCATGGATGACGAATTGCCCATCCTTGTAATCGAAGCCGACGGCGGTTATATAATCGGTATCCTGAATCACTTTAATATCCCAGCAGCCGCTTAGCAGAGCCGCGAACAGCAGCGGAACCAACAGGGAAATCGCTCTTCTCAAGAGTGTTCGCCGCCTTCCCTCGTATCGTCGGTCGTCTTCAGGAAGGACGGACGGTGCCGGGCCACCTTGATCGATTTGTATTTGAACATATAGTACATATCCCGAAGCTTGGGCGGGGAGAAGGGGATCATGTACGGCACTCCGAACGATTCCAGCGTAGACAAATATAGAATCAGCGCTACGACCGATATCATAAAACCGAACATACCGAGAAAAGCGGACATCATGAGGATGATAATGCGCAGCAAGGTCACCGAACCGGCCAGCGACTGGTTGACCAGCGTAAACATCGCCATCGTCGAGATCGCCACCGCCACGAGTGTGGCCGGTCCGGTGATGCCGGCGCGGATCGAAGCATCTCCGACGATAAGCCCCCCCACGACAGCAACCGTCTGCCCGACGGCCTTCGGCAGCCGAACGCCGGCCTCCCGGAACAGCTCGAACAAGCCGAGCATAATGAAAAAATCCATCGGACCGGAGGTCGGCAGCCCGAGTCGTACCGACGCGATCGTAGCGAGCAGCGGAAACGGAATTTGATCGAAATTGAATGCCGTGACGGCAATGTAAAAGCCGGGGAAAAATACCGCTACGATCAACCCGACCGCCCGCAGCATACGTTCGATCAGCACGTAATAGCTCGGAAAATGCACATCCTCGGGAGACTTCAGAATGAGCGTCAGGCTGGCCGGAGCGATCAACGCCATCGGAGAGCCGTCCACAATGAGACTGATCCGGCCGCGCAGCAGACTGTCCGCCACATAATCCGGACGCCCGATATACTCGAGAAGCGGCAGCAGCGAGAAGCCCGAGCCGGCCAAGCTCTCCTCCAGCTGTCCGCTGCTGATCAGCCCATCGACATCGATTTTGCCGAGATTGCTCCGCATTTGCTGCACAAGCTCCGGGTTGGCCACATCCCCAATGTACAGCAGCGCCACCGACGTGTGGCTCCGTCTTCCCACATGAATCACCTCGCAGCATAGCGACTGCGTCAGCAGTCTTTTTCGCACGAGTGCCACGTTCGTAGCCATATCCTCGGTAAATGCGTCGCGCGGTCCTTTAATGGACACTTCCGTACTGGATTCCTCCGGAGTCCGGTTAGGCGGCTTGGCGATGTTCAAGGCGTACAGCAGGCCGGCCGATTCGAAGAACAGCATGAGCTCGCCTGAATACAAATAATACGTAAACCGTTCCTGCCAATCGTCCCCGCTTACCCTCCTGAGCAGCAGCGTCGCATTCGTCTCCAGCTGGACCGGATCGATCTTGTCCGCCTTTTGCAGCATAGCCTGCAGATTCGGCAGCGCCAGCAGGTTGATCTGATCGTGCTGTGCCATCCCTTGGCAGTACAAGAGCACGACCTTGTGCTCCCGCCCCGCCGGGCCGAGCCGTACCGATTCGATCCGGACGTCCTGGGACAGCCGGAACATGTCCTTCAGCCGTTGTTCATTCAGCTCGCTCCGTAATATCTCGTTCAATCGGCATTCTCCTTTCCCCGGCGTTTGGCGGCAGGGAGCAAAGTCAAGGCAAACAGCAGCAAACCGAAGCCTGCATTCAGGACGAAGATGCCCGGGAAATACAAGGCGGATAAAAACTGGAGCATTTTGGCGTCGCTGAAGGGGAGCAAAGCAAGCACAAGCAGCACGACCGACAGTCCGATCAGCGTATAGCTGCGCCGCTTTCGCGACTTTATGCCGGTTACGTCGGGTATCAGAAACAGCATTAGCGAAACCCGGATAAACGACCCGGAAATCCATTGATAAATGGAAAGAAAATCAAGATGCGAAATGAATTTGCCAAGCGTCACCATGCGCCACTGCTCGAATGCGGGGTACCGCTGCTCCGCTGCTTCGAACGGACCGAACAAGGCGATGGAGCCGGTCAACGGACCGGTCGTCAAACCGACAAGGATAAGCGTCATGATCATGACGCCCCGGAAGCGGATTTGCGACGACACATGGTGCTGCATCAGTACGATCAGCACCAGCTCGAACAAGCCGCAGCATGCGTACCCCAACGCTCGCAAGGACGGCTCGTACCCATGGGTGAACAAAGGCGTCAGCAGGGCGTAATCTTTGTACTGCGTGTTCGCCAAGGCGACAAAATCGCCCAGCAGGACAACCGCCGGCAGCAGCAGTCCCGCCGTTATGGCAATCGCCCTCATGCCCGCAAGAGCGGCAAAGCAGCAAAGAAGAATAAAAAACAGCACGATGACGAGCTTGGGTGTACGCGGCAAATAGGAGACGTTTGTCCATGTGACCGTATCGCTAAGCGAGACGTACGCCGCGACGAACAGATAGATGACGATGACCGCCTCCAGCAGCCTGCGCGTGACTTTGCCATAATGCTTTTCCAGCCAATCGGCTATTGCCATCTGGCGCGTTTTGCGGGAAACGACGTACAAGATGAATCCCCATAGCGCAACCGGGACGATCGAGGCCAATGCTCCGACCCAGGCATCGCGCTTGGCTGCTTCCAGCAGGATCGGAATGAGCAGCACGTGGTTGGATATGCCGATCGACAGCATAAGCACCATGTACATTTGAAGGACGGATATTTTTCTGGACGACTGCAAGCGGCCCTCTCCCGACACGAATAGATTGGAAAAATATTTCTCGATTATCGTTCGTTGGGAAAGGGGTTTTTATGCGCGATGCCCGGCCTGTATGATATGATGACCTTAGGGACTCCTTCCGGAGCCGATCATACATCATACCATTCTTATGGAGGCAGATCGCAATGAGCGCAGACCAAACCCGAGACGGCTATTTCGGCGAATTCGGGGGCAGCTTCATTCCCCCTATGCTGCAGGAAGCCATGGATTATTTGAGCAAGCAGTTTTATACATTCAAGGACGATCCGGAATTCAACCGGGAATTGGATTATTATTTGAAGGAATACGTCGGCCGCGAAAACCCGCTGACCTATGCCGAGCAGTTGACCCGCTCCTGGGGCGGGGCCAAGATTTATTTGAAGCGCGAAGACCTGAACCATACGGGAGCCCATAAAATCAACAATGTCGTCGGGCAAATTTTGCTCGCCAAGCGCATGGGCGCCAAGCGCGTCATTGCCGAAACCGGCGCCGGTCAACACGGCGTCGCCACAGCCACGGCTTGCGCCATGTTCGATATGGAGTGCGTCATTTATATGGGCGCGGAGGATACGCGCCGGCAAGCGCTTAACGTGTTCCGGATGGAGCTGCTCGGAGCCAAGGTCGTGCCGGTCACTAAAGGACAAGCCCGGCTGAAGGACGCCGTGGACGAAGCGTTGAACGATCTCGTGGAAAACTATAAGAACACGTTCTATTTGCTCGGCTCCGCCGTCGGACCTCACCCGTTCCCGACGATGGTCAAGCATTTTCAATCGGTCGTCAGCAAGGAATCCAAAAAACAAATTTTGGAGAAGGAGGGCCGTCTGCCGGATGCGATTCTCGCCTGTGTCGGAGGCGGCAGCAACGCGATCGGCGCCTTCGCCCACTACATCGACGAGCCGTCGGTTCGTTTGATCGGCGTCGAGCCGGAGCTTGCGCCCACAATGACGGAGGGCGTACCGGGCATCATTCACGGCTTTCGCTGTCTCGTCCTGCTTGATGAGGAGGGCAATCCGAAGCCGACCTATTCGATCGCCGCAGGGCTTGATTACCCGGGGATCGGGCCGGAGCACAGCCATCTGAAAACAAGCGGCCGCGCCGAGTATGTCACCGTCTCGAACGAAGAGGTGCTCGCCGCGTTTCAGGAGCTGTCCCGTACCGAAGGCATCATTCCCGCGCTGGAAAGCGCCCATGCGGTCGCCCACGCGAAAAAAATCGCGCCGTCGATGAGCCCGGAGCAGATCTTGATCATTAACTTGTCGGGACGCGGCGACAAGGACGTAGAGCAAGTGTTTCATATGCTAAAAAAATAAGAACGGAAAGTAAAGCCCCGCTTTAGCGAAGCTAAACTTTCCGTAGCAGCATAGAAAGAAGCGGCCGTGAAAAGCGCTCGCCTCCAATAAAAGCCTCCCAACCGCCGAATAGGCCGTTGGGAGGCTTTGTCTTTTCGAACGAGAGCCGTTCTATCCTTCGCGGGATTCGG
Source organism: Paenibacillus hodogayensis (assembly GCF_039536325.1). Taxonomy (NCBI): domain Bacteria; kingdom Bacillati; phylum Bacillota; class Bacilli; order Caryophanales; family Paenibacillaceae; genus Paenibacillus; species Paenibacillus hodogayensis. The sequence continues at coordinate 141,905 of NZ_BAAAYO010000010.1, forward strand.
CCTGACGCCTGCGCCGGCCGGCATGCATCAGCTCGCTGCTCCGGTCGTTACTCCGTCGGCGGCACCCGAAGCTGCGAAAATTCGATATCGTCGAACAGCAAGTACTCGAAGCCGCCCGCATAGAAACCGACCGTGCCGGACGGGTTATGATCGGGAGCGGTCGCTTGCAGCTTCAGCGTTCCATCCACATACAGTTTGATCTCCCCGCGGTTGGCTATGAGTTTTACCGTATACACCGTATTCGGCGCCAAATCCTCGTAGGCAAGATTGGTTTCCTTGACGGTCGCCCATGCCTTGTTATAGAGCACCCATTTGGAGGCGCCGTCCGTCGTCTTCCGATAGCCGATCCGGTCGCCGCTGCCCGATACGATCCGGTCGAACAAATAGAGCGTGGCCGAGCTCGGAATGGTCGGCGGCGTCTTCATCTTGAACGTCAGCTCGTAATTGGTGAACGTGCGCGGGGAATTCGCGGACGCTCCGTTCAGCAGACGGTACATGCGGTTCCCGTCCACCGTGACGATGCTGCGGTTCGGATCGACCGGCCACCCTCCCCCGCCCGACTCGAAGTCGGTATAGAGCAAGATGTTCGAGACGACGATGACGCACGATGCCGATGCTTGCGGATTTTCGTCCGACCTGACGGTAATGACCGTCTCTCCGGGCCCGACCGCAGTCACCCGGCCGGTCGCATCGACGATCGCGGCCGCCGGATTGCTCGACGACCAGTAGACGGACCGATTGACCGAATCGGAAGGATCGAACGTTACCTGCAGCTGCACGGTTTCGTCCGCCCCGAGACGGTACGTGCTCTTATCGAGCAGAAGTCCAGCGACGCGGGTAGTCGGAACCGATATCTTGATGTCGTCGAACAGCAAGTAGTCGAAGCCCCCCGTGTAAAAGCCCACTTGACCGGATAAATTGTGTCCGGGATCGTTCGCTTTCAATTTCAGCGCACCGTCCACGTACAAGCTAATATCCGCGCCCTTGACGAGCAGCTTGACCTGGTATTCCGTATTCGGCGCCAAGTCCTCGTATGTCAGATTGGACGCCTTAACCGTTGCCCACGATTTGTTGTACAGCACCCACTGGGACACGCCTTCCGCCGTCTTCCGGTAGCCGATCCGGTCGCCGTTGCCCCCTACAAGCCGGTCGAAAATATACAAGGTGGCGACGTTCGGAATGACGGCCGGCGTCTTCATCTTGAACGTCAGCTCATAGTCGCGATAGTCATACGGAGAAAGCGCCGTCGCCCCTTTCACCACTTTGTACCAACGGTTGCCGTTCTCCTCGACGATGGCCCGGTTCGGGTCTACCGGCCAGCTGCCCCGTCCCGTCTCGAAATCGGTATATTCATAGATGCCGTCGCCCAGCTCCACGGTAATGTTCGCCTGGTCGCGGAGCAGCGGATTTTCGTCCGAGCTTACCGTCACCACCGCCTGCCCGACGTTCATCCCGCGAATTTTCCCTTTACTATCCACCTGCACCACGCTCGGATCGCTGGAGACGTAATGCACCTGGGGGTTGCTTGCGTTCCAGGGGAGCACGGCGGCTTGTAAATCGAACGTTTTGCCGATCGCCACGTTAACGTTGCGCTCGTATAGCTGGACGCCTTGAGGCGGAATCGAATCCGGCGCCAAAATCGGCCCCGCCTTCCCGACAATCCCGATGTCGCTGAACGGAATCGCCTGGAAGCCCGGAATACGCTGGAACACCTCGGCGTTGCTTGTCAAGTTCAGATCGCCGGCAGCCAGGTTGACGAAGCCGGGGTCGCGGTCCGCCACCCAGTTGTTCGCATACTGCACCAGATTGTATTTGTCGTATGCCCCCTGGGCGTTCGTCGTGGTGCTCCGCGTCACCGTCGGGTTATAGACGACATTGCTTACGAACGTATTGGTCGTCGGATAATACCGGTTCTCGGTGAAGAAATCGGTCAGCTCCGGGTATTTCGTCAAATACGGCGTGCCGACAAAGTTGTTGTTCGCCGCGAACAGCGCCTGCCACTTCGGCATGTAATCATTGGTGATCGGCTTGTTCGGGCCGTCGCCGATATATATATCGGCATAATCGTAAGGCACCTTGCTGTCGATGAACAGATTGTTGCGCGTGACCACATGCGCCCCGCCGTTATTTTTGACCGCGGAGTTGCTCATCTTGTAGAAGATGTTCTCCTCAATCGTCAGCCCCATCGTGAAGTTATCCGGATATACGCCTTCCACGCCCGCCTTGCCCTGGCCGATATGGTGGAAATAGTTGCGCTTGATCACCGAGCCCCGCTGCTGCGGCGTAGCGCCCAAATTCATATAGATGGCGCCGAGATCGGAGAACATTTTGCAGACGTCGTAAATATTGTTGTATTCCACGAGCTGATCGTTGCCGAATACGAGCAGACCGGGATGGGGCGCGTCGTGAATTTCGTTATGCGACGCCCGGTTGCCGACACCGGTCAAGATGACCGCCGGATTGTATGCTTTATGGTAGTAAGCGAAGTCGTGAAGGTGGGAGTTTTCGACGAAGTTGTTGCCCGGCGCAAGCGTGCTCTTATTGCCTCCGTTCAAGGTGACCGCCGTTCCGCCAACATGGGAAATGCGGCTGCTCGAGACGCCGTGGTTCACGCCCGTTGCAGGAGCGAAATCGTTGTACAGCCAGCGGCTCGGCGTATTGATCAGGACGCCGCCGTTCGTGAAGTTGCGAATGTCGCAATGCACGATCCGCACGTCGCTGCCGCCCATAATGACGACGGCCGAGTCGCGCCCGTACTCCATAGTCAAATCCTCGAACGTGATGTACGAGGCGTTAACCGCGTTAATCATCGGCGTCTTCAGCATCGTGACGACGAGTTCGGGACTGGCTGCCGCAAACTCGGCCGTAGGCAGGACATACAGCATGCCCTGTGCGCGGTCGATGTAGTATTCGCCGGGCATATCGATTTCCTCGAGCAGATTTTGCGCGAAATGAAAATCCGGGTACCAGTTTTTGAACAGGCCGCTCATCTCGCCGTAGCGCAGCGTAATCCGTTTATTGAGCGTATCGATCGATTCGATCTTGTTGTACGACCATTCCCAGCTGTAGCCGAAAATGCCGTCCAGCCATATATCGTCGGCTTGCGTCCAATATTGCGGGCGATCGTACGTGTAGCCGAACGTCCCTCCCCGGTCCTGCAAATCGGCGTCCTTGCGAGTAGGGCCCGGGTCGATAATATCGCCCATCTGCACGGTTCCTGCATTGGGCCAGCGCGCCAGCGTCATGCCTTGGCCATTCACGTACAGCTCCATTGGCGGGACCTGACTGACGTCGTTCGCCTTGTAATAGCCGTGCCGGTTTATGACGCCGAAATCCGTAATGCCGTGGCTCGACAAATTAACCTGCAGCACCTTGCTGCGCGCATTAACATCGATGATCCGGTTCAGCACCGCCGTGTCCGTTACCGGCGCGAACCAGCTCTTCTGCAGCGGCTTGCCCCCGGACAGCTTGACGCTCTCGCCCGGATACGCCTTGTAGGCGATCGGTTTATCCGCGGTGCCGGAGTCCTGCGCCTCCAGCTGAAAGCTCGTCAGCCTTTCGTGCGTGCCGCCTCTTAGATATACGGTCACCCCGCCGTCCGGCAGTCCGGTGGCGCTGCCCTTCAGCTGCCGGATGGCATCCCGGGCCTTCTCGAGCGTCCGGAAAGGAGCGTCGATCGCACCCGAATTGGAATCGCTTCCATTGGTTGCCACATAGAAGGCCGTCCCCGGCATTCCGGTCCCGGCCCATGCGGCAGGCATAGCGCCCAAACTCAACAGCATCCCGATTACGAATAGAAGAATCGCTTTTTTACCAAGCATACTTCCCCATCCCTTCGACGGATAGTATCCGGTCTTGCCGGTGAGGCAGCGAAGCGAAGCTCCGCTACCCTTTCACCGAGCCAATCATCGTCCCCTTCTCGAAGTAGCGAAGCAGGAACGGGTAGACCACCAACACCGGAAGCACAGAGACGATAACCGCCGCCATTTTCAGGCTTTCCGGCGCGGGCGGAACTTCGTTGATCGCCGACGTGAACGGATCGAGCCGGTTCTCGATCAGCATTTGCCGCACGATCTGCTGCAGCACAAATTTGTTCTGGTCGGTTACATACAGCAGGTTGTCCATGAACGCATTGATATGATGGACGAGCGACCAAAGGCCGATCGTCACGAGCGCCGGCATTGACAGCGGAAGCATAATCCGCGTGAGAATGCGCAGATCGCGCGCTCCGTCGATCCGCGCCGCCTCGACGAGCGCGTCCGGGATTGAGCGGAAGAACGAGATCATGACCAGCACCTGAAAGGCGTTCGCCGCAGACGGCAGCACATACACCCATCGCGTGTTGAGCAGGTGCAGCTCCTTCAGGAGCAAATAATGGGGCACGATACCGCCGTCGAAAATCATCGTAAACAGAAGCAGCATGACTAGCAGCCGCTTCAGCGGAAACTCGGTGCGGGACAGCGGATACGCCGCGCATACCGTCACGAGCAGCGTCAGAAAAGTCCCGACCGCCATACGGAACAGCGTGTTGCCGTAACCGGTCCAGATAAACGGATACTTCACCACGTCGCGGTACGCTTCCAGCGTAATCTGGCGCGGAAACCAATGGAAGCCGGTCCGCAGCGCCTCACCTCGTCCGCTCAACGATACGGACAGTACATGAATGAACGGATATACAACCGTAATCGCGAGCGCCGCGAGTACGATATAAATGATACCGACGCCGATTTTGTCTTGCCAAGTTTGGTTTTTCATGAAGCGCGTCCTCCTACCATAAGCCGTTCTCTCCGCGGCTCAGCCTGCGAACCGTCATGTTCGCTCCCAGAATGAGCAACAGTCCGACCAGCGATTTGAACAACCCGATCGCCGTGGTGTAGCTGTACTGGAATTGCTGCAGACCGACGCGGTACACGAAGGTGTCGATCACATCCCCGGTCTCGTACGTAACGGGATTGAGCAGGTTGATGATTTGTTCGAAGTTCGCGCTCAAAAAACCACCGAGGCTGAGAATGAACATAATCGCGACCGTCGGCATGATCGAAGGAATGTTGATATGCCATATGCGCTGCCAGCGATTCGCTCCGTCGATGGTGGCCGATTCCTGCAGCTCCGGATGAATGCCCGACAAGGCGGCGAAATAAATGATCGAGCCCCAGCCGATGTCTTTCAGAATAGCCGAACCGACGATGATGGAGCGGAAATATTCTTTGCGTCCCATATAGAAAACCGGCTTCCCGCCAAACCATTCGACGATATGGGCCACGATGCCTGTCGTCGGCGACAAAAAGTAGATGACGAGACCGGACATGATGACCCATGATACAAAGTGCGGCAAATACATCGTCATCTGCACGAACCGCTGAAACAGCCGGGAACGAATTTCGTTCAACAGAAGCGCCAGCACGATCGGCGCAGGAAACGCAAACAACAGCAAATATAGATTGAGCAGCAGCGTATTTTGCAGCAGCCGGTAAAAATCGGCGTTCTGGAACAACGCCTCGAAATGCTTGAATCCGACCCACGGACTGCCCCATATGCCGTCGACGATGCGAAAGTCTTTGAACGCGATGACGACGCCGTATATCGGTCCGTACTTGAATACGAGGAAAAAGGCGAATGCAAACAGATAGAGCGCAAACAGCTCGCGATGCTTGATGATCGTTTTCATTAGAAGTCACGTCCCTGGAGCAGGTCCCGCTTCCCGCCCGCCGGGTGGAACCGATGGCGAATGGTTTGCGAGAAGCGGAACCCGTCATTTTGCCGGTTATTTTTTGAATTGCTTCTGGTACATCTCGTTCGCTTCCTTAGTCTGCTCGTCGCCGCCCTTCGCCTTCCATTCCGTTACGAATTTATCGAAATCGGAAAGCGGGATTTCTCCGCTGATGATTTGGGCGAAATACTTTTGCATGAGCGCCGTCAAATCTTTCTTATACTTGCCGTCCGACGGCAGTGCCGCGAACAGAAGCGCGTCCGTCCAGCGAGGTGCGGACGTGTAGGCGCGGACCGCTTCGTTCAGCTTCGGATTCGAGTATTTGTCCCGGTAGTTGCGCGTCGTAATGTTGCCGAGCGAGAACAGCCGTGCGCCGATCGCATCGCGCTGCTCCTGCTTTTCAAACCCGGGTAGAAACTTGGTCGCGCCCGAAGTCGCTCCGCTGTCCGCGAAATCCCATTGCGTCCCTTTGACCCCGAGACTCGTGATGTTGATCGTTTCTTCGTCGCTGCTTTCCGCACGCAAAATTTCGAATATTTTGTTCAGCTTCTCCGGATTGTCCTTGACTTTGTTGCCGAGGACGACGAAATTGCTCTTGATTCCCCAGTCCCAGCTTCCGTCTCCGCCAGGCCCCTTCGGGTTTTTGCCCATGGCGAGCTTCGCGTTCGGGTTGATCGCCTTCATGCCGACAATCGTCGCGCCGTCTTCCAGCGCCCCTCTGCCGATTTGCTCCTCGATGACGCCGATCCGTCCGTTATACAGCTTCTTGCGGTACGAATCCTGCGTATCGGTAATAAATTCCGGGTCGATGACGCCGTCCGCGTACCATTGCCGCAGCTTCGCCAAAGCGTCCTTAGTTTCGGGACGGACGGAGCCGTTGACGACTTGCCCGTCCTTCAGCTGCCACATCGTCGGCTGAACGCCGTAAGCGCCGAAGATCGAATAGAAGCCGGAGCCCCACGTCGACGTGGCGGTTCCCGTCAAGCCGTACGTATCGTTCTTGCCGTTGCCATCCGGGTCTTTTTTGGCAATCGCGTACGCCGCCTGCTCGAACTCGTCGAGCGTTTCGGGAATTTTGGCGATCCCGAGCTTATCGAGCCAATCTTTGCGCCACAGCATATTGAAGTCGTAAGGCTTCAGATCGATGAACATCGGAACCGCCCACAGCTTGTCGCCGAATGTGACCGTCTGGAACAGCTCGCTCGATTTCTCGACGTCCTTGTAATACTCCGGCATTTTCTCCTTCAGCATGTTCCGGTCGATGCTCATTAGCACCCCTTGCGCCTGGTAAGCGGAAACGTTGGCGGGATCGCCGAGGATGAACAGGTCCGGCACCTCTCCGGAGGCGATGCTGGCGTCGGTCACCTTGATTGGTTTGATACGGACATTGAACTTTTGTTCCAGCCATTTCTGCACCTGCGTGTCGGGCACGACTGCCGGCGCTTGGAAGTGGATACCCCATGTCAGCTCGACAGGCTTTGCGGCGTCTCCCGTCTGCCCCGACTTGGCGGAGCCGCTGTTGTTCTCTGCGCCACATCCGGACAGCAGGCCTGCAGCCAAACTGGTGGCAACTGCGATTACGATCGTTTTTCTTTTCATGTGCAAACTCGATCTCCCCTCGTTTGAACGGCGCCCCCTTTAAGCGCTTACCCGGCCGGGTTCTTGGGAACGGTTACATCCTTTACAATATCGGGCGGCCGGCTTTCGCACAATCGTTTCATTCGCTTTTCGTTATGTTTTTAAGCTTTTCGGCCCGTTTTCGCCCATTATGTTATTTGGTTTTTCGTATGTTTTTCGCGCTTTGTCTGTATCGTTTTGCAATCTGTGCTATAATTTCGGTGTTGTGCGATCCCATATCGCACGGTTTTGAAAACGTTCACAATAAGGAGGTATCCCGATGTCCGGTCGTCAGATGATTCGAAACCGTTCGTTGTTCGTGAAGCTCTTGCTGTTCATGACGGCCGTCGTCATTGTCACCGTCCTCCTCATCTCCTCCGTCACCTATACGATTTCCGCCAATACGAGCACGCAGAACGCGATCGAATACAACCAGTCGGTTTTGCAGCAGCAGCGGGATTTGATCCATAAAGAATTGTACGCCATCAAGAACATCGCCGCGAGCATGACGATGACGCAAACGTACTTGTACCACACGATCGACAACAGACTGAGCGTCGGCTCCCTCATCGACCTGACCCGTCATCTCGAAGAGCAGCAGAAGCTGAGTCCGTACCTCGAGTCGATTTATTTGGTCTACAAGAAACTCGATCTCGTCATCACGTCCCGCCCGGACATCAAGATGTCTCCCTTGTCCACGTTCGCCGACCGCTCGTGGCTGCCGGAGTTCGACCGCGAGGCTGGAAGCCGCACCGTCTGGCTGACCGGGCGGGCCAACGGCTTGACTCAGGGGGCGCGGGCCACCAGCTTTATGCAGAAAATGCCGCTGATCGGCCAGCTCGACGGCGCTATCGTGGTCAATGTCAAGCTGGATCTGTTGTTTACGGATTTCCTCAGCCATTACCATCATAAAAAAGGAACGACGCTCGTGCTCGGACCGAACGACGAGCTGCTCTACTCCGAGAGCGGAGCGGCATCGAGCCTCGTGTCCGGGCTGGATACGGGCGCCTTCTCGGCGGCGGGCAGCGGCTCCTATATCGACGACCACCGGCAAATCGTGACCTATACGACGTCCGAACTGACCGGCTGGAAGTTCGTCAACATTACGAGTCAGGCCGCCATGCTGCAAGGCTTGAGCCGGATCAAAACGATCGTGATCGCCGTATCCGTCTTCTACGCTGCCCTCGCGATCGGCCTCTCCTTCTATATTTCCCGGAGGCTGTACCGTCCGCTCAAAGCTGTCATGGCCTACATTGGCGGCTCCAATGCCGCGTCCGCCGTCTCCGCCGGGGACAGTCCCGGCCACACGGAGCCGTTGGCCGCTGCCGACGAAGCGAGCTTCATCCGTCAGTCGTTCGAGCGGCTGAGCCACAGCCGAGAGACGATTCTAAGCGAGAAGCGGCGGGTGGAGACGCTGCTGAGCGACAATCGCTCGGCGATCAAGGAGAAGTACCTGAGCAATCTGCTCAAGGGGGGAGCGCTTTCCTCGCGCGAGCATGAGGCCAAGCATACGGAAGCCTCGTCCATTGGGGACGGCCTGCCGAGCGGCGATGCCGGGCGCTTGGCGGCGGCGTCTTCGCAGCCGGACGCGCCGGACAGCGGAATGTTGGACGACATGGCGGGGCCCGATGGCGGCTTAAGCAGGCGCGGGCAGGAACGGCGCACAACGGAGGCGGCCGAAGCTGCTCCGAAGACGAGCGGACGGGAGTCTAGCACCGCGGGATTGCGCGACGACGCGGCGGAGCTGCTCGGGCTGAAGCTGGATTTTGCCCGCTTCGCCGTGCTGACCTTGGAGCTGGAGGAGCCGAAGCTGCTCGGGGCTACGGACGACAAGCTTCACTTTCACCTGTTTCAGTACGGGTTAATGGAGGAACTCGGAGCGGAGCTGGACGGGGAAATTTTCGTCCGAGACGATGAGCGGATGGTCATTTTGGCGACGGTACCCGTCGGCGCGGACAACGTTCCGTACGAGCTTGCGGGAAAGCTGCAGCGCGATTTGGGCGAGCGGTACGGCCTGACCGCAACGATCGGCATCAGCCGCATTTATTCCGGCATACCGTCGGTGCGGAACGCTTACGAGGAATCGATCGAGGCGTTGAATCTGAAGATGTATGTCGGCCAAGGCGAAATTGTGCCTTATGCGATCGTCAGCAGCTGGAAGCAGGACGAACAAGCGTATTATTACCCGTACGAGCTTGAGACGAAGCTGCTGCAAGCGCTGCTGCAGTTGAATGAGGAAGAATGCGAGACGATCGTCAGGCAGATTACGCGGGAGGTCGCGACGCGCAAGCTGGGCAAAGCGAACGTGCAGCAGCTGTTCTTCCAGCTTGGCGGGGAGATCGTCAAAACGTTGATGCAGACCGGCGGCGACCCGTCCGCCGTCTTCGGCGACCAGCCGTTCCCGCTGTCGCGGGCGCAGACGCTTCGCGATATGGAGCATTGCGTGCTGGAGATGTGTGCGCAGATCGTCGAACACAACCGGGAGAAGCGGCTGAAGCTGAACGATGTGACGCTGCAACTGGCCACCGAGTTTATGGACCGGAACTACAACAACAACATTACGATCAACACCGTAGCCGAGCATGTGCAGCGAAGCACGTCGTTTTTGAGCCGCATCTTCAAGGAGGCGACCGGCACGACGATCAACGATTATTTGATCCACCTGCGGATTAAACGGGCGTGCGAGCTGCTGCTGCAGCCGAAATATTCGCTGGAGGACATTTGCCGGGAAATCGGCTATTCCAACGTCAGCTACTTCAGCAAGCTCTTCAAGTCGCGCATGGGGCATACGCCGGGACAATTCCGGCAGCTTCAGGCTGCGGAGCTGCTGCTTCGCGACGAGTAGAGGGCGGGCCGATCCACAAGCATGAACCGAGTCTTCTACTCGTTCATACCGAGCCGAATACTCCTTGTTCATAAGATGCTGATCGCCCTGGGTTCCTTCCTGGGTCTCTATCTGTGCTTATTTATTGCGTCTTGCATAGGAAGCGGAATATGGCCGCTAGGTAGATTAGGCCCGAAGGGTAGATTCCGTACCCAAAATATCGATTAGCGTAATTTCGTTGCCTTCTTTATCCATTCCGATCCGATCGTGCAGAGAAACGTCTTTGCTGGTTTTGGCTGTACCTGCATCATATTTAATTCGTTACCGTAAAGAACGTATCATTTTCTTTAAAATGCTTTATTCTTTCCGAATAATCTTGTTTGGCTTCCTTTTCCGTCAATATATTGTTGGAAGCTAACAAGTCATAAAATGACTTCAGCAGCTGCGCGGATATAAGCATGGGGAATCTCTCGGAAGTGATCATCATTCTTTGTCCGTCAATCAGGACAGAAGCTATTTTTTCAGGCTGAACAAGCTCAATCTGTAAGCCGCTTCCGTCTACGACAACATACATTTCCTTTCCGTTCTCAAACTTGATATGTTGTACCTCTGCTCCGTTTGCCAACCGACTCTGGATTTCTTTCATGGAATAGCCCGGATTCGGATCATTTCTTAGAAGCCAGTCGGCAAACACTTTGGCGTCGACACGGTCAGTATCATATTTTTCCCAAGCGGCCCCGTTGTCCTTGCTAATCCATACGGAGTTATCATTCGTTACGCGCAGAACCATCTCGTTGTCCACATAAACCGCCCTGTACTTTGAAGCGGTAAGCCGGTCCATCAACTGCGGCACGTCCGTTTTGGTAAAGGTTAAATCTATCGGCATTAACGCTGTCGAGGATTCGCCTTGATATAAGGCGGGTCCGCTTTCGGCCGCAAGCTTCTCGACACCCGGAGCCGCTTCCGTTTCGTCCCGCGCAGAAGTCGCAAAAACCGAAACGGTTCCGGCCACAATCACAATACCGAGCAGCATCTTCGCTGTTGTGATTTTCTTGGTTTTCATAATCGATATAATCCTTTCTTCAACCGAGTTTTTGGCAAAATGACTAACGCTGGGGGACAGTCCGCTTTTCTTTTCTTCCAAATGAACAAGTGCCATCGCATAAACAGGCTTCATGCTTTCCCCAAATGTCCATATGACCCTTTCATCACAGGATAGCTCGATGTCCCGGTTCGCAACGATGTACATGACCCACACGAAAGGATTGAACCAATGGACACACACGGCAGCGGCAAGCAACCATTTTTTGAGTGTGTCAAATCGCTTGATGTGAATATATTCGTGGGTGAGGATAAGCTCGAGTTGTTTTTCATCGGTATAATCGATATGTTTCGGCAAAAGTACGACAGGCTGAAAAATACCATACGTGAGCGGAGTCAAAATGGTATCCGACTGCCGGATTTGCACCTTTCGCCATAAAGGATTCGACTTCTGCCATTGTTGGATGAACTCCTTTTCAATCGGCAACGACATGCTGTAATGAGGACGACACCGCAAATGCGGGATGATGAAAAACAAAGCGCATAACGTAAAACCAATAAGCCATGCCAGCACAAAAGGCGATAGCGATGAAGTCAGCTCCAGTGCTGCGGGTAATGGTGTCATACTATCTGCTATGGGGGGCACGGTAACCGTACCGCCATTTGAAATGGGGGAGCTTTGCGTTAAGGCTATGCTCTCTTGTACCGTAAACAACCTGCCTACATGATTGACTGCCGTAAAAAAACTAAATGGCGAATGAACGGAAACAGGAACAAGCAGCCGAAGTAACGCAACAACCCAAAGAAAGGTAAAGGTCATTTTCAGAACCTTATGTAAGAGCAGGAAACGAAAGCATACGACCGCAAAAATATAGAGGGAAGCTGATACACTCATATCAAGCAATGATATGCCCCACATCATTCCAAACTCTCAATCAGTTGTTTCAAGCGGTTAATTTCCTCGGTCGTCAGCTGCTTCCTTCCCAAAAGCGAAGCCATCAGCCTGTCCGGAGCGCCATTATACATCTTATTGATAAGTTCTGTTGTTTCATGTTCCTGCGCCTGCTCCCGCGTAACAAGCGCACGGCACACGAAATTGGGCTCTTGCCGTTCAATCGCCCCTTTATCAAGGCACCTCTTGATGATCGTATAGGTTGTTGTCTTGCTCCACCCTATCTTTTCCTTCGTCATTTCTGCAATCCTCTTTGCCGTAGTTTCACCCTCTCTCCACAAAATTTCCATAATATGCAGCTCGCTGTCGAACAGCTTCATACTCATAGGAAAGCACCTCATTTCTCCACGAATTCTACTATAGTAGAATGAATAGTTATATTCTACTGTATTAGAATATCTTTGTCGAGAAGAGGGTGAAGATCACTGGCACAAGGGCGATTATGGCAGCGTGTCCGTCTACATGGATAGAACAAGACAGATCGCCGCGGTATTGGCAATCTTCTTTTCAACCTGTATGATAAGAGTATTCTCGCCGCGCAAGGGCTTTCATATGAAAGCCGCCTATCTTGACCCATTGATGAAGTTAGGGGGGCTAACCTTGAGAAATCTGCTTCATTTACTGGTTACACTTCTTGTTTTTTGGCTTGGGAATGAATACTTTCATGAGTACATAGCCATATCGGATACCAAAACCTTGATCCTTGCAACCATCCTTATGTTCGTGATCAGTTTTCTTTACGGATTATTGCTTACCGTTTCATTCGTTTCCATTGTAGTGGGCATCGGCTGCTTAACTACGCCTTTATTAATCTTGGCTTCTCTTGTGCTGACTCCAATCAAATTATGGCTGCTTGATCGATATTTACCGGGATTTGAGATTCACGGTTTCTGGACCTACGTGATCCTGTCCGTCGTATTGAGCATTTTCACTGTAAAAGTCAAGTCATGGAGTAGAACGGATCGAAATTCATGAAGAGGTATGAATCGCGCTGTTCAAATGTTGGGGATCTTGACGATTACGGTCGTTCCCCAACCGATCTCACTTTCGATTTCAACCCCGTAGCCCTCTCCAAACAGCAGCTTGATCCTGTTATTGATATTGAAAAGACCGATACTTCTCCCATCCGGACTGTTTTTCGCAATCTCCGAATAGTCCTTGTCCAGCTTCCCTTTCAAGCTCTCAAGCTCGTCTTTGCCGATCCCTTTGCCCGAATCGGTTACTTGAAAGCATACATCTCCGTTAGCATCGATATGACCGCTCACACGAAGCTGTCCTCCTGCGTCCATACTTTCAAGCCCGTGATAGACGGAGTTTTCCACGATAGGCTGCAAAATCATTTTAGGCGTTTTCATGTCCAATAGCTTCTCATCAACATGGATTTCCATAGAGAATTTGTTCTCATAACGAATGGAAATAATTTGGAGATAGGCTTTAATGCATTGAATTTCTTCGTGAATCAAAACAAGCTCATCTTCTTTAATGCTATATCGAAAGATCTTCGACATGCATGAAGTGATCTGCGCGATTTCCTTGCTGCCGTATTCCAAGCCGATACTGCTGATGCAATTTAATGTATTATAAAGGAAATGAGGGTTGATTTGACTTTGCAGAGCCGAAAATTCAGCCTGCTTTTTGCTGAGCTCCGACTCGTATAATCTTGCTTGCGTATTCCATATATTGCTTGCCATCTCTTCCATATTGTCAATCATGTTATTGATCGAATAGGCCAAGACGCCAACTTCATTGGTCGAGCGCACCTTGATCCGAAAGCCCATATTCCGATTGCCGATTTTCCTCATATCCGCTACAAGCCCCATGACCGGCCGCGTCAAATTATTCAAGAAAAAGTAACCGAGAAGCATCATGCTCAGAACGATGCCGATTCCGGCTATAATACTGATGTTTTTAATCGCGTTCATGTCCGCCGTCAATTCGTGCAGCGGAATAATGCTTACGATCCGCCATCCGTCCGCCTGCTCCAACCCTTTTTCCTGAACGATGACGTCTTCCCCGTCTATTTTGGTCTTCACCCCATTGGTAAAATGATTCCGATTTGCTGCCAGTATATCCTTGAATAAAATGCCACGGTAATTGGCATGATTGGATGCGATGACCTCATCTCGGCTGTTTAAAATATACAAAGCGGAGTTAGGCGTTAAATCCGTATTTTCCACAAGCTCCTGCATCTTTTCCATGTCAACCATAACGGAACAATAGCCCGTTTTTTGCGAAAAATGAACCCCGCCAATCGCTTCGATAATAGGCGCTATATAAAAGAAATAGTCGCTTCCTGTTTTTTCGTATTTTAATAGGTTGGTGAACTGTCCTTTTTCAGCGGACGGACTGTCGTTTTTATACGTATGGATAAAGGCCTCATATTGATTTTCAAAAAAAATATCGCCGTTTGCAGTAGGCAAACTGTAAATTCGTCTTCCTTGCCTGTCATTTATAACAATGCCATTCACATAAGAATTAAAGGATCTCATATATTCCATTAGATCCATGACATAAGAGCCGATATCAATATCCCGCTTGTATTCATCATCTGCGATCGTAAATTCTTGTATCTTTTTATTGTTCACGGCTATGCTTGTGCTCACCTTTATATCTTTAAAAACGGAGTCGATCTTTTGGCGTGTTTGTTCAATGATTGTATCTCCATAATTGGCAGCTCTTTTATGCGTCAAATGATAAAAACTGTAATAAAAATAAAACTCCATGGATGTAAAGATGATGACCGAAAATAAAAAAATAAGGAGGATCTGATGTTTTAGTTTCAGTCTGCTAATCTGCACATTCCCCACTCCGATCCTAAACCATCAACTTTTTCTGAACTTCGAAGGCGTTATCCCGCTTTGCTTCTTAAACACTTTATTGAAATAATAGTAATCGACATAGCCTACTTTTGTGGCAACTTCCTCAATGGATAAATCGGTATACTTCAATAGCTCACACGCTTTTTTGATCCTTAATTCCGTGACATATTCCGAAAAGGTTTTACCCAAATGTTTCTTGAACAGCTGGCAGCAATACACTTGGTTAATAAAAAATTGGACGGATAAATCTTTCAAGTACAGCTTGTTCTGATAATGATGGTCGATGTATTTTACCATCTGGGTAAAATAAGAAAGGATATCGCCTTCCTGGATGGATTGGCTGTTCAGCTGCTTGACGTATAGGAAAATGTCGTACAAAAAACTGCATAAGGACTCGAAGTTTTCAAACCGCTCCTTCAGTTCGGAGTAATTAAGGAAATCAAGCTCCAGGTCTTTCAGTTCTTCGTAATAGGCAGCCACTAACACGCCGACCACTTGATTCCATAAATAAACCACCTCTCCCATCCCCAAATGATTTTGCTTGAAGAAATACACGAGTTTTTCAAGCATGTCATGCATGTCTTCAAACTTACTGTCTTGAATCATGGATGAAATTCCATCAATAAACGGCTTAACCACAGCAAGCTTGTGCTCGTATTCAAATACGCCTTTTTCTTCATGCAAAAAGATTTTTGAAGCTGCGAGATCCGCTTCCTTGATCAACTTGGCAATAGGGTCATAGTTCGTGGAAATGCTGCTGATGCCTATCGCTTTTATGTCCCACCCCGTGAAAGCTGCATAATCCAGTCGATCCTCTAAATCGGATCTCCTGTCGCTTTTGAGAATGTACAGCGTCTTTTTGGATCCCCATTTCACTTCCAATATTTGTTTGCGGTCGAAAAACGTGAAGTCTTTATCCTCCTTGTGCTCGCTGTTTGAATACAGGATAAGCACACGAAAAAAGGAGGCCGATGCATGATCAAAAAATGGCGTTAAACGATTCAATTCCGTTTTATCGGCTGACGTTAGCGCCTCCAGGATCAAGTTATTTTTCATGCTTCTCTTTTTGGAAAAATGCAAGGCGAGCTTTTCTATTAATGGATCGGCCATCTCTATATCGAGGGGCTTTAAGCAATAATCCAGCGCCCCGTACCTCAATGCCTCCTGCGCATAAGCAAACTCCGCGAAACCGCTTACAATAACAACTTCAATATCCAATCCCTTTTCTTTGATGATCTTGATCAGGTCAAGGCCGGAAATATCAGGCATTCTTATATCTGTAAAAACAAGATCCGGACATTCCTCACTTATAAACTCCAATGCCTTATGGACGCTTGTAAATTGGCCCGTTATTTCGAATCCGTATTTATGCCAGTTAAATGCATTCCGTATTCCTTTTATCGCCCACGGTTCATCATCTATAATAATAACGCTATACATAAGTACCTCCTTCATAGAGGATTCTGCCCTATTGGTTAAAAGTTTAACTCTCAGCCAAGAAGATAACAAGACGCTCAGTCGTTCTATGACAAAAGCCTATGGATATAACGCCGCATGTCCATAGGCTTTTTTACGCAACAACGTTCCTGTTTATGTTTACTTTTTATTCGCTTGCATGGCCTTATAGATTTTCACGTTTTCATCCATAACGGCCTTCCCGCCTGCTGCCATATATTCCGCAACCAGCTTATCGTACAAGCTGTCGAATTCCGCAGGCTTACTGACGATCAGCTTATCCGTCATTTGATTATTCATATCCCCAAGTGTTTTACCGAACTTAATATTGGACTCATTGGGCGTATCGAAAAAGAAGGCTGTGTACGTGTCCGTCGTATTGATTTTGTACGATTGTTCTGCAAGCGCCTCGTATCCCGGAGCCGATGCAGCCAGAGCCTTAATATTCTTCTGCTGGTCGCCAAGTTCCACGCCATTTACAACCAACGTATAATCCAGATTCAGATAACTGGTTTGCATATTGTCGCCGGTTTGATTGATAACCTGTGGAAGACCATTCACCATCTTGTGATTGACCCCTTCCTGCCCGAATTGCAGGAAAAATAGTACTTTGGGGTCGGACATCCAGTTCAAGTATTTAATGGCCAGCTCTGCATTTTTACTGCTCTTCGGGATAATGACATTTACGCCGTTTTCATTGTAAGCAATTTTTTTGTATTTTCCTTCATCGTTCTTGAACGTGTCAATGGGCACAAAGTTGGCGGTAGGCACATTTGCTTTCAAAGGCTCACTAATATTTTGCCGTAACGGATAATCCCAGTTAGCAATGAAAAATCCGATTTTCCCGTTTGTCAAGTCAGCGTTCGCCTGCTTTACGGTTTTGTCCAAGGCGAAATCGGGGCTGATTAATTTTTCATTATACAGCTTGTTGAGGAACTTGAGCGCATCCTTGTTTCCGGGTTTTAGCCAGTTCGGAGTTGTAACGAATTCTTCTTCCGACTGTTTCCCCCAGAAGGACTCGCCTAAATTGCCATACGAATAATTCATGCCGGTTGCTGCCAATCCCCACGGAATCACACCGTCTACGCCACCCGGATTTTTATCCCGGAACGCAACCAAGGTTTTATATAATTCATCTCGGGTCGTTGGAAGCGGCAAGCCCAATTTGTCCAGCCAATCTTTGCGAATAAACATGCCGTTCCATGCCAGCGAAGTTCGTTTCGCCGGAATCGCCATTTGCTTCCCATCAAACTGCCCATAGGTAAGAACCGTTTTTCCCAGATATTTCGTTAATTCCTTCCCATCCTTGGCCAATAGATCATTCAATTGCATAATCCCGTTTATTTTCGAGTATCTCGATACGGTTGCACTGTCGTAAGTAAAGGATATATCAGGCGCCTCGCCTGCCGCCATCAACACATTGAGCTTATCGATTTCTTGTGACCGGGGCACCGGAACAAATTTTACAATGGCATTGTTCTGCTTTCCAAAGTTATCGTTGATATACCTGGTCCACGTATTATTGTTCAAATCCGGCTGTCCCTGTACGCCTCTGTCAAATACTTCGACCGTTAAAGTAACCGGCTGACCTGAAGGCGCTGCAGCTTCTTTGGATGTTGGCTGGCTTTCTTTTGGCTTATCGCTGCTGCTGCACCCTGCCAAAGCGCTTGTTAATAGCGTCAAGACCGGCAATAAAACCGCCATTTTTTGCATTTTCATGTTAACCCCACCTTTACCAATAGTCATTACGAAGCCTTATACCCGCTGCCTATCATGCCACTCCGCCCGATCGATACCATCACCACCTCCTTCAAGCCTCATGTATCATCCCTTTATGGCCCCCGTCATTACACCGTCGACAAAATATTTTTGAAGCTTGGGGTAGACGACTAAAATAGGAACGGTCGCAAACATCACGCTCGCAGCTTTCAATGACTCGGGAACGATATAGGCGCCGACGCTGCCTTCACCTTGCTGGACATCCAATTGTTGATTGGCCGTGATGATTTGATACAGTTTCAATTGCATCGGATACAAGTTTTTATTCGTGATATAAAAGAGGGCGTCCTGAAAACCGTTCCATCTGTCAACCGCATAAAAGAGGCTTAACGTCGCAATAGAAGGCAACGATAGCGGCAGTACAATCCGTACAAGGATTCCTAGGTCGCTACAACCATCTATTGAGGCCGATTCTTCCAAGCTTTCCGGAAGCGATGCAAAAAAGGTTTTTAGGATGATGACATTGAAAACGCTCATAGCGCCGGGCAAAACCAAGCTCCAGGCCGTATTCATCAAATCCAGGTTTTTTACCAAAAGATAGTTTGGTATCAAACCTCCGCTAAAATACATCGTGATGACCATAACCGTTAATAAAAAGTTTCTTCCCTTTAATCTTTTCTTTGTCAACGGATACGCAGCACATACGGTCAAAAACATGCACAAAACGGTATATACAATCGTAAGTACAATCGTATACCCGAGCGTATAAATCATTTCAACATCGCTTAAGATCGTTTTGTACGTTTCAAAGGTGAACCCTACCGGCCAAAGAGATACCTTCTGCGAAATAATCGCGTTATTGGAGCTCAAAGAAAGCGCAATCATATACAAAAACGGAACAAGGCAAGTAAGCGCTACCCCAGTTATAAATAGGATGATGACTAGATCGGCCCAATTCATTCTTTTTCTGCTGTTCATCGAAGCCACACTCCTTACCAAATGCCCTGCTCGCCAATTTTTTTGGCAACGAAATTTGCTGACACTAAAAATAGTAACCCTGCAACGGATTGAAATAATCCAACTGCCGTGGCCTGCGAGAAGTCTCCAGACCCGATGCCGATTCTGTACACATAGGTGCTGATCACATCGGAGTATTCGCTGACCAAGGAATTCCCCATAACAAACGGACGATCGAATCCGATCGAGACCATCCTGCCGATTTGCAAAATAAGCAAAACCATAATCGTAGACTTCATTCCAGGCAAAGTAATATGCCATATTTTACGAAGCCTGCTGCACCCGTCGATATCGGAAGCCTCATACAGCTCCTTATTGATCCCGACGATGGATGCTAAATAGAGGATTGTCCCCCAGCCTACACTTTGCCATACCCCGACAGCTATATACATGATCAGCCAGTTCGTTTTTTGAGAAAGAAACTCAATCTTGCCGAAGCCCAGGCTGGACAAGACGCTGTTCGCCATGCCGCCTGAAGAAAACATCAGGTATACCATACCTCCAATAATGACCCAAGATAAAAAGTGCGGTAAATACAAGATCGTTTGAGTCACTTTTTTGAATCTTACATGCCGGAGTTCATTCAATAAAATGGCCAGTATAATCGGGGCCGGGAAACCCGCTACCAAATCCAGAAAGTTTAAAACGAGCGTATTGGCAAGAGCGCGATAAAAACTATTTTGATGAAAAATGAAGTTGAAGACGTCGAGCCCAACCCACTCGCTCCCGCTGATTCCCTGGAACATGTTATAATCTTGGAAAGCCATTAATACGCCGTAAATTGGAGCATATTTAAAGATGGCGATGTAAGCTATTGGCAGAAGTAAGAGTACATATAACAGAACATCTCTTTTTATGCTGCGCACGAAACTGCCCTTTTTCTTTATTTTGTAGTTGCCGCCAACGTTGTCTAAAACCGCTTTCACTTTTATCATCCCTCTTCAGCATTTTTGGCTGCCAATCTTTTAAGACCTCCTATGCCAATAATTATACTTTTGCAAAAAAATAATAAAATGTACTTTCTTAACATTCATTTTGTAATCAACTTATAAATGTTTCGCTCCCCAAAACCTTGCAACAAAAAAAAGATGGAGTCAGATGACCCCATCCCTGCTGTGTTAAAAGCCTACTTTTACCGTCTGAATTCTTGTCCCAGCCCAAACTATCGAAGGATCTACAAGGATTCCTACGCGACTTCTTGCTGACACATACTAAAAAGCATGATCGATCTGAATGTACTAATCGATCATGCTTTTTTAGTTAATCACCGCTTCGCCTTATAAAACTCATGATAAAGCTTCATGAGCGCCCGCTTCTCGATCCGCGACACATACGAGCGGCTGATGCCGAGCTCTTTGGCGATTTCCCGCTGCGTGCGCTCTTCTCCGCCATGCTCCAGGCCGAAGCGGCCGACCACCACTTCCTTTTCGCGGTCGTCGAGAATGTCCAGGTTTTTGTAAATTTTCGATTTCTCGATTTTCAGCTGCACTTTATCCACGACATCGTCGGCTTCCGTACCCAAAATGTCGATCAGCGTAATTTCGTTGCCCTCTTTATCCGTTCCGATCGGATCGTGGAGGGAAACGTCCTTGCGGGTTTTCTTCAAGGAACGCAAGTGCATCAAAATTTCGTTCTCGATACATCTCGCCGCGAACGTAGCGAGCTTCGTCCCTTTATCGGGCGAAAACGATTCGATCGCCTTGATTAGACCGATCGTGCCGATGGAGATCAAATCCTCGAGGTCCTCTCCCGTGTTGTCGAACTTTTTGACGATATGTGCCACAAGTCGCAAGTTATGTTCGATCAGGATGTTCCGGGATACCTCGCTCCCTCCGGCCATCAGCTTCAGATGCTTCATTTCTTCCTCTTCCGTAAGAGGCTGGGGGAAGGCGTTGTTCTTGACGTATGAGACGAGAAGCAGCAATTGCTTAATGAATAACCCGATACTCGAGACGATTCCGAGCACATGTGTCACCCCTTATGAAGAGATACTCACAGTTTATGTAGGTATCCGCCCACAAGTGCCTGTACGCCGGAAAAAGTATGCCGCTTCATAAAAGAGGTCGCCAAACGCTAGATACACGCCGAAATCTTGCGGCAAATAGCCGAGTACGCTGCGGAGCTGTTCAGGGTGCTTGACGATATCGACGCCGTCCAGTAAATCGTTCCGTTCGTCGGCGTCGAGAGGGTGGCCAATAGGCGCATCAGCGTCGATTTTCCCGCGCCCGTTTGGGCCAAGTAGCCCGAGAATGCCCCGCTCGATGCGCAGATCGATCTCTTGCAGTCCCTAAGTGTTGGCTGTATTTCTTGCTGACATGCCGTATGTCCAGCATGATACGTTCCCTCCTGACCAAATAGTGGCCATCGTTGCTGGAGCATCCGATCGGCTTTCCTTCCCTACTTTAGCAAAAATGAACATAATTCTCGCAGTCCGAATGTCCGGAGGTCCGGCCGGACCTAAGTCTGGTTTTGGCTTGTTTCTCGTTATAGCTTTTCCTGCAAAAATGATGTAACATTTGGCTTTGGACAAGACAAGATTCATCGCGGAGGTGCCTCTAGTGAACAAGGAGCGAATGATACATACGGACGATATACGACTACGCGAACCGATCTATACGTTTAACGATGCCTGGACCGAGTGGCTTGCCGGAAGCAAGTTCCCGATCGCCTTCTTCGGCGACAGCACGGTGGACGGAGCCAATACGACGGACTGGACGCGCAATACGCCGGGAACGGATCATGTGCCGCCCCACGCATTTTCATCCGTGCTGGAGCGCTTGTTGCGACAAGCTGCGAACAACGCGGAGCTGCGCATTTACAACGCCGGCTTCAGCGGACAAACGGCGAGCTGGGGAGTTACGATGCTGGACCAAGAATTCGGCGAAGCATCCGCCTACAGCGATGTCCGCATGATCGGCATCGGCTTCGGCATTAACGACCGGCTCGGTTTCCCTAACGAGAAGGCTTATCGGGACGGCTTTAAGCAATCGATTCGGCAAATCGCCGGCTGGTTCTGGGATAGGGGCATTCAACCGTTCCTGTTGACGACTCAAGCCATCGTCGGACCCGGCGTTCAAACGGAGTACGCCGGCACGTATCCGATGAGAACGAGCGAGCATATTTCCGTCGCCAACGAAGTGAAGCGGGAGTTGGCGCAGCAATACGGCTTGCCCTTCATCGACATGAACCGATTTACCGAAATGCTGCTCATGTACTCCTCCATCCCAGCGCGTACCCTGATCTCCGACAGGCTGCATTTCGGCGATGCCGGCCACAAGGCGGAGGCGGAGTTTCTGTTCTCCCGGCTTTGTCCGAGAACGATTGTAGCGGACGGCTATATGAAAATCGGCTACTCCAGTCAACGCGTTTTTGACTGCGTGCCCGAGGATTGGCTGACGATGCCGGAAGTGCCGTCGGACGAATTCGACGTTTGGGTCGATTACGAGAAACCCGACAGGACCGACATGCCGCTCTTGTCCGCATGGGTATTCGTGTGCGCCAACCGGAAGCTGACGTTAAAAGCTTACAAAACGGGCCCTTCGGACACTTACGTCCGCATAAACGGGTTGCGCCAGACGCTGAACGAAGCTGAAACGGTACTCGGGCAGCTGGAATTCGGGCTCTATAAGCTGGAAACCTATTCGGGTGAAGCGGCCAGATTGGATTTTAAAGGCTTTATACTGGAGTAATAGTATAGGGAAAAAGAAAAAGTCCTGCGATTCTCCAAACGAACCGCAGGACTTACTTCTTCCAAATGGATAGCTACTACTATATATATTAATAGAATGTTAATGGCGACTCACTACCCTTTTTTCAGTCATTTCATAAACCATGAAATAGTTCGTTGTATTTAAGCAGCGTACCATGATTTTACTCCCATCGTCACATCTCACAATTATATATTCAATTTCCTCTCCGCTGTGCTTCTCGACATTCATGAGCGTCTCCAGCTCCTCCTGCACCCAGTTGTTCCGGTTGTACACGCCCTCGACCGAATAAGCCCAGAACCAGGTGTCGTGCTCAACCGCCATTTCGTGCAAGCGCCGAATCCATTCGGGTTTCATCAGATGCCGAGTCAGCAGCACGCGGGGCTCCTTCCACACCTCACTGCCGTTCACGGAAACGATCGGGGTCTTGAGCCGATCTCATCCGTATACGGATATACTTCGTGCACCCCGCGTCCGGTCGACAGGATGAGGGAAACTCCCCTCCAGCGCTTTGTGAATCCAAATGCAGTTGTCGTCGGAGATGAGCGATTCCTCATTCAGTAACGTGCCGTCCATGTCGATCGCAAGCAATTTGTAGCGTCCCATATGTTATCCTCTCCATCCTCTCTCCGTTTCTCTAGCTCTCTAACTCCCGGTCGACTTAAAGCGCCGCTCCAGGCCAAGTCCCGGCGCAGCCACACCTTGCATGTACGTCGCTTGCCATAGGCCGAACACATACACCGCCCAGATCCAGCGAGCGTAGTTGCCTTGGTCGGCCGCATTCAGTCTATTTCCAAGGGTACCGTTCAAGGTCTGACTTTGTACTGGCCCCAAGCTTAATCCAGCTTGATGCCCTCCTTATCCAGCAGCTCTCCCCATGTTCGGACAGCGGGCTTCTTCTGTCCCGATGAGATCGGGTTCGTGAAGCAAACCAGCTTACCGAGCGCATCCCGAAGATCGAATCGGCCCCAGCTATAGAGCCACTTCATCGGGGCCGAAACAAGGAACGTAAGCGGCGATTCAGGCGATTCTACCATGACACGGCCACTCCAGTTCACGCTCTCACTCTTTTCCATGAGCAAGCCCTCCTTATTCTTTCAAGGACCCGAGCATGGCGCCCTTAACAAAGTACTTCTGCAGAAACGGATAGACGATCAGGATCGGCAGCGTGGTGAACAGGATCGCAGCTGCTTTAATCGTCTCGGGACTGGACAGCACTCCGGAATCGATGGCGATATGGTCGAGCCCCGAATCGGTCGCACTGGATGCCACCATATTTTTGAGCTTCAGCTGGAGCGGGAACAAATCTTTGGAACGAATGTAAATCATGGCTCCGAAGTAAGCGTTCCATGTGCCGACCGAGTGGAAGAGCGCGATGGTGGCGAGCACGGGTCCCGAGAGCGGCAAGACGAGCCGGGCGTAGACGCCGAATTCTCCGCTTCCATCGATTTTCATCGCATCTACAAGCTCGGAGGACACGCTTTGGAAAAACGTCTTCATGATGAAAACATTGTACGCGCCGACCGCTCCGGGAACGATGAGCGCCCAGAGCGAATTGATCATGCCCAGCTCCTTCACGATCAGATAACTCGGGATGAGCGGCACTGGGAAAATGAACGTTAAGAGGATGAGCTTCAGGAGCAGCTTCCGACCCGGCATCGCGGGCCGGATGAGCGCATAAGCGAGCGCGGATGTGAGCAGCAGGCAAAGGAACGTCCCCATCAGAGTAATATAGACGCTGACGCCCATGGCTCTCCACATGTCCTTCATGCGCAGAAGGGATTCGTAGATGCTCGTCTGGAAGCCTTTGGGCCACAGGACGACCAGCTTGTTGTTCGCATAGAGCGGATCGCTGAGCGAGACAGCGAGCAGGTGGATCATCGGGGAGATCATGGTGAAGCATAGGATGACGAAGAAGATGGCGTTCACCCACTGAAACGTCTGCTCCGTGCGGTACGTCTTCATAGTACGACTCCTCCTAATAGATGCTTTCCCCGGTCGTCCTGCGGCTCAGCGTATTCAATCCGACGACGAGCAGGACGCCTACAAGCGCCTTGAACAGCCCGATCGCCGTCGTATAGCTGTACTGCCCGCCCATCAGGCCGACTCGGTATACATACGTATCGAACACATCGCCGACTTCACGCACGAGCGGATTGAGGAAGAACAGCACCTGCTCCACGTTCGCATCCAGAATATGGCCGATCTGAAGCAGCAGGAGGACGACGATCGCCGGCATGAGCGAGGGAAGGGTGATGTGCCAGGCACGCTGGAAGCGCCCCGCGCCGTCGACCATGGCAGCCTCGTACAAATTCGGGTTAATGCCGGAGATGGCCGCCAAATAGATGATCATCGACCAGCCGACCTCCTTCCAGACCCCGAGGCTGATGACGATGCCCATGAAGTGACGGGGTTCGGTCAGGAAGGAGACGGGCTCGAATCCGAAGCTCGCGAGCGCTTGATTGATCAGCCCCGTGCGGGCCAGCAGCTCCGTGAAAATGCCGCCCACGATGACCCAGGACAGGAAGTGAGGGAGGTAGAGCAGCGTCTGGACCGTCCGCTTGAACCAGCTGAGCCGGATCTCGTTCAAGAACAGAGCGAGCAGCAAGGGAGCCGGGAATCCGAAGAGGATCGAGTAGAGGCCGAACTTCAGCGAGTTGCGGAGCACCATCATGAATTCCGCATACTGGAACATGAACGCGAAATGCTTGAACCCGACCCACTTGCTATGAAACATCCCGGAGAAAATGTTGTAGTCCTGGAAGGCAATCACGTTGCCGAAGAGCGGAATGTACTTGAATATCACAAAATGGGCCAGGGCCGGCAGCGCTAGAAGCGTCAACGCCAAAGCGTCGATCGACTTGGCTTTTCGAAACAATTGAATCATCTCCCTTCCAAGGAAAGGGCCCTCCAGTTACTAGCTCCAGAGGGCCTTTCCTGCATTTTGGTTGTAGCGCTACTTCTTCATGTAGGCGTTGTACCAGTCGGTCGCTTCCTTGATGGCCGCGTCTCCGCCGCGCTTTTTCCACTCGGAGACGAAGGTGTCGAAGCCCTTGTCCAAGTCTTCCTTGCCGACGACGAGCTTCACGAACCAATCGTAGAACAGGCTGCCGGCTACGAAGCCCGGGTTCAGTTCGGGACGTCCGTCCATCGCCTTGAGCTGCGACATGTACACGGCATCGTTGGCCATCACGACGGATTTGGCGTCATCATACCCCTTCAGAATTTTATCGCTGTTGGGCTGCACTTTGAGCGCCAACGGGTTGTTCAGACCATTCTCGCGAACGTTGATGGAGAGCTGGTAAAATTCCTTCTCATTCAGCTCGGAGTTGCTCGGCCCCTTCGGATCGTATTTGATCTGGCCGTTTTCTTCCGTGTAATTGGAATCCTTGATACCGTAGGCGAAAAATTTGTCGGCTTCCGGCGACGTCCAGGCCCACTCCAGAAACTTAATAATTTCTTCCGGATTTTTTGTTCCGCTCGGAATGGTCCAGACGAAGTAAACTTGATCCGACCCGGCCTGGAAGAAGTTTTCCCCACGCGGTCCTTTGGGAGGAACGGCCATCGTAATCGCGGCTTTCGGCTGGTCAGGGTATTCTTGTGCGGCGACGGCGGCATATTGGTAAGTAGCGGCGCCCCAAGCGGCCACGAGCCCTTTGTTGATATCTGCCCCCCGGTCGCCCTGCTTCTTCGTAATAAAATCTTTCTCAATATAGCCGTTGTCATACAGCTTCTTGTAGAACGCAATTGCTTCCTTCATCTGAGGCTGGATAATGTCCGGCTCCAGGTTGCCGTTTCTCACATGCCACGTACCCGGTCTGACCCCGAACGAGCCGGTGAAAATATCGTTCCAGGACATGTTGTCGGTGAGCGAAATGACCCATTCGTTGTTCGGGTTGCCGTCGCCGTTCATATCGTTATTCTTAACCCCTTCGGCAAACTTCAGGAACTCGTCCAGCGTCTTCGGAACGGACATGTTCAGCTTGTCCAGGTAATCCTGACGATAGAAGATGACCCGATCGGCCACCGCTCCGTCCAATACGGGGATGCCATAGATTTTGCCGTTCTTCGACACCTTCGGGCTCTTCCAGGCGACCTCTGGAATTTTCTTCTTCAGGTTCGGGGCGTACTTATCGATGAGAGGACCGAGCTCCATGAAAACGCCGCGGTCCACGGCTCCCTGATGCACCTCCCAGTCAATGCTGCTCGTCCGGACGAGGTCTGCGAGTTCCCCAGAGGTGAAGCGTAGGGCCAGCTGCTAGCGGTAATCGATGTCGTGTCCGAGGAATTCATAGCTGAGGTTGTAACCGGATAGACGACTTAGCTCGGCGTAATACTTGGCCTTTTTGTCCTCCGGTCCCTTCGAGGCGAAACCCGAATTGTTGTGCGACAACAGCACCTTGATGTCCTTCTTCAACGGCTTGGCGGTCGGCTCGCTGTCCACGGCTGCCGCTTTGTCCGGGCTGCCGCTACAGGCGGTCAGTACCGTGGTGGCCAGCAGGACCGCTGTGGCTCCTGCAAGAACGGATTTGTTAACTTTGGACGACACGGTAATCCCTCCGATAATCTTTGTGATAAGGCATGTTGTAGTTCACGATTTGATTATAGAAGATCGGTTGTCCGAGGCACTATGGAATAATCAACGAAAACTAGTACATATCCGCATCGACTCGGATGCTTGCCGCATAATCGTATTTGCGGTATTCCGAGGGCGAGACTCCTGTATATTTTTTGAACATTTTGGAAAAATAAGCATAATCCTCGAAGCCTACCCGTTCTCCCGCTTCGTATACTTTGACAGTCGGATTCTTCAAATACTCCATCGCTTTCTCGATTCGAAGACGGGTTACATACTGATTTAAGGACATGCCGGCCTCCCGTTTGAACAGGATCCCAAAATAATTCGACGAAATCTCAAAATGCGCAGCGACCTCCTTCACGGTCAATTCGGATTTCATGTAATTTTCTTCGATGTAGGCCGATACGTTTTTGAGCATGCGGTTATAGCTCCACCAATTCCGGGAATTCCGAATATGATCGATCACGCCCGTGATACTGGCAATAAACGCCTCAAACAGAACTGCAAACAGAACTGCATTGCCGCGTGGACTCGCAGGCATTTCTATAGCGGGGAGGGCAGCCGACCCTCGGGCCATCTGCTCCAGCTCTCCGTTCAGGACTACCGCGTAATACGCCAGCTTCTCGTGAAGCTGCGCGGAGGCGGGACCGTCGGACGTCAGCAGCAATGAGCGTAGGCGCTCCAGTTCCACCCGGATTTCATGATCATCGAGCTGCCACACCCACTTCGCCATACGCTCCGCATCCAGCTTCCATGTCCACATCCATTGCTTGGAGGTCGAATTCCCGCTTTTCCGTTCAATCCTGCTCCCCATCTTGCGGAGAGCGGACATCAAATAATCCGGATCGATCGGCTTGAGCAAATAGTCGGCGACGCCATAACGGAGCGCGCTCTGGGCGTACTCGAAGTCGCCGAAGCCGGAGACGACGATGACTTCCGTCGAAGCGCCGCCGTCCGACAGGCTGCGAATGAGCTCCAGTCCATCCAATCCCGGCATCCGGATATCCGTTATGAGCAGATCCGGCTTCAGCTCGGAGGCCAGCTCCAGCGCCTGCTCCCCGTCATGGGCCTCGCCCACGACCGTGAATCCGGCGGAGTCCCGCTCGATCATCGTTCTCAGGCTGAGCCGGACCATCCGCTCATCGTCGGCAAGCAGTATCTTATGCATCGTCATTGTTATGCGCTCCTTCCGGTATTCCGGTCTTTGAGTACGCCGGTCAAGTAGGGGAGGATGACGCGAACAACCGTGCCTTCCCCGTTAGACCGGTGGATTTGGATTCCGAACGGCGCTCCAAAGGCAAGCCGGAGCCGGGTATGAACGTTCCAGAGGCCGATTCGCCGGAAAGGGTTGAAGCCCGATTGCAGCATCTGGCTCTCCGTAATCTTCTCGAAAGCATCATTATACTTGTTTACCAGCTCAGGGGGCATTCCTTTGCCTTTGTCCTCGATATAGAGCGAGAACGAGTTCTGCTCCTCCACGCCGGTGATCGCAATCTGGCTTGGCGTGATGCCATGCTGCTCGTAGGCGTGCTGGAATGCATTCTCGACCAGCGGTTGGACGATGAGGCGGAACATATACACGTTGTCCAGCAGTTCGGAATCTACGTTCATCTCGAATTGCAAGCTCTCGTAGCGCTGCTCCTGGATTTGCATATAGTTTTGGAGATGGTTCAACTCCTCGCGAAGACTGACCACCTGATCGGGATTGCTCACGCTGTATCGGAACAAATTCGACAAATGCAGCGTCATGCGGCTGATCGGTCTCACTTCGGTCACAATCGCGTACGCGTTGATGATTTCCAAGGCATTGTACAAAAAATGCGGATTGATGCGGGATTGCAGCGCCGAAAGCAAAGAATCCCGGTGCTTCAGCTCCAGCTCCTTTTCCCACAGCCGGTTCATGTGGATCTCGCCCAACAGTTTCTTAATCTCCCAGAACATCCGCGAGAAAACGATGAACGCCAGTACGAGAATGAAAGCCCCGACCAACAAAGTCAACAGCTGAAGCCGGATCAGGCCGCCGAGCAGCTCGTATTTGTATGTTTCGGAGACGATCCTGAACTTCGTTTGTTTGGAAATCTGATACACCATCATTTTTTTGCCGTCCGGACCATCCTGCTCGAGCCGTCCGCTGTCCTCGTTCATTTGGTCGAAATCAGGCAGGAGTGTTCCCCATTTTTGACGATCCGTATGGTAAAGGATGCGACCATTCTCTTCGGCGATGGCGAAGGTTCCGTTCGGGCCGTAAGGCTTAATATCCGCGATCTTGACCAATTGATCGATGGAGAGCGCCATGATGAGCGTTCCGGCATGTTCATATGTTACATTGTCGATCACCTTGCGGAACAACGCGAGAAGCGGTGTACCGTCTTTCACCGACATCCCGACAATTTGGAAGCTGTCCTCCGGCGGGCGCGAGCCGAAGGGTTCGAACGTGTCCGGCAACTTGATCGGGCTGCCGTAGGCGCCGCCTTTGGCGGTCAGGATGGTGAAGCCGGTTATGTCTTTACGTAGATTCGATTCCAGCTCGGAGGGGAACCTCCCTTTCAGGCGGAACATCTCATAGGAATTGCCGGGATCGGCCTTGATAAATTCCTGGATGAGCGGATGGCCTGGAAGCGCCATCGTATCCACCCGGATGCCCGCGAAATATTCGTCCAGCTGCAACTTGACCCGCTGCACCATTTGCTCATTGTAGTAAATCCCGCTCTCCTCGATCATCTCCGCCGATTTAGCGTACCAAATCAGACAAACGGCCAGGAACGGGACAATGAACAGCACGACAAAGAAAATGAGTAAATTTTTCTTGATGGACAACGGCTGAAGCAGGCTTCTCACGGGCATCCCTCCTGAAAGCTGGTAAAATGCAATAAAAACATGCGACAAACCCGCCACATGTTTGTAGTGATCAAGCTACTTGCTTATTCATGCACAATAATGCTCATTTTACCTCAGATTATCCGAGGTGAATTCGCGTGTCAAACCACATTTCCAACATCTTTCAGTATCGGGTGCAGGTTTACGAAACCTTTAAATGAAAGGGTTTTCAAGAGGGAGATTTTGGAGCAAAGAAAAAACTCATGTCTATGTGACGTGAGTTTTGATTAAGCAGTAGTCGACCTATCCTATCTCTGGTTACCGCAAAGTCCAGAGGCCTTCTCCTGTCTGGGTTTCGGCGATTTTTTTGTGGTTATCGCTAATTTTCAAGAATGATGGAATAAACCAAAATACCTTCCTATGAAGATTTTCCGGCGTTACCCTGGAAAGGAGTTCATCCAGATTTGCCGATTTTGGCTTTATTACAAAGTGACCATCTTCCACGTCGAGATCGACCTCAGAGCCTACCTCAAGACCGACCTTCACGGCAAGGGACTTCGGGATTCGAATTCCCAAGCTGTTTCCCCGCTTTTGAACCTCAAACATGGATCCGCCCCAATAAAGTTAGTTTGCGTGTGGCAACAAGTCGCCGCTTCTCCGGTTCGCCTCGTTTATCCGCTTCATTCCACCGATACAGCAGGCTGATCGTCGGGAAACTTCGTCGATGACTGGCGCTCGCGCTTCGACCGCATATGCTCCGCGTGGTTGCTCCCCCATTCTTGGAGGGACTGGAGCGTCGGCTGCAGACTGTAGCCGTATTCGGTCAGCGAATATTCAACCCGTGGCGGAACCTCCGCATAGACGATCCGTTTGATAATATCGTCTTCCTCCAATTCCCGCAAATGGGCGGTCAGCACTTTTTTCGTAATGTCGGGAATGCCGTGCTGCAGCTCGCTGAACCGTTTCGTCCCTTGAAAAAGCAAATGCAGGATAGCCAGCTTCCATTTGCCAACAATGACGTTCAACGTTTTATCGAGCATGCAGGATTCGGGATTGTGTTCCATCAATAGGCTCCTTTCATGCATGGTTACTTGAAGGTTACCGGGACACTTAAATGTGCCTCCTTCCGAAAGCACAAAGCTTTCTATATAATAGCACGTAAGTTACTAATTATAAATAAGGGAGTTGTTCACGAAATGACTATCGTATCAATCGTCCTGCAAAGCTTGCTAGCCCTTCTGTTCCTAGCCGCCGGCGGCAGCAAGCTGGGGGGTGCGAAGCAGCAAGTCGAATCGTTCCGGCATTTAGGGCTGCCACAATGGTTTCGCGTCATCACCGGCCTCGTGCAATATATTGGAGTGGCAGGACTCATTGCCGGCTATTTCTTCCCGGGTTTAGCAGGCTGGGCCGGCCTTTGGTTGGGCGTCACAATGATCGGGGCGTGCCTGGCGCATATTCGGGCCAAAGATCCGATCGGTAAATCACTACCGGCTTTCGTTATCGCCGTCATCGCCATTGTTGTTTTTATCTTGAACATAAACGCGATGGCCAATCCATTTGCTTGAAAACAAACCCGCACCGTTTTCCATATGCTATTGCAAATGTAATTTCATTACTAAGATTCGGCAAAGTGTCAACATGCTACAAGTCGACGCGCACAGCCTTGGTCCGCTTTTGGGTGCAGCTCGGTACGAACGTTTTCCGCTAGGATACCAACGGGACCCCAACTGCGTTTACGGCGACTGCAACAACAGGCTGCCAGTATAAACCGGATGTCTCTACAGCGACGGCGAAAATGCGCCGTTTCGCGTATCCCGGTCTCATACGCTTGCGATAAAGCTGCGGCTGAAAGGTTACCTTTCACCTTGCGGCTTTTTGTCGTACCCCAAAACCCGAATGCAGCATTGAAGCCGATTCGGCAGCCAAATTCATTGAGGCCGCACGAACGGTTTGGATCGCTATCGGCGCCTAATGCATCCTTGAATCTTCGGAATATTTTCTTGCCGCCGCTCAAGACGCTAATCAAAGTTGATCTTAATTTTTCATCTGCGACCGTTTCGGCAAAATCAATCATGTCCGTGTACCCTTCATCTGACTCCCGCTGCGGTATTCGAAAATAAACTTCATTAAACCCTTCTTCAACGACCTCGTTTAACTCTTCGTCCTCTTCATCCCGGTCAAACTCTCGTAACGTGACAACATCACCCGTTTCAATATTCAAAAAAGAGTCCAACCCATCTACATAGAAATCATAGGTGCCCACGAGCTCCTGAAACCTGCTGGTTTGTCAACTTCAATTCTTTCATAAGACCTCCACCGATTTTAACACTTTTAAGCTCGATCCCCGTCAAGCGCTCCGCTGCCGGCGATGCAGGATGGCAAGCAAAGGTCATTGAAAAGCTGAACCGTTTTCTTTATACTTAGGCTATCGTGGAACGAAGGAGCTGGTAACGATGGCAATAAAAGATTGCCGGATTGGCGAAGTCTCATGCAAAGCCTGTTATTGGGGCGATTCTTTGCATGGGCGGAACGTTTTGGCAAGCTAAATCGCCCGCACCCGCAGTCATCGTTTCTGGTAATGGGCTTTGCACCTGATTTTCCAAGAATCTATGGAGAAAGGGCTGTAAAGCGATGCATTCGCCATTTATTAGAAACCATCAATATAATATGATCAAAAAACAGGCCGGCCTGGTGCTGTATGCGCTGCGTACCGTAGCCGACCGCAATGTGATCCAATCCGTCAGAGAAACCGCAGAGTTCACGATAGCCGAGCTGTTTCGGGAGCCCGAGCAGCGCGAACGGGTTCAAGGCATTTCCCGATTGGAGATAGCGGAGCAGTTTGAAGCGTATTTAGCGGAGTTGAAGTCCGAGCTACTAGAGTTTCCGCCGCTGACGGAGAAGCAGATTGTAAAGCTGTTTCCTAAGAACAAGAAGCTCAAGGTGCCGGATCTGAATCTGTTGGACCGACGCAGCCTGTCCTACTTGAGCTGGACGGACATCGCGACGAACAAGATGTTTCTGGTTTATCCGCTGGACGGCCAATGGATCGGCTTGGAGGGCAGCTTCACACCGACGCATAAAAAAAGCTACTGCTTTGTTTGCAATCGGCAAGAGGATTTGTCGTTATTCTCGGCGCTTTCGAAGAAAAGACCGGAAAAAGCCTCGCCCGATTACTATAAGACCGTCGGCAATTATTTATGCACCGACCATGAGAAATGCAATCGAAACATTACCGACCTCTCCGCTCTGGAGAAATTTATAGCCGCCGTTACGCAATAAACTGCGAAGGCGCCATATCGTATGGAATGACAGGCAAAAACCATTGAATCGAAGTGCGGCTGCACTTGCGGATTCAATGGTTTGTTTTCGCTTCACTCGGGATTCGCATGATTTTCGTACACGATTCCCCGTATCCGTTCTTCACTCAAATGATAGATTCGAGATAATTCCGATATGCCGACACCATCCATATATTTCTGATAAATATCTTTGTTTCTCCGTGCCATTTCATCGCGAGTTCCGCTATGTGCTCCCCATCCCTTGCGTTCGGTCTGAGGAATATACAGGTGTTGGCCTCTGACATATTTCTGAATTTCTTGAATCAAGCTTTCTGGCAGGATATCGCGCGCGTTTTTATATCGTTTCATTTCCCCTCTCCTACCGCCTTGGTGAGTGCGAAAAAGCTGCTGCGGATCTCGTCGAAGCCTTCCCGAATCAGAAGCGTAAATACATCCGCATGCTTGAGAGACATTAAACAATTGACGGCATGCAACTCCAACTGTTTCATGGAGTATAGTACACCTTGCAAAAATTGTTTTCGTTCCTCGCGCGATAACGCAAATGGCTGCCGGAAATGAAGATTAAACGCCGTTGCGGAAAGAACAGGGCTGTTCGGGTCGACCTTTATTACTTTGTAATAAGCGAGAGCCATAATTTCATCTTGAGCGTTTCGCAACGTTAAGAGAACATGGCTGGGCGCGTTCGCTCTAAATTGATGCTTGAATATGACCGCGTTAGGGGTATTGCCGTCCTCAAGCAATATTCGATAAACTTCATGTACATCAACGGTATCCGCCGCAATGGATTCGGTATTCAAGCTTTCGGGAACTTCCCAATCTTGCAAATGAAGGCGAGTGGAAATACGCGCATAATCATCGGACGTCATTATGCCAGTTTTTCACACCCGTTAACATCTCGTTCATTTGTATAAAAAAACTCAAACGAGCATTTCAGCAGGTCATGAAGCCGACTAAGTTCATGATATAATAGGTCACGGTATTTCTTGGGACATACCACGGGAACTCGGTGCGAAAGCCGACCGTAGATAAAGGAAAGGAGCAGCTCGATTTTGACTGCCAGGTTTGAAATTCAGGGATTGGCAAGAAAATTGCGGAATCAGGAAAAAGGGGGCTCCCCTTATTTATTTGCCGAAGTATCGGCCGTAATCGGACAGCCGGAGCGCATCTCCGTCATTGGCGCCTCGGGACAAGGGAAAAGCACCTTGCTGCGCACGCTGGCACTGCTTGAATCGCCGGATCAGGGCGACATGATATATGAAGGTGTCTCGTACCGGAAGTACGATCCCAGGATGTGGAGAAAGCAAATCTGTTACGTCGCCCAGCAGGCGGTCATGCTGCCGGGCAGTGTGGAGGACAACTTGCGAACGGCAAGCCGTCTCCATGGCGGTTCCT
The DNA here is from genome assembly GCF_039536325.1 of Paenibacillus hodogayensis. Taxonomy (NCBI): domain Bacteria; kingdom Bacillati; phylum Bacillota; class Bacilli; order Caryophanales; family Paenibacillaceae; genus Paenibacillus; species Paenibacillus hodogayensis. The sequence continues at coordinate 176,853 of NZ_BAAAYO010000010.1, forward strand.
ATGACGAACGTCTTGCCTCGCGGCTGCTCGAGGAAGCCATGTTGGCGGAACTGGACCGGAATAAACCGGCCGGCGATTTGTCGGGCGGAGAGAAGCAGCGGATTGCCTTGATTCGATCGATGCTGTTACGGCCGTCCGTTCTATTACTGGACGAAGTTACGTCCGCATTGGACAGGAATAGCGCACGGGCAGTGGAACAGCTGCTGCTGCGCTGGCAGGCGGAAGAGGGCGGGACGATGATTTGGATCACCCATGATTTGGAGCAGGCGGAGCGTACGAGCCATAGAACCTGGTTTATGTCCGGCAGTACGTTGCTGGAGGACCGGCAGACCGCGGAATTTTTTCGGCAACCGGCAACGGAAGCGGGACGTCAATTCATCCGGATTCCTGCAAACGAGGCCACGCTATGACGCTGTTGACGCTTAGCTTCACCTTGTTGTTCGTATTGGCGACCATGCTAGTTTCGGTTTGGCAGAAACTGGGGCTGGAAAAAGAAATTGCGATCGGTACCGTCCGATCGGCGGTTCAACTGCTGGCTATCGGCTATGTGCTCCAGTACATTTTCCGCACGGAGAATGTTATCTATTTGGTGTTCATGATAGCGCTGATGATTGCAGTAGCATCCAGCAACGCGGCGCGGCGCGGTGCCGGCATGCCGGGGATTCTATGGAGAGTCGCGGTTTCCATAGCGGTGACGGAGCTGCTGTTGATGGGCCTGCTGCTGGGCTTGAAGATGATCGAGCCTTCTCCCCAATACATCATTCCCATTAGCGGAATGACCATCGGGAGCGCCATGATTGTAGCCGGGCTGTTCATGAACCAAATCCGAAGAGAGGTTCAGTCTACGAAAGGCGAGATTGAAGTCCTGCTCGCGCTCGGGGCTACAGCGAAGCAGGCGCTCCAGGAGGTGCGGAAAAGGGCGGTTAAATTCAGCATGATCCCCACCATCGACGGGATGAAGACCGTCGGCCTCGTTCAGCTGCCCGGGATGATGACCGGCATGATTGTTGCGGGGGCCGATCCCGTAGAAGCGGTGCGTTATCAAATTCTAATTGTCTTTTCCTTCACCGGCTCCGCAGCCATTACAAGCATGCTGTTAAGCATGCTCTCTTACAGGCTGCTGCTTACGAAAGGGCTGCAGCTGAAATCGTTCCACGAACCCAAGTAAGCCTTGCTTCCATTCTTAATGTAAACGAGCCATGATCCGTCGTTATGCGCATTTTCGGCAATAATGGTGAACACGGAGTGCTGGGCGGTAGCGTCCATACGATGAACCAAAAATATGACCCGGACAACGGTCTTGACGATGCCGGAGGGCTTCCTTATTGAATTCATAGCGGTAAAAAACGAGCTTGGGACATCGATCATGTTACGGCGCAGCCAACTGATTCGATAGTCCTATTTTTCGCCAAATAAATGCTGACAGAAATAGGTCTTGTGGGTTAAGATTAACAGTATGCCGATTATAAAAGAGGAGGAACAATCGCTATGCGCAAAAAGATAGCGGGTGCTTTGGCATCCGTTCTAATCGCGTTCGCCCCGGCGCACTCATACGTCCATGCCGCAGGAAACACCTATATCACCCAGCAAGTCAGCTTCATCGATATCCACAATGATTACTGGGCCGGCAGCGCCATTCTCGATCTGGCCAAAACCAACGTCATTTCGGGATACGAGGACAACACCTTCAAGCCGGAAAATCCGGTGACCCGGGAGGAATTCGCTTCGCTGGTCGCCAAAACGTTCTATCTCGACTTGCCGGAAAGCGGAGCCAAAGCCACCTATTACGACGTTTCGCCCGACCGGTGGTCGTTCCCGTACATAGAAGCGTCCCGCGAATTTCTTACCGGCTATTATCCGCCGTCCGGCAAAGCGTTTTTCAGTCCGACGCTGGACGCCACCCGCGAAGACGTGGCCGTTACGCTCGTCAAGACGCTCGGCTATACGCCGGACGACCTGCGCAACCCGCGCATTCTGGAGAATACGTTCCGGGATGTCAACTCGATCTCGCCGAATTTGAAAACGTACGTAGCGCTCGCCGTCGAAAAGCAACTGTTCAGCGGCTACCCCGACCAGACGTTCAAGGGAGACAAGCAGGTGACCCGCGCGGAAGTGGCCACCCTGCTGTACAAAATTATTAAAAACGCCTCTGCCGACGGCCACGCTCCGATCCAACTGAACGTGAACGTGCCGGAAACGACGTCCAACGGAACATTCTACGTTTCTGGCGAGACGTCCCCCGGAGCGACCGTGACGATCAACAACCGCGAGGTCAGCGTCGTGCAAGGGCAGTTTAAAGAAGGGTTGAAAATCAACCAAGGCGAAGGCGACTATACCGTTACGGTCACCGCGCGCTTGCCCGGAGGCAAGTCCAAAACCGTAACGAAGGTGATCCAATACGAGAAGGGCGGGCCGGAGCTTACGGTGAACGACATTCCGGAGGAAACCGACAAGCAGTACGTTACCGTCTCGTGGAGCGTCCGCGACGAGAACGACTCGCGTACGGTCGTCTATGTCAACAACGAGGCGCAGCGCGATTACAGCAACCAGAAGAAGGTCGAGCTGACGGAAGGAACGAACACGATTGTCGTCAAGGCGACAAATTCGCTCGGCAAAAGCACGACGGTTACCAAAACGATCGTGTTCAACACCGGCGGTCCTGTACTGAAAGTGAACGACATTCCGGATACGACGGACAAGGCGAGCGTAAACGTCTCCTGGAGCGTAACGGATAAAAACGACAGCAAGCCCAAAGTGTATATCAACGACGAGGCCCAATCGGAATGGTCCTCCAGCAAAACGATCTCCTTGAGCGAAGGCGCAAATACGATCGTGTTCAAGGCCACCAACTCGCTCGGCAAAAGCACGACGGTTACCAAAACGATCACGCTGAGCACCGGCGGTCCCGTATTGAAAGTGAACGACATTCCGGACTCGACGGACAAGACGAGCGTAATGGTCTCCTGGAGCGTCACCGATAAAAACGACAGCAGGCCGATCGTATACATTAACGACGAAGCCCAATCGGAATGGTCCTCCAGCAAAACCATCGCCTTGAACGAAGGCATTAATACGATCGTGTTCCGGGCAACCAACTCGCTCGGCAAAAGCACGACGGTCACCAAAAAGATTTCTCTCGGAACCGGCGCTCCGGTACTGAAAGTAAATCCGTTGCCCGCCTCGACGGACTCGTCCACGCTCAACGTGTCGTGGACGGTCACCGATAAAAACGACGATTCGGTACGACTGTTCCTGAACGAAAAAGAATATTCCAAATGGCAGAGCAGCGCCACACTGACCTTGGAGCCCGGCGAAAACGTGCTCGTGTTCAAGGCGGTCAATGCGAACGGCAAGGAAACGGTCGTCTCCAAGACGGTAACGTTCAACCCTCCCGCTCCGAAGCTGACGGCCGGGTACATGCCTTCCAGAACGACGTCTTCATCGTTGACGGTGACGTGGACGCTCAGCGACAAAAACGACAATTCGCCGAAGCTGTACGTGAATGACGAGTTCCAAAGCACCTGGAATTCCAGCAAAACGGTCAGCCTGGTCAAAGGCGCGAACACCGTCACACTGCTGGCCGTCAACAAATACGGCAAACAAACAACCGTGACGAATACCGTTTACAAAGACTAAGTTGCTTCCGCGTACCAAAAAGACGCTTTCCCTCCCTGGGTTACAGGGAGAGAAGGTGTCTTTTGCGTGTATAAGCGTGCGAGTCGGGGCTTGCGGAGCGGGAGCGCTAGCCGTTCGTTTAAAGCTTGCAAACACCGACAATGTCTGTTATCATTCATAAATGAACGGAGGTTCACTTATGGTTCAGGTTCTGAAAGAAGAGTTGCGGCAAGCGATAATCCGACATGCGCAGGACGAGTTTTTTCAATACGGCTATGCGGCGGCCTCGGTAAAACGAATTGCAGCCAAAGCAGGCATTTCTGTTGGTAACTTGTATCGGTATTACTCGGGGAAGGACATTTTGTTCGAAGCCATCGTCGCGCCGGTCTACCTGGAATGGGAAACGTTGATCTCGCATCATGCCGGCCCGCTGCAGCGGGAGAGGAATGTTTTCGAACTTGTTGTCGAGGCTTTGACGCATGTCGTCGGGGAATACCGTATCCCTCTCTTAATTCTAATTGACGGTACCGGAGGAACCCGATATGAGAACGCTGTTTCGAAGTTTCACCAGATGATGGCCGACAATGTCGCCCACCATTTGGCCCAGTACAACGGCAATCAGAAACAAGAAGTGTTTGACCGGCAAACGGCTTGGCCGGTAGCGGTAGCTTTCATGCAAGGATACTTCGAGATTATTCGGAGCCACCCGGATTCAGAGGACTGCAAGCATAGTATTCGTCAATACATTTTGTTCTGGTATCAAGGCCTGAGAGCATTTCTTTCCTAGAAGTATGCTCGTTTTTTTATCTTAATAATGAACTATAATTCATTTTTGGAGGAAGCGCAATGGACAATACTAGGAGTCAATTTACGACAAAAGATGGATTCAACATGGAGTATCGCCTGATCGGACAGGGGGATCCCGTTCTGGTCCTGCATGGAGGACATTCGAACTGTGACGAAACATTTGGTTACAGCGAGCTGACGGCGCGTCATTTTTCTGTTATCACTCCTTCAAGGCCGGGATACGGAAAAACCTCCAAAGAGCTGGGCGCCACGATGGCTTCCGCATGCGAAGCCTACATCGGACTGTTGGATCATTTGCAAATTTCCCAAGCGCATGTCATCGGGATTTCGGCCGGAGGTCCGAGCGGGATTCATCTGGCCTCGCGCTATCCGCATCGGGTAAAGAGTCTGGTCCTGCAATCAGCGGTGTCCCAACGCTGGTTATTGCCCGACGACAATCTGTACAAATCCGCCAAGATGATGTTTCGACCTTCGACCGAAGCCTATCTTTGGGCATCGATCCGGCTCATCAACGCATTGTTTCCGGCTTTTCTGTTCAATAGCATGCTTGCTTCGTTCAGCAAGCTTCCGAAGGAAAAGGTGTTGCCTCAGATCAGCGAAGAGGACCGGAAACAATTCAAGAGCATGTTGAACCGCCAACGGTCGAAGCATGGGTTTCTCCTCGATTTGGACCAGACAGGTCATGATCTAACTGCCGAGCTTCTTGCCGTCCAGTGCCCTGCCTTGATCTTGCATAGCATTCATGATGCCTCCGTGCCGGTGGAACACGCTCGTTATGCTCATCGACACATTCCTAACGCCCAGCTATGTGAGCTAGATTCATGGGGTCATTTAATTTGGCTGGGTTCCGGCAACGATATCATGTACCAAAAGCTCTTCGCGTTCCTTGACCGTCCCGGAGAGCGATCATTTCCGCATGATCATCGTACATGAGCTGGCGAGACGCAAACGCCGTCCGTCAGCTCGATCTAACGAAAACACGCTCCCCTGCCTCCCGCCTCGGTCATTCGAGCGGTTCCAGCAGGAGAGCGGCGCCGCTTGCCCGGAGCCCGTCAAACGCGACATGTCCTCGGATCCGAGTCGTCGTCCGACGATTTACAGGCTCTTGCTCCACTCGTCGACACGGCGAAAGCTTTCTTCCTCCGAAATATCCTCGACACGCGTCATGACCGACCACCGGACGCCGTAAGGGTCCAGGATGCTGCAATACCGGTCGCCGGAAACGAAATTCGCAGCCGGCTCCCGAACGGTCGCTCCGTTGGCGACGGCCAAATCCAACGTCCGATCCACATCGGGCACATAAACGGCCAGCGAATAGCAAGCATCGCCGTTGCCCGGTGGCGGAACGAGCCGGTACGCCGGTGTGGCGGCGCCCAACTGCAAGTAGCCGTGACCAAAATCCAAATCCGCATGAACGATGATCTTGTTTCCTTCGTAATCCACTTCCGTTGCGCTTTTCGCTTTGGCTCCGAATACCGTTTCATAGAAGGCGATCGCCGCCGCCGGATCGTTCACGACGATAAAGGGCGTGATGGAGGTGCTTCCGTTCGGCTTCCCGTTCTTCGTATGCACTCCCGTCACACCCGTATAGTTGGTAGAGTCAGTCATGTCCATTCCTCCCGTTTCGTTTCTGGTAATCTTCCACCGATTTCATCGGCGGGAACAAATGCCGCTCCGTATGAACAAAACGGCTTGCAACAGTACTTGTCCATTGTAGCTCCGCCACGAATGTCTGTATTGTAAAAAGGCGACATGACGCTGACGACAAAATTGTTGGAACCTTTTTCCTGAACCTTCGTACTATTGGGAGACTACACAAGCGGCTTGGACGCAAGTCCGGCATATTTCACAAACGCAAAGGGGATCTCGATGAACAAAACAACACTGCTCTCCCTATCCGCTCTACTCGCGCTCGGCGCGCTGACCGCCTGCGGCAAATCGGAGCAGCCTCCCTCCGCAAACGTTGCGGCTGCGGCCCCGCCCGCTGCATCGGCGCCCAATGCGCCGACGCCCGCCCAACCGGCGGAAGCGGACGCGAGCAAAAACGCGGACACGCTCAAAGACAAAAAGCTGGGGGAGCTGACCGCAGCCGACTGGGACAAGCTGCACCTGTCCAAAAAGGATTTCGACAAGCTGTTAGCCGGGCTGGACCGCACGGCCGAACCGGAAAGCCCATTTCAGAAAATCTCGATGCCAAACGGAAGCACGCTCGAGATCACACTGGCTCCGAATGACGTCGGGGAGTTTGGCAACGCCCTGCTGGTCGGCATCTTCGATCCGATCTTGCGCAACCTGTATATGCACTCCTCGTATTACACGGGCAACAAGCAGCCGCTGATCCGGTTTCTCGATTCTTCCGGCAGCGTGATTAAAGAAAACAGCGATTTCATTCAGCCTAAGCAGGGTGCCAACTGAAGAATCGGTTGAATGAACGCCACAGGCTACGAATGCCGCGCGCCGGGAACTACCGAATGGCGGAATCAATCGTATTGTTCACTTCCGAGTCGTTGATGCTTTCCATAATCCCGAGCTGATACGGCTCCCGGTCGGTTCGCCACGGTCCCGGTTCCGCGCTCGTTTCGGTTGTCAGAATGCGGTGCTGATCCGCCCACCCGGAAACCCGACGAAAGACCTTATCGAGACATTTTCGAAAAATCACCTTGCAACCATGATCGAAGCGAGCCTGCAGCTCCGGAGGAAAGTGGCAGAGGTCAAAAGCCGGGATAGCAGTAATACAATTTCGGAGGAATCATTTCCGGGCGGATATATTGCTCTTGTCGGCGCAAACTCGCCGTCGTCCCTTTCAAACCGGTCGATTCGCATTGTACTTTGCGATGAAGTGGACCGTTACCCAGTATCGGCAGGGAAAGAGGGCGACCCGATTACACTTGCGACACAACGAACTAAGACGTTTTTCAATCGGAAACATATTTATGTATCCACGCCGACGCTGAAAGAAGTATCGCGGATCGAGCAGTTTTACAACGACAGCACGATGGAGGAATGGAACCTCCCCTGCCTTCCTACAACGAACTGCAACCGATGAAGTGGCAGAAAATCAAATTTGAATACGATCAAACGTCCGACAAAGAGTTTGTCGTCGAGTCCGTACAGCACGTTTGCAAGCATTGCGGCGTTTGCATAGCGAGAAGGAATGGAAACGCGGGGAAGGTCGATGGGTCGCGCAAAAGAAGCATTCGTTCCGGTGAGGTGAGGCTTTCACCTGAACCAAATCCATCGTGGTCAGATATTGTTCGGCAATTTCTTGAGGTGGACCGGGCGGAAACGCTCAAAGTCTGGTTCTTGGTGAAACGTGGGAAGAGAAGGGCGAAAAGCTCGAGGAACACGCTTTGTTTGATAGCAGCTTCGCTTTGACGCGCGCCCAGTTAACCGGCTTTCTTGTCGGAAGCAGGGAGTTCGGATGCTTGTTACTAATCCATTAGCAACCACTTTTCCGGACGCATCGGTCTCCACGCCGTTTTGAATCGCTCCGCCGGCAGGCAATTCCATATAGGAAGGAAATTCGATGCTACCGCCTCCCCAAAGCGCCAATGGGGCAGTTACTCCCGTATATAGATCAGGAGAGCTTAAACGATCCGCCTCAACAAGATGCAGGCGAAGCCGATATGGGTTGAGGGCTTCCGGCCTGTCGGCGTATTTAACAATGGATACGGAATCCCCGTTCAGAAGCCAGCCTGTCAGCATGATCCGCTGGGCGTCATAAAAATCGTTCAGACCCGTATGATCGACTTTGGATGAAGCTCAAAGGTCAAACTCAAATTCGGTCCGGTCTTCCCAGTCTTTAGCCTGTTCCTGCGTAATCCCGAGCATCTTATAATTGAGCTGCATTTCAAGGTAAGTCCTGACCCTAGCACATTCGACTGGTTCTTTTTGATCGCCCGGCAGCCAGTCCGCCGGACATATACAGGTCCCTGCTGCGTTCCCGGAGCGACTGTACATTGCTTCCAATGTCCTCTTGTGGCGATCGAGATGCGCTGTCCCAACTCTGCATGAATTTCTTCTTCCGGCTGGCGCCGCTGTGGGAGTAGCCGCTGTTTGTTAACTTGCGCATAACTCCAAGCCTTGCACGTGCTACTTCACGTTTCAGCGCGCGTTGCGGCGAGATAATAGCGATCGTCCAGTCTATGATGTTCACAAATTACATTCCCCTTTATAATACTGTTTTCATTTTACTAGCAGAATCAATAAGACCGCCTATTTCTAGGCGGTCAGGGATCTATTATTTGGTTATGCAATGGCTGAAATTACTTACCATTATCGGGGCCATACTTTTCAAGTACGCTTTTCTTTAAGTTATGGTAGTTTTCAATATTACTTTCAGTTATCAGTTCACGTTGATCTTTTCCGTCAATATTATATTTTCCTTGGTTAGCTCCGTGCACCCAGTATGCCTGCTGCGAGTCATTCCATGCTAAATAAAAAATATACTTTCTTCCCGGTGTAGCTTTAAGGTAGTCGAACATTGGATATTCTGTTTTTCCCGGCAGTATTCCGTTATCTTCTAAAAATGTTGGCTCCAGAATAAATACTGTTTTATTGTTATCGATCTTTCCATCTGATTTGATTATTTTATCTATTTTTATCTCTGTCAACATTGCATTATAGTTCACAGGGCTTTGATTGCCTGTAATTTTGCGAGGACTTGTATTCTCTGTAACTGTCCCCTCAACAATAACATTAACCTTTGGGTCTTTTTCGAGCTCTTGTAGGCTATTATACGGGATTACCCAAGCACTAGCGTGGACCTCCTTTATTGAAATTTTGTTATCTTCAATCGAATACAGAATTGTTCCAACTGAAGCTAAAAGTAATGTTGCCAATACGGAGACTGTTAGACGTTTTTTCATCATTATCACTCCATTCAATGATTAATTAAAGTTGATCGTTAAATTTAACTTGTAAGTGTAATTTATCAGTATCTGTTGGTGAAGAAATGCATGCATTAGTAAGATTGCAATTATTCATCCAATGACTGCCGGTGTGTGCAGGAGAATTATAAAAGTGATTTAGGCCTAACGCATGTCCAGTCTCATGACCAACCAGGTGAGCGCGAAAAGTAGGTCCGAAGTATGATAAAGCAGAAACATTTGTATGATCGATAGTAATTGTTGCAATATTATATTGAGTTGCTGAAAAGACTACTTGATTTGAAACACCTCTTCTTTAATATAATTTACTCGCTCACAAATATGGTAATTAATAACATTTACTATTTCAACCATTTTTCCTTATTTTACAAAAAAAAGAGTGCTTTAGGACCATGTAGAACTTACCTAAACTTTTATTTAGGTGTTCGGTCAGTATGGACAAATCCAAAGGTTCACTTCCACTCTACAATCCCAAGATACCCGGTAAAGCTAAAGTAACCGGAAAGTAAAAATATGAACATCACAAATCGCGAAGCGAACAACCTGGTCAACGGCTTGCCAAACGTCCTATTCATTATGGATGCAGAGCGGGCTAAACAATACCGCGGTGTACCCTATCTCGCGCCGGCCATCGAGCAGGTCAAGCAGATGGGCCGCTATGCAGAGGCTGAAATCGCGGCTGCGATCATAAACAGCTTTCTTACTGCGTTTATCAAGGTCGAGGGTCCGAAAAACGAAATCTCGTTCGGGCAGTCAATTCCGGATGAGGATCAGCTACGTATCCGGCCGATGAACGGCTTTCCTCTTAAGAGTTGGGGCCAGGCACCATTAACGTACTTGGCGAAGGGGAAGACGTTACGTTCGGCAATCCCAAGCATCCGATATCCGGCTTTGATACTTTACCAGAGCGATGGCGCAGCTCGCCGGCGCAGCGCTGGATATGCCATATGAAGTGCTGCTGAGCGTGTTCAATAGTAGCTATTCCGCCAGCCGTGCTGCGCTCTTACAGGCATGGCGTTCGTTTCGGGACCGTAGGGACTGGTTTTCTGCGGACTTTTGCCAACCCATATATACGAGACATGGCTATTCGAGGCCGTCGCAACCGGACGCATTCAGGCGCCCGGTTTTTTTATGGATCCGATTCGCCGGAAGCTCTGGAGTCAAGCGATATGGGTTGGGCCTAGCCCGGGACAGATCGACCCGCTTAAAAAGGTTGAGGCGTCGGAGCGCAAGATCGCGAATGGCTTCAGCACACACGAAAAGGAAACGGCTGAGCTGACCGGGATGGATTGGGACAGCAATGTCGATGTGCTGGAGCGGGAGTGGGAGCGGGAAGGGAAGCTGCCGACGATTCCAAATAATTCAGCACCGAAAGGGGGTGAACAAACGAATGCCAACGGGGAGCGAAATTAAAGGGACTATTATTCCAAACGATTACCAATGGATTTATGACTTGTTCGAGATCGAGGCAACGAGTCCGGGAAAAATTGCGCGAGCGGTAACAGACGCAAACGGCGACGACTTGGAGGTCGCGATCATATCAGGCGGACGTCACGATCAAAATCGTCGGGGTAGCCGCAAGCGTGATTGCGATGTCCGGTAACAAAATCGTGATGTCCCCAACTGGCCAGCTTATGATCCACAATGCCTCCACCTGGACGGCTGGAGATAAGCGGGACCATGCTGCGGACTTCTTGGCTTAAGTTGGTTCCTCTCCTAATTGTGTGCAGCAACTTTTTCATAGATTCGATCATAATTGCGCTGTCTTTTGCTGCACAAGCTATATTGCTGTTTCCGAAGGGAGGTGAGCGGTCGTGAAAAAGCAGGCATCCTTTATGGCATCGAAAGAGGACCACAATCATTTTTCGATGGCAGGATAAGCACCTTCGAGCAATCGATCAATCTTGCAAGAGAGAGCAACGTCACGGTTTCGTCGCCGGTTCGAAGCAGCCTGCAAGTCTGCGACGGGGGGCGACGTCGAAGCCGTCGCTTCGCGCAATCCCGTGTAGCGGGCGGCGGAGCAGTTATCCGCCGTATCTTTCTTTTAAAGGCCATGTCCGGGAGAATGCTTATGGCGGACGGCGATAGCGGTAAATTCCCGGACAAGCGGGTCCGGCGGGCTCTGCCGCCGCGTGCACAGTACGATCGTATTGGCGACCCTGACGTCGGCCACGTGCACTCTAGCGAGCTCGCCGCGTTCCACGTAGCCTCCCGCGACAAGGGATGAGACAAAGGTGGTTCCGTAGCCGGCCATCACGGCATGGAGAGTCCCGCTCAAATCGTTAAATTGCAATTCGATCCGGGGCGGGTCCAGCTGCCGCTCGCGGCACAAACGCATGAGCCTGTCCCTGGTGACGCTGCCTTCCTCCCGCATGATGAATGGCTCGGCCAGCATATCGCCAAGAGCAACCTCCCGACCGGCGTACTTGTGCCCCGGTGCGACTACGAACCAAAACTCATCGCGGTACAGTTCGGTCCAGCACAGCTCGTCGTCCGCCGGCAGAGGCAGGTCGGCAAGTCCGTAGACGGCCGCGTCCGCCTCGAAACCGACCAGCCGCTCCAGAGCGGTCCGGGAATTGGCCGTTGCGATGTGCACCTCCACCTCCGGACGAGATTGCTTGAAAAGGGCCGCCCATCGGGGAATCAACAGGCTGGTGGCCAAATAGTTGCCGACAATCCGCAATCTCCCCTTCGGAAAATTCCGCTCCTCCTCCATCCGCTCCAGCACCTGGGCTTCCAGGCGAAACAGCTTCTCCAGCGGCTCAAGCAAGCATTGGCCGAGCGGGGTCAGCCGAAGCCGCCGACCCTCGATCTGAAACAGCACAATGCCTTGCTCCTTCTCGAATTTGCGGATCTGCGCGGATATGGCAGGCTGGCTCATGTTCAGCGCCTGCGCCGCCTTGGTCGTGCTGCCCTTCCGGGCAACCGTGTAAAACAGTCTTAGTGCATGCAAGTTCAGCATAGCTCCGCCATCCCTTCTATATACACAAAAGTTATATATAATAACAATAATATAATTTTTATATATGAATATACATAGTATACTCCTTTTGAACATTAGCGAAAAGGAGACTGCGGAATGACGGAAACGATGCTTTACTTCATCAGGCATGGGCAGACGGAATGGAACGTACAGGGACGGATGCAGGGGCATCGGGATTCTGAGCTCACCGTGAAGGGGCGGCGGCAGGCCGAACGGCTCGCAGAGCGGCTTTCGCCCGTTACTTTCGACGCGCTGCACAGCAGCACCAGTCCGCGGGCGGTAAGCACGGCCCGCCTCATTCGAGGCGAGCGGAGCGAAGAGCTGCGAACTTGGGATGCGCTGAAGGAGATTAATATGGGCGTCTGGGAGGGAGAATCGGTAGAGACGATCCGCAAGCAGGACGCGGAGCGATACCGGCATTTTTGGGAAGCGCCTCACCTTTATCGTCCTTCCGCGGGCGGAGAAAGCTACGAGGAACTGCTCAAGCGGACACTTCCCGCCCTAGAGAAGATTGCGGCCGAACATGCGGGCGGCCATGTGCTGATCGTCACTCACCGCATAACGTTGCGAACCGTGCTCGGCCACTATGAGGGCAAAAGCTTGCGGGAGCTGGGCGAGCTGCCCGATCTGCCGCCCGCGAGTCTCAGCTTGGTCAGGCTGCGCGACGGCAAAGCCTCGGTCGAGCTGTATGGGGACGCCTCCCATGACAAGGACTAGACGTCCGGTCCGCGAATCATTATCGCTTCGGCATCTCCTCAGGCTTATCCGTTGCTTCATTTGTTCCTATCAAGGACAAGCTTGATCAACATTGACGGCAGGCGATTGCCGGGAAACAGCCCGGCGACGTGCGGAATGGCCAGGCCTGGCTCGGATGATAGCCCGGGCAAACGTGGCGAGGTAAAGCGATTTCTTTGCCAAATCATGACCGGAGGCCCGGAGCCGAATGGTTTGTGATACAATAGAATGTAGATTCCGTTAGGGAGGCGTTTGTCATGAAAACAACTCGCATTCATGGGGCAAACTTGATGGGGCTTAGCGCATAATTGCCCATAAACTGCGCGATTCCCCGCCAAGAGGGGAAGCACGTTTGAAATCGTATATACTGCAGCAGTTCGATTACCATGTATGGGCCAACGAGCAGGTGTGCGCACATTTGCAGGGACTGGGCGAGGACGTGTACCGGCAGGAAATCGTCAGCGTCTTTCCGACGATCTACGACGCCATGACGCACATCTACGTGATCGACTGCAATTGGTTGACACTCCTGTCCCGGGGCGGCGTCACGGACATGTCGGCCGACTATTTCCGGGAATTGAAGGACTCGATCGACCGGCTCGTCGCTCAGACGGAAGGCAAACGGATCGAGGAGCTAAGCCGCATGATGAACGAGCTGGCCGTCCGGTTCAGGGCGTACATCGAGAACCACGAAGATCTGGAGGCGCTGTGCCCGTCCGGAACGTTCCAAGCCCGTTACCTCGACTTCATTCAGCACATGGTCAATCACGGGACGTACCATCGCGGGAACGTCACCGCGATGCTTCGGCAACTGGGACATCCCGGCACGCCGACCGATTTCGGCTACTATCTGTATACCTTACAGCCATAACCGTCGCATATCCATCACAATAGCCTGAACCGCCAGCCCGGGACGCAGTTGTCCCGGGCTGATGGCGTTATGGCTGCCGCGTACCAAAAAGACGCTTTCCCTCCCTTGGGACAAGGAGAGAAGGCGTCTTTTTACGTGAAAAAAAGGATTTTTGCAGGCTAATGCTTGCCGGATACAATACGATGTTACGATACTGCGCCGAGCCGCTTGCCGGGAGCTGCTCCCAGCGCGGGTAAGCTTGCCGGTCGGTCAGCCTCGCTTCATGCCCGTGAAACATGCCAGGCTCTCCGCTCGGCGTCATCGGCGCATCCGGGCGCATTCCTTACCTTTACACCGTCGCGGCGCCGGCCGCCTGCTTGGCGTAACGGTTCGCCGGAACCGGCAGTCCGAGGTTGCCGCGCAGCGTATCGGCTTCATAGTCTTCGCGGAACAGACCGCGCTGCTGCAAGATCGGGACGACATGGTCGACGAATTCCTCCAGCCCGCGCGGAGCGGCCGCCCCGACGATAAAGCCGTCGGCTGCCCCGGCTTCAAACCACGCCTGTAGCTTGTCGGCGACCGACTCCGGCGTGCCGATGAACGTCGGCTTCGGCGTAGCCGTCCGCAGCGCCACCTGCCGGAGCGTCAGCCCTTCCTCCTTGGCCCAGGCCTTCATACGGTCCGTCGCGCTTTGGAAGCTGTTGCGCCCCAGATCGCCAAGCTCCGGGAACGGCTCGTCGAGCGGATACTGCGAGAAATCGTGATGCTCGTAGAAGCGGCCCAAAAAGTCGAGCGCCTTCTCGATCGAGACGAGGTTGGCGATCTCTTCGTATTTGCGCTCCGCTTCCTCCGGCGTACTGCCGATAATCGGGCCGATGCCCGGCAAAATGACGATCTCCTCCGGATTGCGTCCTAACGCCCGGGCGCGTCCCTTCACATCGTCGTAATAGCGCTTGGCGTCCTCCGGCGTCTCCTGGCCGGTGAAAATCGCATTCGCCCATTTGGCAGCAAACGACTTGCCGGACTCGGACGCCCCCGCCTGAAAAATAACCGGCTGCCCTTGGCTGGAGCGGGCGATATTGAGCGGACCTTTGACCGAGAAGTAGTCGCCTTTATGGTGGAGCGTATGCATTTTGGCCGGATCGAAAAAGACGCCCGTTTCCTTGTTGCGCACAAACGCGTCATCTTCCCACGAATCCCACAGCCCGGTCGCCACCTGCAAATATTCGTCGGCGATTTTGTAGCGCTCCGGGTGGGTCGGGTGCTGCTGCTCCGTCTTGCCGAAGTTGAGCGCGGAGCCTTCCAGCGGCGAGGTGACGACGTTCCATCCGGCGCGCCCGCCGCTGATCATATCCAGCGAACCGAACTGGCGGGATACGGTAAAGGGATCGCTGTAAGAGGTCGACAGCGTGCCGACCAACCCGATCTTCGAGCTGATCCCGGCCAGAGCACTCAGAATCGAGATCGGCTCGAACCGGTTCAGGAAGTGCGGGATCGATTTTTCCGTAATGTACAAGCCGTCGGCGATAAAGACGAAGTCGAACTTGCCTTCTTCCGCTTTTTGCGTCCATTTCTTGTATAGCTCGAAATTAACGCTCGCATCCGTGATCGCGTCGGGATGCCGCCAGCCCGAAATATTGCCGCCGACGCCATGCAGAATGGCGCCCAGTTTGATTTGTCTCTTCGTTCCCATAATCGATCTCCTCCATATGGTATTTAAGATTATGTCATTGGCCAGACCGGATCGCCTTTAGGATATGGCGGCCGGCGCCTGCTCTCGCGTCTCCCCGATTTCCCCGGCGAACGCCTCCCGGAGCAGCGTATAGGAGCGCTTGCGGTCCTCGAAGCTGCGCACCTGCGTCGAGACGACGATCAATTCCTCCACGCCGTATTCCCGCTGCAGCTCCAGAAGCTGGGCGCGCACCGATTCCTTCGTCCCTTTGGCAATCTGCGCCTGCTGCGTCTCGATGTGGTACTGCTCGTTTGACTGCCGGCCGTATTCCTCGGCCTGCTCGATCGTTCCGACGGTCAGCGTCCGGCCTCCGGCCAGCTTGATTTTGACCAGCTTGTAGGACTGGGCGAGCTCTTGCGCCTCCTCCTCGGTGTCGGCCACAGCGACCGACAAGGCCAGGATCGGCTGCGGCCCATGGCCGCGCTGCGGCTCGAACCGCTCCGCATACGTCCGGAACGCCTCCCGGGCCGTCTGCGAATCGCTGTTGATAAACAGTGCAAATACGTAGGGCAAGCCCGCCTCCGCGGCGATTTCGGCGCTGGACACGCTGGTGCCGAGCACGTATAGATCGGCCGGCTGCTCGGCGACGGGACCGGCGACAATGCCGGCGTACGGATGATCGTCGGGCACCTGGTTGGCGATATAGCGCTGCAGCTCGGCCAGCTTCTCCGACAGCGAGGCCGTCTCCCCCGCGTTCTGCTGCAGCGCCCGCGTCGAGCGGGGCAGCCCGCCCGGCGCGCGGCCTATGCCGAGATCGACCCGTCCGGGCGCAAGCGAGGCGAGCACGTTGAAATTTTCCGCAACCTTGTAGGGGCTATAATGCTGCAGCATCACTCCCCCGGCGCCGATGCGCAGCTTTTCCGTATGCGCCAGCAGATGCGAGATGAGCACCTCGGGCGAAGTGCCCGCGACGCGCTCGGAATCGTGATGCTCCGATACCCAGAACCGGTAATACCCGAGCCGTTCGGCCAGACGGGCCAGCTCGATGGTATGCCGGAAAGCTTGCGACGGCGTTTCCCCCGGCAGAATGGGGGTTTGATCGAGAATGCTGAGCTTGAGTGCCATTAACCGATTCACTCCGTTCTATATATAGACTTCGCCCGGTCGATGGGCAATCAGAAAACGTACGATTTCCGTTTGTTCGCCGTTCAGGCTAATAATATTCGTTTGCAGGCGGATTCCCGCCACCTCGGCCACATCGACCGGGCAAAGCAGCCCCTCGCGCTCTTCCTTGCTGACGCACAGGCCCGGCAGGAAGCAGATGCCGGCTTGATTGAGGACGAGCTTCTTCGCCATTTCCGCGTTGTCCGTATGAATCTCGATTGCCGGCGGCCTGTTCAGGCTTTGAAACATGCGATGGATGCGCAGCCAGTCGAGAGAGCCGCATTCGAAAAACACGAACGGCTGGTCGACGAGCAGCTCGGCGGACACTTCCCCGGCTCCCGCAAGCGGATGGTCGGCATACGTATACAGACGGATCGGGTCCTCGTAAAATTTCACCGATTGCAAGTTCGGATGGTTCACGTTGCGGACGAAGCCGATATCCAGCTCCCGGTTCAGCACCTTGCCGACGATCTCGTCGGTTACCGCCGTCGTCACCTTCATATGCACCCCGGGATAACGCGCCTTCAGCTTCGGCAGCAGCTCCGCCATCATATAGTTGGAGACGGACACGGTGCAGCCGATCCGCAGCTCCTTCGGAGTCGTCCGCGTCCGCTGGAGCTGCTGCTTGCCTTTCTGGAACGTTTGCAGCAGCTGCTGGGCGTAGGGCAGAAACTTGACTCCGTTCTCGGTCAGATGCACCTGGCGGCCCATCCGGTCGAACAGCCGGCAGTCCAGCTCCCGTTCCAGCGACTGGATGCGCGCGGTAACCGACGGCTGCGACAAATACAGCACCTCGGCCGCCTTGTTAAAGCTGCCGTAATGGAACACATAGACGAACGCTTCAATATTCTCGATATTCATGGCCAAGTCTCCCGATCGACGTAGTAAAGTAGAGGAACATAGCGTCAACGATACGGCAAAGAGACCTGACAAGCGTTCGGATCCCATTCGCAAGCAAATTCGGGCTCAACGTCGCGTCGCAGGTCTCCGGCCGGCCGGTTGACAGCTGTGCATAACCGGTGGATCGGGTCGCCCGCGCATGACGGGGATCGATTCACGGCTCATTTGGATGTATCCTTTACTCTACTTTTCATAACCAAGTATGTCAATCGGAATTAAGATGGATGTTTTATCCGACAGGGTCGTGGCAGGCCACCAGATGGTCTGGGGCGATCTCCCGGAATTCGGGCTGCTCCTCGGCGCATCGGGCGGTAGCTGCCGGGCAGCGCGTGCGGAAGCGGCAGCCGGAGGGCGGATTGGCCGGCGACGGAATTTCCCCCTGAATGGCCGCGAACTGGCGCTGCCGGTCGGGAACCGGAACCGGGATCGAGGCGATGAGCGCCTTCGTGTAATGATGCGCCGGCCGGCGGAACAGCTGCTCGCTGGGAGCGATTTCGACCAGCTTGCCCAAGTACATAACGCCGATGCGGTCCGATACATAGCGTACGACATTCAGTCCGTGGCCGATGAACAGGAACGTTAAATCGAGCCGCTGCCGAAGCTCCTGGAGCAGATTGACGATCTGCGCTTGTACCGATACGTCCAGCGCGGACACGGCCTCGTCGGCAAGCACGAACTTCGGCCGCAGAGCAATCGCCCGGGCGATGCCGATCCGCTGCCGCTGTCCGCCGGAAAATTCGTGGGGATACCGGTCGTAAGCGTTCGAACTCAAGCCTACGAGCCGCAGCAGCTCGAGCACCGCCTCCTTCTTCCCGCCGGCGTTCAAACCGCCGTGAACCGCGAACGGCTCGCCGATGATGTCCCCTACCTTCCAGCGCGGATCGACCGAGCCGTAAGGGTCCTGGAAGATCATCTGCATATGCTTGCGTTCCTCGCGCAGGCGGGCTCCGGACAACGCCCCCAGCTCCCGGCCCTCGAACCGGACGGAGCCGGAGGTCGGCTTCTCCAGGTGCAGCAGCACCCGGCCGAGCGTCGACTTGCCGCTGCCCGATTCGCCGACGAGGCCGAACGTTTCCCCCTTTCGAATCGTGAACGAGACGTCCTCGACCGCCTGAATCGACTTCTTGGTCCCTGGAAAAAGCGAACGACCGTACGGGTAATGCTTCGTCAGATGGCGCACCTCGAACAACACTTCGGCCGAAGACCGGGATACCCCGGCGAATGCAAGCGCTGGCTCGGAAGTAGAATCGACATCGACAGTGTCCACCGCCGGCGAAGAGATCGGCTCTGCTTGCAGCGGCGTCGGTGCGGTCGCGGTTACGGAGGCGATCACTCGATCGACGTGCCAGCACGCCGCTTGCCGGCCGTCCCGGCTCAGCAGCGCGGGCGCCTCGCTCGCGCATTGCTCCGTCGCGTACGGGCAGCGGGGATGGAAGCGGCAGCCGCCCGGCAAGTCGGACAGGCTCGGAATCGAGCCCGGTATCGTATACAGCCGCTTCGAGCGGTCGCTGTCCATCGTCGTGATCGACTGCAGCAAGCCCTGCGTGTATGGATGATGCGGCTCGGCGAACAGCTCCTCGGTCGCGGCCTGTTCGACCACCTGCCCCGCATACATGACGACGACCCGGTCGGCGATTTCCGCGGCAATGCCCAGATCGTGGGTAATGAGCAAAATCGCCATGTTGAATTCGTCCTTCAGCTCCTGCAGCAGCTGCAAAATTTGCGCCTGAATCGTCACGTCGAGCGCCGTCGTCGGTTCGTCCGCAATTAGCAGCTCCGGCTGGCAGCTTAACGCCATCGCGATCATCGCCCGCTGCAGCATTCCCCCGGACAGCTCATTCGGGTATTGCTTCAACCGCAGCTCCGGCTCCGGTATGCCGACCCGGCGCAGCAGGTAGACGGCCCGCCGCTTCGCTTCGCTCGCCGTCGTACGGCGGTCGTGGCGCTGGATCGTTTCGACGATCTGCCGGCCGATCGTAAACACGGGATCGAACGCCGCCATCGGCTCCTGGAACACCATCGCCATCTTCTTCCCGCGCAGCGAGCGGAGCGCCTGCTGGGGGAGACCGACGATCTCAACGCCGTCCAGCTTGATCGTGCCGGAGCTGATCTTGCCGTTCTCGTCGTCGATCAGCCGCATGACGGCTTTGGACGTGACTGTCTTGCCGCTGCCCGATTCACCGACCAGGCATACGGTTTCGCCGGCCTCGATCGAGAAGCTGACGTCGCGGATTGCCTGCAGCGCGCCTCTGCCCGTAGCGAATTCGACGCTTACGCGTTCCATATCCAGCAATTGACTCAATCTGCGTCTCCTCCTGTACGCCTCTTAGGCGTGCCGCTTCTTCGGATCGAGCGCATCGCGCAGCTCGTCGCCGATAATATTGATCGATAGTACGAACAGCGTGATCGCCAGCCCCGGGAACGTGCAGATCCACCAGGCGACCGTCAAATACCCTCTGCCCTGGGACAGCAGCGCCCCCCAGTCCGGCACCTCCTTCAGCACGCCAAGACCGAGGAAGCTCAAGCCCGAGCCGGTCAGGATCGCGGTGCCCACACCGATGCAGGCCATGACCAGCAGCGGGGAAAGCGAATTGGGAAGCACGTGCTTGACGAACACGGACAGATCGGCGGCGCCGATTGAACGGGATGCCGTAATGAATGGTCGGTTTTTGATGCTCAGAATTTGCCCTCTCATGATTCTGGCGTAGTTCGGCGCCGATGCGATCGCCACGGCCAATATAATGTTCCACAGTCCGGGACCGAGCGCGGCGGCGACGGCCAGCGCGAGCAGCACGCCGGGGATCGTCATCAGAATGTCGACCACGCGCATCAGAACCGTGTCCACCCATTTGCCGAAATAGCCGGCCAACGCGCCGAGCAGCGCTCCCGACAGCCCGCCGACGGCGACGGAAGCGAAGCCGATGAACAGCGATTCGCGGGCTCCGAATACGATGACGCTAAGAATGTCGCGGCCGAAATAGTCGGTGCCGAGCCAGTGCGCCGAGCCCGGAGCAAGCAGAATGCGGTCGGCCTGCATGTCGGTGGGCGAATAAGGAGCGATCCATTGCGGCGCCAGCGCGCAGAGGATCAGAAACAGAACGACCAGTCCGGCGCCGTACGCCAGCGCTTTCGACAGGGCTATCTTCGGAACCGCGCGCCGGCGCGCCGCTGCGGGCCCTTTCGCTTGCCATAACGGTTTAACGGATGCAGCTTCTCTCATTGCAGCTTCCTCCTCCTAGCTTTGCAGGCGCCTGACCCGCGGATCGATATACGAATACGAAACGTCCACCAGCACGTTGACGACGACATACACGATGGCCGTGAACAAGACGACGCCCTGCACGACCGGCAAGTCTTTGGTCATAATCGCGTCGGAAATAATGCGTCCGATGCCCTGCCGCGAAAATACCGTTTCGATGACGACCGCCCCGGCCAGCATTTCCCCAATCAGAATGCCCATCATCGTCACCGCCGGAATCAACGCATTGCGCAAGGCATGGCGGTACATGACCGCTCTCTCCAGCAAGCCTTTGGCGCGCAGCGTCGTCATGAACGGCTCGCCGAGCACTTCAAGCATGGAATTGCGCACCATGCGGACGATGAAGCCGGCTCCGAGCAGGCCTAGCGTCAGCGCCGGAAGGACCAGCGTCGCCAGCCCATCCGAGCCCATCGCGGGCAGCCAGCCCAAGGAAACGGAGAAGATCAGAATGAGCAGAATGCCCGACCAGAACGTCGGCATCGAGATGCCGAACAGCCCGATGATTCTCGCCACGATATCGATCGCCTTGTTGCGATGGATGGCGGACAGCACGCCCAGCAGCACGCCGACGGCGACGGCGACGACGGAAGCCGCCGTCGTCAGCGCCAGCGTAGCCGGGAAGTGGGCAATGATCTTCGGCAGTACCGGCTCGGAATTGACGAGCGAATGTCCGAAGTCGCCGCGCAGCACGTTTTGAAAATAGCTCAGAAACTGTTCATAGAAGGGGCGGTCGACGCCAAGCTGATGCCGCAGATTGGCGAGCGCCTCCGGGCTCATCGCGCTCGGGTCGACGATGTTCATCACCACGTCGCCGGGAAGCACGTACAGCACGCAAAACACCAGAATGGAAGAGCCCGCTATGACGAGGAGAGAGCTCAGCAATCGAATCGCAACGGCCTTGGCCATCTTCGCCGCCTCCTTACTTTTTAATGAACGAAACGTCGTTGAACAACGGGTAGCCGAGCGGGTCGAACTTCAGACCGGTCACATTTTTGGAGGCCGCTACCGTGTAAGGAAATACATAGATCGGCAAAATGACCGCATTGTCGATAATGTAATGCTGAACCTTCTTGTAAATTTCTTTGCGCTTGGCCGTATCCGTCTCTACGACGCCTTGGTCGAGCAGCTTGTCGATCTCCGGGTCGGAAAGCTTCGACAGCGTCGGACGCACATTCGGCGCCGGCGTATGGTAGAAGGCGTTGAGCGCGACCGGGTCGGAGTTCACCTGACTGTTGCCGTACAGGTCATACGCCTGATTCGTGTAAACGACGGTTGCGGTGTCTTTCGTAATTTCCACTTCGACGACGATGCCGACCTTCTTCAGCTGCTGCTGGATGATAGCGGCGATATCGTTGCGTTTCTCGCGGTTCGGCGAACCGTCGACATAGTGCAAGGTCAGCTTCTTGCCGTCCTTCTCGCGCACGCCGTCGGCTCCCTTGACCCAGCCCAGCTCGTCGAGCAGCCGGTTCGCTTTGTCGAGATCGGGCTTGACGCCGTTCTCCAGCGACGGATCGTAGCCGAACGTCGTCGGCGATAATGGCGACCATGCCCGCGGATACGTGCCCAGATAGAGGCTTTTGACGATCGAATCGATGTCCACCGCATACTGCACCGCTTGGCGCGCCTTGACGTTATCCCACGGCGGCCGCTTTTGGTTGAAGAACAGCGTGTAGGGCACGCCGCCCGTATTGACCTGGAGCAACTGCAGCTTGGCGTCGTTTTTGAGCGATACGATATTTTGCGGCGGAACCGTTTCGGCGGCGGTCACTTGCCCGCTCTGCACGCTGCCGATGCGCGTCGCTTCTTCCGGGACGATCTTGAAAACGATGGCGTCCAAGTACGATTTGCCTTTGTTGTCCACCAGTTCGGGGGCCCAGGCATAGTCGGGGTTGCGCTCGACCTTGATCTCCGAGTTGTCGTCCCATTTCACGTATTTGAACGGGCCCGTACCGACCGGGTTTTTGCCGAATTGATCGCCGTGCTTTTTCGCCGCCGTCGGCGATACGATGCCGAGCAGCGCCTGGCTCAGGTTGCCCAGAAATGCGACGGACGGCGTCTCCAGATTCAGCTTAATCGTGTATTCGTCGATAATCTCCGACGATTTGTACGGCTTCAGCAGCGCGGAGGCGTTGGCGGCCTTGGTCGCCGGATCGAGAATGCGATCGTAGCTGTATTTCACCGCTTCGGCGTTAAACGGCGTGCCGTCATGGAACTTCACGTCCTTGCGCAGCTTGAACGTGTAGCTCTTGCCGTCGGGGGAAATCGTCCACTCGGTAGCCAGCCACGGCTTGATCGTATTGTCCGGGAGCTGCACGACAAGGCTGTCGTAGATCGTGCGGATAACCCGAACCGCTACGGCCAGACCGCTGCGATGAGGATCGAGCGTATCCGGCGACGTCGCCAGCGCGAACGACAGCTCGCCCCCCGGAGCCGCTTGCGTTTTCGTCGTCGCGCCCGTCCCGGCGCCGGGATTCGCTCCGTTGCCCGATTTGGCTTCTCCGCACGCCGCCAGCGCCAGGACCGATGCGGATAAGATTGCAATAAACTTGACCCACCGTGACTTTTTCATACGGATCTTCACTCTCCTGTATCTTTTAAAAATAAATCCTGATAATTCCTATTGGTTATATATGAATTATTGTTCCTTACTTTATCACTGCCCTTACTTATCGTCAATCGGTCCGATTCAAGAGTTCTTCTATCGCGGAATAGAAAGTTTCTATACGACCGCCTGCGCTTCGCTGTAAGCCTGCCGGATGCGCTCGATTTGGCCCAGATGCCGGCTCACGTGTTTCGTAAAGCCGGCGACGATATCGGCGATTCGCACCGGATCGCCTTTGGCGTTCACGCCGCTTTTCTCCCAGTCGCCGTCGTCCAGCCGCTGCAGCAGCAGGCCGTTATACCGGAGCAGCTGCCCGAACGTCTCCAAAATATCCGCCGCCTCGGCCTCGTTCGCCTTCTGCCCGTTCACCCAGGCGTCCTGTTGAAAAGCCGGAAGCCGTTCGGTCGTCCCGGCCAAAATATCGCGGATGCGAAAAGAAACGACGATGCTGTGGTCGGCCAAATGGGCCAGCACTTCGGTTACGCTCCACGACTGCGGCGACGCCTTCCACGTCAATTGCTCCTTGCTCAGTCCTTCCGCAGCTTGAACGAGCTGCTTGTGCGTTTCCAAAAAAGCTTGAATATCGATTTGATGACTCATACCGCTCTCCCCCTCGAATGATTGCATAGTATGGACGGACGCGCGCAGCCGTCGGCCGTGTGCAGGCGGCTCCAACTTTCCTCGATTAACGTGCGGGCTCCCGTTCGGCCGTATACCGGTTGCGCGGAACGGCAAGCCCCAAATTCCCGCGCAGCGTGGCGCTCTCGTATTCCGTACGGAACAATCCCCGCTGCTGCAAAATCGGCACGACCAGATCGACGAAGTCGGCCAAACCGCCCGGCACGACCGTGCGGATGTTAAAGCCGTCCGCGGCTCCCCCTTCGAACCAGTGCTGAATCCGGTCGGCCACCTGCTCCGGCGTGCCGATAAACGCGGTGCGCGGCGTAGAAGCCCGCAGCGCCGTTTGACGCAGCGTAAGCCCTTGCTCCCTCGCTTCCTGCTTGATCTTGTCGGTCGTGCTGCGGAAGCTGTTGGTGCCCAGATCGCCGATATCCGGAAACGGTTCGTCCAGCGGGAAGCGGGAAAAGTCGAAGTGCTCGAAATACCGCCCCAAATAGTTCAGCGCCTGCTCGATCGTAACCAGACCGGCGATTTCCTCGTATTTCCGCTCGGCTTCTTCCTCGGTCTTGCCGACGATCGGGCCGATGCCCGGGAAAATCAATATATCCTCGGGCTTTCTTCCGTAAGCCGCCGCCCGCGCCTTCACGTCCCGGTAAAACGCTTGGGCTTCCTCGAACGTCTCGTGCGCCGTATAGATTGCGTCGGCCGATTTGGCCGCGAGCTCTTTGCCCGGCACCGACGAGCCGGCCTGAAAGACAACCGGATAGCCCTGCTTCGATCGGGCCACGTTGAGCGGACCTTGTACGGAGAAGTGCGTTCCTTTATGATGGAGCGTGTGCAGCTTGCCCGGGTCGAAAAACACCCCGTTCGCTTTATCGCCGACGAAGGCATCGTCTTCCCACGAATCCCACAGCCCTTTGACGACGCCGAGATGCTCTTCGGCGATTTCGTAGCGCAGGGCGTGGTTCGGATGTTCGCCCTTGCCGAAGTTTAGCGAGGAGCCCTCGAGCGGCGAGGTGACGACGTTCCAGCCGGCGCGCCCGCCGCTCAGCTTGTCGATCGAAGCGAACTGCCTGGCCACCGTGAACGGCTCGCTGTAAGAGGTGGACAACGTCGCAACGAGCCCGATGTTCGTCGTGACGGCTGTCAAGGCGGACAGCAGAGTAAGCGGCTCGAACCGGTTCAGAAAGTGCGGATTGGATTTCTCGTTAATGTACAGACCGTCGGCGATAAAGAGCAGATCGAATTTCCCTTCCTCCGCCTTGAGCGCCTGTTTCTTGTAAAAGTCCAGACTGACGCTCGCGTCGATCGGCACGTCAGGGTGTCTCCAGAATGAAATGCTGTTGCCGACTCCGGCCAAATTGGCTCCAAGCTTCAATTGACGTGATGGCACGGGCTGCCGCCTCCTTTTTAAACCAAATATACATATAGGTTTTATCGGATTTAATCCCTGACTCTACTGTATACCAACAGACGGTCGAAGCGTATATCGCATTGTTCTATAGATCGATTGATTCCTTCTATAGGTGTCTGCCGCTCTGTGAGGAATTGTCCTGTCCGGCCCGCTCCACCGGCGGCGGCTGCGCGGCGCTGTCCGATGTCAAAACGACTTGCTTGCCCGGATGCAGCGTCCGGACGCCCCAGGCCGCTCCGAGCAGCGCCAAACCCGTCAACAGAAAAACGAACGGAATGCCGATCCAGCCGCCGAGAAAACCGCCGAGCAGCGGTCCGAGGACAATGCCGAACTGACTCGCGCTCTGACTCAAGCTCACCGCCCTCCCCCGGAAGTCGTCCTCCGTGTACTGGACAATGAGCGCGTTAAGAGCCGGGTACACCGCGGCGAAAAACAAGCCGTATCCGAAGCGCAGCATCCCGAAGGCGGCGATATGCTGCACCGCCAGCTGCGCGATGCCGCCAAGCCCGCCGCCCAGCAAGCCGATGAACAGCGTCCTCTCGTATCCGATCCGCGCGCCGAGTCGCCCCCAACGCGGAGCCATAAGGACCGTGGCGACCCCGACCGCCGAGAACACGACGCCCGAGCTGAGCGCCGCATTGTCGACGCTGCCGCCGAGCTGGACCACGAAAATCGTCAGCAGCGGCTCCACGATGAACACCGATGTCGATACAAGCAGGATGAGGGCGTATACCCGCATCAGCCTAGGGTTGCCCGCCGCCCGTTTCAGGTCGTCGATGACGCCGGGACGCCGGCCCTCGCTTCGCTTGTGAATCTCCTTCACCCCGATGACGATCAAAGCCGAGAGCAGGGTCATGACGCCGGAGGCGATAAAGCATTCCCGCAGACCGATCCAGTGGCTGAGCACCCCTCCGGCCAGCGGACCGAGAATGCTGCCTGCCGCCGTCGAGGTGGAGATGACGCCGAGCGCATAGCCGACATGCTTCTGCGGCGTATTCGTGCCGATCAGAGCGACCGAGGCCGGATTGAAGCCCGCCACCAAGCCTTGGAAAATACGGACGGCGAGAAACGAATACGGGTCGTAGACGAAATAGTTCGCCAGGTGCGCTATTCCGAGGCCGACACCCGAACGGATCAACGTCTGCTTGCTGCCGTACTTGTCGGCGAGCGATCCCCAGAACGGGGCGCAGAGTCCGGCAATCAGGAAGCTGATGGAGATCGACACCCCCGCCCAAACCTCCACTCCTCGAGTTATGCCGAGATCATGCTGCAAAAACAGCGGGAAAAACGGAACCGAGAGCGTATAGGCCATATGATTGAAAAAAAGCCCGAACCATAAAATCCGCAAATTCCGCTTCCAATAAAGCTCCACGCCGTGCCGCCCTCCCTTCGCTTCGTAACCGAAAATGATTCCGTACCGCTGTGCCGCCAAAGACGGCGGCCCCGAGCGTGTCGTCGGCCGAAAAAAAAGAAGACACCCCTTGTAAAGCTTGTAAAGGGGTGTCTCTCCAGCAGCCTGGTCGAGCCATTCGTTCTTTTTATATTATATCCGATAGAAATACTTTGAGTTTATTCCTCACTATACCACCGAGGTGTTACCCGGTCAATCGATTTGTTTTATCGTTTCCGGCGGTCTTCCGGAAGCACTGTTTCCCTTAACAAGCGAGCAAAAAATGCATGGACGCGCGATTGACAGTCTTATACAATATATGGGCAGGAATACCTACTCTTCGGTCACTTTTTGCAGCAAACGACGCAGTGAATTCATAGATATCATAAGGGGGCACTACGTTTTGAAAACTAAAATCAGCACCATGCTTCTGTTCGGCATGGCGGCCGTCGTCGCCGTCGTGCTCTACACCGTCATGACGCATAATCAGCTGATTCAGGCGGAAGAGAACGCCGCCACCAAATGGGCCCAGGTGGACAATCAGCTCAAGCGCCGCGCAGATTTGATTCCGAATCTGGTGGAAACGGTAAAAGGCTATGCTGCCCACGAAAAGGAAGCGATCGAGGCGGTATCCAATGCGCGCAACCGGGTCGCCAGCGCGACCACCTCCGCCGATCTGATCCAGTCCAACTGGCTGCTGACCGGAGCGCTGGGCAGCTTCCGTACCGCCTTCAGCGGATACCCGGAGCTGCGGGCGAACGAACAGTTTAAACAACTCATGGATTCGCTCGAAGGCACCGAGAACCGTCTCGCCGTAGCTCGCCGGGACTATAACGAAGCGGCCGCGGCATACAACAGCAAACGCCGGCAGTTCCCCGGCAACGTGCTCGCTTCGGTATCTGGGCTGGAGCCTAAGCCGTATTACGAGGCTTCGGAACGCGAACGCGAAACGCCTGTCGTCAATTTCGGAGGAGCGAAGCCTTGAAGACGATCCGCCTGCTTGTTCCGGTCGTTGTCCTTTTCTTTCTAGCGGCCGCTTCCTTCTCCTTCCCCGCCATGGCTGTTTCCAAAAGCGTTCCGCGCCAAATCGGCGATATCTACGTGCAGGACCACGCCGGGCTGCTGAGCGAGAAGGACGCGGCGCAGCTCGTCGCCTCCGGCAAATCGCTGGAAGCGACGAACGGCACGCAGCTGGCGCTGCTTACCGTCCAATCGCTCGAGGGAAGCGATCTGGCGGAATTTGCCAACGAAGCGTTTCGGACTTACGGGCTCGGCGACAAAAAGAAAAACAACGGCATCCTGATCGTCCTGGCGGCGGAAGAGCGGAAAATCCGGATCGAGGTCGGATACGGTCTTGAAGACGTGATCACGGATTCCAAAGCCGGACGCCTGCTGGACATGTACGCAGTGCCGTATATGGAGAGCGGCAAGCTGAAAGACGCGGCAAAAAACGCGTACTCAGCCTTGTACTATACCCTGCTTACGAACGGCTCGTTCGACTGGAGCGCATACCCGTCGGCATCCGGATCCGGCGCGTACAGCAGCTCTTACAGCATTAGCGTAGATGGTGGAAACGGCACCACCTACCAGGTCGACGTTCACGTCAACAATAACGCTACCATCGTTGTCTCCGGCGGCGATAGCGACGACGTTGAGCCGAGCGAAGACCGTGCGGAGCCGTCCCCCTTGTTTGCCGATTGGCGCTACTGGCTCGAGCAGCTGCTGGAACTGGACACGTTCCGCTCGTTGGCCATTATCATCGGCGTGATGCTGATCGTCTGCGATTTTATGTTTTTCAAGGGCCGCATTACCCGCATCGTCTTGTTCATCCTCCTCCTGTTTCGTGGCCGGGGCGGCGGCATCGGAGGAAAGGGCGGCAGCTCCGGCGGCGGCGGCGCGAGCAGATAGCCGCTAATGGGTTACCGGTTAAAAAAGCCTTATCGTGAACGGCTCCCCTTTCCCCAGAGAAAGGACCGTTTACGGCAAGGCTTTTTGTTTTTTCCGGAAAATCAAAGGACTGTATCCGTCGGTTAACGAGGCGTGCGAAACCGCTCGTGGGTCAGGATGGTAAAAAGCATACACTTTTTTTAGCGAAAATAGCTTTGCTGGACGGTCTCCTCCTTTTTTCCGCGTGCTCCGTAACGATGGAAATGCTGGTAATGCGCTTGGTACAATTGCCCGTTCCGTGAAGGCGAATATGTCAAATAAAGCTGCTTGCGGCTATAGTTCGCCGTGTTCGAGCCGCTGCGATGCGGCGCAAGCGAGTGAAACAGGATGATGTCGCCCGGCTCGGTTTCGACAAGCTCGCCCTTGGCCAAATCGATTTCGGCGATTTCCGCCTCGTTCATATTGCGCAGCTCGCCCGCCGCGGAGCGGAGCCGATCGTGGTAACCCGGAAACAATTCCAAACCTCCGTTTTCGCCGGAAGCTCCGTCGATGGCCACCATGACCGAGATCAGCCCTTGGATGGGAAAGCCTTGCCACCAAGCCCCGTCCTGATGCATCGTGTATCCGCTCATGCCGGGCAGCTTGAACACCAGCTTGTCTTTGAACAGCAGCGGCTCGTCCAGATAAATGTCGCGCAGCGGGGTTAAAATGCGCTCATCCTTGACAAGCCCGGCAAATACGGGGGAAATGTCGACCAGCGGGTCAAATCTCTCAACCGCGCTCTCTTCTCCAACTTGGCGGAAGCCAACGCGGATGTTCAACGGATCGACGATATCGCTCAAGCTAAGAAGTCTTTCGCATTCCGCCCTCCAAAGCGCCGCTTCTTCCCGGGTGAACACCCCGCGCAGGACCAGATAGCCGTCCCGGCCATATTGTTCCAATTGCTCGTACGATAAAATCGTGCTCATCTTGTATCTACCTCCACTTTTTTGTTGTTTGTCGCTTTACAAAATCATCGTACTCCTTTGCATTTACAAAGAACATGCATTGGTTTATTATTTTACATATACTTTTTTGTAAATAAGGAGGAGACCGCATGCACACCGAAGCCATCGATACGATCCAGATCGAGGTCATCTCCCATTATTACTCAAAGGAGCGGAGCTCCTTTAATTTCGCACAGGAAACATACGCCGAATGGGCGCTGCTCGCCTGCGAGGAAGGAAAGTTCCACTTCCAAGTCGCCGAGCAATCCGGCGAAGTCCGGGCAGGGGAAGCCGTGTTATGCCCTCCAGGGGAGGCGCTGCACCGCCGAGCGCTGACAACGCTAGCGTTCCATTTCGCGACATTTCGCCTGAGGGCGTTCCAGAAAGGCGAGGCCGTCGATTTTCCGTACCGGGGCAAGCTGTCGTTTCAAAATTCGGTACGTTCGTTGTCGACGTTGGCCTCCCTCAGGGAATCAATGGGGCTTGTATCCCCCCGCTACACGGAGCATCTCATCGCAGACCTGTTGTATCAATATATCGGGGAAGTGGCCGTTCGGCATAAAGAAAGGCAGCCTCGTGACCCCGCGATCCGGGAAGCGTTGCGGTGCATCCGCGATCACGCGTTCGACCATGTGTCCATGCAGCTTGCCGCGTCCCGTGCCGGGTTAAGCCAATCGCAGTTTACCCGCAAGTTTCAGAAGGAGATGGGGATCTCCCCGGTGAAATATTTGACGCAGCTTCGCCTGCAGAAAGCCAAGCTGCTGCTGACCGAAACGGACGACTCGCTGGAAACGATCGCCGAGCGCTGCGGCTACCAGAACGCTTTTTATTTAAGCCGCGTCTTCTCGAAGGAAATTCGCCTCAGCCCATCCCAGTACCGCAGCACGCACCGGGTGTAAGGCCATTCGCCGACAACGCCCGACAAGCCGACAACGTCCTGGTGAACGGCAAATAAGCCTTACCGCTAACGATTCCTTTCGTTGAGAAAGGACGTCGTTGACGATAAGGCTTCCTAGTACAGTTACAGCCGCTTTTTCAAGGCTTCGATCTTCTCCTCGCTCATGCCGGTAATCTCGGCCACAAGCCGGATGTCCATCTCTTTGCGCAGCATGTTCAGCGCCGCCGCTTCCAAGCCGGCATCAGCTCTTTGATCGCGGCTCCTTCCTCGGGGTACCGATCGCCCAGTTCCTTCATCAGCAGCTCATCCTCCCGCATATTCGGATTGTACAACCAAGCAGGCGCCGACGTCTAAAACAGCTCGAGCTGATCGACCCGCGCCCCGAGGCGCTCCAGCGTATCCGGGGCGTTGTCGCGGAAATGCGCATGCTGCACGCGCTGCGTCGCTTCCATAACCTGCTTCGACGAATCGGCGGCCTGCCGCAGCCGGCAGCTGTAGACGATCGGGAAATAGTCCTGGAGAAATTTGCCCTCCGCGTGCGCCGTCAGCGCGATCATTTGGAAGCCGAGCTGCTCGGCGATGAAGAACACCGGACTCAGTACGTGATCGCTCGACGCCTTGCCGAACGGATTATCGAGAATGACGGTGCGATGGCGCTTCATCGAACCCTGAATAAACTGCTTGCGCTCGGCCACGTAATTGAGCAGACCGAGGAACAGCGTCATGTTTTTGCTCCACTTCTCTCCGCCCGACCAGCGGTTCGACTGCTCCCACGAATAGGACGCCTTCGTCACCTGATGGTCGTTGGACACTTTGCGGCAAGTGATGCCGATCGTTTCGTTCTGCATGACGACCTGCATGAGCTGGCGCGAATCGAGCCATTTGTCCAAGTCTTTGCGCACCGCCGCCTGCCGGTCTCCGCCTTCTCCCGGCTCGTCCGCGTATTTGTCGTGCTCCAGCCGCTTCAGAATCCATTCGATATGCTGCCGGATTCGCTCCTTGCCCGTCTGCTCGTCCCATTCGGGAACGGTGAAGGCGTACATGTCCTTCCAGCCGTCCTCCGTGCGGACGCGCGTTTTCTTCGGCAGCTCCTTCAGCTCCTGGATCACCTGCTTCAAATGCGTATGGATATGCTGGATATAATGCTGAAGGTCCTGATCGTGCGTTTGGATCGTCTGCTCCGAAATATGGATCGCCCGTTGGATGCGATGCTCCATCGTCTGCTGAAACTCGGCGATCTCCGCATAGCTCTCCTTCGCCTCCACGCCTTGGACGAACAGCTGCCGAAGCTTCATATCCTGAACGTGCTGGAGGCAAAATTCCTTCAGCCGCTGCTTGCCCTGCGCTACCGCCTTGCGCTCCTGCTCGACCCGTTCGTGCCTTCCCCGCAGCGCAGACAGGCTTTCCTCCGTCCGTGCGGCCCGCTTGTAGGCAAAATCGCTTTGCGCTTCGGCTGACAACGCCGCCGCTTCGACGCGGGGATCCTCAAGCTGGTAAGTCAGCGTATATTTCGTCCACGTTTGCAGCACTGCATCCAGCTCGCGAAGCTGGCGTTCCAACTGCTCCTTGCGCTGGAGCAGCTCCTGCCGCTCGCGGCGCAACTGCGCTTCCTCGGCATCCAACCCGGCCTCCGCTTCCGCAAGCGGTCCTTCGAACAAAGCTTGGGCTTCGCCGGAATACTGCTCCTGGAACTGTCTGTCAAGCAGAAGCAGCATGCCGTCAATTTCCTTGAGCGCCGTATCCTCGCGCACCAGCAGCTCCGCGATGCCGTTCGTCTCCTCGCGCAGCTGCACGATGCGCGCCCACCATTCGCGCTTGCGCTCCTCCGGATCGGCCGGCAGCGGGGCGTCCTCCTCCGTGTCCGGCCGTTCCAGCCGGAGCCGGTCCATCGCTCCCCGGCAATCTTCGGCCCGCTGCTGCTCGCTGCGCCATTCCGTCTCCAGAGCGGAGCGCTCCTTGCCGATCCGGTGACGTTCCAGCTCCAGCGCCTTCCGCTCCTCCTTCAGCTCGGCTGCCGGCGCTACGGGCTCGACGAACGAAAACGACTGCACGTCCTTATACAACTCGTCCTGCTTCAGCACCTGCACAGCAATGCGCACATCCTGCAGCTGCTGGCGGATGTCCTGCGCTTCCGCCGCGAGCAGCTTCCCATGCTCCTGCCGGCGCTGCTGACGCTGCGCAAGACTGTCCAGCTGCTCGCGCACCGGCGCCAGCTCCTGCTCGAGCTTGCCGATCTCCCGCCCGAGCTCGATATGCTCCTGCGCGTCGCGCAGCCATATGCCGAGCTGGACGATCCGTTCGCCCGCCTCGACCAGCGAGCCTCCCAGCTTGTCCGTTTCCTCGCGGTTCGCCTGAAGCTCGCGCTCCAGCTTCTTCTGCTCGTCGATCAGCGCCAACACCTGTTCGCGCTTCTCCTTGAGTCCCGCTTCCAGCGCTTGGGCCGCCGACAGCGGATAATCGCGAAAAAAAGCGCCCAGCCGGCGTTCCGCCGTTTGCCATTCCGCGAGCTCGCTTTCTTTGCCGACACGGTCGGACTTGACCGCCTCGGCCTTTTCCCGCAGCTCGGTTTTCCACAACTCGAACGCCGCAGGCGATTCGTTGCCGCTCCAATGCTCCGGTACGACCCATGCATGGTCATCGGACCCGCCGGTCATGGCATCTGCTTCGTATGGAGAATCCGCATCTGCGCCGCCAGCCCCATCGCTAATCCCGGCAACGGCTTCGGCCGCCTCCAGCGTCGTCAGCACGCGGATCGGGAAAGCGAAATCTTTGCCCGCCGCCCGCAGCTTTCGCTGCAGCGCCGGTTTCTCCTGACCGGTCGTCACCAGCGTGACCGCCCACAGCTTATCCGCCCGGACCCGCTCGGCGGCTTCGCTCCCGAGCGCCGAAACATACTCCGTTCCGAGCTGCAGCAGCGCAAACTGCCGCTCCCATTGACGGGCCATCCGCTCCACCGTCGGATCGGCGTAAAACACCGGCTGGGCGCCATGGTCGTCGACAAAACGGTAGGCGAGACGCTCCTGATCGAGCAGCCGCTGCTTCTGCTGCTGCCTCAGCTCCGCGCCTTCGGCCAACTGCTCGGCGAGCGACGCTTGCTTCTCGTACAGCGAGCCGAGGCGGTCCCACGCCGGCCGAAGCCGCGCCAGCTCGCGCTTCATCTCCTGCTGCTCGCGAACCAGCTGGCGCTCGCGCTCCTCGAGTTGCGCCGCGTCCTTCTCCGCCTGGCTGCGCTCCGACTCCGCATGCAGACGCCGCCGCTGCGCGCTTTCCCGTTCCTCGTCCAGCCGCTTCAGCCGCTGCTTCCATTCCACCCGGCGGTCCTCCAACTGCTGCTGCTCCTTGGCCCAAGCGTGAAACTGCTCCTCCACCTTCTCCAGCAGCGGATTAGCCAATATCGAGCGGGCGATCTTGAGCTGGCGGTCCTGCTTCGTCCGCTTTTCTGTCTCCTTCGTATGCAGCAGCTTCGACCAGTCGCGCTGCTCGTCCAGCAGCGTCTGCAGCTCGGCTTCCGCGACTTTCAGCTGCTCCTCCGTCCGGCTCAGCTCCGCGGCAAGCTCCGTCTGCCGCTTCGCGTCGGCCCGCTCCTGACGCTCGAACACGCTGCGCAGCTGGCCGCCGTTCAGCTCCCACCGGTCCTGCAGCTGGCGCTCGTCGTCGGAGCGGTCCAGCCGCTCCAGACTTTGCGTCAGCACGTTCATGCGGCCGACCGCGGCCTCCAGCTTTTCGCGGTATTCGGCAAACTGGAGCGAGTAATAGTGGCGTTCCGCGCGTTTCAACTGAGCGTCCGCCTTGTCCTTGTCCCCCTGTATATCTTGCAGCTTCTTCTCGCGCACTGTCTTGACTTGCTTCTGCTTGGCGATATCCAACGATTTGCGCTTCCAGCCGTGCCGGCTGTTGCGCCGATCCCAATCCTTGAGCCGTTCTTCGGCCAGACCCCGCTCGTTCTCCTCCGCCCGCCGGGCATCCGCCGACAGCCTCCACAGCGCCTTCGCTTCGCGGCGCGCGTCATTATACCGCTCCTCGGCCTCGCTCAGCTTCTCGTAAAGCCGGACCACCTTGTCCATCTCCTGAAGGATGGCCCGGTTTTCGCCGATCTGCTCCTTCAGCTCCTTGTATTTTCGGAACCCTTCGCGATGCGTCTCGAACAGCTTGGCGAACGAGCCTTCCTCGTAGCCCTCCATCGCCTGTTCCACCGTCGGCAGGAGCAGCCGGTCGAGCAGCTGCGACGTCGTTTTGCAATCGTCGAAAAACTTCTCGATACCGCCTTCCGTATCGTTGATTTTCACGATCGCCTCCCATTCCGAAGGAATGATCTGATACTGCTCCTCGAGATGGGCCTTGTATTCCTTGATCGTGGAAAACAGGCGAGCCGTCAGCGGAAAACGGTTGGCCATGGAGGCGTAATATTCCTGAATTTCGCCTTTGTCCGCCGGCCGGGCTTTGCCCATAAACGGCTTGACGAACGGAATGTGGTCCAGGCCGTGATCGTCGCGTTCGCCGTACTCGTAGGCGTACCGGTACGAATCGATGCCATGGCCGCTCTGGAACAGGGTGACGCACGTTACCGCATAGCGGCGGCGCGGCTTGTCGTTCAGAATCCATTCCACCGCAATATGCGCCGGACCGTTTTCCAGCAGCAGCGTATCCTTCAGCTTCCGCCCGGCCAAATCCGTATGCGGCAGCACCGCCTGAATCGCGGTCTGGATGAATACCGTCTTACCGCCGCCGTTCTCCAGCAGGATGGCGCCGTTATGCCCGTCGAACCAGAACGTTTCGTCATTGTAGCGCTTGTTGCCGCCCTCGTAGAGCACATGAGTAAAGCGGATTTTACTGATCGACGGCATGCTCCACTTCCTCCTTTTGCTCGCGGACTGCTTTCTTCTCGTCGGCAAACCGGTATAAAAACTGCAAAATGCCGCGATTGTATTCCAACTCCATATAGTAGCGCTGCACGACGATGCTGGCTTTCTCGGTCAGCGTCAGTTCGCCCGCGCCCACCTCCTCGGCCAGCTGCGTGTCGAGCAGGAAGCGCCGGGCCGTATCCATGAAGCTGAGCCTGCTGATCGTGTTGCCTGTCTGCCGCTTCGCCGTTTCCTTGATATCGTCCATCGAATCCCATTTCTCCACAATCGCCGTCCAGTTGTACGAAAACTCGCGCTCGTACGCCTTCAGCTCTTCGGGGTCATGCTCCTTCAACGTGTCGATCCGCTCGTGCACGAGTACGGTCCATTCGTCCATCGGGATGAAGTTGCGCGTCGGCTCCATGCTTTGGTAGCTGTCGTAGAACGCCCCGACGAAGACGATAACGGTCAAATAAAGCAAATACAGATCGGCGTTGACGGCCTGCGCGCGCAAATACGTTTTTTTCAAATAGTCGTTCGTCACATGGAACGGGGACAGCCGCACCAGCGGAATCATATAAAGCTGGCTGCCCGCGGACAACGTCACGCAATCGACCTCGCGCGCAAACTGGTCGACCAGTCCCCTTACCTCGTCGTCCGCCATATATTCCTGTAGCCGCTCCTTGTCCACGAAGCCGTCCAGCGACAGCTCCGCATACAGCCGAAACGCCCGCATGACGACCTCGTTATCGTATGCCATTGTCCGTTCCTCCCCATGTGACGGTCATATTCTGTATATGGAACCGGCCGCTTGCCCGAATGACGCCGGGCCGCTCCTCCACGACCAGACTGCGTTCCCCCAGCAGACGGAGCGCTTCCTCCATGCCCGAAGGCCCGTTATCTTCCCGCTGCTCCGCGGCGGCACCGACTGGACTGCGCTGATGCAGGATGAGCCAGAAGTCATAGAAAGCCCGGCTGTCCAGCAGCCGCCGCGGCGGCGCGTCCCTGGGCGCCTCTACCGCTTCGTCCGGCAAGCTTCCCCGATCGGGGCTTTCGTCCGCGGAGCTTCTGTCCGCCTCGCCGATTGTCTCCTCGTCCAGCAGAGCCATCTGCATGTACGGCCCGTTATCGCCTTCGGGAGCCATGGCAGCAGCGTCCGCGTAACCGTCGATCATGTCCTTCAGCTCTACGGATCCCGTCCGCTCCAGCCGTTCCAGCAAATCGCCCATCAGCCGCCGGAACAGCCTGCCGCGCTTGCGCACGAAGCCGTCCGTCGGCTCCTTCCCCGCTACGTCGGGAAACGCCTCCTCAGGCTCCTCTCCCTCGCCGTCGCGGGAAATGTTCTGCTCCGCGAACACGGTGAGCGGAGACCAGCCGCGGTTTCTTCCCAGACCGAGGAAAGGCGCCACGACGCCTTTTAACGCTTCCAGCGGCAGAGGCGAGCCGATCAGCAAGCCGGCAATATCCTGTTCGAAATTAAACGAAGCCATACCGGTGTAATACAGCGACTCCTTGGCTGCGTGCAGCGCCTGATTTTTCAGCTCCATGCTGCGCTGCAGCAAGCCCGTATGCTCGCCGTGCACCTTCTCCAACTCGCCCGCGATGCGCAAAATATATTCATAGGCATTATGCGGCGTCGGCTTGAGCGAGTCGGCCAGCAGCCGTTCCCGCGTTTCCTTGACGAACTGCCGCAGCTCCTCGAACTCTTCGTTCTCCCTGTGCAGCCGCACGTAAATATCGTCGAGCAGCGAACCGTACCGCTTCAGCGTCTCCTCGCTGACGATGCTGCGCTTGATCTCGTGCTCCAGCTTGAGCATGCGCTCCTGCAAAGACTCGACATCGACCCGCATCTCGTTGATTTGCCTCAGCGCGCCCTGAAACTCGCCCTTCTCCAGCTGTTTGCGCAGCAGCAGCTGGTGGATGGACAGCTGGAACTCCATATAGAACTCCTTGGTGGCAAAAACAAGCTCCAGCCCGTCCTCGTCCAGCGCATAATATTGCGTGTTCGTCTTCGCGTCGAACGAACTGGCTTTCAGCAAAGACGTGAACACCGTATCGTCCCGCCCCGTTTCCCAATTGTAGAACGAAAACGAACGCTTTTTGCCGGAGGCCGGCCGGAACGTCTGCACGACGCTGCGGGCCAACTCCTCCGCGGCGTCCGGTCCGAGCCGCAGCCGGCCTTCCGTTGTCTGCAGCAGAAAGCGCGCCAGCTGCTTCACCCCGGCTCTCGTATTGCGCATCAACTTCTGTTCGAAGAAAAACAGCAGCGTCAGCAGGCCCATCTCCATCATGTCCACGTCCGCGCCGTCGCTGTCCGTCTGTTTTTTGCGCTGCAGCTCGAACAGCGGATCGAACAAGGCGATCTTCGCCATCCGTCCCTGAAACCCGGCCAGCACGTGCTTCAGGTCAAAGGCTTCCAAGCTTTCCATAATCCGTTCCTCCAAATAGATCTAAGCTCTTGAGTCGTTAACGTCTCCTGCGGATAATAGCCGCCGGCGCGCAGGCAGGCATGCAGCCGATCCCGCTGCTCCGGCGGGAAGTAACCTGCGAATTCTTCCACCGCGCCGTCCCGGCGCGGCTGATTCGTCTTGCCGCTCGGCCACGGCCGGGACAGGCAAGCCTCATAGAAAGGCAGCGCCGGAATCGCCCCGCACCGGGCGGCGACCTCCTGCCAAATTCCGATGCCGCTATGGTCGATGTCGCCGAAATAATAAAAAACGGAGGTTCGTCCCGGCAGCGGCACTTGCTGGGGGAAAAGCCCGATATTGCCGACTATTTTGTTGCCGCAGCCGTAAATCAGCGTATGAAAGGACGTTTCGCCGAGCACGGGCAGCAGGGCATGAAAGGTCGTTTTGTTTTCCACGATCAGATGCAGGCACGCCCCGTCGGACGGAGCGGACGCCAACAGCGCCGTATTGACGGCGAGCATAAGCGGCTCATAAGCAGGCTGAACAAGCAGCTTGTCCCACAGACCGATCCGCTCCAGCACCGCCCGGCCTCCGCCTTCCGTCAGCCACTTCTCGTCCCCGGCCAGCTCGAAGCTCCGCTCCGGGGCGTTGGCCGGCTCTCGCGGCAGTCCTTCCGTCCGGAGACGGCGGTCAATGCGTTCGAGCCAAGGCAAGTCCGCCTCGAGGATCGCTTCGCCCAAGCCGAAATACGCATCGAGGCCGATATCCGGATGCAGCGCCAGCCTTAGCTGCTGCAGGCGATGGCGGTAATCCCGGTTCAGCTTGCCCGTTCCGACCCGGTACCGGTTGGCGAGCGAAGGCCGCTTGCCGTTGCGTCCCGCCGCTCCGACGGGAACGAGCAGTCCTTCCGTCTCCAGCGCCGCAACCGCCTCGGCAAACTCGCGGTACTGTACGCTGTCGTGCTCGAACAACGCAATCAGCTGCTCCAACTGCAGCGTAGCCTTGCCGTACGTTTGCAGCCAGCTAAGCAGCTTCTCCCGGATTCCGCTGATGCGGGCCCTTTCGTTGTCCATCGGATTTGTCGACTCCTGTCTAAATTCGTACCTTCATTATAGCAAATCTTGTCGGCTTTATGTTATCCCGCCGCGCTTTTACGCCTTTTCGGCCCGCTTGACGAAGGCGGGACAGGCGCGAGTGCCCGGGTAAAGCGATTGCAAACATGGTAGTATAGAAAGAAGAATACCGTTTGCGGAGGAACAGGAGGGATTATCGATGGATTACGTGAGGGATTATGCGATGTATGCGGCCATTTTCGGCATTTTTGGGTTCAGCTGGTTTGGCTGGGCACAGGAAAATCCGCGAGCCAGCTGGCGCAAATGGCTCGGAATCGCATCTGCGGCTCCCTTTCTGGTCGGCTTGGCCGGCATTTATT
Source organism: Paenibacillus hodogayensis (assembly GCF_039536325.1). Lineage (NCBI taxonomy): Bacteria > Bacillati > Bacillota > Bacilli > Caryophanales > Paenibacillaceae > Paenibacillus > Paenibacillus hodogayensis. The sequence continues at coordinate 216,206 of NZ_BAAAYO010000010.1, forward strand.
GGAGCGTGACGCATTGGCACGAGCGCACCGCTCTGGCGGAGGCAGGCGCCTTTCGGGCCTATCTCACGTTCGTATTCGCCGAGGTTCTTCTGGCGGCGGTCGGCGCTTTCCTATTCATTCGCTTCAAACGCAAGGACTACATAGCTCCGTGGATTGCCTTTATTGTCGGCGTTCATTTTTTCTGGCTGAAATCCGTGTTCCAGGACACGAGCCTGTATGCGCTGGCGATTTTGCTTATCGGGGTTTCCGTTCTATCCCCCATCGCGGCCAAAAAATGGCAGGTAGCCAACAGCGCTATCACCGGCATCGGGGCAGGTACGGTTCTGTTCGGCTTTGCGATATCGGGAGCGGTTCGTTTCCTGCTGGCCCAAGCGCAGTAGGCCTAGACGACGGCATCAGCCCGCGCGACCGGAAGTAAAGCCTGCGAACCGAAACGGTCGGCTGCCTTCAGGTCATTGTTGAGCTTGCGTACTCGGCGCCGCTGATTGCGCCTGCAAGCAGTACAGCGCGCGACCAACGAGCAAGCGTATACACGATAAAAGCGCAAGCGACAAGGAGCGTACCACAGAAACACACACCGCCGAGGGCGGCGCAGGCGCAAGCTCCTGTGCCCATCGCCGGTCCTGACTGCGATTGGCGCGGACATACGTAGAAAACGCTCCTCTTACCGCCTCAGGGCGGTTCGGGGAGCGTCTTTGTTTTGTTTCCTGCTTTTACGAGCATAAGAATACCCGCTGTCCCTACTTACACTCTTCGGCATCCGCTCACTGCGGATCGGCAGCGGTACGGAATCGCGGATGCTTCAATGCGCGCTTACGTAGTTTCCCCGCCGTCGGCTTCCCAGCGCGCGACCTCTTCTCGCACCCGCGGCGCCACCTCGGTGCCCAGCAGTTCGATCGCCTTCATCACGTCCTCGTGCGGCATCGTGCCGAGCGGAACGTGAAGCATGAAGCGGGTAATGCCCACCTTTTGGCGCAGATGGACGATTTTCGCAGCAACCGTCTGCGGATCGCCTACATACAGCGCCCCCTCCAGGCTTCTCGCCGCATCGTAGGTCGCCCGGCTATAGTGCCCCCAGCCCCGTTCGCGTCCGATCGCATTCATGCGGTCCTGGGTGGACGGGAAAAACTTGTCGGCGGCGGCCTGACCGTCCTCCCCGATAAAGCCGTGCGAATGCGATGCGACCGGCAAACGAGAAGGGTCGTGTCCCGCGCGGGCCGCGGCTTTTTTGTACAACTGCACCAGCGGCGCGAACTGCTCCGGACGACCGCCGATAATCGCCAGAACGAGCGGCAGTCCGAGCGCTCCCGCGCGGATGACCGACTCCGAGTTGCCTCCGCTGCCGATCCATACCGGCAACGGATTTTGCACGGGCCGGGGGTAGACACCCAAATCACGAATGGCCGGCCGGTGACCGCCTCTCCACGTCACCTTCTCGGATTCGCGTATGCGCAGCAGCAGCTCGAGATTTTCCTCGAACAGCTCGTCGTAGTCATTCAGATCGTAGCCGAACAGCGGGAACGATTCGATAAACGAACCCCGCCCGGCCATAATCTCCGCTCTTCCGTTCGAGATGCCGTCCAAAGTCGCAAAATCCTGAAACACCCGTACCGGATCGGCCGAGGATAGCACCGTCACGGCGCTCGTCAGCCTGATCCGCTTCGTCTGCGGGGCGGCGGCCGCCAGAACGACGGCGGGAGACGATGCCGCATAATCCTCGCGATGATGCTCCCCCACGCCATATACGTCCAGCCCTACTTGGTCGGCCAGTATGATTTCCTCAACGACCTCGCGCAGGCGCTGCGCATGACTCATCACCTCGCCTGTCCGCACATCCGGCGACGTCTCTACAAACGTGCTGATGCCGATCTCCATGGCAACTCCTCCTACCCTTAATGGGATATGTCCGGCAGCCGGCATGCCCGCTCCCGATAAACCATGCATGCTCTATATCCGTTGAACGGAACGGCGTCACGCTCGTTACCTCTCAAGCTCAACTTCTATAGTTTGAACCTGCTCAGCGTTTTTTTCAAGTCGAACCGTCCAGGCGGGCACAGGAAACCCCGGCTATCGCCGAAAACGACGGAGAGGAGCCCGCCGCCAGGCAAGCTCCTCTCCGTTCGCTTCATCCGTTTCTACGCTGCCCATGCTGCGCAGCCGGCCGACCGGGACAGCCCGGCGGCCGCCTCAACGGAACCGGCCCTTTACGGCTGCACGCTCCGGACGACGGAGCCGACCTGCGGCACGCCGACGACCGCCTCGTGCTCCCGGCCGTCGTCCGCAAGCGGGATGTACGTCCCGCCGGAGGATGTCTGCCCGACCGGGCGGCCGTCCAGCGTTACCGGGCGGGGCTCTGCGGAATTCGCCGCTCCATCGCGCTCGGTATGCACGACAATCCGGTAGACGGCGCTGCCGAAACGGTACCGCACCTCGAAGGAAGGCCAGTCGGCCGGAACCGCAGGCTGCACGAGCAGCTTGTCGGCTTCGCGACGCAGACCGAGAAGCCATTCGACGCCGGCCTGATACATCCAGCCCGAGGCGCCGGTATACCAGGTCCAGCCCGCCCGGCCCATAACCGGCTCGCGTGTGTAGACGTCCGCCGCTATGACGTACGGCTCCCCGGCGTAAACGCGCACGTCCGACGAGCTTCGCGCATGGTTGACCGGATTGAGCAGCTGGAACAGCTCGAACGCCTTGTCCCCTTCGCCCAGCTTGCTCCAGGCTACGATACTCCAGATTGCTCCGTGCGTATATTGCGCGCCGTTCTCGCGAATGCCGGGCGGATACCCCTGAATGTACCCCGGACTCGGGTCGGTGTTATCGAATGGCGGCGTCAGCAGCCGGGCCACCGCTACGTCGCGGTCGACCAGCTCGCGATCGAACGACTGCATCGCCCTTCGGGCCCGCTCGATCGGAGCCGCTTCGGAGATGGCCGACCATGACTGGGCGATCGCATCGATGCGGCATTCGCCGTTGCTTGTCGAGCCGAGCCACGTTCCTTCGTCGGTGAACGCGCGGCGGTACCATTCGCCGTCCCACGCATGCTCGTTCAGCGCCTGCGCGATCGAGCTTCTCCGTTCGCGGTAAGAGGCGGCGCGTTCTTCGTCCCCTTTGCGCGCGCACGTATCGGCGAACTTCTCCAGCACCTCGCACAAAAACCAGCCGAGCCAGACGCTTTCGCCCTTGCCCTTGTCGCCGACCGAGTTCATGCCGTCGTTCCAGTCGCCGATGCCCATAAGCGGGATGCCGTGCTCGCCGTAGCGCGAAGCGCGCTCGATTGCCCGGACACAATGCTCGTATACCGACGCCGAGCGAGGCGAGATGACGGTTTCCTCGTACCTTTCGTGCTCTTCGTCGGTAAGCTCGCCGCTCGTCAGAAATGGCGCAATCTCGTCCAGAATGGAGAGGTCGCCCGTATGGACGATATACCGGGATACCGCATACGGCAGCCACAGCAGATCGTCCGTGTAGCGCGTGCGAATGCCTCGTCCCGTCTCCTCGTGCCACCAATGCTGCACATCGCCCTCCTCGTACTGGTGCCCGGCGTGCAGCACGATTTGCCGTCTGGTCAGTGCGGGGGCGGTATGCAGCAGCGCCAGCGAATCCTGCAGCTGATCGCGGAAGCCGTAAGCCCCGCCGGCTTGGTAAAAAGCGGTCCTGGCCCACATTCGGCACGACAGCGCCTGATACAGCAGCCAGCCGTTCAGCATCAGATCCAGCTCGCGGCTTGGCGTGGACACCTCGATCTGACCGAGCGTATCCCGCCAAAACGCTGTCACCTCGGCCAGCGCCTGGTCGCAGCCGTCGCCGGTCCGGTAGCGGCCGACCAGTTCGCGCAGCGCCTCCTTGCTTTCCCCGGCGCCCAGCAGCACGTAGACGGTGCGCTTGCCGCGCGGAGGCAGCGTCAACTGCAGCCGGATCGCCCCGCAGCTGTCGGCGAATATGCCGTCCGTATCGGACAGCTTCGCCCGGCTCATGCCTTCCGGCTGCGCCAACGTGCCGGAGCGTCCGATGAATTCCGCACGATCGGCCGTATACGAAACGGCCTCCTCCGCATCGTCGGACCGATTCCGGTCATCACGCGCATGCATATGCAGAAACGCCAGCGAATCGCGGAAATGCTCTTGATACCCGTTGCGGGCAAACAGCGAGCCGCTTTCCGCATCCCATTCGGAAACGATGTACGACGCGCTTCCCGGCCTGCGCACGCCTAGCACCCAGTTGCAGTAATAGGCGACGGACAGGCTGCGCGGCGCGTCCCCTTCGTTCTCCAGCTCGAGCGCCACGTACTTGACCGGCTCGTCCTTATTGACGTAGATCGTCATTCGGTGGCGGATGCCACGCGTTTGCCGCGAGAAGCGGGAATAACCGAAGCCGTGATCGGCCTCGAACGCACCTTTGCCAAGCTCGGGAGACGGTGACGCCGACCAGACGCCTCCGCTCTCCTCGTCGTGGATGTATAGAGCTTCGCCAGGGGGATCGAGCACCGGATCGTTCGACCAAGGCGTCAGCTTGAATTCCCGGCTGTTGCGCCACCACGTATAACCCGTTCCGAGTTCGGTGACAAGGCAGCCGAAGTGCGGGTTGGCCATCACGTTGCTCCACGGTGCTGGCAAATATTTGCCGCCGCGCATAGCGATCCGGTATTCGCGCCCATCCTCGGCGAAGCCTCCCCAGCCGTTCGACAACTCCAGCGGTCCTGGATCGGGAGCCGGATCGGACTCCGCCTTGTAGCCGGAATGCGCCTCCTCTTCCTCCCTCAACGGCAGCAGCCGGTAATCCGCAGGCAAGCCTTCGATCGTCGGCAAGCTGTCGGCTTGGGGTGCTTCCCCGAGCGTATAGCGCCGCTTGCGCCGCTTCGGACGGGCAGCCAGTTGGGCCTTGAGGCTCGCTCCGTCCGCGCGCAGCGTCAGACGGGCGATGGCGGCCAGCAGATCGGCCTGCTCCGGCGAAAGCCGGTCGGCCATCAGCGGATAAATGCCCCCGCCGGCACCCGTTCCGCCCACAGTCTGCTCGATGGCGCGGCGCAGCTCGTCCAGAACGTCCTGGTAGTAGCCGCCGGCCTGCTCGATCAGGAAGACCAAATCGAAGCCGATCCCTTTGCCGCGCAAATAGGAGCGTCCGACCAGCATCTTCCGGGCGAAAGGCATTTGCGATTTGTCCTGGATCTTGACGAGCGCGACCGGCAAATCCCCCGATATGCCCAAGGGCCACAAACCCGGCTGGCCGGAGCGGTTGGCGGCAATGGCCCGCTCCCGCTCCTCCCGAAGAGGCGCCTGCATGAGCAGCCGGCCCGCCATCGCGTGATAGTCCGCCGCCTCCATGGCGGTCATATGCTGGTGGCGCAGGTCGATCCGGCTGTGCGTCCAGGCCAGTTGGAACGCCCGCTCCGCCTGACGCTCGCCGCACAGCCCGTCGGCGATGGCGAGCGCTTCCTCGCGGCTGTCCGCCGCTCCGGTCACTGCCAGCAGCCTGACGGTCTCGCCCGGCTGTATCGACACACGGCGGCGCATGACGAAGGCCGGATCGAGCACGGCGCCGACCGTGCCCGAAAGGCGGCACTCCAGGCTGGCCGGGCGGGCCAGCGTATGGCCGCGGCCGATAAACCGGGCGCGGTCCGTTTCATATTCGATCGGTCCGAGCGCCTCGCAGCCGATCGACAGCCGGCCTACGGCCCACTTCGTTTTTTCCCCGTCGGAGCGGGGACGCCGGTACGCCAGCAGACATTCCCGGTCTGCTTCGTATTCGGTCTGTACGAACAGCTTGCTGAAGGCCGGATGCGCTTCGTCTGCGGCCGGGGCGGACAGTGACAGCTCCACATAGGCGGTAATCTCGACGATCCGCGCTTCCGTTCCCGTATTCGTCAGGGAAAGCCGGCGAAGCTCGGCGTTCTGGTCGGGCGGCACGCAAATATCCAGCTCCGTCAGCAGGCTTCCGTCGCGCCGGGAGAAGGTTGCCTTGTCCAGCGCAAATTGTGCGCGCTGCTCCTCCGCCGGCACGCGGCAAGGCTCGAACGTCGGCGACCAGATCTCGCCGGTGGAGACGTCGCGGATGTACAGGCAGCTGCCAGGCGTTTCCGCTACCGGGTCCTCATGCCAACGCGAGACGTTAACCGTTTCCCAACGGCTGTAGCCCGCCCCGCTGTCGGTAACGACGGTCGTAAACGCTCCGTTGGACAGCACGCACGCCTCGGGAGCTTCCGCCGGACCGGCAAATTCGCGAAGCGGAATCCGGGTGCCCATAAGTGGCTCCTTTGCCCGTTCGTAAGCCGGCTTCGCCGCATCCTTGATAATCGCCGGCCGCTCGGGGATGCGCTCCTGCAGCAGCAGTTCGGCCGCCTGTACGCGCTTGTCCGCATGGAACCGGTCGATCATCGTACGGGGCAGCAGCATATTGCCGAGCGTCAGCAGGCTCATGCCAAGATGATGGGCCATAAAGCTGCGGATGACGACATGTCCGCTGCCCGACGGCAGACGCTGCTCGGTGCAGTCGATCGCCTCGTAGAAGCCGTATGGACCCTTCGCTCCCATCTGCTCCATCCGCGCCAAAGAAGCAAGCGATTCTTTCGTCTCGAACGGCAGCGCCATAATCGCGGCGTAGGGAGCGAGCACCAGGTCGTTCTCGAGGCCGCGCTGGAAGCCGAGGCCGGGTACGCCGAACGCCCGGTACTGGTAATTCATCTGGTAATCGTAAGCGTGGTAACCCGATTCGGAAATGCCGAACGGGACACCGCGCTGCCGGCCGTATTCGATCTGCCGGCGTACGACTCCCCGGTACGTCGCATCCCACACCGTATTGCGGTATGTGCGCATCAACAGCGACGGCATTAAATATTCGAACATCGTCCCCGACCACGACAATAGCGTCGGCCGGCCCCCGGAACGGGCCATCGCGCGCCCCAGACGGAACCAGTGCGAGACAGGAGCCTGCCCGAAGGCGATAGCCAGAAAGCTCGCCTGTCTGGCCTCGGAGGCCAGCAGGTCGTACAAGATCGTTTCGCGGCGGTCAAGCGCCGCTTGGTAGCCGAGCGAGAACAGCTCGGACTCTTCGTCGTAGAGAGGACGGAAATCGGTCCCTCGCACGATCGCTTCGATGCGCTCGGCGAGCCTTCCGGCACGCTCCCTAACGGATGCGCCATGCTGCTCTTCGTCCCGTGCGCCCCATTCCAGAACGCCTTGGGTCAGCGCGATCAGGTAGGCGACGAAATTGCCGGAATCAACTGTAGATACATAGAGCGGCGGCAAAGGCCGGAGCGATTCGGTATCGTACCAGTTGTATAAATGTCCGTTCCATTTCTCCATCCGCTCGATCGTGCCGACCGTCCGCTCGACGCGCTCCAGCAAGCCCGGCGTGTCGATAAAGCCGAAATCGCGTGCTGCCACTGCACAAACGAGTCCAAGCCCGATATTCGTCGGCGACGTCCGATGCGCCACTCCGTTCGGAGGCTCCAGCTGCACATTGTCCGGTGGCAGCCAATTGTCGCCTTCGACGGCGAAATCTTCGTAATAAGCCCATATTTGCGCGGCCAGCTCGTGCAGCCGTTCCCGCTCCCCGGCGGTTATGCCTTCTTCGGCACGCACTTTCGGAGGGCTGTTGAGCCATTGTACGGCCAGCGGCGCAAGCAGCCACAATACCGCAATCGCAAGTCCGAAAGCCCGCAAGGCAGGCGGCTGGGCTGCAAAGGCGCAGGCGGCGAACGCCAAGACCAGTATCCGGCCGCCCCACGCCCCCATCATCGCGGAACGCGAAGCGACCCGGCTGCGGCGCTCGACCTCCGCCGAACTGGTCCATTCCAGCAGCCGCTTCTTGCTGACGCCGACCCGGAACAACGTACGGACGATCGCATCCGCCATCACGGCGGCCTGGTACGGCAGCACGATAAATTGCGTTAACGACTGACCCGCCGCCGCCAGCAGCGCCGCCGGGTTGCGCATCAGGTAACGCGGGGCGAGCAGGCTGCGGACGATGCCGAGCATCAGCGTCAGCAATCCGGCGGCGAACAGCAGCCAACCGGCTCCGCCGGACATCAGCAGGCTGGCGGCGAATAACAGGTACAAGCCCGGCTGCACCAGGCTGCGTCTCATGTTGTCGGCGATTTGCCAGCGGGTCAGCACCGACAGATCAACCGGCTGGGATTGGCCGCAGCGGTCCGACACGCGCGGAGCCAACCAGCACAGCAGCTGCCAATCGCCGCGCACCCAACGGTGCTGCCGCTGCTGGTAAGAATAGAACGTGGCCGGATGCCCGTCCACGACTTCGATGTCGGTCAGCAAACCGCCGCGCAGGAAGCCTCCCTCCAGCAAATCGTGGCTCAGCACGCGGTTATCCGGAATGCGGTCGTTCAGCACTTGCCGGAAGGCAGTGACGTCAAACAGTCCTTTTCCGGTAAAAATACCTTGTCCGAACGCGTTCTGGTAAGGGTCGGACATCGCGAACGCATAAGGGTCGATGCCGGGCTTGGACGACCACAAACGGGCGAGCCGGGAAACGGTCACCGAATCGTAGCTGATGCCGACGCGGGGTTGGAGGACGCCGTAGCCTTCGGTTACACGCGTTGCGGCGGCGTTGAGACGGGCCCGGTTATACGGCAAATGCATCGTGGCCACCATGCGCCGGGCCGCTCCAATCGGCAGCTCCGTATCCGCGTCCAGCGTCAGCACATACCGGAAGGACGCCAGCCGCGAGCCGTCGCCAACGATATGAGCATAGCTCGTATCCGTTTTGCCGGAGAGCAGTTCCACAAACTCGACCAGCTTGCCGCGCTTGCGCTCCCATCCCATCCAGGTCCGCTCCGTTTCATTCCAACGACGGGAGCGCTGAAACAAATAAAACGGCCCCGTTCCCGTATCGGGATCCCCGTAAAGCGCGTTCAGCTCTTCGATCCGCTTCCGCGCCGCGGCGACGATCTCCTCGTCGGCCTCGGCGTGCTCCGAGACGGCGTCCGTAAAATCGCCCAGTAGTGCGAAACCCATATGCCGATCCGGACTGGACAAATAGTGCAGCTCCAGCCTGTCCGCCATTCGGACCGCATCGTCCGGCTTGGACCAGATGACCGGGATAACCGTTATCGTGGCGGCGTCCTCGGGAATGCCGCTCGCATAATCGTAGCGCAGCAGGGGACGACGTATAAAAAGACGCTCCAGGCAGCTGTGTACGGCGGTAACCGTCCATTCGCTGGCCGGAAGCGCGAGCAGCAGCCCCGCGGCAATCCACGCTCCTGCGCCGGGCAATCCGCCGTTGGCGGCGGCCGTCAGCCAAAGCGCCAAGGCGAGAAAAGCCGCGAATAGCGCCGTCATCGCCGCCAGGTAAGGCCCCGGCTGCGGGTATGGAACCATCCGGCCGAACAAACGCTTCGGCTGGCCGCACTCGCGCAGCGATTCGCGCAGCAGGCCCCTGCCTTTGGATTCGAGCAAATAGTAAGCGGCGTATGCCGACCGCGGCGGCAGCCCCCCCTCCGGCTCCGTGCCGGCGCTGCGGGTTTCCTCAGCTGCGGGAGCCTCCGACGGGCGCTCGGCTGCATAGAAGCGGCGGTCGGCCAAGGCGACAGCTTGCCTGGCGACGACATTTTCCGGCATCCCATAGCGCTGAGCGAGCCGCTCCACCTGCTCCCGAAGCGTAGCGCGGCTTCTTTCGTCCATTCGCGCATACATTCCGGCCCGCTCCTCGCCCAATGTTCGCTCCACCACGCTGAGCCGTTCGAACAGCGAATCCCAGCGGGTTCGCGACATGGCGCGCAGCGAACGGATCAGATTGCCCGCCGTCCATTCGTAGGACGCCTGCAGCTGATGCTCGTATACGAGAAGCCGGTTAAAATCCTCCGCTCCGTTATCCAGCTTGCACAGCAGCCAGTGGCGGACGTCGCCTAGCTCGTCCGCCCATTCGTTAAGCCGGCTAACCAGATGGACGACGACAGGACCGGCAAGCGGCACAAAATAGCCGGCCGCATCCAGCGCCTCCTTGATTTTGCCTGCATCGGGCTTGGCCCCTCCGTCCGCGAACGGCGCCAGCAGCTTGTCGACCTCATCGTACGCTTCCCTGCGCTCGCGGACCACTTCCATCAGCTCGGCCAGCCCGGCGATCATCGAGACGCGCAGCAGAACCGGCAGCGCGGCAACTTCCGCGACCGAAAGAACGGCTACCTCCTGATAAGCGTGAACGAAACGCTCGAACGAATGGACGTCCAGTTCTCCACCGACGCGCTTCACGTATTCGCCGCACAGCGCTTTCGCCCGCGGCTCGTTTCCCGGCCGCAGCCGGGCCAAGCCGCCGGCCGTCAGCCCGGCCAGTTCCTCGCGGACGGCAAACGCTTCGGCCTCGATAAAATCGGCATGATCCAGCAGCCAATGCTCGGCCGGCTGCAAGGCGGAAGACTCCACTTGCTTGAGCCCGGCCGCGAAGGCACGCAGCATCTCCAGATGACGGCGAAGCGCCTTGCGAGTCGACGTAACGGACCCGTAGGCAGGTTTGCCGGGATGATGTATAAGAGCAAGTTCGCGGGCTTGCTGCTCCAGTTGCTCGACCGTAGAAATCATGAGTCCCCCTCAATCCGCTAGATGATAAACCTTGACCTGAGTAATATTCCCAATTATCGGCAAAATATAAGAAAAGCTTTTTTTCGTCGAAAAAAGGCCACCGGTCCCTTTGCTGAGTAAGGGGATTGGCCTTCTCATCATTATCAATCAAACTGTGACTTGGAACTTCCCTTGCGAGAGCGTTCGCAAGAGCGGGGTTTGTTGAAAATTAATAGCTCCAAAGTGCTGATTTGCTAAGGCGAAGGCAGTGCTCCTTCGAGCATTACATGACGCCAAGGTCGGCCGTACGCGCCGAATTCGCTGAACCCGCTGAACCCGTTGAACCCGTTGAACCCGTTGAACCCGTCGAACCCGTCAAACCCGTCAAACCCGTCAAACCCGTCAAACCCGTCAAACCCGTCAAACCCGTCAAACCCGTCAAACCCGTCAAACCCGTCAAACCCGTCAAACCCGTCAAACCCGTCAAACCTCTCGATTTTATCGATTCCATCGAACCCATTGAATCTTTCGAACCCATTGATCCATCGAATCGATCTAACCCATTGGATCCATCCAATCGATCGAACCCATTGAATCTTTCGAAGCCGTTGGATCCATCGAATCCATTGAATCCAGCGAACCAACCGAACCCGCCTTCTCTGGCCACAGCGGCGGTCGTTACTCGGCGGTTGTTAGTGCCCAAAAGAGCATTAACAGCTCCAAAAGAGATCCAACTTGTGGAAATAGTGGTCTTTCGAGCACTACGCGCCGCGAAAAGCCACTAGACAGGGCGTTCTCGGCCTCTGCAGCGGTCGTTAGTGACAGAAAGAACATTAACAGCTCCCAGAGGGGGCCAATTTGCGGATATAGTGCTCTTTTGAGCACTACGCCCCGCCAAAAGCCGTCAGACGTGGCGTTCTCGGCCACAGCGGCGGTCGTTAGTGCTAGAAAGAGCATTAACAGCTCTCAGAGGGAGCCAATTTGCGGATATAGTGCTCTTTCGAGCACTACGAGCCGCCAAATGCCGCCAGACGGGGCGTTCCGGATGACGTAAAATAGTTTGTGTACCAAGTATTGGGCCTAGTCGGCACAAAAAAAGTAGGGTATCCTCGGGACTGCGACATCACCAAGGAGGAACCCTACTCGATAACTACTATACCCGAAAACCTGCTCTCTGATCTATTTGAAAATGTTGTCACTCAATTCGTAAAGGAAAACCTGGAGCCCATCATGAAGGCGGAAATGAAACACGTTTTTGACTCACTCCTGACCTAAGTAGTAACTCTTTCGAGCACTACGCCCCGCCAAAAGCCGCCAGACGTGGCGTTCCCGAACAAGCGGCAGTCGTTACTGCCAGAAAGAGCATAGCCAACTCCAAACGCCCTTTGCGAGTCGGAACGAAATAGCCGGTCCAAACGCCTCGTTAGCGCTCCGTTCGCCATCCGCTCCATTTGCATGCAGTTATTTCCTCTCATCGTCACATAATCTGATACGATATAGCTCTTTTTATTGCTTTTTGGAGTATTTTCCGTATAAATCGTCTCAATATGCTATAGTATGGGATAAACCACTCTGCAAACGCATTCATTTCGAGTAAGGAGCAGATCCGCCATGCACTTGTCCAAAGCCGCGGAACGAAACGCCCCCTTTCCGAGCGGCCGCGCTTTTTTCGCCAAGCTGTTCGTATCGATGATCTGCATCGGCATCGTTCCACATCTGCTGATGAGCATCGTCGCCTACTACAACGCCTCGACCGCCTTTAGCAAACAATCCGCGCAAAATAGCATCCATTACCTGAACCAGACCATTACAGCGGTCGAGATCGTCGTCCGGCAAATTCTCGACAGCTCGCAGCAGCTGGTGTTGAATCGGGCTTTCCGCGATTTTGAAAATTTCCCCAACGGCATGTACTACGAAACGATCGAAGGGGGAATCGAGCCCCGCGATCTTGCGGGCAATTATTCGTATTTGATCCAAAAGCAGAGCGTGCGCGATAACGTCAAAACGTTCAAGCTGTCCAACGAGTTTGTCGATTCGGTATTTCTGTACGAAAGCGACAAGCGGACCGTGCTTGCGATGACGAGCGACAATTCCAGTATATCGACTCCGTTCGAGCAATTTTACGACAAGGACTGGGAGGAGCCGCTCCGGCAATCACTCATCTCCCCCGCTTTCATCGACACCCGGCTTGCCAGGCAATATGACGGAACGCAAAAAAACGTGCTGACCATCCTGATCCGCACGGAAACCAAAAACAACGCCATTATCGTCAACCTCGACGCGGCCAAGCTGTACAATCATGTCATGCGCTCGCTCAGCCGCTCGGACGAGCTGTATGTGGCCAACGGCGACGGCCGCATTCTGCTGGGCCGCGACGAATCGCTCGTTCACCGCGACATCCGCACGCTGTTCGCCCGTTTCGACGCACACATGGCCTCCCCGGGCTCGCTTCAGGACAAGTGGAAGGGCGAGACGGTTCAAGCTTCGTTCGCCAAATCCGCCGTGCTGGGGTGGTGGTTTATTCATGCGACCGACCTCGGCAAGGTGCTCGACTCACTGACGTATTTGAAGCGCAATATTATGTACTCTGCCGCCCTGCTTGTCGCGATCGCGGTTCTCGTAGCCGTGCTGTCGTCCAACCGGCTGTATCGCCCGTTTTCGTTCGCCTTGACCGAACGCAATTATTTCCGCGACAAGCTGGAGGAAAGCCTCCCTTACTATCGCGAGCGATTTAAGCTGTCCTTGCTGCGGCCGAACGGCTATACGCCCGAAGACATCGCGGACAAGGTCGAGCAGCTGCAGGCCGGCGTGCCGCTTACCGGTCTGCGCATCCTCCTGATCGCCTGCGAGCCGCCCGACGAAGGCTCCGGAGGACAAGCCGAAGGCTACGTCCATATGCTCCGCTTGATGGAGGCGCTATCGTCCGCCGGAGCGCTAACCGGCACCGCCTTCGCCACCGTCGAGGTCGATACGGACAAGATCGCCGTTCTGGCGGGATGCGGCAGCGACCGTTCGCGCGCCTTTCCCGGCGAGATCGGACTCGCTCTGATCGAGGAATTGGAGCTTGCGCTCGGCATGCCGATCACCATCGGCGTAAGCCGTTACTGCGAGTCGGCAGCCGATCTGCCTAGGGCTTACGAGGAGGCCGAGGAAGCGTTGAAATACCGGATCGTTTGGGGAAGCGGCCAGATGATCTGGAGCGAAGACGTGGAGGCGGACCGGCAAAGCCGCCATTATACGATATCGGCGACCCAATCCGAGCTGCTGTGCGGCTACGTGAAATCCGGCCAGCCGGACAAAGCCGCAGCCGCTTACCGCGACATCGCCGACGATATCCGCCGCAACGGCAAGCTGCTGCACTACAACCAGATCGTCCCGCTGTTCGTCAGGCTGCTGAACGATATCATCGACGCCGCAGGCCAGACCGGCTTCGATATGCAAAGCTTTTTCAAGGACGCCAGTCCTTACCAAAGTCTCGTCGGTCAGCGTTCGTTGTCGGCCATCGACGGATGGTTCGAGACGTTCATCGCGGAATTGGGGGAAGCGATGCGGCAGGAGTTGAACTCCCATGCGCACGGACATGCCGGCCGCATCAAGCAGCTGCTCGACCGGGAATACGCCAACGACGTATCGCTGCAGACCGTATCCGACAGCCTCGGGCTCAGTCCCGCCTATGTCAGCCGGCTGTTCAAGCAGATGACCGGCCAATCGTTCGTGGACTATGTAACCGCGCTGCGCATCGAGAAAAGCAAGGAGCTGCTCCGGCAGCCGGAGCTGAAGATCAATGAAATCGGCAGGCGCGTCGGATATCCGAACGGCTACTACTTTACCCGCGTATTCAAGGAGCATGCCGGAGTCACGCCCGGAGTGTACCGCAAACTTCATCTCTGATCCGGCTAACGAAGCGCCGGCGCCCGCGGCTAGTGCATGTGTGCCAGAATGGCGGCTCCGCAAAGACGGCTGAGCCCAGAAACCCCAAAGGGTCCGCTCGTCTTTCGGGTCGGATGCGATTCCTGCTGCGGCCGTTTAAGGAATCCTCCGGCGGCGGACTAGCATTGGAGGATCGGGAGGACACGCCAGCCGCACTCTGCCGCCGCTTGAGCCTATGTCGCCCGGACGGCCGCGACTTACCGCCAAAACATGGCGTACACCGTATTTTTTTGCTTTTGACAAAAAAATGCGGCTTATTCGGAAATCGTATCGTTCCGGCAAAGTGCCGCCTGTGCTATGGTGAAGACCGGGTGAAGACGGTGCGCACCAGACACCTGAACAAGAGAATCCGATTTCGGGGAAAAGAGGGGTTTAAGCGTGAAGATTCCTTTGAAAACGATTGCACTTTGGATGACGGCCGCGTTAGCCTTGTCCGTTCTGCTGGCGGGCTGCTCGGGGGGCAGCAGCACGGCGCCGGCCGCCCAGCCGGAGCAAGGAGCGACAGCGCCGGCGGCGCTGCCGAAAGTTTACTTTTATTCCAATAACGGAACGCTGATGGGCACTTCCCCGCAGGGCAGCGACCCGCAGAAGCTGAAGAAGATGCAGGAGCTGGTCCGGCAAAAGGTCGGCATCGATCCGATCGCCATCATCCCGCCCAAAGGCGCGGACAAAGACAAGCTGAACCTGCTGCTGTCCTCCTCCGAGTCGATCGACACGTTCCTCGGCTCTTGGGACGAGTACGCGCCCAAAAACATGATCGTCCCGCTCAACGAGCTGCTGGACAAATACGGGCAGAACCTGAAGAAAGTATTCACTCCCGAGGAATGGCGAAGCGTAACCGACAAGGACGGCAAAATATGGGGCATTCCCGGCTCCCGCGCTTACGTCGCCTACCCGATCTACGTCCGCGGCGATTGGCTGAAAAAGCTCGGGCTGCAAATGCCCAAAAATCTGGACGAATTGGAGGCGGTCTTGAAAGCGTTTAAAGAACGCGATCCGGACGGCAACGGAAAAGCGGATACGATCCCGCTCGCCACCGATCTGTCGGGCTTGCGCTATGCCATTCTCGGCGGTTTTATCGATAATGAAAGCGGATACAGCAATTACCTCGATCCCGCAGACAAGAAATTGAAGCCGATCGAGCTGCATCCCGGCTACAAAGATTTTTTGGCCAAAATGGCCGACTGGTACAAAAACGGCTATATCGACAAGGAAGCCTTCACGAAGGACGACGCGCCGGAGCTGCTCAAGACGAATCGGGTAGGCGTTACGGCGAAATGGTACAGCCGCGTCACGCTGAATCAGCCGAAGCTCACGCCGTCGTTCCCGGAGATGGACCACCAGATCGCCAAAGGCATTACCGGCCCGAAGGGCAAGCTGCAGACGTCCACCGCCTTCAGCTCCTATGCGATTCTCATATCGCGGAAAGCCGCCAATCCGGAGGCGGTTATCAAATTCTACGACTGGAACTATGCGGATATCAGCAACTGGATGACGGCTATCCGCGGCGTTGAGGGCGAGGATTGGAAATGGACGGACCGCTCCAAGCTCGTCTACGAGCTGACCAAGTCCGACCAGCCGTACGGCTCGGAATTCGCCATGGCGAACCTGGTGGACCTGAACAACAACGTATCGACGTTTTCTCCGGAGACGGCGATGATGACCGACTATTTCAATACCGAAATGTTCAAGTTCGAGAATGCCAAACGGCCGCTTGATTCCGGGTTCATTTATGACCGGAAGGAGCTGGCCGAGAAGGTTCCGAATGCGGGCGACATTACCCGCCTGATCAACGAGGAGACGGTCAAGTTCATCATGGGCGCGCGCCCGCTGGCCGAGTACGACAAGTTTGTCGACGAGCTTCAGAAGGCCGGGCTCGGCAAATGGATCGACGAAATGACGCGCCAATACAACGGCTTCGTCGCCAAAAAATAATTTCGCCGGGAGCGCAAGCGCTCCCTACTATACTCCAGGGAGGCGACTTCTAGCTTGGATATGGAGCAGGCGCAGGCGGTACGAACGGTACGTCCCGCGGCGCGGAAACGCTCGCCGCTTTGGAACCGAATCCGGCTGCACAAATTTTATTACTGGCTTATTTTACCCGGCTTGCTGTACTTTCTGATCTTCGACTATTTGCCTATGTTCGGCGTTATCATCGCCTTCAAGGACGTGGCCCCGTTCGAGGGCATTCACGGGATTTTGCACGGCGAATGGGTCGGCTTGAAGCATTTCCGGCGGTTTTTCGATTCGTATTATTTCTGGAACGTGCTCGGCAACACGGTGATCATCAGCTTCTACAAGCTGCTGTTCGGCTTTCCCGCGCCGATACTGCTCGCTCTGATGATCAACGAGGCGCGTACGCGCTGGTTCCGCAAAACCGTGCAGACGATCTCGTATTTGCCCCATTTCATCTCGATGGTGGTCGTCTCAGGACTGGTCATGCATCTGCTGACGACCAACGGAGGGCTTGTCAATGAAATCGTTCGCCTGTTCGGCGGGGAGCCGGTCAACTTTCTCGGGGACGCCCATTACTTCCGGAGCATTCTCGTCATCGCCCACATCTGGCAGGGCGTCGGCTGGGGGAGCATCCTGTACTTGGCCGCCATGACCGGCATCGACCCGCAGCTGTATGAGGCGGCCGTCATCGACGGGGCTGGCAAGCGGCGTCAAATCTGGCACATTACGCTGCCAGGCATCGTACCCGTCATGGTCATTCTGCTTATTTTCAATATCGGCGGCTTGCTGAACGCCGGCTTCGAGCAGATCATGCTGCTCTACTCGCCCTCCGTCTATCAGGTCGGCGACATTATCGATACCTACGTCTACCGCGAAGGCTTGATCCAGATGCAATATTCGTACGCGGCTGCGGTCGGCATTTTCAAAAACGTGCTGGCTATGTGCCTGATCGTAGGCGCCAACTGGATCGCCCGGCGGCTGAACCAGACCGGCATATGGTAAGGAGGAACGCGTCATGCATCCCTATGCCCGCACGAAAAGCGAAACCGTATTCCATGCGGTGAACGCCGTCCTGCTCGTCGTTGTCAGCCTGGCGTTCCTGATCCCGTTCCTGATGGTGCTCTCCACCTCGTTCGTCAGCGAAGCCGAATCGGCAAGACGGGGCGCATTCATTCTCGTTCCGCAAACGTTCGACCTGTCCGCCTACAAGCTGATTTTCAGCAAGTCGTCGGCGCTGCTCGGCGCCTACCAGGTGACGCTGTTTCGCGTCGCAGTCGGCACGACGCTCAACTTGGTTGTAACCGCCATGCTCGCCTACGGGCTGGCCAAGCGGACGCTGCCCGGCCGCAACGGAATCGTCACGTTCATCTTCGTTACGATGATTTTCAGCGGCGGGCTGGTCCCGTCCTTCATGCTGATCGACGCCATGGGCCTGCGCAACTCCGTCTGGGTGCTCGTGCTGCCCGGTCTCGTAAGCGCGTGGAACATGTTCATCATGCGCACATTTTTTCTCAACATTCCCCCGGAGCTGGAGGAATCGGCCGTCGTGGACGGAGCCAATGCGTTTACGATTTTGTGGCGGATCATCCTGCCCGTATCACTGCCGTCGTTTGCCACGATCGGGCTGTTCTACGCCGTCGGTCATTGGAACGCCTGGTTCGATGCGGCCATCTATATCGACGACCAAGCGAAGATGCCGGTCCAGATGGTCATGCGCAACATCCTGCTGAGCGGCCTGATGGCCCAATCGGATATGCCGCACGACCAGCTCGTCGAGGCGCTGCCTCCGCCGCAAACGCTCAAGTCCGCGGTTATTATCGTATGCACGCTGCCCATCGTGGTCGTGTATCCGTTTATTCAAAAATATTTCGTCAAAGGGGCGATGATCGGGTCGGTCAAAGGCTGAACCGATCCGATCGAAAGGAGACGGCTTACTATGAGCGCCATTCGCATTATCGGGCATACCGTTTTGTACAAAGACAAACAGTACAACAGCTTTCCGAGCGTCGTCAAACTGAACGACGGCTCCTTCCTGCTCGGCTTCCGCCAAGCGCCGGAACGTCAGGACGCATATGGCTCCGTCACCCATGTCGACACCTCCTCCAAGGCGGTTACCATTTCAACTCGCGACGGGGTGTCGTGGAGCGGGACGGCCGACATTCTGTGGGACGACTTCTTCTACGGCGTCCAGGACCCGTTCCTGAACGTGCTTGGCGACGGCAGCCTGTTCGCCACCTGCTTCATGTGGAAAGTGTACGAGCGGGACGAGGCGCCGAGCCGCGATTCCGGCATGTGGCACAACGTGCTCGGCCATTGGGCGGCGCGCAACGTAGGCTGCTATACGCTGCGCTCGGCCGACGGGGGACGGACGTGGGATCGTCCGATCGCCGTGTCGATTCCCGATATGGCGCTGCGCGGCAATTGTCTGGAGACCGACGACGGCGCGATTCTCGCCCCGCTATACGGAGAAGAGGACGGCACGTCCAATGTGGTGATCGGCCGCACCGCCGACCGCGGTCTGACGTGGACGCGGCTGGCGACGATTCCGGGCATGGACGGTCATCATTTTCACGAGCCGACCCTGTACAGGGCTCCGTCCGGCAAGCTGATTCTGTTTACCCGCAGCCGGAAGAAGGTCGCGTCCGCAAACGAGGAGAAGACGAGATCGCCGCTGTACACGGCCGAATCGCTGGACGGGGGACATACCTGGAGCGAGCCTCGCCGGCACGATATTTATTCGCCGAGCCCGTTCCATCTGCTGCCCCTGCGGGACGGCCGCGTCCTGCTGACGTACGGCTACCGGTACGAGCCTTACGGCATCCGGGCCATCGCGCTCGATGCAGAATGCGCGGATCTGGGTACCGCTGCGGAGACGGTTCTTCGCGAAGACGGCCCCGGCGTGGATATCGGCTATACGAGCTCCGTCCAGCTGGACGACGGCCGCGTCCTCGTAACCTATTACTATTACGACGAGATTGATCGGCTCCGGCATATTGCGGGGACATACCTTGAAATAGTACAAAGTCAGAGCTAATTCTGTGTATTCCTGGAGGCTTGATCCCTTGGGGTACAAGGGATTGGGTCCATTCCAAGGATACCGTTTAAGGTCTGACTTTGTACTAGAACAGCCATAAGCGGCGGTCGGGGGATGAACCGGTCGTGGTTTGGACGGAAGATGACGGCAACGCAAAAGGCCGCTTCCTGCGCGCTAGCGCGGGGAGCGGCTGTTTTACGGCGAAGGCAGCGCGTGAACTTTACGGTAGCGGGAAGGATTCATTCTGAAATATTTCGTAAACATGCGGCTGAAATACAAGCCGTTCTCGTAGCCGCACTGCCTGGCTATCCGATCGATCGAATAATTCGTCTGCACGAGCAGCGACTTCGCCTTCTCCATGCGGATCGCGTACAAGTACTTGGAGGGCGGCATGCCAAAAGCCGCTTGGAAGCGCCGCGTAAATTGAACCCCGCTGATGCCGATATACTCGATGATGTCCTGCATCTGCACGTCGCGAAACGCATGGCGCTCGATCAGCTCCTTCGCTTCTTTCATAAGCGGATCGCTGGCTGCGCCGCTGCCGAATTGCCCGAGCGCCTCCGCCTCCATGCAAAACAAGAGCCATAGATCGTACACGAAATGGCTCGCCCAGCGCAGATGATCCAGACGGCTCATTCGGCTCGCCCGGAGCAGGTGCCGATAGTCGTTGAAGATGCGATCCCGTTCCGGAGAGACGAGCTTGAAACCGAACAAACGGCGCAACTGCTCCACGAGCCGCTGCTCTTCGCCGTCCTCCACCCCCGCATAATAAAACTTGATATAGAAAAAAGACAAAGGCGAGATCGTTTCCCGGTAAAAATCGACGTAAGGCGGGCAGAGCACCATATCCCCGGAGCCGGCCTCTCCGTCTATCCCGTCCACCGTGAAACGAAACCGGCCCGCTTCGACGGCGATCATGATCCAGCATCGCTCCCGCTCATACGACTGCACGAAAGACTGCTTTTCCTTCCAGTAGCTGTTGCTGATCAGATTGATTGGATGAATAAGCATCGCCGGTCTCCCCTTTCCCTTGAGGTCGAAGTATGCGGCATGAACCGCGCAAGCCGCTTTGTCCTCCATCGTATCCCAGCCGCGGCTGCCGGACAAGGGGTCAAAACGCGGGCTGCAAAGGAAAATGAAAGAAAGGACGCTGACAAACGTCAACGTCCAAGCAAGGTTCCCCCGCCTACATGGCTCCGCACCTGCGCACAATGATGTTCCGGCTGTCCCGGCTGCCGCGAAAGAGACCGGACGCCGCCGTCAGGGAGGTAACCAACTGCCGCGAAATGCTTTACTTTTTCTGCTCCGCCTCGATAAATTTGTTGATCTGCTCCTCCGCTTCGCGCAGAGCGGTATTGATATCTGCTTTGCCCTGGTACACCGGAACAAGAGCGGCATTCGTAAAGATCGACTTCGCCTGACCGTCATAGGGTGTCGACGGAGCCGGCTTTGCAATCGCGTCCTGGAAAAAGGCGGCCAGGTTTTTCCCATCCATTCCTTTCAAATCTTTGGCATATTCCTTGCGAACGCTCTCCTCCTTCACAATCGGGATACGGCCCTGGCGCGCCATCAGCGTCTGCACTTCGTCAGACAGCAGGTAAGCGATTACCTGGAACGCCTCATCCTTGTGCGGGGTAGAAGGCGGAATGACATAAAACGGCGCGTTCATTTGCGAGCTTACGGCACTCATCCCCTCGAAGCGGGGCAGCGCGGCGAAATCGACGTTCAGTCCGGCATCCATGGCCGCCGGCAGCTCGGTCAAATAGTTCGGCCCGGTGCGCATCGCCACGGTCTGGTTTTTCAGGAAGTTGGCCTTCTCGTCGCCCGCCTGGGCGTTGCCGTCGATTTTGTAGAAAGATGTCATGACGTCCAGCCAGCGTTTCCAAGCATCATTGTTAACGGCCGCCTTGTTCGTCTTCGGATCGACGAAGCCTAGCGCCAACTGATCCTTATACACCAGATTCAGCGCGCTATACTGAAATCCTTTGTAAGAAACGCCGCCATCGGTTCTCGTCACCTTTTTGGCCAAGTCGAGCAGTTGCTCCCACGTCATGCCGTCCTGCGGGTAGGAAACACCGAACTTGTCGAATATCGTCTTGTTGTAATAAATCGCATTGTTGTTCAACTCGAACGGCATGAGCAGCAGTTCGCCTTTGTCGGAAAACGCTTTCGCAGCCTCGACCGCTCCGGGTACGAGACGGTTCAAATCGAATTTGTGCTGCTGAATAAGCGGCGTCAAGTCGCTGAGCAGACGAAGCGTTCTCAAATCCTGCACGCTGCCGAGCGAATAAGAGATCAAGTCTGGCGTCTGGCCGGCGTTCAGCACGTCGAAGATCGTCGTGCCTTTGCCATCCTTCGTCGTCCTAATCGTAATATGCGGAAATTTCTGGCGCACGAGCGTCTCGATCGTTTCCGCCAGCACCATCGAATTGCCGTGCGTAAAAAAGTTCAACGTCACCGGAGCGGGCGGCGCTCCTGCGCTTCCCTCCTTGCCGGCTTCGGCCGGCGGCGCGGAATTGCCGCATCCCGCCGTCGCCCACACGACGACCCCCGTCATCGCGATTAAGCCAATACGATGCCAACCCCTTTGAAACATACGTTATCATCCTCTCTCTTATAGGCAGTCTTACTCTCCATCCGGCAATGCACCCTGCTTCGTTAACGACTGCCGCACCTCTCGCGCCGGAATCGCGCGCGGCGTTACGCCGCTTCGCGCGCATAAAGCTGCCGCGGTGCCGGCCGCCTGACCGACAGCCATGGCGATCGGCTGTACGCGGATCGCGGAATGGGCCTCGTGAGTGGCGGATATCGGCCGGCCGCCGACGAGCAGATTATCGAGCTTCAGCGGGATCAGCGAGCGAAGCGGAATGTCGTACCATTCCCCCAGCTTCAAGCTTTGGATGACCGTTCCGCTGCCGGTCGGGTTATGAATGTCGACCGGATACGCCCCGCGGGCGATGCAGTCGTCGAACTTGCATGCCGCAAGCAGCTCCTCCGCCGTCAGCACATGCTCCCCGATCACCCTGCGCGATTCGCGGACGCCGATTTGCGGCGCTGTCGTTTGGAGGTAAGCGTTTTCAAATCCTTTGACGTCTTTTTGCAAAAAGCGAACGAGCTGCTGCACTTGACGTCTGCCCTCGATTTCCGCTTCGGTCAATTGCCACGGATCCGTCGCGTCCTTCAAAATGACCCGGGTCGTATTAAAATGCAAAACGTCCGGCTGGTTGGCATAAAACCACAGCACGTCCTCGCGCGGACAGTCTACCTCTCCCCGCTCCTTCGCGGCCAAGTAAAGGCGCGTTATTTCGTTTTTGTCCGGGATGCGCTGCAAATCGACATCGGCCATACGGAAATTAAGCGTCATCGGCTGGCAGTTGCTGTCCACTTCCCTGCCCTTCTCTACGACCGCACCGGCCATCGCGGCCAAATCCGCGTCTCCCGTCGCGTCCACGTACATCCGCGCGCTCATCTCCACGAGACCGGCCTTGTTGGCCAATTGCAGCGAACGGATCGTCCTGCCATCGTCGGACATGTGCACACCGGCCAGAAACGTATGGTACAACAAGGTTACCCCCGCCTCCAGACAAAGCCGTTCCGCTACCACTTTCAACGCTTCCGGATCGAAAGCGTTCGGGACAAGCCGATGCCCGTACATGCCCATCTCGGTCATTCCATCGATCAGCTCCTGCAGCACCCCGAATATAAGCTGCACCCCGCCTTTCCCCGCGCGGTAGGACATCCACGGATTGACCATCATCGCGGTCCCCGCACCGCCGAGAAAACCGTAACGCTCAACCAGCAGCGTTCTCGCTCCTTCGCGCGCCGAAGCGACGGCGGCAGCGATTCCGGCGGGGCCTCCCCCTGCTACGATTACATCAAAATCGGTACGTTCGCTCCCCATGCTTCCGCTCCCTATCCTGCTGTTTATGCATTTATTTATCGTTCCTTCTTCAGTATACACGGCAGAATGGGGATAAAACGATAGATGAATTTAATACAATATGCACTTTTTTTCAAAAGCGCTTGTATAAAAAGGACAAAAAGGAAGCAACCGGCTTCACGTCACCCAGACGTCAAGCGGCTGCTTCCCTTACTCGTGCGATAGCGCTTAGCCGATATGGGCAGTCGGCGTTTTGTTGAGCGGCTCGCCGTGGACCGGCAGCAGCAGCTCGATCGTCGTTCCTTTGTTCTCGCTGCTCTTGATCGTCATCGAGCCGTGATGCTGTTCCACAATGCGGTAGCTGATCATAAGCCCGAGTCCGGTTCCGTTCGATTTGGTCGTCAGAAACGGCTCCCCCAGCTTATTGGCGATGGTGTCCGGAATTCCCTCCCCTTGGTCCCTGATGCGAATGCGCAGCTGCTCGGAATTCGTCTGTTCCGCGGTTATGGTCACATTGCCCCCTTTCGGCATCGCTTCGATGGCGTTTTTGATCAGATTGATAAACACCTGCTTCAACTGGTTCTCGTCGCAATAAATGTCCGGCAGCGCCTTGTGCGCCTTCGAGATCAGAGCGACATTCATCATAATCGCCTGGTGGCTCAAAATCGAAATGACGTGCTCCAGCATCCCGTTCACGTTTCCGTAGCCGAACTGGGACAGCTGCGGCTTCGCCAGCGTCATGAAATCGTTAACGATCAGATTGATCCGCTCCAGCTCTGTCAGCATCGTGTCGAAGTAAAACGCGTCGTCCTTGCTTCGCGACTTCAGCAGCTGCGTGAACCCTTTAAGCGACGTCAGCGGGTTGCGTATTTCATGCGCCAGCCCGGCCGCCAACTGCCCCACGATCGACAGCTTCTCCGAGCGGATCAGCATCTCCTCGGCCTGCTTGCGGTCGGTCACGTCGCGCAGCACGCTCACCGTCACCGTCTTGCCCATATAATGATGAATCCGGATGCTGGACATCTCCGCCTCGATGGGCTCCCCGTCGGAGCAGACAATCTGAATTTCCTGGAATTGCGAAGGCTCGTCGGTCGTCAACACCTTGCGCAATATTTTTTTGACCGGCTTGTGGTGATCGGCTTGAATAAAATGAAACAGGCTTTTGCCTACAAGCTCGCCTTCTTCACCGGCGCGGAACAGCTTCATCGCGGATTTATTGGCATACAGCACCACGCCCTCGTCGCTGACGACGATCGGCTCCGGCAAAAACTTGATGAGCCGCTGGTATCGCTGGGCGCTTTCGCGCAGGGCCTCCTCGGCGTCGTTCTTGTAGGTCATGTCTTGGAACGTGCCGAGCAGCGACGGTTTTCCTTTATATTTCGTTGACGTCACGAGACCTTCCATATAAACGAGTGTGCCGTCCTTCTTCATCCCCCTTACCGAAAAAGGAAAAGCCGACAACCTCCCTTCCAAGGTCCGCGAAGCGATGCTCTGCAGCGCCGCCCAGTCCTCTGCAACGATAATCGTCTCCAGTCCCAGCCGCAGCGCTTCGTCATGCCCGTATCCGAATAGACGGCACAGATACGGGTTGGCGTACACGATTTTGTCTTCCTGGTATAGGTAGACGCCGGTCATAGCGTTCTCAACCAGGCATTCGTACAGCATCTCCGTCTCCAGCAGAGACGCCTCCGACGAGCGCCGCTGAGAAACATCCCGGAGCAGCAGCTGCATCGACGAGCTGCCGCGCGAAGCGAGCGGCACCACCTTCACTTCCACGTCGAGGCATGTATGATCCAGCCGCACGAGCTTCATCGGCATGACGTCCGACGACTGCTCCGAGCCGAGCAAATGCTCGATATACGCCGCCAGATCGACCGCATGCTCCGAACCGATAAAATCGAGGAAGCAGCGGCCGTTCACCTCCTGCATCGACTGCGCGCCCAGCAGACTGACGGCCGCCGGATTGGCGTAGTACACTTCGTAATCGTCCAGCCCGATAATCGGCTCCGGCGACAGCTCGACCAGCATGCGGTACCGTTCCTCGCTTTTCGCCAAATCTGTCTCTGCCCTTTTCTGCGCCGTTATATCCCTCTCCACGCCGATCAAGGCGATGACCCGCCCCAAGTCGTCCTTGATCGGCGACAGCGTCACGCTGGCGTGAAACCAGCTGCCGTCTTTTTTCAACTTCACGGTCTCGTAACCGTTTACATCGCGTCCTGCCGCAACTTCGCCGTACAGCTGACGGACCTCGTCGTGCATATGCGCGGGCGTCATCGGCAGCAGCATGCCGATCGCCTCTTCCCGGGTCCAGCCGTGCAGCGTCTCGAAAGCGCGGTTAACCTCCAGCACTTTTCCGTCCAAATCGACAACAACGATGCCATCGCTTGTATAAGTCATGAACGACTCCAGCAATGCCGCATGCATATGGCCGACATGTTCTAAAAAATTTGCCATTCTCTTGTCATCCCTCTTATAGTTCGGAATGTAGTGTATGGAGAAAACATTTTGACATAAAAATGAAAATCCCTGCCTGCCGAACGTTTTTTTTACTATTTTATTAAGTTCCCCTTCCCTTGGGATATGGTCCCGAAAACAAAGAAGACCCGCTTGCGCTGCAAGCGGGTCGTGCTGTGTCGGCCATCCGGCTGATATCGAAATAAAAAAGCTGACCTTATGGAGCCTAACGCGGACCTCGTCCCTACAGCGCGCGTAACCTGAACGGGCTTCAAGCCGGCCAGCCTGCCTCAGGCAGGCAACCGCTGGCCGTTAGCGTGCGGCCGCGTTCAACTGCGCCATCATCGCCTTATACGGCTCCGAGGCCTGCATCTCGGCTATATAGGCGTTCCACTGCTCCAACGTGATGCCGCCCATAATCGCCTTAATCTTCACCTGATTGAGCTTGCGGTTCATCTCGGTGTACTCCCCTTGAGCGCTCGCAGCGGAGACGGTCGAAGACAGGCTGCCGGCATAACTGACCTTGTCCCAAGAGGCAATAACCTTCTCGTAAACGGACCGGACTTGCGGCCGCAGCTTCTCAAACGAACCAGAGCCTCCGATGGCCGACTCTTTGCCGAATACGCTGTCCGCCACCACCAGATCGTCCTCCGTCACCCCGGGTACGGAGCTCCATTGGCCAGAGCGGGATTGCTCCAGACCGCGGTCGAGCCATTCCAGCAAACGCACCGCCTTGTCGGACGAAACGGTGCGGGGGATGATATACAGCCCGGCCCCTTCCTTGCTCCAAGGGGCGAACCGTTCCGTCGAACCTTCCCTTTGCAGCGCCGGCAGAGGGGTCCACTCCTGCAACTGGCCTGCGGCCGCACTCCCGTCCGTCGTGAGCTTGGCCGCCTCCTCCGGACGCATGGCCGCCATGCCGGTGCGCCCCTGGCTCAATCGGCCGTTCAACTGCTCTTTGCTTATGATCGCAAATTCCTTGTCAATCAGCCCGTCCTTGTAGGCGTTGGCCAGCCATTGCAGCGCTTTCCATTCGCCGCTGCCGGCCACGGTATCGATCACCCGACCGTTCTCCACGACAAACCGGTCGGGTGAGCCGGTAAAAGACTGTTCGACCCATTGCAGCGTTCCAAGGTCGTAATCGCTGACGGTGCCGCTCAAACCGATCGTATTGTCCCGGCCGTCGCCGTCAGGATCGTATTTCACGAAACGAACCAACGTTTGGTACAACTCGTCCATCGTTTCCGGCGTTTTCAGTCCCAGCTTGTCGAGCCAGTCCTGGCGTAAAGCCGGAAACGGCGCGTCATGCACATTGCCCAGCCGCGGAATGCCGTAAATACGTCCGCCAATCGTGCGTACGGATGGCGACTCTCCTTCCGCCAACGCCTTCAGCCGTGGAAACCGGCCGAGCAGATCGGTCAGATCGCTGGCCACGCTTATAAACAGCTCTTCCCCCAGCAGATACGGCTGGGCAAGCAGCATCAGATCGGCCGGAGCACCGGCGGCGATCATCGTATGCGCTTTTGGCGTGTAGTTCTCGGGCGGGATCAAGATGAGACTGGGATCGGCCTTCCATTCCGTCTTCATATAAGCGGCTAGCCGTTCCGAGAGTTGGACGTTCCCATAATCCGCCCGGGTAGCGACGGTGAAGCGAAGCGGCGCATTCGGGTCCTGTACTGTCGCCGTCCTATTCTCCTCCGTCCAGCTGACCTTGAGACCGTGCGCCTCGGACGGAGCCCGCAGCGGTATCCAGAGCGAGCCTGCCTCCAAATAAGGCGGCTCGGGGAGCGCAATCATCTTCCCGTCGCCGGTATCCAGAGTCGCCTCTCCGGCATGCAGCGTCCATGTTCCGCCGCTTGGGCGGACCGCGCGCAGCTCGCCCGGACGCGACTCTCCTTCAGCTAGGCGAAAACCGTAGCTCTCCAGCAGAGCACGTCCAGGCGCCATCATCGTGCCGTTGACCAGCTTGACCGGGATGGGCTGAACGTTCATATCCCGAAACACCGCTCTCGGTTCCAGGTCGAAGCCCTCGACAGGCAGCGCCGGACGTCCGTCGGTCCATGGCCATACAGCCTCATCGGCTGTTTTGGAAGCCGTCTCCGCGAAGCTGTCGGCTTTGACATCGGCCGCAGCCGCGGATACGGCCATCGTCCAAGAGGAGGCGAGCAGCAGCGAGACCGGCAATAGCCGACGCAGCACGCGTCCCTCCCGCTTTGCGACATCCAGCGAATTCGCCGGGCCGGTTTTCCGTTTTGCCTGCTGGGTATGCACCGTTTTTTTCGTCAATCGTGTTCCGCCTCTCCCGTCCGTATAGACATTGACACTCGTCCCCGCTGGTACGGGAAGGATGACCTGCCTTTTTGCATACCGCTTGGTATATATACTATGTAGACGATACAGCAAGGAAAAAGTTTCCCAAATACGTCGACCAAATGGGACTGAATGCCAAAACAAATGTTGGCTGGGCCTTCTATCCAAACGCCTACCTGCTTCTAGTGCGGTTGCCTACGTCGACAGCTGCTTTCGTGCGAATCTCGGCCGCTATGCTATAATGGAAAGGTATACTTCGAGTTCGGGGGGCTTTAGAGTTGAAAATCCATATCATTGCCGGCATTATCATCGGTTATTTCAATGCGTCGTTGTCGATTGTATTCGTCGCGGCCGTCTTGTGGGGGATCGTCTTCTGCTCGTTCATGCTGCGTTCGTATAAAGGCCGCAAGGAGCAATATTTGAACAAGCTTAAGGAGGCCGGCAAAGAAAAGCAGTTCGGGCTTAGCCCGCGCATCGCCTTCTATGTCAATGAGTTCGTCAGCGCGACCGGGCTTTCGTATCTGATCGGCATGGTCGCTTATGCCATGAAGTCGTCCCTGCAATAAGAAAACGTCTATCCGGGCTTCACGTCGTTCCGATGACGACGCAACCGAAACAAGCCGCGCATCCTTCGCAAAGGGTGCGCGGCTTTCGTTGTCGTGCTGAATCGAGACCGCTTCCGCCGGCGCGTCAGCAGCCCTCCAGAACGACCATCGCATGCAGGCCGACCTCGGGAACGATGAGCGAGACGCCGTCTCCCTCCTCTACCAGCGCGAGCGGCTGACGGTCCGGAGCCAAATAAGCCGACTGCGGCTTGGCGCGGATTTTGACCCGGATATTAAATACCGGCCATATTTCTTCAATAAATGTTTTCGAGCCGCCGGCTTTCTCCTCGCGCACCTGTACAAGATGGACGATCAGCCGCGTTCCTTGGCGCATCAAATTGACTTCAATCCCAATCGGCGCTTCGACCTCAAGCAGCGGTTCCGGACGAAGCAGCTTGAGACAATCCATATAAATGCGGCGAAGCCAAGGAGAGCCTGTGCGCCAAAACGATGCTTCGACCGGCGCGGCTATGTAGACGCAAGCCCCTTTGCCGAATGGATGTACCGTTATCGCCGGATCGTCCGTCCGGATCGCCGGATGCGCATGCTGGTGATACACGTGACGGTACGTCTTCGACTCCATCGCGGGCTCCATGAAGGCGGACACCGCTCGCGCTTCCGCGGCAAGGCGTACGCGCAAAACCGGCGCGCTCACCCCTTTGACGAGCACGGGCATATCGGGAACGTCGGCAAAATGCTCGCCGGCAAAGTCGGCCAAATAAGCAACGCTGTACCGGGACGTATCGTCGAAATCGACACCAAACACGTCGGCCAGGCCGAAGTTTGCTTTGCGAATCCCGTCTTCACCGTACAAAGACGTCCGTTGGCTCGCGATCAGCAAGCCGCCTCCGTGTACGAACCCGCGTACGGCTTCTTCGACCTCCGGCGTGACATAGGCTTGATCCGGCATGATTAGCACCGAATAGCCGCCCAGCTTCTTCGGCAAGTTTTGCCCCGATAGGACGTCGAAATGAATATTGCCTTCGATCAGCATCCGGTTCGCGCCGTTCATCGCATCGTCGACATGGTTCGGAAGCGATGTCGACTCGATCATCCGCCTGTTCTCGACGCCGTACAGCACCGCCACGTCGGGAACGCTCTCCGCGTGTAGCAGCCACTCCTCCCGCTCGCGGACAAACTCGTTCGCTTCCTTCATCGCCCCCACGACCGGCGGCGGCAGCGCCCCTTTGAGCGCTCCGGACGGAATCGGCACATGTCCGAAGCTGATCGAGCCTCCTCCCGCAATAGCGATGGCTGCAGCCGTTTTCAAGGTGGCCGCAGGAGCCATCGTCCATTCCCCCCAGCTCCCCATCTCGCTCGGCATCATCAGCTCGAACGGCTTGCCGGTCGTCCTTTTCCACTTGGCCAGCAAGCTCCCGTACAAGTAAATGGGCGGGTGGAACTCGGAAGTCAAGTAATCGGCAAGCGTATCCGGCTCGACATGAGCAAAGGCCAAGTCTCCCGCATGATTCCAGCCGATCTCCAGCCCCGGGGCAATCCGCTTTAACCGACCGGTGATGAAACGCAGAAAATCGGCGCGTATGTCTTTCTGGAACTGCTGCCACCGCCGCAGCTCCACGCTCCCCGGTTGGGGCGATGGCGGAGGCGTCTGCCCGTATTTCTCCACATACCATTTCTTGCAATATTCACAATGGCAGGAGGACGGCCATACGTAAGTAATATCGAAGAAAAAACCGTCAACCTCGTACCTCTCGGCAATTTCTGCCAGCTGTGCGGCTACATAATCCCGATACGGGGAATTGAGACAAAGCATATCGTAGTAGCCGAACGCATTCGTCACCGCATTGCCGTCCTTGTCCCGCTGCCGGTAATCCGGGTTGGCATTCGCGACGAAGCTGTTCAGCCCGACGTTATAGTAAGCGATGAGACGGATGCCATATTTTCGCGCTTCCCGTACCGCTTCTTCAAGAAGGTCCGTCCGGAGCTTCGAGTTCTTGTGTCCGATGCTTGTATCGTAGTAGGACGTTCCGAACGCATCCTTGGTCATGAAGGTGAGCGTCTGCATGCCAGCCTCCGCCATTTCCCGCATATAGCGCGGGACATCGAAGGAGATTTCCGGCACCGCCTCCCCGATATGGAAATCCAGTAACCCTCTACGTAACGTATTGCGGTATAAAGTCATCGTTATCTCTCCATCCTTCCTCTTTTTCAACACGGCCAGTCCTGATGGGGGATTTCTCCCCCGCCCTTTACTTCTGCTTCAATTTCTCGTCTGCTACTGCTTTGTCCGCCGCTTCTGCCGCCGTACGCATCGCCGTATTCAGATCCACGGCTCCCGTGACGATTTCCGGCAGCTGCTTCGTCAGCGCTCCCTCCACCATAATTTGGTATTTTGTTTTGGGAGCCATTGGAGCCGGTTGATTCAGAAACAGCGACTTCCAGTTTTTGTCCTTGAACTGGGATTCTTGCGCGAACGCTTTTTTTACCGAATCGTCATTAATGACCGGCATAATGCCTTGTTTCGAGAACAGCATCTGCGCTTCCGTCGACGTAAGATATTTGATCACCTCCATCGCGGCATCTTTATTTGTCGAGATCGAGGCAACCCCGAACACGAACGGAATCATTTGCGAGCCGAGGCCAGGCTTCTCCTTGAACGTAGGCAGCGAGACGAGATCCCACTGTATTTTCTCTACGTCCTTCGGAACGGCGAATGGAAACTGCGAATGAAAGGCAAACATCGCCAGCTCCTGGGAGTTTGTCAGCTCCAATCGGTACGGCAGCGCTTTCAAAGCGGCAACCCGGCTTTTATAAGCGGGATCTTCTCCAGGCGCAACATATAAAGTATCGAACAGCTTCTTCCAGCCGTCATCCTGATAAGTCGCCTTTTCTGTCTTCGGATCCAGATACGGTAGAGAAAACTGATTGGCGCCGAGCATGTTTGCCGGAGAGGAGGCAAAGCCGAGATATTGCTTGTCTCCGTCTTTACGTGTCAGCTTTTTGGCTATATCCAGCGTTTCATCCCAAGTCATTCCGTCTTTCGGATAAGATACGCCGAACTGGTCGAATATTCCTTTATTGTAATACAGCACTTGCACCGTATTGGTGACCGGCAATGCAGTCAGCTTGCCGCCGTTCGAATTCCGGATCCCGTCTACGAGTGTTGGCATGAATGCGCTCAAATCCACATTGTGCTTTTTGGCCAGATCGGTCATATCGTATTGAAGTTGGGACGCTTCCACCATCGTCGGATAGTAGGAGACGGACTGGTACAGAACGTCGACCGGCTGCTTTTGCGCCAGCAATTCGGGCAATGTCTGGCCCGGCTTGCTCTGGACGAATTTGATTTTGTAATTCGGAAATTTTTTCTTTAGCATGTTTCCATAAAGCCCGTTAAACGTATCCTCCGTATCCGACGTACTCGTGTGAAAGACGAGTTCCACCGGTTCGCTTGGCTTGACCGCTTCTTGGGCGGAGCTCCCCCCTGCGGCCTTTCCCGATTGATCCTCCTTTCCCGTTCCGTCCGTTCCGCTTTCCGTTCCTCCGCACGCCGCCAATGCAACGAATGACATCGCACAAAACAGCGACAACATCTTCCTTGCCATCTATACATCCCCCGATCATTCGCATCCTTATTGATTGTTCCTGTACCAATCGTTAACCTCATTCGTAATGTCATCCCCGCCAGCCGCCTTCCACTGCTCCACAAACCGGTCGAAATCCGCGACAGGCATAAGGCCCAGTACGATTTTCGTAAACGTTTCCGCTTCCAGTTTTCCAAGCTCGGAGCTTTTACGCTGTAAATTCGGCAGCGGAATGGAAGTGAACTGTTCACGCTTGTACAAATTATTGCGCCGGTAATAGTCTGCAATGGACAGCGTCCCGCCTTTGTTGAACATATAATTCCACATCCAGCCGTCAACCGCTCCGCCGGTAACATAGCTTTCGATCCGCTGCAAGACGCCTTTGTCTTCCGGGGTCAGCTTCGACCGGTCTTTCTTATCAATCGCTTCAATGATCCGCAAGCTCTCCTCGACGTTTTTGTATTCCTTCGTTACGGCGATTGCGTTCATTTTCCATACCGGATTGTTATCCTTCGATTGGTTGTATTTGTAATACAGATCGTCCGACTTGTTGTCATAGAACGTCTCCACCCAAAAGTCGAGCAGACGGAATATCGCCTCCGGATGCTGCACTTCTTTGTTGACGACCCAATACCCGCTGCCGGGAACCACTTGCGGCAGCGCTCTGCTTCCGTCAACCGAAGGAAGCGGAACCGCTTTCCATTCCATTGAAGGATTCCGTTTTTTCGCCTGCTGCAGCGGAAACGATCCGGCGAACGGAGAACTGTAAAACATCCCGATTTTGCCGCCAGCGATCGATTCGTACACCTTGGATTCGTCCTTCATACCGAAATCGGGGTCGATTTGTCCGGCTGCATATAAATCCCGCAAGCCGCTGAGCGCCTGTTTCATTTCAGGCTGGACCGAGCTGTACGCCAGCTTGCTGCCGGACCCGATCCATATGCCCCGGTAGGCGTGAAAGCCGTTGAGAAAGCCGTTGGCCAATGTAAAATTTTGATCCACGGCAAGTCCGAACGTATCATGCATCCCATTGCCGTCCGGGTCCTGCGTCGTGAAAGCACGGCTCATATTCAGCACATCGGAAAGGGTGTCCGGCATGGACAAATTCAGCTTCTCCAGCCAGTCGGAGCGCACGTGCAGCACGGCCGCGTTTTCCGTCATCATGCTCATAGAGGGGATCGCCATCAGCTTGCCGTTAACCGTCGCCGATACGAACGGATCCTTGCCCCTTTCCTCCAATAGTTTCTTCACCTTGTCCGATGCGCTGGCAGCGTATACGGCGCTCAAATCGGCGATCAACCCGCTGTCGATCAGTTGGCGTAATTGCGTACCGTTCACCCGGAAGAAATCCGGAATGTCTCCCGACGCGATCAGCAAGTCCAGCTTGCGGTTGTATTGAACGGAGTCTTCGGTCCACAGCATCTTAACACGAATGCCGAGTTCCCGTTCATAAGCGCGAATCCACTCGTTGTCACCATATGAATCTCCTGCGTCGAAACGCACACCCGGCTCGTTCGTGCGAATCGTCGTCAGCGTAATAGGAGCGTCGTAACGGTCCTTGCCAAGCGCAGCTATTTCGATAGCGGCGCCTGAACGAGCCGGCCGTTCAGCCCGCATGGATTGATTTTCGCCGGTTGAACCGTTGCTTGGTTCAATAGCTGCCGTCTCAACGATCCGCTGGCACCCGCTCAGCGCTGTTACCATTAACAATACGATCAACCTGATCACGGTACCGACTGCCATTCGGCTTCCCCCTCTTTGTCTTATCGCCTCCCCGAAATTGTTAGCCGGCAATTGCAGATTAGCTCATGCCCGCTGCATTCGGAAGCGGCAAGTTCTCACGTTTCATGCGCGGATTCATAAATTGCCGTACAAATATAAATTACGGAATAATTAATGACTTTTGGCAACAAAACAGTTTCGCACTTTACATGCATTATATATAATATGTAATATGTTGAAAACGTTTTTTTGGAGGGATCTTATGACGCCGTTCTGGAATGTACGCCGGAACAGCTTTTTTACGAAGCTGCTGCTCGCTTTTCTAATCGTCGGAACCGTCCCGTTCCTGTTCCATATGTTTGCCTTCCGTTTCTTTATCGGAAATATTCGTGCGGAAATTGTAAAAAACACCGATTTGCGCATGAATTACACCGTATCCAATTACGAAGATCATTTCCGCAAACTGGAGGAAGCGGTCGCCCCTCTTCTCAATAATCCGAATGTAGGCACCGTCGTCGCCAATTCCGCCGATAAATTCGTTTATTTCTCGGCCGTCAACAAACTTAGGGACGAATTAGCTCTTCTTTCCTCCTCAGCCAACCATTTGTATGTACAAAATGTATTCGTCTCCTTTCAAAACCAGCCGTTTGTCATCGACAAAACCGGGCTAGTGTCCGTGCAAAACATGTTCACGCGGGATTACGTCCACCCGATGTACGAGGAGCGCTTCTGGACGGATCCATTCACGGGACCGGATCGGTACCGCATTTATCCGGCCGTGCATTTCAAGAAGGAGCAATTGGACGGATCCATAGCGGAGACCGGCCTATATATCCCGGTCCTGTTCAAGCATAAAATCAATCATTCGTTCTATATCGGCGCATTTCTCGATGCCGAAGCCGTATTTCGCAGCTACTCGTTGTCGGGAAACGACCTGTTCCAGATCATTGACCGCGATGGTACGTTACTATACAGCTCCAATCCGAATGAACTGACCGGCGTTGCAGCCCATATTCCCGTTTCGCGATCCGGTGCGGGCAGCTTCTTCTCTGACAATGGCAACTACGTATTTGAACATGCCGGTCAAGCATCCGGCCTTACATACCTCAACATCGTGCCGAACGAAAATATTGCCGGGCAAATATCCCGTTTAAATATCGTCCTCTATTCGCTGCTGGTACTGTCCGTCCTATCCAGCATTATTCTCTCGATCATTTTGAGCTTCAAGTTCAAGCAGCCGATCCAGAAGCTAGTCCACTCGCTCCAAAGGATGAATCCGAACTTCCAGCTGCGCAGCAAAATCGCCGAATTCAAGCTTATCGGCGATCGTCTCCAGCATATGATCGTCTCGACCGATTCGATACGCGAAGATTTGCAGCGCAAAACGAAGATGCTGGAGAAATACGGCTATTTGGACCTTGTTAAACGGATTAACGTCAATCATAAGGACGTCCATTCTTTGGTCGATACGTCCAGACCGTTCTTCTTCGTCCTGATTCAAATCGAGCGCACCCGTCGATTTCGCGAGCTGGACATCGACGAGCAAGGATTGACGACCTATATCGTCGAGTTTATAAATTTGACGATGCAGCAGCAATTCCCCGGTTCGGTAACGGCGCAGAGCGACAAAGACATCTTATTCAGCATCGTCTTCGCCAAGCCGGAGGACAGCGTTAAATGGCACGAACTGCTGGACCGAATGAAGCCGGTGTTCGACCGGGACAGCGGCTTTTATTATTTAACCGTAGCGGCGAATCCGACATTGCGCGGCGCAAGCGAATTTACTGCTGCGTACGAGGATGGCATGGAGCTGCTGCACCAGCGTCGGTTAAACGGCGAAACCCAGATCATTACGCAATCAAGTCCGGGCCTCCACGATATTCACTTCAGCCCGGCTGAGGAGCGGGAATTCGATTCCCATCTGCAAACCGGCAGCTCGGCAGGCGCCATTGAACTGATCAGGCGGATCATCGCCCGGGTGGAGCGCAACGGAGGCACCGCTTGGGCATACCGGCAATTGGCCCAGGTTATCGTTTCAAAGCTGCTAATGGCGCTAGCCGCACAAAAGATCGATGCCGGCGAATGGAAAGGAGAGCGTCCTCTTTACGAGCAGGCCAAACAAATCGCGACTGCGGAAGAGTACATAGAATGTGTACAATCATGGATTATACGGGCTGCGGAGCTGATTGCGGCCAAATCCAGCGAGAAAGATCCGATTCTCGATTATGTGCGCAGCTATGTGGAGAAGCACTACGGGGAGGACATCCAGCAGGAGACGGTGGCAGGCAAGCTGAACATATCTAGCGGCTATATGTGCAGCTACATTAAAAGCCGTTGCGGCGAGACGTTTACCGACTTGCTGAATGAAGTGCGGGTAAGCAAGGCGAAGCAGTTTTTGGAAGGGACCGATTGCAAAATCCACGAGGTCGCCTCGCGGGTCGGCTACCAGAACGCCAATTCGTTCACCCGCATGTTCCGTAAGCTAACCGGCTTGACGCCGCTCGAATACCGGCGAGAAAAGCGTATGGCGGAGGGATAGGCCCAGGAAAAGTAGTTCCCATAAAGAAGCTAGCGGAGGCGGTATCATAGCGATAAAACCCCGGCGCCGCAATCGGCACCGGGGTTTTGTCACTCTGCAATCTTACAACCACAAGCTGTCCGCATCCAGCGGCATCGGCTCGGGCGATGCGCATTTGCTTTGCATGACGTAGTGGCTTGCCTGGTCCGAGGCGTCGTGGAAGCCGTGCATCGCTTCGAGCACATGGTACGCGAGGTCGCCGCTGGCCCGATGCGGCCGGTTCTCGGCGATCGCCAGCGCCATGTCGAGGGCGCCGACGCTGCGGCTGTTTTCCGCGAAGCCGTGCGTCAGCGGGATTTCGCCCCACTCCTTCGAGCCCTTGCGGCGGAACCTCACAGGGCCACCGAACGTGTTCGGGTCGGGCACGCTGAGCGAGCCTTCGCTTCCGTATATTTCAATGCGCGGCAAGTCTGCCCCGCCCATGATGTCAAAGCTCGTGATGATCGTGCCGATCGCGCCGGAATCGAATTCCAGCAAGCCGGCGACGTGCGTCGGGATGTCCACTTGGATCATTTCGCCGTATTTGGCTTGGCTCGTAATGCGCCGTTCGGGGAAGCTCTTCTTCGTCATGCCGGCGATCCGGTTGATAGGTCCGAGCATGGCGACGAGCGCCGTCAAATAGTAAGGTCCCATATCGAACATCGGTCCGCCGCCTTGTTTGTAGAAGAAAACCGGGTCCGGATGCCAGCCCTCGGGACCGCGCGCCATCATGAAGGCGGTTGCCGCGAGCGGCTCGCCGATCCAGCCGTCCCGAATGAGCTTGATGCTCGTCTGGATGCCGCCGCCGAGGAACGTATCCGGGGCACAGCCGACGAGCAAGTTTTTCTCTTTGGCCAGCTCCAAGGTTTTGCGGCCGTCTTCCCGCGTCACGGCAAGCGGCTTCTCCACATACACGTGCTTGCCGGCATGCAGCGCCCGCTGGCAAATCTCCGCATGGGCTGCCGGAATCGTCAGGTTGATCACCATCTCGACGTCCGGATCGGCCAGCAGCTCTTCTACGGAGCAAGCCTTCGGCACGCCGAATTCCTCGGCGCGCGCTTGCGCCCGGGATACGTCGATATCCGCGCAGGCGACCACTTCGAGTCCCCGGTACAGCTTGCAGTTTTTGAAATAGATGGCGCTAATATTGCCGCAGCCGATAATGCCCACTTTGACCTTATTCATAAGAAGCAGGTCCCCTCCACTTTTATAGTTGACTATCCGCCATTCCGGTGTACGTTTGCTTCGAGCCGGCATTTTCAGAAGCACGCGCCGCCTCCGCAGCGCGCCGCTTGCCGTCTGCCGCCCAAAGGAAGCCTCGCCGCATCAGCAGCTCGACCTCCGGCATGGCCACAATATCCGCCTTATGCCCGAGCGAGCAGTAATAGACGCGGCCGACGCCCCATCGCTTCGTCCAGACAACTGGCATATCGACCGCCTTGTTAAGCGAATGCGGGCCGGGCGCAACGGGAAAGCGGGTCGATGCCAGCACCTCGACGGCCGGATCGACGTGCAAGTAATATTGCTCGCTCCTGACGGTAAAATCCGTCAGCCCGTCCACGATCGGACTTGAGCTGTTGGCGATGTTCACCGTGTACTCGACCCCGTCGTTGCCCGGATGGGCCACCCACTGGCCGCCGGTCATGAATTGCCAGTCAACGTTCGTGCGGAACGCGTCGCACATGCCGCCGTGGCAGCCGGCCAAGCCGACTCCCGCCTGAACGGCGGAGGAGACATGCTTCGCCCACTCCTGCTCGATCTGTCCCATCGTCCATACCGGCACGATCAGATCAAGCGCTTTCAGCCGCTCCGCGTCGGCGAACGCTTCCAACGTATCCGATACGTCCACCGCAAAGCCTTCGCTTTCCAGAATGCCGCGGAACAGCCCCGCGACCTGCTCCGGCTCATGTCCGAGCCAGCCGCCCCACACGATCAGCGCCCGTTTGTCCATAGGTGCCGCCCCCCTCACATTTCATCGATGGAGACCCATCGCTTTTCGGCGATCGAACGTTCCACCGCTTCCAATACCGCCTGGCAAAGCACACCGTCGTGGAAATTCGGCACCGGCTGTCGGTTTTCCTGCAACGATTTCAATAATTCGACAATTTCGTGAATAAACGTATGCTCGTAGCCGATCGTATGCCCCGGGGGCCACCAAGCCTCCGCGTAAGCATGGGCCGGATCGGTGGCGAGCACCCGGCGAAACCCTTGGACGTCGGCATCGTCGCCGGTAAAATACACCTGAAGCTCGTTCATCCGCTCGAAATCGAATTTCACGCTGCCCAAGCTGCCGTTAATTTCGAACGCGTTCGTGCAGCGGTGTCCGCCGGCGAAGCGCGTCGCCTCGAAGCTGCCCAGCGCGCCGCTCTCAAAGCGGGCCAGGAATAAGGTCGCGTCGTCCACCGTCACCGGTCCGGTCGCCCCGTCGGCGCTGCCGTGCGCGCTCAAGCCGGTCATGGAGCTCGGCAGCGGCCGTTCCTTGACGAACGTCTCGCTCATGCCGACGACCTCCTTCAGCTCGCCGACGAGAAAGCGCGCCAGATCGATCAGATGCGCCCCCAGGTCGCCATGAGCGCCGGAGCCCGCCACCTTTTTGTCCAGACGCCAGACGAGCGGAAACGCCGGGTCCATGATCCAGTCCTGCAGGAAGACGGCGCGAAAATGATGGATACGCCCGAGCCGCCCTTCGGCGATCAGCTTTCGGGCCAATTGCACTGCAGGCGCGAACCGGTAGTTGAAGCCGATCATATGCTTCACCCCGGCCGCCTCCGCCGCCTCCAGCATGTCTCTGGAATCGGCCAGCGTCAGCGCGAGCGGCTTCTCGCAAAACAGATGCTTCCCCGCCCGAGCCGCCGCGAGGGCGATTTCCTTGTGCGCGTCGCTCGGGGCGTTAATGTCCACCAGATCGATATCGTCGCGGGCGACGAGTTCCCGCCAGTCGGTAACCGCCTCCGCCCAGCCGAACTGCGCCGCCGCTCGGCCGACTCCCTCCGCGCTGCGGCCGCAGATCGCCTGCATGACCGGGACCGGCGCATCCGGAAAAAACATCGGGATATCCCGGTAGGCGTGACTGTGCGCCTTCCCCATAAATTTGTAGCCCACCATGCCCACTCGTACGGCATTCATCGTTATGACCTCCCGGGACTTTTCGAGAGAAAAGTCAGCTTCGTGAACCGTGCCCTCCGGGTCATCGGGAAAAGAAGGGCTTCTTCGGCAATCCAGCAAAAGGATGATTACACCGCTGCTTCAGATCCGAAAGCGAACGGTCCTCAGGAGCGGAATTCGGCTAACGCTTCATTTAAATGCCGCGTATTTGCATAAACCTGCTCATAGATCCGGAACAAGCCGGCGTAACGTTCCGCCTCCTCCGGTCTCGGACGGTACGTGCGGCTGCGCCGGACAAACGTCTCCGCGCATTCCCGCAGCGAAGCGAACCAGCCGCTGCCGCAAGCCGCAAGCATCGCCGCGCCGAGCGCCGGCCCCTGCTCGCTTTCCAGCCTGTGAACGTCCGCTCCGAATATGTCGGCTTGTATTTGCAGCCAATGCTCGTTCTTCGCTCCGCCGCCGATCGAGACCAGCGAGCGGATATCGCAGCCGGCACCGCGCAGCAGCTCGACCGATTCCTTCAAGGAAAACGTCACGCCCTCCACGACCGCCCGCGTAAAATGCGGCAGCTTGTGCGAGGCGTCCATGCCGATAAAACTGGCGCGAATGCTCGCATCGGCATGCGGGGTCCGCTCCCCAGCCAAATACGGGGTAAACAGCAGGCCCCCTGCGCCCGGCGACGTGTCCGCAAGTCCGTGCAGCAGCGTCTCGAACGAAAGATCCGGCGCGAACGTGTCCTTGAACCAGGTCAGGCTGTAGCCCGCCGCCAGCGTGACGCCCATCGCATAGTAGGCGTCCGCCTGTCCGTGGTTGAACACATGCAGCTTGCCTTCGGTATCCGGCGGGCTGGCGTCCATATGCGAGAGTACGACGCCGGACGTGCCGATGCTGCACATCGTTTCACCCGGAGACAAGATGCCCGCGCCGATCGCGCCGCAGGCATTGTCCGCCCCCCCGGCGTATACGCCGACCGTCTCGGCCAGGCCTGTCGCGCGGGCGATGTCCGGCAGCAGCGTGCCGACCTTCGCCTGCGACTCGACGAGTGGAGGACAGAGCGATTCCGCCAGGCCGAACGCGTCGGCAATTTCGCGGCTCCAGCGCTTACCCGCTACGTCCAACAGCAGCGTCCCGGCCGCATCGGAGTATTCGGAAGCGATATGTCCGGTCAGCCGGTAGCGCACGTAATCTTTCGGCAGCAGCAAGACGTCGGCCCGCGCGAACAGCTCCGGCTCGTGCTGCCGCACCCAAAGCAGCTTGGGCAGCGTAAAGCCTTCGAGCGCGCGGTTTTTGGCCACCGCGAGCAGCCTCTCGCCCAATACTTCCCCGATCTCGCGGCATTGCGCGGTCGTGCGCGTATCGTTCCATAATATCGCCCGGCGCAGCACGCGGCGCTCCGCATCGAGCAGCACGAGCCCGTGCATCTGTCCCGAGAAGCTGATGCCCGCCACCTCCGCGGGCGCGAGCCCGGATTCTCGCACCAGTTCTCGCAGAGCTTGGACGGTCCCTTGCACCCATTGCTCGGGGTCCTGTTCATTGTAGCCCGGCTGCTCCTGAATGAGCGGATACGCGGCCGTCGCCTCGCCTCGCACCTGTCCCTCCCGGTCGACAAGCAGCGCTTTCACGGCGCTGGTACCCAGGTCGATGCCGATCACATAATAGTTCTTCAACGCAATCCCCCTTTCGTACCGGCAACCTCAGTCAGCGGCCAGCACGTATTGATTGAGCAGCGCCTTCAGCCGCTCCTGACGACCGGAGACGTTGCGAATGTCGTCGTGGTCGAACGCGTACTGCTCGAGCGAGGCCAATGTCGCTTTGTCCGACACGATATCGAGCCCGATCCCTTCCTTGAAGCTGGAGTAGCGGCGCTCGATTGCGCTTTCGAAGACGCCGTCCGCGATCAGCCTTGCGGCCGTCTTCAAGCCTTTGGCATAAGCATCCATCCCAGCGATATGGGCCAGGAACAGATCGTCCGGCTCGAACGAGGCGCGGCGCACCTTGGCGTCGAAATTGATGCCACCCCGGCCGATGCCGCCGTTTTGCAGCACCTCGTACATCGTCAGCGTCGTGGCGTACAGGTCGGTCGGGAATTCGTCCGTATCCCAGCCGAGCAGCATGTCGCCTTGGTTGGCGTCCAGCGAGCCGAGCATGCCGTGCAGGCGCGCCACGCGCAGCTCATGCTCGAACGTATGGCCGGCAAGCGTCGCATGGTTGGCCTCCAGATTCAGCTTGAAGCGGTCCTGCAAACCGTAGCGTTGAAGGAAAGCGATTGTCGTCGCAGCATCGAAATCGTACTGGTGCTTCGTCGGCTCCTTCGGCTTCGGCTCGATCAGGAATTGGGCGTTAAAGCCGATCTCCGCGGCGTAATCGTCCGCCATCCGGTACAGCCGGGCCAGATTGTCCAGCTCCAGCCGCATATCCGTATTGAGCAGCGTCTCGTATCCTTCGCGGCCGCCCCAGAACACGTAATTTTCCGCACTCAGTTCCTTGCCGACCTCTAGCCCCTTCTTGACCTGCGCCGCCGCGTAAGCGTAGACGTCGGCGTTGCTCGTCGTTCCGGCCCCGTGCACGAAGCGCGGATGCGTGAACATATTGGCCGTATTCCACAGCAGCTTGACGCCGGTCGACTGCATATGCTCCTTGATCAGCGCCACGATCGTATCGAGGTTGCGGTTCGTCTCCCGCAAACTGCTCCCCTCCGGAGCGATATCGCGATCATGGAAGCAGAAGTACGGCACGCCCAGCTTGACGAACAGCTCGAATGCCGCCTCGACGCGCGCCTTGGCCAAGTCCAGGCCGGTAAAGCGGTTCCAGCCGCGTACCGCGGTACCCGCGCCAAACGGATCGGACAGATCGGCCGTCAGCGTGTGCCAATAAGCGGCCGCGAAGCGCAGCTGCTCCTTCATCGTTTTGCCTGCCACGACGGCGTCCGGATCGTAATGCTTGAAGGCGAACGGATTGGCCGAGTCAGCCCCTTCGTACGGAATAACGGTAATTTGTGGAAAATAGGACACGCGAATCCCTCCATCATCGTATGAGGCGCAATGCCGCAGAATCATTACAGCCCCATCATATCAAACGGCATTAACTTTGTATATCCATTAAACAAAGTTTTCGTGATATTCTCATTTGATTTTTCGAATAACGTCGAATACACTGGAACTATTCGTACAATGCATGGACAAACCAAGTAACAGAGGAGAACCCGCTTGCAAACTACCGGCGATCAATTTTTGGTCAAAAAAATAAACAAAGCCATCGTGCTGGACGCCATCGTCAGGCATTGTCCGCTTTCGCGCGCCCAGCTTTCGGACATGTGCGGGCTTAACAAAGGCACCGTCTCGACGCTCGTCGGGGAGTTGATCGAGGAAAAGCTCGTCTACGAAATCGGCTTCGGCCGTTCCAGCGGCGGCCGCAAGCCGGTGATGCTCATGTTCAACAAATCGGCCGGCTATGCCATCGGAATCGATCTCGAGGTGCGTCATATGCTCGCTGTCATGACTGATCTGGACGGCCGGGTCATCGCTGAGCGGCAGGTCGAGCTGGAACGCCACGATCCCGCAAGCGTGCTGGAGCTTCTGACCGGGGCGGCCCGCTCGCTGATCGGCGAAGCGCCGCCGAGCGCCTACGGCGTCATCGGCGCGGGAGTAGGCGTCGCCGGCATCGTAGACGACAAAGGCACCGTTCTGTTCGCCCCCAATCTGGAATGGGAGCAGGTTGAGCTGGAGCGGCTGCTTCGCGAATCCCTTGCCGTACCGGTAACGATCGATAACGAGGCGAACGCCGGCGCGCTCGGCGAGCTGCAATACGGCGCAGGCAAGGAAGCGTCCGGCATCGTCTACTTGAGCGTCGGCGCCGGCATAGGGGCGGGCATTGTCACGGGAGGCAGCTTGATGAAGGGAGCCGGCGGCTTCTCCGGCGAGCTTGGCCATACGACGATCGAGACGAACGGCAAGCGCTGCCGCTGCGGCAACAAAGGCTGCTGGGAGCAGTACGCCTCGGAGAGCGCCGCGCTGGAGCTGGCCCGGCCGCTCGGCGTAGCCCGCTTCGGCGAGCTGATCGAGCTGGCCAAGCAGGACGCGCCGGAGGCAATCCGGCTGTTTCACGAGGTCGGCGAAAGCCTCGGGATCGGCATCGCCAACGTCATCAATGCGTTCAATCCCGAGCTGGTCCTGATCGGCAACCGCATGGTTCTTGCCGAGCCTTGGATACGGACCGCTATCGAACGGACCGTGTCCGCCCGCGCGCTGCCGTTTCACCGCAGGCAGGCGCAAATCCGCTTCGCCTCGCTCGGCGAGCGCTCCGCCGTCATGGGCGCGGCGTTCAGCGCCGTCACCGCCTTTCTGTCCAAAGACCGCGTCACGTGGTGATCGCGGTCCGATTTTGTCCCGTTCTTTGTTCTTTGTTCTTCGGTCTTCGGCCTTCGGTTGCCCGTTGAAAAAGCAAAGCTGCCGATTGGCGTCGGCAGCTTCGTCTTGTGTTCTATTTGCCGAGCAGGCTAGCCGGCGCGCATTGCTCTTTTCCATGCGGTTAACATATCTATTATGATTTTATTGCCCGGTACAGACCGGAGCTTTGCACATCGCGGACGAATTCGGCGAATTCGCCGAGGTCGAGCTGCTGATCGGCGTCCGACAAGGCAGCCGCCGGATTCGGGTGCGTCTCCACCATGATGCCGTCGGCTCCCGCCGCCAGCGCCGCTTTGGCGCACGGCGCCATAATATCCTTGCGGCCGGTCGAATGACTGACGTCGACGAGCACCGGCAAATGGCTTTCCCGCTTCAATAGCGGTACAGCGGAAATATCCAGCGTATTGCGCGTCCATTTCTCGTACGTCCGGATGCCGCGCTCGATCAGCATCACCTGGCTGTTGCCGCGGGAGACGATATATTCGGCCGCATGCAAAAATTCGTCCATCGTCGCCGCCAAACCCCGCTTGAGCAGCACCGGCTTGCGCATATCGCCCGCCGCCTTGAGCAGCTCGAAGTTTTGCATATTGCGCGCTCCGATCTGAATAATATCCACATACTGCGCCGCTTCCTCCAGATGGGCCGGCGTCACAATTTCGCTAATCGTGAGCAATCCGAACTCGTCGGCCGCCTCCTTCAGCAGCTTCAACCCTTCGAACCCGAGCCCCTGGAAATCGTAAGGCGATGTCCGCGGCTTGAACGCCCCTCCGCGAATAACCGGCACGCCGGCGCGTTTCAGCGCGGCAGCCACCTCCCGCACCTGCTCGCGGCTCTCCACCGAGCACGGCCCGGCTACGAGCA
This sequence comes from Paenibacillus hodogayensis, assembly GCF_039536325.1. NCBI lineage: Bacteria > Bacillati > Bacillota > Bacilli > Caryophanales > Paenibacillaceae > Paenibacillus > Paenibacillus hodogayensis. Next base: position 261,082 of record NZ_BAAAYO010000010.1, read on the forward strand.
CCGGCTCCCCGCCGCCGATCGCCGTATCGCCAATCTGCACGACCGTGTCTTCACGGTGACTGGCGCGGCTGACGAGCAGCTTCCGTTTGGCCGGAGCTTCGATCTGCACCTGAAGCGTCGCCTTGAAAATATCCCCGAACAAGCGGCGGACCGTCGCTTCGTCCAGCGGACCGGAGTTTTGTGCGGCAAGGCGGTCCAGCATCTCTTTTTCCCGTACCGGATCGTGCAGCGGCAAGCCCGCGTTCCGTTTCCATTCGCCGATCTGCTGGCCGATCTCCGCTCTCTCCGAAAGCAGCTCCAGCAGTTGGCTGTTCAGTTCGTCAAGACGACCCCTCAATTGTTCGATTTGCATATGGCTCATCATCATTCTCTCCTTTTGTCTTATGGTTCTCCTTTTGGCATCCGGTTTAAACGCAAAAAAGCCCCTCGTCCTCAAGGGACGGGGAACCGCGGTACCACCCTTATTAGAAACAGCGCGCAGCCGCTTGCGGAAAGCGGACCGGTCGTTTCTCAGCTTGAAGCACGGTAACGGCATGCGGCCGGGGCGTTCTACTCGCGCGCTGCGGACGAATACGGCTGATCCGCTCTGCGCCTTTCAAGGCCCTGCTCGGGAGTGAATTTCGGCGAAACGGCCGTCGGGCGCTCTCAGTCTATCGGCGCTCCGTCCCTGTTGCGGCTGTTCATTCGCTTACTTATCTCCGTCATCGACTCGAACTTATGAATGAAATTATAGAAGATTCGCGCGATTCGCGCAATAGGCTGCTGGGAAGCTTTAACGCAGCAAACCGATTTTACCCGAAAAATGGGCGTTTTCCCGTTCTCCGCGCATAGTCGCAGGTTTTGGCAGAATGTGCCGCAAAGCGTCAAAAAAAACGGGACAATCCAACAATTTCCGATGCGGCAAAGGCGGCTGCCTGCTATAATTAAAAAAGTGCATAAATTTGGTATCGGTCGGATTTGAACCGGCAAGGGGGAGGCACCGTCTAATGAAAGAGGTGAAGCAAGTGGAAACCGGCGCCAGCGAACAATTCGACTATTTGCGATACATAGCCGAGACAACCGATCAAAAAACCATTTTGCGCGAGCTCATGTCCGCCTATGGCGACGACGTGTGGAATTATGCCTTCAGCATAAGTCGCAAAGCCGACTTGGCCGACGACATCACCCAAGATGTTTTTTTGAAAGTATACCGCAGACTCACGTCGTTTCGCGGAGAATCTTCCGTGAAAACGTGGCTGCTTACCATAACGCGCAATACCGCGCTCGACTATAAACGATCGGCCTTTTGGCGCAGAGTGACGCTGATGGACGTTATATCCCCGCACGGCTCTCACCGGTCTGCGGAGAACGAGGCGATGGAGAATATGACGGTCAGCAGCATCTGGACGCAGGTGCTTCAATTGCCGCCGAAATATCGGGAAGTGCTCATTTTATTCGCTCACCATCAGTTGTCGATGAAGGAAATTGCCGATGTGCTCGGCATCAGCGTCGGAACGGTCAAGTCGCGGCTGCATCACGCCCGGCTGAACATATTGAAGGCGAAGGAGCGCGGGAATGATGAAACGGATTGAAGCGGAGTTTGAAGCCGAAGAGCTAAAGCGGGAGCTGTCTGTATCCCCGTTGCGGCAAAGAGGCTTTTCCGACGATTTGCGCAAACGGATCGAAACGCGCGTGGACGAGAAAATCCCGTGCACTCGTTCCTGGCTGAAGGTCGTCGGCTCCTTCTGCTCCGCCGCGGTGATTGTCGCCGCGATCACAGTATTCCTGGTTAACGGCGAGGAAGCCAAAAATATCGCCCTGACGGAACATAACACGACGGCACTCCAACCGGACCAGGCAGCCTTGTTCGACGCATACGGCAGCCAAAACTCGTTTACGTCCGGGCTGCTGATCGGCCTGCGCAACGACGACCGGGACACCTCATACCGGACACTCTATATCGCCCCGCGGAATGACCGTCCCGCCGTGGTTGCCCAAGGAAGCGGTATTCTCGTTCCGTATAAGCGGGATTTTTGGAGAATCGAACCGCTTCATTACGAGACCGTGACGGATCGTCATGATTTCTTCATCGCGCATCCCGCCACTCAGCGAGCCGTGGAAGCCCGTACGATCGGACCAACCCTGTTCAAGGACGATCCGTCGGAAAAAGTGATTCATACGGAAAAAATATTGTTCGCCGCCAACGAATACGTTTCTCTCGAAACCAACGAAACGTCCACCCGTGTCCCGTCCAGCACGGTCAGCAAAACGTGGACGACGACCATACCCGCACTGGCTTCCAAGCGCAAGCCGGTTACGCTCGGGGAAGTGCTGAGCGCGGCTGCGAAGAAGGAAGATTTTGCTCTGGATCAATGGTTCGTTACCCGCGATCAAGGACGTTGGGTCGCCATGACCTCTACCGACAGGTCCAGTACGTCAGGTGGCGAGTACCGACAGTTGGACGTTCAGCTGCCGAAGACCGTCATTAATCATGATGAGATCTGCTGCACATGGAGCGAGATCGGTTCACGCTTCCCCGGCGCTAGCGATATGTTCTCCTCGCCGGAGAACGATATGACGATCGTTAACGCGGACGGAATGCTGCTCGTCTTCGGCAGCCCGAACCAGTTGGGCGGCGAGCCGGCTTTGTCCATCAAACTGAAAACGAAGGAAACCGTTGTCATGGCGCAATGGGCGACCGACCACTACGTGGACGAATGGGCCCAGAAGACAGCGGAGCTGCTGCGTTAGAGCGGAAGGGCAATGTAAAGGCATGGATGCGAGGAAAAAAGATAGTGCTCGAAGGAGCGCCATCTTCGCAAATTGGCTCCCTTTTTGGGAGCCGTTTATGCTCTTTCTGACACTATCCGACTGCCGCCGCGGCCGGGAAAGACGGGTTTGGCCACTTCAGCAGATCGACGGGCTCGGGCGCTTTTCTCGTCACGTAGTGCTCGAAAGAGCACTAACTCAGCAAATCGGCTCCCTTTTGGAGTCGTTAATGCTCTTTCTAGCACTAACGACTGCCACCGCGATCGGGAAAGACGGGTTCGGCGGCTTTTGGCGTCGCGTAGTGCTCGAAAGAGCACTAACTCCGAAAATCGGCTCCCTTTTGGAGCCGTTAATGCTCTTTCTAGCACTAACGACTGCCGCCGCGGCCTGGAAAGACGGGTTCGGCGGCTTTTGGCGTCGCGTAGTGCTCGAAAGAGCACTAACTCAGCAAATCGGCTCCCTTTTGGAGCCGTTAATGCTCTTTCTAGCACTAACGACTGCCGCCGCGGCCTGGAAAGACGGGTTCTGCGGCTTTTGGTGTCGCGTAGTGCTCGAAAGAGCACTAACTCAGCAAATCGGCTCCCTTTTGGAGTCGTTAATGCTCTTTCTAGCACTAACGACTGCCACCGCGATCGGGAAAGACGGGTTCGGCGGCTTTTGGCGTCGCGTAGTGCTCGAAAGAGCACTATCTCCGAAAATCGGCTCCCTTTTGGAGCCGTTAATGCTCTTTGTAACACTAACGACTGCCGCCGCGGCCTGGAAAGACGGGTTCGATGGGGAGCAGAGGGCTTGGCCGGTTTAGGGGGTTGATCGGGTTGGTGGGGTTAGCGGAGTTAGCGGGGGCAGCGGGGTTAGCGGGGGCAGCGAGTTCAGCGGGTTCGGCGAATTCGGCGGGGGCAGCGGATCAAACGGGCTCGGCCGCTTTTGGCGTCGCGTATCACTCGAAGAAGCTCAGCCTGCAACTCGCCCTCTTTTTTCCTATTCCCCAACAAACTCCACTCTTGCGAGCACTCTCGCACACGGAAGTCCTTTGACAAGTCCAGTTCGATGATAATCATAAAGGCCCAATCCCCCAACACAGCAGGGGACGGGCCTTTTCGAACTCACAGGATGAATGTTACTTTTTCTTTGGGTTACTCCCCGGGTTTCCGGATAATTTCCGCTCCTTCGACGTGCTTACGGCTCATCAACTTTTTTAGTTTGCGGTTTTGCTTGGTCTCGAGCACAATGTCCATATCGTAATCGTCGGGGTACAGTTCTTTTTTGGGAATGTAGAGGCTCAGCCTCTTTTTGTTGATCTTGCATTTTTGCTTGTGAATCAGAACCCCAACCATGCCACGAGAATCTTCAAGTTCACAGACAATACCGGTGGTGCCCAGATAAGCGATCCGCACGCTGTCCCCAACCTCAAAGCGCTTCCTTCCGCTCTCTTCCTCCGTATCGCCCGTTGAAGCTCCTCTAGCACTCTCCGCTCTACCATTCTTGACCCGGTCCTGCTTGCCTGCAGCAGTTCCCCGGGCATCAACCGTTCCGCCGTGATTGTCACTCTCCTGCCTCCGCTCGCCCGCAGCAACACCCCGGGCATCAACCGTTCCGCCGTGATTGTCACTCTCCTGCCTCCGCTCGCCCGCAGCAACACCCCGGACATCAACCGCTCCGCCGTGATTGTCACTCTCCTGCCTCCGCTCGCCTGCAGCAACACCCTGGGCATCACCCCTTCCGTCGGAGTCATCACTCCCCTGCCTTGGCACGCCCGCAGCAACACCCCGGACATCAACCGCTCCACCGTGATTGTCACTCTCCTGCCTCGGCTCGTTGGCGAAAGCACCCCTTATCGTTTCCGTTCTATCACCAACCATCCGGTCCGTCTCAAGATCGCCCGCAGAAGTCATACCGCTCTGCGCGTCCTCCCTATCCCGCTCTCCCGCTGACGCTGCTCCGTCCTCCGCATCCGCACTGTCGAGTTCGACGCCGTCCGTTTGCAGCGCAGCCAAACGTTCGAAGCCGCCTGACCCGGCCTCCTTGTTATTTTCAATAAGCCTCGCCGCCGTTCCCTCTACCAACGCCGCGCCGCTGCCGGAAGCGAGATCGCCCCCGCGAGCCGCCGCTAAAGCCTGAGCGTGAGACGAGGAGGCTGGCGAACCGGTGCGTTCGGCTGAAGCTGCCGCTCCCAGCTGTCGGGAACGGACGATGAGCGTATCGGGAATGCCGAACTTCTTGGCGATGAGCAGCGCGTAGCTCTCCCCCGCTTCTCCGATGCGCAGCCGGTAAAGCGGCTGCAGCGTATCCGCATCAAACTCCATCCGCGCGTTCTCGAATCCTTTCGTCGATGCCGCGAAGTGCTTGATTTCGTTAAAATGCGTGGTAGCGACGACGGTAGCACCCTGCTCGTGCAGCGCCTCCAAAAGGGCGATAGACAACCCGACGCCTTCGCCGGGATCGGTCCCCCCGGCCAGCTCGTCAAGCAGCACCAAAGTAGAGTCGTCGGCTGTCCGTAAAATCTCCGCCATATGGCGAATGTGCGCGGAGAACGTACTTAACGACTGCTCGATGCTTTGCCCGTCTCCGATATCGGCGGCGACCCCGGCGAACACCGACAGCTCGCTGCCCTCGCCAACCGGCACCAACAAGCCCGACTGAACCATCAATACGAGCAGCCCGACCGTCTTTAGGGCGACGGTTTTACCTCCGGTGTTAGGTCCGGTAATGATAAGCGACCGGTACGCGTTCCCTATGGCGAAATCCAGCGGCACCATCGCCGAGCCGAGCAGCGGGTGCACCGCCCGGTGGAGCCTGATCTCGCCGCGGTCGTTTAAAGCGACGTTGCGGCCGCCGATCGCCATGGCATATTTGGCTTTGGCGAAAAGAAAATCGTAAGTGCCGATCGTATCGACATTCGTTTGCAGCTCGTACGCCACCTTCTCGACCCATTCGGTCAGCCCGGCCAGCACCTTGGCCTCTTCCCTAGCCTCATCGCCGCGAAGCTCAGCCAACTCGTGCTGCAAATGGGCGATTTCCTGCGGCTGTACGTAGACCGTCTGCCCGCTGGACGATTCGTCCAACACGCTGCCCGTAATGAGCTTGCGGAACTCCTTCTTGATCGGCAAGACGTACCGGTCCGAACGAACGCTGTACAGTTGCTCCTGCATGATGGAACGGTGCCGGTTCATCAGACTGTCCATGCGGCTTTTGATCTTTTCCGAGGTGGCGGCCATTTTACGACGTATTTTCATCAAATCCCGGCTTGCCCCGTCATCGATCCGGCCGTTGCGGATGCACCGGTCGATCTCCTGTTTCACCGGCTCCAAATCATGCATCGATTGGGCGTAAGCGGCGACGCGAGGGGCTATGCGCAGCTTGGCCGCCATATAAGCGCGAAGCTGTCCGCAGCCGTGCAGAAACTGCCGAATATGGACGAAGTCGTCCTCATGAAAAACGTAGCCGGTGCCGAGCAAATCTAGCACGGTTTCGATGCCGGTCAGCGACGGGATCGGAACGCTGGCGCCGGAGCCGAGCAAGCCGAGCGCTTCCGCTGTCTGGTCGAGCGCATCCCGCGCAGCCCGTACGTTCAAGGACGGGCTCAAGCTTTCCGCCTGCCTTCGACCCAAATAAGAGACGGCGTATTCCGTCACCTTGCGCTTGATGTCCGGGTAGTCCAAACGCTGCAAAGTCATATCATTCATCATATCGTGTATCTCTCCCTGTTTTCATTTTTTCCATACCGCATTTCGTGCAAAAAAAAGAAAGGCAAAGAATGAGCACATCTCATTCCTTGCCTTCCGTATTCCGGTTTCCGCGCAGGCCGAAAATAAAAAAACGTGCTGAACGACAGCACGGATTTCGGCGCACAGAAACTGGAGTTCCCGGGCTTTGGTCTGATATCCGCTGTTCTTAACTCAAATCCGGAGACAAGCGGCAGGCATCACGAAATAAAACGTCTCTATCGAGCGTTTTTGAAGCCAAGCCTGAACAAGTCTCGCTATGGAATTTGTTAGTTAAGAACCTTCACCGACATCAAAATCTCTCCCAGTACAATAATACCCCGATTATATACCCGCCATCACCCTGCGTCAAGCAGGATAAGCTCTGCTTTGTACGGATGTCTGAGCAGCAAGGCAGTCCTTCTCGGAATGAAATGGGTTCCCAATATTCGTTCAACTTATATAGATGGCGACGATGGCCAAAAAGCGATAAAGTGGAAGGGAAATATTCGCTTGACCTTGACACCAATGTCAAGGTTTATACTGGGAGTGCGGCATGGAACGACCGACCGCGATTCCCGAAAGGTGCGGTATACGATGAAAATCGGAGAGCTTGCCCATCGGACCGGCGTCAGCCTGCGTTCGCTGCGCTACTATGAACAGCAAAAACTCATCTCCCCTATCCGGGCCGACAACGGCTACCGGGAGTATAGCCCGTTTGCTGTTGAACAGGTGGAGACGATCAAGTTTTATTTGAACATGGGCTTCTCCACGGAGCAAATCGGCGGATTTTTAAACTGTGTGCTGCAAAACAAGGAATCGTTCTGCCGGGACGTGTTGCCCGTATACGAAAGCAAAATCGCCGAGCTGGACGAACAAATCCGCCTGCTTGGCCGGATTCGCTCGAATTTGCACGAGCGGGTTCAAGCGATTCTCGAGGAACGGCGGATCTCGCCGGGAATCCCTATAGAAGGAGCGATGGACGATGGCAATCACGATGACCGATAGCAATTGGACGCAAATCGTCAACGAGCGCGACTGCGTGCTCGTCGATTTCGACAGTCCGTATTGCGGGCCTTGCCGGGCGGCCGCGCCGGCTCTGGAGCAGTTGGAGCTCGAGCTGGGCGACCGGCTCGCAGTAGCGAAGATGAACGTGGACGATCACCCCGGACTGGCGGGTAAGCTAGGCATCATGGGCGTTCCGACATTCGTGCTGTTCCGCGATGGCGAGCCCGTCAACAAAACGGTCGGCTTCCGCTCGCAGGCTGCGCTGATCGGCTCTGTCCGAGGATGGCTGGAATCGTAAAACAAGAAGGTCCGCGGCGAACGCGACACTGCAAGCAGGCAAGGCGGTTCTACCCCGGACAGGACGGGGCGGGCCGTCTTTCTTGCTTTTTTGGGGTACTATGAAAAGTTAGCACTTTGGTTCAATTTCGCCATAGAGTACAATACATAAGAGAGGACTTATCGATAAAATGCGCTGCCTGTCGCAAACGAAGCGCCGTCCAAGCTAGGTCAGATCAGTCGCTAGCGCTAAAGGGGGATTACCCGTGAAAACAAAAACGATTGGCTTTAATGTAGGGTATGCGCTGGGCAGCAGCTCGCTGCTTGCCGCTCTCGTCTATTTTTTCGCCTCCAACTGGGGTTATCTGGAACGGTGGCAAAAGCTGGCGCCCATGACGGCGCTCATCGTCGTCCTGTACGGCTTGCATGTGTGGCTGTCGTTCCGCCCGAACCGGCTGTTCCTTAGCCGCCTGTCCTTGTTGAGCTGCTGCCTCGCCTTCGGAATCGGCCTGGCCCTCGTCGGACAAACCTACAACTCGCACGCCGACAGCTATAGCCTGTTCGCAGTCTGGTTTCTTGCCGCTGCCGCCTTGTCGGTCGTCGTGCGCTGGCAGCCGTTCTACGTGCTGGCTTACGCGCTCGCCCATGCGACGTACTTTCTTTATTTTTTTCCGACAGTGGGCGGGAGCGATTACAGCGAGGGTACGGTTGTCGGCATTATGGCGGTGATGGCCGCGGCCAACGGGCTTATTTTCGGAATCATCCAAGCGAAACGGCTGCATTCGCCCGCCATCGGCTTTTTATCGTATTCGATGCTAATGGGAAGCGCCGTAGCCATGTCCAATTCCTTTCAGTTCGAGGCTTATTTCGGCTGGTTCGACGCGGCCGCGGTTATTCTGGGGGCCTACTTTACGATGCGCTTCATCCGTTCGGCCAATCAGCCGTATTTGCTGTGGAATGGCCTGCTTGCCGCCGCTTTTCTCGTTATGAAATACGTTGAGCTGCTCGTCTATTTCGACGGCTTGGAAACGTTTTTTGTCACCGGCTTGTTCTTCGTGGCGCTTTTCATCTGGGGCGGAGCCAAGTGGATTCAATATATTAAATCGCTCTCCCCTGCGGACGATTCGCCGGAAGCCGGGATGGAAACGGAGCAGGGACAAGGGCAGGGCCAGGAAAGCAAACCGCGGAACGGAGCGGCCCGCTCCATGATCGTCCGGGCGCTTTCGATTGTCATTATCGTCGTGGGCACGATCGTCGGCTCGATTACGCTGCTGGGCTTCGTCCTGCTCGTCACCGAATTCGAAGACCCGGAGTACGCGTTGACCGTATTTGGCCTGCTTGCTTCCCTCGGCATGCTGGCCGCCCGCAAGCTGAATCCGATTTTCCGCTATACGGTAATGGCGATCGGGTTGTGCATAGGCGCAGGAACGGCCGTAGCGGCCGAATTCCATTGGCTGCTGCTCGCATACGCAGCCATTGCCGCCGCCGCTTTCCTGTTCGGGGCCGGCTTGGCGGAGCGGTTGATGTGGTTTGCCGTAACGACGGCTATAGTCGGGGTATGGCTGGAGTTTACCCTGGACGGCGAGACGACGAACGTGCTGACGATATTGACCGCGGCCATGCCGGTCGTCTGGCTGCTGCATCGCCTGACGGCGGATACCGGGCTGCGGACGGCGCTGCGGCTGAGCGGCTACTACGGATTTTTGACGCTGTTCTTCATCCTCACGTTTCAAGCCGGCCGATACGCCTATGACGGAGCGTATTTCTTCATCGTACTGGCGTGTATCGCCATCGCCCATCGCCGCGGCGACTTGTGGGCGTTCCGGATCGCTTTGGCTTTCTGGTCGTTGTTTCTGATGTGGAAATATTACGACACCGCCTGGAAGCTGCTGCACAAATCGTGGAGTTTGGCGCTTATCGGCTGCCTGATCATGATCGGCGCTTATGCGCTGGAGCGGAAATACTTGAAAACCGTCGAGCCGGTTCCGGCCGAAGCCCGCTCGCGCAGCCGGATGTTATGGATCGCGGCGACCGTGCTGGCCGCCTTGCTGATCGTCACCCTGCAGATCGGACGCAGCGAAACGATTATCGCCCGCGGCGAGACGATTTACTTGGAGCTGCAGCCGCGCGATCCGCGCTCGATGCTGCAAGGAGACTACGTCGAGCTGCGCTATACCGCCGCATCGCTGCCGGAAGTACTCAAGGAGCGGCTGGAGAAGCAGTTGGCCGATGGCGCGAAAGTAACCGTCGTCCTGACCCGCACTCCGTCCGGGCTATCCGTCTTCAAACAGCTGCGAGAGGACGGCTATGTCCTTCTCCCCGGCGAATCGATCATGAACGGCAAATGGCGGTGGAACCGGATCGAGTACGGCATCGAGACGTTTTTTGTTCCTGAGGGAACCGGCATTGAGACGGAACGCGCAGCCAAGTACGCCGAGGTCAAAGTCGGCGCGAACGGCAACGCACTGCTGATCCGGCTGCTTCCCGAGCTGCCCGCAGCCAGTTAAAGTTGCCGACTACGCTGCGCGTCTCAAGCGTAAGCGGCAAATACCGCGAATTCATTGTATTTGTATACGCAGTCGGCTTCCGCAAAGCCCGCAGCGCGCAGCCATTCGAGCTGCTCGGCAACCGGCGCGTTCACGTCGAGCTCTCTTCTGGCTTTCGAAGACGCGATCGCTTCCGCGGGCAACCCGCTGCCGGCGACCGATGCTTCCCAGCGTTCCTTGAACCGCCTGTCGAACGCCCCGTTCGTTCCCGACGCTTGGTCCGCATTGACGAACATGCCGCCCGGCGCCAGCAGGCCGCGTATTTTGGCGAACAAAGCTTGTTTGTCCGGATGTGGTAAATGATGGATGGACAAGGACGAGATGACAAGATCGTAGCTTTCGCCAAAATCGTATTGGGTATAATCCGCTACGATGCATGTCACGCTCGGGTCGTCTCGGAAGCGGCTGCGTGCCGACTCGATCATATTGGGGCTCAGATCGATGAGCGTAAACATCCCTTCGGGATATTTGCGTTTCGCCAGACTGGCGAACAGCCCGGTCCCCGCTCCGAGGTCAAGGATGCGGGGCGCGCTTTTGTCCGTCTCCGCCCATGATACCGCCATCCCGTAGAAATCGTCATAGCAGGGAATCAGCCCGGATCGCTCTCCGTCATAGCGGGCCGCCGCCTCGTTGAACTGCCGTTTGACCGAATCGTTCGTCATGGTGATCGTCCTCCTTCTGGTTTGAGCTTAAGTATAGCGGTGCAAACCAAAAGAATGGAAATACCGGAATCATATGATCCCGATAGGAGAAGCCTATAGCTGGCGGAACACGGATTGTAAATCGCTTTGTTGCGCCGGCCAAGTTTCCGGTTGCGGTCTCCCAAGGGGCGCGTTATGATGAGGAAGAACCGTACGAAAAAGGAGCTGACACGGCAATGACCTATTTCCCAGCCGAAAGCCGCTATGCCGATATGAAATACAACCGGTGCGGCCGTTCCGGCCTGAAGCTGCCCGCCATATCCCTCGGATTGTGGCATAACTTCGGCGGCGTCGATGTTTTGGAAAATATGCGGGCCATGCTGCGCCGCTCGTTCGACCTCGGCATCACCCATTTCGATTTGGCGAACAATTACGGGCCTCCTCCGGGGAGCGCCGAGGAACATTTCGGCAGCATCCTGAAATCCGACTTTGCCGGGCATCGCGACGAGCTGGTCATTTCCACCAAAGCGGGCTATTACATGTGGCCGGGCCCATACGGAGAGTGGGGCTCGCGCAAATATTTGATTTCCAGCCTCGATCAAAGCCTGAAGCGGATGGGAGTCGACTATGTGGATATTTTTTATTCGCACCGTCCCGATCCGGAAACGCCTCTCGAGGAAACGATGCTTGCCCTGGATCAGATCGTCCGCCAAGGAAAAGCGCTCTATGTCGGCATCTCCTCCTATAACGCCGAGCAGACTGCTCAGGCGGCGGCCATTCTGAACAAGCTGGGCACGCCTCTGCTTATTCACCAGCCGTCCTACTCGATGCTCAACCGCTGGATCGAGAACGGTCTGCAGGATGTGCTCGACGAATCGGGAGTCGGCTCGATCGCCTTCTGTCCGTTGGCCCAAGGACTGCTGACCAACCGCTACATATCCGGCATTCCAGAGGATTCGCGGGTGGCCAAATCAAGCGTATTTTTGAAAGCGAACGATTTGACCGAGGAAAAGCTGGCCAAAATCAACGCGCTGCACCGGATCGCCGAGCAGCGTGGGCAATCTTTGGCGCAAATGGCGCTGGCCTGGGTGCTGCGCGGCGGACGAGTCACTTCGGCGCTGATCGGTGCGAGCCGCGTCAGACAGATCGAGGAAAACGTCGGCGCCTTGAATAACCTCGAATTCAGCGCGGAGGAGCTCGACGCGATCGATACGATATTGAACGGAACGGAACCGGCCTAATCACCAGAACATTTACCCGAATTGCTCCAAATTTGCATACAAATGACCAAAAACGCGAAAATGCGGCGTCTTCTGCCGTTGTTTCGCGTTTTTTATGCGATTTTCGTGTTTTTTTGAAACCGCACCCGTTATTGTGCGTATAGTTAGATGTGCCACATGATCAAAATAGAAAGGAACATGTGTATGAGCGAACCGAGTGTCGTACGGCCGCCCAATCCGAAAATGGTCTCCAGAGGGGTTACGGGTCTTATTATCGTCGTAGTTATTGCCGTGCTGGCCTTTCAGTCGTTTACGATCGTGCAAGCGGGCCATCGCGGAGTGATTTTGCAGTTGGGCGCCGTCCAGCCAAAAGTGCTGGAGGAGGGACTGCATTTTAAAATGCCGTTTATTCAGACGGTCGTCCCGATCGAGGTGCGGGTCCAGAAAGCGGAATCGAATCAAGTATCCGCGAGCCGCGATTTGCAAACCGTGACGACGACGCTGGCCGTCAACTACCATTTGGACGGAACAACCATCAACAATTTGTACAAAACGGTCGGGATGGAATACCGCAACCGGATCGTCGATCCCGCGATCGGAGAGTCGTTGAAGGCGATTACCGCCCAATACACCGCCGAGGATTTGATCTCCAAACGGTCGGAGGTCAGCTCCAAGGTGAAAGAAGTGCTCTCTGCCAAGTTAAGCTTGTACAACATGATTCTCGACGACATCAACATCACCGAATTCAAGTTCTCCGAAGAGTTTGACCGTGCCATCGAGCAGAAGCAAATCGCCGAGCAGCAAGCGCTCAAATCCAAGCTTGACCTCGAACGGATCAAGATCGAGAAGGAGCAGGAAATTACGCGCGCCCAGGCGCAGGCTGAAGCGCTTCGCTTGCAGAAGGAAGAAGTGACGCCTCAGCTGATCGAGCTTCGCCAGATCGAAGCCCAACTGAAAGCGATCGAGAAATGGGACGGCAAGCTGCCTAACGTAACCGGGGGCGCGACACCGTTTATCAACGTGCAATAATGCTTTGTCTGTTTAGAAAAAGCTGCCCGAAGGTCCACGAAGGATCTCCGGGCAGCTTTTTCGATGTCTTCTCCTGAACGGCTTACAGGTTCTCGTAAAAATGAATCCGGTTGCCTGCCGGGTCCTGGATGGACACTTCCCGCGTCTTCCAAGGTGTCGTCTCGATCCCCGGCCGGGCATACTTGAACTGCTTGCCTAGCAGCTTGGCATGGTAGCCGGCCAGGTTGTTCACCTGCACCCGGATCGAAGCGCCGGGACTGCCGTCGCCTTTAGCGGACCTCGCGCACCGGGAACCGCGCGGCCAGCACTTCGCCGATGCATGACGCGAACAGCTCCTGCCCGGCGGCAGTCGGATGAACGCCGTCGGCGGCCCCGCTGTTCTCGACTGTGCGCAGCAGGTCGTTCAAGCTCCCCCCTGCGGAGAGATAGCGCCGCCATTCGAGCGCGATGTCGGCGAGCGGCGTATCCGTCTCCTCCGCCACCTCCCGGATCGTTTCGTTGTATACGTCGATCCATGCCTGGGCACCATCTGGATTGCGATACCATTCGCGCGGATGACGGCTGTAGTAATACAGCTCGGCGTCTCCCTCTATGATCGGATTGACGGTGCAAAACAAAGGCGCGATTCCCTCGGCGTGCAGCCTCTCGACGATTAGCGTCAGATTGGCGCGAAATTGGGGCAGCGGCGTTTTGGCCGTCTCCGGCGCGGTGTTCACATGATCGTTCATGCCGAACGCAACGATGCACAGATTCGGCCGCCTCTCCAACACGTCGCTCTCGAACCGGGCCAGCCCTTGTCCGGTCGTGTTGCCGGGAACGCCCGCATTCACGGTCTCCAGCCCGAATCGGGACGCCAGCTTGCTTACGTACGTCTCATCCTCCGCCAAATATTGGCCTGCCGTAATGCTGTCTCCGAATGCCGCAAGTTTCATTTCGCTTTCCCCCATTGTTAACCGTTATGTAGAAAAAGGTACAAGCCACAGCTGATCCTGCTATCTGTATTGTAAGGAACCCCAGCCGCTTTCGCCATATCAATTCGATGACCTTCTTATGGAGAATGATGACTCGCGTTCCACTGGCGCAACGTCAAGAAAGCCCCCGCCTCTTTATTCCGGCCGGGGGCTTAACAAGCTTATTTTACGGCAATGCGGTTAACTCAGGCGTTCTGAACGGCGGCCGAATCAAGCAGGGAAGCCGATTCGCGATCCAGATACAGCGACCAGTCCGCATGCGTCTTGAGCATAGTCGACGGAACGAGGTTCGTCAGCTCGTTCTCCATCGTCAGCTTGATCGCATTGGCTTTCACTTTATGCGGCACGCAGGAGATGATCGCTTCGGCCTGCATGATTTGGTATACCGTCATGGAGATGGCTTGCTTGGGCACATCGTCAAGCGTGGCGAACCACCCTTCGCCGACTTGCTGGTTTTTGCAGGCATCGTCCAGGTCGACCACGATGTACGCTTCCTTCGTATCGAAGTTGGCGGGCGGATCGTTGAACGCGATATGGCTGTTCTCGCCGATGCCGATCAGAGCGAGATCGATCGGCTCCTTGCGCAGCTCGGCGGTCAGCGCGGCGATATTCGCCTGCACGTCGCCTTCGCCGTTGACGAAATGAGCGGCTCCGAGCGGAACAATCTCGGTAAAGCGCTCCTTCAAATATTTGCGGAAGCTGGCAATATGGCTTTCCGGCAAGCCCACGTATTCGTCCAGATGGAACATTTCTACCTTGCTCCAGTCCAGCTCTTCCTTCACGAACGCTTGAATGAATTGGAACTGCGATGCGCCCGTCGACAGCACGATGCGCGCCTTTCCTTTAGCGCGAATGGCGCCGCGTACGACGTCCCCCGCTTTTTGTGCCGCAGCCGCTCCCAGCAGCTCCGGTGTTTCCGATATGACAATACTCATAAGTCCGTTCCTCCCCGTTTTAGGTCCAATCAATGCGTGACGGTTTCCTTGAGCAGCTCGTCGATGACGACCCGCTTGCTCTCGGCGATCGAAATATTGGCGGCCGCGCCGATCAAAAGCGACATTGCTCCCGCCCGCGAGCCGGCCATTTGACCGAGCGGATCGGCTACGTCGCCGACGAAGATCATCCGGCGCAGACGCGCGTCGCCGCCGCCGTGGTCGCCGCCGGCTTTGCGGCTTTGCAAGGTAAGCAGCTCATTATTATGGTTATAAATGCGAATGTATTCGAAATCGTTGTCCGTCTCGAGCCCGCTATGGCTCGTCTCCGCCTCGATACGCCCCTTCGTCCCGACGAAGGTGGCTTTCCAGCCTTCGTACGGGCTGTAGGCGTTCAGCGAATACGACAGCTGCGTGCCTTTGCCGTATTTGACGTTAAGCGACATCGTATCGTAAATGTCGATATCTTCGCCAAAGACGCACTGGTCGCGGTAATACCCGTCGTATTGCTCGGCTTCTTTATAGAACGTCCTTGTAAACTCGTTGGCCGAAATGTCGAAGTAAAACTCGCAGCTTTTCGTATGGGAGCATGTCGAGCATGTTTTGCCGCGGTTTTCGCGGGTCGGGCCGTAGAACAGCCTGGATCCGTCCGCATAAACCGTTGCCGGCTCGTCGTCCAGCCACCAGTTGACCATATCGAAGTGATGGGTCGATTTGTGGATGAGCAGGCCGCCGCTGTTCTTCATCTGGCGGTGCCAGCGGCGGAAATAATCCGCGCCGTGCCGCGTATCGAGCGACCAGTTCAGCGTAACGTGCAAAATATCGCCGATCGTTCCTTCCTTGAGCAGCTCCTTGACTCGCACCACGTAGGGCATGAAGCGACAGTTGAACGTAACGACGACGCGCTTGCCGGTTCTCTTCTCGGCCTCGATGATCGCCCGGCATTTCTCTGCATCGGTCGTCATCGGCTTCTCCGAGATAGCGTCGCATCCCGCCTCGAGCGCACGGATAATATATTCGTCATGCAGGCTGTCCGGCGTCGTCACGATGACGGCGTCCGGCTTCGTGGCCGCGATCATATTCTCGAAATGATCGAAAACGGGCACGCCTCCCGCTTTTTCGCTCAATATCGTCGCCCTGACCGGATTGACGTCGTAAACGCCTACCAGCTCCGCGACCCCTTTGAGCTCGGACGCGAACGGTCTGGCAAACATGCCGAGCGCTCTTCCTCCCGCACCGACGATCACATATTTTTTCATGGTTAGCTCACTCTCTCCCCTGACCTTATTCGGCGGACCGCCCTACGGTCCCGCCTCATCCCTCGTATTGCCGCTTGAACGCGGTCTTGCCCTTTACGATCGTTTCCGCAACCGTCAAGCTTCCGTCCGCATGCGTATGGAACAGCGTCAGATCGGCAGCGGCGCCCGGAACGAGACGCCCCAGATCCGGACGGCCTAGCACCGTCGCCGGCCTCACCGTCACCGCCTCGACCGCCTCGCGCAGCGTCAAGCCCGCCATACGGACCGCATTCGCCACGCATTCCGGCATCGTGACGCCCGAACCCGCCAATATGTTCGGATTGTGCGCCGTGCTGAGACGTCCGTTCGCGTGCACCTCGACCTCGCCCCCGACGAGCGAGCGGTATGTGCCGGGCGGCATGCCGCCGAGGGCAACGCAGTCGGTCACCAGAACGAAACGGTCCCGCTTCGCCCGGATCATCGACTTCAATACGGCCGGCGCAAGATGGTGACCGTCCGGTATGAACGATGCCCACAGCCGATCCTCTCCGAGCTGGTGCCATATATAGTTCGGATGGCGGGCAAGCGTCGGATGCGAGCCGTTGCCCAGATGCGTCGACAACACCGCTCCCGCGGCGACGGCGGCGTCCAGCTCGTGCGGATCGGCGGCCGTATGCCCGATGCAGACGATTATGCCTTCCTCGGCCAGCCGCTTGACGAAGCCGGCCATTCCTTCGCGCTCTGGCGCGATCGTGATCATCCGGATGCGGTTGCCGCTCGCCTCCTGCAGCCGCTGCCACTCGCCGTAGTCCGGCTCGCGCACATGCTCCCGCGGGTGAGCACCGCGCGGTCCGTCCTCGCGGGACAAGTACGGCCCCTCGACATGGATGCCTACGATCGAAGCCGTCGCCGACTCCTGCTCGTCGCATACTTGGCCGATCAGACCGACCGCTTGCTTCATCCGCTCGTAGCTGCCGGTAATGACCGTAGGCAAATACGCGGTTACCCCGTACCGGTTCATCTGCTCCGTAACCCCAAGCACGTCCCGTACCGTGATCGGATCGGCATTGAAATCAAAGCCTGCGTACCCGTTGACCTGCAGGTCGATCCACCCGGGGGATATCCATGGCAGTCCGGACTTCACGTCCGGGGCCTCGGCCGCGTCGCCGGATCGGTCGCTATGCGGGCTGATTTCGGTAATGGCGCCCCCCGCAAAACGAACGTCCACGACTTCGCCGGTATCGAATCTTCGGGCTGTTCGTATATCCGAGTTCATCTGCTCTCTCCCTAGTCCATGTAAAGGCAAGAAATCGATTAACGTTGGGGCAAACCGCCCGGTGAGCGTCTGAAAAAACTGCAGAATGTGTAGTAATCGATTTCTGTACTCAGTTTACCATAGGGAAACCGATTTGCCAACGGAAATATTGTCGTATGGAATGCCCATGCCGACGTTCGATCGAACCTGCCGGTCCAGGTCCGCGCGTCCGCCGGCAAGCATGAATAGTCGTCTTTCGGTTATCCCTTCAGGCCGGTGGAAGCAATCCCCTGCACAAACTGCTTTTGCGCAATCAGATAGATGATCACGACCGGGATGGTGACGATGACGGCCCCCGCCATCAGCAGCGCCGTGCTGACCTCGGTGTCGTTTTTCAGATAAAGCAGTCCGACGGGCAGCGTGTACAGCTTCTTGTCCTGCAAATAAATAAGCGGTCCGAGCGTATTGTTCCACGCGCCCATAAACGTAAATACCCCGAGCGCGGCCAAAGCCGGCTTGCATAGCGGAATGTAAATTTTCCAGAAGATGCCCATCGGATTGTAGCCGTCGACGACGGCCGCTTCATACAGCTCCCTGGGCAGCCCCTTGATGAACTGATGCATTAGAAAAATGCCGAACGCTCCTCCGAGAAAGCTCGGAATGATAAGCGGATAATACGTGTCGAGCATGCCGAACGTTTTCCATATAAAGTAGCTCGGAATGAGCGTAACCTGAAACGGAATCATCAGCGTCGCCAGCATGGCGATGTAAAGCGGCTTGCGCAGCTTGAAATCGAACAGCGCCAGCCCGAAAGCGATCATCGAGCACGACAACAGCGAGCCGATCATATCCGCCACGACAAGAAACAAGCTGTTGAACGTGTACCGCCCGAAATTGACTTTATCCCAGACGATTTTGTAGTTTTCCCAGCTAACCGGATTCGGGATCAACTGCGGAGGCAGTTGTCCGACCGCTCCGGTCGTCTTGAGCGAGGTGGAGAGCATCCAGATGAACGGAAACAGCATCAGCAGCGCCCCGAAAAACAGCACGAAATACGTCAAGCCCCGGCCGATTACGCGAAAATTAGTCATAGTGCACCCACCTTTTCTCGAAATACCGTTGGAAAAGCGTGATGATCAAAATGATCGCGAACAGCGCCCACGCGGCCGCCGAAGCCGGTCCCATTTTGAACAGCTGGAACGCATCCCGGTAGATGAGCATGTTGGTCACCATGTTGCGCTCCGGCACGTTGCTCATCTGCGAGCCGAACATGCTGAGGAACACGTCGAACGCCTGAAAGGCAGCAATCGTGGACAAAATCATGACCATGTAAATCATCGGCGAGACGAGCGGGAACACGATTCTCGTAAAATACATCCAGCCCGACGCTCCGTCGATCTGCGCCGCTTCCTTCATTTCCTTCGAGATGTTCTGCATCCCGGCAAGCAGCAAAATCATGGACGAACCGACGCCCTTCCATACGTTGACGAGCGCGATGCTGCCGATGACGACCCACCAGTACTTGCTGTCCAGCCATTTCACCGGACTCATGTGGAGGGTTTCCAGCACCCAGTTCAGCAAGCCGTACTTCGTATTGTACAGCCACGCCCACAGCACGCCGCCGGCAATCCACGGCGTTACGACCGGAAGGAAGTAGAACAACCGAAGCAGCGATTGCCCGCGGATCGCCTGATTGAGCAAATGCGCGACGACCAGCGCGAAAATCGTTTGCAGCGGCACGAACACGAGAGCGAAATAAAACACGTTGCGAATCGAAATCCAGAACACCTGCTGCCCGAATACTTGCCTCCAATTTTCCAAACCGATCCATAAGGGCGGGTTGAACAAATCCCACTTCACAAACGAGACATACGCGGAGAAAACGACGGGAAACGCCGTGAATACGAGAATATTGATCGTAAACGGCAACGTAAATATATATCCCCAGTAATTTTGTTTATGCACCCGGACACCACCTTTCCGTCAAAACCCGCCAGCACGGCGGAACCTCCACCACGGCCGGACAACCACCGGGAACGGCGGGAGAGCGGCACCGGCGCGCCGCTGCGCGTTTTTTTGCTGCGCAACGCTGCGTGCCGATCGTCCCCGCTCTGCTCCATTCCCGGTAAGAAGCCTGCCATAACGCGATTTACTTACTTATTATTATCCAGAACCGCTTGCACTTTCTCGTGAATTTGCTTGACTCCTTCTTCCGCGGAAATATTGCCGGTGACGACAATATCATTGATGATCGGCTGAGCCACGCCGCGCCATTCGTTCCAGCTGGCGTTCTCGTCGAGCGTCACACCGCCTTCGGAGATGCCGTCGGTGAATGCTTTCTTGTTCAGCGGCTTGGTTGTCGACTTCTCGACTACTTGCAGCGCCGTTTTCTTGACCGGCAGCGATGCTCCGCTTTCGGCTACGAGGTTTTGCGCTTCGTCGCCCAAGTAATACTTCAAGAATTCCCATGCGGCATCCTTCACGTCCTGCTTCGCTTTGGACGATATGAGCCAGGAGTTCGTCACCATCGGCACGTACCGTTTGCCGTCGACGGCTTTCGGAATTTTCACGACGTCCCAGTCGGCGTCCGGGAAGCTTTTGTTCATGGTCACCTGATTGCTGTATTGCAGGAAATACATGCCCGCCTTGCCGGTAGCGAATGCTTGCACCTCGCCGCCGTTCGCCTTGAGGAAGTCGTTGTTCGTAAAATAGCCCTGCTTGATGCCGTCGGCCAGCTGCTTCAAGCCGGTAATCGTCTTCGGATCGTTGAACATCGATTTGGTCAGCGTGCTGTCCAGCGCTTGCCCGCCGGCCTGCTTGATCCACGGGAACCAGCCTTGCGTAATGCTGGAGGAACCGACGAAGCCGAATGTCGAAGGCTTGCCGTCCGCGCCGTTTTTCGTCAGCTTTTTGGACGTTTCGATCAGATCGTTGAACGTCCAATTGTCGTTCGGAAGCGCCGCGCCGGCATCCGTAAACGCTTTCTTGTTGTAGGCGAGCGCTATCGGGTTAATGCCGTGCGGAACGCCCCATACTTTGCCGTCCGGCGTCTTCGCCGCGTACAGGCCGGAGATGTAATCGGCGTCCTTCAGGTCCCGCTTGATGTAGGCCGACAAGTCCTCCGCTACGCCGCGCTTGCCGTAGCCGAGAATAACGGCGTTTTCCTGCAGCCATACGTCCGGCGTCGTGCTGCCGGCGATCTGGGTGGCGATTTTGGCGACGAAATCTCCCCAAGGAGCGTCCTGCACTTCAACTTTGATATTCGGGTGCTTGGCGATAAAGCCGTCGATAATTTCTTTTTTCGTTACATCGTATGCACCCGGCAAACCGATCTTCAGCGTTACGTTTTTGGGCGCGCCCGTCCCTGCGCCGGTTGTCCCTTCCTTCGTGCCGCCGCTGTCCTTCGAAGAACAGCCTGCGATTGAAAGCGCTAGCATTGTTGTCGTTGCAATGACAAACTTTTTGTTCACCGTAACCCCTCCAACTGAAATGTTCGTTTTTTAGAAAAACGTCTTCCGACGCATTTCATCGATCGGCGCCCGCCAGATCATACTCCCGGGCGGCTTAAGCAGGACAATCGCTAACAAAAAAGACGGCAATTCTGGCGACTTAAAGCTCATGTCTCGCATTCCGGAACCAACGATGGTAAACTTAAGATTGCCTTGTACTTGCAAAGCAACCGACTTCATAACGCGATTTATACGAAAAATGTTCACAAATTCCATGAAATCTACTAATTCCAGCCGGAATTCATGCATTTTCGTAAAGTATCCGCTTTCTAGAAATCGATTTCTCTTGCGTTGAGTATAACATATGTTATGCAGATTTAAAAGATCTTATTCAAAAAAACATCCCGAGCGTGTGAACGAGCTTGTCTCAAAACCTTAATAATAGCCGATTTTACGGGGTTTTTCTGCAAAATCGTTGACTCGCCCGGCAGCATCGCCGATAATATGAAGTAGCATAAACTCGTTTATATTTTCTCAATCATATGGAATGAGGATGAAGGTAATGGTAACACAAAAAGACATCGCCGATTATGTCGGCGTATCCCGGACAGCCGTCTCGCTCGTTCTGAACAACGCGCCGAACAGCACCGTCTCCGAGAAAACGCGGGCGCTTATATTGAAAGCCGCCAAGGAGATGGGTTATAAAGATACGGAAGTCAAGCCAAAAATATGCTACGTTTTTTATAACCGCGAATCCAACGATCCGCGTTACCTCCAGCACTTGAAGATTACGGAGGCGGCGGCGGCCCGCTTCGGGTACACGCTTCTGTTCATGAGCATCCGCCCGAACCCGCAGGACCATCAGCGGCTGAACGAACTCGCCCGAAGTCAGGACACGGCCGGCATCATCGTATCGGGCTTGCTGGACGAAACGGTGATCGGCATTTTGGAGGAATCGAAGGTCCCTCATCTTTATTTCGGCTGCACCGAACGGACCGATATCCATGTGGTCGTATCGAATCACCACAAAGCGGCGTACTTGGCGGTGCGCCAGCTGATCGAACTCGGCCATCGGCGGATCGCCTTCTTCTCCGGCAGCCTCGGTCTGCTCGTCAACAAGCGCGAGCTGGCCGGCTACACCGAAGCTCTGGAGGAAGCCGGCATCGAGATAGACAAATCGCTCATCCAGACTGGAAAAGAAGAAGACGGCGACGAGCTGTGCAACCGTCTTCATGAAATGAACATCGAGTATACGGCCGCTTATTGCACCAATACGATCATTCAATTCGGCGTGCTGCAAGGTTTGAAACGGCTAGGCATCGACGTGCCGGGGGAAATTAGCCTCATCGGCAACGAGTTTACGGAGCTGGTCCGGCTGAGCGTGCCCCAGCTGACGACGATGCTCCATGGCGGCAGTCAAAAGGAAATTCCCGTCCTGCGCCTGATCGATATCATTCAGCGCAAACGAACCGATATTTTAAACGAATACATCTCGGACTACGAGCTATTTCCCGGAGGCACCTTGGCCAAATGCCGGGAATGAGCGACGCGCCCGGGAAAGGCGTCCATCCCCCAAAAAAAGACCGCTCGGCATAAGCCGAAACGGTCTTTTTTTCATCTATATATCCGGTGAAGAATTCCGCTCCGGAGACGAACGATGCCCCTGTATTCGACGGCGCTTCGACGCCAAACGGATACGGGTGTCTCGGCTTCCTTCTTCGCCTGGCCTGTCGAGCCGGGGCCTGGCTTGGAGTGGCGGTTGTCAGTGCATCGTACCCGCCGCGGTTTCCGCAGCCGGCCCGACGCTGGGCTCGGCCACCGAATCCCGCTCCAGCAGCTCCGGAAGAAGCATAATGCCCGAGTTCGGCTTCTTGCCGTCCAACAGCATATCCAGCAGCATGTCGCAAGCGATCCGCCCCATCTCGTAGGTCGGCTGAAGCACCGTAGTCAACGGGGGCGTGATCATCTGCCCAAAGTCGATACCGTCAAAGCCCATGACCGATACATCCTGAGGTACCTTCAGACCGAGGGCGGCCAGCTCGCCGACTACCCCGAAGGCCGTCATGTCGTTGCAGGCGAAGATCGCGCTCGGTCGCCAGCCGCCATTCATCAACCTGCGGGTAAGCATCTTGCCGTTCTCGAACTCGTACGTTCCGCTGTACGATTCGCGTCCGCCTTCCTCCACAAGCGGCTCAAGGCCGGCTTCGCGCATCGCTGTCAGATAGCCGTTGTGAATGCTCAGCCGGCTAGGGCGATCGAGCGGAGCGGTGACGTAGGCGATGTGTTTGTGCCCTTTGCCAATCAAATGCCGGGTGGCCATATAGCCGCCTTTGTTGTAATCGAAATCGACCTCGCATACGTCCGGCATATCCATTTTCTGGTCGAGCGCCACAACGTTCAAGCCCATATCGATAAAATGTTTAAGCTGTTTCTTGTCGCTCGAAATAGACGAGATGATCAGGCCTCGGACCTGCTTCTCGAACATGCCCTGGATGTACTTGTCCTCAAGCTCCGGGTTCTGGAACGAGTTGCACAGCAGCACCTGGTAGTTGTTTTTACGGGCGATCTCCTCGACGCCGAGAATAACGGAAGAATAGAAAGAATTCGTAATGGTAGGAATAATGACTCCGATCGTCATGCTCGTCTTCGTCTTGAGCTGCTTGCCGAGCAGGTTGGGCACGTAGTTATGCTCTTTGGCAATCCGCAATATTTTGGAACGCAGCTCGGGACTGACCGGGTAGCTGCTGTTGCTGAGCACGCGCGATACGGTGGCGGACGAAACGTCGGCGATTTTGGCGATATCGTGTATCGTGAGCGATTTTTTCATCAAACCATTCATTCTCCCAGCAATCGTTTACTTCCATTAAACCGTTTATACCGTCCCCCGTCAAGTCGGCGGCAGAACACCGCTTCGTTATGAAATGGACATTCCCCCCAAACGCCATAGGCCCTTCGCTTCCGAGCGCGAAGGGCTGCACTGTTATTGTTCGCAGCTGCTTACGCCCCCGTCCGGTTCGACAAACAGCGGGTCCGCCACCGCCAGCCGGTAGCTGCGGCTTTCCGGCGTATGCGCCGCCATGATCCAAAAATACCGGTTCGTGCCGTCCGGCGAAGCGACCGTCGGATGATAGCCGCGCGGAATCGCCACCATGCTGCCGTCCGTGACGACATGAACGGCGGCCTCGCTGAACTTGCCGGGCTCCGTATAGGCGATATGCAGCCCCGGACGCGACGCGGGCATATCGAAATAGCAGTAAACCTCCTCCAGATGCAGCTCGTGCTGATGCGGCGGCCAGCTCGTCCATTGCCCGATCCCGCTCCGCGTAATACCGCAAATAAGCCGCGAAGCGGGCACGGCGTCGTCCAGCGTCAGGAATACATCCCTTCTCGACCGACCTTCCCCGTGAACTTGCCGGACCGCTCCGAGCGGAAGCGCGTCGTCGTACTTGCGCATGAACGGCCGACCAATCCCGTCGCACGGCGCCCCGCCGATGTACATCGTGAGGGGCTTAACCGTCCGGATCGTCACCGTATGTCCGCTGGGCACATAAAAGCTGTCGTATCGGCCGAGGGTATGACGCCCCGGCTCCCATTCGATCTCCGCTTCGCCGCGAATGACCGCTCCGTTCAGCTCCAGCTCCCCGGACTCCAATACGTGCGAGCCGCCCTCAGGCAAATTGAGCCGAAACGCATATGTCACCCGACATTCCGAGCGGTCGGGCGCGATCACCGTATGCAGCCCTTCCGCTTCGGAAGAGGCATAGTGCCAGCCGTCTCCCGGCCTCCGGTTTCCCTGCGTATCCAAATGCGCCGTATCGGATTGTTCCATCATCCGTTTTCCTCCTCATATCCATGGTACCGGTGCTTTAAAATGATTCACCTGCGTCCGCCGATTACTGAAATGCGTTCTTCCTCCCGGGCAATGAATCTGCGTCCTGTTTGACCGGCGCGTCTGTTTCACCGGCGTTTCCGGCGCTTACCGGCCGAGCCAGCCGCCGTCCACCGGAAGAATGTGACCGTGCACGTAGTCCGAGGCGCGGGAGGCGAGGAAGACGACCGCCCCCTTCATATCGTCGGGCTGCCCCCATCGGCCTGCCGGAATGCGCTCGACGATTTGCCGGTTTCTCGTCGCATCGTTCATCAGCCGCTCGTTCATCTCGGTTCCCATGTAACCCGGAGCGATCGCGTTCACGTTGACGCCGCCTGCCGCCCATTCGTTCGACAACGCCTTCGTAAGCTGCGCCACTCCGCCCTTCGCCGCCGCGTACGCCGGAACCGTGATGCCGCCTTGGAACGACAGCAGGGAAGCGATATTAATGATTTTGCCGCGCCCCTGCCGAAGCATGCGAACGCCCGCCTGCTGGCAGAGCAGGAAGACGGATTTCAGGTTGACGTCCAGCACCTCTTCCCAGTCCCGCTCCGGAAACTCCGTCGCCGGATGGCGCCGCTGAATGCCCGCATTGTTGACGAGAATATCGATTCGTCCCAATCTGGCTTCCGTTTCCGGCATGACGCGGAGCACCTGCTCCTTGTCGCCGAGATCGCACGGAACGATTTCGCAGCGGCGACCGTACGACTCGACGAGCCGCTTCGTCTCGCCCTCGTCGCCTCGGCGCTGCACGAGCGCGATGTCCGCGCCAACCTCCGCCAGAGCCGCCGCCATCGCGCGGCCTAGCCCCCGGTTCCCCCCGGTCACGACGGCCGTCTGTCCGTCCAATCGGAAAAAGTCCAAGCCAAGCTCCACCTTTCGTACGCGTGTTTTGTCCGTTCGGCATTCCGCCTGCGCAGCCGATCATTACGCCGGGTCCCCAATCATTCCCTCCAGCAGGCTGTCGAGCATATAACTCCCCGCCGGATCGTCGAACAGCCGGAGAGAGCATACGGCCAACTGTACTCCGGCCGTCTCCGTCTTGAGCAAATAAGCCCGGTCCTCGGTGGCGATTTGCCGCATAATCCATTGCTTTTGCTCGTTTCTTGCATTCGGGTCCTGCAGGATGACCGAATCCGTCTCCTCCGTCTGCATTCGCGGAACGGAACGGACGACAGCAGCGCCCCGGACGCCGATGGTCCCGGCCACCGCCTCCAGGCGAAGCGGGCTTGCCTCCTGCACCATGGAGTAAAACTGGGCGTCGCAGTATCCTTCATGCGGGAAATCGCCGAGCAGAGGATCGTCGTGCACGATCGTCGCGATGTTGCCTTTGTCCCACCCCGCCCGAAAGCTGCTGAACTGCCGGTAATAATCGAAACCGTTCGTTCCGGACGGATGCGTCGCCGGATACCAATCGTCCCCGAAGCAGCCCGTGTCCAGCAGCAGCACCGGGATGCCGTGCCCCAGCATCAAGCGCGCCTCTTCCCCGAACCGGTCGGCTACGAATAGCTGCGGACGGAACGATTCGAGCGTCGCCGCATAATCGGGACCGGCCCAGGACCGGCAGCCGCGCACCATCGAATCCAGATCGGCCAGACGAACCGCGCCCGGCACTCGTGAACGAAACGAACGGGCATACGCTGCATCGGCAAAATCGCAGGCGATCATGGTCTCCGTTTCCCTGCGCCGCAGCGGGAATGCCCAGAAGTCCCAGCGATTGGCGGAAACGATCCGTTCGCCCGCTCTCACCCGAATGGACAAGCCGATCTTCGCGGGGGACGGCTTGACCGGTACGATACCCCGGATGGAGCCGGCCGGGCCGTTTCGCCCGTCGGCAAAGCCGGCGACCTCGAACCGCCCTTCCAGCCATGTTTCGCCGCTGTCGCCGATCCGCCATTCCACGATCGCCCCGCGGAGGGCGGAGCCGGAGTAGTTGGACAGATGGACGCCGATTTCGATCTGTTCGCCGCCGAACCACGTCCGCCTATCGAAGTCCCGGTCGATCAGCACGGCGAGCGGAGCGTTGCAGCCTTCCCGGTACAACGCCGGATCGAAATCCGGTTTCCCGCCCATATCGTCGACATACCCGGCATTTCGCCCGCCGTGGCGGAAAAACGTCCACATGACGTAGCCGTCCACATTCGGCTGCCGGCGTGCCTGCTCGATGGCCGACGTGTTGCACAGAAACGCAAGCTTGCGCGAATTGGCGATAATCGCCGTCTCCCACTCGCCGATTCCGGCTGCCTGCAGCGCCTTCCGTCCTTTTACGCCGAACGAGGCGGCGAAGCCGTCGGGCGGGTACAGAGACTCCTCTGCGGCATCGGGCCATACCCCGAATTTGCCGTACTCGTGCACGATGCACGGCTTTTCTGCCGCAAGCGGCGCCAGTGCGCGCCAAGGAATGCGGCTCAGCCCGTCGTAGGCCCATAGAAACTGGTGGCTCCACAGATGCGGCGTCTCCGCATCGTTCGGCAGCCCGGGCAGCTCGCCCTGCATGCCGAAGGCGATAATCGCCGGATGACCGGGAGCATGCCGTTTGATCGCGGCATAGCCGGCCCTCGCGTGCTCGCGCTCGTCCTCCCGGATAATCATCAGCTGGCTGCCTTCGTTGCCGAGGCCGTACATGCCGAGCGAAGGGTGGTTGCGCGTCTGCACGATATGCTCGCGCAGCAGCTCCAGCCCTTCCGGAACCGGGAACGTTTTGCCGAAATTCGAGACGAGACTGATTTCCGAGACGAGCAGCAGCCCGAGCTCGTCGGCTATGTCCAGCTCCTCCGGCGTCGGCGTGTATGTATGGTAGCGGACGAAATTAAAGCCATGCTCCTTGACCGAGCGGAAGCGGGCGCGGATCAGCTCCCGATCGACGAGCGGGGCAATCGTCGGCGAGAAATATTCCTGTCCGACGCCCCGCGCCATAAACGGCTTGCCGTTCAGCCGCAAAGCCGCTCCCTCGGGGCCGAAATGGCGTATCCCGAGCCTCGTGCGGTATTCGTCGATAAGCTGCTTCTTTTCCAGCAGCACGACGGACATGGTGTACAGATGGGGCTCGCCGCAGCTCCATCGCTTCGTGTCCGGAAGCTTTGCCGCAAAGGAAATCGGGGCTTGTTCCCCTGGCCGGACTTCGATTTGTTCGGCCCGGTAGAGACGCGCGTTCTCCAAGTTTGCCCGCCAATCGGCGCGAAAGGCAGGAACGACTTGAACGGCAACGCTCCGGTCATTGCAAACGACGCCTTCGACGATCAGCCGCTTTCCTTCTTCATCCGGGCGAAGATAAACGTTTTCCAGCCGGATATCGCCGGCCGCTTCGATCTCGACCGAACGGTACACGCCGGACCAGAACATTTCGCCGAACCGGAGGCCGCCAAGCATCCCTTTGTCCTCCTCGACGACCGCCACGGTCACCCGGTTGCCTTCCCCGGACGACACCAGATCGGTTACGTTCCATTTTGCGCTTACAGGGGCGTGGGAATGATAGCCGACATATTGTCCGTTCATCCATATATGGGCGGCGGGAGCGACCCCGCCGAATTTGATCCAGACCTGCCGCCCGCCCGCGAAGGCTTCGGGAAGCCCGAACCCGCACTCAAGCCAAGCCGTCCCCAGATATCCGTTCTGCATGCCGACGACGGACGGGTACGGCTCCGCCAGCTCCTTGACCGACTGGATGCCGCCGGGAACGGAGCAGAATTGCTCCGTCTCGAGCGGCCGGGAAGCCCATTGCTCCGCCATGCCCCTGTTTGCAGGGTCCAGCTTCAGCTTCCATGTCCCGTCCAAGGAAAAGACGCTCCTCGCCTCTCCCCGTACAACGGCGTTCACCGGTATGCCCGCTACCCGGGTTCTCATACGTGATCCTCCCTTTACGTTCTGCTCTAGGGCAAACTCATGAAAATGTCCAATGTGTTTGCTCCTTCTTAGGCTTGAAGTGTGGTTGCACTCCCCCGGGACGATCGGCTATTGACCGCCGCCGGACGGCTCGACGATCTTCACGCGGCCGCTGTCCAGCAGCTGCGGCGCGACCGTCAGGGGCTTGACGACGTTCTCAAACCGATTGCCGTGCAGCAGAATGCCGCTTACCCCGCCGCTCACTTCGATCCCTTTCTCAGAATCGGTCACCGTATTATCGCTCACGATGGCGTCCTTCAAGCTGCTAGCGGGCGTGCCGCCGAGCACGGAGATAAATGAATTCTCGCTCAACCGGTTGCGCCTGACCATCGTGCCCAGATTCAGCGTATCGTCGCCCTGTGCCGATATTCGCAAAAACGCCATGCCGGACCAGCGGTCCCCGGCTCCGTACCAATGATAGTAATTGCCTTCGTCGATCCGGTTGTTCACATAGTCGACGTACCAATTCGGCTGAAAGCCGCCATACACGAACCGTCCCCAGCCATGGAAGCCGTTCCCGCGGCTCATATGGTTGCCATCCACGACGACATGAACCGCCGTTCCGTAAAACTGGAACGTCCCCGTATCCTCGAACGTGTTGCCCACGTAATAGCCGTTGCGCGACAGAGACGTAATCGAGACGAGCGACACTGCGTCCGGGCTTACCTCGAAGGCGCTGTCCAGCACGATCGTATCCTTCGTATGGCTGACGATTTCGCGGTATTGGCCCGCGCCTTTGCCGGACAGGATAAACACGCCCGCGCCGATCCACGTGTTCGCAACCCAGCTGGCGTCCTTGCCCCCATTCGGCAAGACGAGCGTATTGCCCGCAACCGACTGGAGCTTTCCGTGATAGACGCCGCCCCCGCCGTCGGTCGTAATCGGCTCGCGGTCGTTGCCCGGCGTGCGTTCGATCGTATTCCGGGCGAAATACACGTTCTGCGTCTTGTAGTAGCCGAGGTTGTTGGCCCCGCCTCCGGCCGACGTCATATCGGCCGACACGATCCGATTGTCCTCGAAGATGACGCCGTCCGGACCGCCGATCGACCACCAGCCGGCATAACCGTTATAGAACGTATTTCCTTTCACGTAGGCCCCTTTAACGCTGTTCAACGAGAAAGGACGGTTCGGGCCGTACAGGTCGCTGTCGACGATCTGCACGTTCTCCCCGCCCAACTTCAGCAGATCGAACAGGCTGGCGCCGATTTCGTCGCCGAGCAGTTTGTGCTTCTCCGTCGTCAGATGTCCGACGAACGGGTTGGCGCGGATGCGAATCCGCTTGATCGCAATATGGCCCGCTTCCGGCACCTTGATGTCGGAGACGATAAAATTGCCTGTCCGCGACGTATTGAAGCTAATATCCTCGATGGCAAAATGATGCGTTCCCTTGATCATCGCGGCAGGCAGCTCGCCCAAATCCCAGACGTACGGCGACCAGAACACCTGTGTCAATTCCCGCGATTCTCCACGCATGACCGTATAGGCGGGCAGCTCAAGCGTATTGGACAAATGGTAGCGCCCCCGCGGAAAGTAAAGAATGCCTCCGCCCGCTGCACGGACCGCGCGAAGCGCATCGCGGACAGCTGCCGTATCGTTAAATGCACCGTCGCCTTTGGCGCCGTAATCTTTCACATTAAATACCGTCTGCAGCCAAACTTCCTTCGCTGCGACGCGGAACTTTACGGGCGGGCTCCAGGCCGTCTCTCCTCCCGATCCGTTATGCACGTATACGCGGTAATCCCCCTCCTCCAGATCGGCCGGCAGCCGCACTTCGGCGGAGTAGTCGTCGTACGCCCGGTCGGCGGCAAGACGCAGCAGCGGTCCTCCGTATACGGCCTCCAGCACGACTTGCGGCGGCGTACCGTCCTTCCCGGCGATATTTTGCCCGAACAGCCTCATCCATCCGCCGGGTGTGCCGCTCGTGCCCTGATCGCCTTGCGCCCAGGTGACTTCAGGCGCATTCAGGTAGACGGGCCTCACCGTCTTGCCGTAGACGACCGGTACAACCGCGTACACGCCGCGGGCAAGCGTATCGGGGAGGACGAATTTGAGCGATTGCTGCGTCTTCTGCTGAATCGCCAACGATATAGCCTGCGCTTCCTCCCAGACCGGTTCGACGGAGCGCGGATTATCGTCCGCCGCGAGCGAAGCTCCCGGTTTCGGCTGCTTCACGTAAAGCGGAGCTTTGCCGATCACGGGGTCGTCATGCAGCCGGTACAGCTTCACGCTTGCCGCCGCTGCCATATATTCGCCGGTCAGCATGCCGGCGTCGCCCGGCTCCAGCCGGTTCGCCGCCCAGAAGACGACCGGGGAAGGCAGACCGCTTAACACAAGCGGCAAGCGATGGGACGTTTCCTCGTTGCCCGCGTAATCGACCGACCGGTACAGCAGCTCGAGGCTCCCTTCCTGGGCGACTTCGATCGGTTGCGTATACGCTTGCCAAGTTGCGCCTTCGTTCAGGCTGTACACGGTAGACGCGACTCCGCGGTAATCGTCGTAGGCCGACAGCGTAACGGTAACGGCAGATACGTAATGGCTTCCGTTCCATTCGCCCTGAACGGCTGCGGTCGTAACCGGAGCGACCGTATCCGTCCTGCTGTATTCCCTGTTGAATTTGAACCAGTCCAGATTGCCGATGCCGGTGCCGCCGATCAGAACCAGATAGACGTCATGAACGCCGGTCGCGCCGGAGACGGCAACCGCTTGCTCCGCGAACGTGCCGTAGGCGCCCGTGGAGCGGGTCCGCAGCGTTCCGATCAGCGGGCCGGTCGGGCCGTCCAGCCGGATTTCGATTTTGTTGCCCGCCGCGCTCGGCGGTAGCCCGATCCGGAATACGGCGTCCTTGGCGCCGGTATCGAAGTCGATCTGGCTGTATTTGATCCAATTCCCTCCGCGCAAATCTCCAATGTACGTGCCGATAATTTTCGCATAAGTCGCTTCGGCGTAGCTTTCGGCCTGAATCGTCGCGAAAGCGCTGGCCGGGCTCCCGGACGGGGAATCCGCATACGCAGCAGGCGCTGGATAAGAAACGGCGAATAAACCGCCGATGCTGGCCATGACGAGGACCATAACGAGAAACTGGGAGACGGGAGCGAACATGCGATGCAGCTTGTTCATCCGAAACCGATACCTCCTCGGGAAGGGAATGGGAAATGCGAAACAAAAACGCCGGCAGAAAGAGATGGAACCGCGCCGCCGTACACTCAATCCACAGGAGCGGGCTTGTCGAAGTTGCCTCCGACCTCGTTGTCGTAGTTGCCCCCGAGCGGATCGTCGATCCGGTTGACGACGACATTATCGAAAGTAACGAAGCTTTCCTCGGTCCGGATGCCGACGGCGCCTTTCAAATTGGGCAGCAATTCGTCCGTATACCGGATTTTGAGCGCTCCGTCCACGTAGACCTCAATCTGATTGTCCAGGACGACGACCTTGAGCGTTCGTATGACGCCATCGACGTAGCTGCCGATCGCCGCTTCCTTCACACGGGTCGCGCCGCCCGCACTAGCCTTCTCCAGCACCAGCTTGTTCCCGTCGGCAAAGCCCGCCGCGTAATAGAAGTCTCCGAACAGCACCGTTTTGCGGCCTCTCACGACGAGCTCGGCGACGTTCTTCCCCGCGCTGGCGGGATCGAACCGGACGTCCAGCGACGCCTCGTAGTCGGTCCACGCTTTACTCCCGGCCAAGACGATGCCGTTCATGCCGTTCCGCTTCCAGACATGATTGCCGTCCGGCTCCTTCACGATACAGGCGAGCTTGACGCCATCCCACAGCGGATTCGTCACCGAGGCCGGCTTGTTCGTTACCGAGCCGTCTTCAAAGTTGTCGCGCAGCAGCAGATGATCCGTAACCGGACCGGGGTCGACGTATTCGCCGTCTGGCGGGGTATAGTCATCCTCGCCGGCAACGGAGACGTTGGAGAAATGCGCCGTAATCGGATGGGACGTAATCGAGAAAGCGCCGACGCCGGCCATAACGTTCGTTCCCATATCGATCTGGATATATTTATGCGTTTTCCAAACGCCGTCCTGCTTGTAGAACGAGGTGAAGATATTGCCTTGGCGCACGAGCTTCAGCTCGACGGGAAACGTAAGCTTCGGTCCGCTGACGTTACTTGACGGTCCGCCGTCCACGAGCCGATATGTAAATCGCAAGCCGCCGTCCGGCAGCACGCGCCACATGACGTTTTTCGATTCGGGCGTATCGCTGTCGCGGAACATCGGTCCCGCCGCGGCGTTCAAGTTCTGGAAATCCTCGATCGAGTCGATCTTCGCGGTAATGACGATTCGGCTGCATTCGTCGAACAGAAACGGCATCTGCCGCGAGACGAACGTAAATTCGTCGGCCGCCCCCCAGACGTTGGAGCCATTCGTTTTGATCGCGAACGAGTCGGAGCCGAACAAAGCGCTTCCTTGCGTATTGCCGTATATATGCGTATCCCACACATTCAGCGGATCGTCCGCATAAGCGGCGGACGGGAGGACGAGAGCGGCGAGCAGACAAAGGCAGAGCAGACGAGTCGTCAGGAACCGTTCCAGCTTGCGGAATGGCAGCATGGACATTGCATATTCCCCTTCCCCGATCGATTTAATCGGGAAGAAGGCGAGGGAACGCCGCCCCCGCGTTTCCCTTCTTCCCGCGTACACGTAAATTGCGGTCTACTTGAGCAGATTCGGCATATATTTCCCGTTGTCCTTGCGGAACGCGGCGTCCACCTTGGCCAGCAGATCGTCGGTGTACCCGCTCTTTTCGGCGGCAGCCGTAAAATCGGCGTACAGCTTCTCGAACTCTTCGTCGGTTTTGGCGACCAACACTTTGGTCAACGCGTCCTCGAACGATTTTCGCGCCTTCCACGCCTTATCCGCCTCCGGGACGGCCGTCAGGAAATTGTAGATTTTCGGCGTAAGCGTGTCGGTCGACGGCGCACGCTCGACGCGGCTCATCTCGAAGTAACCGGCCGCCTCGTCCGGACTGCGCATCTTGTCGTACCAGTTCGGCGGGTAAAACTTGCCTTTGCCGGTGAAGCTGAAATAGTCGCTTTTGCTGCGGTCGTCGTTCGAGCCGTTCGTCAGCTTCAAACCGTACTGCTGCGCCTTCGCGCCCGGCTTGCCGTACACCATCTGCTCCTCCAGCTCCTTGTCCTTGTAGGCGCGCTTGCCGTCCTTCTCTTCGAACAGACCGGCGCTGCGAGGCCCCCAGAACCATAGCTTCTCCCCCGCGTCGGAGACGAGGAAGTCGATCCAGCGAAGCACCTGCGGAAGGTCTTCCTCCTTGACCGAATCCTTGAATACGGCGATACGCGTACCCGTGTCGGGAAATGAGGCGGGGAACACGAACTGGTCGTTTTTGTACGGGATATCCAGGAACACTTTGCGGTATTGGTAGGGCTTGCCCGCTTTTTTCAAGGCTACGTTGTCCGGGACGAGATAACCGTAGGAAACCGCGTACAATCCGTTGTTCAGCTTTTGCTGGAAGGTGGTGTACGGATCGACCATCGCTTCTTTGGAAGTGACGCCGTCGCGCAGCAGCACGTTCATCTGCTTCGACAAATCCTTGAAGAACGGCTGCTTGAACCCCCATTCCGTTTTCTTCGTCTTGTTGTCCCAATACGTGAAATACGAATTGTCGCCGCTCGTGCTTCCCCCGCCGGCCAGCGCGCTGAACAGAATCGTCATCAGGTTCCAGTTGTCCTGACCCGAGTACAGGAAGAACGGCGACACTTCCTGATTGCCTTCCTTGACGCCCAGCTTCTTGATGTCATACAGAAACTGCACGAATTCGGAGGTCGACTTGATGGGCACGTCCAAAATGTCTTCTTTTGCAAACTTGCCGTTTTTCATATACAAATCTTCGATTTCTTTTTGCGTCTTCGCCTTCGGGTAAAGCTGCTTCAAAATATCGTCGCGGACGTATACGTAGCCCATCGGGTGCGAGATCGGAAACTGGCTGGCGTCGAGACTCGGATCGAGCAGGGGCAGAGCGTTTTCGTAAATGGACGTAGGGATCGCATACACCTTGCCGTCGACGCCGATATAGGGCTTTCCCCATACCGTGTCGAGCGTCTTGGGCACTTTCTTCATCAAGTTCGGCGCATACTTCGGCAGCAGATCGGTCAAGTCGTACAGCTTGTTGTTGTCGACGAGCGATTTCAGCTCGTTGCCGTTGACGACCAGATCCGGCCAGCTGTTCGTTGCGGCCAGCATGCCCAGCTTCACCGCTCCGGTCGTATTCCCTCCATTGTCGAACGAATTGTCCAGATCGATTCGGACCCCGGTGACGCGAGCGATTTCGTTCGTGACCAGATCGTCCTTGTATTTGCGCGCCCCGGCGAAGATGCCGCCCGTGCCGTGATTGAACCATACTTTCAGCTTCAACTGCTTGCCGCCCCAGTCCGGCAAATCCGAGCTGTCCTTCACGCCGGCCGGTATCGCGGCTAGCGTTTCCGTACCTTTCGCCCCGCCCGGTTTGTCCGGCGTCGATGCAGCTTCTTTCCCGCCGCCCGTGCAGCCGCTTATGACGGTAAGCCCGAGCGCCCCGGCCATCAAGAGCGAACCGCCCTTTTTCCATAGCTTCATGCGGACCTTTCCTCCCCTTTTTGCCTTATTCTTTGACTGAACCGATCATGACGCCTTTAATAAAATGCTTTTGCAGCAGCGGATAGACGATGATGATCGGGATTGTCGTAATGACGACTTGCGCCGCGCGTATCGCCTCGGGCGTGACGCGCAGGTAGCCGCCCATGTCCGTCGCCCCCCGTTGGGACGCCTCCTGGATCAGGCTCGCGATCATATCGCTTTCCTTGATCATGAGCATCAGCTTGAACTGCAGCGTCTGCAGGCCCGGATTCGTGACGAAATTGAGCGTCGTCGTCCAATCGTTCCAATGCGTAACCGCCGTCCATAAGGCGATCGTCGCCAAAATCGGGCGGGATAGCGGAATGACGATGCGCCACAATATCGTCAGCTCGTTCGCGCCGTCGATCTTCGCCGATTCCTCCAGACTTTCCGGAATCGTGTACAAATACGTGCGGATAATGATGACGTTGAAAAAGGCGAACGCACCGGGCAGCACGTAGACGAGAAAATGATTGAGCAGGCCGATTTTCGAATACAGCAAGTATGTGGGAATCAAGCCCCCGCTGAAAAACATCGGAATCATGAAGTACAGCAATACGGCGTTTCTGCCGACAAGCCTGCGCTTGGTAAGCGCATACCCGGCCGTAAATTGCACGATCAAGGCAAGCAGCGTGCCGACGAGCACTTTCGCCGTCGAGACGACCAGCGCCTTCAAGATCGTCTCGTCCTTCAGCAGCGTGGCGAAATTGCTTAACGTCGGGACGCGCGGGTAAAACGTTATCCCTCCGAGCGAGCTGTCCCCTCCGTCGTTCAGGGCGACCGCGACGGTGTTCAAGTACGGATACAGCGCCGCCAGCGAGAGCAGGGCGATGAACGCGATATTGCACACGGTAAACATGCGGTAAGCGGCGCCTCTATGGAATGTCATGTCCGAAATCGTCCCTTTCGTTACCAGATGCCGACGCGGCTGATTTTTTTGGATACGAGGTTGGCTCCTACCGTAAGCAGCAAGGCGATCAGCCCCTGGATAAAGCCAAGCGTCGTCGACAAAGCGTAAGCCCCCTGCTGGATGCCCTGCTTGTAAATGACGGTCGAGATGACTTCCACGTCGACGTAAGGATTTTGTAAGCCGTAGATCAGCTCGAAGTTGCTCTGGAACAGGCCGCCGAGCTGGAAAATAAGCATAATCATGACGGTCGGCAATATCGTCGGGAGCGTCACATGCCACACTTGCTTGAACCGGTTCGCCCCGTCGATGTAGGCCGCTTCGTACAGCTGGGGATCGACGGCGGAGATCGCGGCGAGGAAGATGATCGTGCTCCAGCCGGTCTCCTTCCACAGCGTCAGCAGCAGCACATTCGGGATGAAGAAGCTTTCGTCGGACAAAAACATGAGCCGCTCCGTGCCTTCCCCGAACAGCACGAGGCGGATGTCGTTGAGCGGGCCGTACATCGAGTAGAACGCGTAGGCGATCCCGATGACAGATATCCACGACAGGAAGTGCGGCAAATACAGCAGCGTTTGAGCAATCCGTTTGAACAGCTGCAGCCGCAGCTCGTTCAGTAGCAGCGCCAGCACGATCGGGGCGGGAAACGCGACGATCAGCGTCAGGCAGCTGATCCACAGCGTCTGGACGATCGCCTCCCGCATCATCGGCAGCTCGAACACTTCGCGAACATGCTTCAGGCCGACCCACGAGCTGCCCCAAAATCCTTTGAACACGTCGTAATCCTTGAACGCGACGAGAATGCCCGGCAGCGGCATATAAGCGAAAACGAACACGAACAATACGGCGGGGACGAGAAGCAAATAGACGTAGCGGTCTTTACGGAGTTGGCCCCAGGTCTCGGTCATCCTTTTCATCAACAGCAGGCTCCCTCTCTCCATTCCGGCCGGAAAGGATTTTTACTAAATAATTTATTTTATTGAATTTTATTACATGTTAGCGAACAGCAATGCTCCGCTCCTGCTCCCCCGCCGCCGCCGACCGGGGGAAGATACCGGCGCTGTTCCCTTGCTTTTATTGTCTGTGAAAACGGTTTCCCGATCAAGATTCGAATGTTGTAAAAAGGAACGGAATGTTGCACTCGCTAAGTCGCCGTATGAAACGGCAGGCGCAGCGTGACGACCGTTCCGGCGCCCGGCGAGCCGGCAATGCGGATGCCGTAGCTTTCCCCGTAATACAGCTTGATTCTCCGGTCGATGTTGGTCAGCGCGTAACCGCTGCCGAACCGCGTAGCCGCCGAAGATTCGCGCCCGCCCGAGGCCGTCTCTTCCGCCAAGAGCGCCGCCGGCGCACGGTCCATGCCCGGCCCGTTGTCGGCCACCTCGATGACGACGCAGTCCCCGTCCCTCCCCGCCGTAATCGTCAGACGCCCTCCCTCGTGCAGGCGGCTGATCCCGTGCACGATACCGTTCTCGACGATCGGCTGCAGCATGTTGCGCAGCAGCACCGTCTCCCGTACCGCTTCGTCGATGCTCACCTCGTAATCAAACTCGGCATCGTACGAAAATTTGTGAATTTCCATATACTTCTCGACCATGCCGATTTCCTGCACAAGCGGACGGGACGCCTCCCCGCGGTTCAGAAACAGGCGGTAAAAGTCCACCATGTCGTCGATCAGCTTGTCGAGCTTGCCGTCCCCGCTTCCGTACACCCATTTGATCGACGACAGCGTATTGTACAGCACGTGCGGATTGATGTTCAGCTGCAGCAGTTCGGTCTCCAGCAGTCTCCGTTCCACTTCGTGGGCGGCCGCCTGCCGATAATGCTCGTGAATGTGCACGACCAGCTCTTTGAACGTACGGTCGAGCTGGCCTAGTTCGTCGTTGCCCTCCTCGGCCGTACTTGCTGCCGCGGGTTCCAGCCCATCCATCCCCGTACGGACCGTTCCCATCAGATCGGTCAGCCGTTTCGTCAGCAAAAAAGTGACCGACTTGATCGTGAAGGCGATCGTAAGCACGAGCCCGAGCAGCATGACGAGCGGAATCGCCAGCTTGCTCCCGAGACGCTGCCAAACGGACGTTTTCCCGACGAACAGCACCATCCGGTCCTGAGCCGATTTGAGCTCGAACGGGATGGCGTAATAACCCTTCGCGTCCGGCTCGCCCTTCACGCCGTTCGTCCCGACGAGAAACGTTTCCCCGTTTTTGGCCCGATACGTCAAGAAACTTCCGGGCGCAAGCAGCGCACGGAGCCGGTCGAACGATTCTTCCAGCGGGAGGACGACCTCCGTCACGGCCAGCGTTTCGCTGAGATCCATGATTTTGCTGTAAATGCGCACTTCCATTCTGCCGTTCGCGGGCGATCTGCCGAACGTGCGCACCGGGTACGTATCGCGGTTTTGCATGACCCGGTCTTTGAGCGCGGGGTCCATGTCGCCGATTTTTTTGACGATGTCAGTGCGGTACAGCGAGGGATTGTACCCGTAGATGGCGATTTCGCTTTGCAGATCGTCCGATTTAAGCGCTTCCAATACCGCCTTCACGTTTTCCAGATTGTTCATATACGCCAGCAGATCGTCCTGGTAGTCGGCCTTGAGCATTTGCACGATCTGCAAATTATTCGTAATATATACCGACTTCTTAATCCCGGAATAAAACTTGTTGTCGAGCTGCTGCCACTCCCCGGCGAACCGGTTTTTCTCCCCGTCCAAAATGTCTCCGGTTTTCGCCTGCGCATAGGCGATCAAATAAACGGAGGAGACGGCGATTACCGGAAGGAGCGCCACGGACAAGATCGCCACCAGCAGCTTCTGCCTGTACTGCAATCGGGCAAATACCGCCCGGACGCGCTGCCGCACCGTTATGGCCACCTGTCATCCCCCCTTTATTCCGAGCGGTTTTTGTATTCCGACGGCGTTAGCCCGGAATATTTTTTGAAGATCAGGCAGAAATGCGATTTGTTCGTATAGCCGACCTGCTGCGCGACCAGGTAAATTTTGCTGCCCGGCTCCCTTAGCAGCGACTTCGCCTTTTCCATCCGGTATTCGGTCAAATAGTCGAAAATTTTTCGGCCTGTCTTGTTTTTGAAAATGTTGTTCGCATGGCTCAGGCTTAAAAACACGTCGTCGGCGATTTCCTGGATAGTGATGGGGTCCATGTACCGCTTCATGACGATCCGCTTAATGTCTTTGACGACCTGATCGTAGTAGGGCCTTTGCTCGTCGACAAGCTGGCTGCGGGCAAGTCCGATCAGCTGATCGACCGCCGTGCGGATATCGTTCAGTCCGGTCGCCGTCTCCAGCTTGTTCCACAGGCTGAGGAACAGGATGATCAGGCCGTTGACGGATTTGCCCGCTTCTACGTAGATGCGCTGCAGCGTCCCCGACAGCAGCAGCAGAAACGGCTTCAATTCGCGGTCGGTCAGCGGCGCCCCGCTGCCGCTTAAATACCGGTCGAGCAGCGGCTCGATAGCCGGCGCCTTCTCCGAAAACAACAGCTCGCGGATATCCTGCAGCCATTCGTCCGCATCGGGCGTTACGATGCCGGGGCTTTCCTCGCTCTCGTCGATTTCTTCGTAGAACATGATGCGCGGAGTCCGGTCGCTGTACACTTTAGCCTCGAGCGCGCGCGCCGACTGAGCGTACAGCTTTGGCAGATCGGCCAGACGGCCCTGCCTGCTGATGCCGATCGAAAGCACATGCTGGAGCGATTCGTCCATCCGCTCCTCGGCTTGCAGCACCCAATCGAGCGCCTTCATGTCGCTCTGCGCAATGGCCGTCTCGCTGCCGGCAATAAAGGCGAGCTGCCGGTCCGACAGCGGAACCATACGGATATGGAGTCCCGGCGGCTGATCGCGCAGAGCGGACAATTCGTCGTCCAGATGGTGCATAAGCCGGACGTAGTCGGGAATTTCCGTCTCGCCGGAGCCGGCCCCGGCCGTCTGCAGCAGCAGCACGCGGTAATGGCCGTCTGCAGGCAGACGGATTTCCAGCAGCTCCATCCGTTTGCGCAGCAGCTCCCCGCTCATCCCGGAGAACGAGCCGAACAGCAGCTCGCGTACGAACCGGTCCTGATGAAGCGGCAGCGAGCGTTTGATCTGCTGCTGCAGCTCGTCCTTCTCCTGCATTGCGGTGCGCTCCTGCGACAGCTTGTCCGCCGCCTTGGCGACCGCCTCCCGCAGCTCGTTTTTGCGAATCGGCTTCAAAACATAATTTTCCGCGTCGAGTTGGAGCGCCG
This sequence comes from Paenibacillus hodogayensis, assembly GCF_039536325.1. NCBI lineage: Bacteria > Bacillati > Bacillota > Bacilli > Caryophanales > Paenibacillaceae > Paenibacillus > Paenibacillus hodogayensis. The sequence continues at coordinate 301,599 of NZ_BAAAYO010000010.1, forward strand.
ACTTGGCATATGCGAAATCGTCGTGCCCGCTCATGAAGATGAGCTTCGTGGCGGGATACCGCTCCTTGATGCGGCGTCCGAGCTCGAGTCCGTCCATGCCGGGCATCTGCACGTCGGTCAGCACGATATCCGGACATTCCCGTTCCGCTTCCCGGAACGCCTCCGCGCCGTCGGGAAATATGCCGACGATGCGAAGCCCCATCGACCCCCAGTCGAGCAAACCGGCCACGCCGCCGCGGTCGCGAGGGTTATCGTCAACGATAAACAATTTATACATGCCGCACCTCTTCCCAATCCAAACATTCCAATTCGCCGTTTTCATCATAACTTTACAGAATACACCATGTAAACGATTCTACATCCAACGTTTATATTCCTTCGAGCCGATTAGCGACCAAAAGCACCGAACGGCGAGCCGCGCTGACTGTCGTCTTCAGGCCCCGACAGGGAAGGGATCGGCAGCCGGGCTGGCGCGGCGCAGCGGTACGACAAAAAAAGCGCCCTTCCGATCTCCGCCTAAGCGGAACGGCCGATCGGAAAAGCGCTTTGCGAATGATTCCTTTAGCTTGCAGACGAGGACGGTTTACCGTTCCAGCACGTTTAGCGCGACCGACAGCCCGGCGTAATCGCCGACCTTCTCGCCCAGGCCCGCCGGCACGATGCGACAGACGCCAAGCGCGATCGGCAGCGCCTCCTTCTCCAGCTCCGCTCTGACGATCGGCTCCAGCAGCGCGCGCTGCCGTCCGTAAATGCTGCCGATGACGATGGCCTCGGGGTTGAGCAGGTCGACCAGGATCGCCAAGCCGCGCCCCAGCTTCTCCCCGACGGTGCGGTAAATGCCAAGCGCCAGCGGATCGCCCCGCTCCGCCGCTTCCCCGACCGACTTGGCGGTAACATGCACAAGCTGCTCCGGTACCGGACAAAACGCCGGCGGAACGCCTCGCCGGATCGCCTCCTCCGCTCTGGCCCGGGCCAGCCGGGCGATGCCGCCGCCGCTGCAAAACCCTTCGAACGAGCCCGCCTTGCCGAAGCCGACCGGCCCTTCCTCGGCCATACGGACATGTCCGACCTCGCCGGCCATATCGTTCGTACCGGCGTACAGCTTGCCGTCCAGAATAAGCCCCGCTCCCATGCCGGTGCCGAACGTCAGGAACACCATATTGCGCGTTCCTTTCCCAGCTCCCCACTTCCACTCGGCCAGCGCGCAGGCGTTGGCGTCGTTCTGCAGCGCCGTCGGCACGCCAAATTGCTCTTTGAATGGCGTGACGCAATCGATCCGATCCCACGACGGCAAATTAGGCGGCGACAGTACGAGCCCGCTGCGGCTGTCGAGCGGTCCTCCGCAGCTGATGCCGATCGCCTCAAGCGTTCCGCCGTTGTATTCGGCCAGATGCGCGGCCAACAGCTCCCGAAGGCGCGCGATCGTCTCCTCCGGCGCGACCGGCGTCGGAAACTGCTCCTTCCTGACGATCCGTACAACCCCTTCTTCCGCTTCCCCAAGCGTAACGGCACACTTCGTGCCCCCTATATCGACTCCGCCAAGCAATGTCATGCGTTCGCTCCCCCTTTGCTCCGTCAGTCGTTTCCCCTTCGACCGGCTCTCGCCGGACAAGCCCTTGCTTTCATGCACAAAGTGTAACAGAAAAAGGATCGTCGGAGACGACCCTTTTCACTTAAAGACTATTTAATGACATGACTAAAAATGGGATGAAACGCTCCCGCATGCGTTCAGCTTCGCTTCCGGGTTGCGAAGGCCCGTTGCTGGCCCGTCCGGCCAACGTAGCCCTAGCGGCCGTAGCGCTTGCCTTGTCCTGTCCTTAACGGATAACGCCGCACGCGATGCGCGCGCCCGAATTGCCTGCCGGATCGGTCATGCCGTCATCGGCTTTCTCATGAATGACGATGGCCGTGCCGCCTTCCTTGAGCAGCGAGTTCGGACGTCCCTTTTGCAGCGTCACGCCCGCAGCGAGCCATTCCGCCTTGGCGCTTCCGTCGGCTCCGGCGACGAGATTCGGCAAATCCCCGGCGTGCGGTCCTTCCAGACTGAGCAAGCCGTGTTTTTTGTGCGCCGGATTGAAGTGAGCCCCGGCCGATGTAAACTCGGGCGGCTCACACAGCCCCTTCTCGTGAAAGTGGAACCCGTGCACGCCCTCGGCGATCCCTTTCACTTCCAGACGAATGCGTACGCCTTCCGGCTCTTGCGTCAGCGTGCCGCTGCCGATCGTCTTCCCTGCGGTATTCACAATCGTCGTGTTCACGACGGAGCCGGCCGCTTCCGCCGCGCCGACCGAAGCCGGCTTGGCCTGACAACCGGCCGCGGCCAGCATCAGCAGGCTAAGGACAAGCAGGCCGGGCTTGTTGCGAATCATGCGGTTTCCTCCTTTTGTCTGATCGAATAGGTGTACAGTCGAACGTACATTTAACATTGTTTACTTTTCCCATCAGCCTTAAACAGGCGCGCCCGAATTAGGATGGACGACAGCACCATGCCGGACGAGAGGCATATGCTGAACCATGGAAAAGCATAAGGACCAATAACGAATGACGGGGGATATCAGATGAAAGCGAACCTGCTGGGGATCATGACGCACCGGGCCGACCGGCCGGGACGGTATTTGCGGCATGCGCGAGCCGCCGTGGCCGCCGGCTTCTCGGGCGTCGTGCTGTTCGCGCCGGACGGCGTACGGATGGCGCGGAAGCGCATTGTCGGCAGCGTATACACGCCCGGCTCAGGCTGGACGAAGACGCTGTGCGCCTATCCGGACGTGGCTGTCGACATCGGCTACTATACGAGGCGGGAGACCGTGCTCCAGTCGATCCGGGTCAAGCATGCCACGCCGATCCGCTTTACGGGCTTCGCCTCCGGCAACAAATGGACGATCCAGCAGCATCTGCTCGCCTCGGCGGAGCTGGAGCCCCATCTATTGCCGACCGTGCCGATGAAGTCGGCTGCGGACGCGTTCGCCTTCGCCCGCACGCACGGCTCGATCATGATCAAGCCGATCAACGGCAAGGGCGGCAAAGGCATCGTGCGGCTCGGCTCGACCGAACGCGGCTGGTCGATGCAGGCCGGGAGCAGGGAGCCGGTGAGCGGTTCGGAGGCGGCCGTACGGAACGCGCTGCGCCGCACCCTCGGCAAGGGCGGCTACCTGCTGCAGCGCTGGATCGATATTCGCAATCCGGACGGACGCGTGTTCGACATCCGCTCGCTGGTGCAGAAGGACGGCTCCGGACAATGGGTGACGACCGGCACGGCGGTGCGCGAGGGAGCGCGGCACAGCATCACTTCGAACATATGTGGAGGCGGATCGGCGCACGAGACGAAAGCCTACCTGCTGCAGCTGTTCGAGCCCGAGAAGGTGGATGAGCTTATGGAGCAGATTTGCCGCCTCTCGACACATATTCCGGCGCATCTGGAAGCTGATTACGGCAAGCGATTCGTCGAGTTCGGCTTGGACTTTGCCGTCGACCGCTCGGGGGCCCTTTGGCTGCTGGAGGCCAACATCAAGCCCGGCAAATCGGTCATTCGCCGCGTCTACGGCGAAGAAGCGGCCAAACGCTGCTTCATGCTTCCGTATCAGTTCGCCCGTTATTTGGCCGTCTCCGCAAAGTAACAGTCGGTTGCCGGCCTCGGTCCGTTTGGAGGGAGCCGGACAGAAGCTCCCGACGCGGGGCGAATGCTTTTTTCAAAAAAAATCAGGCGGCCTCGAACCGCTTGTCCATTCCCGGCGTTACCTCTAACGGATAGCCAATCACGAAGGAGGTTGTTTGGGGATGAACAAGTTTGGACGCAAGCTGATTGCGCTAGCGCTCGGCGCGGCGCTGCTGCTGCCAGCCGCTTTGGCATCGGCGGAAACCGCGCCGGGTCAAGCCGGGGGCGCGGCGAACGTGAAGACGGATGCGCAGACGGCCGAGCAATTGGGGCTGCTCGCCGGAGACGGGAACGGCGTCAATGCCGACTATTTGGCCAAAGGGTCGATGCGCATTCAGGCCGCGATTGTTTCGCTTCGGCTTCAGGGCAAGCTGGACGAGGCGACCGCGTTTACCGGCAAAAGCAACTTTGACGACGCTTCGCTGGTCAGCGCCGGCAACCAGGCCATTATGGCGTACCTGCACAGCCATCCGGAATACGGCTGGACCGGCGAAGGCGCGAACCGCTTCAACCCGCTCGCGCCGATCAGCTCGCAGCAGCTGTACAAAGTGCTGCTCGAGGCCGCCGGCTACAAATCCGATTCCGATTTCGCCTATAAGGATACGGAAACGTTCGCTGCCGGCAAAGGCTTGACAGGCATAGCCGGCGTCTCCACTCTAACCAACGCCCATATCGCTACGGCGCTGGTCGAATCGCTATCGGCGAAGCTTCCCGGGGGCGGCGTTTTGCTGGACAAGCTGAAACAATCCGGCTCCGTTCCCGCAGCGTCGGTACTGCCGGCTGGCGAACGAATCGGCCTGCGCGCCGACGCCGCGCTCGGCACGGTGTTGACCGATAAGGAAGGGCAAACGCTGTACGTATTCTCCAACGACGCGCAAAATCTGGACGCCTGCCAAGGCGCGTGCATCGCGAACTGGCCGCTCCTGGATTCGGAGCAGCTGCAAATTCCCGCCACGCTCGACGCAGCGGATTTCTCCAAGACGACCCATGCCAACGGTACGCAGCAATGGATGTACAAAGGCTGGCCGCTCTATACGTTCGTAAAAGACAAGGCTGCGGGCAGCGCACTGGGCGAAGGCGTGAACGGCGTATGGTTTGCCGCCAAGCCCGATTACCGCGTCATGATCGGCTCCAGTCCCGAGTTGGGTCGCTATTTGACCGACGGCTATGGCCGCACGCTGTACTATTTCGCCAAAGACATGCCGCAAATGAGCGCATGCGAGGGGATGTGCCTGACCAATTGGCCCGCATACGGGAGCGTGTCCGGCAGCTTGCCCTCCACGCTGAACGCCGCCGACTTCGGCTTCATTACCCGCGCGGACGGCAGCTCGCAAGCGACTTATAAAGGGTACCCGCTCTATTATTTCGTCAAGGACGCGAAGCATGGCGATGCGACAGGTCAAAATGTCAATCAGGTTTGGTTCGTCGTCGATACGGCGACCTTCGGCGTCGCTCCCGCGGAACAGCCGGCCACCGAAGCGAACGGGCAGCTACCGGCCGCACCGGCCGCACCGGCGGACGAAGCGAAAACGTACCGCATCGATATCAAGCAATTTTCGTTCGGCTCCGGCCCGCTTACCGTCGAAGCCGGGTCAAGCATCGTGTTCACCAACTACGACGATATGAAGCATAACGCGGTGGCGACAGGCGGCAGCTTCTCTACTCCGCTGCTGGCCAAAGGAGAGTCTTACACGATTACGCTGAACGAGCCGGGCACGTACGACTACTACTGCGAGCCGCATAAAGCTTTTATGACCGGCCAGATCGTCGTAAAATGAGGGCCATTCGCGCGAAGCATACGGCTTTTATTGGCGCCTTGATCGGGATTGCGCTGCTGTCCGCCTGCGGCTCCGCGGATGGCGGGAATACCGGCGGGCATCAGGCAGGCGGCGTACCAAGCCCTCAGGCGGCCACCGCGACGGAAAAGGGCGGGGCCGGAGCGGGGAATGGCGCAGGCGGAAATCCTGGCAGCGGCGCTCCTGCGGCTCACTCCGGGATTCCCAGTGGGCAGCCGGTGGCGGCTACGTCCGGCAGCTCGGGCTCGGCTCACGCTGACGCAGGCGAAAAAGCCGACAGCGGCGCTGCGGCGACTCACCCCGGGATGCCCGGCGGGCAGCCGGTGGCGGCTACGTCCGGCAGCTCGGGCTCGGCTCACGCTGACGCAGGCGAAAAAGCCGGCAGCGGCGTTCCGGCGGTTCAACCCGAGATACCCGCCGGGCAAACGGCTGCGGCCCCGTCCGCCAGCTCGGGCTCGGCTAACGCAGACGCTCAACCCGGCACGGCCGCCCCCGGCAGTACCGATCAGGCGCAGCCCGCCAGCCCTCCGCCTTCGGTCGAACCTCCGGCGACATCGCCCGCGATTCCGACGCAGGCGGAGAAACCGCCGGCAAAGGTCCATGTCGTCGAAATTGTCGATTTCGCCTTCTCGCCCGCCAAGCTGGACATTCGCGCCGGCGACTCCGTCCGGTTCGTGAACCGCGATGACATTAAGCATACGGCCACTGCAACGGACAAGTCGTTCGACACCGACCTGCTGGGAAAAGACGAGTCCAAGACGATCACTTTCGGCAAGGAGGGCACCTTCGATTATTTTTGCGCCCCCCATCCGGGTATGAAAGGCACCATCCTTGTCAATACCAACTGACATGTGTAACGAATCGATGTCCGCCATGAGCAGGGCTACCGCGCGCCGGTTTCCCTGCTCATTGCCGCTCCCGGCTCGCCATATCGCCGCCTTTCCAGTATGATAAGATCGGGTTATACCCTGGAGGCCATATTCCATGCATACTTTCTCCGATTACGAATTGATGCTGCTCGTCAAGCGCAAGCGGCAGGAGGCGTTGTCCGTTTTGTACGACCGGTACGCGTCACTCGTCTTCTCCTTCGCCTGGAAGGCGCTGAGGGACGAGCAGGCGGCCAGGGATATCGTTCAATCCGTATTCGTCCGTCTATGGACGACCGAATCGGACTACAGCCCCGACAAGGGCCGGTTCACGAGCTGGCTGATTACGATTACCCGGAATATGACCACCGACTTGCTGCGCAAGCGGCAGCGGCATGCCGAGGGGCTGCTCCCCTACTTGCCCGAGGAGCTGGAGCGCATTCCCGACAGGGGGGCGTCGCCGGAGGCGCAGGCCGAGCAGCAGTCGTTGAAAGAGCAGATCCGCAGCGCCTACCGCTATTTGTCCCAGCGGCAAATCGAGCTGCTGGAGCATTTTTACTGGCAAGGGTACAGCTTGACGGAGCTGGCCGACCATTACAAGGAGCCAATCGGCACCGTAAAAAACAGACTCCATCAAACGTTAAAAATATTGCGCAGACATCTGCTTACGGAAGGGGAGGGATGACGATGAAAAACAATCCGGCATCCGCATGCGACTTGCGTCTGGACGTGCTGTCCGGCTCGTGCACAAAGGAAGAGCGGCTTGCTTTCGAACGTCATCTGCCCGGATGCGACGCCTGCCGAGCCGAAAACGAAGAGCTGCAGCTCATATGGGAGGCGCTATACGCCGATATGGAACTGATCGAACCGCCGCGCGATTTGAAGCAGCAGGTAATGAATGCGGCGCTGGCTGCCGATGCGGACCTGCCGGAAGGCGTTGCCCAAACGCCAAATGACAGCAAGCCGGGCAGAACCGCGCCTGCCCGGACAAGACGGTGGCTGCCTGCGACCGCCGGCGCTCTCCTGCTCGCCGCGCTGGCCGTCGGCACTGCATGGAACGTGTCGCTGTACCGCGACCACAGCCGCGCGCCGATCCCGATCGAGCAGGCGTTGTCCGTGCCCGCCTCGCAGGTCAAGCAGGTCGTCTCGCTCCAATCCCAGTCGGCGGCGCAAGCACGGGCGTACGGCATCGCCTGCGTGGTCGACAACGGCAGGAGCAAGCAATTTGTCGTCTATGTATACGGTGCGGCCGCCACGGTCGGCGACCAGGCTTATCAGGTATGGCTGATCGAAAACGGCGTGCGGCGCAGTGCGGGCACATTCCGGGTCAACGGCGATGACAAAGGCGTCGGCGTGCTGGCGATGCCGATTCAGTCGGACACGCTGACCTTCGACGCCATCGGCATCACGTTAGAACCCGACGACAAGGGCGACCGCCCGCGAGGGGACAAAATATTCGGCTCCGTCTGAACAAGCGGAGCCAGGCAGCGCGAAGCGTTTCGCAAGGTTTCGCAAGCGTTTGGTGGTGCGAAGCCGGAGCAAGAGGAATATAGCACAGCCGGACAAATCGCAGCGGTTAATCGGTTCAGTCTTTCAATCGCCTTCCGGTCGGGTTAGTCCCGAACCGCTCAAGTCCGGACGTACCGTGTCGCCAAAGATCGCCAAAGAAGCCCAAGCCCGAATCCGGCTTGAGCTTCTTTCTTTTTCATCGAATCAGATCGTCACCCGTTCGCTTCCCGGTCAAAGCCGAGACGGTAGCGCAATCTCGCGACGGCCAGCGGCGGCGGCAGCAGCTTGCCGCCCTCGAACCGGGGCTCGACCTCCCTCATCGGCGACCGGTAATCGTCCGCGGCTAGCACGACGGCCGACTCCGGCCGGGGCGAGGCCGCGAGACCCTCCAATGCAACGTCAACCGTCGCATCGGGCGAGCGGTTGGCGACGAACAATCACAGCGCATAGAAGGATGCCGTCGAGACCCTTTGCAAGCAGTCGTCGAAAGCGTCCTTATTCGCAGGCAGCCTCCTGTCGGAAGCCATCAATGCGGTCGCGTATTGACTTCGAAGATCCACATCTTCCCGGAACGATCGAAGCCGTAGTCGAAGCCCAACTGCCCGATGCCGGGAAAATGCCGCTCCAGCAGAGGGATGCTGATCCGGGTCACATTACGCATTTCGTTCTTCTTGCGCCGAACGACCTTACTGGACAACGAACGGCGAATCCCTTGGGCGGACGACATCATCGTGCCTCCCCGGCACAGGTTCGTGACGAACATGCCCGGATTGGCCAGCCGCCCGACCATGGAGCGGGTTACCCAGTTGCCTTTCTCCTTCACCATCTTGACCCGGTAATCGATCGGTCTTCCGCGGATTGTCGCCAGTTGAATTCCCCGCTGGATCAAATACGTGCGCTTGCGCCGCAGCGAGCGGACCGCCGCGAGCAGGCCGCCGAAGCTGCCGAAGCGACGCACTTTGCGGCGGTGGCGCATCACGTAGGAAGAACCCGATTTTATGATCATAATAACGCCTTGTCCGCCTGTGCCCACCACCGGTTTGATAACGACTCTCCCGTAATGGCCAAGCATGGCGGACAGGTTATCCGGAGAAAAAATGCGGGTCTCGGGAATATAAGGCGCCACCCGGCTGTCCTGACGGAGGACCGACGTCTTTACCCATTTGCTGGCCACCTGGCGCGATACGGTCGCTTTCTCCTCCGTATCCGCCGTATGTCCGGGTTCTTGCGCTACGGGCGGTCCCGCGGCAGCGGCCGAGGCCGTTGCCGGCTCGGCCGACGCGATTTTCGCTTCCATTCCCTCCTCTTGAGGCATCTGTTCCATTCATATCCCTCCTCCAAGTTTCTGAAGCAGCCATTCCGTTCGATGTCGCCATAGCTCAGTCCGGCGGCCAAATCCTTCCGCGGAAAGCGCCATGCTGCAGCAGTACCGGTACGGATAACGCTATATCGTATGCCGGGGTACGGACATCTTCCTGTTCATATGCCCCCGGGCATAAGCCGCTTCTCACTGTTCGGCCAAGACATCCATAATGTCGCGGAAGGCCGCGATCGCCCGATTGGCCCCGTTCTCCGGCTCGTTCTCGGCGACGACCGCCACCGCATACCGGGGCCGCTCGACCGGCCCGTAGCCGATAAACCATTGGTGAACCGCCGCATGCCCGCCGACTGTCGTTTGCGCCGTGCCGGACTTGCCGGCTACGCGCCATTTAGACCGCTGCAGCGATTGCCCCGTCCCTTCGCTCACGACCTCCTGCATCCACTTTAACAGTGTATTGGCCGTACGCGGAGCGATTTGCGCTCCTTCCGCAGGCAGCCGGCGATCGGCAAATACGCGCGCGACGCCCCCCGTCGCATAGCGCACATCCTTGACGATCCGGGGGCTCAGCACCTCCCCGCCGTGCAGCAGCGTAACGACCAGATTGGCCGCCTGAAGCGGCGAGACGAGCACGTCACGCTGGCCGATCGCCGTCTGGATGCGTATACCTTCGTCTTCGGAAGGGGTCCTCGCATGGAACACTTGCCCCCGCTCCTCCGCATCGAACTGGCTCCATCCCGCTTGCCCTGTCTCCTCCGACCAGCCCACGAGCCGGTCTAAGCCGAGCTGGCACGCCGCCGCCTGAAGCTGCGCCCCGCTCAGCCGCTGCATCACTTTGGCGAAGACGACGTTGCAGGATTGGGCGTACGCCTGCTCCAGTGTAAGGTGGCCGTGGCCGCCATGCAGCCAGCAGGTGAAGCCGTATTTGCCGAACGAGCCGTTGCATTCGAACATTTCGCCGGGTTTGACGACCCCTTGCTCCAGTGCCGCGGCGGCAACGACCGTTTTGAATATCGAGCCGGGCGGAATCGCTTTGAGCGCCTTGTTGCCCCAGGCATCGCTTCCCGGTGCGATGCGGTACGGATCGAAATCGGGGCGGCTCGCCATCGCCAACACGTCGGCCTGCTCCGCATCGAGAACGACCGCCGCTCCGGAGGCGATGCCGGCCTTGTCAAGAATGCGCTCGACCTGCCCCTGAATATCCAGATCGAGCGTCGTCCCGATGCGCAGCGGGTAAAACGGGTTGCCGGGCCGCACGAGCCGCACGTCGAGCCCCGGCAGCGGCCGGCCGGCTCCGTCGGTGAACAGGCTGACCGACGTGCCGCCGACGCCCTGCAAATACGACTCCATCGTCTTCTCCAGCCCGGAAGCGCCGATCCGGCTCGTCAGCGACAGGCTGCCCCGCGACAGCTGCTTGCGATACAACGTTCCGACCAGCTCCGGGTTTTGCCCGATAAATCCGATAGCATGCTTTGCGGCCGTATCGACGGGATAGCGCCTGACGGTGTCCATCGTCTTCACGCCGGGCACGCCCAGCTTATCGATATTCGCCGCCTGGCTGGCGGTCAGTGGAACGGGCAGCCCTGTCGCCGCTTCGCTCCACATGGCTGGCGCCTTCGCCTGCTTATAGAAATCGGTCCATGCCCGTTCGTCGGCATGCAAAATGGAGGCGATCTGCCGCATCGCCCCGGCTGTGTCGAATTCCCCTTGTCTCACCGGGAAAACGACAAGCGCCCGCACGGTTTCTCCGGTAATGGGCTTGCCGTTGCGGTCGACAAACTGTCCTCTGCCGCTGTCCAGCTCGATGCCCTGCTCCCGCTGGGCGACCGAATTCGCCACAAGATCCACCTCGCGGCGGGAAAAGCTGGCTGTGTCAATCACTTGAATCCAGGCCAGACGGCCGAGCAATACCGCGATCGCCGCCGTCATGGCGAGCAGACCGAACCAGATTCTACGCTGTCTCATCGGGTCATCCCTTTTCGTCGTTGTCGCGTCCCTTTACCTACCAGTATCGACAAAGGACGCAGCGAACAAACGGGAAAAACCGCAATTCCTGTCGAATGCAGTCTATACGAACTAGTAAATATATGGAAACTATAGTAGGCGAAATGAACAACCGGTTCGATACGCTGGAAACGAAGGTTGCGCTGGCGCAGCAGGATATCGCATACGTCAAACGCAAAATGAGCGTCATCGAGCAGACGGCAAGCGCCAGCGAGCTGCAGTCCCCATCGTCGAGCTGTACCGCCAAGTGCAGGAGCATGACTCCGACATTAAACTGATCAAGCGGCTTTTGCTGGCCAATTGAGCGGAATGAAATAAGGGAAGAGGACGGCGACGTCTCTCTTCCCTTTTCTGCATTCGCCCGGAACGGCGAAACGGTCTATTTTTTTCGTCCGACCTGCTTGCGCATCATATCCATCGGCTTCACCGGCTGCTCGACCTTGAATCGGACTCGCTGCAGCGGGTGGCGGGCGGCGTCCAGCACGTTGCCCTCCTCGTCGGTCAACTCGCCGACGCGTTGCTTGAACAGCGTGCCGCCCGGGCCGAAAAACTCCACGTCCTGACCCGGTTTGAAATGGTTGCGCTGCTGAACCGTCGCGATCCCCGTCGCTTCCTCGTAATCGACGACCAGCCCGGCAAAATCGTAATCGATCCGCTTGTCTTCGGGACCGAAAATATGATCCTCGTGATCCGGTTCGTCGAGGAAAAATCCGGTATTCAGCGGCCGGTTGGCGGCCTTGTAAATTTCCTGCAGCCACTCTTCCTTCAGCACATACCCTTCAGGATCGGCATAATAGGCATCGATCGCTTGCCGGTAGGCGTTGACCACCGTCGCCACATAATGAATGCTTTTCATCCGGCCCTCGATTTTAAAGCTTTCCACGCCGGACAGCACCATCTCTGGAATATGCTCGATCATGCACAAATCTTTGGCGCTCATCATAAACGGATCTTCTCCGGGAAACAGCGGCGTTCCGGTCATCCCTTCCTTGTACCGCGCGACGGACTTGTCCGCTGCGGCTTGCTCCGTTGACACCAGCTGGCCGATCTCGGCGTCGCTGTCCTCGAACAGCTCGTATTTCCAGCGGCACGACTGGCAGCAGCCCCCGCGGTTCGAATCGCGATCGGTGAAGTGGTTCGACAATACGCAGCGGCCCGAGTAGGAGCTGCACATCGCGCCATGGATGAACGTCTCGATCTCGATCTCGACGTTCCGCTTGATCTCATGGATCTCTTCCATCGTCGCTTCCCGCCCGAGAACGACCCGGTGAACGCCGTCTTCCTTCCAAAACTGCACCGCCTGCCAGTTAACCGTCGACTGCTGCGTGCTCAGATGGATTTCCAGCTTGGGCGCCACCCGCCGGCACGTCTCGATAATGACCGGATCGGCCACGATAATCGCCGCGATCCCGGCATGTTGCAGCTCGCGCAAGTAGTCCTCGATGCCCGCGATATCTTCGTTATGGGCGTAAATGTTCGCCGCGACAAACACCTTCGCCCCATACCGGTCGGCAAATTCGACGGCTTCGCGCATTTCCTCGAACGTGAAATTGTCGGCATTGGAGCGCAGCCCGTATTTTTGCCCGCCGATATAGACGGCGTCGGCGCCGTAATGGATGGCGAATTTCAGCTTCTCCAGGCTGCCGCCGGGAGCGAGCAGCTCGGGCTTCTGCCCCGGCTTCAACGTCGTCGGAACGCTTCGTTCCAGCACCTTGCTCAACTTTCAACACCTCTTCGTTAGTTCGTGCCGGCTTGCTTTTGCACGCAATCGGTCTATCAATATACCTGTTCCTTATAGTAAAAGCCGAACGACAGCTCGCGATCCGGGTTTTGCAGCGCGCGGATCGGCTCCAGCCATTCCTCGTCGAATTCGTACCCGGCGGGATCGGAGACATATGCATCGATGACGCGGCGGTAACAGCGGACAACCGTCTCGTTGTACGCCGGCGTCTGCAGCAGCCCCTCGATGCGGAAGCTGTCGATGCCGGCCTCCATCAGCTCATGCAAGCTTTCCAGCATGCACATATCGTCCGCGCTCATCACATGCGTCCCGTTCGCATCCTCGAAGATCGGATGCTTCTCTTCCTTGCGCTCCTCCTCGATCAGAAAGAGCCCCCGCTCTGCATCGAGCCGCTCGCCCTCGGCGGACTTTCTCTGGTGGGCCCAGTAGTTCGTCAAGAGTCCCCGTTTCGAGTGGTAAATGTTCGTCATGCCGTGAACCTGCACCTGGACTTCCGCCTGCACGTGCCGTTTGGCTTCCGTCACCTCGTCCATATTCAGCTCCCGCGCCAAATAGACGCGGCTCGCTCCTTTGCCGACCCAGTAGTTCGCCGTCGCGTAGTTGGTCGAGGTCATCTCGGCGTTCCAGTGAAGCGGCAGCCGCACGCCGGCCTGCCGCATTGCGATGAGCACCGCGGGATCGCCGAACACAATCGCGTCGGCTCCCGCTTCGGCCACAAGCTTCAAATAGCCGGGCAGCGCCGGAAGCGCCTCGTTGTGCAGAATACCGTTACAGACCACATAGGCTTTCGTCTTCCGGTTGTGGGCCTGTCGAATAACATCCGCGATCCGTTCGGGCGGAATATGTCCGGACAGGCGCATGCCGAAGCGCTCGTCTCCAATATGGAACGCGTCGGCTCCGGCGTCCGCCAGCCGTCCGATCTCCTCGACCGAACCGGCGCCGATCAACAGCTCCGGCTTGCGGAGCCTTCCCTCTTCGACCGGCTGCGGAGAGCCGCCGACGGCGGCGTCCGGCTTATTTGTCGTATCGCTCATCGCGTTGTCACCTCTTCTGGCTGTCCGCTTTATTTTTCAAATGCTGGTCGTACGTTTCCGCGAACGCATGCTTCTGCGATCCGTCGCCTTTCGTGACATAAAACAAATAGTTCGTCTCCTGAGGATAAAGCGCCGCCTCGATCGATTGCAGGCTTGGGCTAGCGATCGGCCCGGGCGGCAATCCGGAGATTTTGTACGTATTGTACGGGCTGTCGATCAGCAAGTCTTTCTCGTACAGCTTTTCCTTCGGCTTGTCCAGCACGTATTGTATGGTGGCGTCGATTTGCAGTTTCATGCCGATTTTCATCCGGTTGTAAATGACGCTCGCGACGAGCGGACGTTCCTCGTCGTGGACGACCTCGCGCTCGATCAAGGAAGCTACGGTCAACAGCTGATGGAACGTCAGCCCTCTCTGCTTCAGCATGTCCGGCCAATCGGCCGGCAGCCTGGCCAGCTTCTTGTCCAGCTCCGCAACCATCCGTTTGACGATATCCGGCGCGGTGCTCTCCAGTTTCATTTCATACGTTTCGGGGAACAGGTAGCCCTCCAGCCGGTGCCGCAGCCGGGCATCGTCGGGGATGTCCGACGCCCATTTGACCGACGCGAACTCTTGCTTGTTCTCCGCATAGGCGAGAAACGCCTCCCGGTCGAAGCCTCCCGGCAGCTCCTCCAGCTTGTCTGCGATTTGCAGCACGGTCATTCCTTCCGGTATCGTAAAACGGAGCCCCTCTTCCCTCGTTGTGCCGCCCGCATTCAATGTGTCGATAATCTCGTCCAGCTCCATGCCGGGCGTCATGGCGTACTCGCCCGCCTTAAACCGGCCGCCTTCTTTTTTATAAATCAAATAATAGCGAAATACGCGGGCATCGCGAATAAGGCCGTTCTGCTCCAGTATGTTGGCGATTCGCCCCGATCCGTAACCGGACGGTACGGTGAACCGCACCTCTTTCCCGTCCGCTTCGGTCGGTTTCATCGCATACGTGGCATACATCGCCGTGCCGATTCCGGCCAACACCAGTACGAGCAGCACGCACCAGAGCGTAATCCAGGCGATTCGTTTCAACGGACTCTCTCCCATTATCTCTGATTGTTGTCACAGACACTAAGCCGTCAGGCGCCGATCCTGGAGCGGAGTACGGACCGGTATACGAAAAAAAGAGCGGTACCGTCAGCCGCCCGTGGTCGCGCCATTTGTTGAACCGTCTTGCCGGGCGATGACGCCCGGATCAAGGCCGGTCTTGAATAGGAAACGACATCTCGTCGTACAGCTCCGAGACCGTTTCCCATTCGTCGTCATCTTCGATCGTTTCCAGCGTCAGTTCCCCGTCGCCGGACTCCGTCACTTTAAAGATGGCTACTTCCTTTTCCTTCTTCAACTGCTTCGACTGGAGCACGGCGTACAAAGCGCCCTCATGGCGAAATTCGGCCAATATCCGGTGAACGACCGATTCCTCCTGTTCGTCGAACAGCTCGATTTCGTCCCCGTATGCATCGCGCAGCCGCCGGGCCGACTCGGCCCGGTGCCAATCCGAACGGTCGCTCACTTGTCTTCTTCCCCCAGCTCCGACTCGGCCACGAGCGTATTGAACGTTTCTTCCACTTCATTCCATTCTTCTTCGTTCTCGATCGTATACAGCTGAAGATCGTCGCCGTCTTCCTCGTAACGGAACGCGTATACCTCGTCGGTTTCCTCGTCCGTCTCGTCGGTCTCGACCGGAACGACCATCATATACAGGTTGCCGGCAAACTGGCCGCTTTCGACTTCGAATTTCATGATGACTTCGAATTCCTCTTCGTTGCCGTCCTCGTCAGGAATGTAGATGATCTCCGGCTCTTCCGCGTTAAGCTCTTCCTTGGTCATAACACACCTCACCTGTTCGATTTGGAATCCAGATAGTTTTGCAAAATAATCGCCGCCGCCATCTTGTCGACAACCTGCTTCCGCTTCTTGCGGCTCACGTCGGCCTCCAGCAGCGTCCGCTGCGCGGCCGCGGTGGACAGTCGTTCGTCCCACATGACGACCGGCAGCTCCAGCGCTTCGCGGAGCGACTCGGCAAACGCCAAACACATCTCCCCGCGCGGTCCGATCGTGTTGTTCATGTTCTTCGGCAAGCCCAGCACGATGTCCGTGACTTCGTTCTCGCCAACCAGTTGGCGCAGCCGGGCCATATCGTCCTCCGGCCTGCGCCGCCGGACGACCTCGACGCCTTGCGCCGTCCAGCCGAACGCGTCGCTGATGGCGACGCCGATCGTTTTATCGCCGTAATCCAAACCCATGATCCTGCCCATTGTCTCGTCGTGTCCTTCCGTGCTGCTCCGCCCCGGTCCTTATCGTCTCGCCCGCCTAGGCGCCCGGAAGGGCGCGCAATACGGGAAGCCGATGGATAACTCCACCGGCCGGCGGTTATTTATGGTGCTGCAGATAGAACCGGACCAATTCCTCGATCAGTTCGTCCCGTTCCCTTTTGCGGATAAGGCTTCTCGCGTTGTTATGGCGGGGTATGAACGCAGGGTCGCCGGATAACAAATAGCCGACGATTTGGTTAATCGGATTGTAGCCCTTCTCCTGCAAGGCGTCATACACGGCCAGAAGGACCTCCTTCGGCGAAGTTTCCACGCCTTCGGCTTTTACGTCGAATTTCATCGTTTTGTCCATCGGATTCATTACCAGAACACCCCCCGATTGCTGAAACGCCATGGTTTCCTGCGATTGTAAATATTTAGCATGCGCTATACATCTATTTATTCGCCATTCTCCGCAAAATTCCTGTCGAACCGATGAAAAATTCACACTTTACTCGCAAATTCGCTTATTGAGCGCTGGCGCCTTGGGCCGCTACGAGCGATTCGACCGCTTGCAGCGCCTCGCCCAGCTTGGCCGGCTCCTTGCCGCCGGCTTGCGCCATATCCGGCCGGCCGCCTCCGCCGCCTCCGCAGCGGGCCGCCGCTTCCTTCACCAGCTTGCCGGCATGGAAGCCCTTCTGCACCAGATCGGGCGTGACGGCAGCGACCAGGTTGACCTTGTCGTCGCTGACCGAACCGAGCACGATAACCGCAGAGCCGAGCTTTGCCTTCATCTGGTCGACGATGTTGCGCAGCGAATCCATATCGCCGGCGCCGACTTTCGCCGTCAGCAGGGTGACCCCGCCAACCGTCTTGGCGCTGTCGACCAGCGATCCCGCCTCGATCGCCCCGAGCTTGCCGCGCAGCGATTCGTTCTCGCGGTTCAGCTCCCGGATCTGGGCGAGCGCTCCCTCCACCCGCTTCGGCACATCCGGTACGTTGGACTTGAGCAGCGCCGCCGCTTCGCGCAGCAGCTGGAGCTGGCCGTCCAAATACTCGTACGCGCTGCGGCCGGTTACCGCCTCGATCCGGCGTACGCCCGAGCCGATGCCGCTTTCGCTCACTATTTTGAATAAACCGATCTCCGCCGTATTGCCGACATGACAGCCGCCGCAAAGCTCGATGCTGTAGTCGCCGACCTGCACGACGCGAACGACGTCGCCGTATTTCTCGCCGAACAGCGCCATGGCGCCCATCGCTTTCGCCTCGGCGATCGGTTTTTGCTGTATCGTTACGCCGGTCTGCTTCCAGATCTGCTCGTTGACCCGCTGCTCGACCGCCGCCAGCTCTTCGGCGCTGATGCTGCCGAAGTGGGAGAAGTCGAAGCGCAGCCGGTCGGGCTCTACAAGCGATCCGGCCTGGTTGACGTGCTCGCCGAGCGTTTCCTTGAGCGCCTTGTGCAGCAGGTGCGTGGCGGTATGGTTTTTGACGATATCGCCGCGCTTGCCGCCGTTGACTGCGGCTTCCACCGTATCGCCTTTGCGCAGCGTGCCCTGGAGCACCTTGACCGTCTGCACGGTTTGCCCGTGGGGCGCCTTCCATACGTCCTCGACCGCGGCCTGAGCCTGGCCGTTCGAGAGCGTACCGCGGTCGCTTACTTGACCGCCGCTTTCGGCGTAGAACGGCGTCCGGTCCAATACGACCTGGCACGTCTCGCCGGCCCCGACGAGATCGACGAACGAATCCCCGTGCACGATGGCGGCAATTTTAGCACTTGTTACCAGCTCAGTATATCCAACAAATTCGGTTTTAACCGTGTATTCGGCGAACGGACCGCCCTGCACCTTCATGCTGTCCGTCTCTTGACGGGCCGACCGGGCCCGGCTGCGCTGGGCTTCCATCTCCCGCTCGAAGCCTTCGCTGTCGACGGTAAAACCGCTCTCCGCAGCGAAGTCGTCGGTGAGATCAAGCGGGAACCCGTACGTATCGTACAGACGGAACGCGTCCTGTCCGCCGATCACGGTGCGGCCTTCCTTCTTCAACCCGGCGATAATCGTCGTCAGCATGTCCAATCCGTCGGACAACGTTTCGTGGAACCGTTCTTCCTCGGTGCGGATCACCTTCTCGATAAACTCCCGCTTCTCGACCACTTCCGGGTAGTACGAGCCCATAATATCGCCGACGACGGAGGTCAGCTCGAACATGAACGGCTTGCCGATGCCGAGCGACTTCCCATAGCGCACGGCGCGGCGCAGCAGACGGCGGATAATGTAGCCGCGGCCTTCGTTGGACGGCAGCACCCCGTCGCCGACGGAGAAGACGACCGTACGGATATGGTCGGCGATCACTTTCAGCGCCACATCGTGTTCGGCATTCGAGTGGTACGCAACGCCGGCGATTTTGCTCGTTGCTTGAATGATAGGCTGGAACAGGTCGGTGTCGAAATTGGAGTCGACATCCTGCAAAATCGAAGCGAAACGCTCCAGACCGGCGCCGGTATCGATGTTTTTGTTCGGCAGCGGCGTGTAACTGCCGTCCTTGTTATGGTTGAACTGCGAGAAAACGAGGTTCCACACCTCGAGAAACCGCTCGTTCTCTCCGCCGGGCCAGCACTCGGGATCGCTCAGATCGCCGTATTTGTCGCCGCGGTCGTAAAAAATTTCCGTACACGGACCACAGGGACCTTCGCCGATATCCCAGAAGTTCTCGTCGCGCCCGAGCTTGTAAATACGCTCCTGGGGCAGGCCGATTTTGCGGTGCCACAGCTCGTACGCCTCCGCATCCTCCTCGTAGACGGTGACCGACATCCGTTCCGGCGCAAAGCCGATCCACTTCGGACTCGTCAAAAATTCCCACGCCCATGTAATCGTTTCTTCTTTAAAGTAGTCGCCGATCGAGAAATTGCCTAGCATCTCGAACATCGTATGATGGCGGCGCGTCTTGCCGACATTCTCGATGTCGTTGGTGCGGATGCACTTCTGCGAATTGGCGATACGCGGGTTTTCCGGCACGACCCGTCCGTCGAAATACGGCTTCAGCGGCGCCATCCCGGCATTGATCCAGAGCAGCGACGGGTCGTTATGGGGCACGAGCGAGGCGCTCGGCTCGATTTTATGTCCTTTTTCGGCGAAAAACTCCAGCCATTTGCTGCGAATTTCACTTGCTTTCATAACTATTCCTCCGTCATTTGGGGTTATGGGGTGCGATCTATACGCCAAACTGCCGAAAAACAAAAAACGCCCCTGAAATGATCAGGGACGAGTCTTCTCTCGCGGTACCACCCTGGTTATTGCGCTTGTTCTCCGGAACGCTCCGCCCCGCCGCATCCGCTACGGGAATGCCGCTCTTATCGGCCTGCCTCCGGGCTTCAGCCCGCAATCGCCTTTATCGGAAAATAACGGTTCCGCGCCGGTGGAGTTCATCCACGCTCCGAAGCAGCTTCAGTCGTCCTTCTTCATAAAGGCTCTTCCAGCGCGGCGGCGGAATATTGTCCCGCGCCGGAGCCTTTTCTCTGGATCAAGGACTACGACCTACTCGTTTCATCATAGCGTTGGGGATATCGTTAAGGGGTTTCATAAAAGAAAACATAACCCGCATTTATCCCCACTATTTTATCGTCGGGAATACCGTTTGTCAATGTTTGGCCGGCTCGTCAGCAGGGCAGTCGCACAAGAAAAATCGGCGGCAAAGCGAGGCTGCGGTGACCCTTTGCCTTGCTCAGCCGGGCGGTATTTTGGCGGCGAGGTCGAAGCCGATTTGTTCCGCAGCTACATCGGTCACATTGCTCAAAACGACGACCAGCGTCTCGCTATCGAGATTGCGGTAAATGAAAGTGGAAAATCCGTTGCCCGATCCGTTATGGACGACGACGTTGCCCCTCTTCGGCCTTATGCTCCAACCGTAGCCGTAATTGCCCAGATTGGGCGTGAACATCTTGGCGATGGAGCTCTGCTGCAAGACAGTGTTGCCGTACAAGGCCCGGTCCCATAACAGCAAATCGCCCACGGTTGAATACAGGCTGCCGCCTCCCGATTGAGTGACGAAAAAAGGAGCCGCGATCAAAGCCGTGCCGGCGCTGTTTTTCCGGTACCCCGCAGCCTTATGGGGCATCGTGTCCGTAGGAAGCAAGGATTCGCCGGAATGCGTCATGCCGAGCGGTCCAAATAGATGATCCTGCATGTACTGTTCATACGACTGTCCCGAGACGGTCTGGATGATAGAGGCGAGCACGACATAACCCGAGTTGCTGTAGTTGTACTGCGTACCGGGCGTGAAGTCGAGGCTGCGCGATTTGATACTGTCCACGGTCTGCTGCAATGTGGCGTTCAGCACTCTGGGGAAATCCCGCGGGATGCCGGAGCTATGGGACAGCAGATGATGGATCGTAATCTGATCGCCGTTCAGAAAGTCCGGAACGTACTGATCGAGCGTATCGGTCAGTTCAAGCCGATTTTGCTCCTCGAGCTGCATGATTGCGGTCGCCGTAAACGGCTTCGACATCGACATGAGCCGGAAAACGGTTTGCTCCGAATTCGTTGTGCTTTCCGTTTCCTTGCCGTAGCCGCTGCTAAATAGCACCTCGCCCTCCCGGGCGATCAGAACCGTTCCGTTGAAGCCGTTTTGCTGCAAATAGAGATCGACCTCCTGCTTCCACGGTTCCGAGTAGGTGTATTGGCTTACCGTAACGCTTTGCGGAGACGAATCCCCTTGCCCGCTGGCGCCCGCCATCGTCAGAAACAGCGCAGGGATTAACAGGCCGAAAAGAGGAATGGCCGCCAATCGAGATGTAGCTAATAGTCGGAGTCCCATCTTTGCTTCTCCCTTCTTCTTCGGACGGATCGATCAGTTATGCGGCATTTTCCCGGCCAGCTCGAAGCCAATTTGCTCAGCCGGAACGTCGGATACGTTGCTCAAGACGACGACCAGGTCCTGGCTATCCAGCTTGCGATAGATGAAGGTGGAGTATCCGCTGCCGGATCCGTTATGCACGACGACGTTTCCCTTCTTGGGCCGGTAGCTCCACCCGTATCCGTAATTGTCCAGATTGGGCGCGAACAACTTCGTTATGGAGCTTTGCTTCAATACGGTTTCCCCGTAAAGCGCGCGATCCCACAGCAATAAATCCCCGACCGTCGAATACAAACTGCCGCCTCCCGATTGGGTGACGAAATAAGGGGCCGGAGTCACTGCATTGCCATTCTTCACATACCCCGTCGACATGGGCTCCTTCTTATCTTCGGGCACAATGGACTCGCCGGACTTGGTCATGTTCAGCGGCCCGAAAATGTGGTCCTCCATATACTGCTTGTAAGATTGTCCCGAGACCGTCGCAATGATGTAGGCGAGTATGATGTAACCGGAATTGCTGTAGCTGTATTTGGTGCCGGGCGCAAACTCGAGATCGCGCGACTTGATCGCATCGATCGTCTCTTTAATCGGCACGTTCAGCATTCTCGGAAACTCTCTCGGGATACCCGAACTATGCGACAAGAGATGATGAATCGTGATGGTGGAGCCGTTTTTGAAATCCGGAACGTATTTGTCGAGAGTATCGGTTACTTGAAGCAGGTTTTTTTCTTGCAGCTGCAAAATCGCGGCAGCCGTGAACGCCTTGGACAGCGACATGATACGGAAAACGGTATCCGGCGTGTTCGCCGCGCTCTCCGTCGCTTTGCCGTATCCTTTGCTGAAGAGAACCTCCCCTTTCCTTGCGACAAGCACCGCCCCGTTGAAGCTGTTCTTCTCCAAATAGAGATCGGCTTGCCGTTTCCATTCGTCCTGCTGTGCGTTTCCGTTGTTCTGGTTTTGGTTCACGTTCGCGGTTACGTTCGCAGCCTCCGACATCTTCTCCGCCACCTTCCCTTCATCGCCGCTGCATGCCGTCAGAACGAGCAGGAGCGGGCATAACATGCTTAGCAGCAAGACGACGGCCGAGCGGCGCTTGGCCTGCAGATCGGTTTCCATCGTGAAGTCTCCCTTCTCCCGTTCGAAATGGCAGCTTGGCTTAAGCGAAATTTCTCCTACCTTAATAAGCGCATATGATCGATCCGGCCTTCCGTAAGGTGATAAACGACTACGGCCCGCCTAATCTCGTTTTGCTCTCCGCGGCCGGTAATCCGTTCCTCGTCGACGACGTAATCGTTAATGACCGTCCTCGAGACCAGCTCGCAGCGCAAATTCGGGCTATTGGCAAACAGCTTCCCGTAAAACGGGCGAATTTCTTCCGTACCGCGCATCAGCACGCGTCCAATTCCGTCCTCGACGATACAATCCTCGGCAAAGCAACGAATGAAATCTTCTATATTTCGGTCGTTATAAGCCGTGAGCTGCCGGCGGACCGGTATCGTTATGTCCGCTTCCCCCATCAAACCCGCTCCTTTTTTTGGCTCCGCCATGTGCTCAGCTGTAGGTCGTATGTTTGGCTAAATTCACCATCGCCATAAACGTTTTATAAGCGTCCAGCATATCCTTTGCCTGGTAACGAACGACCGGCGTATTGCCTTCGATCTCCGTTCCCGGAATCAAATTGGCCCATTCCGCATGCCCGTTCGAGTTGAAATGGACGCGAAGCAGCGGCTTATCCGCGGGGACGAGCGGCTTCACGCGACTCCGGTTTTGCAGGGCCTCGCTCGTTTGCCGTCGAAGCAGCTCGCCGCTTTTTTGCGGAGTCAGACAGATGGCGGTCGACCGGGTGATTTGTTCCTTTACGACTGCCGTCGTAATTCCCGGGATCAGCTCCTCCGCCTCCTGTGCGGCTTGATCGTCGCCCGTTACCAAAATAACCGGTACGCCGTAATAGCCGGCGACATAAGCGTTCAAACCGATCTCGCCAACGGGAGCATCGTCGATATACACTTGATGGGTGAAATTCGTCATCGTGTGGGACATGATTCCTTTCTTCGCCGCACTCGAATGGTAGCCCACGAATAAAGCGGCGTCATAGCTGGAGTCGAGCCCTTGCACCATGCTTAACGGTTTAACATTGCCCGTTATAAGGCGCACATCCGGATGAATGCGCTCGATCAGCAAGTTGTGCATTTTGCCGTGGCTGTCGTTCACCACGATCTCTTGGGCTCCCGCTGCGTAGGCGCTTTCGATGACGTGGTTCACATCGTCGGTCATGATTTCCCGGCCTCGCAAATAGTTCAGCTCGCCTTGGCGTACGAAGCTGTAATCCGTCAGTCCGGTAATCCCTTCCATGTCGGCGGTTATAAACAATTTCATGCGGTGAATCCTCCTCTATATAAGTTGAACGAATGATGGAAGTCCGTTCCATTCCGAAAAGGATGGCCTTGCCGCTTCAAACATGTTGTTTTGAACTCCTTTTTATGGAATAAACCTTGTAGCGGTAGGAGTTCAAAGCCAAAACTCGCTTGCAAGGCTCATCCCTTTTCTCCATTTCACTCCGCCTTTCCATGAAGTTCTTTCGTTCAACTTATATCGTTTATTTTGGTCAGCTGCCTCGAACGGAGCAGCACTCGAACGACGTTGCCTTGGCGATTCCGAATAAATCGAACAGGCAGCTGCTCCTCGCCTGCGCTGACCGTAAATAAATCCGGCGCGAACGGCCGCAGCGGCTCGCCCTCCGCTTGTGCCGACGGGGAAATCCGCAGCACGCCCTCATGGAACGTCACTACGTCCGTGCCGCCCTCCATGGATTGATAGGTACCTGCGTAACGGTCCAATTCGCCCGGGTCCGGAGTGAAGTCGGGAAATGTTCGCAGCGGCGCCGAAGGTGCGAGGCCCTGCGCTGCGTTCATGGCTCCGCGCAAGATGCGGGAGGCGGGAACGTCGGCGAGATTCGTCAACACAACACCGGTGAGCCCCTTCTCGGGAATAAGGCTCATTCGCGACGAGATGCCGCGCTGTCCACCGTTATGACCGATTAAAGTAACCCCGATGCCGCCTGCATTCGGCAAAACCATCATCCCATATCCGTAACCGTTGCCGATACCGAGAGCCGCATGAGGATGCAGCATTTCGCGCACGCTTTGCTCGGACAAAATCCGTTCGCCGCCGACTGTGCCGCCGGTGCGGAATAGCTCCATATACCGCATCAGGTCGCTCAAGGTAGACCAGAGGAAGCCGGAACCAAGCACAGCCGGTGCTCCTTCCCAGTGCGGAGAAGCTTGAATGCCGCCTTGCCCGTTTCGGATAAATAGGTCCGTGGTGTGCGTTCCTTCCGGCAATCGGATGCGGTCAAAGACGGTTCTCATCATTCCCGCCGGCTTCGCGATCGTTTCCTCGATCAGATCGGCAAACGGTTTTGCCGACACCCTGCCGGCTATTCCGCCAAGCAGGGCAAAGCCGTCGTTGGAGTAACTGAACTCTGTTCCCGGGGGTCCAAGCAGCTCGTAGTCCAGTTGGCCGATACGTTCCAGCAGGTGCTCCAAAGAATGAATGAAGCCGGGCGCATGTTCGCCGCCGCTATCCGGCAGCCCTTTATTCATGAAGCTGACCATCCCTTTGGCCACCGTCGGCAAAGGCGGCAGACCGGCTGTATGCGTCATCAAATGATGAATCGCAACCTGTTCCGTATGCTGCGGATTCGGGGTACGGAATTCCGGCAAATACTTGACGACCGGATCGGTCACCTTCAGCTTCCCTGCTTCTTGTAGCTGAAGAATGGCCATGCAAGTAAACGATTTGGTAATCGAGGCGATGCCGAATACCGTGTCCGGGGTTACAGCAGAACCCGCCTCGTCGCGGACGCCGAAACCGCGTTCAAACTCGATCTGACCGTGGCGGGCGACCGCGACCGCGATGCCCGGAATGCGATATTTTTCCATGAGAACGTTCGTGTCGTCCTCGAAAAGCTTCCAATCGGGCTCGGTCATGGTTCCGTTCCTCCTGTTCGATCCGGATCGAAGGTGGCTTCGAAGGCGGCTTGCAGCTTTTGGGCAAGAGGGCCGACCTGTCCGGCGCCGACCGGCTTGCCGTCGATCTGAACGACGGGGGTCACTTCGGCCATCGTCCCAATTACCATCACCTCGTCCGCTTTCATCAATTGCTCTACGGTAAAAGCTTGCTCGAGAAGCGGAACGCCGAGCTCGGCAGCGAGCCGGATGACGACCCCGCGCGTAATGCCGTGCAAAATGAATTCATTGGCCGGATGAGTATATAACGTGCCCTCTTTGGCAATCAGAAGATTGGAGGACGTGCATTCCGTCACGATCCCGTTGCGCTCGAAAATGGCTTCATCGTAACCCGAATCGATCGCCTGCTGCTTCGCCATCACATTAGGCATCATGTTGAGAGACTTGATATCGCAGCGCAGCCATCTCAGGTCGGGCAGCAGCAAGGCACGGATGCCTCCGCGAATTTTTTCGAGCGGCCGCTCCGCGCTTTTGCAAAAAGCCGAAAGTACGGGAAAAGCCCGCTCCGGGAAATGATGGATCCGTTCCGCTTCTCCTCTCGTAATTTGCACGTAGAGCGTACCTCCGAGCACCTTTTCCTCGTTCAGCAGTTCCTCCAGCTTTCGCCCGATTTCCCTTATGGGGTACGGAAGAGCGATCCGCGCTTCCCAGGCGCTTCGTTCCAGCCTCAGCAAATGAGCTTCTTGCTCGTAAAGCCGTCCGTTATAGATTCGGAATACATCATAGACCCCGTCTCCAAAGTAATAGCCTCTGTCGTCAATCGATACGCTTACTTCCTCTTTCGGGATCAGACGGTCTTTGAACAGTACGGTTTTCATGAAAGTTCCTCCGCTTCTTCCGGTCGGTACTTTATTCGCCTCTGGATTTCGCATCCTTAATGGCCAGGTCGGACGCATCTTGCGCTTGACGCAGCGCGGAGTTAATGTCCAGCTTGTTGTTCACGACGAGCGGGACGACTTTGGCAATTTCGGCGCTGACATATTTGTTATAAGGGCTGAACGCCCGCTTATTGGCGGGATTCACGTTCAGGATGACATTCGTGTTTTTGCCTTTCAGCGTCGCCAAATCGGTTCCGAACGACTCCTTGACTTTCGGATCCTTCAAGGAAGGAACACGGCCGCGTTTCGCCACGCGTGTCTGGTTTTCCGCATCGGTAAGCAGTTCAATGACCCGGAACGCCTCCGTCTTATGCTTGGATGTCGACGAGATCATGAGCACATGCTGGATGACGGGCCAGTTCTTGCCGGGCGCTTCCTTGAAAGTCGGCATGGAGGCCATATCCCAATTGATGCCATTGCCTTCCTTCTGCAGCCGGTCCAATTCGCCGATCCGCGCATTGTAATTGGCGAGCATGGCCGTATCGCGCTGTACGGTGAAGGCGGCTACGTCCGACACATCGGCCGGCCATTTGTTTCCTTCGATTTGCATAATCGTACTGTACACTTCCATGCCCCGTTTCCAGCCGTCCGTAACGAGCTGCGCCTTGCCGCCTGCGTCTACAAAAGGAAGAGCCAGAGCGCTGGACACGTTCTGCATATTTTGCGGATGCAGCCCTTTGTACTGGATGCCGCCGTCCTGACGGGTGACTTTGCGGGCGAGGTCGATCGCTTCCTCCCACAGCATGTTGTCCTTCGGATAGGGGGCGCCGAATTTATCGAAGATATCCTTGTTGTAAAACAAGACGGGCGTAATTAAAGAAAAGGGAATGGCAAACAGCTGACCCGCGGTAGTCTGAGAAGTGAGATTTTGGATGGCGCCCGGATCGAACTTGCCGATATCCAGTCCTCTGCTTTGCGCAAGAGGTTTCAAATCATCGACGATTTTTAGCATTTCGTAATTATTGATGCCGCCGTCTTCGGTAAAGACCATATCGGGCAACGTTCCGGCCGCCACCAGATCCTCCAGCTTTCCGGCTGTAGACGAGCGAACGAGCTTCATCGTAATATTCGGATATTTGGCCTTGACGGGCTTGGCAATCAGCAGCTCGAATTCGTCGTCGGTAATGTTCTGTACATATTGGTTGTAAACGGTTAGCTCGATCGCTTCCTGGGTGATCTCCTCCTTAGCGTCTTTTGTCGCTCCCACACTTGCGTTTTCTTTGCCGCAGCCCCCCAGAAGCGCTCCGCCTATCAATGCTGCGCTTGCGATGACGATGACTTTTTTCACCGGACATTCCCCCCTCTATGAATAGTCGCTCTTCCCTCGTTTATCTCACTTTTCACATGAGATAACTCGGATATCAAATTAAAATCGGGTTCTTCTACCAAGAAGTATCGCAGCATTCTAAGCTCCGCTCAAGCAACTTTAGTTGTATGAACGGTTGTAAACGGAGCAAATTCGAACGTATTTCGCGTTTAAACGATAAAAAGAGACATGCTCCCCATAAGAGATTGTTGTATAAGCGCTTAACTTCGGGAATCAAAACTCGAAAAAATAATCGAAAATGACTATAAAAGTTGAACGAATGATTGAAGCCCGTTGCATTCCGAAAAGGATGGCCTTGCCGCTTCAAACATGTTGTTTTGAACTCCTTTTATGGAATAAACCTTGTAGCGGTAGGAGTTCAAAGCTCCACTTTTCCAAGAAGTTCTTTCGTTCAACTTTTTGGAATGGCAAAAGAAGGTACTACGAAAAGTTAGAACTGTCCGGCGGGGACAGTTCGCTTTATGATAGGAGCAGGTACTAAGACGAGGCGCCAAACCAAGCGCAGAAAAGCCCGGACCGTATAAACGGCAGCCGGCTAACGCGGGCAGGCAGGCGTCAAAACTTCCGATCGGGGTGTTGGATATGATGAGAAAAAGAAATACGACGGCATTTTCGTTTATGGCTTGGGCTTCGTTCGCTTGCGCGTTCGCGGGGATGTTCATCGGTATTTATACGCTGGAAGAATCGTTGTCGGTCAAAGGATACTACGCGGTGGCCGCACTTTACTTGACGATGTCGGCTTTCGTCCTTCAGAAGACGATCCGCGACAACCAGGAAGATGCGGATGCGGGGAGAAAGCGCAACAGCGGCGCCTTCAACTTCCTCGCCTGGGCCGCCTTCTCCACCGCTCTGATCGCCATGTTTATCGGCATCTTCAATTTGCAGCAGCCGCTTTCGGTGCAAGGCTATTATGCGGTGTGCGCCCTGTTTCTGACCATGTCGTCGTTCGTGCTGCAAAAGACGGTCCGCGACAACAAAGAGGACGATGAGCTGCAAGGCCCGGCGAACGCCGAAGTCGAATAGCAGGAGCTGCATTGTATCAGGGGTTGCGCAGTCATAGCAGGAGTTTCGCAATCCTAGCAAGGGCTGCATAATCGTAGCAGGAACTGCACATTCCGATTGCCGCAAGCGCATCGCTCCCGAAACATTGGCAAAAACGCCTCCAAACCCACTTAGCAGAAGTGGCGTCGGAAGCGTTTTTTGCATTCAAGCATGCAGCCTCTCCGCTCTATCTGGTTTCGGCCGACGTTTGGGGGCGGTGAAGATCCGGGTGGATGGGACAAGTGAAAATGTTGCGGGTATTTGCTTTGCGCCATTTTTTGACCGTTCTACGTGTGGAAAAGGCAGGAAATTTGTCGAACGCGTAGAATGTTTCCATGTACAACCGCCCTCTGGCAGCCCTTTCCACCGAGCATGGAAAAAGGTGCAGCCCGGGCCGCAGAAGGGAGCATACGTCCATGCATTTATCGGATATTACCGTCCTCGACTTCGAGACGACCGGTCTGAATCCGCAGCACGATCGGGTAATCGAGATTGCCGTCGTCCGCTGCGACGACACCGGTATCGTCAGCCAGTTCAGCACGCTGGTGAAGACAGATCGTCCGCTTGCGCCCAAAATCACCGAGCTGACCGGCATTACGGACGAGGATCTGAAAGCCGGAATGGACGAAGAAACCTCGTTCCGGATTTTGAACCGGCTGATCGGCTCCAATACGATCGTCGCCCATAACGCCGCTTTCGATCTCGCCTTTCTGCATTACGGGCTGATGCGCTTTGCCGGCAGGTCGTTTTCCAACGATTTTATCGATACGCTGACGATCGCCCGCGACCGGCAGACGTATCCGCATACATTGACCGAAATGTGCAAGCGCTACGGCGTACAGCTGAACGGCAGCCACCGCGCGCTCAACGACGTCGTCGCCTGCTGGGAGCTTCTGCAGCAGATGAACCGCGAGAAGCCCGTGGACGGCTACGTGAACCAGCTCGGTTACGTCGCCAAGCACGGGGCGCCCGCCTGGTCGCCGCCGCATGCGGAGCTGCGCAGTCTGACTTTGAAATACGCGTAAACCTCGCTCTTAAACTCCGAACCGCTCGGCGGCGGTCTTCCGGAGCCGGGCCTTGACGAGCGCCAGCGCGCCGGCAAAGGCGCTTCCCGACGTATCCTCAACCGTCTCGAACGCCGGCACGTCCGCTTCTCCGAAGCCGGTTGCGGATAGTTCCGCGCGCGCGTCAGGGATGAACAGATCGGCGCTCTTGGCAATGTTGCCGCCTACGATCACCGCCTCCGGCCGAAACTCCCGCACATACGGGACGAGCAGCTCGCCGAACAGGCGGCCGAACGCCGCAAACACCGCCGCAGCCCGCTCGTCCCCGGCCCTTGCGGCGTCGGCAATCGCCTTCACGTCGGCGTCTCCGCCGAAGCCGCATTGCGCCGCAATCCGCTGCACGCCCCGCTTGGAAATATAATCGTCGGCGATGCTGTCGCGGAAAGGATCGGCCCACAGCTCGCGGCCCTTTACAATCCCGCCCTCGTCGATGAACGAAGAGCCCGTCCCCGTTCCGATTGTTATGCACAGCGACCGCCTGTAGCGGCGGGCATGGCCGAAGTGAAGCTGGCCTGCGGCGAACAAGGCCGCATCGTTATCGAATACGATCGGCGCCCCTGCCCCCATTCTCGCGGCTACGGCGGGATCGGCGGCGATCCTCCCTTCCATCGCTTCGCGTATATTCGTTCCGTACAAAGCGTCATACTTGTCCTGTCCGCGAATGTAGCATATTCCGTTCTCGAAATCGAACGGCGACGGAAATGCGTAGCCGATGCCGGCGATCTCGT
This sequence comes from Paenibacillus hodogayensis, assembly GCF_039536325.1. Taxonomy (NCBI): domain Bacteria; kingdom Bacillati; phylum Bacillota; class Bacilli; order Caryophanales; family Paenibacillaceae; genus Paenibacillus; species Paenibacillus hodogayensis. The sequence goes on from NZ_BAAAYO010000010.1 coordinate 331,716, forward strand.
AAGGCCGCCCCTCTTCCGCCTGCTCCAGCAGCGCCGCCCTTCCGGCGATCAGCCCGTAGAAATGGTCGAGCAGCGTCTCCCGGTCTTCCCCCGATCTTGCCGGAAACGTATCGACGGTTCCGGCAACCGTTTCCCCGTTGTCGCGGACAACGGCCGCCTTGATCGACGTACCGCCGACATCGAAAACGATAGCATAACGATTGGTCATACAGTCCTGCTCCCCTTTACCTGCCTCTTTTTTCCCAGTATAAGGGGATTCCGCGAGCTTGTCCAAGAAAAAACAAAGACGCCTGCCCTACCGCAGCAAGCGGAAGGGAAAGCGTCTTTGACCGCCATCATGGCGGTGTTTAGCCGTGCAGCTTCACAGGCTGGCCGGATTGGACCGACCGGTAGCCGGCAAGCGCCACTTCTGCCGAACGGAGTCCATCCAGACCGGACACCGGGGCAGGCTTGCCCTGCAGCAGCGCGTCGACGAACGATTCTATCATATAATAGTCCATCGATTCCGACCACGGCAGGTAGAGGCCTCTGCCGATTTCGTTGCTGAACAGCTCGTTCTTTTGCGCAAAGCTGTCGACGGAAATGGTGCCTTTCGTGCCGACGATCTCCATCGTCACGTCGCCCCACGTCGGGAACACCTTCGGCCGCGACCAGCTCGTATCGAGCACACCGACGACGCCGTTCTCGAAACGGACGCTGATCATGCCGGCGTCGTCCACCTTGAGCCCTTCATGGAACAGCGTGGCCGCATAGGCGTACACGTCAGTCACCTTGGAGCCGGTGATCCAGTTCATCAGGTCCATGACATGCACCGTGTGGTCCAGCAGCGCCCCGCCGCCGGAAAGCTCCGGCTCCACGAACCATTTGCCCGGCATCGTACCGCGATTCGTACCCTTGATCGCCAAAATATCCCCGATCTCCCCGTTGTCGACGGCTTGCTTGGCATTGACGACCGCCGCCAAATAGCGGCAAGGGAAGGCAGTAAACAGCTCGACACCGTTTTCTTGGCAAACAGCGATCATCTGCTCCATCTCGTTCACGTCGATGCCGAGCGGCTTCTCGCAAATCACATGCTTCTTCGCCTTCGCGGCAGCAATGACGTGCTGCGCATGCAGCGCATTCTCCGAACAGATGACGACAGCATCGATATCCGCCTTGGCCAACAAATCGCGGTAATCCGCATAATAATCGATTCCATACTTGTCCAGGGAGCCTTCCACGCGGCTCTTGACTTCATCCGCGATCGCCACGACCTCCGCCTGAGGAAGCGTGAGCAGCGAATGCAGGTAGGAGTTGGCATGGCCGTGCGCGAAGCTGATCATGCCTACTTTCAGCTTGTTCATCGCGATCCCTCCTGTGCGCTATGATTCAACAGAACCGCTTGACCGGACCGCGCGGACTCTTCGATCGCAAGACCGATTTCCAGCGCCTTGTACGCGTCCCGAGCCGTTACGAGCGACTCCTTGCTGTCCCGAATGCACTCGATGAAGTGCGAGATTTCGAGCTGGAACGGGCTGCGGTAGCCCGGGCTTTGCGGAATATCCACGAACGGTCCGGACGAGCTTTCGCTGGCCGCCTTGCGCACCTGCAGCGAGATCGTCTTCGAGCTGTCGCTGCGGATGACACCGCTGCTGCCGGCGATTTCCGCGGCCGTCGTGAACGGCCCCGGGTAACCCCAGTGCGCTTCCACGTTCGCAACCGCGCCGTTCTCGAACACGAGCGTCGCCGTCGCATAGTCCACGAAGCCTTCCACTTTGCGGAAGCCGAACACGGATTTCACTTCGCCGATCGACCAGCGCAAGAAATCGATGTCGTGAATCATCAGATCGATGACCACGCCGCCGCTCTTGTCGTCTTCCTTGAACCAGTGGCGGCGTTCTCCCGGATGGCTGCCGATCCGCTTCGCATGAGCGACGCCGACGCGTCCGAGAGCGCCTTGCTTTATTTTGTCGTGCATTTGGGCATATTCCGGAAAAAAGCGAACGACATGACCGACAAACAACCGGACGTTGTTCTCTTCGCAGACACGGATCATGTCAGCGGCGTCCTCCAAATTCAAAGCGATCGGCTTTTCGCAGATGACGTGTTTGCCCGCTTGCGCCGCCTTGATCGAGAACGGCTTGTGCAGGAAGCTCGGCAAGGTGACGCTGACGACCTCGCAGCCGGATTGCTCCAGCATGTCGTCGAACGATTCGTACGCGGTCGCTCCGGTGCGCTCGGCCATTTGCTGTACGAGCTCCCGATCCGTGTCGCATACACCGACAACGGTTACGCCGGGAATTTGGGCATAACAGCTGGCATGGACGTTGCCCAAGCCTCCGCAGCCGACGATGGCTACTTTCATAGCTTTCCCTCTCTTCATTTCGATGTATAATAAACCTAAGGCCAACGATACAACCTTTCCCTGCCGACGTATATGCCGTCATTTGTCGGTTTTGTATCCAATTTTGTCATGTCCGAAAGCGCAGGTGTTTTTCCGTCATGGATATATATAAGGAACCGATTCATTACCAGAACCCCGTGCTCTGCATCAAAGTTTGGCAGTTTCAGGCCCAGAGCACGACCACGTTGCCCTCGTCGATTCAGAAGGTTCGCTGGCATTATCACAAAGAGGTAGAGTTTATTCTTGTCCAGCAGGGGATGCACGAAATGCATACCCCGAACCACGCATATATGCTCCAAGCCGGAGACGTGATGGTCGTCGGCTCTTCCCAGCTTCACCGTTCTCGCCTCGTAGGCGAGGAAAAGCTAATCTATATTGTCCTCCATGTCGATCTGGAGCCATACTTCGATCCGGCCATGATGAGGTATTATCGCCACTTTTCCGAGGTGCACCAGCCGCTTGAGGAATTGAACTATATGTTCCGCGACAACCCGCGCGTACGGGAGGAAGTCGGGCTTATCATCGAGCGGATTCACGACGAAATCATGGGCAAATCGACCGGCTACGAAATTGCCGCCAGCATGCACATTAAGCATCTGCTGCTTACGCTGCTGCGCGGGGATACGCGCGGCTTGCTGAAGGCGCACGATTCCGTCGATCCAGGCGTCATCAAGCCGATTCTCGAATACGTCGACACACACCTGGCAGAGAAAATCGAGCTGGAACAGGTCAGCCAGATCGCCGGCATGAGCTACTTCTACTTCTCCAAATATTTCAAAAAATCGATGGGCGCTTCGTTTACCGATTATGTAAACCGGAAGCGAATCGCCAAAGCGGAACGGCTGCTCGTTACGAGCGGACAAAACGTAGGCGAAATCGCCAGGGCAGTCGGCATCGAGAACATGGCGCATTTTTACGAGCTGTTCAAACGATTTAACGGCTGCACGCCCAAGCAGTATTTGTCCAAAATCGACGCCAACGACAAATAGACCGGCATTAGGCGGCGTGGTTGTTCTAACCTGCCTGCCATCCGGAATCCGTTACCTTTTCCGTAATAGACTTGACTTCATTTTCGCTATCTTCCCACCGCCTGGCCGCTTAATCCGCCGGAAGGAAAACGCTCTTCGCCGTTTCCTTCCGGTCTTTTATTGGACAGCGCGCTGCGACCCGTTGAATGACTCTGCTGACCCTTCTGTTATCCATTTGAAGCCCTTCCAACCCAACAACCCCGAGTCAAGCAAAGATGCGACCTTTGACGAAGTCATAGCCCGATGTTACTCCTTCTCGTCGCCCCCGCTCTTGCTGCCACCCTTTTCCTGATCTTGGCTTTTCGAAGCTTTATCGCTCTGCTTTTTCTTTTTCTCCGCTTCCTTCTCGGCTTTCTCCTGCTCCTGGAGCTGATACTGCCGCATTTCCTTATACATCTTGTACTGCCGCTTCAACTCCTCATCAATCGCGCTGGGCTGGCTTCCTTGCTGCTGCTGCGCTTTGGACTTGTCTTTCCCTTCCGTCTTCCCTCCGCATCCCGTCAGAGCGACGCTCAGAGCGAGCGTCAATCCAAGAGCTGCCGCCGTCAAACGGCCTGTTCCGATTCCGCTGTTTCGCAAGGCGATCCCTCCTCGTTTTAGGAGTAGGATTCCCTATCCGTCACAGTCCATGCATGAAAAAAAGCCGCGGAGCGACCGTTCGGGTCGTCCGCAGCTTCCGATGACTCGACGCAAGAGCGCCTGGCTTATCAGCCTTCATCTTTATTGACGTTGCTGTTCCCTTCCGGAGCGGCTGCCGGCTGGACCGGGAGCGATGCCACAGGGAACGGGACCGATGCGGCTTTCGGCGCACCGCTGCCGGCGATTTTGCTCGTCAGCCCTTTGACCAATTGGTCAAGGTCGATGCCGGATACGCTCTTGAGCATTTCCGGTGCTGTTGCCATAAGCGAAGTGACGTAGTTGCTGACACGAGCGGCTCCTTCGCCGTGTCCCGTATCGACGACCGTCAGCTTGTCGATCGCAGAGATCGGCTCGGCCACTTTGCCGGCCAGTTCCGGCAGCATTTTTACGATAATGTCGAGGATTGCCGCTTCGCCGAATTTCTCGAACGCCTCGGCCAGCTTTTGTTTCGCTTCCGCTTCGGCCAGACCGCGCAGCCGGATGACTTCGGCGTCCGCTGTCCCTTTGGCCCGCTCCGCATCGGCGATGGCCATACCTTCGAGCCGTTTCTGCTCAGCTTTCGCCTTCGCTTCGGCCTCGATCGTATACTGCATCGCGTCGGCTTCGCGCAGACGGCGCGCCTTGTCCGCTTCCGCCGCCTGCTCGACCGCATAGCGGTCCGCGTCGGCTTTCTTCTTCACTTCGGCGTCGTACTGCTTCTCGCGGCGCAAAATTTCTTTGCCTTCCATATCGATCTCACGCTCTTTGCGGACGAGCTCGACCTTCATCTGCTCTTCGACCACGCTTTGCTTCGAACGCGCCTCCTGGATGTAATAAGCCTGATCCGCTTCGGCCTTCGCCATATCCTGGTCTTTTTTAAACGCCGCGGTCTTCAATTCCTTCTCCTTGGCGGCTTCCGCGATGTTCGTGTCGCGCAGCAGCTCCGCCTTCATCCCTTGCTCCTCGGCGTTTGCTTTCTGTATGCGCGCGTCCCGTACCGCCTCGGCTTCGGCAATCTCGGCGTCGCGCTTCACTGCGGCGATCCGCGGCTTCCCTAGCGAATCGAGATAGCCGTGCTTGTCGCGGACATCCTTGATCGTGAAGGAGACGATCTGCAGCCCCATCTTCTTCAAATCTTTGGCGGCAACGCCTTGCACTTCCTGCGCGAATCTGTCGCGGTTGCGGTACACTTCCTCTACCGTCATCGAGCCCAGGATCGAGCGAAGATGGCCTTCCAGCACTTCCTGAGCCTCGCTCTTCAGCGCTTCCGTCGGCTTGCCCATGAACTGCTCGGCCGCCGTTGCCACGTCCTCTACGGAGCCGCCGATTTTAATAATCGCCACGGCGTCGGTCATGACCGGGACGCCCTGCTCGGTATACACCTCGGGGGTGGAGACATCCAGCTTATGCGATAAGAGCGATAAAAATTCCGCATTCTGGAATATCGGCAGGATGAACGCTCCGCCTCCCCGTACGATTTTGATACGTCGCCCGGATTCGTCGACGAGCGTATTTTTGCTGCCGAGAAATGAACCCGTTACGATCATCGCCTGATCCGGGCTGACCGTCTTGTAGCGGGCCCAGAACGCCAAGCCCAGCACGATAATAACCGCAATCACCACTCCGGGGACGACCAACGCTTCAGTAAATTCCATTCCATCTCTCCTCCCTGTTATTGACTGTCTCTCAGGCCCGTGTCTTTGTCCAGACGGCTGACGAATAACGTATCTTCCCGGACCTCCACGATTACGACCCGCGCACCCGCTTCCAGCGTATCGCCGTCAAAGCTGGCGGCGATCTGGTTCGTATGCGAATGTCCGATCTTGACCATCACTTCGCCGTAGCCTTTTGGCGGCACCGGGACGAGCACTTCGCCGATTCGTCCGGCCAGCTCGCGGATCGAGAAGCCCGTGGAGTTCTCGCTGTTTTCCATCGGCCGCACGTAGACCACATAGACAAGCGCGCCGACCGCGATCCCCGCGGCCGCTCCCAACGCGACGTCCAGTGCCGCCGGCAGCTGCGTGTAATGCAGAAGGAGCAGGCCCGCTCCTCCGAAAGCCGTAATCGCGCTGACCACGACCATCGGGCGAATTTTGCGCAGCTGATCCACGGACAAAAAATCGAGGACGCCGTCCACCGCGTTGCTGATCAGATCTCCGAATATGACGGTGACGACGGCAAACATAACGCCTCCGGCCAGGCAAGCCCAAAACAGTTGCTCCACGTCGCTCCCCTCCCGATTTCCTTTCACGTACATTTTTCCAAAGTGTACACAACCTTGCCAGTCAATTAGTAATACGCGCCCGGCGATGTCAAGTTTCACAATTTCGACAAAAATGTCGTTTCGCCGACCGCGGCAATGGCGAAGCGAACGGACAAGGGGTATAATGAAACTTATTCGACAAGATGGCGGGGAGCTTTTAGACATGCGCAAACAAACGAAGAAGCTTCATCCGATCTGGCTCATCCTCCGCCTTCTGCTGTCGGCCTTACTTCTTGCAGGCTTATACGTCGGCAGCATGAGCTGGATGATTATGCATACGTGGAAAACGTCGCGAGGGTCCCCGGCAGACTGCATCATCGTACTCGGAGCCGCCGTCTGGAACGGCAAGCCGAGCCCGGCGCTGCGCGAGAGACTCGATGTCGCGCTTGACGCCTGGAATCATAAGCTGGCCCCCATGATTATCGCGACCGGCGGCATCGGGCTGCCCGGCGAACCTTCCGAGGCTTCCGTCATCAAATCGTATCTGGCAGCCCGGGGCGTTCCCGCGGAAGCCATTCTGGTCGAGGACAATTCCCGCAACACGCGGGAAAATCTGGCCAACAGCCAGGAACTGATGCGCGAGCACGATATGCGCAGCGCCGTTCTGGTGACGCACGGCTATCACGCCCTGCGGGCCCGTATGACAGCCGAAACGCTCGGTATCCCCTCAACGGTGGAGCCGGTGCAAATCAAGCCGCTGCGGCTCGCCTACTATACGCTGCGGGAATGCGGAGGCATCGCTTATTTGCTGGCGACCACGTCCCCTCTGCGCTCGTTTCGCGCTTTTTGGTGAAAGGAGGTACGTCATGACCGAATCCATTGAAATCCGTCCTTACCGTATCCATGATTACGAAGAGCTTGTCGCCATTCAACGGGAAGCTTTTCCCCCGCCGTTCCCGGAAGAGCTGTGGTGGCGGAAGGAGCAAATTGCCGCTCATGAGGACGTGTATCCGCAAGGCGCCATGATCGCCTTCTGCGACGGAATCGCAGCGGGCTCCGCTACATCCTTGATCGTCACCCATACCGGGCGCCCGCATACATGGGTCGACATATCCGACAACGGCTGTATCCGCAACACCCATGAGCCGCTCGGGGACAGCTTGTACGGCATCGATCTGTGCGTCCGCCCGGCCTTCCGGTCGCGGGGCATTGCCGCAGCGCTGTACGAGGCGCGCAAGCAGTTGGTCGTCCGCTCCGGACTGAAGCGATTTCTGGCCGGATGCCGCATTCCGGGCTTCTGCCGGTACGCAGACCGGATGGACGCGGACGAATACGTGCGGCGGGTGGCGGCGGGCGAGTATAAAGATCTCGTCCTGTCGTTTATGCTGCGGCAAGGATTGAGACCTATCCAGGTGTTGGACGATTATGTAGAGGACGAGGAGTCGCTCCATAAAGCGGTGCTTGTCGAATGGACCAACCCGGCTTTCGCCGAATCCACGGAAAGGAAGGGACAGCTGATATGAAAACGAGCAGCATTGCCGCCGTCCAGTACGGCATCGGACCGCTCCGTTCCGAGAACGAGTTCTGGAACCGTATTCGCCGTCACGTCGCCAAGGCGCAAACGCAAGGAGCCGGACTAATCGTGTTTCCCGAATATTTGACCGGTCATTTGCTTTCCCTCGCCTCGGCCATGAATAACGAGCAGGCATGCGAATATTTGCATCGCTTTACCGATGAATATAAATCGCGTTTCGTCCGGATGAGCCGCGAAACCGGACTGATGATTTTGGCCGGTACCCACATTCACCGCGAAGGCGCCCCCAGCGGCCCTTCGGGAGCGGCGGCTTACTACAACGAAGCGTTTCTGTTTTTCCCCGACGGACGAATCGAAGGGTATAAAAAAATCCACCTTACCCCGGAGGAGCGCCGGGCTTGGCCCTTGCTGGCGGGCGACCGCTACACCGTGCTCGATACGGAAATGGGGCGGATAGCGATGCAAATCTGCTACGATATCGAATTTCCGGAAAGCACGCGGATTGTAGCCGATATGGGCGCGGAAATTATTTTGTGTCCGTCCTACACCGATGCGGCCGCGGGCTATTGGCGGGTCCGTCATTGCAGTCAGGCGCGGGCGGTCGAGAATCAGCTGTATGTCGTGCTGAGCGGGCTGGTCGGGCAAATGCCGGGGGTGGAGCAGGTCGACGCCGGGTACTGTCAAGCCGGGGTGTTTGCCCCGTGCGACAAACCGTTTCCGGATAACGGCATTATCGCCGTCGGTTCGCCCAATCGCAACGGACTCGTTACCGGAGCGGCGGATTTGGCTCTGCTCGCGCAAAACCGCGCCGAGGGCGGGGTTTCCCCGTTCTACGACCGCCGGCCCGAGCTGTATGCTTCCGCCGCTACACGGCTCCCTTCCTCCTAATCGGGAGAAGCTCCCGGCCGTTATACGGTCGGACGCCGGTGCACGTAATACACATAAATGTGCTGAATGATTACTTTCAATACCGCAAAGCACGGCACGGCCAAAATAAGGCCCACAATGCCGGCCAGCTCGCCCCCGACAAGCAGGGCGAATATGATAAGCAGCGGGTGCATGTGCAGCGTCCGTCCGACCACTTGGGGGGAAATAACGTTTCCCTCCAATATTTGCACGAGCAAATTGACGAAGACGACGAACAGCACCATTTTGAACGATACCGTGGAGGCCATTACAATGGCCGGCGCCGCTCCGAAAAAAGGTCCGAGGTACGGGATTATGTTAAAGACGGCTACGATGCTGGCCAACAGCAATGCATACGGCATGCCGATCAGCCAATACCCGATATAGGCGAGCAGGCCGACAAGGATGCAGACGATAAATTGCCCGCGGATGTAATTGCCCAGCGCCGTGTCGATATCGATCACCAGCTTGATCGCATTCGTCCGGTGAGCGCGCGGCACGGTCGCCAGCATCGTCTTCTCGATAACCCGATAATCCTTCAATATGTAAAACGCGAGAAACGGCACGATAAAGGCGATCATCAGCATATTGATCGTGCTGCCGATTCCGTCGACGAAGTTGGAAATAAACGTCGAGAGTCCTTCATCCGCCTTCATCAAAGCATTGTTGATGCCGCTCCGCACCCCTTCGGGCAGCATCCGGTTGTCGTTCAAACCATCTACCAGCCCTTGGGCGCGCATCGTCAGTTCGGGCATATGTTCGTTCAGCTCCCCGATCTGGTCGACGAAAATCGGCGTCAAGTTCATGACCACCACGACGAGCGACGTTATAAACACGGCGTAGATAAGCAGCACGGCGGCCGTTCTCGGCACTTTCCGTTCGTTGAGCATCCGCACGACCGGATTGAGCACATAAGAAATGATAAGAGCAATCAGGAAGGGCGCCAGTACCGCCTTCAAAAAACCGTAAGCCGTCGATAGCAGCGGCTCGATCTGCTGCATCATAAACAGAACGGCAAGCCCGAGCAGCACGTAGACGAGCGTGACGAACAGCTTGCTTTTTAAAAACTTCTCCATCGGTTTTGGCCCCCTTTCCCATCGGTACATTACAGTATATGTACAACCCCGTCGAGTTCATTCAAAATAAACCTAGAGAGCCAACGGCACCGTCAACGAGCATACTTGCAATCGGAAGCGTCAAAAAACGGAGAGAGAATCAAAAAGACGGAACTGTCAGGGGCTATAAGACAAAAGAAGACATCGGCCCAAATATTGAAGGGCAGATGTCTTTTCATTCCATTTTTTGTAACTAATTCCCCAAGTTGCTCATGAATACATCATCCAGCCAGGCCATCCCGTTGGCTGCCGTATCCATCTGGAAGACGATCTCCAGCTTAACAGTGGCAGGCTGTGTCGTAAATGTCACCTCATAGGGGCTCCAGTCGGATTGTTTGGCCGCCTCCACGAAGTTTTGGCGTACCGTACTTCCCGACGCGTTGATTTCCCTCACGCCGAAAGCTACGCTGCCCGCAGACGATTCATTTTTGATCCAGCCTTTCAGCGTAAACGCGTCTCCCGGCGAAACTATGATCGGATAGATGGTCGTATTGACGCGTATCATCGCATTCTGACTATTCGGCTGGAGCCGGACCGAGCTATTCCCTCTATGCGACACATCGTGCACCCATGCCGCATCGGCGCTTCTCAGCGCCCATCCGTCGGGCTTGACGCCCGATGCGTCGGGAGCCTCGAAATCGCCATTGCGTACCCGGTTGCGCTGCTTCTGCATATAAACGTCGTCCAGCCAGGCATCTCCGTTCGCATAGACGTCCATAAGGAAAACGATTTCGACCTTGACTGTAGCCGGCTGGGCGGTGAACGCCACCTCGTACCTTCTCCAGTCGGACGCTTTGGCCGCGGTTGCGAAGTTTTGCCGCACGGTTCCTCCCGATGCGTTCACTTCCCGGACTCCAAACACAACGGTGCCGGCGGTAGAAGCATTTTTCATCCAGCCTTGAAGCAAATAGGTTTCCCCCGGCGTCACGTCGATCGCATAGCCCGACGTATTGATCCGGTTATTGGCGTTGGCGGCGTCCGGCGATAAGCGAACGGCATAGCTTCCGCTGCGGTACGTTCGGAAATCCCAGACGCCGGATGAACGCAAGGACCATCCTTCCAAAGAGCCCAGCTTCGGATGGGGTTCGAAGCTGCCGTTCACGACTTTGTTATCGTCCACCTGAACAAGCAGCGCAGCGGATGCCTCATAGGCGCCGCCCGACCCGGCATGCAGCGCGATGGAGTAATTCCCCTCTTCGACCGAGGCGTCCGCATAGACCGTTCCTTGAACCGTCATGACTCCGCGGGCAGCCAATATGGCAGACGAGGCGTTCAGACTGACCGCAAGCCCTCCGGCGCCGGGCGATTGAACCGTCAGCTCTACTGGAACAGACGCTCCCGAACCATTGGACAGCTCCAGCGTAAACGGATAGGCGCCGGGCTGCTTGATGTTCAGCAGGTCCGGACCCACCTTCATTTGAATGCGCGGCTTCCCTTCGTACGTTCGGCTTTGGACAAGGGTGACCGGGATCCCTTTATAGACGAAACTCGCCTTCATCCGCAAGGACCATGGACCGGCTGCTTCGTCGGCGACAGCAAACGTCTTCGCAAACGAGACGCTGTCGCCAGCCGCCAGCGTACCGACATTCTCGACGGCAAAGCCACTTTCTTGCTCGACCGTCACGACCATATTCGCAAAGGCGGCATCCGCTTGATTGCGCACATAAACCGATACGGTCACGCTATCGTCGGCCACGACCGGCTGCGCCGTCACCTGCAGCTCCGTTTCCGCCAAGGTAGCGGCCATTCCGTGAAGCGTCTCGTTCGCGACGGCGATGCGATCCAGCAAAAGGTCCCGCTTACCCTCCAAGGTTGCGTCTACCTGCTCGCGCACCCACTCGTTTAGCAAGCGTAACTTCTCACGGGCCAGAAGCGCGTTCCAGACCGCAGCCCCTGTATCGTCCAGAGCAAGCTTTTGTTCAAGCTGTTCCAGAAGGGAGACTATTTCGGACGTTTGCAGCCTCCAGTCGTTTTCGAAAATTTGGCCGGACGCTTCCTCCATGACAGACAAGGAGCGATCGGCTGCAGTCGTGAACGGGGTCAACCGGAAGACGACGGTCTGCTCCGCGCCAAGAGTCAGCTCCAGTTCCTCGCCCGTGCTGCCTCCCGAGACCGGCGGGCTTCCGAATATGCGCTCGTAGCCGTAACCGCTCCCATCCAGCGGTACGGACAGCGTCCGAGGCTCCTTCGTCAAATTGAGCGCAACGACGTAGCGCTCGTCCCCGTGGCGCCAAAGCCCCCATTGCGTAGAAGTGCCAAGGACTCCGTCTATTTTCTCCGAGTCCGTCACAAGCGTAGAGATGAGCTCCAGTTCCTCGCGGAAGTCCACAAGCCCCGACCACAGCTCGGACGTGGCCAGATTCCAGCCCGGATCGCGCAAGGAATAGTAGCCTAGCCCGGTAGCGCCCGACAATACGCCTTGATAGGCCATGTTGCGTATCTCTTCGATCGTGGGCAAATACGACCAGACCGTTCCCGGGACACGGAATGCCTGCAGCAGCGACCAGATCGGCTTGCCGTGCCCGACCGCACGTTCGGCCGCCTGCACATGCTCGGTCAAGGTCGCGATTGGACTTCTCGGCAAAGGATAATGATCGATCACAAATACGTCGGTCGCCTTGGCCGCAATATCGTAGTCCTCCGCGCTGATCTCGACCATATACGTCGCGTGAAGCGGGTCCAGCGTCCGCACGCTTCGGTACGCATCCAGAAGCTCCGTCAAAGGAATCCCGTTCGGCGTCGGCTCATCCATAATCATCCAGGCCAGGACGGCCGGATGCGTTTTAAACCGGTTGACCAGCCGGGCGAGCAAATCCGCGTTTTCCTTGACCTTCATGTTCGGATACAACGGCACGATCACCTTCAGGCCGTAGAGCTGGGCGGCATCCAGCGTATTTTGCAGAACCGCCTCGCTTGTCGTAACTTTCCCCTGGACGGTATTCACCCCGATCTCCTTCACCCGGGCAAAGTCGCCAATATCCACGTGATACATGATGATGGGATAAAAGGGCTCGCCATCCACCAGAATCGGTCCGTTTTGAGGCAGCGCGACGGGGCGCTCCCAGCGGTATACCTCCTTTCGCTCCTGCTCGACGATTTGCCCGCTGCCGTTGCGAAGCGTCGCTTCCACCTCGTACGGCTTGCGGACATTCAGCAGGCTTAATAGGAACGGAATGTCCAGATGCGGTGCCGCAGCGATACCCATGCTTTGGAATACGACGGCTTGCGTCTCCTTGTCGGCAATCCGAATATCCGCCGTCCATGGCCCTTCCGCATCGGCCGTTTTTTGCAAATCAAGCCGTACATGGCCTTCCGTCCAATCCGTATAATAAAATTGGTGGTCGAGAGCGAACGTCATGGAAGGCTTTGGCTTGCTCATCCGCATCGACACCTCGTCGAAGAAGACGGTCCCCGTACCGTACAGGCGCAAGTACATATACGCGTACCGGGCTCCTCGGGGAGCGGTCGTCTCCTCCTTGTAAGCCTGCCAGTCGCCGGTTAGTCGGGAAGCGTCAAGGGAGTAGCCCGAGGCGTTGATCCAGTTTTCGCCGGTATTTTGGTAGCCTTTGTAATATTCGACCTTGTAGCCCGCACTCTGAGTCACGCCGGTCGCCTTGATGAAGGAAGAGAGCTCGTACGTGACGCCCTCCTCCACCGGGACAATCTGAACCACCCACGGGTTGTTGGTCGTAGCCGTCTGTATCGAGATTCCGTACTGCCCGGCATATGCCGCAGCCGCCGACCGAGCGATGCCGCCGTTCCAGTTGTCGTTCATTGCCTTCCAGTGAAGAGGAATGCCGTTCGCTTCCTCTTCAAAGCCGCCGTTGAGCACCAGCGAAACGGGCTCGGTTCCATATACGGCGTCGTACACCGCACCCGTCACGCCGTCCGACTGCCGCCCCTCCTGCGAGCCTGCCGCCCCGACCAGGGTTGCCGATTGCAGGACAAGCGCGAGAATAAGAAGCATAGCGGTCCATCTTGACAAGCCTTTGTGTACCAATCGCATAAGGATTTCCTCCTAATAAGCGGATATGAGCCGGCTGTCATCCCTTGATGCCTGTCGAAGCCATGCCTTGAATGAATTGCTTTTGCGCCAGCAAAAACAGCACAATGACGGGAAGCGTCACGATGACAGCCCCTGCCATAATGAGCGGCGTTTCCGAAGGCTGCAGGTTGGAGCGCAGGAACAGCAGTCCGAGCGGCAGCGTAAATAGCTTCTTATCCTGCAGATACAGCAAAGGGCCAAGCGTGTTGCTCCATGCGCCGATAAACGTAAAGACCGCCAGCGCTGACAAGGCTGGCCGCGAAAGCGGGAAATAGATACGCCACAGCACGCTCCACGGACGATAACCGTCGACGATCGCCGCCTCGAACATTTCCTTGGGCAAGCTTTTGTAAAATTGGTGCATCAGAAAAATACCGAACGCTCCTCCGAGAAAGCTCGGGACGATGAGCGGAAAGTACGTGTCGAACGCGTGCAGGTTTTTCCAGATGAAGTACGTCGGCACCAGGGTCACCTGCGCAGGCAAAATGAGCGTGGACAGCATTGCCATATAAATGGGCGTTTTCATGCGGAACTGGAACATGGCCAGCCCGAATCCGACCATTGCGCAGGACAGCAGCGTGCCGACGAGATCGGCAATAACCACGACGGTGCTGTTGAACATATAGCGGGCAAAGTTGACCTTCGTCCATGCGGCGACGTAATGCTCCAGCGTGATCGGGTTGGGAATCCAACTGGGCGGAAGCTCCAGCACCTTGGCCCCGGTCTTGAACGAGGTTGCCACCATCCAGTAGAACGGGATGAACATCGCGAGCGCCCCTATGCCGATGACCACGTGCTGCAGCAGCGATTTGGCGATACGCGAGCTATTCATAGTGCACCCACCTCTTCTCCATCATCCGCTGAAGCAGCGTAATGCCCAAGATCAATATAAAAAGCAGCCAGGCCGTAGTCGACGCCGGTCCCATCTTGAAGGTCATGAACGCATCCCGGTAAATGAGAATGTTGGTCGTCAACAGCTGATCCTTCACCGTTGCCGGCGAGTCTAGCATGACGAGGAACACGTCGAAGGCATGGAAGGCCGAAATGGTCGACAGGATCAGCACCATGTACACCATCGGCGATACAAGCGGAATGACAATGTTCGTGAACATTTTCCATTTCGGACAGCCGTCCATTTCCGCCGCTTCGTAGATTTCTTTCGAAATGTTCTGCATGCCGGCCAGCAAAATCACCATGGAGGAGCCGACGCCCTTCCAGACGTTGGCGACGGCGATACTCGCGATCACCACCCACCAGTGCGGGTTGTCCAAAAATTTGTAAGGACCGAACCCCACATAGCCCGCTATCAAGTTCAATAGCCCAAAATTGGAATCCAGGAGCCACTTCCATAGAAGGCCGCCGGCGATCCAAGGCGTCACCACCGGCAAAAAGTAAAGCACCCGGTACAAACCTTTGGCGCGGATGGACTGGTTCAGCACATAAGCCGCAATCAAGGCAAAAAACGTTTGCAGCGGCACAAACAGAAGGGCAAAATAAACGATATTGCGCAGCGAATACCAGAAGGGAGCTTCTTGGACGACTTGTATCCAATTGGCCGCCCCGATCCACCGCGGCGGATTGAACATATCCCAATCGGTAAACGTCAAGTACAGCGAGTACAGAAACGGAAAAGCCGAAAAGAGCAGAAAACCGAGCACAAACGGGGAAGTCAGAATGTAGCCCCAGTGGTTATACTTATGCAACGCGCATGTCTCCAATCATCAAGCCTCTCGGTGCCCGGTCCGGAGGACAGGGCGCCGATCGGACGTTGTTACTTGTTCTTGTCGAGCACGGCCTGAATTTTCTCCTGAATTTCCTTTGCTCCTTGCTCGGGCGTTTTGCGCTGCTGATAGATTTCGGTGAAGATCGGCTGCGCAGCCAGACGCCATTCTTGCCAGGACGGGTTCTCGTCTGTCGTCGTCCCCGCTTCCGCCACCCCGTCAGCGTAAGCCTTCTTGTTCTGAGGACGGGTCGTCGGATCCAGCTTCGCTTCCGCACTCTTCTTCACCGGCAAGGCATTGCCGCTCTTCGCCAATGTCTCCTGCGCTTCGTCGCTCAAGTAATACTGGAGAAACTGCCATGCCGCATCCTTGACCTCCTGCGACGCCCTGGAGTAGACCACCCAGGAGTTGGTGACGAGGGGAACGACGCGCTTGCCGTCCATGCCTTTCGGCATAGGCGCCGCATCGTAATCCAGATCGGGGTAGTTTTTCGCATAGATCAGCTGGTTGCTGTACTGGGAGAATAGCATAGCGATTTTGCCGCTGCCGAACATCTGCGCCTCTCCGCCTCCTGCCTTCAAAATATCCTCCGTGGGGGAAATGCCTTCCTTGACGACGCTCACCCATTTGTCCAGCCCCTGAATCGTCTTCGGATCGGTAACGATCGCTTTCGTCTTCGTCTCGTCGAGTATGCCGCCCCCGTAAATTTTCGACCATGGGAACCACCCCACCGTAATGGAGGAAGCGACATTAAAGCCGTAGAAGTCGGTCTTGCCGTCGCCGTTCGTATCCTTCGTCAGCTTTTTCGCCGCATCCAGCATATCCTGGTACGTCCAGTTGTTCGTGGGCGCCGGAATGCCGTTATCCGCAAACAGCTTTTTGTTGTAAACAAGCGTCGCCGGATTCAAGCCGTGAGGGACGCCCCATACGCTGCCATCGGCCGTTTGCGCGGCGAACAGCCCTTTGTTGTAATCGTCCTGCTTCAGATCGCGCTTGATGTAGGGAGCGAGGTTTTCGGCGGCGCCGCGCTTTCCGTAGCCGAGAATGACCGCATTTTCCTGAAACCACACGTCCGGCGGATTGCCGGCAGCGACCTGGGCCGTAATTTTTTGCGAAAAATCGGACCACGGCGACTCGTCGATCTTCAGCTTGATATGCGGGTATTTGGCCTGAAATCCGTCGATGATCTCTTTTTTGGTAATGTCGTAGGCGCCGGGCAGCCCGATCTTGAGCGTCACCTCCTTCGGAGCAGACGTACCGGCCGACTTCCCTTCTTGCCCGGTCTTACCGCTTGTTTCGTTTCCCCCGCACGCGCTCAATGATAGCGCTATCAACGGTACTAAAGCCAAAACGCTCTTCTCTCTCCATGCTTTCATGCGAAATCCCCTTCCGTATTGGATATACAGCGACCCTTGGCTTGCTCGGGGCGATTCGCCTAGATTCGCTTCCCGCCATGCCTTGGACCTCTATGTACGCTATTTCAAGTCTACTTGGCTTCTATTTACTTTTGAATAAACAAACTTATAATAAATCTTATACGTTATTTCAGTTCAAATCGGGAGATGAACGAATGACAGAAATTGGACAGATCCGCTCGAAGGTCAAATATTATGCCTATTGGAACCGAAAAAGCCAATTTTCCATCGAAACGGCCATTTATGAAAAATGGTGCGGGTTTGCTGTAGAGGACGGCGAATTTGCCTATCGGATCGGAGATGCCACAGGGAGAGCCATGAACGGGGATTTGGTGCTCTGTCCGCCCGGGGTGCCCTTTCAGAGGAATGTGGTGTTACCGCTGTCGTTTCATTACTTTTACATCGACTGGGTCCATATCGCGACCGGGGAGCTCGTGTCGGACCCGGAAGAGCTGCTGGCCGCTCTGCCGAGAAAAGCAGCGCTAGCCCAAACCAATCGGCTGAAGTCCAGCTTCGCCTTTTTGCGCTCTTTCCCTCACATCGGCGCCCCCGAGCACGTCCTGAGGTGGATCGGTCATTTACTGGACGACCTTCTCTTTCTTTATGTAACGGAGCAACAACTGGTCCCCATGCACACGAAACGCCCGTCTTCCGACCCGTTGATGGATCAGGCCGCTTTGGCTATCAAGCTTCAAGCTTTCTCGGAGATCAGCCTGCTGCAGGTGGCGGCTTCGTTCGGACTGACGCCGGTACAATTCTCCAGACGGTTTACCTCCGCGTACAAGATCAGCCCGCTGGGCTACTTGACCTCGCTGCGATTGGAGCGGGCGGGCCAGTTGCTGCAGGAAACCGATCTGAATCTGGAGGAAATTGCCGAAAAATGTGGCTACCGCAACGGTTCGTATATTAGTCGATTGTTCGCCAGCAAGCTGGGCATTCCGCCTTCGGAATTCCGCAAAAAGCATCGGCTCTGACAGCAAAAGGGCACCCGTTTCTCTTAAAGAGAAGCGAATGCCCTTATTCCGTTCCTATTAGCAGCCCGAGGGCCAGTCTTTCAATTGGCGTGTACTTCGGGAATCTCGTCCTCGAAGAACAAATCGTCAAGCGAGCTGAGCGTCCCGTCTTCTTCTACCTGATAGACGGACATTTTATCGCCATTTACGGTCAATTCGATAAAGCAGCTCCAGCAATAAAATTGATGGGAGCCGATCTTCCCAATATCTTTGGAGTTGCAATTCGGACATCTGAGCATGATTCTCACCCTATTTCTTCAAATGATGGTGTTTCTTGCACTACGCAATGGAGCGGTACGATGACCGCATCCTCTCCGATTTTCGCCTCTTCCGACGAAGGGAGCCATTTACGCCCTTCTTTGAGGTCGTCAATCAACCCCCCGGACAATTCGTATCCTACTATCTTTTTATCCAATTGTTTGGCAAAATAAACATCTTCCACGTATCCGAGTTGATCTCCCGCTTCGGTAATGACCGGCAACCCTTTCAGCTTGAACTCGCCGTTCAACGACAGGAGCGTCCCAGCCGTATGATCGTCCAACTCGCGGACTACGCCTTCTTCCTTGACGGTGACCGCGTCGGAGCCGACCGATACGACATCGTCCCAGCCGATATGACGGGAAGAGCCGAACCAATGCTTGGAGTCGAGAAGTACACCCTGAACGTTCCAATCCTTGTCGATCAGAACGTCTTTCGCTGTTCCTAACTGCTTGCCCGTCCCGATGGAAATGACGGGAAGTCCGATGATGTCTTGTGCTCTACGCAAGGTGAACCTCCTGAAAACTTTTTATATATGATGCGCGCTTGGCGGAATGTTATTCCATAACCTTGCGCCGGTATGCCTTGGCGTATGAAAAAATAGACGTTTCGCGCAAATGCGGCTTGTCCCACCTCCTTGGAAAAAACGATACGGCCGTAGCCTATTATGTTTTACGTAAACGCCGTAAAATGGTTGCAACTTTTTCGGTTGCAGTATCAATTTGTTCGATATTTTGCGAAAAACCGAAGCTGAATCGAATGGCGGAGCGCATAACGTCCTCCGGCAGCTTCATTGCGCGCAGTACGTGCGACAATTCCAGGGAACCGGATGTACAGGCGGAGCCGCTGGCTGCGGCTATTCCTTCGAGGTCCAAGCTCATCAGCATCGTTTCGGTATCGACGCCGGGAAAACTAACGTTGAGAATATGCGGCAAAACATCCGTAGGGTGGCCGTTCACAGTAAAGGCGGACGGGCCAACCGTCCGATTCAACGCTTCGATCATACGATCGCGCAAGCTCTGCACGTGCAGCCGGTTGCGCTCCTGTTCGGAGACTGCCAGCTCGGCCGCGCGGACGAATCCGATAATGCCGGAGACATTCTCCGTGCCGGCCCGGCGCTTGCGCTCCTGAGAGCCTCCGACCAGATGGGGAACGATCGCGATCCGCTTGGACACATACAAGGCGCCTACGCCCTTCGGACCGTATATTTTGTGCGCGGAGAAACTCATCATATCCACGGGCAGCCGCGCCAGGTCGACAGGCAGCAGGCCCAGCGACTGGACGGCGTCGACGTGAAACAAAATGCCCCGTGCCCGGGTCCATTGCCCGATAGCCTCAATCGGCTGAACGGTGCCGACTTCATTATTCCCGTGCATGACGCTGACGAGGAACGTATCCTCGCGCACCGCTTCTTCCAACTGCTCCGGGTGCACCCTGCCGGCGGAGTCGACGGGCAGGTAGGTCACATCGTAGCCGCTGTGCTCAAGCTGCCGGCAAGCGTGCAGCACGGCATGATGCTCGATCTCGGTCGTGATGATATGCTTCTTGACCGCGCCGTATTGCGCTGCGGCACCGAACAGCGCCGTATTGTCGCTCTCGGTGCCGCCGCCCGTGAATAGCAGCTCTCCCGGCTCGCAGCCGATCAGACCGGCCAGCCGGTCGCGGGAGCGGCCCAGCGCCGTACGCGCCTCTCTTCCGAATGCGTGCAGGCTGGACGGATTGCCGAACTTCTCCGTGAAGTAGGGAAGCATCGCTTCCACCACCTCGGCGCGCATCGGGGTCGTAGCCGCATGATCGAAATAGATCGGGTCCATGAGGGCCGGCCTAGATGTAAAACATGAAATTTTCGTTTTTGCCTTCGTCCTGATACGTAATCAGGTTGGCAAGCGTGGTCGAATCGAGCACTTCGGCAATGCTGTTCTTGATCCGAATCCACAAATCGCGCTTGGCCGGATCGTCCTCGTCGGTAAAATCGACCGGACTGATGGGTCCCTCCAGGACGCGGATAATGTCGCCGGCCGTAATGTCCTCCGGCTGACGGGACAGTATGTAGCCGCCGTACGCACCGCGAATGCTCTTGACCAGCCCGGCGTTGCGGAGCGGCGCGATAAGCTGCTCGAGGTAATGCTCGGATAGCTGATTTTTCTCGGCAATGCTCTTCAATGAAGTAGGTCCTTCACCGAACTTCGAGGCCAGTTCCATCATGATAGTAAGCCCGTAACGGCCTTTTGTCGATATTTTCAAAATGACACCTCATTCATAGCTTCAATTCGTTCTCTCTTCTATCATTGCCAAGTTGAGACTTATGTTTACGTGCCGGAAGGCACATAGTTGGAAATAAATTCAATATGGCGACGAATATCAACTATATGTTAACATAAAAAACCCGGTTATGGTATCCGTAAACGATGGCATCTTCATGAAAAGTTTTGAATTTCTATCGTTTTTGTGGACTTTTGCGCCCTAATGTGCAATTTTCGCCGGAAAAAGCGATTTTATTGCATTTGTGGTAATATAGGAGGATAAGCTTCAGATGGAACAAGGGAAAGAGGGAAAGCGCAGATGGCAACCAACAACGCGAATACAAGAATCGTCGTAGGCATGTCCGGCGGGGTCGATTCCTCGGTCACCGCGCTGCTTTTGAAGCGGCAGGGCTTCGACGTGATCGGCATATTCATGAAAAACTGGGACGATACCGACGAGTTCGGCCATTGCACGGCCGAGGAAGACGCCGAAGACGTACGGCGCGTATGCGCCCAGATCGATATCCCCTACTATACAGTCAATTTTGAGAAACAATATTCCGAGAAAGTGTTTCAATATTTCCTTGACGAATATCGCAAAGGCCGTACGCCGAATCCCGACGTTATGTGCAACCGCGAGATCAAGTTCGGGGAATTTTTACAGAAGGCGCTCTCGCTCGGCGCCGACTACTTGGCAACTGGCCACTACGCTCGGGTCGAGCGGAAAGACGGCGTCTATAGGCTGCTGCGCGGGGTCGACGCCAATAAGGATCAGACTTATTTCCTGAACGCGCTCCACCAGGAGCAGCTGTCCAAGGCGATGTTCCCCATCGGCCATCTGCCGAAGGCCGAAGTGCGCGCCATTGCGCTGGAGGCCGGACTGGCTACGGCGAAGAAGAAGGACAGCACCGGCGTCTGCTTTATCGGAGAGCGCAATTTCAAGGAGTTTCTCAGCCAATACTTGCCGGCCAAGCCCGGAGAGATCCGCACGTACGACGGCGAGCTGAAGGGACGACACGACGGCTTGATGTACTACACGCTCGGGCAGCGGCAAGGGCTCGGCATCGGCGGATCGGGCAACGGAGAGCCTTGGTTCGTCGCCGGCAAAGATCTGGAGCGCAACGTGCTGTACGTCGTGCAGGGCGAAACCGACCCGCATCTGTACACGCAAGGTCTGCTCGCGACGGATCTCAATTGGATCGCCCAGGCGCTTCCGGAATCGCCGTTCGCGTGCACGGCCAAGTTCCGCTACCGTCAGCCGGATCAAGGCGTAACCGTCCGCTTCCTCGGCGAGGGCCGCTTGGAGGTCGTGTTCGACAAGCCTCAAAAGGCAATCACGCCGGGACAAGCCGTTGTCTTCTACGACGGCGAGACATGCCTCGGCGGCGCGGTAATCGACCGGCCGTTCTAATGCTGACCGCATCATGCGGCGCACCAGCGCACGCCGGGTGTTAACAACGGTGTGAAAAACAACACGATGAAAAGGGGCAGCCGACTCGCCATACGCGAGACCGGCTGCCCCTTGCTTATGCAGTCGAGCCTTCAAGTGCGGGACGCTGCGTCCGGGAACGCCCGCCGGACAAGACAGCAGGCGCTACCAGTCTTGACCGCAGCAGCCTTCGGTCACGGCTCGGCGAAATAGCCGATACGCCGCGACAGCTGGGAAGCGAGGCTTTTCACTGTAAGGCCGATGTCGTTCGGCTTCTCCTCCTCGACGCCGTAACCGCTGACGCTGATCGCGGCAATCACGTCCCCGTCCTTGCTGCGCACCGGAGCGGCGAAGCAGCGGACGCCGAAGCCTGTCTCCTCGTCGTCCACGGCGAAGCCGCGCTGGCGGACGCGCTCCAACTCCTCCAGAAACCCTTCAAGCGACGTAATCGTACGGTCGGTAATTTTCTCGAACGTGCAGTGCTCCAGCACCCGACGCGTCTCTTCCTCGGGCAACCAGGCGGTCAAGCATTTGCCGAGCGCCGTATTGTACACCGGCCGGCGCTGTCCTACCGCGCCGAACAAATATTTGAGATGATCCGGCTCGACGTTGACGAGGTACAGGACCGAATCTTTTTCCAGGATGGCCAAATGCGCAGTACAGCCGATCCGGTCGACCAGCTCGATGAGCACCTTTTTCCCTTCGTCGACGAGATTGGTGGAGTTGGTGAACACCGAGCCGAGCTCGAACGCTTTCGGCCCAATCATGTACTTGTCCGTGTTTTTGAGCTGCTCCAGGTAGCCGTGCGTCAGCAGCGTCAGCATCAGGCGATGCACGACGCTTTTGTTCAGCTTCAGCATGCGTGCCGCTTCGCTAACGCCCAGAGGGCGCCGTTCGTCGATAAAGCATTGCAAAATCATCAGCGTCCGGTCGACGGACTGAATCATAAAATAAGGGGCTTCTTTGGCCGGCTTGCGTTCTTCCATCGTCGGTTCACAGTCTCCTTAAGGTTTGACTCGTCTTTTCATACTGACGGAGTCATCTTTCACTCCGTTGTCTCTTATCGCGTTACGATATATTATAGCAAAAAGGGACGGAGAAAAGGAACAACGATCCGGGAAATTCGGCTGCAGGCGGGCCCCCGCATTTTCTGCAGCTTTCCGCGATGCGAACTGGTAGCCTGTACAGTCTATCAACGCATAATAAAGCCGCCCCGGATCTCAACGATTCCGGGGCAGCTCTGGACTGCGGCTTACTTATTGTATTTTTTAATAATATCGTTGAACTTTTTGGAGATGTTGTCGAGCGCTTGCTTCGGCGTCGCCTCATTGATGAACATTCGCTGCATTTCCGGGAACATCGCCGCGCGCATTTCCGGGTAACCCTTGATGCCCCAGCCCGGATCGACGACCGGCCATTCCTTCGCTTTGGTCGTCAGCTTGAACAGGAATTGCAGCTCGGGATCGTCTTTCGTCCAAGCCGGCGCTTCGCCGAACGGGTTGAACGTCTTCATCGCAGCGCTGTAAACCTGGTTTTGCGTTTGCGCCCAATACAGGAATTTTTTCGCCCATTTATCCTTCAATGCGTCCTTGTTCTTAAAGACGACGCCGAAGCCGAATTCCATCTTGAGCGCCGATTGCCCTTTGTTCGGAGAAGGATAGTTCACGTACATGTACTCGTGCGGGCCGATAACGGAGCCGTCCTTAAGTCCGGTCTGCACAAGACCTGCGTGGGACGTACCGGCTACGATCATGCCGGTCTTCCGCTGCTTCCAATAGTCGAGCGCATTCACGGCGGACAGCGTCTCCGGATGAGGATGCACGAGCCCTTCGTCGACGAGCGACTTGAAGAAGGCCATTGACTGTTCGCCTGCCGGGCTGTCGGGCGCCGTGTATTTGGAATAGTCGTCGCTGAACAGCTTGGCGCCGTATCCGACCATGATGTTGTTGTACAACTGGTCGCCCTGCTCGTTCAGAGCGAACAGCGTCGTGCCGTATACGCCCTTGTCTTTGTTGGCAACCGCTTTCAAAGCTGCTTTGAATTGATCCGGCGTCCACGTGCGGAATTCATCCTGCGGCAGCAAATTTTCCGCGCCTGCTTCCCTCCAGAGCGATTTGTTCAAAATCAGCGCGGAGACGGTGGCCGAATACGGCATGGTCACGATATTGTTATTGACCGACACCATTTTCATGACATCCGGATTTTTCTTGATCAGCTCCAGATCGCTGGCCGGAATGACGTCGTTTAACGGTGCAAGCGCACCCATTTGTGCGTAAGCGAGTGTACGCACCGGCGTATCGAACAATAAATTCGGCGCCGTACTGGAGGCGATCGCGGTCGTAATTTTTTCGTTGATGCCGTCAAATGGAATAATCTCTACATTGATCTTGATGTTCGGATACAGCTTGTTCCATTCCGGCACGAGATCGTCCTTCACCCATTCGCCCGGCTTCTGCCCGGATTTGAGCGTTCCGGTTTGCGTCATCCACAGCGTCAGCTCGGTCTTCTCGTCTTTCTCGCTGACCGCAGCCGTTTGACCGCTCTTCGCCGGTTCGTTCGCGGTATTCGTCGTGCCCGAACCCGAGCTGCATCCGTAAGCGAATACGGATAAAGCCAAAGCGACCGGCAAAGCGACTGTGCGCTTGATGCCCCATGTGCCGAGGCCCGTTAATTTGCCCATCTGTAAACCCTCCCTTGAATCATATCTCGTTCCATGTTCCGGCAGCCCTTCACTCGGACAGCCGAAAACCTGATGCCACTGTAGCATGGAACCGCTGTTATCAGTAGGTGAAATTCGTAAGGTTTGGGTTGAAATGATCAGTATGGCCCCGCAACTGAAGGATTGAACCGGAAAATGGGAAAAACGACGCTTCAAGCAGAAGCTGGCTGCTCTGTCGAGCATGATCGCCGTCTGTCTCGAACGCCATTTGCCTCCCTTAAGCCTCCCCAGCGGGACAATAATAGAAGTATACCCCCGAGGCTCCTCCAGATCAATCTGCACATGGAGTAGGGATTACGGTCGCGTCTGTCAGGCACCGCGAGATGCATTCTGGCCGCACTCCGCAAAAACAGTGCCCCTATCTCGCCTCGGGACGAAGCGAATCAGCCGCACGCTTCCCTCACACCATATCAGAGGTTAGGCGGATTTCACATCCTCCGGTCGATTCGCGCTGCTCGACCTCTTTGTGCCACTTGGCAAAAATCGGAAAGGCGTTCCGCCATGCGAATCCTTATTCGTATCCTACCGCCTCCATCGTTACCCAATACGCCCTATGGAGCGAAAATCGGGCTGCCCCGTCGCGTCAGACGCGATGGACAGCCCGTATTTCGTTTCCTATTCCACAATCTGTCCGCGCAACAGCACTCGGCGCACTTCGATGTCTCCCGTGACGATCACGAGATTAGCCAGCTTGCCTTTCTCCACGCTGCCCATGTCGCGGTCGGTCTTCAGCACCTTGGCCGGGTTAAGCGAAGCCATCACGAATGCTTCCGCGATGCCCGCCCCGGTATGCCGCATCATATTGCGGACCGCCCGGTCCATCGTCAGCTTGCTGCCGGACAAGCCGACGCCTTCGATATACCGCACATCCTCGTACGGATCGTCCGGCTCGACAGGGAGGCCGGCTTCATCGATCGCATCGGTGATGATGATGACACGGTCCGTTCCTTTCGCCTTGCGAATAAGCCGGCACATAAGCGGACGCACATGGATGCCGTTGGCATCGGGGATCACTTCGGCGTAAATATCGTCATGAACGAGCACTGCCTCGTCTACGCCGATTTCCCTCGTCCCTCCGTACCGGGAAGGCGACGGGGTCGTTCCGCTCGCGTTCGTGCAATGGCAACCGATCTGCAGGCCGTGGCGAACGAACGAGAAGATCGTGTCGGCATCGGCCTCGGAATGCCCGACCGATAAAGCGATGCCGTACCGGGAGGCGGCTTCGGCGAACGCTTCCTGACCCGGCAGCTCGGGAGCGAGCGTCCATACTTTGATGCGGTCGCCGGCAAGCTCGAGCAGCTCGTTGTATTCCTCCGGGTCGACCGCGCGGATCGGCGACGTCACTGCCCCGTACTTTTTATTGATATACGGGCCTTCCATGTGGATGCCGACGATCGCCGAGCTGTAGGGCCGCTCCTCCATCTCCACGATGTTCCGCACCCCCGCCAGCATCTCCTCGCGGCTTTGGTTGTAGACGAGCGTAGGGAGCACGCCCGTCGTACCGTGCCGCAGATGGGATAGCGCGAACAGGTAAGGCTCCTCCCACGACCAGTGCCCTCCGCCGCCGTGGCAATGGATGTCGATAAAGCCCGGTCCGACGTAATCGCCGCCCGCGTCGATCACGAGGGCGTTCGCGGGAACGTCCACACGGTCTCGCGGACCGCATTCGACGATCCGCTCTCCCTCGATCAGCACCACCCCGTCTTCTACGACGGACCATGGCGTGACCAGCTTCGCATTCACGATGGCCGTGATGCGGCTGCTGTTGTCGCTCATAACGCTTTCCTCCGCATTCTGGTTAAGTTCCGTGCGTCATCCTTTCAATGCCCCGAACGTAATGCCTTGGGTAAAAAAGCGCTGGAAAAACAGGAAGACGAGTAGCACCGGCAAAGTAGCGCACAAGGCGCCAGCCATCGCCACGCCGTAATTGATATCGACCTCCTGCACTTGCCGGGCGATCTTCACCCCGACCGGGAGCGTATACATCAGCTTGTCTTTCAGCATGACCATCTGCCATACGTAGTCGTTCCAAGAATTGACGAAAGTAAAGATGCCCAGCACCGCCAGGCCCGGCTTGGCGAGCGGCAGCATGACCCGCGAGAACGTCTGCCATTCGTTGCAGCCGTCGATCATCGCCGCCTCGATCAAGGCACCCGGCAGCGTTTGCATAAACTGCTTGAGCAGGAACACGCCGAACGGCCAGCCGACGAGCGGGAGCAGCACGCCCCACAGCGTATTGGTCAGCCCGAGCTTGTTCATCATTTGGAACAGCGGAATGAGCAGCACCGTATGCGGGATCGACATCGAAGCGATCATGCCGGCAAATAGCCACTTCGAGCCGCGGAACGGCACTTTGGCGAATGCATAGGCGGCCAAAGAGCTTACCGCCACGACGAGTAGCGTCGCCACGACCGAAATAAACATGCTGTTGTACAACCAGCGGAACAATGGAAAATCGAATACTAGTATTTTGAAATTTTCCAGCGTCGGCTCGTGCGGGTACCATTGCGGCGGAATTTGCAGAGCTACTTTCAACTGCTTGAAGGCGCTGACAAGCATCCAGTAAATCGGCCACAGAAAAAACAAGGTGCTGATCCACAGCAAAACATTTCCGACGGCGAACGGCAGTTTTCTTAGCATACTGGTCGCCCCCCTCAATATTCCACGTCGGATTTCAGCAGTTTGAACTGAATGAAGGCGATCAGGCAGATGAGCAGACACAGCAAGATCCCCATGGCGTTAGCCAGACCGAAGTTCATGTTGACGAACGCTTCGCGGTAGATGAGCATCAGGATCGTCGTCGTCTTGTAGGCCGGCCCTCCTCCGGTCATCAGCAGGATAATGGCGAACACCTGGAAAGCGCCGATCGTCGAGGTAACGACGACATAAAGCACGGAAGGCTTCAGCATCGGCAGCGTAATTTGCATAAACGTCTGTGTCGGAGTGGCCCCGTCCAGCGATGCGGATTCGTACAAATCGCGCGGAATGCCGTTCAGCGCCGCGGAAAAGACGACCAGCGAGGCGCCTAGCGAGATCGTGACGAGAATGACTGCCAACGACGTGTAAGCGTATTCGCCGCCGAGAAAATTAATAGGCTCCCGACCGAACAGCTTGAGCACGTAGTTGCCGATGCCAAACTGGTTGTTATAAATATATTCCCAGACCATGGCCAGACTGACGATCGACGTAACGCCCGGAACGTAAAACGCCGCTTTGAAAAACGATTGCATTTTCTGCGGATACTTGTGAATCAGAGCGGCCAGCAGCAGCGCGATCACCGTAATCGACGGAACGAGGTAAAGCACGAAGACGATGGTGTTCCAGACCGCCTTCCAGAACAGCGAGTCTCCCAGCAGCTGCTTGTAGTTGTCCAGCCCGGCGAACGTATAGCCGGTATAGTCGAACGCATACAAGCTGCCCCATATGGAAGACAAAATCGGATATACGACAAATGCGAGAAAAAACAGCAGCATCGGCAAAACGAACAACCAGCCGCTCCATTCCCGCTGGAACCCCAAGTTCCTTGATTTTCCCATATTCGCCCCTCCTGATCGGTACGTAAGTATAGTGTAGGCGGCTTCCAGCATTGTGCCGCGCTATCAACGTACCACGTCCGACAAAGGGAACGGTAGGTGAATTTCCACAGATATGAGGGGGATTCGTCAGTTTGCGCCTTATTGTAGGCCTAATTGGCCGAACTGCGCCCCACAGCCTCCGCCGGCCCGATCCAGTCGGAAACCGCCTGATTGCCTTTGCGGTATTGGGTCGGAGACAAGCCGGTATTTTCCTTGAACCAGACGCCGAAATAGTGGGAGTCGGCAAAGCCGACCTGTTCCGCCACTTCTTTGATTTTCAGCGGGGTTTCGCTCAGCAGCTTTTGCGCCCGTTCCATTCTTAAACCGCTTACATATTCCGCAAAACCGACGCCCAGTTCTTTCTTGAACAGTTGGCTGAAATAGTTCGTATTCAAGCCGAGCGTACGCGCCGCGTAGTCGACGCTCAAGTTCGGGCTTTCGTACTGCTCCTGAATCAATTGCAGCGATCTCGCGATATTCGGACTATGCCGAATACGCTTGTGCACGAGCGGACCGAGCTGCTTGCGCACGAGCGCGATAAAATCGCGGGCATTCTTCTCGAACGGCTCGAGCGACAGCCTGCGGTTCAGCTTGCCGAGCCAATCGGCATCGGGACCGCGGTCGGCGGCGCCGATCTGTATGAGCTGCTTGTTCAGATGGTAATGCATTGCCGTCAGAAACGTATGGATGACCGGCGGGGCGATCGGTTTGA
This sequence comes from Paenibacillus hodogayensis, assembly GCF_039536325.1. Taxonomy (NCBI): domain Bacteria; kingdom Bacillati; phylum Bacillota; class Bacilli; order Caryophanales; family Paenibacillaceae; genus Paenibacillus; species Paenibacillus hodogayensis. Next base: position 360,633 of record NZ_BAAAYO010000010.1, read on the forward strand.
CGCGCATCGCGGCGATCAGTTCCTCCATCACGGCGGCGCACATATCGAAATCGCCCTCGTCCATATAATACAACAGCCGGTTCTCGTACGATTCCGGGTAATGCTGCTCCCACGAATCTCCGGTAAAAAAGACCGCAGGCTCCTCGTCCATGGTGTCGCTGACCCGGTATTTCAGCTGCGTCTTCGCTTCCTCGAACGAGTTTTTCACCAGTTGGATGCTCTCGTAGCAATTGCCGACGAATGCGTAAGGACGCACCCCACATTCGCTCCGCAGCCGGTCGAGCAGCGGCTCGACGAGCGCGAGCGTCTCTTCCTGCGGACAGTTGAAGATCAGGCAGTATTGATTCGCCGACAGCGTATCCGTAATGAGCCCGCCATGCTGCTCCATATCGCGGACCGCCGTCCCGACCGCCTGCAATGCGCTTTCGTCGTTTTCTTCATGCACATACAGCAGCACAACCTGAAAAAACGGCCGTTCGAAGCGGAAATCGAGCTTCGATTCGTAATCCCGCAATTCTTCCTCGCTCAGCTTGCGTTCGAGCAGCGAGCGGATAAATTTCTCGCGAATCAGCGGAATGCCTTCCTGCAGCTTGTCGAGCATATGGTTGAAGGCGTGGCCGAGCTTGCCGAGCTCATCCTTGTACTGGACGTGAAACCGTCCGCCCAGCTTGCCGCGTTCGACCTCGCGCACGAGGCGCACCAGCTTGCCGAGCGGCATCGTAATCGTGCGCAGCAGGAAGGCGGATACGACGGTCATCAGCAGGATCGAGACGAACAGGAAAAACAGCCACAGCGTATTGACGTTTTTCAAATCTTTCAGCACGAGACGCTGGGGCACGGCATGCACGAACGTCCAGCCGGTCAGCTCGTTTTTGGCGTAAGCGACCATGTACGGCTCGTCGTTCTGGCGGATGGACGAATAACCGCTATTGCCGGACATGGCGGTAATGTCGTACGGCGAGTCGGAGGACAGTCCCCTCCCCGACGTATAGGCCATCCCTGCCAGATCGATGATGCTGTTGGTGCCTTCGCCCAGCTTGGAGGCGGACAGGAAGCTGTCGAACACCTGCGGGGAGACGGAAATGACCAAATGCCCGATCAGCGACAGATCGGCTTTGTTGTACATCGCCCCGAGCATCAGGATCGACGCCTTATTATCGCTCCATCGGACGAACGACCAATAGGAGGAGCCCTCGGACTTATCGAGGCGGTCGTACCAGCCTTGCTCGGCAAACTCCGCACCGGTGAGAAACGTCGGCATGTTGGCATCCTCGACGCTTATTTTGAATACGTTCTGGTGCCGGTCGATCAAATAAATCGCGTCGATGCCGTACAAATTGTCCCACATCCGGTGAAGCTGGTCGTACACCTCGTTGAAGGCGCGAATCCGCTCGGAGCCGCTCAGCTCCTCCATGTCCCCGCTGAACCGCTTCTGGATATCGGGGTTGTACAGCAGCACCTGGGCCGACTTCTGGATATTCTGAAAGTAATGGTTGATGCTGCCTGTGTAATAGTCGAGCTGCTGCACCCGGATATTGCCCTCGCGCTCGGTCATCAGATTCTTGATCTGGGTCGAAGCCAGGAGGGCAAAGGTGGCCAGCGTAAGCAGCGAAACGAAAGCGACGGACAGCCACATTTTCCTCGCCAATGTCATATCGTGAAACCGGCGGCTTGCACTGCGGACTATGTTCATAGGCGACCTCCCTCTCTATGTTTGCCTGGACTTCCGTCACGTTTCAGGTCCACTGTTTACTTCCACATATGCGGCGTAATTACCTGCTCGGGCACGTCGTGGAAGGCCGATGCCAATTGTTCCCGCAGCGTCTCCGGCAGCGGCGGTCCGTCAAGCAGCGCGAGGTTGTCGCTTACCTGCTCCCTTGTTTCGGCTCCGATCACGAGACTGTCAACGCCCTCCATATCGCGGATGAACGAGACGGCGAGCTGCGCGATGCCGATCCCATACCGCTCGGATAGCTCGCGCAGCGCGGCGAGCGGGGCTTTGGCGGCAGCGAGCTTGACGGGAAGCTCCTCGTCCTTCATATACAACAGCCCCTGCAAAAACACGCTGCGCACGAACACCGTTTTCCCGGCCTGGCCGAGCATCCCGAGACAGCCGTTGCGGATCGGCCTGTGGTCCAGCACGTTCATCGGAATTTGCACGGCTTCATAAAGGTCGTTTTGCAAGTAGGGCCACAGAAAGCGGTATTCCTCCGCGGAATTTTGCGATACCGAGATGCCCGCTCTGCCGATCAGCCCTTCTTGCTTCAATTCGGCAAACGCTTCGGTGATCGCTCCGCCGAAATGCTCCATGACGTCGGTATTGTGCAGCATCAGAATCGGAACCGAGTCCAGCCCCAGCCTCTTCAGCGAGCCGCTGACGCGCTCGCGCATATCCCGCCCGATCTGCGCTCCGCTGTCTCCCGGCTGCGGAAACAGATGAATCTTGGTCGTAATAAGCGGATGCTTGCCGTGAAAAAAACGGCCCAGTATCGTTTCGGACTGCCCGTAGGCGGCCGCCGTATCGTACGAGACGACGCCCCCCTCCCACGCGCGGTTCAACAGCTCGAAGCTGCTTTCCTCGGAAGGCATGCCGTCCCGGTTATGAATGCCGTATGGCATACCTAGCTGCACCGTGCCGAGCGTCAGTTTGGATATCGTTTCCACCGTTGTCCCTCTCCCCGTCGTTGTTCCGGCTGTCGGCCGTTGCCCGGCCTGCGTCCCGGTATCGGGCTCAGTCGGCATCGCTTCCTTCTTCTTTACCATGCCGTCCATCCGCCGTCCACGGCGATGTTCGCGCCGGTCATGTAGCTGGAAGCCGCGGAGGCAAGGAACACGACCGCCCCGGCGATTTCCTCGGCCGTGCCGGGCCGCCCCAGCATCGTCTTGCTGCCGAGCTTCTCCAGAAACGCCCGATCCTGCTGCGTGCCGGGATTCGGAAACGGTCCCGGCGAGATGCTGTTGACGCGAATGCCTTTGGCGGCCAGATGCGCCGCGCTGTAGCGCGTGAACTGCAGCACCGCGGCCTTGCCGGCACCGTAATTGGCCGGATTGTTCGCCCCGCTGTCGCCATAGATGGACGGATCGGGCGAGACGATGCCGTACATCGAGCCGAAGTTGACGATGCTGCCTCCTCCGGCCGCCTCCATATAAGGCAGCGCCTCGCGCGTACAGCGAAACACCGTTCCGGCGGCGCCGTCTACACCCTTTTGCCAATCGTCGTCGCTCATTCTCCCGATCGTGCCGAGCGGCCCATAGCCGGCCCCGTAGGTGGCGCAATTGACGAGAACGTCGATGCGACCCAGCTTATCTGCCGCGAGCCGGAACGAACGGCGAATCGACTCGGTGTCGGAGACGTCGCACGCCATCGGAATAAGCCGTTCGTGGTCCTGCTCGCGCTCCTCCAGATCGGCCACGACGACAGCGGCTCCGAAGTCGGCCATTGCGCGGGAAATAACGCTTCCCAAATACCCGTTGCCGCCGGTGACGATCGCGCTTTTCCCCTCCAGCGAAAAGATGTGCTCAAACATGGCTTCCCCTCCGAAGTATGCTTATTTCGCCGTATACCCGCCGTCAACCGCCAAGTTCGCGCCCGTTACATAAGCCGAGGCGTCCGAGGCCAAGAATACGATGCTGCCCATCAGGTCGGTCTCGTTGGCCATCCGGCCCAGCAGCGTCCGCTGCGAATAACGCTCGACGAACGCCTGCGGCGTCCGGTGGGAAGCCAGCCCGCCGGGACTGACGCAGTTGCAGCGCACGTTTTTCGGACCGTAATAGCTAGCGACGAACCGGGTGAAGTTCAGCATGCCGCCTTTATGAAAGAAGTAGTCCGGGACGAGTCCGTGAAAGCCCATGCCCTCGTAAAGCGTGCCATCCGGTCCGACCATGCCTTGTATGGAGCCGATGTTGATGATCGAGCCGGAGCCCTGCTCCGCCATCCGATCGCCGAACGCCCGGGTGACGCCGAACATGCCGGTCGCATTGATGCGCATGCTGCGGTCGAACGCCTCGAGCGGATCGTCCCACGACCCCATCGTGCGGGCTACCGCGTTGTTGACGAGAATATCGATGCGCCCGTGCCGGGCGATTACGGCATCGCGCAAAGCCAGAATAGACGATTCCTGCTCCTGATCGAAGCAATGGGCCGTTACCGTTACTCCCTCCTGCGCGAAGCTGCGCTCCAGCTCGGGCAGCTGCTCGCTGCTGCGAGACGTCATATGGGTAGCCGCTCCGGCCTGCGCCAGCGCCATTGCGATCTGCCTGCCATACAGTCCGGCCCCGCCGGTGACGACCGCCACTTTTCCTTCCAGCGAGAACGAATTCAGCACTGTCATGGGGATACCCCCGCTCCGGTCGGCTTATCGGCGTATACGCTCTCGATCCGCGTCGCCTCCTGCTTGTGCAGCTCGCTTACGATGCCTCCGAAATATTGGGTCAAGGCGATGACGTCCGCTCCGACGCTGATGAACCGGTAGCCCATCGCGGCCAGTTCCTCCGCGTTAGCTGTCGAGCCGACCGTGCCGGCGAACTTGCCGTGCTTGGCGGCAAGCTCCGCGATCCGTTTGCGGGTTTCGCCGATCAGCGGGTGATTCATCTCCCCGGGCGCGCCGATCGATTGGCTGAAATCGCCCGGTCCGAAAAAGATCATGTCCAGTCCGGGCAAAGCGATAATCTCCTCAAGCTCGTCAAGCGCTTCCACGTCCTCGATCTGCAAAATATTGAACCGCTGCTCGTTCGCCTGACGCAAATAGTCGGTGAAGCCGATGTTGCAATAAGCCCCGTCCGCGTTGCCGCCGTCGACCGGCCTTAAGCCGAGCGGATGAAACTTGGTGCTGCGGATGACGCCCTTGGCATCGGCGGCGCTCATAATATGCGGCACCATAATCGCCGTAGCGTCCATTTCGAGCGGACGGACCAGGTCGCTGTAGCTGCCCCTGGCGACCCGGACGACCGTATCGACATTGTGCGCTTTGGCGGCCAATATTTGCTTTTCGATGGCAGACCAGTCGTTCGGAACATGCTCCATATCGGTCCAGATGCAGTCGAAGCCGCTCATCGCGGCGATCTCCGCCGCCCTCGAATCGCCCAAATTCAGCTTTGTCGCATAAGCGACCTGTCCGGCTCTAAGCTTCTGAAGCACCCGGCTGTGGCGCATGGCATAGGTTTGCGGCATGTTTGTCGTCCTCCTTGGATGGTTGGTTGGCCGAATCGGGCTAGAGCTTCGGCGCGATCTCGCTCAAACTCACTTCTCGCCCGCCCTGCTCGCGGCTGCGGATGCCGGCGATGACGAGCTTCATCAGCTCGATCGTTTCCTCGAACGGAAACGGCCGCTCTCCGCTGCGCAAATAGTCTACAAACGCCTGAAGCTGCGTTTTGAACGAATAGAACGTATCCTGGATTTTCGTCACCGCGTGCCCCGCCGTGCCGCACAGCTGCAGCAAGCCGAATGCGCCGTACATGTCGGCGGTGGCCGCCACTACGATATCCGCCCCGCATTCGTGCTTGAGGTGAACGATATTTTGCCGCTCGCTGCCGACATTGCGGACAGACACGAAGCCGGGGCCGACGATCGGGTAGATGCCCTCCAGCGCGTGAATGCCGTAGCGCTCCCACGACTTCGGCGTCGTGATCGAAGCGAACCGCAATTCGCCCAGCTCGGAGGTGGATATCCGGTAAGGCATGAATTCCTTGCAGTAGCGCATGGAGCTGGAGGACATGATCGCCTTTCCCTGCCTGACCCAGTCGGCAAAGACGAGCAGGTCGGCCTCATTGTCCGTAAGCGGCTTGTCGACGAATACCGGAAGACCCGCCTCCACGAACGGGCGGCATCGTTCCACATGCTCGTGGCCTTTGTCCGTTGCGATAATGACCGCATCGACATGTCCGATCACGTCTTCAGGCCGGTCCGCGATATGCGGAATGAGCGAGGCGCGGGATACGCGCACCGCATCCTCGGGGTCGTCGGTCCAGATGTGCGTCACGTTCGCGCCCCGGATTCGCAGCGTATGCTTCGGCTCTTTGTCCAGATAGACCGGGATGCCCGGATATGGACAATGCTTCATCTCATCGGGGTCGTAGCCGTTAAACATCGCACTCCACGAATAAGGATGTCCGTTGCCGTCCACCATGCCGAGCACGGCAAGACGAATCGTATCTCGCTCCACTAACGGCCCACCGGCCGAAGAACCGGCGGATTTTCGCTCAGTCATGTCGATTTCCCTTCTCTCACCTTTTTAAAAAGAAGTTATTGTCTCTCATTATGATACGACGTATTCAATAATACGTTTTCATTATATCCCACTTTACCGGGGCTGTAAATCTTCAAATTGACCGGTATACGCCGAACAAGCCTTTGAAAACCGCATGACGGATCCAAAGACTTCTATAAGATCGAGCCCGTCGGGGACGATTTGCATCTGTAGCATCATGACGTGGCGGAGACTGGCGGGCGGTCCGTCCCGCTCTCATTGTTCCGGCATCGCATTTGCCTTTACGCTTGCCGCCTGCTCTGCCCGCCTGCGGTATTCCCGCGGCGAAAGACCGAGTTTGCGTTTGAAGATGGCGTGAAAATGCTTCATGTCCTTAAAGCCTGATTTTTCGGCGATTTCATAGATTTTCCCGCCCGTCGTGCGGAGCAGCTCGCAGCACCGCTCGATTTGCAGGGAATGGACATAATCCGTATACGTCTGGCCTGTCGCCTTCTTGATCAGACGGTTAAACTGGCGTTTTCCGATATGGATTTTCGTCGAAATGTCCGTCAGCGACAAAGGGTTTTGGACATGCTGCCGAATAAGCCGGGTAGCCGCCTCCATACGCGAATCGTCGCCGGCGAATGTGCCGCGGTTCTCCTCGTCCAACGAGCGAACCAGCGTCAGCAGCAGCTGGATGATATACGTTACGATCATCAGCCCCCGATTTTCCCGCCTTAACGCATATTCCTGGTGCAGTCTCAGCATCAGTCTTCCGGCCTCGTCCGCCATCGGCCCTTCCGTTCGCAGCCAAGTGGTCCTGCTGCGAATCGCGAGCAGGGCGTCGGCCTTCTCGGCCGGCAGCAGCAACGAGTGGCTGTCGATGATCCGATCGAACAGCTCGAGGCTGAACACGCAGTTGTATACGATCAACGGCTTCGCAGCCGCATCCGCCGGCCGGAACACGTGGGAGACGCCGACCGGTATGTAGAACAGATCGCCCTTGCCCGCAGGCACGACCTGGTCGTCTATATAATGAAACCCTTTTCCTTCCTCGACATAAGCCATCTCCACAAAATCGTGGGAATGCTCCTGAAGAGCGAACGTTTCCCTCGCTCTGTTGACGTACACGGGAAAATCAAAGTCGAATAACGACTGCCCGCGTACAGCCTCGACCGGTCTTTTGATCGTCATTTCGTCCTCCGCTTTGCCTGAGACAGCATGTCCGCATCCCCCGCCATCCCTATGCAGGAATAAGCGATAGAAGTTGTTTTCGACTCCTTATATCGCCGGAACAATGTCAGTATACCCCCTTGCGCGCATACGAAACAAGCCTTCGCGGCAGCCGCGAAGGCCTTAGGTCGAGATAAACGGACTGTCAGGAGGTTAATAAGCCGTTCCGCTTCAAGGAAGTGGAAAGCAGGCTGGCTTTGCTGATGAGATCGCGGAACGAGAAGGAGAAAAAATCGGGCTCCCGCAGACCGGATACGAATCCGACCGTAGTCGACACGGGAATGTGCTCGATAACGAGAGGCTCCCGCAGCGCTTCCAGAAGCTGCTGAAGCTCGCCCTCCGGGCGAACCGTCAAGATGACGAACTCGTCGCCCGCATAGCGGCACAAATAATCGTCAGCCGTTGCCAGGGAGAGCAGCCGGTCGGCGTACCCTTTGATCATATCGTCGCCGACCGGGTGACCGTATCGTTTATTGATTTCGCCGAAGTTGTTCAGATCGACGAACAGCAGGTGAAACCATTCGTGTTTGCGCAGCATCTCCTTGCCGACCGCCTGCACATAGCCCGGACGGAACAGGCCGGTGAGCGGGTCCTGCAGCTCGCTCAGCTGAATCCGGATCGTATCGCGGGTTATGATCCCGCACACCCGATTTCCATCGGAGACCAGCAGCCGCTCGATGCGAAGCCGCTCCATCGTGCCGAGCGCATCCCATATAAAATGGTCCTGATGCACGCTCATCGGATTGGGCGTCATCGCATCGGCGACAATCCGGTTCGGATGGGTTTGCCTGACGTCGCGGGAGGTGACGATTCCTATGATCGTCCCGTGGTCCTGTACGACAAGGGAACCGATCTCCAGCTTCGCCATCAGCTCGGATGCATGTCTTACGCTTTTGTCCGACGACACGGTCCGGATCGGGGAAGTCATCAGCTCGCCCACCTTCACGACAGTTCGACCTCCCGCTGGACCATCACCTCGATTTTCAGCTCGGACCGGATGACCATCGTATCGCTGATCAATCGATCCGCCTCCTCCAGTACGATGTTGATCAGCACGTCCTTATCCAGCATTTGCAAAAGCGAATTGCGGATAAGCACCGCCTCCACCTTCGGATGGTCGATCATCATAATCGTGAACTGCTCCGGCGAGAGCGCCTCAGCCATGCGTCTGACGGCTTCCGGTCCGATGGGTGCCCTGCGGCCGATCACGAGCAGATCCTGCATCGGCGGAACTTCGAACTCGGACATTTTTAACGATAAAGTGGCCCTGCGGGAATAAATACGTTTCTGATTCATGGTGAGTATACTCCTTAAGCCAATCAGTTCCCCTTCCAGGAGGAGTGCTCGTAGAATAACGTTCCTTCCACGGCAAGCTGCTCCAGGTTAAGCGGGATCGGATTGCGCAGCAATTGATCCGGCAAGCTGAGAAATTGCCGAACGTAAAATTCGTCGAACTGAATGCCGCTTTGTACGGCCAACTCTTCTTTCGCCTGTTCGACCGACATTCCTTTTTTGTAAGGCCGGTCGGAAATCATGGCATCGAACGCATCGATAATCGAGCACATGCGGGCAAGAACCGGAATTTCCTCGCCCTGCAGCCCCATCGGATACCCGCGGCCGTCCCACCGTTCGTGATGGTGCTTGACGATATCCAGCAGCCGTCCGTCCGTCATCTGTTCCTCGATCAGCAGCTTTTCGCCCCATTCCGGATGCGTTCTCATGGTATCCCATTCGCTCCGGTCTAGCTTGGACGATTTTTGCAAAATAGAGCCGTCGATCATGATTTTACCGACGTCGTGGACAAAACAGCCTACAATGAAAGCCTGCCGGTCGTCTTGATCCGACAATTGATGGAACGATGTCCAGCAATGGGCCAAAGATCCTACCCGCATAACGTGCTCAAGCGTCTCCCTGTCTTTATCCGACAATCGAATCAATAGACGGGTGATCGCGCTCAACATAATAAATCCCCCTTTTCGGCATAAAGCGATTTCAGGTTCGAATGTGGCCTTGTAAATACGGGAGATCCGATCAACAAAAAAAGCCCTCATCAAATCGAGGGCGCCCGTCTCACAATTCGGCGACCTGGCTGGCGTGATGTAACGAAAGTTACACGGTAGCCCCAATGGTTTTGCGACCTTATCTTTCGATAAGTGTGCCTTTGGATTCGTTTATGAACACGATTTTGATACTATCAACCTATTGCTTTTTAGTTGTATAATCCGATAGTTCGATTGTAACCGATTTGTATTTTTTTGTCACGATTGTTTGCGAAAGTTGTCGATCTGTCGCCTAAAAATAAAAGCCCCGGGCCCGCCGCAGCAGAACCCGAAGCCCAAGCTTTCCAAACCGGACAAACCGGCACTTTCATGCTATCCGGCTTTAACCTTTCATACGGAACGAATACACGTCGGCGTCCTTCAGCCGGAAGCGGAGACGGATCGGCCGGCCTTCCAGCCCGCGCAAGCTTGTTCCCGATGACCACACCACCGTCTCCTGCAGCGAATCGCCGTACAGAGGCTCCATATCGTCAAAGGACAATCCGTTCAGCGCGCGACCGGACTCGTCCGCGACCTCGACCTGCACCGAGCCGACCGCCGAGGTGGAGAAGTTCAGCTCCAGCCGTTCGCCGGTTGTAAGCAGCGGCTTCGTCGTCATCTCTCCGCCGGCGTAATCCGCCTGCACGGAAGCAAAACCGTGCTTTCTAACCGCTACGCGGCGCAGCCGCACGCTGTCGAAACGGTAATGCTCACCGATGTAGAAGGAGAACTCCGTATCGCTCTCCACACAGCCGTAAGCCGGCATGATGTTCCGGTCCGTCCAGTTGCGCTCGTCCAGGCCCGGCCGCACCCAGCCCTCCATAAACGTTCGGTCCCATGTCGTACCATCGCGACTCGTCATGAACACGGCGTCGCTGACGCCCCGCTCCCCGTGGCCGGCCACCCTTTTGCGTTCCGGCACGAAGCGCATCGGGAACGACAAGTACAGATGCTCGACCTGCGGGCACGGAATCGTCGCATTCGTATAAAAATGCTCCATCGGCGCTCCATACGAATACGTGTTGCGCCGCTGCGGCCCCCAGTGGATAAAATCGGAGGAAAGCGCGCTTTGCACGCCACGGATTCCGTCGGATGTAAAATAACGATTGTAGCAGCGGTATTGCCCGGCCTCGCCGTCCCAGAAGGCGATGTTCTGCGAATCGAACGCTCCGTCCGTCATGACGGGCTCATCCTGCAGCATCGACCAGCGGAGGCCATCCTCGGATCGCAGCGCATATAACGGCGATCGATTGTTCACGGTCTGGGCCGCATTGCCGATGCCGGCGACCGCCTTGTATGTTCCGGTCGTCGAGGCTTGGGCCGATCGGTCGCGGAACGGGGCGAAATTGTGCGCGAGCACCCCCTTCAGCACGATGTTGTTTCTCTTGGAGCCGGCAAACTCGACCAGACCAAGCTCGGGCTTGACGAAATGAATGCCGTCCTCACTTTCCGCATAACAGGTCACCTGCTCGTGGGAGTCGTCGGCAGCCGTATTGCCTCGATAATAAAGCCGTACCCTGCCTTCGTCCTGAATGACCGTAAAATAGCTGGTGTGCGGTCCTTCCCACGGTTCAGGGAACGTCAGCACCACTTCTTTCCGTTCCGGCGGGTGCATCGCAAGCCGGATTCCGCACCTCTCGGCAATCAGCCGGTCGTCCGTAAACATTTCGATTCTCGAACCGATGCGAATAGCATCCTCCATCCACTATCCCTCCTCGGCACTCTTGGCAAACGCCGCTTTCCGGTGTCTTTACAATCCGATCCATAACAACTACAATGAACACGGGAAACACATTGTCTCTAATCATGCTACGCCATCATTCCATCCATTTTATTCCAGGGAGAGATCGAATTTGATTCTGGATTCCATTGCCAACCTCGGCCAATATGCCGGCTTTCACCCCCGCTTCAAGCAAGCGATCGAGTTTCTGAACACGCACGACGTGAAACAACTGGAGCCGGGGAAATACGAAATCGACGGCACCCATCTGTTCGCCCTGGTTCAGCATTATGAAACGAAGCCGAAAGCAGAAAGCATTTGGGAAGCCCACCGCAACTATTTCGACATCCAGCTCGTAGTCGAAGGCGAGGAGTCGATGGGACATTCGCCGATCGGTTTGACCGAGGTTACGACCGCTTATAAGGAAGATTCCGATTACGCCCTGTTCTCGGCCAACGGCAATTTCTTCACGCTTCAGGAAGGCTACTTCGCCTTCTTCGCTCCCCAGGACGTCCATATGCCGTGCGTTGCGGTCAACGATGTCCCGGCCCCGGTCAAGAAAGTTGTTATCAAAGTGGAGATTTAACATACATCGGGCAAGCCGCATTCTTCTCTTGAAGAGTGCGGCTTTGTCGTTTGAACAATCGGCTAACCGCCCAAGGAAGCCAGCTCGCATATCGTCCCCGCGATATAGCGCTCGCGCTCGCCATCCCGGGAATAGTAGTACGTAATCAGCACCCGGCCGTCGAGGAGCTGAACCGCGCACGTGTAGCCGATATCGCCGCCATGTCCATCCTCGCGGATCATCGTCTCCTGCGCCTCCGTCCAACGCTCGCATTCCGCATCCAGCAGAACGGCGCGAATACCGTACGGCTTGTGGCGATAGCCGTAAGTGAGCAGCACCCGGCCGTCGTGCAAACGCAGCGGGTGAAACGGGCTCGGCGAATAAAAGGGGCGCCGAATCGGCTCGCTCCACGTCAAGCCGCCGTCTCGCGACTCCGCGGTCACGAGCGGATAGGCCGTGCGGCCGTCCTCCGGCAGCGGCTTCCGTTTGTGGCAGCGGGCGAACAAGAAGAGCTTGCCCGACAGCGTCCGGTACAGATTAGGCTCGAACAGGCCGTACCCTTCCTCCGGCTCGATGACGGCGTGTTCGGTCCACGAGCGGCCCCGGTCTATCGTTCTCGCCACAATCGCCCGCGAAATGCCGTCCTTCCGTTCGTTCGATTCGCCGTAAAAGGGGACGAGCAGACTGCCATCGTCCAGCTCGACGGCATTGCCGCGAATCGCCAAAGTGCCGAGGCCGACCGGCAGCGGACGATCCCACGTTTTGCCGCCGTCCGCCGATCTTAGCGAATACGCCCCGGCTTGCTTGCAGAGCCAGTTGTCATATGCGCTATATTTGTAATCGGGATCGTCCCGCACGTCGCCCCGCTCCGCCACTTTCCACATGAAGCAGGTGGCGAACAGCGTGCCGTCCGCAAGCACGTTCAGGCACGGATCCTGCACGCCGTAGAAAAAATCGTCGTACAGGATACCCGGCTCGGCGTTCCAGTTTTCCCCGTCGGTCGACGTAATATAGACCGCTTTGGACGAAGGATCAATATGCTGAACGCCGCCATATGCTTGCCGGTCCGGCGCTTGACGAAAGGCGGTCACGTACGTCCCTTCCTTGTTCATGACGATGTTCGGGAACGCATTGTACTGCCGGTCCTTGTACAGAATGATATGCCGGAAAGACGTAAGCGCCAAAACGACTCCTCCTTCATCTTCTTATTTCCGGGTCAGCTTTCTCCCGCTTTCCGGAACTTACCCATGCGCCGCCTCAAGCGTCTCCGCGCGTTAGATTAAACTAGTCACGCTGCCGGAGCCGTCCTTGAATTTCAGTTTCCCGTCGGACGCATCGACAAAGAGCGAGCTGTTCGGCACGGAAGCGGCGGTGCTCGGCAGGAAAGACACATGCTCCCCGTTCAACGCCTTGGCGTTGACATAGCCGTTCTGTATCGTTTCCTTGCCCGCCCTGTCGCCGACCGACAAAGCGCCCTGCCACGACGCCCGCATAAGAAGCTTAACCGTGCCGTTCGACATGGCGTTGAACTGCAGATCGGCCTTCTCCGCGCCCGCCGAAGAGCTTTGCTGCATGGCTACGACTTCGGCGTACAGCGTTTTTTGCGCAGCGGCGTTATGGGTGTACAGCCGCATGCCGAACGTCTCGGCGGCAGTGCTGCGCTTGTACGTTTCCGCATATCGGGGGATGCCCGCTTCGACGACGTCAGTCGTATCCGGAGTCAGATTGACGATAAAGTCGCCCGATTGGTTGAAGCCGAAGTTGTCGATCAGCTTGGATGCACCCGCGCCGTTAAAAATGCCGTTTTTGTGCGCAGCCCCGTTCGGCACCGTAGAGCGGATCATATTGCCGGCAATCATATTTTGCGAGCCTGTCGCGATGCTGATGCCGGCGTAGATCGAGCCGTCGATGTCGGCCCGCTTGTTCGGCGACAATATGTAGTTGTCCTGAACGACCCCCGCGCTCAAGTTCTGGAGGCGAATGGCGTCTTTATTGCAAAAGGTAATGACGTTGTTGTTTATCATTCCGTTTTGCAGCAAAGGCGTTTCGGCGACGATGCCGTAATTCATTTGCTGGGTGGCATCGCTCGTCGCCTTGTTCCAGCCGAGATTTTGCGCGCCCACGAAGATGTTGCCGCAAATTTCGTACCCTTGCTGGAATAGCGTCGTCGTACCGTCAGAATTGACGATCCTCACGCCGTCGCCGAACGAATTGTACGCCTGGTTGTCGTTGATCGTGCTGCGGTCGACCGGTCCCTTATAAAAGCCTTTGCAAAAATCGGCCATATTGCCGATTACCTGATTGCCGTAAGCCCGCATCGACGTGAACTCGATGCACCACGATTCGACGCCCGGCGCAAGCGAGCTTAAGTCTTTGCCCATCGAGTGGAATCGGTTCTGGACGAACCGGTAGCCCCGGCATTCGGCGTTCGGGTATAGATCGACGACAACCGCCTTGACGCTATTGGAAAAGATATTGTAGTTGAAAAAGACGTTGCGGCCGACGCAGCGGACGCATTCATTCAGCTTGAAAAATCCGCAAAACTGGATGTCGGCGTCCACGTTGGACAATGTTTCCGCCCCGCTGCCGTCGGAGCGATCGAACAGGATGCCGCTGACGGTCGGCACGTACGGGTTTTGCGTCAGGTTCCCGTCACCTTCCAACTGCAGCCCTCGCATACAGAAGGAATAGTGCTTCACCCGGACGATCCACGTATTCGGCGTCGTGCAAACGATGCGCGGCGTATATTCGCTCTTGAAGTCGGAATACAGCGTCACCTCGGGCTGGCTGACGGTCAGCGAACCGGTAATTCTGTACGACCCCTGCGGGAAATAAATGTTGCTCCTCGCCCCGCCGGCGTTGATCGCGCTTTGGATGGCGGGGCCGTCGTCGTTCGCTCCGTCGCCCTTGGCTCCGAACCATTTCACGTTCAGCGAGCCGTCGAACAGCCGCTTGAAGCGCGCGCCCAAAGCCGATACAAGCACGGTCCCTCCGTTATCGGCGGAAGTCGCGTCCCCCGAAACGTAGACGAAAGGCCCCGCCCGCTTGTCGTCGGTGACGAAATACACGCGTCCTTCCTCCGGATCGGTCAAGGAACGGAGCTCGTCCATGGTGACGGACAGGCAGCAGTCCGCCCCCTCTTCGCTGAACGATCCGCCGCCGTACATCTGATGGGTCACCGTCGATTCCGCCCCCAGCACCGTGCCTGTCCCGCCGCCGATGACGCCGCCCACGGCTATAGCGGCCCCGGCCATTCCGAGCGAGGCGAGCATCGCTCTCCGCGAAAGCTGCTGCGGCCTGATCTCCCCTTCGTTACGTTCATCCGGCATTCCTGTCGATTCGCGCTGTTCCGTCATATTCGAAACCTCCCGTTTTCTTATGGAATATGCCTGTTCCCGCCCGGCCTGTCCGGGCCGCCTTCTTCTCCTATTCGCCGCATTCGACGATATCCACCCATCTGCCCCAAATCGTAAACGGATTCGGTCTTGGAAAGCCGGCGGAAAAATCGTATTGCCAGTTCGCCCCTTTGTCTCCGGCCAAAAACAGCCGGCCGTCTCCCGCAATGGCAATGCCGGTATAGCCGGTCGTCGACCCTTCGTAGGTTGTGGCAAACGACGTCCAGCTTTGACCGGAGCCGTCCTCCGACAGCAGCATGCGCGTACCCGGTCGGCCGTAGCTGAGCGCGAGCTTGCCGTCGGGAAGCGATCGCAAAGCCGGCAGGACGCTATGGGCAAGCTCCGGGGCGGGTCCCGGCACGATGACCGGCACGCTCCACGTCCGTCCGTTGTCTGCGGAGCGCGACTGGTACAGCGGCTTGTTGCTGCCGATCCGCATGACGCATAGCAGGGTACCGTCGGCGACGCGGGCAACGGTCGGCTCGCAATATCCTTCCGGACCGGCCTGCGGGTCGTAAGCGACCGTCGAGACGATGCTCCACGTCGCGCCCCGGTCCGTCGACTGCGCCCACACCGTACGATATTTCGTATCGGCTTCGTAGTAGCCGTACAATGCCGCGCCGAGCATGCCCTCCCCCATATCCAACAGCCAGGTGAAGGCAAAGCCGCCGCGCCCCGAGCCGGAGACGACGGAACGCATTGGAACCGGCGTGACGAGCCTGCCTTCGGCAACGGTCCAGGTCATCCCCCCGTCCGCCGATTCGATCCAGCGTACCCACTGCTCGTCGGATACTTCGCCGCCGATCATCTCCGTTACGAAGGAGGGTCCCCCGATCGCGCCGTCCGGCAGCCTGACCAGAGAGATCGGAAACCATTCGTGCGACTGGTAATGCGGCCACGTCGCCCCGCCGTCATCGGACATCCGCAGTCCCACGGAGGGAGGAAGGTTGGCGTCGTCTTTCGTCTGGCTGAAAAAGACGAACAGCCTCGTGAACGTTTCGCTCCCCTCGCCGACGGAGAATGCGGCGGCGGCAGGAAAGGCGCATAGCCGTTCCCCTTCCGCCTTATCGACAATAACCAGTTTGCCCGCCTTAAGCTCGTATCGTCTTGTCGTCATCGGTTCTTCCTCCTCCGCAATCAATGATAAGCGGGCAGCCAGCTGCCGTGCCGTTCGATCAAATCGTCGCACATGGCCACGATGTCGTCGATGGACAGCTCCGCCGACGTATGCGGATCGAGTAGCGCGGCTTGATAGATCGCGTCTTTTTTCAGCGTAATCGCCGCCTCGATCGTCAGCAGTTGGGTGTTGATATTCGTCCGGTTCAGCGCCGCGCATTGCGCGGGCAGCTTCCCAACATAGGTCGGCGTCACGCCGCTAGCGTCGGCGATGCAGGCGACCTCCACGCACGCCTCGTCCGGCAAGTTCGTTATCAGCCCGGTATTCATCACGTTCCCGCCGAATTTAAACGGAACGTCGGTCTCGATGCCATCTAAAATATACGAGATGTATTCATGGGAACGAGTATGCGTCAGCCCTTCGTTGCCCACCAGCTCGTCGCGCATTGTCTTCCATCGCTCGATCGCCCAGACGCAGCGGCGCGGGTACTCGTCAAGCGGAATGTTGAACCGCTCGATCAGCTCCGGATATTGGCGTTTAATGAAGTACGGGTGGTACTCCGCGTTATGCTCCGACGACTCGGTGATGTAAAAGCCGAACCTCCGCATCAGCTCGAAGCGGACCATGTCGCTGTGCTTCTCCTGCTGCTTGTCGGCGGCCCGGCGCTTGATTTCCGGGTACAAATCCTCCCCGTTCCTCGTCACCTCGAGCAGCCAGGCCATATGGTTGATGCCGGCGACTTTCCACTGCACGCCCGCAGGGTCCATGCCCAGATGCTTCAGCAGCCGAGGCGCACACACCTGCACGCTGTGGCACAGGCCGACCGTCTTGACCCCGCCATACGTATTCATGACGTTCGTCAGCACAGCCATCGGGTTCGTGTAGTTGAAAAACCAAGCTTCCGGACAAACCTCCCGCACATCGCGGGCTATATCGAGCATAACCGGAATCGTGCGCAGGCTGCGGAAAATGCCTCCTATCCCGACCGTATCGGCGATCGTCTGTCGCAGCCCGTATCGGTTCGGCACCTCGAAATCGGTAATCGTGCACGGATCGTAGCCCCCGACCTGGATCGTGTTGATCACATACTTCGCTCCCCGCAGCGCCTCCTTGCGATCGGCGTAAGCCTTCGCCGCGCATCCGCTGCCAAGCTTGCCGATCAGATGAACGAGCATCCGCTCGGCATCCTTCAACCGTTCCGCGTCAATGTCGTACAGGGCGAACTCGAACGACTGCAGCGACGGTACAAGCATACAGTCGCCCAGCACGTTTTTGGCGAACGCCACGCTTCCCGCTCCAATAAACGTAATTTTGTCCACTTTCCATTCCCTCCGAAATTCATGTCATTTGGTTGCTCTTTATTTATTCCATAATTCTCCTTACACTGGTTATCTTATCTGCTATACTGTTGAGTATATATAGCAATTTCTTATGATTGGGGTGGATAATATTGCTGTTCCCGCATGAGCAATGCAGCCGTAAAACGTTCCAGTACCGGTACTTGACCCCATCCATGTTAAGCATGCGTCTCGGCGGCATCGGCTGGCAGCATGTCGATTCGCCAAGCTACCGCTATGACGGCATCAAGCGAACCGACGGCGAAGGCGTCATCTTCCAGTTCACGTTATCCGGCCAAGGCGCGATCCGCTACGGCGACCGCGAATTTATGGTACCGAAGCATTGCGGCTTTCTGTGCACGCTGCCGAGCGATCATCTGTACTTTTTCGACGAATCGTTCGGCCATTGGGAATTTCTGTTCATCGCCGTGCGCGGGGAGGATGCCGTCCGCCATTGGCAGTCGCTGATCGAGCGGTTCGGTCCGGTCATCTCGTTCGAGCAGCAGTTGGAGCCGATTCATTGCATCAGCGAGCTGTACTCGCTCATTTACAGCAACGCCCAGCTTGACAAATACTACGTCTCCTCTCAGCTGTACCGCTTCGTCATGGAGTTGAACCGCATTTCCGAGGGCTACGATATCGTGCAGTTCAAAGATTCTCCCGAGCCGGTCCGCATCGCCATCCGGCACATGCAGTCGCAATATGCCGCACCTCTCTCCCTGGACGACATTGCCGCCAAGTCGGGGTTGTCCAAATACCACTTCAGCCGCGTCTTCCTGGGCAAAACCGGCATACAGCCGATGCAATATTTGCGCAAAATCCGCATCGAGAAAGCGTCCGCCCTGCTGAGCCAGACGAACAAGACGCTGGAGACGATCGCCCGCGATACCGGGTTTGACAACAGCAATTACTTCATCCGCGTGTTCAAATCGCTTGTCGGCATGACGCCGAACCAATACCGTCAGACCGTCGGCGTCCAGACGGCGCATGCCCTGCGCATCGAGAAGTAGCCCGGGAGGAGCCGCTCCCTTGTCACTTGCTCTTCTCCTTCGCCAGCTCCGCCTTCAGCTTCTCGTCCAGTTGTCTCAAGCCCGTGTTGACATCTACCTTGTTCGTGGCCACGTCGTGAAACGTCTGCGCCATGGCATCCTGCTGGACGACGGTAGCGACGTTGGCCAATCCCGCCTTCCGTTTTGGCGAGTAAGGAGCCCATTCCGAGTAATAAAACAGCGCTTTGCTGTTTTTGCTCTTCAGATCCGGCCGTTCCTGCCCAAAGGCGTCCCGGATGCTTTTGCTCGCAACGGTCGGAAGCAGCCCTTTCTTCGCATCGGCAAGCTGCACTTCGTCGGACGCTATCTCCATGATGACCTGAAACGCCTCGTCCTTGTGCTTGCTCGTCGCGGAGACGGACCAGTAAGCCGGCCCGCGCCAAGCCATTTTTTGCGGAGCGTCCTTGAGCGTCGGGTACGATACGATATCCCAATTGATTTCCGGCGGGATCGGCAAATATTGGCTGTACTGGTTGATTTGCATCGCCACATTGCCCTTCTTGAAGGCGTCGTTGATTTCCGCCGGCCGCGTGACCTCGATCGTATTGTTCGGCAGCTCGTAAAACCGCTTGAAGTTGTTGAACAGCGGCTTCCATTTCTCCGGGTCGTACAGACCGTCGGCATTCGGGTCAAGAATCGGGTAGCCGAACGTATTGTCGCGCAGCATCGCCATAATATTGGCGCTAAAACCGCGATACACCTTGCCACCCTCGGCTCTGCTCATCTTCTGGGCAAGATCGTACACCTCGTCGAACGTCATCCCGTCCTTCGGATAAGCGACGCCGAACTGGTCGAACAGATCTTTATTGTAGGTGAGCACCATCGGGAAGTACGGGGAATATGGAATGCCGTACAAAGCTCCCGTTTGCCCGGCATCGATCATTTCCTGGATGAACGGCGCGTTAAATCGGGTCAGATCGACTTTGAATTTTTGCACATATTCGTTCAGGTCGGTTCCAAGCTTCAGGTCCAGGTAGTTGTTTTTCAGATTGGGCACGTCGGTGCGAATCAAATCGGGAGTTTCGCCGCGAGCGACCAGTTCCGGCAGCGAGTTGCCTTTATCCGGCGGGATATACTTGAATGTGATGTACGGAAACTTCTTCTCGAGCGCAGTCCGAAACCGGTCGTTGAACTCCTGCTCCGGCACCCCGAGTCCGAATACGGTTAATGTAATCGGGTCCTTCTTCACCTCGGGCGTTTGCGTTGCTGGAGTCTGGGACGGGGCTTGCGGCGATTGCGGTCCTCCGGCGGGTGTTTGGCTTTGGCCACAGGCAGACGCGCCCAGCATGGCGGCACCGAGCAGCAGCGGCAATCCGATCTTTTTATTCATGAACATGACCTCCTATTGATTTCTCTTCGGCAAGCGATGGCCGTTTTGCGGTCTACATGTAGGGCCGTTCTCACCTGTTGTCGTGGAGCTCCATCGTCATAACGTTTTCCCTCCCTTGGGTTGTCCTGTAATTCGAATCCATTAAGCAAACGCTTACATTTTGAGCTTATCGCAAAAGATTGCTAGTTCTCCAAAGCTATCCTTGCTTCCGAATCGTTTTCCGGGAGCCTGGAATTTGCTTGTTACTTGGATTATATAGATTTCCAGCCGGCGAAAAAATAGGATAATGTTTTGATTGACGTTCAAATTATTGCTGTGCTTCGACATGAAATGCGCGACAAAAAACCGCCGTTTCCGGCGGTTTGAGGTTGGAGCTTCTATTCCGTGACGCCAAGGTCGCTCGCTGCGAAGATCCGCTGCCGTACGAGCCCGAGCCGTGCGTTCAACTACTCCCGCGCAGCACCGGCGTGCAGCGCATTCGCGAGAACCGCCGCTTGATCGGCGTCGGCCGCAGGAAGCGAATGTTCCGCCCTGGCGACGGTTATCCCGTCCGGTACTGCCGAAGCGTTTCCTGCGACCACATACAAGCCATATGGCAGCGAGGCGGACGGCATGACCAGCATGCGCAACTGATAATCGGTGGCGGTCGTCACCGGTACGACCTTGTTCGCGGCAAAATGATAATTGTTAGCCGGTCCTCCGTTAAGCTGGTAATTGACGAATCCGGGGTTAGTGCCGTTGCTTCCGTATAACGTATGGACTGCGGGAAAGGCGGTGTCGTTGGTGATGCTAATATGCATGTCGTAATCGATATACCAGTATGCCAAGCGAAGCTTGTTCACCGTCGGCGTCACGAATCGGACTTCCTGCTGTACGACGGCTTGGCCAAGTACGTTCCACCGCGTAAGCAGCTTTTCCTGTTCGCCGGAATAACCCAAATCGCCGAGGCGCAGTCCGATAACGGGTTTCGCGTCGGTTAACGTCGCATCTAACGTACCGGTCCGCCCCCAATGATCGAGCAGTCCCCGGTAATCGTCGGATTTGGCATCGGTCGCATTCGTGCGGGCGATCGTTGACGCCGTGGCATAAGGGGTCGGATCGGTAATGTCCGCGGTGGTCACGACATGGGAGACGAGCACGTCTGCATCTTGGCCGTCCGCCGCCGATTCCGCCGAAAACTGGGCGAAATAAACGACTGACTGGTCAACGGCTACATGGTTCGCATCCGAATATGCAAAATAGTAAGAGCCTCCGGCCGGAATTGTCGCCAGCAAACTTTTTTGTGGAAGCGCATCCATAAAAGTCCGGGTTACTTCGCTGGCTGCCACCGTGACATAAGCGGCAGAATAAGCTTCGTTCCACCGATAAAATTGGATCTCCTGCTGAGACGGATTGCTGACATGAATCCAAAAGGTCAGCGGGTGCGTCGTTTTGTTGTAGTGGGACCCCCAGAAGCGAAAAGCGCCGGTAACCGTGTCCCGGTACAACGTAGCATTGTATTGTCCGTCAATAACGCTTCCGTCCGCTCGCAACGCCCCGTTCTCGTTGATCGTTTCCGGCGCGTTCGAAACGAATACCTGCCCTCCCGTTTTTTCGAAATGGACGTTCGTCGCGTCGAACGGCAAAAACGTTTTGGGGAAGTTTATCGTCACTTCCTCCCCCGGCGAATAGGCCATGGCCGTGAACGGCATGACGAGCAGCGCCGCCAGTGCCGCCAGCCCCATCCAAACCCGTTTGCGCTTCATCTTAACATTTCCTCCTCTTCCAATAAGTTGATCATACAAATCTATTATCGTATGGGGCTAACTTCCAATTCAAGGATGCTGATGACTTGTTTTGGCACTTTGATGACAGGGTGGCGACAATAAAACGGAACGGCTGCCCTCTTCCGCGAAGAAGGCGCAGCCGTTCCGGTTATAGCAGCCTCAGCGCCTCAAGGGGCAGCCATGGAGGGGTCAATTATCGCACGAACATCTGCTCCCGGCGCGGTCCGACCGATACTTGACGCACCGGTACGCCGAGCAGTTCCTCCACCCGCAGTACGTAAGCTTGCGCCGCAGCCGGAAGCTCGTCGAACGCGCGCGCAGCCGAGATATCGGTGCGCCAACCCGGCATCGTTTGGAGAACGGGCTGCACGGCTTCGAGCCCGGCATTGACGGGAAACGACTCCGTCAGTCCGCCAGTCGCTGTCCGATACGCGGTGCACAGCGGTATTTCATCGAGATAACCAAGTACGTCCAGGTTGGTCAACGCAACCTCAGTCGCCCCTTGTACCATGCAGCCGTACCGCGTGGCCACCGCATCGAACCAGCCGACCCGACGCGGTCGACCGGTCACGACTCCGTACTCTCCGGAGGACCCGCCGCGTTTGCGCAGCTCCTCGGCCTCGTCGCCATACAGCTCGGTAACGAACGGACCGGCGCCGACGCAGCTCGAGTAAGCCTTCGTTACCGCGACGACGCGATCGATGGCGTAAGGCGGCAGCCCCGCCCCGACCGGCGCGAACCCGGCCAGCGTCGACGAGGACGTCGAGTAAGGGTATATGCCGTGGTCCGGGTCGCGCAGAGCACCGAGCTGACCTTCCACCAAAATCGACTCGCCGCGTTTCCAAGCTCCTTGCAGCAGTTCGGTCGTGTTGCATACGTAAGGCTTCAGCCGCTCCGCATCAAGCAGCAGTTCCTCCGCCAACGCTTCCGCATTCAACGCGGACTTGCCGTACAAATGCTCCAGCAGCACATTTTTCGTCTCAAGCGCCGCTTCCAGCCGTCCGAGCAGCCGCGGCCTGTCGAACAGATCGGCAACCTGAACGCCCAGCTTCAAATATTTGTCCGAATAAAAAGGCGCGATCCCTTTCTTCGTCGATCCGAACTGCCGGTCTCCAAGCCGTTCCTCTTCCAAAGAGTCGAACAGCCGGTGGTAAGGCAGCACGAGTTGGGCTCTCTCGGACAGCCTTATCTCCGGCGCGGGAATTCCTCGGCGCGCCAAATCGTCCAGCTCCGCGAAGAAATCTCCGGCATGAAAAGCGACGCCCGGACCAATCACATTGACCGTTCCCGGACGGCATACGCCCGAAGGGAGCAAATTCAAGGCAATTTTGCCGTATTCGTTTATAATCGTATGCCCGGCATTGCTTCCGCCTTGAAACCGGACCACATACTTGGACGTCCCGGCCAATGCGTCCGTTATTTTACCCTTCCCCTCATCTCCCCAGTTCGCTCCCACAATCGCCGTAACCGGCATGTGCCATTCCCCTTTCCGGTCTTGTTATGCTGTTGCACTACCGATTATAATAAAAGGAATACCATAAATAAAATCAATAGTACTAATATCTGATATAAGTTAAATCGATAGCAAATGGAGCTGTATACGATGATCGACAACATGGAATGGTACCGCGCCTTTTACGAGGTAGCGCAAACCGGCAGCTTCTCCAAAGCGGCCGAACGGATGTTCATTACTCAACCCGCCGTCAGCCATTCGATCAAGCAGTTGGAGTTTCGCCTTGGCGGGCCTTTGTTTTTTCGCACTTCGCGGGGCGTCAAGCTTACGGCCGAAGGCGAGGTACTGCTGAAGTTCGTATCGCAGGCGCATCATTTTCTCGAAAACGGGGAGAAAAAAATCGCCGAAATGCGCAATCTGATCACCGGCGAAGTCAAAATCGGGGCGGGCGACACGCTATGCCGCTATTACTTGCTGCCGTATCTGGAATCGTTTCACGGCCAGTACCCCGATGTGAAAATCCAGGTGACGAACCGCACTACCCGCGAAACGCTCGTTCTGCTCAAGGAAGGACGGATCGACTTCGGCGTCGTCAACCTGCCCATCGACGAGCGGCAGCTGACCGTTCGCGAAAGCATGGCTCTCCACGACTGTTTCGTTGCCGGACAAGCTGCCGCTTTCACCGCCCGGCCGCCGTTGTCCTGGAAGGAGCTGAACGACCTTCCGCTGCTTATGCTGGAGAAGGGCAGCAGCATCCGCAGCTACGCCGACGCTTTTGCCGAACAACAGGGTATCCGTCTGAATCCGGAAATCGAGCTAGGCAGCATCGAGCTGATTGTCCAATTCGCCCGGATCGGGCTCGGCGTCGGCTGCGTGATCCGCGAATTCGTCGCCGAAGAGTTGGCGTCAGGCGCCTTGCGCGAGGTCGACGTCGAACCGCCGCTGCCTGCCCGTCATATCGGCCTCGTCACGCTGCGCGACGTACCGTTGTCCGCCGCAGCGCAGCGGCTGCTGGAACTGCTCCCTTAGAATCCGATTTTTAAACGAACACGGGACCGGCTGAGGTTGGCCGGGAGGTCTTGCGTGCCGACGTGCATAATCCGCTGACGGCAAGCAAAAAATGGAACAGGATGCAAATACGTTCCAGGAGGCCACCGAATCTTATGACTTTACCTCGTCAACCTGCAAGCGGGACCGCTTCAACCGCACCTGATGAAGCAGCTAAGTCTGCGGCGAGCGATGCCGCAATGACGCTAACCGACCGTCAAGGTCACCCTATCTCGGACAACCAAAATATACGTACGATCGGGAGCCGCGGACCGTCCACGCTCGAGAACTACCATTTTATCGAAAAAATATCGCATTTTGACCGGGAACGCATCCCCGAACGGGTCGTCCATGCCCGCGGAGCCGGCGCGCACGGTTATTTTGAAGCCTACGGACGGGCGGGCGACCGGCGAATCGCCGATTATACGCGGGCCAAGCTGTTTCAGGAAGCGGGCAAACGCACACCCGTCTTCGTCCGCTTCTCGACCGTCGTTCACGGCGCGCATTCGCCGGAGACGCTGCGCGATCCGCGCGGTTTTGCCGTAAAGTTTTATACGGAGGACGGCAATTGGGATCTGGTCGGCAACAATCTGAAAATTTTCTTTATCCGCGATCCGTTGAAATTTCCCGATATGGTTCATGCATTCAAGCCCGATCCGGTCACGAACGTCAACGACCCGGAGAGAATGTTCGACTTCTTGTCCAACTCTCCGGAGGCAACCCATATGGTAACGTTCCTGTTCTCGCCATGGGGCATTCCGGCCAACTACCGGCAAATGCAAGGCTCGGGCGTCAACACGTACAAATGGGTCAATGCGGAAGGGAAAGCCGTTATTGTGAAATACCATTGGGAGCCGCTCGGCGCCCCGATCCGCAACCTGCTTCAGAAAGAGGCGGACGTCATTCAGGGAAAAAATTACAGCCATGCCACGCAAGATTTGTACGAGGCCATCGAGCGCGGCGAGTACCCGGAATGGGAGCTGTGCGTACAGATGATGAGCGACGACGAGCATCCGGAGCTTGATTTCGATCCGCTCGATCCGACCAAGCTATGGGACGCCGACTTATTTCCTTTTTTGCCGATCGGAAAAATGGTACTGGACCGAAACCCGGACAACTACTTCGCGGAAGTGGAGCAGGCCGCTTTCGGCACCGGCGTGCTGGTGGACGGGCTTGATTTTTCGGACGACAAGCTGCTGCAGGGACGAACCTTTTCTTATTCGGACACTCAGCGGCATCGCGTCGGCACCAACTATTTGCAGCTGCCGGTCAACGCCCCAAAAAAACAAGTCGCGACCAACCAGCGCGACGGACAGATGGCCTATGCGGTCGACGGGGCTCCCGGGCAAAATCCGCATGTCAACTATGAGCCGTCTTCGATCGGCGGTCTGAAAGAAGCCGCTCCATCTGGAAAAGAGCACGAGCCGGCCTATGCCGATAAATTGACTCGCCGCAAACTCGAACGCTCCAACGACTTCGAGCAAGCCGGCGAGACGTTCCGCCGCTTCGAGGATTGGGAGCGGGACGAGCTTATCGCCAATTTGACCGAAGCGCTCCTCGTTTGCCGCCCATCCATACGCGAGAAAATGATCGAATACTTCACGAACGCGGACCCGGATTATGGTCGCAGAGTGTCCGAAAGCTTGATGCAGGCCGGTTCGGCCGGCGGGCTTACGGGCTCGGTCGGGGAGCAGCAGGGGGTAGATATGGCCGCAGAGCTGGGCCGCACGACAGACGGCTATTGAGCGAAGCGAACGGGGCCGCGCAATGCAAAAAAAACCTTCTGGAAACACGACAATCGTGCTTCCGGAAGGTTTTTTTTGTGCAACCACTAGTACAAAATCAGAGCTTGATCCGGTCCGACTTGTACTAGCTCAGCGATACTGCCCCATGTTCGCATCGGAGCATGAAGGTCCGTGATTATGGCGGCATCAGGAGTCAGGTCCAGCTTTCCATCAACGTCGCGGCATCGGCATCGAGCAATTACGTCGCCGCCGGCGATACCAGCTGCTGCGCCTGTACGGCCGGGTCGTTCACGTGCTCCCGGAAGTCCCGCATGTACGCGCTAGCCTGCTTCCACTCTCCCTGCTCCAGCAGCAGCCGGATGATCGACAGCCGGTACCGCAGTTCGGCCGCGAAGACCGGATGGATGTCGCCCGATGTCTCATACCGGCTGACGTGTCCGAGCATCGCATCCAACGTCAGCGGGGTAATCGTCACCGTCACCGTCGCTTCGTTCGAGTACCGCTTCCCGTCAAAGGCGCGGAACGCGAACGTATCCGTCCCCGACTGACCCAAGTGCGGCGTATACGTGTATGCGCCGTACGCAGCGTTCGTGACGGTGACCGTCCCTTTCGTCCCGTTCGCCGTCACACTGTACGTAAGCGCGCTTCCGTCGTTCGCCGTGGCGGCCAGCGTGCCGGTTACGACCGTATTGCCCGGCGTCGCAATCGCCGCGTCGAACGCGGCCGGCGCCTGGGCCGGGGTCAACTCGTAGACATGAACCGCAAGCGGTGCGAAGGAATCGGTAAAGGAACCGCTGACGACGGGGAGCGAGCGATTCTCGTGGTACACGCTGGCGGAAACCGTGTTGGGCACCTGAAACGTTACGTTCGGATGGCTGTCCTTGCCGTTGTTCGCCGCGATCACGTAGAGGCGCCCGTTATATTGGCGCACCGTCCAATTCAGCCAGCTGCCTCCGCCTGTCACCGTCACAGCCGGCGTCTCTTCTACCGACATAATAACCGGGACCAAGTCCTTGATCTCCTGCCCGACTAGCTTCATATTGGCCAGCAAGGTGGCGTACGGCACTCCGCTCGCGTCGTTCTGGATGTCGAACAACGAATAGTAAATAAGACCGGTCGCGCCCTCGGCGATCGACTGCCACGACATCGAGCGCAGCTCCGCCACCGTCGGCGCCCGCAGTCCGTCCACATTATAGTTGGCCCAGTTGAACGCCTGGATAACCTGCCAAGCGGCACGGTGCGGCAGCAAGGCCTTCGTGCTTCGCTGCCAGGAACCCGGTATGGTCAAGTTGTCGCCCGCACGGCCGAAGACAGGGTACTGGTCGGTGCCGAATATGTCCGTCGCCTTCATCATGATGTCTGCGCGCGGCAACGCCAAATCGACGGAGTACGTCGGATGGTTGGCGTCGTTCGCGACGACTGCTTGGTGATGGGCGATCAGCCGCTCCCGGTTTTCGACGGCGGGCCTCTCGTCGTTTACGTACCACGCCAGAAGCGCAGGATGGTTCTTGAACTGGTTTACATACTGGGCGATGACCGCCGTTTCGTCGGCTTCGGTCTGAATGGACGACGGCTTATACGGACTTTCGTGGAAAAAGTCCTTGATCGAAAAAATCAGCTTCTGTCCGTTCGCGGCGATCTGGTTGAGCTTTTCCGTCGTCAACGTTTGATAGTTGTAGGCCAGCACCGTATTGAACGGGCTGTTCGCCAAGTCGCTCAATTCGGCGTTTCCGACGGCGCCGGCAAAGAAGCCGAGCGGAAAGAACGGTTCGCCGTTCACCAGCAGCCGCCCGTACTTGTCGACGTAGGAAGCCGGCTTCGTTTCGTTCGTCCCGAGCTTCTTGACCGTCCATTCGTCCGAATCGACGACGGCGTTCGTCGCCAGCTCCGACACTTCGATGCGCACCTTGTACGCCCCCGGGGACAACCCGGCAGACGGGAATATGGCGCCGTAATCCGCCGAACCCGCCGGAGCGGTCCGGGTATCCACCGTCTGAGCGGCGGAATCGAGCAGCTTGACTGTGGTGCGGTACTGGCCGAGCACGTTCGCGTCGGCGTTCAAATGCGTCGCAACTTCGATTTGGTCATGATCGCCGTCGATCAGCAAGCCACGGTACGAAGGAGATAACAGCTTGGTGGTCAAAATGTCCGGCTTGATTCGGTACAGCTTCAAGTCGTCGAACCAGACGGTGCCCGTCGTATTTCGCTCTACATACAGGGTAACGTGCACGCTGGCGGCGTTAGCGGGAATGCTGTAAGGGTCCAGCTTGAGGAACGTCCAATCGCCGGATTTGACGCCCGCCTTGTACTGGCCGCCGAGCCAGTTCCCGGCGGCGTCCCACGCTTCGATCGCAATCGTGCCGCCCCCGTTTCCGCTAAGCCCCGACGTCTTGATCCAAGCGGAGGCGTAGTAGCTCTGGCTCGGAACGAAGGCGAACGGTTTCGTCAACAGCGTATAATTGGCCGGATCGGTCCGCCTATATTTCAAGGAATAATCGCCCAAATGACTCGTACTCGAATCGTAGCTGGATACGCCGGATACCCACGTCGAGTCGGCCATATTTTCAAAGGAGGTGTCGTAAATGAGCTGCGCATTCACATCGGCCGGCGGTTCGGCGCCAGGCAGCTGGCCGCCGATCTGATACAGCTGCAAGTCGTCGAACCATACTTCTCCGGTCGCGCCTTGCGGCATACTCGGAACGAGGTGAAGCCGCCCCGTACCGGCAGGAACGGCGAACACGGGCGTCCGCACGAAGGTCCAATCGTTGCTTGTTACCCCCGGACTTGCCACTCCCCCTTTCCAACTCGTCCAATTGGCATCATAGGCGTCCAAAATGACCGAGGCGCCATAATTCGAGCCGCTCGTTCCGTTGGACGAATAGCCCCTCGTCTTGATCCATACCGTCGCATAATAGCGGGCGGCCGGGTCGAACGACATGACCTTCATCGATGGCAGCACGTAACCGGCAGTCGTTTTCGTATATTTCAACGAATATGCCCCCGTATGCTTCTCTGCGGTGTCGTAGCTGCTCAGGGCGGAATTCCATGTCGTAATGCCCGGGTTCTCGAACGACGTGCTGTAGATCAACGTTCCCGTTTCCGCCGGTTGATCCGCGTAGGCGGTTGATTGACCGATCGCAAGGAGCAAAGTCATTTGCAGCAGCAAGGCAACGCAGACTATCCGAGTGAACCACTTGCGCATACAGGGCCACCTTCCTTATCGTTGGTTCTTTTTGCAAAACGATAACGTACTGGCGATAACACGCTTACTCCTTGAGCGATCCCAGCAGCGCTCCCTTGACAAAATACTTTTGCAGGAAAGGGTATACGAGCAAAATCGGAACGGTCGCGAACAACACGACGCCGGCTTTCATCATCTCCGGGGTAGCGGGCATCAGGTTCCCTGCACCCGGCGGCTTCAATCTGCTGTCGTCCTCAAGAATTAGGCTGCGGAGAAGAATTTGCAGCGGATACAACTCTTTGTTGCGAATGTAGATCAGCGCGCTGAAATAAGAGTTCCATAGCCCTACCGCCTGAAAGAGCGCAAGCGTAGCATTGACCGCCATCGAGAGCGGCATCGCAATGCGGCCGTAAATTCCGAACTCGCTGCATCCGTCGATTTTTCCGGCATCGAACAGCTCGGACGACAGTCCTTGAAAAAAAGTTTTCATAATAATGACGCCGAAAGCGCTTATCGCTCCGGGCAGCATGAGCACCCACAACGTATTCTCCAGTCCCAACGAGCGGATGACCAAATAACCGGGAATTAACGGTGAAGTAAAAATAAAGGTGATGAGGACGAGTCGCATGATCAAGCTTCTGCCCGGAGCGTGAGGTCGGGATAACCCATACGCCATCGTCGACGTAAAAAAAAGATACAGGAACGTCCCCCCGACGGTGATGGCGATCGTGACGCCCATGGAACGCCATAATGTCTCCATGCCGAAGATCGTTCGATACACATCCAATTGAAAGCCTTTCGGCCACA
Source organism: Paenibacillus hodogayensis (assembly GCF_039536325.1). Taxonomy (NCBI): domain Bacteria; kingdom Bacillati; phylum Bacillota; class Bacilli; order Caryophanales; family Paenibacillaceae; genus Paenibacillus; species Paenibacillus hodogayensis. The sequence continues at coordinate 390,602 of NZ_BAAAYO010000010.1, forward strand.
AATAAACGAGTTTCGCATTCGCATAGACGGGGGAGCTTAACGAGACGGCGGCCAGATGAATAAGCGGGACCACCATCGACAGAGCCGTTATCGTTAACAAGGCACCGTTCACCCAAGGAAATATGCGGTTGGAATGGCTTGTGTTCAAGTTCCCTTCCTCCTAGTAAATGCTTTCGCCGGTCGTTTTTTTGCTTAACGCGTTCAGACTGGTAACGAGCAGCAGACCGACAAGCGACTGAAATAGGCCGATCGCCGTCGTGTAACTGAATTGCGCCTTGAGCAGCCCGACCCTGTAAACGTAAGTGTCCACGACCTCGCCGACATCCCTCACGAGCGGATTGAGGAAAATGAGCAGTTGTTCCGCATTTCCATCCAGCACGGTTCCGATCCGCAACAGCAGCAGGACGACGATCGTCGGCAGCAGCGACGGCAGCGTCACGTAACGCATTTGCTTCCACCTGCCCGCTCCGTCGACGACGGCCGCTTCGTACAAATTCGGGTTGATGCCGGCAAGGGCGGCCAAGTAAATAATCGTTCCCCAGCCAACCTCCTTCCAAATCCCGATCGCCACAATGATCCCGCGGAAATATCCATCTTGCGTCAAAAAATCGATTGGCTTTCCGCCGAACCATACAAGTATGGAATTGACGACTCCATCCAGAGAAAGCAAATTGATGAAAATGCCTCCGACGATGACCCAGGACAGGAAATGCGGCAAGTAAAGCAGCGTCTGAATCGGCCGCTTGAACCACATCCGCCTCACCTCATTCAGCAGCAGGGCCAGAACGAGCGGTGCCGGGAAGCCGAATACGATTGACAGCAAGCTGAAGGCGAGCGTATTGCGAATAACGGTATAAAATTCCTTGTACGTAAAAATGGTCATAAAATGTTTGAGTCCGACCCAGTCGCTATGCCAAATGCCCTTGAACATGTTATAGTCCTGAAAAGCGATCACGTTGCCTGCCAACGGCGCATAACGAAAAACAAGAAAATGCAGCATTCCCGGCAGCATCAGGATCAGCAGAGCCCAACGGTCGTTTCGCATCGTTCTGTTCAGCACGACGTTCTCTCCTCGTATAATCGTAAGTGTAATAGACGTGCGGCCGGTGCCTGCCGATGGTCCGTCCTGACTGTCCCGCCGTACAGGTCCGTCCCGGTCTGTGATTATTTCTTGGCTTTGCTGTTGTACCAGGCCGTCGCTTCCTTAATCGCTTCATCCCCGCCCCGCCGTTTCCATTCGCTGACGAATTTGTCGAACGCCGGCTCAAGCTCCTCCTTGCCTGTCACCACTTTGGCGAACATATCGAGGAAAAGTCCCCCGATCGTCCAGCCGTTCCCGGGCACCAGCTCGGGATGCGTCTCGAAGGCTTTCAGCTTCGGCATGTCTGTATTGTCGATTTGAATAACGGCATTCTTCGCTATCTCGATGCCTTGCGTGATCGCTTCGCCATTTTGGGTAAATTTCAGCACATCCGGAACCATGCGGCCGTCTCCGCGCGGGTTGACGACGATCTGGTAGAAAATGGACGCCCCTTTCTCCGCGTTACTGGGGGCTGCCGGATCCCATTTGACGGTTCCGTTGTCAACCGAATAATTTTTCCCTTCTATGCCATAAGCAAAAAATTTGTCCGCTTCATCCGACCAGGCCCAGTCCAAAAATTTGATGGCATCTTCCGCATGTTTGGACGAGGATGGAATAACCCAGACGTAGTAGATGCCGTTAAACGGCAAAGATAAGGCGCCTTTTCCTTTCGGTCCGACGGGGGGAGCGATCATGCTCACTTCCGCGCCGGGCTGGTTGACGAATCTATCGAGCGACCATGTGGAATTCAATTGGATAACATCGTTTTCCCACAATCCCGCTTTGCCTTGCCAAATGCCCGCCCCCCAGTCGACTCCCTTGGTTGTGAACATATTCGGGTTCACGTAACCTTTATCGTACAGCATTTTCCAAAATTTGATGGCATCCTTCATTTCCGGCCGGATCATGTCGGGGACCATTTGGCCGTTTTGCACATGCCACGCATGAGGCGATACGCCAAATTCCGTGAAGAACAAATCGGCATACAGCATATTTTCCTGTACATAAATACCGTACTCGTCGTTCGGATTGCCGTTGCCGTTCATATCGTTCTGTTTCACGGCTTCAAAGAAAGCAACATATTCGTCCAGCGTCTTCGGCTGCGGCATCTTCAATTTGTCCAGCCAATCTTGACGGATATAAATCACTTTGGATGCCGATAAGGCGCTAAACGCGGGGATGCCGAATATTTTGCCGTTTTTGCTGACCTGCGGACTATCCCATGCTTCTTTCGGGATTTTCTTTTTCAGGTTCGGGCCGTATTTATCAAGTAACGGGCCAAGATCCTGAAATACGCCCTGTTCCAGGGCTCCGGGATGCGTGGAAGCCTCGATCCCGCCCGTACGGATCAAATCCGGCAAATTGTTGGAGGCAAACCGAACCGTCAATTGCTGGTTGAAATCTTCGCCTTGCCCTAAAAATTCAAACTTCAAGTCGTAGCCGGAGCGATTCCCCAACTCCTTGATATAAGGATCGTCGGCGACCTTCACATCCTTCGCATATTCCGCACCGGCATGCGTGGTCAAAATTTGCAGCTTGACTGGCTCTTTCGGCTTGACGCTGTTTGCCTTCGGCGAGTCGGTCGTCCCCGCGGCCGAGCTCCCCGTGTCTTTGCTGCATGCCGATAATACGGGAAGCATGGCAATCGTAAGCAGCGTCAACCCCATGGTGAGCTTTGTGCCTATCTGTCTCATGCGTCTCCTCCTTTTTGATCGTTATTTGTCGCCAAGCGCTTCGCCGGCATGGACATCGTATTCCGCCATGGTTGTGAAGCGCAATATTCGCCTATTTCCTGCCGGAAACAAATGAGCAGATTTCGCAAAATATGAACAAGTTACCGCTGGCGGGTGCTTCCCGCGTCATGTGAAGCCCTTCAAACGATGCTCCTCGTTCCCCTTCCAGTGTCCGAGATCGCTGCTTCCCGGCTATCCGTCCGCCTGCTCCCCGGCCTCTGCCCGCTTCCGGTACTCCCCTGGCGGCATGCCGGTATATTGCTTGAACGCCCGGTTGAAGTTTTGTATGGTCGAATAATGGAGCCGCTCGGCGATTTCCTTGACCGGCACGCCGGTGCGGGTGAGCCATTCCTGCGCCTTCGTCATGCGCTCCCGGATCAAATAGTCGGAGAAAGGCTCGCCCGTCTTTTCCTTGAACAATCGGCTCAAATGCGGCACCGAAATGGCGTATTGGCGGGCGATTTGCTGCAAATCGGCATCCCACTCGCTATGTATGCTTTGCAGGACGTGCTGGACGACTCGTTCTTGCTTCGATACGCGCACCGTCTCCAATTGCGCGACGACGACGGGGAACACCGTATCCGATAGCCACTCCTGCACCGCTGCCAAAGAATTCAGACTGTGCAGCTTCTTATGAATATCTTCGCGGAACGCCCCTCGCAGCTCGCATGCGAACTCGTGCATGTACGCATCCAGCTCGACGAGCAAGTAATCGAAAATACCGAACATCGTTTCCGGATTGTTGACGGATTGGCCGATCCGTTCAGCGAGCCGCGACAACAGAGCCTTCGCCTCGTCCGTGCTGCCGCCTATCAGATTGGATAGGATGCTCTTCTGCAATTGGACGATATCGCGGCTCGACTGCTTGATCGCCGGCTCGACCTCTTGCTCGGTGATCGTGACGTCGGGCCCCATGAGCATCCGGTAAGCGGACAGCTCCAGCGCTTCCCGGTAGCCATGCCTGATCCCCGAATACCCTTCGTACGCGCGGCTGATCGCCACGCTTACGGTGAACTTGAAATACTTCGCGACGCTTCCCCGTATGTCCGCCGCGATGTCATGCAGCTTTGCTTCCGTAGCGCCGTCCGCGTCTTCTGTGCCGGATTCGCTGACGATGACCGCCACTTGTCCCGGCTGCGGAGTCAGTACAATGCAGGAGAAAGCGGTTTCACATATTTCCTCCGCCATTTTCCGCAGCGCATAATGAATCAAGGAATGGTCTTTGTCCCGGTAATGTTCCGCCACAACGGCATAATCGTCCGCCGCGACGAGGCAGACCCGAAATGTTGAGCCGTGCAGCGGCAAGCCGAACTGGTCCCGTTTCCGGCGTATTTCCGCATCGGTCATGTCGCCCCACAATAGGTGATGGGACATGTTCTCTTGAAGAGACGGCATATGCTCGTTGATTTGATCCCGCAGCAGGCGGTTGTCGCGGATCGTATCGTGCAACAGCATCTCCAGCGTCTTCAGCCCGTCGCCGCTATCCGTCGAGCCGACGTATTCCGCCGGCATCTTCCGCAACATGCGTTCGATTGGAACATACATCCGGTTCGAACCGGTAAACGCGATGAAAATCCAGAAAACGACCAGCGCCCCGATAATTTCCCACGTGATCCGGATGATGGCGTCGGACTTCTTCGTCAATTCGCGCGTCGGCGTCATTGCTATGATCGTCCAGTCGTATACGGGCAATCGCTGCGCCGCCAGCTTGTAGGCTATGCCGTTCATTCGGATCGAACCGGTATATCCTTGCGGGTTTTGCCAAAATTGATACAGCTCCGTCATCGAAGTCAGCTTCGAGCCGATATCGTCGTGGTTGCTGCTGATCATCATTTTGCCTTCTTTGTCCACGACCGCTATTGTGCTGCGGTAATTGTCCGGCGAACCGCTGTCGTCCAGTACCTTGGACAATTCGTCGATGGAGACGTTCAACGCGACGACCCCTTCCGTATAGTAGGAATAGAGCGGAACAGGCCTTAACAGCATCAGTTCTTTATTACCATACGTATACGGCGTCACGACGAACGGGAAGTTGCGGTTCGTACGCGTATGCTGGAATATCGTGTCGTAGACGGAACGAGTATAGGCAATCGATTGATGGACGGAAGAATAGACGTAATCGAATTTTTTGTAAATCAGGGATACATCGTAGCGGATGGGCGAATAATTCACCTGCTTGCGCAGCGTTTCGATCATCTCCATCGATTGGCTGACATCGTTTTTGTCCGGCGGCCCCGATTCGACCGATCGTTCCACTGCTGCATTCGTGGCGATCGTAACGGAATGTATGTTCAAATTTTCCATCAGGTGATTCAGGCGATATTCGACTTGCTTCAACAACGCTTGATGATTGATGTTGACTTCCTCCTGGATAATGCGCGCCGCGATGGAGGAGGCAAGCAGTCCGACCAGGAGTACGGGAATCGTGCTGATCAGGATCGAATAGAAGATCAATTTTCTTTTGAACGTTATTGCTCGAAACAACCGTTTTTTGCGTTCCATCCCTTATCCCCCAAGCCCGTTGGCATGATTGCTGTTTATTTGCAAATTCGATGCCGGAACCCGGCTTCCTTTTTTCGGAAAATGACAAAAACAGTTATCATCCGATAACTGTCATGTGCCGGAGCGGGGACAATCGGGGCGAACTCCGCAACCGCATGATGAACCACTATAAGTCGAAGCGGCACGAAAGCGCAATAATCACGTATTCGGACGCAGGCAACAAATGAACCGTTCAGGCAAGAAAAGAACATTACGAAGCGTACGCCAGTTAAAGGCAGGCCGCGTCCGGTCGAATCGTTGCTTCTTGCCCGTCGAAGCGGTGCCAGCAACCTTCTTGCCCCCCTTCTATTCGGTAAACGGGATTCGCCTATTCCTCGCGGGGACAGTAGCAGGCTCCGGCAGACCGGGCGACGCAAATAACCCGAAACCGTTGAGACCGCAAAGGTCACAACGCATTTCGGGCTTTGTACGCCAGACGCCATCGTTTTAGTGAAATTCGATATCGATCTGCTTCTTGGGCGGCGGCTGCAGCTTGCGCATGCGGATTTCCAGCACGCCGTTGCGGTAGGTCGCCTTCACGCCCTCCTCGTCGACAGGCGACGGCAGTCCAACCGAGCGCTGAAAGCGGCCGAAGAAACGCTCGCGCTGATGCATATGCTCTTCCTTCACATCGTTGGCTCGGTTGATCGAGCCGGAGAGCGTCAGCGTAGTGCCTTGCACGTCGATCTGCAAGTCTTCCTTTTTCTCCAGGCCCGGCAAATCGCACGTGGCGACAACCTCGCTGTCCGTCTCGTGCACGTCGATCCGATGCGACCCAAACTGCTGCTCCCCGCGGAAGAAAGCGGGAAAATCGTTGAACATGCGGTCAAAATCTCGCTTCCAGCCGTCCATATTGCGGAACGGTTCGAACGGAATCAAAGCCATAGAGGCAACCTCCTTGCGGAAATGGTCATTCTAGGCTAGTTTTCCATTCCCGCCGCAGCCTATACGCCCTTCCGTCTTAGCTTCCACAGCATTTTTTGAACTTTTTGCCGCTGCCGCACGGACAAGGATCGTTCCGTCCGACTTTTTTGCGCGTTGTAAAGTCAATGACGGTACCGCCTTTTGCCGGAACCGGGCGGGCAGGCGCATTGCGGGAAGGCGACAGCTCGGACGGGGCGTAGCCCTTAAGTATCCATTGCCGGGTCGCATTGTACAAAATGACGAGATGCTCCATCAGCTGCTGAACAAGCGCCAAATCGTGAATCTCGAAGCGGCTTTGCAGCAGCTGCATCAAGGAACCGAGAGCGCCGCCGTTGCGGATGCTGTATACGATATCTTCTACCTGGGAGTCCGCTTCCTCTGCGGAAATGTTGTAATGGCTCAACAGCAAGCCGACAAGAGCCGCATGGTTCGCAGACCGATCCAAAAAGCCGGGCGCTCCCGCGCGCAGCAGTTGCTCCTTGGTGAACGGATAAAGGGACACGGTCGGGCGCTGCTCCAGCTCCTTCCGGATCAATTCCGTATTCCATGCGCGGCCGTGCATGATCGTTTCGCCGTCGATGCGCATCAACCGGTAATACTCGGACGCTTGTTCGAGGACAAGCATCGTCTTCCACGTTTCCGACTCCGTTTCGACCAGAGGCTTCAGTCGATCCAACAGCTCGGTGACGCTCATCATTCCGTAATAGTGGAGCATGCCTTGCGCAAGGGTGATCGTTTCCGTATTCTGGCGTGCCGTCTCGCTCAACTGCTTGGTGTCGTATCCCCGGAATAGCTTGACGATTTCTTGCGGCATAATCAGCGTCTTTTCCCCTGCATATGTACCGGCAAAAAGCATGCCCCGCTCCTGGAAATAATCCAATTGGTGCGCTTCCAAGGAGACGAATGCTTGACCGCCGTTATCGGCAACCTTCTTCATAACCGCATACTGCGTCTCGTCCATCAGCAGCCATAGCGAATCGAGCGCCGCGGCGGCATTTTTCTCCAAAACGGCAATCAGTTCCTGCTTTTTCAGCGTGCTGGCCCCGCGTATATTCCAATTCGACCGGATGGCCGAAAGATCTGACTTCGTCAGTCTGGATAATCCGTCTTCGAGAGAAAGCGGCGCGTCGATCGGCGACCAGCGCTTCTCCTCTTCGCGGGCTTCCGTCTTTTTCGCTTCGCTTTTGAGCTGCTGCAACGCATCTACCAATGCTTGCTGGTTCGAACCGTTACTTTTTTTGTTCATGTCCTCATCCTTCCCTTAAACCGGGCTGCACAAGCCCCTATGCATTATAGCACAAATCGCCGATTGGGGAAGCCGCCCCTTCGCTCCGTCAATCGGGCAGCCGCCGTGAAGACCGAACATGTCGCGCTGCAGAAAAAAAGAAGCTGCGCCCCGTTACCGTGTAACGGTCGGCGCAAGCTCCCCCTGCTGAATTTGAACCATCTGATAATATTTTCCCTGAATCCGCATCAGTTCGTCGTGACTGCCCCGCTCGACAATTTCACCGCGATCAAGCACAAGAATTAGATCCGCGTTCTTGATCGTGGACAGCCGGTGAGCGATGATGAACGTCGTCCGCCCTTGCTTAACGACCTCGAGCGCGTTCTGGATCAGCGCCTCGGTTTCGGTATCGATGTTCGACGTCGCTTCGTCCAAGATGAGAATCGCCGGATCGAAGGCGAGCGCGCGAGCGAACGAGATAAGCTGCCGTTGGCCGGCGGACAGCGTACTGCCTTTCTCGATGACCGGCTCGTCGACGCCTTTCGGCAGTTGGGCGAGCCAACGTCCCGCGCCTACATCGACAAGCGCCTGCTCCACCTGCTGCCGGGAGATGCCGGGATCGTCCAACGAGACGTTCGACGCGATCGTCCCCGTGAACAGGAACGGATCCTGCAGCACGATGCCCATATGCTCGCGCATCGTTTGGCGCGGCAGCTGGCGGGTATCGGTGCCGTCGATCGTAATGCTGCCGGAATTGGGATCGTAGAAACGGAAGAGCAGATTGAGAATCGAGCTTTTGCCCGAGCCCGTATGGCCGACAAGCGCCACCGTTTGGCCCTGGCTCGCCTCGAATGAAATGCCCTTGAGCACATACTCGTCGTCTTTGTAAGCGAACGCCACATCGTCAAATTTCACGTTGCCGGCAAATCGCAGCATGCTGCGGTCGGAGACGTCCTCCCCTTCTTCGTCGAGCAGCACGAATACCCGCTCGGCCGATACGAGAGCCGTTTCCAGATTCGGCAGCTGGTTGACGATGTTGACGATCGGATTGAACAGCCGGTTCAAGTAATCGACGAACGCATACAGCACGCCGAGCGTAACGACAGCCTCCGGACTGGCCACGGCTTCTCCGCCGAAATACCAAATCAGCGCCACCAACGCGATATTGCGGATCACCCCGACCAAGTTATAGCCGGTCCACGAATTCAGGCTCAGCAGCTTATTACGGAACGCGAACAACCGCGTATTGATCAGCTCGAACTCCGCCTCCATCCGCCGTTCGCCGCGAAATGCCTGCACGACCGGCATCCCCTGGATCGATTCGTTGATGACGCCGTTAATTTCGCCTACCGCCGAACGGATCGCCCGGTTATAGCGCTTCGCCTTCCGGCCATAGATATAAACCCACGCCACCAGCACCGGAATGATGAACAGGCAGATCGCCGCGAGCCGCGCGTCCAACAGGAACAGAGCGACGAAGATGCCGGCCATGTAGATCGTTCCGGTAAAAAAATTGGCCAGCACGTTTACGTACAGTTCGCGGATCGTCTCCGTGTCGTTCGTGATCCGCGATACGACTTTGCCTGCCGGCAAATTGTCGAAGTAGCGGATCGGCAGCCGGTTCATCTGTCCGAATACGTCGCTGCGCATATTGCGGATAATCCGGTTCGAAGCTGCCTGAAGCACGAATCGCTGTCCGTAGGAGAAAGCGGCCGACACGACGAGCAATCCGAAATAGGCCCAACAAAGCCAGATCAGTCCGCCGAGCTCGGGGCGGAAGAAGGAGTACATCTCCGAGGCGGTCAGCTCCCGCGCCGCGTACGTTTTCTCCTGGGAGCCCCGCTTGATGAACAACCCGCCTTCAGCCGTCAGACTTCTTTGCCCGTCGAAGAGAACGGGCTCTCCGATAAAATAATAGCTGCGCCCGACCTGCAGCACGCGCGCTTCCGCCCCCCGCGCCTCGCCCTCGGCAAAGCGGTCCGTCCGTTTGTAAAGCGCCCCGTCAAGCGGTACGGCGAAACGGCTGGAATCGCTCTGCGCCGTTACGTACCACGGCTTCTCGATGCCGGTAATATGCACGTCGATCAGCCGCTTCGCCACAAGCGGACCGGCCAGCTCGGTGCCGACCGCAACGGTCAGCATAAGCAGCGCCAGCAGCAGCTGGGTTTTGAAATGCAACGCGTAGCCGACGAGCCGGCGCAGCGTACGCAGAGGATTGGCCGCCGTCTTGTCGATATCCAGATCGTAATGTTCCTGCTCCTGACTCATTATGCATCACCGCCTTCCGAGCGTTTGGCGTCCACTTGCTGCCGTTCGTACTGCTCTTTGTACCAGCCGCCCCGTTCCATCAGCTGTTCGTGCGTTCCCTGCTCGGCAATGGCGCCGTCGTCCAGGACGACGATCCAGTCGGCCTCCTGAATGGCCGACAACCGGTGGGTGGCGATCAAGGTCGTCTTCCCGGCGCGGGTCGTCCGGATATTGTTCACGATCTCCGCTTCCGTCCTCGCGTCTACGGCGGACAAGGCATCATCCAGCATCAGGATGTCCGGATCGGCGATAAGCGCACGAGCAATCGATACCCGCTGCTTTTGCCCGCCAGATAGCGATACCCCTCTTTCTCCCACCGTCGTCTCCAGTCCTTTGGGCAAAAACGCCATGTCGCCGGCCAGCGCCGAAGCTGCGATCGCGTTCTGAAGCTCCTCCTCCGTCGATTCTCCCCGACGGGTGCCGAACAAAATGTTGGCCCTTACGGTCCGCGAGAATAGAAACTGCTCTTGCGGCACATAGCCGTACCACGATTTCAGCAGATCCATATCGATCGTCTCGATCGGAGCACCGGAGATCGCAACCGTTCCTTGGGCCGGCGGATATTCGCGCAGCAGTTGCTTCATCAACGTCGTCTTGCCGCTGCCGGTCCGCCCGGCGATGCCTAGCGTCTGACCGGGCTGGAGCACAAGCGAGACGTCGCGCAAATTGTCTACCGACGAGGACGGGTAGCGGAACGTAACATCACGGAATTCGATGGCGCCGGGCCGATCCGGCACCCGGGCTTGCTTCTCTTCCTCCGGCTCCTCGACGTCAGGCTTCCAGTCGAGCGTGCCGCTGACGCGATCCAGCGAGGCGTTGCCGCGCTGCATAATATTGATTAGCTCGCCGATGGCGAACATCGGCCAGATGAGCATGCCCAAATAGACGTTGAAGGCGACGAGCCCGCCGATCGTCAGCTCATTGTGGTACACCAGATAGGCGCCGTAGCCGAGGCCGATCAGATAGCTCGCTCCGGTCAATATTTTCATCGTCGGCTCGAACAGGGCATCGATCTTCACGACGGCGATATTTTTGTCCAGCACGTCTTTCGTGACCGCCGCAAACCGGCTTTCCGCGGCCCTTTCCTGCACATAAGCGCGAATGACGCGGATGCCGGATATCGTTTCCAGCACACCGTCGTTCATCGAACCGAACGCGTCCTGGGCGGCCATAAACCGCTTATGAATCCACTTGCCGTAGACGCTGACGAGTATCGCCATAGCCGGCAAAGGCAGGATCGCCGCCAGCGTCAGCTTCCAGGAAACGAAAACGGTCATCGTCACGAGCAGCGTCATCATCCACAGCGTCGAATCCATGAACGTCAAGATACCGAAGCCGGCCGTCTGCGACACCGCCTGCAAATCGTTCGTGGCCAGCGCCATCAGATCGCCGGTCCGGTTGCGTTCGTAAAACGAAGGCCTCATGCGCAAAAAATGGCGCATCAGCCTGGAACGCATGAGGCGCTCGACGACGAAGGCCCCTCCGAACAGCTTGTAATGCCATGCGAAGTTGATGATGTACGCGGCGGCCGTAATCGTCAGCAGTTGCGTCAGCGTCAGTACGATAACGTTCCAGTCCATCCCGCCGATATGAATCGTATCGATCGAGCGGCCGACCAGCATCGGAGGAATAATTTCCAATACGCCGGATATAACCAGCAGCACCACGGCAACCGTGTAGCGTCTCCACTCCTGACGGAAAAACCAACTCAGCTTGCGTATTACGGAAAGCATCTGTGTTGTCTCTCTCCTCTCTACCCATCCGTTTCCTACAAAAAACACACCGCCCGTGAGCGGTGTGCTTCGCCATATGCAAAAGGCGCACGCCACGAGTATCCGTGACGGCGCCCCGACATGCGTTGTGCGATAACCTTGCGGCGCGTTAACGCGTCCGCGACGTAATCCCGACGCTTCGGAAAGACCTGTCACGATCGAATTCCATACCGGCAGCCCGCCGTGTGGGAAAAGTGCGGAATTGTTCGATCTTCATAACGGTCTCTCCTTTCCGAATCGCAATCGGTAGATACCCTGTAACGTTATCATGCGGGCAATTCGCCTGTCAATCGCCTCGGAGCGAAAAATCAATTATAATCGTCTACCCGTTCGCCACTGCCGGCCGGCGGTCCAACCCGTAACGCTCCAGTAAAGGCTGCATGACCAGACTGCCGAAGTTGCTGCCCATAATCGAGTAGCCCTGTCCGTTCGGATGAAGCTGGTCAGGCAAATGCTCGGCGGACGTTTCGTCGAATATCGTCAAGCCGTTTACGTAATGCAGGTTTTGATCGCCGAGCGCGCTCAGCCTTGCCGTCGCGTCCTCGATTTCCGAGCGCATTTCGGAAAGCGTGAAGCCGGAGGCCCCTGTGACTTGCTCTCTCGAAGGCGACCAGATCGGCGACATCAGCACGATCGGCGTATCGGGATGCTTCTCGCGGATAATCTGCACGAAGCCGATAACAGCCGCTTGGAAAGTCCGCCGGTTCAGCGTTCCGCCGCCATACACGTTGATGCCGAGACAGAGGGAAATGATGTCTGCTGGCAAATCGCGAATTTGCCGCGCGACCATCGGCTCCAAATGGCAGTTACCCGAAAATCCCTGGCACGTCAAATCAAGCCCGAACCGGCGCGCCACGAGAGCCGGCCACGTCCGGGCCGGACTGAATGCCGCGTTGCACTGTGTAATCGAACTGCCGTACGTCACCCACTTCGTTCTTGCAATATCGGGGATATTCCAGACCGCGCCTTCGTCGATCGTCAGCGCTTTCACGATCGTCGGCACCTTCTGCGGCAAATAAATTTCGATCAGCTTCTCCTGACCAGGCAAACCATCGAACTCGACCGTCGTGCGGCCCGGCTCCAGCTCGCGCGTCACGAGTGTATCTTCCCCGTATATCAAATCAACTTGCACCTGGGTTTCCAGTTGAGCCAGCTCCAAACGGACCGTCGTCGTATCGCTCGAAAACCGCAGACGAACCCCGGCCGATATTTCGGCGGTTCCGCCTATGCCGTTGGGCGGAAACAGCGAAAACTCCTTATACGGAATGCGCCACGGCTTCCAGCCGTCTTCCTTCTGCTCCACCGACACGGCGCCCTGAAACAACGCACGGTCTATCGCGATGCTCTGCATCTGCATACAGCCGATTCCCCTCTCCATTGTCGTCATTTACTAATGTACAAGCTCACGGTGCAGGGCGCAACCTAAAAGTTTCCACTTACGCACACTGGTCCCGTCCGGCAGCTTGCCCGGCGGGACCATTTCGGTCGTATCAATGTTCAGGCTGCGGCGCGGCAAACTGCCCCCCGCGCGGGGTCGGGAGCTCGGGAACAGAGAGCTGGGGCGCTTCCGATCAGCTGGACGACCGCGATGGAAGTTCCTCGCGCTTCAAGACAGCCGGGAAAGCGCGATCCCGGCCAGCATCGCCGCTCCTGCCGCGAGACAGCGTTCGTCCGGATCGAATCGCGGGCTGTGCAGCCCGGCCGCCCGTTCGGCGCCGCTCTGCGGGCCGGAGCCGAGCCAGAAGAAGCAGCCTTTGGCAAACCGCAAATATTCGGCGAAATCTTCCCCGTATGTCATCGGCAAAGGCTCTGACCGTTTCTCCGCCCCGAACAGACGATCGGATACGCCGGAGACGAAACGCGTCAGGGAGTCGTCGTTTACGACCGGCGGCACCTGCTCGGTATAGTGCAAAGTGCCTCGGCAGCGGTACGCGCGGCACGTATCCTCGACGATCCGCGCAAGCGTCGCCGGCATCGTTCCGCGCCAGTCGGCGTCAAGATTGCGCACCGTGCCGCTGAGCTCGGCGAAATCCGGAATAATATTGTTGGCCGTCCCCGCATGGATCGTGCCGAGCGAGACGACGACGCCTTTGGTCGGCGGCGCTTCCCGGCTGACCGCCGTCTGCAGCGCCATCACGACCGCCGAAGCGGCCACGATCGGATCGATGCACGTTTCCGGATAGCCCCCATGGCCGCCCCTGCCTTCCACCCGAATATCCAGCCGGTCGATCGAGCCCATCAGCACGCCGGGCTTGACGCCGATCGTGCCGGCCGGAAGAGACGGCAGGTTGTGCAGACCGTAGATTTCCTCCACTCCGTCCATGACGCCCTGCTCGATCATCGCTTTTGCCCCTGCCAATATTTCTTCTGCCGACTGGAAGATGAACCGGACCGTTCCCCGCAGCCCGGTCTTCCGCTCGGCGATCAATTGTGCCGCGCCCAGCAGGACGGTCGTATGGATGTCGTGCCCGCACGCATGCATGACGCCGGGCGTCTCCGAGGCGTAGTCAAGCCCCGTCTCCTCCGTAATCGGCAGCGCGTCCATATCGGCGCGGATCGCGATCGTCGGGCCGTCTCCGTCCCCGCGAAGCTCGGCTACGACGCCGTGGCCTCCGACTCCCGTCCTTACGCTCAAGCCCAGCGCGCTCAGGCGAGCGGCCACGATTCCGGCGGTTCTGGACTCCTGGAAGCTAAGCTCGGGATGGCGATGGAAATCGCGGCGCTGCCGGATCAACTCCTCCTCCATCCGTTCCGCCTGTTCCTTTAATCCCTCTACTCCGATCATCATACGGCTCCTCTCTCATTCCTGCATTCGAGCTGACGTTATTGGATAATTCCCGCCTGCCGCAGGTCCTCGTTGTATTCGTCGACCTGCATCTGCATATGCCGCAAAATGCTCTGCTGATGAGCGTCGACTTCCTCCTGCAGGCTGGCGGAAGCCGTGTAAGAAGAGACTCCGCCGAGAATGAGCACCGGCGCGATGCTGAGCAAGAGCGTGAATGCCAGCAGCTTGCTTCGGTACAACCATCGTTTGCGAGCCGCCACTTTCATCCGTTTGTTCCCTCCAGGCGCAGCATGCATTTTGTAAGCGCATCCACTAGAAGGGTCCGTTAACGCCGCATGCGCCCCTTCCCCTTTCCTCCCATCTTAATATGAAAGGGCGGGGCATTACAAGCACTCCCGCGCATGCCTTCCGGCAACGGCCGACAAGCCCGGCAATCTTGACGATCGCGGGCTTGTTCGGTGCATGGAAGCCGGCCGCTTGCGCAAGCTTATTTTTGGCTGGTCAGCAGCGCTTCGATCTCCTTGTCCGCTTGCTCGCCCGCTTCGCGCAGCGCGGTGTTGACGTCTTATTCCCCAAGCGCGACGGAGCTGTAGGCGGCTTGGAACTTGCCGACCACGATATTTTGGGCGATCAGCTGGTTGGCCGACGAGTAGCCGGAAGGCGTATATTGTTTCGGCAGCAGCGCGCTGATGTTTTTGTTTTTCAAATAAGACACGTCGGCGCCGAACTGCTTCATGATGGCGTCGCGGTTTTTCAGCACCGGCAGCATGCCCCGTTTGGCCAGATGCTCTTGGAATTCATCCGAGGACAAATAAGCGATTATGTCGAACGCGTCGTCCCGGAGCTTGCTGTTTTTCGTAAGAATAAAAAACGAGCTCGACCGGCTTCTTCTCCTCCGTCTTCGCAGGCGCTGCGGCTGGCGTTTCCGACAAGGCGATCATGCCATGTAACCCCTTACACAACAATACTCACTTGATCGCGGGCTCCGGCACGAATGGATACAACCCGGCACATAAAGATAAATCCCCCGCAAAGCCGCAGCCTTGCAGAGGTATCCCGGACGACACGTTCAGAACAACTGCCGCAAATTGTCGATAAACGCCCGCGAAGCCGCAGACATAAAGATGTCGTTGCGGTAGACGATCCCGACGACCCGCTGCGGAGTCGGGTTGACGATGGGGATGCGGCGCATCCGCTTCTGCTGCCCGGTGCCGGACAAATACGTCTCCGGGAGAATAGTCGAAGCGACGTCGCGGGCAACAAGCTCAAGCAGCGAATCGAGCGTCGTCAGTTCCAGAACGGGGCGAAAGCGGAATCCTTTGGTCTGCGTCGCCCGGTCGATCAGCTGACGCACCAGAAACTTCCCCGGCAGCAGCGCCATCGGCATATCCCGCAATTGCTCCAGCCCGATTTGCGAATATTCCGCCAGCGGATGGCTTTCCGAGACCGCCAAGCATAAATTTTCCGTATATAGCGGAATGCTCTCCAATTGCTCGCCCTCGACCGGAAGAAACACGACGCCCAGATCAAGCCGGTTGTCCAGCAGCCCGTGCCGCGTCTCCTCGGTACTCAATTCGGCCGCGTTGATTGTAATGCCCGGATACATCCGGTGAAACGAGATGAGCGGCGAGACGAGCATATGGTTGCCGGCGCAGCCGATCCGGATTTCTCCCTGCTTCAACCCTTTCAGCTCGCGCACCGCATTTTGCGCCTGCCCGAGCTCGTCGAAGACGCGCAGCGCATGCCGGTACAATAGCTTGCCGGCTTCGGTGACGATCACCTTCTTGCCGACTCGGTCGAACAATAGCGTATCCGTCTCCAACTCCAGCGCGCGGATTTGCTGGCTAAGGGTCGGCTGCGAGATGCCGAGCTTCTCTGCGGCCCTTGTAAAGTGCAGCTCCTCGCACATCGCAACAAAATATTCCAAGTGCCTTAGCTCGATACGAACGCCTCCCTGCACCCGTAAATAATTGGTATTACCAATGATAATAATAGAAACTATTGGATTGTTCAATGATAAAAATAGCTATATAATAGGTAGAAGAAGAACCGCCATTTCGACATTTTTTTATTTCTACGATCAGGGAGTGGGACAAAAGATGAGCGCAATCCGTTTCGAGCCGAGCAGTTCCCTTAAACCGAAGCCCGACGAATCCAATTTGGAATTCGGCAAAACGTTTACGGACCACATGTTTTTACTTGACTACACCGAAGGCAAAGGCTGGCACGACCCGCGGATCGTCCCGTACGGCCCGCTGACGCTGGACCCTGCCGCCATGGTGTTCCATTACGGCCAGGCGATTTTCGAAGGATTGAAGGCGTTCCGGTCCAAAGACAACAAGATTTTGCTGTTCCGTCCGGATAAAAACGCCCAGCGGATGAACGTTTCCAACGACCGTCTGAGCATTCCGGAAATGGACGAGGAAGCTTTCGTGGAATACGTGAAGGCGTTGATCAACGTCGATCGCGATTGGGTGCCGAGCGCCGAAGGAACGTCGCTCTACATCCGTCCGTTCATTATGGCCGTGGAGCCTTGTCTGGGTGTGCGGGCGTCCAAGCAGTACGTGTTCGCCATCATCATGTCCCCCGTCGGCGCCTACTATAAAGAAGGCATTCATCCGGTCAAGATCAGCGTCGAGAGCCATTACGTCCGTGCCGTACGCGGCGGAACCGGCTTTGCCAAAACCGCGGGCAATTACTCGTCCGGCATCAAGGCTCAAGAAGAAGCGAAACACGGCGGCTTCGCGCAGGTGCTCTGGCTCGACGGCAAGGAGCACGCTTACATCGAGGAAGTCGGAAGCATGAACATTTTCTTCAAAATCGACGGCGAGGTTGTCACGCCGGAGCTGAACGGCAGCATTCTTGCAGGTGTTACCCGCGATTCCGTCATTCGGCTGTTGAACGACTGGGGCATCCCATTCTCCGAGCGCCGAATCTCGATTCAGGAAATTTACGAGGCTAGTCAACAAGGCAAACTGGAGGAGGCGTTCGGCACCGGAACGGCGGCCGTCATCTCCCCGGTAGGCGAGCTGCACTGGCTGGAGCATACGATGAAGATCAACGAAGGCCGCACCGGCGAGATTTCGCAAAAAATTTACGATACCATTACCGGTATCCAGAACGGCAAGCTGGAAGATTCGTACGGTTGGAACGTGCTCGTCCACGAGGACGTCAAAGTATAATCGGACGGATGAATCTGCACCGCTCATGAACGGTAAAAAAGCCTCCAGAACCGCGAACGCGGCGCTGGAGGTTTTTTGCATCGTGCAACGAATCAAAAAAAGGTGGAATAGAGCAAATAGGCGTTCAACACGATAATGATGGCGGTAACGAGCCAGGCGATCAGCTTGAGCCACAGCGGATTGACGAATTCCCCCATCTTCTTCCGGTCGCTTGTGAACTGGACGAGCGGCACGACGGCAAACGAAAGCTGAAGCGACAAAATAACCTGACTCAGGATCAGCAATTCGGCGCTTCCCTTCTCGCCTGCTACAGCCGTCACGATGACGGCAGGCACGATGGCGATCATCCGGGTAATGAGCCGGCGCAGCCATGGAGCGAGACGGATGTTAAGGAAGCCTTCCATTACGATCTGTCCGGCCAGCGTCCCGGTCAACGTTGAGTTCTGACCCGAAGCGAGCAGCGCCACGCCGAACAAGATACTGCCCAGCGTCGTTCCGAGCAGCGGCGTCAGCATCCGGTACGCATCGCCGATCTCGGCGATTTCGGTCATGCCCGCTTTGTGGAACGTCGCGGCGGATACGATCAGAATCGCCGCATTGATGAATAAGGCGAAGCACAGCGCGATGCTGGAGTCCCAAGCGGCGAAGCGGATCGCCTGCTTCTTGCCCGCCCGGGTCTGCTCGATCCGGCGCGTCTGGACGATGGACGAGTGCAGGTACAGATTGTGCGGCATAACGGTCGCCCCCAGTATGCCGATCGCGATATACAGCATAGCGGGATTGGTGACGATGTCGGTCGTCGGCACGAAGCCTTGCATAATTCCGCCCACATCCGGTTTGGAGAGGAAGATATCGGCAGCGAAGCAGCCGCCTATCGTGACGATCAGAATGACGACCAGCGACTCGATGAAACGGAAGCCTTTATTTTGCAGCAGCAGCACCACGAGCACGTCGACCGCCGTAATGACGACCCCGGCCACGAGCGGGATGCCGAACAATAGATTAAGCGCGATGGCCGAGCCGATTACCTCCGCCAGGTCGCAAGCCGCTATCGCCAGCTCGCACAAGATCCACAGCGTGAAAGCGATAGGTTTGCTGTAATGGTCGCGGCACGCCTGAGCCAGATCGCGGCCTGTTACGATACCGAGCTTGCCGGCCAGCGCCTGCAGGACGATCGCCATCAGGTTGGACAGCAAGATGACGGATAGCAGCGAATAGCCGAACATCGAACCTCCGGCAATATCGGTCGCCCAGTTGCCCGGGTCCATGTAGCCTACCGCCACGAGGTAGCCCGGTCCGGCGAAGGCGAGAAACTTTTTGATCCAGGAGCCGGATTTCGGAATAGAAAGACTGCCATGCACTTCGGGCAGCGAGGGCATCGTTCTGGAACGTCTCCAGCCCTCCTCGGCTTTAAGCGGCGCATTGGATGCATTGTCGCTCATGATGATCACCTGATTTCCAAGAATGAAGTTGTATAATGTAAAATATGTTTGCCATACGAAACTTGCTGCGTGCAAGAAAACCTTCTCGCAGTTATAGGCTCTCCCGAATGCTCCCCCGCTATAAAATGCCAGTCGGGCGATCGGAGACCCACGCTGTTTACACTTCAAATTGTACTCCTGCAACTTTTTTTGTCAAGGAAAACTTTTAGCCAGCTTGCTCCCTTTTTCGAGCCAGTCTTTCGATGCTTTTTATAGACAATCACCGCAGCCGGCAGACGTTTATTCCGCTTCACGATGCCCTGTATCGGCCTTTACCCGTTTGGCGAAACGAAAGTTTTTGGAAGCTACAAAACGAAAGCCGGGCAGGGATTATCCCCGTCCGGCATTTTTGCGGCGCTGCTGATTTTGTTTCATTTTCTCCTCCGTACCCTGATCCGACGCTTCGAAAAACACCGCTCCGCGGATCGCATCCGGCACATACTGCTGGTCCACATAGTGGCCGGGGTAATCGTGCGGATATTTGTAGCCTGCATGACCGAGCCGGACCGCTCCCTGGTAATGCGTGTCGCGCAGATGGAGCGGCACGTCCGCCGATTTCGTCCGTTCGAACGATTGCATGACGTTGGCGATTGCCAGCGGGATGGAGTTGGATTTGGGGCTTTCCACCGCGAAAAGAATGGCCTGGGCGATATTATACTTCGCTTCCGGCCAGCCGATTTTGTGATAAGCGTCCATGGCTGTCACAGCCTGCACCATCGCCTGCGGATTGGACAGCCCGATATCCTCGCTGCACGCGACGATCAGCCGCCGCAGAAACGTCATCGGGTCCATCCCCAGCTTCTCCACGGCGTACAGAAACCAGTACAAGGCGGCGTCGCTCGACCCGCGTACGCTTTTGTGGAACGCGGACAGCACATCGTACTGCGTGGACTCGTCGGCTTTGATCGTCGGCTTGCGGATCGATTCCTCGGCCGCCTCCAACGTGATGCGGATCGTTCCATCCGGATCGGGGGGCGTCGTCAGCGCGGCCAGCTCGAGCGCATTCAGCGCGCGGCGAATGTCGCCATTGGCCATACTCGCTACATGCTGCAAAGCCTGCTCCTCCGCTTCGATCGGCATAAAGCCGAGTCCCCGCTCCCGGTCGGCCAGCGCCCGCTTCATCGCCGCAAGCGAATGCTCGCGGTTCAACGCCTTCAGCTCGAACAGCGTCGAGCGGGACATCAGCGCCCCGTTGACGTGGTGAAACGGATTTTCCGTCGTCGCTCCTATAAAGGTAATGATGCCTTGCTCCACCGCTGGCAGCAGCGCGTCCTGCCGCGCCGTATTGAAGCGATGAACCTCGTCCAGGAACAGAATCGTTTTCTTGCCGTACATCGCCTTGTTCGCTTTCGCCTGCTCGATCACCTCGCGCACGTCCTTCACGGAGGCGTCAACCGCATTCAGCCGCACAAAATCCCCGTTCGTCGCGTTGGATATAATGCCGGCGAGCGTCGTTTTGCCCGTGCCGGGCGGTCCGTACAGCACGATCGAGCTGACCTGGTCGGCTTCAATCGCCCGGCGCAGCAGCTTGCCGGGCCCGACCAAATGGTCCTGTCCGACATATTCCGCCAGCGTCCTTGGCCGCATCCGGTCGGCGAGCAGCCTCCCCTTCGGGCTATGTTCATCCTCGTAAGTAAACAAATCCACCGGTTTCTCCCACCTTGCCGTTTACGATAC